>NZ_JANFNX010000001.1:203063-2180415 GCF_024436095.1 Exiguobacterium sp. LL15 | reverse complement strand
GTCCTGTGGTGTAGCGGTTAACATGCCTGCCTGTCACGCAGGAGATCGCGGGTTCGAATCCCGTCAGGACCGCCATTGTTAAGGCTTTGTAGCTCAGTTGGTAGAGCAAAGGACTGAAAATCCTTGTGTCGGCGGTTCGATTCCGTCCAAAGCCACCATCTTTATTAACAACATGATTTTCCCATTTGTGGGGGGGTAGCGAAGTGGCTAAACGCGGCGGACTGTAAATCCGCTCCCTCGGGTTCGGCGGTTCGAATCCGCCCCCCCCCACCACCATAGGGGCATAGTTTAGCGGTAGAACTACGGTCTCCAAAACCGTCAGCGCGGGTTCGATTCCTGCTGCCCCTGTTTACCATGGCGATTGTGGCGAAGTGGTTAACGCACCGGATTGTGATTCCGGCATTCGTGGGTTCAATTCCCATCAGTCGCCCTCTTATTATTGGGCTGTAGCCAAGTGGTAAGGCACTGGATTTTGATTCCAGCACGCGAAGGTTCGATCCCTTCCAGCCCAGCTTTTCAAGCGGAAGTAGTTCAGTGGTAGAATACGACCTTGCCAAGGTCGGGGTCGCGGGTTCGAATCCCGTCTTCCGCTCCAATGAGTGGCGCCATAGCCAAGTGGTAAGGCAGAGGACTGCAACTCCTTTATCGTCAGTTCGATTCTGACTGGCGCCTCCAACTATTTCTCAATTAAATAGTTTTGCAAGAGATTGTGCCGGTGTGGCGGAACTGGTAGACGCGCACGACTCAAAATCGTGTTCCTTTGGAGTGTCGGTTCGATTCCGACCACCGGTATCTTGCGGGTGTAGTTTAATGGTAAAACCTCAGCCTTCCAAGCTGATGACGAGGGTTCGATTCCCTTCACCCGCTTTATACTTTTTACACAATCTGATGTTTCACCTGATCATGCGGGTGTAGTTTAATGGTAAAACCTCAGCCTTCCAAGCTGATGACGAGGGTTCGATTCCCTTCACCCGCTTACCAAAAAAGAGCAATGTGTCGTTTTCGCTGACACCTTGCTCTTTTTGTTTAGGAAGGAATCTTAACAGGAAAGGAGTGAGTCGTGATGGATGGTGTACAATTGAAATTGGCTTTACAAGAGTACGCAGCAGAGATTGGAATCGATGAGCTGAAGGTGACGACGGCTGATCCGTTTCTTGTTTTAAAACGTAGACTCCAAGCACAACAGGAGAAAGGATTTGCTTCTGGTTTCGAAGAGCCCGATCTCGATCTACGAACGACTCCTGCGTTACTCGTAGAAGATGCTGCTTCGATCATTGCCATTGCGGTCGCGTATCCAAGTACTCTCAAAAATGCACCTCGTGGCAAGGAAGGGGAGCGACGGGGGATTTTTTGTCGATCGTCCTGGGGACTCGATTATCACCAGGCGTTGCGACAACGCTTGTCGTTACTTGAAGAAAAAATTCAAGAATTGAGTCCAGGTGCAAGGACGCGCTCCATGGTCGATACAGGAGAACTCGTCGATCGAGCAGTAGCAGAACGAGCAGGTATCGGATTCAGTGGGAAAAACTGCTCGATCATCAGTGAGGAGCACGGATCCTATCTCTATCTTGGTGAACTGATTACAGATATCGTCCTACCGCCTGATCAGCCAGTCGAAGAATTATGCGGGACATGCAATAAGTGTATCGACGCTTGTCCGACGGATGCGCTTGTTGAACCTGGCGTCATCGACGCTAAACGGTGTATCTCGTTTTTGACGCAGACGAAAACATTACTACCAGAACCATTCCGAATGGCGCTTGGGAACCGTCTATACGGTTGTGATACGTGTCAGCAAGTATGTCCGTATAACCGGAAGAAGAATGCGACACATCACGCTGAACTGCAGCCGGATCCAGAGCAAGTCAAACCGCTCTTAGTTCCACTCTTATCTATGAGTAACCGTGAGTTCAAGAGCCGGTTCGGGACGTTGTCTGGCGCATGGCGTGGAAAGAAGCCGATTCAGCGTAATGCGATTTGTGCGCTCGTCCATTACCGAGACAAGAGCGCGATTGAAGCGTTACGGTTAATGACAGAAACGGATGCCCGGGAAGACATGCGGGCACTGGCACTCTGGGCAGTCGGCCGGATTGGCGGAATCGATGAGAAGTCGTACATCGAATCACGTCTTTTAGCCGATATTGCAGTGGATGTGCAAACCGAAGGACAACGGTTACTTGAGGAGTGGGGGGAAGCAGATGCCATTTCAACAGCTCACTTATGAGTTTGGTACGTTGCTCGTCGCATGGGAAAAAGAGCACATCGTGTATCTCGATTTTGGATTGAATGAAGAGCGTGCTCGAACCTATTTGCAAAAAGAAACCGACGACGGTGAATTACCGAATGCTTGGCGCATGGCGTTTGATCGTTACGCAGTAGGCGATCGACAAGCGCTTGATGTACTTCCTTGTCAGTTGCGTGTCACGCCTTTTGCAGAGCAAGTATTGCACGCTTTACGAACCGTTCCGTTTGGTCAGACGATCAGTTACGGTGAACTGGCTCGAATGATTGGGAAACCAAAGGCAGCACGAGCCGTTGGCGGTGCCTTGAACCGGAATCCGATCGCGCTAATTTATCCGTGTCACCGTGTCATCGGGGCGACTGGTAAACTGACGGGTTTTGCAAGTGGGATTGCCCATAAAGAAGCGCTTTTAGCGCATGAGATAGGAGAGAATTAAACCATGGCTATTCATGTCGTTATGTATCAACCGGAGATTCCTCAAAACACAGGAAATATTTCACGAACATGTGCAGCGACGCATTCCGTCCTTCACTTGATCCGACCGCTCGGCTTCTCGACGGACGATAAGCAGCTTAAACGTGCGGGTCTCGATTACTGGGAATTCGTCGATGTCCGTTATCATGATTCGTTAGAAGAACTGTGGGAGAAGCATCCGGAGGGGATTTTCTACTATATTACGAAATATGGAGAACAGTACCCGAGCCAGATCGACTTATCGGACGTCGAACAGGATTATTTCTTTGTCTTTGGTCGGGAAACAAAAGGATTGCCGCTTGAAGTCATCGATGCGAACGCGGAGCGTTGTATCCGTCTCCCTCAATCGAACCTCGTTCGTTCACTGAACGTCTCGAACACGGCAGCGATCATCGTCTATGAAGCATTGCGTCAGCAAGGATATGCAGGTCTTCTATAAAGCAAAAGCTCCATCCTGATTCAGGATGGAGCTTTTATGAATTATTCGTTACCTTCAGGTTTTTTGTTGTAGCCTGCAGTGAAGATTGCTGTCAAAAACGCAAGACTTACGCCGACCATTAAGATAAATGCCATTTTTGTTTCCCCCTTCAGTCTCTTGAACCGATATAATCTATTATAGTATACCTGTAAGTGAAATTGTGTGCTACATATGAATTTTCTATGAATGGAGACTCCACATGCGTACGAATGTTTACCTGTTAAGTTATGCCCCGCTGATCAGCATCTTGTTATTTAGTACATCCCTTGCAATTGCAACGACAGAACTCGCATTACATTGGCTCGATCAAGTTGGTGTGTACGATGAACTACTGCAACTCTTGACGGCGCGCGATACGAAGCTCGTCGTTTGGCTCGGCTTTTTGATCGTCTACTTCATGATCTTCAGTTCATTGAAGTTATTATCGGATACGATCAATCAACTCGGTTTCGCCTTTTTCATCAAGGAACAAGAGGGGACGACACTCGGCATGTTACGTCCGGGTAGTATTCTGTTACTTATCGGAGGTTGTGTCAGCTTTGCCTTCATGACGTCCTTCTTACATGTCGGAATCGTGTTGCTTGCGTCCTTCCTCATCTATTTTATCTTTTATACAGTACAAATCAGTAAGATGACGAGTGCAGCAGGAGCCGTCGGATTGATCATCTTCTCCTTCTTGGCCTGGGGCGTTCTACTTGCTGGTCTATCATGGGTCGGTTTGACTTTATTTAATTCCTTCGGGGAAGCAATTTTATTTTCGAGTTGACTCAAGGGCGTAAAATCGTTGCCCACGTCTTAACCTGTAGCGTTGCATTCGCTTCGACAGGGAAAGGACGCGGGCGATCTGCCCCTAGCCAAATCCCTCCGATATGTTGATTTTTGATGCCAACGAACCACATATCCTTATTGTCGTTCGTTGTTCCTGTTTTTCCTCCAATATAACGAGCAGAGGAGTCAAATCCTTTGCGTCCCGTTCCATACGTCATGACATTTTTCAAACCAGCCCGTAATTCCCGGTTCGTCTGACTGGACCAAATCCGTTGTTCCTTTTCTTGTGGTCGTTCGACCGTTCCATTCTTAAGCGTAATACTTTTAATCATCGACGCCGGTCGATAGATCCCGTCATTGACGAATACGGTATAGGCATTTGTCAGTTCATATGGACTGATCCCGTACTGTAAACCGCCTAGAGCACTCGTAAACGCATCATCTTCCCGTGTCCATTGACTGAACTGAAACGGACGGATGGACTTCAATCCTTCCCGGAAGGAGACCGCGAACGCGCGAATCGCTGGTGTGTTGTAGGAATAGGCAATTGCGTCGGCAATCGTCACTCGTCCAAGTATTCGATTTCCGCTATTTGAAGGGCAGTAGCCATCGATACAGACGGGACTACCGTCTAGCGTACTGGACAAGCGGGCTTTCGTCTTCTCGAGATAAGGACCGTAGACAAGTAACGGTTTGATTGCTGAACCAGGCTGTCGGTAGGATTGTACAGCCCGGTTGAATTGACCGGTCAATTCGGATTTATAGCCGACAAGAGCGGTGACTCCGTGTGTTTGTCCGTCGATGCCAACATAAGCACCCTCAATCGGGTTGGGTAGATTGCGAAGAGCTTCTTTAGCCCGTCGTTGTTCTGCTGAGTCGAGATATGTCGAGATGACCGCCCCTTGTTGATGCAGATATTCTGCAGCATGCTGCTCACTCCAACCCTTTTTTTGAGCGGTCATCCGAACGGCAGCTTGAACGGTGGCATCGATATAATCTGGATAAGGAATACGCGGTTTATAGGATCGAGGCGACACACGAGAAATAGCAAAATCTTTCGTCAGTACACGATCGCGTATTAACGCTTGAACGATTCGTTGCTGACGTTTTTTTGTGTTTTCAGGAAAGCGCAGCGGGTCATAAAGAGAAGGATTATTCGGAATTGCTGTCAAAAAGCTGACTTCTGACCAATTTAACTCGCGTGCCGGCTTATTGAAATACGATTTTGCGGCAAGTTCGATGCCATAAATATTATTCGCGAAATAGGCTTGATTGACATACGCTGTCATCAGTTCTTTTTTCGAATATTTTTGCTCCAAAGACACAGCAATTAACAACTCTTTTATTTTTCTAGTATATGTTTTTTCGTTTGTTAGATATGTCATTCTTGCTAGTTGTTGTGTGATCGTACTGCCACCTTGAGATTTAGAATCAGACTGGTTTTTCGTAAACGCGCGTAAGATTCCTGTGATGTCATATCCGTCATGTTGATAGAAACGCTGATCTTCGATTGCCACAAACGCTTGCTCGACTTTTTTCGGCAATGTTCGAGGTGTTAAGTCATCCCGTCGCAATCCGTCATAGAGCTCGACCCGTTTGTTTTCATAGGTTACGGTGATTGGTTGGTAGGAGGTCAGTGGATGTCGTGTCGTCTGTTCATCGGCCCAGAAAAAAAGTGTGCGTGCTGTTTTTAACTCATCTTTAATTGAAAATAAGGAAAACAGAAGCATCATTGTAAGACCAAGTAAGACGAGATATCCTGTCGTAATTCGCATGAGAACTCCTTTCAAAAAGCCATTTCATTCCTATTATCGGTCTTTTATGGAGAAATCAATAGATTTTTTTTCGATTTTTGTATTTTAATAAACCTATTTTGCAGGAATGTTATATTAAAAAGAGAAAAGATTGGGTATATAGAAGTATCTGTGGATTTTAGAACGCGAGTCATCTGTAAAAAAAGAGCATAAATGGAGGGGACGAAATGGCTAAAAAGAATGTCGTTGCGATGTTACTTGCAGGCGGAGAAGGGAAACGTCTGGGAGCTTTGACGAAACACACTGCGAAACCAGCTGTTGCATTTGGAGGAAAATACCGGATCATTGATTTCCCACTTTCGAACTGTACGAACTCAGGAATCGATACAGTTGGCGTGTTGACGCAATACGAACCATTAGAGTTGAATCGATACCTTGGCATCGGAAGTCCATGGGATTTGGATCGTCGTAATGGCGGATTAACGATTCTTCCACCATACCAAGCACAGAACGGCAAAAACTGGTATGAGGGCACAGCAAATGCTATTTATCGAAACATGAGTTATATCAATCAATTTGACCCTGAATATGTTCTTGTTCTATCAGGCGACCATATTTATAAAATGGACTACGAAAAGATGATTGAGGAGCACCGTGTGACAGGTTCTGATGTCACGATTTCCGTACGTGAAGTACCATGGGACGAGGCACCGCGATTTGGTATCCTCAATACGGACGATGACTTACGAATCAATGAATTCGAAGAAAAACCAAAAAATCCGAAATCAAATCTTGCATCGATGGGGATTTATGTCTTTAACTGGGATATCTTAAAACGCCACTTGATTCAAGATGCCGGCGATGCGGAATCAAGCTTTGACTTCGGTAAAAATATCATCCCGAACATGCTTTTTGAAAATCTCAATATCCGTGCGTATAAATTCAAAGGATACTGGAAAGACGTCGGGACGATTCAATCCCTTTGGGAAGCGAACATGGATCTATTGACGGCAGAGCCTGAATTCGATTTGTACGAACCGTCATGGAAAGTACATTCGGTCAACCCGAATCAGCAACCACAATACATTGGAAACGCTGCGACAGTCGAGACATCGATCATCAACGAAGGATGCCACATCGAAGGAGAAATCAATCATTCGGTTCTCTTCTATGGTGTCGATGTAGCAGAAGGATCACTCGTCAAAGACTCGGTCATCTTCCCGAACGTCAAAATCGGACGAGACGTCACGATTCACCGGGCGATCTTAGCAGATGGCGTGATCGTAGAAGATGGTGCAACGATTGGTTCTCCAGACGGAGAAGTTTTCGTCATCGAAGCAGACAGTATCGTCAAGAAGAACGAAGTCATCAAAGAAGCGATTCAATAAGGGGGATATTCGAATGAAGGTCGATTTATTAGGTGTCATCAATCTGAGTGGGGAAGAAGGCTTTTTCAAGGAATTGACGGAGCATCGTAACTTAGCGGCAGTTCCATTTGCAGGGCGTTATCGGTTAATCGATTTTACATTAACGAACATGGTACAAAACGATATCGCGAACATCGGGATTTTTACGCTCGAGAAATATCGTGGCATGATGGACCATCTTGGATCTGGTAAAGAGTGGGATCTTGACCGTTCAAACGGTGGACTCTATATCTTCCCACCTGCATTGTCACAAGATGCGAACGAGTTCCGTGGGGATCTATCGAACTTCCACCTTCACCGTGATTTTTTCCTTCGCAGTAAGGAAAACTATGTCGTCGTCTCTGGTTCAAACATCTTATCCGCGGTGGATTATCGCGATGTATTACGTGAACATAAAGAATCGAATGCGGATATTACAGTCGTCTATACGAAGCGTGAACTACCTTGTAAATACTGCCGCCCGATCCGTTTTGGTGAACAGAATCGCGTGACAGCGATTGGATCACGCGGATTCCAGCCGACGGATGAGACGTTCTACATGGAGACGGTCGTTCTATCGAAAAATCTCTTTGTTCGTTTAATTGATGAAGCGATTGCTCGTGGTGAGTACGATTTACTTCAGAGTATCATTCGTTCGCAACTGAACCGTCTACACGTGCACGGTTATGAGTACAGTGGTACATCACAAGTCATTCACTCGCTTCGTTCATACTATCGTGAGAGCATGCTGTTGCTTGAACAATGGGGAGCAATCAATGACTTCCAGCACGTCTATACGAAAATCAAGCATGAGCCACCGACACGTTATCTACCGGGTTCTGACATCAAGAACTCACTTGTCGCGAACGGCTGTAAATTAGAAGGAACGACGACGGACAGCATCTTGTTCCGTGGTGTCAAAGTCGGTAAACACGCTCGTGTCAAGAATTCGATCATCATGCAAAAATCAGTCATTGAAGAGGGCGCAGTCGTTGAGTACGCGATTCTCGATAAAGAAGTCACCGTCAAACGCGGTCAAGTCATCCGCGGAACGGCAGAAGAACCAATCGTCATCAAAAAACAAACAATCGTTTAAAGGAGATGTCATTCATGAAGGTATGGTTTGCTGCCACGGAAGCGACACCCTTCATCAAGACAGGGGGGCTAGCTGACGTCGTCGGTTCGCTCCCTTTAGCGCTTGCTGAGGAAGGGGCGGACGTTTCGGTCGTCTTACCCAATTACGGTCAAATCAAGGAGCAATACAAATCAGAGATGGAGTTTTTATTCGACTTCATCGTACCGGTCGGCTGGCGTCAGCAATTTGGTGCTGTCCTCCGATTGAAACAAGATGGTGTGACGTTCTATTTCATCGATAATGAGTACTACTTCAAACGGGATGGCGTCATTTATGGACATTACGATGATGCGGAACGGTTTGCGTATTTCTCACGTGCTGTCCTTGAGATGATTCAACATCTAGATCGAAAGGAAGTACCGGATGTTATCCATTGTCACGATTGGCAAACAGGTGTGATTCCAGCGTTCTTACGCATCCATTATCAACATCTTGAGCGCTATCAAGACATTAAAACGGTCTTTACGATCCACAACTTACAATACCAGGGTGTCTTCCCGGAAGAAGTGCTCGGTGACTTACTTGGTTTGAGTCATGAACATTTCACAGCGGATGGGATCGCTCATAACGGTCTCGTCAATTACATGAAGGCAGGACTTGTCCACTCCAATCAAATCACGACAGTCAGTCCATCGTACCGTGATGAAATCATGGATCCGTATTACGGTGAGACACTTGAGCCGGTCTTGCAACATCGCGCTGTCGACGTGCGTGGAATCTTGAACGGAATCGACTATCGTCAATTTGATCCTGCTCATGATACGCATCTCGTTGAGACGTATTCCGTTGATACCGTCACGGAAGGAAAAGCAAAAAACAAGGCTGCCTTACAAGAGGAACTAGGTCTCCCGATCAATCCGGACGTACCACTGTTCGGTTTCGTTTCTCGTCTTGTCGACCAAAAGGGAATCGATTTACTCGCGCATATCTTACCAGACTTGTTCGAACTCGATGCGCAGTTCATCATTCTCGGATCGGGTGAAGCGGAATATGAAGGGTTGTTCCATCATGCGACATCGATTCGTCCAGACAAAATCGCTTCTTATATCGGATTTGACGTTGGTCTCGCACAACGGATTTATGCAGGAAGTGATGCTTTCTTGATGCCTTCGCGTTTTGAACCGTGTGGTCTCAGTCAGTTGATTTCGATGAAGTATGGCTGTTTACCGGTCGTTCGGGAAACAGGTGGGCTCCGTGATACGGTTAAACCGTTCAATCAGTTCACGTTAGAAGGAAATGGATTCTCGTTCGCGAATTATAATGCACATGAGTTTTTAGAAGCGATTAGACGTACGATTGAGGTTTATCATGATCGACCAGTCTTTGAGCATTTGATTGAGACAGCGATGAATGAGGACTTCAGTTGGTTGCGTTCAGCCGACGAATACTTGGCTTTATATCGTTTGATTGCACCGTCCGCCACTTGATCGTATCACTGGGAAAAGGGGTTACGTCATGTTCAAAGATAAAGAGAAGTTCAAGGAGAGGTTTACGGAACGATTCGTTTCGATGCATGGTAAAGCCATAACGGAAGCAACAGAAAACGATATCTATCAGACACTTGCCTATCTGGTACGTGAGACAGTCACGACTGATTGGTTACGAACGAAAGAAACATATATCCATAAAAAAAGTAAGCAAGTCTATTACTTTTCACTCGAGTTTTTACTCGGACGTTTCCTGCATAACAACCTATTGAGTCTTGATGTCTTAAAGGATGTGGAACGGGGACTTGACGAACTCGGATATCAGCTCAGTGATTTGACAGAAGAAGAGCCGGAACCTGGACTTGGGAACGGAGGGCTCGGTCGTCTCGCGGCGTGTTTCCTCGATTCCCTGGCTGCGCTGGGTCTGCCTGGACACGGGAACGGGATCCGGTATCAGTACGGTCTGTTTAAGCAAAAAATCATTGATGGTTATCAAGTCGAGTTACCGGATAACTGGCTGAAGAACGGGAACATGTGGGAAATCAGACGTTCTGATAAAGCGGTCGATGTTCCATTCGGTGGACATGTCTGGCTCGAAGAAGTCGGTGATGGATATCGTGTCCATCATGAGCCGGCTGAAATCGTCCGTGCTGTTCCGTACGATATGCCGATCGTCGGCTATCAAAACAAGGTCGTCAATAACCTGCGACTCTGGAGTGCTGAGTCTCCACTTGATGATGATGAATTACTTAGCCAATACCGTGGGAACTATAAAGATTTACTGGCACATAAACAATCGATTCAGACGATTTCAGAGTTTCTGTATCCGGATGATACGACGTATGAAGGAAAAGAGTTGCGTTTGAAGCAACAATACTTCTTTGTCTCTGCCGGATTACGGAGTATCTTGACGTCCTTTAAAAAGCGAAATCATTCATTGAAGCAACTCGGCAACCATATCGCTATCCATATCAACGATACACATCCGGTCGTCGCGATTCCGGAGTTGATGCGGATTCTTGTCGATGAAGAAGGATTTGGATGGGAAGAAGCATGGCGGATCACGAAGAGTGTCATGTCGTTTACGAACCACACGTTACTGTCAGAAGCACTCGAGCGCTGGCCGATCGATTTGTTCCGTCGCTTGTTACCGCGCATCTACCTCATCATCGAGGAAATCAACCGACGCTTCTGTAAGGATGTGCTTGCAAACTATCCACACATGGAAGCGCATATGCGAGATATCGCCATCATCGCGGATGACCGGATCAACATGGCTAATCTGGCTGTCGTCGGCACGCATTCGACGAATGGTGTCGCTCAGATTCATACTGAGATTCTGAAGCAGCGCGAGATGCGACTATTTTATGAGATGTTTCCGCTTCGCTTTAATAATAAGACGAACGGAATTACACATCGTCGCTGGTTCCTCTCATCGAATCCAGCACTGGCAAATCGTGTGACAGAAGCAATCGGGGATAGTTGGATTCAGCATCCGTCCGATTTGCAAAAGTTGACGAAATGGGCAGAAGATTCAGCATTACAGAAGGACATCGCCGAGATCAAACTTCAGCGTAAAGAAGAATTAGCGTTGCTCATTGAAAAAGAAACCGGGATCGTCGTGGACCCGACCTCGATTTTTGATGTTCAAGTCAAGCGATTGCATGCGTACAAACGTCAACTCTTGAATGCGTTACACATTCATTCACTTTACTATCGTCTGAAGGAAGACCGTTCCTTCACGATGACACCGCGGACATTCATCTTTGGTGCAAAGGCGGCGCCAGGCTATCATTATGCAAAAGAAGTCATTCGTTACATTAATGCATTGGCACGCTTGATTAACGATGATCCAGACGTCAGTCCGTACTTGAAAGTCGTTTTCCTAGAAAACTATCGTGTATCGCTTGCTGAGAAAATCTTCCCGGCAAGTGACGTCAGTGAACAGATTTCGACTGCAAGTTATGAAGCCTCTGGAACCGGCAACATGAAGTTCATGATGAATGGTGCACTGACAATCGGAACGCTCGACGGAGCGAACATCGAAATTCGAGACGAGGTCGGGGATGCGAACATCTTCATCTTCGGCTTAACACCGCAGGAAGTCATGAATTATAAGCAGTACGGTGGTTACAGTGCATACGATCAATACAGTGCCCAACCCGAGCTACGACGAATCATCGATAGTCTCGTTGATGGAACATTATTTGCTCCAGGTGAATTCCAAGCGATTTATGATTCATTATTGACGTATAATGATGAATATTTAATTTTAAAAGATTTCTTATCCTACCAACAAGCGCAGGAACGAATCGATCGGATGTATCAGCAACCAGAAGAATGGTATAAACGCGTCATTCTTAATATTGCACGGTCAGGTGTGTTCTCAAGTGACCGAACGATTAAAGAGTATGCGAATGCGATCTGGAACATCAAACCGATTCAACTCTGAACAAAAAGACACTGACAGATGTTTCTGTCAGTGTATGATGCTTACGAACGGGAGACATCTTCACCACGGCTGACCCAATCACTATAAGAGCCGGCGTAAAGCCGGACATCGGTTTTCCCGAGTGAATGGAGAGCGATGACATTGACACACGCTGTCACACCACTTCCACAATAGAGGATAGGGGCTTTGACCGGTAGGATGTCGGCGTACAGTTCTTTCAAATCTTCCGCGTCCCGTAAGCGACCATCTGGTGAGAGTGCTTGTTCGAAGAAACAATTCACGGCACCTGGAATGTGGCCGGCGACGTGATCGAGTGGTTCGATTTCTCCACGGTATCGATCGGGTGCACGGGAATCGATGACCATCGTTTCTGTCAGCTGATCTTTCAACTCTTCGAACGAGACAAGCATCTCATCTTGAAAACGAGGCGTGTACTGAGACGGTTCATAAGTAGGAACGTCGTCCGTGACCGGAAGATCGAACGCTAGGTAAGAGGAGAATCCGCCCTCAAGGACGACGACACGCTCATGTCCGATCCATTTAAATAACCACCAGGCACGAGCGGCATACGGAAAACCATCGTCGTACAAGACGACGAAGTCTTCTGGTGTTACACCATGCTGTTCCAGTGTGTGTTGCCACGCTTCTTTTGAAGGAAGCGGATGCCGACCACCGACCTCATCGATGGGACCGGAAAGGTCAGTCGTTAAATCCAGGTGCTGTGCACCTTCGACGTGTTGTTCCAAGAAAGCATTCCGTCCATATTCAGGTTGTTGCAAGTCATATCGGCAGTCAAACCAGCGAATCTGATCCGTTCGGACGAGCTGTTGAAGATCTGCCATTTGAATCGTAGGAAACATGCCTCATCACCTTACCCTTTCTAGTGTTAATCATATGAAAGGTATCGCTTCATCGCAAGTCTTACCCTCATTCAAAAAGGAGTCGATTTACCATGTCATGGAAAGAAACCTATCAAAAATGGGATCAGTTCGCTGATTTAGATAGCGCATTAAAAGAAGAGTTAGTCACGTTAGCAACGGATGAAAAAGCAGCCGAAGAAGCATTTTATAAAGAACTCGAATTTGGAACAGGTGGTATGCGTGGGGAAATCGGTGTCGGAACGAACCGGATGAACGTATATACGGTTCGAAAAGCATCACAAGGGTTCGCAGCATTCATTAAGGCGTCGGGGGAAGAAGCGGCAGCAAAAGGAATCGTCATCGCACACGATTCACGCCATTTCTCACCAGAATTTGCGTTAGAGGCGGCACGGACGCTCGCAAGTAACGGCATCAAAGCGTATCTGTTCGACGGTCTACGTCCGACACCGGAACTTTCGTTTGCGGTTCGGTCTTTACAAGCGGCGGGCGGGATCGTCATCACGGCGAGTCACAACCCACCAGAGTACAATGGCTATAAAGTATACGGGGATGACGGTGGACAACTTCCACCAAAAGAAGCGGATGAACTCGTTTCGTACGTCAGCCAAATCGAAGATGAGCTATCGATTGAACTGGAGCAAGAAGAAGTCCTTCGCGCGAACGGTTTGATCGTCCGTGTCGGAGAAGAGCTCGACGAGGCGTATCAAGAAAAATTACAAACGATTCGTGTCTTACCTTCGATTCAATCGGAATTAGCGAATCCACTTAAAATCGTCTTCACACCACTTCACGGAACAGGTCTTGTGCCGGTAACAGAAGGCTTGAAACGGTATGGATTCGAACACGTGATAGTTGTTAAGGAGCAAGCAGAACCAGACGGCGCGTTCCCGACCGTGACGTCACCGAACCCGGAAGAACATGCTGCCTTTAAACTGGCGATCGAATATGGTGACCGGACAGATGCAGACATTTTGATTGCGACGGATCCCGATGCTGACCGTGTTGGAGTCGCAACACGTGATGCAGCCGGAGAATGGACAGTCCTGACAGGGAATCAGACGGGAGCGTTATTGCTCGACTACATCCTTTCACAAAAAGCGGCACAGGGAACACTTCCAGCGAACGGATTCGTCGCGAAGACGATCGTTACTTCAGAACTGGGTGCATTGATTGCGCGTCACTATGATCTTCATGTCGAGAACACGTTGACAGGCTTTAAGTTCATCGGGGAAAAAATCAAACAATACAACGCATCGGGTCAATATGAGTATCTCTTCGGATACGAGGAGAGCTATGGTTACCTTATCGGTGACTTCTGCCGAGACAAGGATGCCGTCCAAGCGTGCTTGTTAGCTGCTGAGATGGCTGCGTACCATAAGAAAGAAGGACGGACGCTCTATGAGGCATTACAGGCGATTTACGAGCAGTTCGGGTACTTTGAAGAGTCACTCCGCTCTCTTACACTCAAAGGGAAGGATGGCGTGGCACAGATCGGGCGTATCATGGATACGTTCCGTGAGAATCCGCCAAAACAAGTGGCTGGAGAACAGGTCGTCTTATTCGAGGACTATGATGCGAGCATCGCCCACGATTTGAAGACACATCAACCTTCACCGATCAACCTGCCAAAATCCAACGTACTGAAGTTTACGCTTAGCGATGGATCATGGTTCTGCCTTCGTCCATCGGGTACGGAACCAAAAATCAAATTCTACTTCAGCGTCACGTCACCCGATGCTGCTGAGACGACACGGAAACGTCAGCAGATCGAAGATGAAGTCATGCAAGAAGTCGAACAAATTCAATAAGTCCTATGCAGGATCACGTCATCGACGGGATCCTGTTTTTTGTCTGAGAGCATCAAAAAGTGAAATCCGTGCAACCGGTACCATTTTGAGGTACAGTAAACGAGATAGAGTTTATACGATAGAGGAGTTGGAAGACAGATGGAACGGATTCAACTAACAGAAGATTTATCATTCTCACGCATTATTCATGGTTTATGGCGATTGAATGAATGGGAGATGACGAAAGAAGAGCGGCTTGAATTGATTGAAGCATGCCTTGCTTTAGGAATTACGACATTTGATCACGCGGATATCTATGGTGACTACACGAATGAACGCTTATTCGGAGAAGCGCTTGCTTTAAAACCGGAGTTACGTGACCGAATGGAGATCGTTACGAAGACGGGCATCAAGATGAAAGGGAACCATTTCTCGGATCAGTCGTTATCATTCTACGATACGACGAAAGAGCATATCATCAAACAGGTGAATCGTTCTCTTCAAGAACTCGGTGTCGAGTACGTGGATACGTTGTTGATTCACCGTCCAGATCCGTTGATGGACCCGAACGAGATTGCTGAAGCGTTCGTAGAGTTGAAGGACGCAGGAAAGGTACGGACATTCGGTCTCTCGAACCATACACCTGCGCAACAAAGTCTCATTCAGTCGCGCTTACCATTCATGCTCGTGACGAACCAACTCGAGTTGTCGGTTTCGGAACTGAAACATTTCGAGGATGGATCCGTTGATCTCTGTCATGAAAATGAGATGCCGTTGATGGCATGGAGTCCGCTTGCAGGCGGTCGTCTCTTCAAGGAAGAGCAATATGCACCGTTACGCGAAAAATTAGCTGAGATCGCAGAGACGATCGGGGCAGAAGAAATCGATGAAGTCGCATATGCATGGTTGCTCAAACATCCAGCACGTATCATGCCAATCGTTGGTTCTGGTAAGATTGAACGTATCGAATCTGCTGTTCGTTCGACGAAATTGTCTTTGACACGCGAGCAATGGTTTGAGATTTTAAAGGCATCACGTGGTCGTGACGTCGATTAATTGGTTTTAAGATAGAAGCGGATCAATGCGCACGTTGTCCGTTAGCGAAATAAAGTGAGAGGATCGTTTCCGATATATCATCTGGAGGCGATCCTCTCTTTCGTTTACGAATAGAGTGTTCCTCTCATTTAAAAGTAAATAAAAAAAGCCCCATCTCAAGGGGGAGGAGAGATGGGGGATCTATGAGGTTAAGCTTCTAAGCGAAGCATCTCCTGACGATATTTATCTAAACGATCTTTACTTGCTGACATGGCAGCTTGGTCATTGGCTTGAATCGCATCGAAGAGCGTACTGAGCTCATAATCGATTTCGAGACGTAGCACTGGAATTCGCTGCTCTGCATCTTGTCTACGGAAAGCTTCAATTACTTGTTTCATCTAGGCCACGCTCCTTTATAAGTTGTCAGATAATTCTGATTTTTATTAGTATACTTGATTATTCCCGGATTGCCTAGTGCTAAACCTAAAAAAATCTAAAAAAACACACTTGAAATCCTGACGGTTCCAAGTGTGGAAAATTCATTCTGGAATGCTGAATCGTGCCTCTAAGCGATGTTGAACACTTTGAATGAGTGTCGACATGATCCAGTAAATTGCAGCTGAGAATAGCAACAACGGCATGACGAGATACGTCGTTGCTGAAATCTGGTCAGAGACATACGTCAATTCTTCAACAGCAACAATCGTACCGAGTGATGTTGATTTGATGATATCGATGACAGAGTTCGAAAGTGGTGGAATCGCCCGAGATAGTGCTTGCGGCAAGATGACGTCCTTGAATGTCTTACGGCGCGGAATACCGAGCGAGTCAGCGGCTTCCCATTGTCCACGATCGACAGAGGAGATGGCAGCCCGGAACGATTCAGAGATATACGCAGAAAAGTGAAGCGATAAGCCGAAAGCGAGAGCTTGGAATCCAGTCAATTGAAGGACAACGAGACCATTGTATAAAATCAGGATTTGTAACAGCAATGGTGTTCCTCGGAAGAAGGAGACGTATAAACGTGCAAAACCGCTAAAGACGGCAAGACGGCTATCACGCATGACGGCAAGAATCAACCCGAGAATAAGCGCAAAGACGATGGCGAGACCACTTGCTAGAAGGGTCGTACCAATCGCCTTTGCGTAGACGTCCGAGTTATCCCGGACGATCGTTAGTAATTCACTCACTTACTGATATCCTCGTTGAAATACTTCTCACCGATTTTTGCAAGAGTGCCGTCTTCTTGCATCTCAGAGAGTGCTTTATTGAAGTCTTCTGTATACTTGCTGTTTTTTGCCATCATGAAGCCTGATTCGTTCTTGTCGAACGTCTCACCGACCGCTTTGACTTTATAGCCTGCTTTCTTCAGCTCCGTCAAAACGAAGAGACGATCGTTCATAGCAGCATCAACACGACCTGCTTCAAGATCTTTTAAGACTTGGTTCGCACCTTTGTAGTATTTCACTTTCGCGCCAGCTTCTTCAGCCGTCTTCGCGTAAAGTGAACCTTGTGTCGAACCGACTGTCTTTCCTTTTAAGTCGTCGAGTGTTTTGATGTCGTTCGTTTTATTGTTGACGATGATCGTTGAACCAGAGACCGTATACGCATCAGAGAAAGCGTATTTTTCTTGGCGCTCAGGCGTGATTCCCATTTGGTTCGCGATGACATCGATTCGTTTTGAATCGAGTGCTGGGATGAGTCCTTTGAAGTCCATCGCTTTGTAATCGACTTTATAGCCGGCACGTTTTGCGACTTCGTTCATGACGTCTACGTCATAACCTGTCAATTTTCCTTTTTCTTTATACGTGAAAGGTGGGTACGTTGCTTCTGTACCGACTGTAATGACTTTTGACTCTTTATCAGAACCTGCGTTGTCGTTCGAAGCGCCGCATGCTGCAAGCACCCCCGCTGTCGATAATGCTGCTACAGCTAATTTCAAACCGTGTTTCATAGCGCTCTCTCCTTTATAAATGAATGATTTCAATTCCTAGTTTTCGAATAGGATTAATTTTAAGCTACAAGCAGTATCATACAAAGTTACAGGAACGTCTGTCAATAAAAAAGACTGCCCTTAAAAGGACAGTCTGAAACATCGTAACTGATCGATGATGCGATTAACGGATCGTTGCTTCCGTCGCAGAGTCGAAGAAGTGTGCTTTTGTCATATCGAAGAAGAGATCAAGCTGCGATCCCATCTCGACGTGTGAGCGTGAATCAACACGTGCCGTGAACGCTTGTTGTCCGACTTTTGAGTAGAGGTAAGACTCTGCACCCATCAATTCGGATACTTCGATATGTGCTGGGAAGCGGTGTGCTGTTTTCGTGTCTTGGTAGATCAATTCCGCATGGATGTCCTCTGGACGAATTCCGAGGACGAGATCCTTGTTCGTGTAACCACGGTCGCGGAGAACTTTCATTTTTCCTTCTGGTACTTCGAACTTCTCTTCTGTTCCTGAAACGTGGAAGAGACCGTCTTCCGCTAATTTACCTGTCAAGAAGTTCATCGATGGTGAACCGATGAATCCGGCAACGAACATGTTATCTGGGTGATCATAGACTTCTTTCGGCGTACCGACTTGTTGAATGATACCCGCTTTCATGATGACGATTCGTGTCGCAAGCGTCATCGCTTCCGTCTGATCGTGCGTAACGTAAATCGTCGTCGTCTCAAGACGTTTGTGTAGCTGAATGATTTCCTTACGCATTTGTACACGCAATTTAGCATCTAAGTTCGAGAGCGGCTCATCCATCAAGAAGACTTTAGCATCACGAACGATGGCGCGACCAATCGCTACCCGTTGACGCTGACCACCAGAGAGTGCTTTTGGCTTCCGCTCGAGGTATTCTTCAAGACCGAGGATACGAGCTGCGTTATCGACGCGTTGCTTGATTTCATCTTTTGGGAACTTCCGAAGCTTTAATCCGAACGCCATGTTATCGAAGACGTTCATGTGTGGATACAGCGCGTAGTTTTGGAAGACCATCGCGATATCGCGATCTTTTGGCGCTACATCGTTCATGCGTTTGCCGTCGATGATGAAATCCCCACCTGAGATTTCTTCAAGTCCAGCAATCATCCGGAGCGTCGTTGATTTACCGCAACCTGATGGTCCGACGAAGACGATGAATTCTTTATCTTTAATGTGAAGGTTGAAGTCATCAACCGCTTTTGCATCACCTGAGTAGATTTTATCGATATGTTCAAGACGAATTTCAGCCATGTGTAGTTCCCCCTAATGTAAATGATGAAATAATAACGCTTACAAGATTTAGTATAAAAGAAGTCAGGGAGTCTGCCTATGGACAACCTGACTAAATGCAAACGTTTTCAATTAGGCATCATGCTACAAGAAGTAAGGTATAGAGGAAAGTAGCGCCTTCAAATGAGCGAACATCGATTCCAGTCTGCTCTGTCAACCGGTCGAGTCGATACTGGAGGCTATTTCGATGTAAGAATAGATGTTTTGCTGTCAGGGAGACGTTCAAATTAGCTCGACAAAAAGCAAGGATCGTCTCACGAGACTCTGGCTCGAGTAAACGGATGAACTGATCGACGAGTGTCGCGCGGTGCCGGTCATCTAGACTTGCAAGACGGATCATGGCAGGCAAGAAACGTTCGATTTGCATCGAAGGAACGAAAGCAAGCGCTGCTTGTTCGAGTTGGAACTGAACGGCGATATCACCTGCAGCACGTTGTTGACCAAGCAATACCTTACCGTCGAGTACAAAATCAGATTGTAATGCAAAAAATAAATCGGATAGTTCGGACTCGATGACAAACTCTTCGCGTTCAACGACCGTGAAGCGGTGTGTGCTAAAAGGAATAAGGATGCTCGTCTGCGAAAAGAAAGAGGAGAGCAATTGTTGAATTTCTTCACTTGTCCGTTCATCGGTTGGATTGAACAAAAAATGGACAAGTCGGAACGACTGATCTTCGAGGGCATGAGCAGATTGGATACGCTCTCGCCATAGATCGATATCAGACCGCGACGTCGTGATGATGCGTTCAGCGAATACATCAAGCAGTTGTTGTTCGCGGTCAGAGATGGCAGTCGCCTTGATTCCAAAACAGAGTCCATCTTCAAGGCGATATACGCTATACTGTTCCTGGCAATAAACATTCGGATCGGTCGTAAGCTGGTCATTGAATACAGTCATCAGTTGTCGTAACACACGGCATCACTCCTAAATCGTACATAACTATCTCGACTTTACCATAAGTCGAAAATCGGAAGGAATGATAACTTATGTCAGATACGTTTTTACTCGTATTGAAACTTGTCGGAATCATTGTCATTGGGGCCCTGATTGGCGCAGTCACGAATCATCTAGCGATTCGGATGTTATTTCGACCACTTGAACCGAAATACATCGGAAAATTTCGCGTGCCGTTTACGCCGGGTCTGATTCCTAAACGGCGAGATGAACTAGCAGCGAATCTCGGACGGACGGTCGTCAAGCATCTCTTGACGCCAGAAGGGATCGGGAAACGTCTCGCATCACCAGCTGTTCGTGGAGCTGTCACACGGCTCGTCGAACATGAAGTCATGAAATGGACACGTTCAGAAGAGACGACGGAAGCGTGGATTAGTCGATTCATCGATGAACCCAAACAACGGATTCAAGGGAAAATCAGTTATCACTTGGAACAGGAGTTTTCACTCCTCATGGGTAAATGGCGTGAGCAGTCCGTGCGCGAGTTGATCGGGGAAGCCGGAGAACAAAAAATCGAAGAGGTCATGCCAAGACTCGTCACATCCGTATTGCACCAAGCAGAGGAATATTTTGATGGACCAGAAGGACGTCTACAACTCGAGGAAACTGTTGCTCGTTTCATCCAACAGCGTCTCGGAGGTGGGATGTTCGGGATGTTGCTCGCGAACGTCAACGTCGTTGATATGATTCAGCCGGAGCTGAAACGGGTACTTCAATCAGAGTCGACGTCTCAGTTCATCCTTGCCTTATTACGTCAGGAATGGCAAAAGGGACTAGATCGTCCACTGTCGTCTTATATGACAGAAGAGACGGAGTCACGGATTCGACAGACCGTCAAAGAACAAGTCTTGGCGCGTTTACCGATTGAATCGATGCTTGCTACACCATTACGCGTCTGGTTGAATCCCCTCGAGTCACAATTACTCGAGCAACATGTCCCTGTCGTCATCGATCATCTATTCGAACGGACGACGAATCAAATCGGGCAAATTCTACAAACGCTTGATCTCGAAACGATTGTTCGAGAAGAGGTCGGTTTGCTGGATACTGCGTATCTCGAGGAAATCGTCTTATCGATTTCCAAGCGAGAATTCCGGGCTATCACTTGGCTTGGAGGGTTGTTAGGTGGTTTAATTGGATTGATACAGGCGGGGCTTTATCTCGTCTAAACAAATTGGAGGTTTTACTCATGGCAGAAACAAACTTATATGATCACGCGTACACACTGGAGCGTGCATTACGTGAGACTTCAGAGTACACGACATTAAAAGATTTGTACACGCAAGTTAACGCGGATCCGGAATCAAACGAATTGTTTGCATCGTTCCGTAACATCCAACTCGAATTACAACAAAAGCAGATGCAAGGTGAAGAAATCACACCAGACGATATGGCGTCTGCCCAAACAAAGATGCTTGAAGTCCAAAACAACCCATTAATCAGTCAGCTGATGCAAGAAGAGCAACGGATGCACACGATGCTGACGGAAGTCACACAAATCATCATGAAGCCGTTAGAAGAACTCTACGCGCCAATGATGGAGCAACAAGACGACGTTCAATAAGTCATCAAAAAGGAAGACGCGCCATTATGGCCGTCTTCCTTTTTTGTATAGCTCAAGATGAAGTAGGGACGATCCGTGGCAAGTAAGCGCGCTCGAAATGAATCAAACGACCTGAACGTGTGACACGAGCTGCATGATGAGCGTACCCACTCTCATTGAGACGCCGAATCCCTTCTTCTCGTGCCTGTCCATCTGCTTCTGCTTCAAAAACGTCATCGAGTAACGTTTCACCACGATCTGAAAAGACTGTAATCGTATACTGCATACTTGTTCCTCCCTTGTCTGATCGGTCTTGTACTTAGTATAATGAATAGCTATTCATTTTACAAGCGCAGGTCTAAGTCTTGCCACGTCAACTGTCGCGCAGCGGGAGGAGTAGTCAGGTGACTGACCGTCATACCAATCAAGCGGATCGGTCCGTCGAAGGTGATACCATTGAACAATTTCGTTGTTTCCTCAAGTAAGCGTTCTTCGTCCGCCGTTTCTTCTGAAAATGTATGCCGTTTCGAACGTGACTGGAATGTATCGGTCTTCCACTTGATCGTGATCGTCCGGCAAACGAGTTCTTTTTTTTGAAGACTCGCAATGACGGATTTTGATTCTCGAATCAACGTCTCGAATATCGTATCGATATCCTCCGTATCTTCTTCGAAGGTCGTCTCAGAACCAATCGATTTTCGCTCGCGTTCCGGACGAACCGGACGCTCGTCGATCCCGTGTGCCATCGCATGCAGTTCCGTTCCGCGATCGTGTCCGAGCAATGCTCGTAATTGTTCGACCGGCATTGCTTGGACATCTGCGACGGTTTCAATTCCTTGTTTTCGTAACGCTTGTTCCGTGACTTTTCCGACGCCGTGTAAATCTCCAATTTTTAATGGAGACAAGAAACTGAGGACGTCCTCTGGAGGAACTACCGTCATCCCGTTCGGTTTCTCGTATCCGGATGCGACCTTCGCGACGAGCTTAGAGTTCGAAACACCAGCAGAGGCCGTCAGACCTGTCCGTTCTTTAATTTGCTGAAGAACATATTGCGCGATATAGGTCGCACTTTTTTGATCAAAATAATTTTCCGTGACGTCAAGATACGCTTCATCAAGCGAGAGAGGCTCGACGAGCGGTGTCACTTCTCGAAAAAGCGCCATGATTTGCGCACTGACAGCTCGGTAGACGTCAAAGCGGGGACGAATGAAGACCGCACGGGGGCAGAGCTGGAAGGCACGTCTTGACGGCATCGCGCTATGGATACCGTATTTCCGTGCTTCATAGGAACAGGTCGCTACGACACCACGTGCATGAGGCGGTCCACCGACGACGACGGGAACACCTTTTAATCGAGGACGATCGCGTTGCTCGACGGAAGCGTAAAAGGCGTCCATATCAATATGAATGATTTTTCGTTCCATCGTACAAGCGTCTCCTTTCAGTAGATATGATACAATTAGTATAACGAACTTATGTTCTTATATCTATTTTTTTGGTCGACTGTTCTTTGGCATCCTAACAAGAGCGCCTAACCACCCACGCCAGCGCATCCAGTAGAAGATGCCACCGGTCGAGAGAAAAATTAGACCAAGGGATAGGGCGTAACCGTATTTCCATTCTAATTCCGGCATGATTTTAAAGTTCATCCCCCAAATCGCACCGAGAGCCATCGTTGGTGTCGCGACGGCAGTAAAGATTGTTAATGCCTTCATGATTTCGTTTCCACGGAAGTTCGAGACGGTCGTCGATAAGTCGAGCAGGACCTCAATGTCTTTTTGATAATGTTCAATGAGCATCAACAGACGGCGGACACGTTTCGTAGCTAGTTTCAACGAGAGATCCTCGAGATACGCGTCCTCGTCGAGAAATGATTCTTCACCAGCCATGACGAGCTCTTGAAACGGAACGATTAAATCGGACCAGTTCTCGATCGTGTCGCGTAAAGCGAAGATGCTATCGAGCGAATCTTCATTGATGCTGCCACGTAGTTCATCTTGTCTTGAGAATAGTTCCGTCTCAAACTGATCGATACCGGCAAAATACGTGTTCAGCTGTAAAGCAAGAATCGTATAAAAGGCTGCGAATGGATGCGCGGGAGAATAGGGAGCGACCAGGGACACGATTGAATCCGACAATCCAATCGTGATCAGTTTTTCTTTCGTTACATAAAAGCAAATCGAGCGACGGTCACTTTTGTCGACAGGATTTTGCCAGGTGACGACAGCGCCATAGAGAACCCCTTTTTCCGAGCGGGTGAAGTTCATGTCTTTCGATCGCAGCTGCGTCACCCAGTCCATTTCGGATTGATCGACGGCAGCCGTCGGAAAGGTTTGTTCATAGTCAGCTAAATCGAGATAGCGAGACCAATTAAATTGAGGTTCCAGTTCCATGTTCATGACTCCCATATAGTAGAATGAAATAGTATATGCCTTAAGTGTAGTCAATGGAATATAAAAAAGACACCTATTTTACAGATAAAGGACGTGTTTCAAGTATGAAAGGAATTGGTAAATTAGCAGTTGGAGAAACGCTCGATCAACGAGCGATGATCAAGCAAGCGGTCAAAGGAATTGCAGCGAATGGGAAACCATACTTGACGCTCATCTTGACGGATAAGACAGGCGAAATCGAGACGAAGATGTGGGATACGAGTGATCTTGAAAAATATGCGCCGAAATCAATCGTCCATGCTGCTGGAGAAGTCATGGACTATCGAGGGCGGACACAACTCAAGCTCAAACAAATCACGGTTCTAGAGGAGACGAATGTCGAGGACTATGTCCAATCCGCACCGATTCCGCGAGAGCAAATCGAGACGGAAGTCCTCGCGTTCGTAGAATCGATTCAGAACAGTGATATGAAAAAGCTCGTTAAACATTTGATTACTTCGCGATTCGACGCTTACTTCACGCATCCGGCAGCGGTCAAGAACCATCATGCTTTTTACTCGGGGCTGTCATACCACGTCCTTTCGATGTTGCGTCTAGCGGATCAAATCGCTCAACTCTATCCGACCTTAAACCGTGACGTGCTAATCAGTGGCATCATTCTGCACGATTATGCGAAAATCAAGGAGTTATCCGATCCGGTTGCACCGGAATATACGTTGCCTGGTAAACTCGTCGGTCATATTACGATGATGGTAGCGGAACTTGAAAAAGTCGGAGCAGAATTACAAATTGACGCAGAAGTACTGACGGTCTTGCAACATCTCGTCTTAAGTCATCACGGACGACCGGAATGGGGTTCTGCTGTCGCACCACAGATGCGCGAGGCAGAAGTTTTGTTCTTGATCGATAACCTTGATGCACGGATGACGATGATGGATCGTCTCCTTGAATATGTCGAGCCAGGACAGTTCTCGGAACGATCATTCGCACTAGATAATCGTGCTTTTTACCGTCCGAAGCTATAAGGGGGAGAAAAGATGAAGACGAAGTTGTTTGATACGGTTCAACTCGGAACGTTGACATTCCGAAATCGGGTCATCATGGCGCCGATGTGTATGTACAGTGCAAAAGAAGATGGACTCGTTACGGATTGGCATGTCACGCACTATGCAACCCGTGCGATGGGTGGTGTCGGTGGCGTCATCTTAGAAGCGAGTGCTGTTACGCCAGACGGTCGCATTTCAGCCGGTGATCTTGGAATTTGGTCAGATGCTCATATCGAAGGCTTACAACGGATCGCAGAGCAAGTCAAAGCAGCGGGTGCAAAAGCAGGCATTCAACTGGCCCATGCCGGGCGCAAAAGTACGACGGCAGAACCACCCGTTGCACCGAGTGCTTTACCGTTTGATGATACGTATACACATCCACGAGCATTAACGCTTGAGGAAATCGCGACGATCAAACAACAGTTCATCGATGCAGCACTGCGTGCGGAACGAGCAGGGTATGATTTCATTGAAATTCATGGGGCTCATGGTTACTTACTGAACACGTTCCTCTCTCCGTTATCAAACGTTCGTGAGGACCAATACGGTGGATCGGTTGAAAATCGGATGCGCTTGTTGCTAGAGATCATTGATGGCATTCAAGCCGTTTCCAAGCTCTCGATCTGGGTCCGGATTTCAGCAGCCGATCACGCAACAGGGGGAATGACGGCGACGGATTATATTCCACTCGCGAAAGAACTAGTTGCACGTCACATCGATCTACTCGATTGCAGTTCAGGGGCTGTCGTCGCTAATGCCGTACCGGAAGTGTATCCAGGCTATCAAGTGAGCTATGCAGAAGAGTTGAAACGAGAGACGGGTATTGCAACAGGCGCGGTTGGATTGATTACGACAGCTGCCCATGCAGAAGAAATCGTCCGTAACGGTCGAGCAGATATCGTCCTGCTCGCACGTGAACTACTTCGCCAACCTTATTGGGTCTATCATGCGGCAGCCGAACTAGGAGATACGGTCGCCTTGCCGAAACAATACGAACGGGCACCAATCCGAACGGTTCGTTAACTATCGCTCATATGAATGAAAAACGACACGAAAAAAGGAAGCCTTCGCGGCTTCCTTTTTTGATTACTGCTGTTGTTGTTGCATCATTTGTTGTTGCATTTGTTGTTGTTCTTGTTTATCTAAATCAAAAGCATCCTTGAAGTCTTTGTTTTCGATTTTAACATCGTATTCTTTCATGAGTGAACGGTAGATATCGTTCGGGTTGACTTGTGCTGCTTTTTCTTCAGCAAGTGCTTTTTTGATGCGTGCTTTTTCTTTATCAAGCGTAAAGTCTTTCTTTTCTTTACGATCGACTACTTTGATGATGTGGTAACCGAATTGTGTTTTAATTGGATCGGAGATTTTACCTTCAACGCCATCCTTGAACGCATAATCTTCGAATTCCTTGACCATTTTACCTTTTGTGAAGTATCCAAGGTCTCCACCTTTTGCACCGCTACCTGTATCTGTTGATTTCTCTTTTGCCAGTTTCGCGAAGTCCGCGCCGTCATCCAATTGTTTTTTGATGTCTTTTGCTTCTGACTCTTTCGCAACGAGGATATGGCTTGCTTTGACTTCGACTTTTTCTTGGTCAAAACGCTCTTGGATTTCTTTATCTGTTACTTTTGATTTCGCAGATTTTGCTTCCGTTAAGAGCATTTGTGTGCGAAGAACTGTCTCGAATTCTTTTTCGTTCTTGATTCCAGCAGATTTCAATGTTGTATTGAACTGCTCTTTATCCGGGAACTGGTCTTTTGTCTTCTTGACTTCTGCTTCGACTTCTTTATCCGTGACTTCTTTGCCGTATTTCTTCTCAAGCAATTTGTTCATTGTTTGCTGGAAAGCGATTTGAGCACCAGCTTTTTCGTATGCTTCTTCTTGGACGTCAGCCTTGTTGACTTCGCCACCTTTGTAATTGATGACGGCTTCGTCATTTGATCCACATGCTGCTAACGTAAATACACTTGCGACTGCTGCTGCGCCTAACAATTTCTTTTTCATACATACACCCCTAATTTACCATTTATTTCAACCGTTTTATCATATCATATTCTCGTCTGGTTGACAGCTGTATCTTGTCATGCCAAGAGATACTTGCTCTTTTCCATGCTATCACATCCAAGTAGTCGGTTGAGGATAATTTTTATGGGAAATTGTGAGGGAAATAACGCTCTTGAGACATAGTAGTAATGTCCTTGTCATGAGGAAAAAAGACCTAAAAAAAGCATTCTAGCTAGAGGCTAAAACGCTTTTGGTAAGGTTATGCTTTTTTGATCGAGTCCATGACTGGATCTTGAGGGCGACGATCTGCTTCTTCTGTGATCATCTTTGATGTCTCAGCGAATATGTCCATGAAGCTGTCGCCATACAAGCGACGTACGATCGCAGAAATGTCCGTTAATTCCGGGAACTTCCCGTACAATTCCTGAAGAGGAAGTGATGCACGGAAGACACCGTTTTCTTCAGGGCGGAACGCTTGAATCGTCTCAAGCAAGAGTGATTCGCCCTCTGGTGTCAACTGGACGTAGGTATTTCGTTTATCTGTTTCCTTTTTCGAGAACGTCAACAATCCGCGGTCTTCTAACTTCTTCGAGAAGTTGAATGCCGTCGAGACGTGCATGACACCATACTTCGCGATCTCTGAAATCGAGGCACCGCCTAGCGCGTGCGAAATCCACAAGATATGATGTTCATTGATGTTCAGATCAAAGGGCTTGATCCAATTTTGCCAATCTTTTTCTACCGTTTTCCATAGTGCTTTGCTTAACTGGACAATCTTGTGGCTATACAACAAAGCCTCTTGTCCAGGATATAACTTTTCGTGTTCCATATCTGACTCATCCTTTCGAAAGGTGACAATGGCTCAAACGCGCAAAATGCAAACTATACAAAAACAAATCGAAGCAACGGATCTTACTTTTGTGGAGAAAGCTGGTCTGCTTCCTGTTTCGCTTCATCAGCGAGAGACTGGATCTTCGTGAGCGATGCTTGGACTTCCGTTTGGTATTCCGAGACGCTCTGCATGACTTCTTCTTTGAAGTGCATACCAGACGCTTTTGCTGTCTCTACTAAGTTCTTGCCCTCCTGGGTCAAATCCTGCACATTCGTTACGATTGTAGAATAAGAATTTCGACGTTGATGACCGTTCGAAGAGTCGCTTTTCGTACCTTGGCGAAGCGCCTTCAGACCGTAAAAAGTCACAAGTGTTAGCGTAGCACCAAAAGCGACCCAGTTACGGGCGGGACGCTTCGACATATTGAACCTCCTTTTTAATATTAAAATATTTGTTTCATATTATTTTACCGAAAATCGAATGAAAGAAACCTATTTCGGCAATATTTTTCTAAGAATAGAAGAAAAAGAACAGACTTAGATGCGAGAAGCGATCGAATTTGCGAGTTCAGCTAATTCCTCTGCCGTGTAATCGTCATTATGAACTTCCCATTTTGCACCGAAACCGTCTTGTTTATCGTGACGCGGAATGAGGTGCAGGTGGAAGTGAGAGACCGATTGACCCGCTACTTTTCCTGTATTCGATAAGAGATTCATGCCAGCTGCCTCTGTCTCTTGTTGAAGCGCACGACTGATTTGCGGGATCGTCGCAAATACGTCTTGTGCTTGTTCAGGAGAGAGATCATACAAATTATCGGCATGTTGTTTTGGGATGACGAGCGTATGTCCTTTCGTCACTTGTGACAGGTCAAGGAAAGCGAGAACTTGTTCGTTCTCGAATACGATATGACCAGGGACTTCTTTGCGAGCAATTTTACAGAAGATACATGACTCTTTTTGCATGGAACGTTCACTCCCTTGGGTAAGATAATATTAGTATACGGAAAGTTTCCGACTTCCGCACGATTGACAGTCAAATTGAACCCGATACACTTAGAAACATACAGCTACTGAAGGAAGGAGCGAATTGCATGGCATCACGAGTAGCCTCGACGGCACAAAAAAAACGAAAACGGCGCCTGCTCGTCGGTAGCGTCATCATCGTCGGTCTTTTCTTATTCGTTGCCTTTTGGTTTGGACGTAACATGCAAGAAGCGGCGAGAATGGAGAAAACAGACGAGCGTCTTGCTACCTTGTTAAAGGAAAAGGATCAGCGTGGATTCCAACAACTCGTCACGATGAATGGTAAGTCACTACCGATGAGTGAAGCGACGCGACTCGTTAATTGGTTGACGGCTGACTCAGAACGGACGGGCCGGGTCATCGCACAAGTCAAACAGGATCAAGGCGCAGGGAAGCAAGTGAAGACACATCTGTTTTCGCTTCAAGAAGAAGATGGATGGCTTTGGTATGACCGGTACTCTCTCGATGTGAATCCTCAGCGGTTAACCGTTTCAAGTGATTTACCGGGAACGAAGATTTCATTAGATGGAGAAGAAGTCGGGACGATTGATCAGAAATCCCTTGAACTCAAGCGATCTCCTGGAGAGTACGATGTTCAAGCAAGTGCGGAACAATCCGGACAGACCGTCCAGGAATCAAAGACTGTACAACTCGGAGATGAACCGAACGCGACAGTCGACTTTAAATTGGCTGATCGATTCAATACGACCGTTTCGAACGAATATGCAGTCGATATCAAAACGTTACTTGAGACGGAAGTGAAAGCCCAGACTGGAAAAAGTATCGATACGATGATTGGCTATCTCGGACGTTCGCGTGACTCGTTCGAGAATACGTTCGGCACGCCTGATTCGACCGTTGCCAATCGAGCACGATACGATGGATATGAAGTGACCTATCAATCGGGGCAGGTGGAAGAATTGCTAATCCGATTAAATAAGACTCCGGATGAATTGGAAGCCATCGCTGGAAAACCAGAACGAAAGAAGCGCGAGCAAGTCGGTACCGTTTGGGAATATCCGTCTAGTTTTCTCGAAGGTGTGTTCGAATGGTTGAACTTACGAGCAGAAAAACGAGTCGTCGAGCGAGAGGACGGTATGTGGTTACAATTAAAAGACTAAAAAAATCCTCGGACTAGAACGTCCGAGGATTTTTGGTTATCGTTTATTCACCGCACGGAGAATGAACGATACGATAAGGATAAGAATGATAGCTCCGAGTAAAGCAGGAACGATTGCGAATCCGGCAACCATTGGACCCCAGTTTCCGAATAATGCTTGACCGATCAATGCACCAACAAAACCAGCGATGATGTTACCAATGATACCGCCTGGAACATCCTTACCTAAAATCAAGCTTGCTAGCCAACCAATAATACCACCGACGATTAACGCCCATAAGAATCCCATTTAAAACACTCCTTTTCAATTTAAGATCTATGATTACTTACGTACTGCCCGGAGAATAAGTGAGACGATGAAGATCAAGATGACTGCTCCGAGAATAGCCGGAATGACTGCGAAACCAGCAATTTTTGGTCCCATTGAACCAAAGATGGCTTGACCGATCATCGAACCGATGAAACCAGCGATAATGTTACCGATGATGCCACCCGGTACGTCTTTCCCGATAATTAAACTTGCGATCCAACCGATGAGACCACCAATGATGAGTGCCCATAAGAAACCCATTTCTAAACATCTCCTCTACATATTAGTTTTACCTGTTTTCAGGCAGTTATAAACACGTGCGAAAATGAAAAAATCTGAAATCGTTCATTCTTTAGTTCATTCTTTAAATGACTAGACGATTAGACCACTTGATAGAGAATGAATAGACGATTCATTGATTTCACTTTCAATTTACATGTAAATCGTTTTCATATATTGATGTAACGATTACACTTAGAGTAATTGCCGAAAAAACAAGTATTAAAACATTATATTTTAAAAAACTAGGCGTTACGCTAGAAAAACGAAGCGAGTCTACTTTACGATGAGCCTAAAGGGAGTGGCAGATATGTTATTAGACATTAAAGATTTGTCAGGAGGATACGGATCAAAAACCGTTCTGCATGACATCAATATCGAAGTCGACCGAGGTGAACTCGTCGGTCTAATTGGGTTGAACGGTGCCGGAAAATCAACGACGATCAAGCATATCCTTGGTCTTTTACCGGTCAAGACGGGATCGGTTCGAATCAATGGATTGGATTTAACGACGAACGAAACCGAGTATCGTCGCCAAGTGGCGTATATTCCGGAGCAGCCGATGTTATATGAACAACTGACGTTACGGGAGCACCTTCGTCTGATGGCGCAAGGATATGACGTCGAAGAAGCAATCGCGACAGAACGCGCGCAACATTATGCTGAACGACTTCGAATGACGAAGCAACTCGAATGGTTTCCAAGTGTCTTCTCAAAAGGGATGAAGCAAAAAGCGATGATTTTATGTGCACTCGTCACAGGCAGTGAACTGTTGATCGTCGATGAACCGTTCGTTGGACTTGATCCACTGGCAATCCGAGAGTTACTTCAGATTTTTAGTGAACTGAAGCAGGACGGTAAGGGGATCTTAATGTCGACGCATATTCTTGAGACAGCCGAGCGTCACTGTAACCGATTCGTGCTCTTACATGAGGGGCACATTGCAGCAGAGGGAACGACAGCTGCTTTACGCGCACGATATGGACTGCAAGATGGAACGCTGGATGATCTGTACGTTGCCGCGATCGAGGAGGCGGAACGATGAACAGCCAGTCCTTATGGAAGGAACGCTACCAGGCGGCGATGACGGAAACGGTGAAATATACAAGGTACATGGCGAATGGCGGACTGTTATTTACCGTTTACTTCGTTATTTTGTACGGTTTAGTCGTCTACGGACGTTTCCTCGACCAACTCGATCCATCGTTTCCAGGTCGATTTGTCATGGCAGCCTTGTTTCTGATTTTACCGCTCTATCGGACGAGTCGGACGTTTCTCGTTGAGGCGGACCAAGTGTTTCTATTACCGGTGTTAGCGAAGTTATCAAGTTTCATGCAACAAGTACGAGCGTACAATGCGGTCTTTGGTATCATCCGTGCTGTGATTCCGTTTTTAGCTGTCGTTGTTCTCTATGTTCGAACGGAACAGACCACACCACTTGAACTTGTTTTACTTGGGGTAGCGCTTGCTTTGTTCGGAGCTGCTGCGAATTTATCAAAGCTTGAAGGCATCGCACATCGGACGGTGTTACTGTATGCGTGCGGAGCGGCGCTACTCGTCATCATCGATATGGCGTGGATGACAATCGTCGTCGCACTTCTCTTAATGGTCGTACTCCATTTAAAGCGTCAGGACCATCTTCCTCTACGCGAATGGATTGCGCTCGAACAGGAATCGCGTGATCGTTTTTATCGATTAGCGAACTGGTTCGTCGATGTGCCGCATTTATCGGCAACATATAAACGCCGTCGTCTCTTGAGTAACATGGTCGAGCGGATTCCATATCGAGCGCAAACGACATTCGATTACTTGTATGTCAAACAGTTCATCCGGAGTGGAGACGGGATCGGATTGATTGTTCGTTTGACGCTGATCGGGGCTGTGTTCATGTGGTTAGCGAGTGGCAACGAGTTGTTCGTTGCGCTTGCAATCCCTGCGTTTGCAGGATTGACAAGCTTTCAACTAGCACCGTTCACGAAGGCAGTGGACCAACATCTATTGACTCGTCTATTACCGTATGGAAATGCTGTACAGGCGAAACGAAAAATCATCCGCTTCGCAGCAATCAGTCAATGCATCGTCTTGACGCTACTTGGATTCTTTTTAAGCGGATCCATCTATGTCGTTGGTGGGGCAGCCTTGGCGCTTGTGATTGGTGAATACTACGCTCGAAAATAATAAACAAGAAAGAGCCTACGCGATGAATCCATCGTGTAGGCTCTTGTTCTTTTTATTAATTGACGCGTTCGTTTGAGAGATCTTCTTCTTCGACCATACGCAATTCTTTGCTGACAGGAGCAGGGAGATCGTAAGAAGATTGACCATGTTCCGCAACGTCCAGTCCGCGGAGTTCATCTTCGCGTGTGATCCGAAGACCAATCGTAAGGTCGAGAACTTTTAAGAATGCATAACTCAAGACACTGACGATGACGACGGCAAAGACGACACCAAGTGCTTGAACACCGAGTTGCGTAAAACCGCCACCATAGAAGAGACCAGCTTGTCCGATCCCTGTGATTTCAACGAGTCGTGGTGAAGCGAAGAATCCAGTTGCGAGTGTACCCCAGATACCAGCGACGCCATGAACGGAGAAGGCACATAATGGATCATCGACACGGCTTGCGAGAAGAATGCTCGTTCCATATGTGATCACACCAGCGAGGAAACCGATGACGACAGCTGCCCACGGTTCGACGAAGGCACAGGCTGCTGTGATGGCAACGAGTGCAGCTAAGACACCGTTGATGATCGAAGGGATATCTGCGACACGACGGTGCCAGAATGAGATGGCAAGAGCACCGAGGGCACCTGCTGCAGTCGCAAGTAACGTCGTCAAGGCAACGTAACTAAAGAATCCATCGGCAATCGTTAGTGTCGAACCAGCATTGAAGCCGAACCAACATAACCAGAGGATGAAGGCACCAACGACAGAATAGATGACGTTGTGTCCGAGTAACGGTGTTTTTTCAGCACCGATTCGTTTCTTGAGCAGTAAAGCAGCAACGAGTGCAGCAATCCCACCTTGTAAGTGAACGACCGTTGATCCAGCGAAGTCTTGCATCCCGAGCGAACCAAGGAATCCACCTGCCCAAACGGAACGTGCAATGATCGGATAGATGATAGCAACGAAAAACGTTCCGAACAACAGGTAGACGGATAATTTAGCACGTTCTGCGAATCCGCCCCAAGCGATTGCGAGGGAGACAGCGACGAATGAGAGTTGGAAGAGGAACTTCACATCAATCGTGATGTTCGACCAATCAAGACTGCTGAATCCTCCTTTTAAAAAGAATCCTTCCGTTCCGATGATAGAATTGCCATCACCAAACGTCAATCCGAATCCGATGGCCCAAAAGGCGAGAGCGGCAACCGAGAAGCTGATGATTTGTTTGACGGCGACGTGCCCCGCGTTCTTCGCCCGTAACATCCCTGTTTCTAGAAGTAAGAATCCGATTTGCATCGTAAAGACGAGCAGTGCTGCGAATAAGACATAAAACGTATCGACTGAGATAGCGAGTTGTTCCAGTTTCATTGTCGTTCCTCCTTTATCCATTTAAAGTATGTGTTTACTTTAGACGGAAATACTTTCAAAGAAACGTGTTGTGTCAGAAAATCTGACATGGTATTTTTGTGGAAAGGAGTGACGAAGATGAACTACCGTGAAAAAAAGGTGATGTCGATCGGAATCGTCTGTGAATTGACCGGCTTGTCAGAACGTCAGATTCGTTACTATGAGGAACGGAAGTTGATCTTTCCAGAACGGACAAATGGAAAAACACGAAAATATTCGTTTACGGATGTCGAGCGACTCGTCGAAGTCGCGGAAAAAATCGAGGATGGCTGGCGTACGCACGAAATTCGAGAAAAAGAACGTAAGGTAACGGAACAGCAACGTTCAGACTTGATCCGCGGTCAGTTAAACGCTGCGTTCGGTCTTTACAAGAAACAGTGAACATTTCATGAACTGGTAACAGAACTGTCATTTTGTAAACGATTTATTGGCACAGACTTCTTAATTTCAGATATAATGTTTCTGTGTTCACAAACTTATCGTACGTTTTTTTGGGGCGTTAGAACGAGTATAAAGGGGTAGTTATGATGAAGAAATTCAATGATACGTTTTTGCGGGCGATCCGTGGCGAGCAGATTGATCACGTTCCCGTCTGGTACATGCGACAAGCAGGTCGTTATCAAGCGGAATATCGTGAAATCAAGAAGACGCGGACGCTTTTCGAGATCACACATGACTCGGAACTAGGCGCATATGTGACAGAACTACCTGTAAAACAATTAGGGGTCGATGCAGCGATTCTGTATAAAGACATCATGACGCCACTTCCATCGATGGGCGTTGACGTCGAAATCAAGAGTGGTATCGGTCCAGTCATCGCGAACCCGATTCGCACGATGGCAGATGTCGAAGCATTACAACCATTCAACCGCGAAGATATTCCATATATCTATGAAACGATTCGTTTGTTACGAGAACGACTCGAAGTACCGTTGATTGGTTTTTCCGGGGCACCATTCACGCTTGCGAGCTATATGATTGAAGGTGGTCCTTCGAAGGGATACCATAAAACGAAAGCATTGATGTATGGACAACCTGAGGTATGGCATGCCTTAATGGAGAAACTAGGTGACATGGTCATCGATTACATCAAGTCACAAGTGGATGCAGGAATCCAAGCGTTCCAAATCTTTGATTCATGGGTCGGAACGACAAGCCGGAAAGATTATGTCCGTTACATCAAGCCAACGATGGAACGCATTTTCACGGAATTAAAAGATACAGGCGTGCCGATGATCATGTTCGGTGTAGGAGCGAGTCACTTGGCAGAAGAATGGCACAGTTTACCGTTAGACGTCGTCGGACTTGATTGGCGTTTGTCGATTGACGAAGCACGTGAGCGTGGATTGACGAAACCTGTCCAAGGAAACCTCGACCCGTCTTATCTGCTAGCACCGTGGGATATCCTTGAAGCAAAAACGAAGGAAATTCTCGACATGGGAATGAAGCAACCAGGATTTATCTTTAACCTCGGTCACGGCATCTTCCCGGAAGTCGATCCAGAAGTATTGAAACGTTTGACTGCATTTATCCATGATTATTCGAAAGAAAAAATGGAGGTAGGAAAATGAAGACGTTAGGACTACTTGTTATGGCGTACGGTACGCCATATAAACCAGAAGATATCGAGCGTTATTATACGCACATCCGTCGCGGGCGCAAACCGTCTCCAGAAGCATTGGCAGAGTTGACGGAACGTTACGAAGCCATCGGTGGTGTCTCACCACTCGCACAAGTCACGATTGATCAGGCTGAAGAGCTACACCGTCAACTGTCTGAGAAATATGCTGGTGAAATCGAGTTCAAACTCTATCTTGGTCTGAAACACATCGAGCCATTCGTTGAGGATGCTGTCGAGCAAATGGCAAAAGACGGCATTACGGAAGCGGTCACGGTCGTTTTAGCACCACACTATTCAACGTTCAGTATCCGTTCATATAACGGTCGTGCGAAGGAAGTCGCGGACCAACATGGTATTCGTCTCGCATCCGTCGAATCGTGGTACAAAGAAGAAGCGTTTCTCGATTGGTGGGGGAAAGAAATCCGCAAGACGTTCGACGCTTTACCAGTACCTGAAGAGAAAGCCGTTCTCGTCGTTTCAGCACACAGTCTACCTGAGAAAATCATTGCAAACGGTGATCCATACCCAGAGCAATTGAAGGAAACAGCCGAATTGATCGCGCAACGTGCTGGTGTACCGCATATGATCACAGGCTGGCAATCGGCTGGACAAACGCCAGAACCATGGCTTGGACCAGATGTTCAGGATTTGACACGTGACGTCTACGAAGAAAAAGGATATGAAGCATTCGTCTACGTACCCGTTGGTTTCGTTGCCGATCACCTAGAAGTATTGTTCGATAATGATTACGAGTGTAAAGTCGTCTGCGACGAACTCGGAATTCACTATGCGCGACCTGTCATGCCAAACGCGGATCCAGCTTTCATGAAAGCTGTCACGGAAGCCGTCGCGAAACAGGTGGGTAGTTATGTCCAGTAAACGTCTCGTCATCGTGGGCGGTGGTATATCAGGACTTGCAGCCGCCTATTATGCAGAGAAGCAGTTTCCAGAGATGAACATCACGTTACTCGAGGCAGAGGGTCGTCTCGGTGGTAAGGTGGCGACATATCGGGACGAAGGATTGACGATCGAGCGGGGACCGGATTCATACGTCGCACGGAAACACGTGTTGACGGATCTCATCGAAGAGATCGGATTAGGGGAGCAACTCGTTCGCAATAACACGTCGCAAGCGTATATCTTGGATGCGCGCGGTCTCCACCCGATTCCAAAAGGTGCCGTCATGGGCATCCCGACCGATTTAGAGTTATTCGCAGAGACGTCTCTACTGACGGAAGAAGAAAAGGCAGAGGTGACAGAACGCTTGCTTCACCCTGCTCCTGATTTGACGATTCCGGAAACAGACATCCCATTAGGGGAATACCTGCGTCCGCGTCTTGGAGATGCGCTCGTCGAGAAGTTGATCGAACCGCTTCTTTCAGGCATCTATGCGGGTGATATCGACCGGATGAGTACGTTCGCGACCTACCCGCAATTCGTTGCGAATGAGCAAAAGGCTGGAAGCTTGTTCGAAGGGATGCGCCTCATGCGTCCGCTTGATCAACAACAAGGTCCGACGCTCAAAGCGACAGGTCAATTCCTATCACTTGCTACTGGACTCGAGTCTCTCGTCGAGCGTTTAGAAGAGGTGCTCGAACGGACAGAGATTCGTCTAGAGACACCACTTCGCTCCATCGAACGGGAAGAAGACGGGCGGTATCGTCTCGAAACGGATCATGGTCCAGAATATGCTGATGATATTTTGTTGACGATTCCGCATCGCCAAGTCGTGTCCCTGTTACCAGATGCGACGCTTCCAGGGCTTGCGAACCTTTCAACACACTCGACGGCGACGGTCACGTTGATTTTCGATAAGGAAACAGCGTTACCGATTGATGGAACGGGATTCATCGTCAACCGTCGGGCGCCGTATTCAATTACAGCATGCACGGCGATTGATCAAAAGTGGAATCATGCAGCACCGAATCATACCGTGCTCCGTGCCTTCATCGGACGCCCCGGAAAAGATGCACTCGTTCGTGAATCTGACGAAATGATTGAACGCGTCGTCTTAGAAGATCTTGAAAACATCTGTGGTCGTCCCTTGCAACCGGAACGTGTCGTCATCAGTCGTCTCTTAGACGGCTTACCGGCCTATACGGTAGGACATGCACAGCGGATTCAAGAAGTGCGAGAAATCGTCGCTTCTCATTATCCGCACATTCATTTAGCCGGACTCGCCTATGATGGTGTTGGATTGCCAGACTGTGTAGCAGGTGTCAAAGCGACGCTTGAACAAATGGCGTTACAACAACCGGAACCATGTAAAGAATCATGACACACCTAAACCTTTTTGAAGCTAGCCGTGCTTCAAAAAGGTTTTTTTGTCTTCAGAAGAATGACACGGAAGGAAACGGGAATAAGAGACAGAGGAATCAAAATTGAAGAATACCGTTGAAGCGGGAGGGAATCGTATGGTGGAAGTATGGAGTACGTTCACGATCATCATCGTCTACGGATTGCTTATCATGAATATCTTGGCTGTCCTGACGGTTATTTTTCTTGAGCGGCGCGATATTGGTGCGACATGGGCATGGGTATTCATCTTGTATTTCGTTCCGCTCGTTGGGTTTCTCGTCTATCTGTTTTTCGGAAGACTGTTGAAAAAAACGAATTTTTATCGTGTCACGGATGAAGAACAACTGGAACAGGATAGACGGATCGCCTTACAGAAAAAAGAACTTGTAACGATGGGACGGCACCCGATGATTCAAAAGCACCGGGATATGATTCGGATGAACCTGATGTCGAACGGTTCCCTGCTCAGTCTCTCGAATCAACTGCAGATTCTTTCGGATGGCGAGCAGAAGTTCAATCGGATGATTCAAGATATCCGCCAGGCAGAGCATGAAGTGAATATCCAATATTACATCATTCAGAAAGATCGTCTCGGGTTAGCGTTGATCGATACATTGACCGATTGTGCCCGTCGTGGGATCAAAGTACGTCTATTGTATGATGCTGTCGGATCACGAAGTCTCAAACGGACGGATTTTAAGGATTTACTCGCACACGGAGGAGAAGTGTTCGCCTTTTTCCCGTCGACGATTGGTTTCGTTAATTTTCGATTGAACAACCGGAATCACCGTAAATCCTGTATCATCGACGGTCGAATCGGCTACATTGGTGGGTTCAACGTTGGTACGGAATATCTCGGGATCGATGAAAAGTTCGGCTACTGGCGGGATACACATTTTCGCTTGGAAGGTGACGTCGTTCACGATCAACTCGACCGCTTCATTCTCGACTGGAACCAAGCAAGTGACGTCTATACGGAAAAATCTTTGTTTTACTATGGAACGCACAGGATTCAGGATATATTACCGATGCAAATCGTCACGTCGGGTCCGGATTCTCGTTCAGAGTATTTGAAGCTTGCCTTGATCAAGATGATCAACGAAGCCAAACGGACGATTTATATCCAATCGCCTTATTTCATTCCAGACACGAGTTATTTAGATGCATGTAAGGCAGCCCTTCTGTCCGGAGTGGAAGTCCGTATCATGATTCCGAACAAACCGGACCACCCATTCGTTTACTGGGCAACGACTGCTGCTGTAGGAGAGTTGTTATCGTACGGAGCTAAAGTCTACACGTATGAACCTGGATTTTTACATGCAAAGACGATCGTTGTTGATGGCGAGATTGCTTCGGTCGGGACGACGAATATCGATGCGCGAAGTTTTCGGTTGAACTTTGAAATGAACACGATCGTTTATGATCAGGCAGTAGCGATTGAACTAGAACGTCTTTTCCTCGCTGATTGTGAGGTATCAAAGCTCATGACGGTCGAGTCGTATGCCGCGCGTTCAAGAACGATCAAATTCAAGGAAAGTATTTCGCGTTTGTTGTCACCGATTTTGTAAACCGCGTTTACGACCAGGCAAAATGTGAAAAATGGTATAGTGGTATGGAAATAGAAAAAGAGGAGAGTGAAGACGATGGCAAATCCAATCAAGCTACTCGTATCAGACATGGATGGAACCGTTCTTTCAGGTAAACAAAGAATTGAACCGGAGACGATTCAGGCAATTGAAGCGGCACGCGAACAAGGTGTCGAATTTGCAATCGCAACAGGTCGTAACTACTTAAATGCAAAAGAATTAACAGATGCAGCAGGAATCCACTGTCCGATCATTGCTTCAAACGGGGCACGTGTGATGACCGTCGATGGAGAAGAGTTGAGTGCGACGACGTTGACGACCGAACAAGCACAGCAAATTTACGGCATCATTAGTCAATATGAAGTTTTCTTCGAGATGTTCTGTGATCGAGGACTCGTGACAGCACAAGGAGCGACGATCGACGCAGCCTATGATTCGCTGAAAGAGTTGAGTGAAGAAAGTGATCGGGCGAAACAAGTGCTTGATTTCTTCCACGATCGTTATTATGTCCACGAAGACGTCAAGATGATTGATGGATTCCGATCGTACATCCGTAACCAAGCGGGACAAGTATTTAAATTTATCTCATTCTCGTTTGATCAAGAATTAATGAAAAAAATTTGGCAGGAAATCGAGCAAAAGGTCGACGGTGTCTATGTCACGTCGTCAGGACACGATAACATCGAAGTCATGGCAGTTGGTGCCGATAAAGGAACGGCGGTTAAAATCCTCGCAGACCACCTCGGTGTGCCAATCGAACAGGTTGCTGTCATCGGTGATAACCTGAATGATCTTCCGATGTTCAAAGTTGCCGGTAAGGCGATCGCAATGGGAAATGGTCATGATGAGGCAAAAGCGATTGCCCATTACGTGACGAAAACAAATGATGAGCACGGCGTCGGATATGCGATTCAGCAGTTGGCGTCCCGCGCTTGGTAAGGGGGACGTTTCATGTTTAAGGCATTCAAGGAGTTTGCCTTTCGAGGGAATGTGATCGATTTAGCGGTCGGGGTTATTCTGGGTGCTGCGTTTAGTGGGATCATCAAATCCCTCGTCGACAGCGTCTTTATGCCACTGATCGGTATCATCATCGGGGGCATTGATGTCAAAGGATTATCGGTCATGGTCGGAAATGCAGAGTTGCAGTACGGTCAATTTCTTCAAGCGAGTATCGAGTTCTTGTTGATCGCCTTTGCACTGTTTATCTTCGTCAAAGGCATCACTTCATTCCGGAAGAAGGAAGAAGTCGTCGAAGAAGAAGCGGTACCAACGACAGAAGAAAAATTATTGACAGAAATCAGAGATGCCTTGATTCATCAAAATGAGTCATCGACGAAAAACTGACGGATACAACAAAGGCTGACTCAAAAGTCAGCCTCTACAAAGATAAAGGTGGCAGAATAAAAATCTGCCACCTTTATCTCGTAACAAAAAGAATGGCGCGTCACACGCCACTCCTACAGGAAAAAGCGCATTATGCGCTGTCAGAGACAAACAAGACCCGCTTTCCTTCTTGAATGAAGCAGGAAAACTGGCTTGTGTCTCGCCTGAGGAAAGGGCGTGAAAAGACACGTCATTCTTTTTTTGAGTCAGGTCCATTCTGAATCATAAAATTTCGAGTAACGCATTTTCAGAGCAGACTTGTAACGAAAGCTGTTTTTTCATTCCTTGATCAAATGAAATTTCCAGCACATCGTCAACCAGGTGCAAGACAGTTCCGGGACCAAATGCTGTATGCGAGACACGCATGTTCTCAGTGATCGGAAGTGGAGGAACGCTAGCTCGCGCTGTAACAGCAGTTCGCTTGCGCTCTACTTTTCGTTTTGCAGCATCAGGCGTGACGAGGCGATGGACGTCTTCGACGAATGGTGAGACATCAAATGATTTCGATTTAAAACGATAGGACAGGAGATGTAGTTCGTGTCGCGCCCGTGTCATGCCGACGTAAAACAAACGTGCAGCTTCTTCCATATCATCGAGTTGTCCATTCTTGTACGCCTTGATCGTATCAGCTGATGGAAGAATCCCAGAAACGAGATCAATCATGAAGACGCGATCGAATTCAAGTCCCTTCGCACTGTGAAAGGTCGAAAGGGTGACCGCATTTTGATTTTTATTTTGTTTCGCATCACGCATCAATTGTTCGAGGTGCGTGATCCGTTCACGAAAGGCGAGTAGTGTCGGTACATCACTTGCGATGTTATCGATCGTATTCAATGTTTCAAGCAGGTGATCGAGACTAAAACCGAGACTCTCACTCATTTTTCGCAAATTCTTTTCGTAACCCAGTTCATGACGAATCAGAGAGAGGGCGGCAGAGGGGCGAACGGTTTGGATGGAAGCGAATGTGCGCTTCATTTGTTGAAGTTGTTTCTTTTGATAAAACTTCATCTCGATTTTGTTTATGAGTAGATCAAATACAGATTCACCCGTACCGAACTGTTGCAATTGAGAAAGTTGCGCTTTTGAGATATACCCGGCGAATTTCGTATGAATAGTTGCTAGCACATCGATATCTGTCGGATCTTGTGCGAATGTCATGAAGTTTAAGATATCCTTCAAAATCCAATGACTGAAGAATTTATGATCGACATCCTTAATATAAAACGGAATATTTGCTTGATCCAAAGCATTCATCACATTGATCGATGAGGCATTGTTGCGATATAAGATGGCTACTTCGCGGTAATTCGTCTCTGTCCGTAGTTGATTCAACAGATAGCGGGTCTGATCCTCGTAAGTTGGTAACGTCTCTAAGATAATCGGACGAACAGCAGCGTTCTCCGTGAACATCTGTTTCGGATAACGTGCTTTATTGCGCTGAATGAATTGGTTTGCGACGGATACGATGTCTTGAGACGAACGATAATTTTGTTCCATGTAAAGAATCGTCGCATTCGGATACGTATCTTTGAAGTGCAAAATTTTAGAGGCATCCGCGCCACGCCAACTGTATAGCGTCTGATCATCATCTGCAACGACACAAAGACGGTTATGCGGTAAGGCTAACTTCTCGACCAATTGATGCTGGACGAGCGACGTATCCTGACTTTCATCCGTTAGGATATAGTCGAAGCGTCGCTGATAATGTTGCAACAGACGACGGTCTTGCTCCAAAATCGTATTCGCATACGTCAACATATCATCAAAGTCGAGTAACGGATGTAAGGGATCACGCGACTTGAATTGTTCATATGCCACATAGATATCAGGGAAATGTTTGATCGTCGTCGGTACTGCCTTGATCTCCTTTAAAGAAAGAAGACGGTTCTTGACGAAGGAAATCATCCGCAATAACTCATCCATCTGGTCGTCTGTAATGACACTCCGATTAATTTCCTGGAAAATACGCCGGAGTAACATGCGTTTATGTGGCACATTCGGATGTTGTTGATCCATTGGTCCCTCAATGATCGTATAGGAGAGACGTTGCTGGGATGTATGATCCCGAACGACTTGAAAAGCAAAGCTATGAATCGTCGAGAATGCCGCTGTCGTTCCAATTAATTCGTGAAATAGATGATAAAAACGATCCGCCATCTCGCGAGCTGCTGCCTTACTGAAGGTCAGCCCTAAAATACGATGTGGTTCAATCTTTTTTTGTAAAATCAAATAGGCAATCTTAAAATTAAGCGTCGTTGTTTTTCCAGAGCCGGGTGAGGCGAGTAACAGCAACGGACCATGGTCATGTTCGATTGCCTGTTGTTGGACAGGATTCAGTTGAATGCCGGTCAATCGCTCCATCTGTTCGAAAAAATCTTCATGCATGATACAGTTCACCTCGAGCGTATTTATTTCGCGTTCAATAATCGAACTTTCCCTAGTGTATCATTTTTAGTGTCAGGATTGGATTAAGGAAAGAAGAACCGTGGAATAAAGAGACAAGAGCCTATTGGATGTTATGTAAGACGAGTACCCTGAATGACTAGGCAAATGGACACAAAAACATTAAAATGGGAATAAATGTAAGAGAGTACTCTCTTGTCCTGTACAAAGAGGGAAGGCGGAATGAGAATGTCTGTAGTGAAATTACACATGTATACGAATGAACATTATGAACAATGTGATGCGTTCATTCTTCCTGAAGAACAAGTCCAGTTTACTTCTTTTCCGACGGATGTCGTCGCAGATGCGGTTGCCCATCCAGATAAATTCCCGGTTGTCATCAAAAAAGACGATTTAGTCGTCGGATTTTTTATTCTTCATCTTAATCCCCCTAAAACACATCGAACACATGAACACAGTGTCCTGTTACGTGCCTTTTCCATTGATGTACGCCATCAACACCAAGGATATGCGAAAGAGGCAATGATGCAGTTGCCAGAGTTCGTGCATCATCATTTTCCAGAAGTCACAGCGATCACACTAGCGGTCAATAAAAAGAATATTGCTGCAAAATCACTGTATTTCAAAACGGGATACGTTGATACGTTACAGTCCGTCATGGGTCCAATTGGGGAGCAGCACATCCTTGCATTTGATCTAGAAAAAGAATCACGATTGAAGCATTGAAGCAAAAAAGCATTTTCCTGATTCTATTCAGGAAAATGCTTTTTTATTTAAGATAAATCGTAGAGTGATAAATGCGCACCTGCTTCACCAGAGAAGACAATACCTCGACTGGATGTTTTCGGGAAAATCCGTCCAGATGCAACGGCTTCTCCGTCATTTAGAAAAAGTTCAAACGAAGAACGATCCACGAACAGACGTAATGTATGCAAGTCCTTCGCAAGAATCGTCGATCGCGAAGTGCCGAATGATTCAGCAGGTACTTCTGCACCTGATCGGCTTCGATCGATCGTAAATTGACGTGATACAGCATCGTAATGGAATACGGTTTCTTCTGTGGCGTCTTGACGAATCGAGAAGCGGAACGAGTCCGACGACAGTTTCAAGTCTGTCATCACGAGCTCGAAAATCTCGGCTTCCGCAATTGTCACGTCTTGTTCGAAAAGAATCGTTTCGTCAAACAGCGTCTCTTTTCGTAGCTGTGTCAGTTCATTGACAGGTCGTTGACGAAGTTGTCCCTGTTCGATCGTTAATTCACGAGGCAATGTCAAAGCATGTGCCCAGTTATAGATGTCAGAAGGATAACTGATATCCGGTAACCCCATCCAACCAACAAGAATCCGTCGACCATCTGCCGCCTCAGTTGTTTGTGGCGCGTAGAAGTCAAATCCGAAATCGAGTTCTTGGAACGATTCGTGTGTGAATGTTAAGTCGGGTAAAGCTAACGGTTCGCCGATGAAATAACCGGACTGGAAAATGTTTTGATAGTTCGTACCATCTGGTTCAATCCCTTGAGGGCTAAAGAGGAGGATCCCTTTTCCATCCAGCTCGAAATAATCAGGACATTCCCACATATAACCGAATGTCGAGTAATTCGTCTGTAACTCACCGAGGAATGTCCAGTGCTCTGAATCTTGAGACTGATAGATGACAGTACAACCCGTCAAGTCACTACGCTGTGCACCAATGATGCAGTACCAAATGCCCGATGCATCTTGGAAGACTTTCGGATCACGGAAATGTTCCGTATATCCTTCAGGAACGTTTGGAATAGCAGGTGGTAAATGTTTTTCGATTCGTCCATCCGAGCGGAGATGACCGACGATTTGGCTCGTATGGCGATTCCAATCCGCATCCCGTTTATTACCGGTGTACATGATGTGCACTTGATCATCTTTAATGAAGCCACTACCGGAATAAGCACCGTGTGAATCAGGATCGTTATTTGGGATCAAGGCAGCTCCTTCATCGAACCAATGTACAAGATCTTTTGATGTCATGTGATACCAGTACTTCAGCCCGTGTACGGGTCCGAGTGGAAACCATTGATAAAACAAATGATAGAGACCGTCATGATAGACGAAGCCGTTCGGATCATTCAAAAGTCCGGTCGGAGGTTGAATATGGTAAGAAAATCGCCAAGGAGATGTTCGAACTTCTTCCTTCATCGCTTGGTAGACGCTCGGATCGACATCCGAGAGGGGACGGTATCGTGCTTCACGTGTCCATTGATTCATGTTGACAGCTCCTCGTTGAAAAATTATACGCTTCTCTCGTTCACCTTACGGAGGAGAGCTGCGCTTGTCAATCCTCCGTCCTGAATGGTCAATGAACGGACATACATCCTCTGCCATTTTGCTTCGAACGATAGAGCGCTAAATCAGCGCGATGCATGACTTGTTCGAGTGATTCTCCTGTCACCTGTTCGGCGACTCCGATACTCATCCCGATGTGGACGGTTTGTTCTTCTAAGTGATACGGCATCGAGACGTGAGCGATCCATTGTTCACCTAAGTATCGTGCTTCTGTTAAGGATTGAGTCGTCAAGACGATGATGAACTCATCGCCGCCCAGACGAGCTACGAATCCACCAGGTGGAAGCAACTGTTCGAGACGTTGACTGACCTCGATCAGCAGGAGATCACCTAGCGCGTGACCATACGTATCATTGACTGCTTTAAAGCCGTCTAAATCAAGGCAAAGATAGATAGAATGCGTTTCTGCAGGCAATTGTTCGATGTATTGAGCGAGACCGTTGCGGTTCGCGAGACCCGTCAGGCTATCGCGTTGTGACAAGCGTTCAAACGTTAATTTCTCTTGTTCGGTATGTAGCAAGCGATGAATCAGTCGTTGTAAGGCATCCGTCAGTGTCTCGATTTCTCGGATTCCACGATGATTCGGGAGTGATTTTGAGGGATCATCCTGCATCTGTTGGGCGGCATATGTGATTTTTAATAATGGTCGTGTCAATAACTTCGCTAACATCCATCCGAGTACGGCTGTGATGAAAGAGGCAATCAATCCGGCGATAAAAATCGTTTGACGTAAAGCGTCGGCATCAGCGAAGGCAATCGAAGTCGGTTGACGCACGAGAACCGTCCAACCTAATCCATCGTAATCCTTGTAACCTCGGCTTGTACTTTGACCAGAGACGAATTCTTTCCCTTGCCAAGAAGCGGTCGCAGAAGCATTCGAAGTCAGCGTTACGCTATCAGGTAATGTTTTACCGCTCCATCCGTTCGGTCCAAGCAAAATCGTCTTTCGATCTTGACTAATGATGAAGACATCGACTTGTTGGAGAGAGGACGTGGCGCTCTGAAAACTTTGTTCGATCGCTTTTGCCCATTCGAAGCTGAGATGTGTCGCAAGGACACCAGAAAATCGCCCCTTATCGTACAAAGGTGTACTAATATCGACGAATTGTAACGGTTCACCGCTTGGGTTTGGCAATAATTTTGCGAGTAGAACAGCTTCATGGACATCCCCGATGAATGGTTGTGATAAGGCTTGTTGGAAGACGGGGCGTTCCTTGATCGATGTTCCTTCAAGAATCTGATTCGTTGACGCAACGACTTTGCCTTTCGCATCTAAGCGACCAATCCAAGAAAAGTCAGGAATCTGTCGTTGTAACTCTTCGAGTGTCTGCCGTGTTTCTGCTTTTTGTTCTGTTTGTTGAATCGTTGATAAAGAACCCAGCAATTTTACTTCGGCATAACGTGACCACATGTAATGATCAAGCTTATCAGACAGTTGGTGAGCAGTCGTTGACAGATTCATCCCGACTTCCGATTGGAGTCGGTTTGTTGCATGTTGACTAATGAAAAAAGTTAATCCGAGCGTCATGCTAAAAAATAGCAGGGAAATCAATCCCGCTAACAAAACATCAAAGCGAAGTGAAAGTCTGAACATTGTGCGATACTCCATTCATGCGTTTTCATTTTTTTTACTTACATCATACACGTAGACGTCTACCTGTTGTTCGCGGTTCGAGATACTCGTTCGTACATATCGAAATTCGTGTTTTTCCCAAAAACGACGGGCTCTTAAATTATCGGGTAAGACCGCGAGATGAATGTGAGGTTCCTGACTTAGAAACTGATCACAAAAAGCAGATAGTAACCGACTGCTAGTTCCCGTACCGTGCTGAGAAGCATCCAGTAAAAATAGACTGATTCAAGGTGTACCGTCTTTTGGATGCTTCGGTAGGTAATCAATCAGTAAGACGGGTTCTCCGTCTACATACCCAATCAGCGATACGGTATCGGGATTTAAAAACTCTTCCTGTAAGGTCGAATCAGAGAGCGGGAGCACTCGTTCTTCTAAGAGCGCATATGCAGGAACGCTCGCGTACAACGATTGGATGATCGGAAAGTGATCATGTGTTACTTGTTCAAAGCGAATCATCTAGCGACTCCATTCTTTATTTTTAATATAAAATTTCTGTTGTTACGCCTTTTTAATTGGAATCAGATTACATATTTGTAAGAAATGAAACTTATCCTTTAAAATCACGTACACTAATAGCATAGACAAAATATGAATGAGGAGGAAGAGCAGATGTTAAAGATTGAAAATATCTCAAAGCGTCTCGGAAAAGAGCAAATTTTAAAAGACGTCAGTTTTGAGGTATCCCCAGGAGAAGTGTTCGGCTTCCTCGGACCGAATGGAGCAGGGAAGACGACGACGATTCGGATCATCACTGGACTACTCGAGCAGGATGCAGGGAAAGTCACAGTCAATGGATTTGATGTCGTAGAAGAGCGTTCGAAAGCGCTGACGCAAATCGGAGCAATCGTTGAAAATCCAGCGTTTTATCCTTATCTGACAGGAAAACAAAACTTAGTTCATGCAAAAAATCTCATTCCGGGACTCGGTCAAGTGGATTATGATGCACTAGCACGACTCGTTGGTCTTGAAGGAAAGCTTTCAAAAAAAGTCGGAGAGTACTCACTCGGAATGAAGCAACGACTCGGAATTGCTCGTGCCTTGCTACATAACCCGCGCGTCTTGATTTTAGATGAACCGACGAATGGTCTGGATCCATCCGGAATTGCAGAGCTTCGTGAATATTTACGCCAAATGGCGCGTGAGCAAGATATCGCGATTTTAATTTCAAGCCATATGTTGAGTGAGATGGAACAAATCAGTGATCGTTATGCGATCATCGATCAGGGTGTCATCAAGTCGGTCGAGTCCGTTCGTAATGAAACTGGAGCGAAAATCGCTCTTCGTGTCAATGCAGAAGCGATGACAGAGGTACTCGATGCCCTTCGCGTCGCGAACTACCCATCAGAAGTACTCGAGAATAAAATTATTATCACCGCACCGGAAAGTGAATGTCCAGCTATCGCTCGACTCGTCGTGCCGATTGCCGATTTACATGAACTGACCGTTAAACGTTTGACGCTTGAGGAACAATTCCTGCAAGTAACGAAAAAAGAGGGGGATTCACATGCTTTCGCTCATACAAAATGAATGGATGAAATGGTGGACGACTAAAAAAGCGAAAATCGTTTTAGCACTATATGTCGTTATTGCAGTTGGTATTATCATCGTTGCAAAGACGAATGATTTTGAGTTCACACGTTATGATTATTATTCATCAACGTTCCTTTTACTGACATCTCTATTAGGAATCATCACGATTGTCTTCACGGCAGAAGCCATCGGGAATGAAGTACGTTATGACACGATGAAACACTTATTAATGAGTCCGTATTCCCGAATGACGATTTATTTCTCGAAACTTATCTTTTCGATCTTGATCATGTTGTTCCAATTCGTGTTCATCGCTGCGATCGTCTACGCAGGCTCATTTGCGTTTTCAGAGGCAGGAGATCCAATTCTGTTCCGCGATACGATCGTCGAAGTTGTCAGTCCGATTTTTACAATATTCATGACGTTATTCTTCTCATTGTTGTTCCGTTCTGTTGGAATGATTATCGGCTTCACCGTACTAGCACAGTTCTTTACGAGCATTGCGGGTAACTTACTGGTTGGTTTCAAACCAGCAATCGCTAAGTGGATCGTATTCATGCATTTAGACTGGTCAATGTATTTCAAGGATTCTATGACCTATGGTACGAGTGAAGCGATGGGAACAACTTTGACGTTCTCCGCCCTGTTCGTATTGGCTCATATCATCGTCTTGTTAGGTGCATCGATTCTTGTCTTCCAAAGAAAATCATATACGTAAATGAAAGAGCTGCTATTGATAGATGAATTTGTCTATCAATAGCAGCTCTTTTACAGTATTCAAGAACTTGTCCGTTTAGGTGGACGTGCTGTAATCGGGAACAATCGCTGAAACCATTCGATCAGTGGACCGTTCAATAAGAGAAAAATGAAAGTTCCGACTCCGATGCCGATCAGTTCGCGTTCAATCAGTGAAAAGAGACAAGCAATCAAAAAAGGAATGCCGAGGCTGATTGTTGCTCCGAGCGAGGTACTTTTAAAGCGACTGATCAGTGACTTCATCAAGTAATCCGGTGGCATCAATACGAATCCGATTTGTAGATAGAGAGCGAGTCCAAGTGAAATCAATGGCATGCCGATCAACATGTACACAACGCGCATCCAAAGTCCCTGTGGTGTATAAATCAATTGATGGATCGATAAGAAGAAATCAATCGCAGCGCCGAACAGGACGACGAGTGCGAAACTGAGGACGATCGTCCACCAACTAAATCGACTCCCAAGAGAGAGTGCCGCAATCAAAGCGAGCACATGTAAGACGATGATCGCTAGTCCGACAGTTAAAGGGGAGATGGCCGCAACGGCTTCACTCGCTGATGTCCAAGGTGCACTCCCGATCGAGGCGGTCACCATGAAGCTGTTTCCTAAGGCGTTAATTAAAATAGAGAATAAATAGATGACAATCCGTTTTTGCTGACTCATTGACGTGCACAGACGGTAGGACTGCGCGTTCACCTCCTGAAAAGAAATCGTTTCGTTAAGCTATACCCTAATCGTAGCGCTCTTTTCACTTATTTTCATGAAAAGAGCATTGCCTATTCCTTATGTTTCACGACATACTTAGGACACATTACGAATCAGGGGGAGAACATATGACATATTTTGGACAGAAGATCCTGCCTTCCGTTAGAAAATTAGAAGACTTTGAAAAGATGCTGAAGAGTCCATATGAATATGGGGTCTTACTCGAAATGCATGTATCGCGTTTAAAAGCGGTCTATGAGATGGCGCATCGTTACGACAAAAAAATGTTTTTGCACATGGATCTCGTTCAAGGGTTAAAAAATGATGAATATGCCACAGAATACGTCTGCCAAGAATTGAAGCCGTATGGTGTCATTTCGACGAAGGCGAGCGTCATCTTGAAAGCACGTCAAAAAAAGGTCAAGACGATGCAACGCATGTTCTTACTTGATTCCAGTTCACTCGAAAAAAGTTATCAACTCATGGAACGGACGCAACCTGATTACATCGAAGTGTTACCAGGGTTAATGCCAAAGTATATTCAAGAAGTGAAAGAAAAGACAGGGCGTCTCGTATTCGCCGGTGGACTCATCGATACGGTCGAGGAAGTGGAACAAGCGATTGAAGCAGGTGCCTCAAGTATCACTACATCGAATAAGGACTTGTGGCGTCATTTTGAACCACGCTCTTAAGTTGATTGTGAGGAAAATCATTCGGATTATTTGACAGCGTTTTCACTGATTGTTATAGTGATATCAAGTTGATACAAAGTGACGGAGAAAAGGGAGATTCACGTGTGAGTCCTGCTTGAAGAACATTCAAGTAGGAACTGACGTGGATCTCCTTTTTATGTTGCTTTTTTCACATAACCAAAAGGAGGAACACATATGTCACCCATTTTAGCGGAATTTTTAGGCACAGCTTTGCTTGTCGCGCTTGGGAACGGTGTTGGTGCAGGCGTTAGTTTGACGAAATCGTTTGCGAAGGATGCAGGTTGGATTGTCATCACGTTTGCATGGGGTTTTGCCGTGGCGATTGCAGCGTATGCCGTCGGTCAATTCAGTGGAGCACACCTTAACCCAGCAGTAACGCTTGGTTTAGCCTTTGACGGTTCATTTGCATGGGCAGACGTACCAGGCTATATCGTCGCTCAAATTGCCGGCGGGATACTTGGTGCAAGTCTTGTTTTCGTCCATTACTTACCACACTGGGCGGAGACGAAAGACCCAGCAACGAAACTCGGCGTCTTTGCGACGTCACCAGCGATTCCACATACATTTGCCAATCTAATAAGTGAAATGATCGCGACATTCTTGCTTGTCATTGGGTTGTTATCAATCGGAGCAAATAAGTTCTCAGATGGTCTAAATCCATTGATCGTCGGTTTCTTGATCGTCAGCCTCGGTATGTCATTCGGAGGAACGACAGGATATGCGATGAATCCGGCGCGGGACCTTGGTCCACGTATCGCCCACTTCATCCTACCGATTCATGGAAAAGGATCATCGAACTGGGGGTACTCTTGGATTCCGGTTCTCGGACCAGTTCTCGGTGGAAGTCTTGGCGGATTGTTTTATCGTTCGGTCTTCACAGGGAAAGATACACCGGCTTTTTGGATTGTAGGACTTGTGACAATCGTCATATTAGGCTTATGCTATAGATTCGGTGTTCGTCCGAACAAAACAACGTCAGTGGAGTCAAAGTCAGCTTAACTTATTTAGATACAAAAGGATGGGGAAGAGATGGAGAACTACATTTTGTCATTGGATCAGGGAACGACGAGTACACGTGCGATCCTGTTTAATCGTGCCGGCGAGATCGTCCATTCAGCACAACAGGAATTCACGCAGTATTTTCCGAAACCAGGTTGGGTCGAACACAACGCAAACGAGATTTGGGGAAGTGTCCTTGCTGTCGTGGCGACTTGTCTGACGGAGGCGAACGTAAAGCCGTCGCAGATTGCTGGTATTGGAATCACGAACCAACGTGAAACAGCTGTCGTCTGGGAAAAAGAAACAGGGAAACCGATTCACAATGCAGTCGTGTGGCAATCGAGACAAACGGCTGAAATCTGTGAAGCGCTTCGAGCAGCCGGTCATGCCGAGCTCTTCCGTGAGAAGACAGGTCTATTGATTGACGCTTATTTCTCTGGTACGAAAGTCAAATGGATTTTAGATCATGTCGAAGGAGCACGGGAACGTGCTGAACGTGGTGAACTATTGTTCGGTACGATCGATACGTGGCTCATCTGGAAATTATCCGGCGGAAAAGCACATGTGACCGACTATTCGAATGCAAGTCGTACGTTGATGTATAACATTCATGAATTAAAATGGGATGACGAGTTACTCGACATCTTAGATGTCCCGAAAGCGATGCTTCCAGAAGTACGACCATCTTCTGAAGTGTACGCAGAGACGGCAGGGTATCACTTCTTCGGAGAATCAGTTCCGATTGCTGGAGCAGCGGGCGATCAGCAAGCCGCATTGTTTGGTCAAGCGTGTTTTGATACAGGAATGGCGAAGAACACATACGGTACAGGCTGCTTCATGTTGATGAACACAGGGGAAGAGGCTGTTAAATCAGATCACGGATTGCTGACGACGATCGCGTGGGGCGTCGATGGAAAAGTGGAGTATGCTTTAGAAGGAAGTATCTTCGTCGCAGGATCTGCGATTCAATGGTTACGTGACGGATTACGTCTCATTGATGATGCCAAAGAATCAGAAGGATACGCAACACGCGTCACGTCTTCAGACGGTGTCTACGTCGTACCAGCATTCGTTGGTCTTGGTACACCTTACTGGGATTCAGACGTTCGTGGTGCCGTCTTCGGTTTGACACGTGGTACGGAAAAAGAACACTTCATCCGCGCGACACTTGAATCACTCGCTTATCAGACACGCGACGTCCTATCTGCGATGGAGCAAGATTCAGGCATCGAGATGAAAACGCTCCGTGTTGATGGTGGAGCAGTTAAAAACGACTTCTTGATGCAGTTCCAAGGTGATATCATCCAAGCACCAGTTGAGCGTCCGGAAATCAATGAAACGACGGCATTAGGTGCAGCGTACCTCGCAGGTCTTGCTGTTGGATTCTTTGAGAACCGTGAACAAATTGCGACGCAATGGAAAAAAGAACGTCGCTTCGAGCCGAGCATGGCAAAAGAAGAGACGGATGCGCTCTACGGTGGATGGCAAAAAGCTGTTCAAGCTACGATGTTGTTCAAATGATGTGACGTATGTTATAGTAAGGTCAAGTTAATAAATCGGTCGGAGAATATGGAGAGACCACAGCAGCAGTTGACATAGTCAGCGTGTTTGTTGTGGTCTCTTTTTTTTTTCGAACCTAAACAGGAGGAACTATTCATGGCTAACCAACCATTCTCAAGCAAAAACCGTGCAGATGTCTATAATCGATTAACACGTGAAGAACTCGATCTACTCGTCGTAGGTGGCGGTATCACAGGTGCGGGGATTGCCCTCGATGCAGCGTCACGCGGTATGAAGATTGGCCTCGTCGAAATGCAGGATTTCGCGTCCGGTACGTCTAGTCGTTCAACGAAATTAGTTCATGGTGGTCTACGTTATTTAAAACAATTCGAAGTTCAAATGGTCGCGGAAGTCGGTAAAGAACGTGCGATCGTTTACGAAAACGGACCACACGTCACGACACCAGAGTGGATGTTGCTTCCGATGCACAAAGGCGGTACGTTCGGACCGTTCAGTACGTCAATCGGTCTTCGTGTTTATGACTTCTTAGCAGGTGTTAAACGTTCGGAATGGCGTACGATGTTATCTGCGAAAGAAACATTAGCGAAAGAACCACTCGTCAAACAACAAGGTCTCAAAGGTGGCGGTTATTACGTTGAGTACCGTACAGATGACGCCCGTCTAACAATCGAAGTTATGAAAGAAGCGGTTGAACACGGTGCACGCGTCGTCAACTATACAAAAGCGGAAGAAATCATCTACGATGCTGGAAAAGTCGTCGGCATGCGTGTGACAGACCTCTTGACAGGTGACGTACATGAAATCCGTGCGAAAAAAGTCGTCAACGCGACAGGTCCATGGGTTGATGAATTACGTGAAAAAGATGGCTCTAAAGTCGGGAAACAACTTCGTTTGACAAAAGGTGTCCACGTCGTCATCGATCAATCGAAATTCCCACTTAAACAAGCGGTCTATTTCGATACACCAGACGGTCGGATGATCTTCGCGATTCCACGTGATGGAAAAGCATACGTTGGTACGACAGATACGTTCTTCGATAAAGATACTGCACATCCGAAGTTCACAGTCGAAGACCAAGACTACGTCTTAGACGCGATTCACTATATGTTCCCAGAGGTTAAAGTGACAGCAGAAGACGTTGAATCAAGCTGGGCTGGTGTACGTCCATTGATTTATGAAGAAGGAAAAGACCCTTCTGAAATCTCTCGTAAAGATGAAGTATGGCAGTCTGAGTCAGGTCTCATCACGATTGCGGGTGGGAAATTGACTGGATACCGTAAAATGGGTGAGCACGTCGTTGATCTCGTCGCTAAACTTTTGAAAAAAGAAGAGAACGTCGCGTATGCACGTTGTTCGACGAAAAACATGCCAATGTCTGGTGGACACGTCGGCGGAGCAAAAGGATTTGCTGAATTCTTAAAAGCTCAAACAGCAACGAACGGTCTAACGACAGAAGAAGTTCAATTCCTAGCAAAACGCTACGGTTCGAACTTACCGAAAGTACTGGAATATGCAGCAGCATTCGATGCAGCAACGACAGCTCTTCCACGTTCTGTCTATGCACAACTCCATTACAGTATCGAACATGAAATGGTCGCTCGTCCAATCGACTTCTTCATCCGCCGTACAGGTGCTGTCTTCTTCGACATCGCTTGGGCTCGTGCGCACAAAGATGCCGTCATCGAAGAAATGAAATCTGTCTTGAACTGGACAGCAGAACAAACAGATGCTTATACGAAAGAACTCGATATCGAAATCGAAGATGCAGCACATGCACTCGTGACAGAATAAGCTCTCTAACTCATCAAGGAATCAAGATCAATATGATCTTGATTCCTTTTTTGCATATTCGTATTGGCGCGGGCGGAAAGATTGCAACTCTGTCTAGAGGCGACTATGCTTAATGTATGAAATTACACAAAAGGAGAGAACACAGATGAAAGTAGAAGTATGGTCGGATTACGCATGTCCGTTTTGTTATATTGGGAAGCGTCGCTTAGAACAAGCGATTGCGAACGAAAAGTTAGATGTCGAGGTCGAATTCAAGAGCTTTGAACTCGATCCAGATGCACCAGCAGTACCGACACAAGGCTTATACGAAATTCTTGCGTCAAAATATGGAACGACTCTCGAGCAAGCACGGAATATGTCGCAAGGTGTCGTTGATACGGCACGTCAGGAAGGTTTGCACTACGAGATGGATCGTATCATCCCAGCCAATACATTCGAGGCTCATCGCTTGACTCAATTCGCTAAAAAACATGGTAAGATGAATGCAGTATCAGAAGCCTTGTTTACAGCGTATTTCATGAATGGAGAAGATTTGAATGATTCAGCCATTCTGACACGGATCGCAGTAGATGCTGGACTTGCTGAAGCAGACGTCACAGCGTTTCTTGCGTCAGAAGAGCTGGCGACAGATGTTCGAGAAGAAGAAGCGATGGCACAACAACTCGGAGTTCGTGGTGTACCATTCTTCGTCTTCGACCGGAAATATGCGATTTCAGGCGCACAACCAGTAGAAGCATTCGAACAAGTCTTCGCGAAGATCCGCCAAGAACAAACACTTGAAGTCATCGCTGAAGGTGATGCGTGTGGTGTTGACGGCTGTAACTGATCACATTATGATTCCATCACAAAGGAGCACGAAACCCTTATGAAATTCATCTTCCATCCTGAGATTCGCGATGCGCGAATCAATCTCGCTGTCGAAGAATTCATCTTGAACAACCTGAACGTCAATGAAGAAGACTATTTCTTGTTTTATATCAACGGTCCATCGATCATCGTCGGAAAAAACCAGAACACGAACGAAGAAGTCAATTTGAAGTATGTCGAGGAAAACGGCATCCACGTCGTCCGTCGTCTTTCAGGTGGTGGCGCGGTGTATCATGACGAAGGAAACTTGAACTTCAGTTTCTTGACAAAAGATGACGGTGATTCGTTCAACAACTATAAAAAGTTCACGGAGCCAGTCGTACAAGCGCTGCATAAACTCGGTGTCGAAGCGGAGCTATCCGGACGAAACGATATTCATGTCGGAAGTCGGAAAATCAGTGGGAATGCCCAGTTCACGACGAAAGGACGGATGTTTAGTCACGGTACATTGATGCTCGATTCGAACATCGAAGAAGTCGTCAATGCGCTTGTCGTCAGTGAAGAAAAGATGCGCTCTAAAGGCATTAAATCGGTCCGAAGTCGTGTCGCGAATATCTCGGAATTCCTGTCAGAACCGTTGACGATGGAACAATTCGTCGATCATCTCCTTGCTTCGATCTATGAAGGAAAAGAGATTGAACGGTATATCTTAACCGAAGAGGACTGGGATAAAGTACGTGCCATCTCAGCAGAACGTTATGGCAACTGGGAGTGGAATTTCGGAAAATCGCCGAAATTTGATGTCATTCATAAAAAACGCTTCCCGATCGGTACGATTGATTTCCGGCTGAACGTCAAAAAAGGCATCATTGAAGAAGCGAAGATTTATGGCGACTTCTTTGGTGTCGAGGATGCAGAAGAAATTGCGCGGGCGCTCGAAGGTTCACGCTATGATCGCGCGTCTCTTCGCGAAGTGCTCGGTCGGTACGAATTGAAAAAATACTTCGGCGCTGTCGAACTAGATGAAGTGCTAGACGTTTTAGCGTAAGTCTTTATGGGAAAACTCCTTCTATCAACTGCATAGGGGGAGTTTTTTTCATGGGCTATAATAAAGATAATTTTTTAGAAGGTTCGTTGACGGACTTTATTGATTTTGAACGGATTTCAGAAGGATTACCAAAAACGGAGGATGAACAGCCGTTACCATATTATGAGCGTGATGATTATAAGGCAGCAGGAAAATTAGAAGGAAAAGTCGCGATCGTCACGGGCGGCAACTCTGGAATCGGGCGTGCTGTCTCAATTGCTTATGTCCGTGAAGGAGCAAAAGTCGTCATCGCCTTCTACGGTGATCAAGAAGGAGCGGAAGAAACAAAAGCACGACTTGAGGAATTAGGCGGCGAAGTCCTACTTTCTAAAGGGGATATCGGAGATGCAGATTACTGTGAAACACTCGTCCAAAAAACAATCGATCGTTTCGGTCGCTTAGATATCATCGTCAACAATGCGAGTATGCAAAAACCAGAAGATAGTCTGAAGGACATCACAGACGAGTCGATGGAAAAGACGTTCAAGACGAATATCTTCGGAATGATGCGTCTTGCCCGTGCCGCGCTCCCGCACCTTTCACTCGGTTCTGCCATCATCAATACGACATCGTCGACGGCATACGAAGGAAACGCGCTTTTGATTGACTATTCTGCGACGAAGGGTGCAATCGTCAGCTTCACACGAAGTCTTTCGATGAACTTAGCGAAGGAAGGCGTTCGTGTCAATGCTGTCGCACCGGGTCCGATCTGGACGCCGCTCATCACGGAAACGTTCCCGCATGAATCAGTCAAGACATTCGGGAAAAATACACCGATGGATCGCCCAGGGCAGCCGGCTGAGATGGCATCAGCATATGTTTTCCTCGCGTGTAACGATTCAAGTTATATGACAGGACAAGTCCTTCACTTAAACGGTGGCGTCATCGTCAACGGTTAAAAAGAAACTCTGTGAAAACGTTTCCAAAAAGTGTTACACTATCCATACGGTCGCTTTTGACTACGTATGGATTTTTTTTACGTAAAAAATGAATAGTCATTCATTCGAAAGGGGAATTTTGCTCATGCTTGGATTGATTCAATCCGTCGAAGAAACTGCTCGAACACATCCGGATTCAACGGCGTATGTGTTTGAGGACACGCAAGTCAGCTATCGTGAGTTTGTCGAGAAGTTTCACCGGGCAGCCGGTGCGCTTGAAGCGAACGGGATTCGAAAAGGCGATCATGTCGCGCTGATTTTAGGGAATAGCCCAGCATTCCTAGTGGCATATTACGCCATCATGAAACAAGGGGCAATCGCGATTCCGATCAACCCTACATACACACCGGATGAAATCGGGTATATCCTGATGAACGGTGATGTGAAGGGGATTTTAGGGATTGCACCGCTCGTCGAAGCTGCAAAAGATCGTCTCGTGCATTTACCGAATCTTAAGATTGTCGTCTCTGTTCCTTACGCGGATCAAGAAGGACCAAACGAAACACATCAACAAGTGACGTTCATCACGCTCGATCGCTGGCTCGAAATCGAACATCCCTTGACCGAAGTGACGAATGAACTGGACGACATCGCTGTCATTCTCTATACGAGTGGAACGACAGGAAAACCAAAAGGTGCGATGTTATCCCACCGTAATCTGACGTCGAATGCGCGCTCGATTGGGGATTATCTACATGTATCCAGTAACGACCGGACACTTGCCGTATTACCGATGTTCCATGTCTTTTGTTTGACGGTCGTCGTCAATGCGTCACTCGCACATGGAGCGTCAATCATCATTGCTTCACGTTTTTCACCACAAGAGACGTTTGAGTTAGCGAAAAAAGAACAGGTGACGATTTTTGCGGGTGTACCGACGATGTATAATTTCTTACTGCAAACCGTGAAGGCTCATCCGGAATATGCGACCTATTTTGAATCAACACGTTTGTTCGTCTCAGGAGGAGCGAGTCTTCCAGTGCCGCTCCTTGAAGCATTTGATCGAACATTCCAATGTCATATCCTCGAAGGATATGGTTTATCGGAAGCATCACCCGTCACTTGTTTCAATCCGGTCAATGGTGTTCAAAAACCAGGCTCGATTGGAACATCGATCGTCGATGTCGAAAACAAAGTCGTCGATGAACTCGGACAAGAATTACCAGATGGTCAAGTCGGAGAATTGATCGTTCGGGGACCAAACGTCATGACCGGTTATTACAAGATGCCGGAAGAGTCGCAAGCGACGTTACGCGATGGCTGGTTATATACGGGTGATTTGGCTCGTCGAGATGAAGACGGGTATTTCTATATCGTCGATCGCAAAAAAGATATGATCATCGTCGGTGGGTACAACGTCTACCCGCGTGAAGTCGAAGAAGTCCTCTATCAGCATCCGAACGTCATTGAAGCCGCCGTCATCGGCATACCGGATGAGGAGATGGGCGAAGCTGTCAAAGCATTCGTTGTTGCTCGTGAGACGATGACGGAAGAGGAAACGCAGGCGTTCTGTGCTACATCACTCGCGAAATATAAATGTCCGACACAGATTGAGTTCATCGATCAATTACCTCGTAATACGACCGGGAAGATTTTACGGACCGTGTTGAAGAAACAACCGACGAATTCATGAGTGTCTCAAGAACTTCAGGTTTCTGAAGTTCTTTTTCTGTGCATAGACAAGAAGGAGGGGATACGAATGAATATCGCTTTGATTGCACATGATGAGAAAAAGGATGAGATGATGGGCTTTACACGGGCTTACGCCGCATTCTTTAAGAAAAATACATTATACGCGACAGGAACGACGGGGCAACGGATCATGGAAGCAACCGATCTGCACGTCCATCGCTGTAAGTCAGGTCCGCTTGGCGGAGATCAGGAAATCGGAGCGCTGGTAGCACAAGGAAAAATCGATATCGTGATTTTTTTACGCGATCCACTGACGGCCCAACCGCATGAGCCGGACGTCTCGGCACTCATTCGATTATGTGACGTATACGATTTGCCGCTTGCGACGAATGTCGGAACTGCTGAAATTTTAATCAATGGCCTCGAACAAGGACAATTCGATTGGAAGGAAATCATTCGAAAACGCCATGAACTGGAACAACAAAAGTTTTTAGACGATTAATTTCATGAGAACGCTTCTCATTTTCGTTTGAGCGTGATATAGTCAGTTTGAGGATGATACTGATTATCAATTGCGATGGAAAAGGTGGCGAAGAAAATGGAGATTCTATTAATGACGGGTGTAACGGTATTGCTAGGAGGCGGCGTTGGATTTTTAACGCACGTCGTAAAAATGGAACGTCGTCAACAGGCAACACCTGTGACTTCAAAGAACGAGCAAGTAGCGTATCCAGCGCTCCGTCTCGTCAAATAATAGAAAATTTATGACTTCGCCTTTCTTTTCTTTTGAAAAGAAAGGTTTTTTTGAATTATTATCCACTCTCCCATAATTTTGCGGAATTCCTTTGATACACTGAAACAAAGCACATTAGTCGAGGAGTGAGAGCCATGCATACAATCTATTTAGTTGATGATGAAGTGAACTTGAACCGTGTACTCGTGAAATATTTGGAGCAAGAAGGATGGCAAGTGAAATCATTTACGTCTGGTGAGGCAGCGGCCTCTGCCATCGTTGAAAAGCCTGACTTATGGATTTTAGACATCATGCTACCGGATATGGATGGTTTTCAATTGATTAAACGGATCAAGGCACATGATGAGACGACACCTGTCATCTTCATCTCGGCTCGGGATGAGGACATCGATAAAATCATTGGTCTTGAGATGGGATCAGACGATTACATCGCAAAACCATTCCTTCCGCGAGAACTCGTCATCCGCGTCAAAAAGATTTTGGCACGAACGTATGCGACACCAAAGAGTGGTGTCATCCAATACGGCGATTATATGATTTATCCAGAGAAACGAATCATCGAAGAGAATGGTCAAGAAATCGATTTGACGTCGAAAGAGTACGATTTGTTGATTTTATTCGCTACACAAATTGGGACGCCGATGTCACGCGAGCAGATTCTTGTCAGCGTCTGGGGTGACGATTATTTCGGTTCAGACCGAGTCGTCGATGATCTCGTTCGTCGCGTCCGTAAAAAATTATCGAAGCTTGAGCTCGAAACGATTTACGGGATCGGTTATCGCTTGGTGTCTGCATGAAAAACCGCAGTCTCGGATTCCAGATTTGGGCGATGTTTCTGCTCGTCATCGTCACGCTTTCTGCGGTCATTCTCCTGGTCATCCGTTCATCGATTGGAAATTTCATCGATGAACAGGTCTATGCGACACTTGAGAATAGTGAAGTCTTCTTCTCGAAAGATGCTTCTGTCATCGAGATGTTACAGGATAATCCGATCGAATTCGACCGCCGAAAACAGGAGTCTCGTTCTGTTAACATCTTACTCCTTTCTAAAAACGGAAAGCTCTATTACGGTGGAGCGCCACAACAACTGATCAATCAGATGTACCGTGATGCGATTGATCAAAAAACAGTTACGGCAAAGTATACAACGCGTCTTGATAAAGAAGACGTCTATTACAGTATTCGAAAAATCGAGGATAGTGGTGAAACCTACTATCGTGTCTCTTATGTTTGGGATGCGTATCGGCAAGAACTGATTACGCAGTTATTCTCCAAAATCGGATTCGTCGTCATCATTGGGAGTATCTTTACGTTATTCATTGCCTTTTGGTTAGCGCGACGTTTGACACATCCACTCGTTGAGATCGAGGGAGCGGTTGGGAAAATTGCGGCTCAAAAGTGGGATACACCACTTCCGCTTGACCGTGGGGATGAGATTGGACGACTCGCACGATCGGTCGATGCGATGCGAATGGATCTTGAAAAACAAGATAAGGCACAAAAATCATTACTTCAAAACATCTCCCATGATTTGAAGACGCCGATCATGGTCATCCGAAGTTATGCCCAGTCTATCTCAGACGGGATTTATCCTGATGGTGATTTGACCGGATCCGTATCCGTCATTGATGAAGAAGCGGAACGATTAGAGAAAAAAGTCGCGGCTTTACTCTACGTCACGAAGCTCGACTATTTCGAGCTCGATCGTTCGACGTGGGACAATGTTGACATCGACCGGATGGTGCATCTGTTGAAAAATCGCTTTTCCGGGACGAAGTCACTTGACTGGCATGTCAGTGGAGAAGCAGGAATCGTTCTTGGTGAAGGAGAGCAGTTACGTGTTGCGCTCGAAAATGTCATGGACAATGCGATTCGTTATGCCGAAACACGAATTGATATTCGACTGTCCGGAACAGCGGATCAGGTTCATATCGAAATCGAAAATGATGGACCACCGCTTGACGCCTCCTCGCCACTGTTCCATCAATTCTCACGTGGTAAGGAAGGGAAGTTCGGTTTAGGTCTTTATATTGTCAAACGGATCGTCGAGCGTCATGACGGGACGGTCGCAATCGAGAATCGCTCTGCGGGAAATGGAGTCGGAAAAGTTTGTGTGATTTTTAATTTTCCAAGGCACTTCATCGAACAAATGGAGAATCAAAATGAAAGTAAGACAGAGAAATATTAAAAACGGGATCTTTGGATCTCGTTTTTTTCATTAGGAAATAACTAGCAGGACTAAACAACATAACTGATTATTTGATATAACCAATGTAGTCCAGGAAGGGAGCGAAGAATATGTCATACCCAGTTACGGAAGAAACGTTAGCCTTGATCCCGCAATATGGTCAGTACGGAGAGCCGCAGACACTCGTTATCAAGGAACATTCTGAAAGCATTTTAGATGGTCATCCGATTAAATTAATTGAAGAATCCTGTTTGTATTTTGGTTCGTCGATGCGTGGAAGAATTGAAGCAGCGCGGCATATTCTTGGTCCGAACCGAAAGACACCTGTTTTAGTGGATTGGCAAGCACAGACGATTTTCTTTCCAACGACCGCAAAAGAAAAGGCAGAATGTATTTGGATTAATTTTAAACAGATGAAGACTGTTCAGAAAAAATCGGGAAAAGTACAAGTCGAATTTCAGACCGGGCAATGTATCGATACGGATGCCTCGGCATACAGCATCGAGCGACAACGGATTAAAACGCTGGAACTGGCGTATGAAATGCAACGTCGTTTTCAATTGCCGGAGTTTAAGAATCGGTGAAAAGTGGAAACACATAACAGGAATCTTACTTACGTAAGGAGAAACAGTAGAGAGAGAAATCATAGGGAGGTGAAGCGGTAACTTTTACCGCGACACGATGAATGAATCATACGAATGGTTAAATCGCCGAAAACTACAGCCTGGATTTGGTGCGACTGGAGGCAGACGCTTTATCAGTTCCCGCATCGTACGTCCGGAAAATACACCGGGTAAACGAATCAAAGGAATTAAACGGGCACGACAATTGGTCGTCGATGATGCTGGAAATCGCCGTTGGGTCACGAAACGTATCGTTGTGACGGATGCTGCGAAACACGTCACGATGAACCGTCGGACATCTATCGCCTTGAAGGAGACGAATGAGTCGCGCCTAGAGCAAGTCAAACAAAAACTAGCATCTAACAAAAAGGTCTTATTACCGATCTTAGCGGCAACAGGGATCGCTGTCGCAGGTGGGGTCCTTGCTTACGTCCTTCGTCGGAAGAAAAAACAATCTGATCAATAAAAATAAGCCGTTCTCCAATCGGAGGACGGCTTATTTCATGCATTACAAGAATCGTTTTCGTAAAGAAGTCGAGAGTGCTTTTTCTGCGATTTCTTCTAGTTCCGTCAAGTTTGTCGGATCAAAGCTATCATTGTAGAAACGACCTACGAAGTCGACACGGTCGTAATCGAGTTCCTTGAAAATCAAGTGTTTATGGTCGTCATAAAAAACGACACGATAGTAATCAGATCCGCGTTCAAGGGTTACGAGACCTTTGATGTGATCCAATTTTTTTTGTTCTTCGGTTTGCTCTTCCTCGAGCGTGTCATCCTCGTTCGTCGATGCTTCGGCTTGCTCGATCGCATTCTTTACGAGTTCAGGTCGTTGTTCTTGTTCTTCCGTCATGTTTTATCGCCTCCATTTATTATTTTACATGGAAATGGACAGATGAGAAAGAAAAATCCCTCAGTCCATCTGGTGTGCTTCACAAACGCGTAGTACATTCATCGCGCCAATTCGTAATCGATCGAGTAGTTGAAGTCGTGCTTCTTCATTTGGAATTGTATCAAGAGCAGCTACTTCCATCAGTTCCAACCAACGGATGGCATGTTCTTTTTGAATCGGTAATAACCGGTGAATCATCGCTAAACTCGCCGGCGGTTGATCCGGGTCGCGCGGTCCCCCTGTCAATTGGGTCAAGAAGACGAGTTGTGCCTGTTCGACACGTTGTCGATCGTCAGGGAACAACGGTCGCAACAGTGAATCATGGTAGACTTGATGATAGAACGAGCGAACCAAGGATGTGAGTACATGCTCGCCTCCGATGGTTTCGTAAAGTGACAAGGAGCATCACCTGCCTTACATAGGATGTGTCCTAATTATAGCAAATTTATACGTAGAAGACATGCGCCAAAAACAGTACATTTGTTCTTGTTTGTGAGATACTAAGAGTAAAGAAAAACGAGGAGGAGGTTTTCTTGATGAACCATATGCATATTGGTCGTGCCGGTAGTGGGAAAACGACACAATTGATCGAGCGCGTCGTACAAGAACTCGAGCAACGACCATTAGGGGAGAAGATGTATTTCATCGTTCCAGATCAGATGTCATTTGAAATGGAGCGGCGGATTGCGACAGATGAACGGATAGCAGGTCTTGTTCGTCTTGAGGTCATGAGTCTACGGCGCTTTGCGTTTCATATTTTACGCGATTACGGGAATCAAGCGATTCCATTTCTTGATGAGACGGGGACACAGCTATTACTGCGACAGGTCGTTGAGGAATCAGAAGACGAACTGAAGATTTTTAAACGAACTAAAAACATGCCAGGATTTTTCCAAGGACTTGATGAGCTCATTGCGTCGTTTAAACGTTCGTTGATTGAGCCAGACATGTTGCGTCAAGTGAGTGATCGCTCTCTCGAACGGTCACCGAAATTATACGACCTTGCGTTGATTTATGAGCGCTTTACGGAACGAATTGTCGATAAAGCACTCCATGCAGACGATTACTATACGACGTTACTCGAATTACTTCCCAAAGCGCGACTGGATCAAGCGACGATCATCGTCGACGGATTTTATGAATTTTCGCTCCAGGAACAACAAGTTTTACTCGCCTTGATGCAACAAGTGGCTGAAATGCATATTAGTTTTACAATGGACGCAACGGATCCTTATGCGAAACAAACTTCTTTTGGTGTGTCTCAGCGGTGCTACATGCAATTGATCGGTCAGATGCAGGAACTGTCGATTCCATATGAAGAAATTTTGTATGATCAACCAATCAAGTTTCAATCAGAAGGACTACGACATTTGGAGCAGGCCTTGTTGAAGCCGGGATATCCTCCTGTCGATCATGACATTGAGGGCTTTCAGATGACAGCTGCAGTTAACCGTCAAGTTGAAGCGGAATCAGCCGTGCGGAAAGCGATTCAACTCGTTCGACAAAAAGGGTATCGGTTTCATGAGATGGCATTCGTCGTGCGACATCTTGAGCCGTATGCGGATCACTTGGAACGAGCCTTCCACATGTATGATGTTCCATATTTCTTGGATCAACGTGAGTCGATGGTTCACCATCCGCTCGTTGACTTGATTCAATCTGCTTTAGACATCGTAACGTCGGGTTATCGGGAAGAAACGGTCTTTCGTTTACTGAAGACGGAGCTCTTGCCGATTCCAGCAGAAGATGCGCGTCTAGCGCTCGATCGTTTCGAGACGTTCGTGCTCGAACGCGGCATCAAAGGATCGATGTGGCAACAACCGTGGCAATTAAAGCGACGCCTAGCAGAGGAAGTTCGCTTAACGGAAGAAGAGCTTGCGCAAGAAGAAGAACTGAACCATTTACGAACCTTCGTCGTCGACTTGATTGAACCGTTGCACCGTCGATTGAAGCAGGCAAAGACGATGAGCGCGTATACGAAAGGTCTTTATCAATTCCTTGAAGAACAGAAAATTGCAGAACGTTTAATGGAATGGCGTAAGCAGGCACTAGAGCAGGATCAGTTACTTGTTGCTCGAGAGCATGATCAAGTGTACGAAGCGATACTTCATCTATTCGAACAGCTAGAAGCTGCTGCGCCTGAGCATACGTTATCGACGGATTTGTTCGTCCAAATGGTCGAGACAGGACTTGAGAGCCTTCGTTTTGCACTTGTTCCGCCATCGCTCGATCAAGTCATCGCGACGGACTATGTCCGTGGACGATTACAACGAGTAAAAGTCGTCTTTTTACTAGGAGCGAATGATGGTCTGATTCCGTTCGTTCAAGATCAATCAAAGTTACTGTCTGAAAATGATCATGACTTTTTACATGAGCATGGTATTCCGGTCGGAAAAGCGTCTCTTGATGTGTTTGATGATGAGCTGTTTTACCTGTATCAAGGGATGATGGCTCCAAGTGAAGCATTGTATGTTAGTTACGCACTTGTCGATGAAGAAGGAAAGGCGCTTCAGCCGGCAGCGATCACAAAACAATTAAAGCGACAACTGTTGCTCGATCGTCCGATCAAAACACACTTTGCGGAAGCTGGAGAACACGCACCACAAGAACAACTTGATTTCGTGACGAGTCCAGATCGCGCGGCAGCAGCGACAGCGATTGAACTCCGGCGTCTTCAACGACGTTATCCGATTCAACCGATTTGGTTCGAAGTGTATAACACACTTCTCGAAAACGGACAGGGACGTGAACGGATGGGATTATTCTCGAGTGCCTTGTTCTATCAAAATAAAGCGGAAGCCTTGCCGGAAGGGTTGGCGCATCGTCTATATGGTGATTCACTGCAAGCGAGCGTTTCGCGTTTTGAGACCTATAACGCCTGCTCGTATAAGCATTTTGCTCGATACGGACTTCGTTTACGCGAGCGGAAGCTGTATAAATTTGAAGCACCGGACATCGGGAATCTGTTCCATGGCGCATTAAATGATTTGTCGCTCAGTATTAAAGCTTCTGGACGACACTGGCGAGAGCTCGACGGCGAAACGTGCGGGACACTGGCGAAAGAAGCTGTCGAAAAGGTGACACCGGAAATTCAGAATGCGATTTTGATGAGTTCGAGTCGGTTCGGGTATATCAAGAAAAAATTGACGGATGTCGTGGAGCAAACAGCTAAAATGCTTGTTGAACAAGCAAAACGAACAGACTTTGAACCCGACTTATTTGAAATCAGTTTTGGGAACGCGACGTTCCCACCATTACGCTTTACGTTACCAGACGGAACAGAAATTGAATTCACGGGTCGCATCGACCGGATTGATCAGGCGACGATTGGTGATCAGCTATACGTTCGAATCATTGATTACAAATCGAGTGCTCGAGGACTGGATTTTGCGGAAATCTATTATGGGCTTGCCATTCAGATGCTTCTTTATCTGAAGACGGTCGTGGAACAGTCGGAGTTGCTCTATCAACAGCAGGCGAAACCAGCTGGTGCGTTATATTTCCACGTCAAAAACCCGATGTTACGGGGCGATTTATCGGCTGACGAAGAAGAGCGCAATCAACTGTTACTCGAGTCCTATCAAATGCAAGGCGTCATCCTCGAGAATGACGAGGTACTACGAGCGATGGATCATATTGCGTACGATGAACGAAAAAAATCACCGCTCGTCAAAGTGACATTCACAAAAAACGGACTGCATAAGACGCAGACGAAAGGTGTCGTAAAAGAGGAAGATTTATCAGCGCTGATGGATCATGCATGGGAGGCATTAAAAGACAGCAGTCAAGACATCTATGATGGGGATATCGCCATCAATCCGTTTGATTATCAAGAGCGGACACCGTGTAGTTTTTGTGAGTATCGTTCAGTCTGTCAGTTCGATGAATCGCTTGGGAATCAGTATCGCCCATTAAAACCGATGTCTGAAAAAGAGGTACTGGAACGGTTGAAGGAGGAAGAAGAATGAGCGTGCGTTGGACGGAAGAACAACAACAAGCCATTTCAGCTAGAGGTGGACATATCCTAGTCTCAGCGGCTGCTGGATCAGGGAAGACAGCCGTCCTCGTTGAACGGCTGACGCAACGATTGATTGATCCCGAAGATGAGTTGTCGGCAGATCGGATTCTCGTTGCTACCTTTACGAATGCGGCAGCACGTGAGATGAAGACGCGGGTCATCGAGGTCATGGACCAGCGCATCAAAGAGGCACCTGATGATTTGTATTTGAAAAAACAGCGTCAATTGATGAACCGGGCACAAATTACAACGATTCATTCGTTCTGTTTGTCGATTCTGCGCGAGAATTATTACCGGATTGGTTTAGATCCTGCGTTTCGAATTGCCGATGAATCTGAATTACTGTTATTGCAAGACGATGTCTTAGAAGCGGTCTTTGAGTCCTTTTATGCTTCTGAGGACCCGGGATTCTATGATTTGATTGATAGTTATACGTCAGATCGCGATGATCAAGCGATGCTGACACTGATTTCGAATCTCTATCGGTTTTCCCGTTCCTTACCGGATCCGGAAGCTTTTTATGCACATTTAATCAGTCAGTACGATCAGCCGATTGACCCGGATGATTCTCCACTCATGCAACGACTAGTCGAATTAGAGTGGGAAAGTCTCTCGAATGTATTAGGACGTTACCGAGAACTTGCTTTTGAGCTGGAGCAGTCTGGTTATACGGAAATGGGACAGATGATGCTTCAGGACATTGCTCCTTTTACCTCGCTTGAGACGTCGGCACGCCACTGGTCGATGGTTGCGCTTGCTTTTCAAGCAGTAGAGTTCGGTCGCTGGAAGAGTCCACGCGGGGATGAAGGAATCAAACCGTTTCAAGCAGAGCGGACGCGACTCGTAGCGGAGTTCAAGAAAATGAAAGAGCTGTTCGTCCAAAAGACTGGTGTTGATTACTTGGAGGACTTGCGGTCGCAGCTTCGACACGTGGAGACGATCGTGACACTCGTACGTCAATTTGCAAGCGATTATCTCGAAGCGAAACAACAACGTGGTATCGTCGATTTTTCGGATCTTGAACATTTTGCATTAGAGATTTTGACGGACGAAGGACAACCGTCAGACGTGGCAAAACTTCTGAAGGAACGCTTCGTTGAAGTACTCGTCGACGAATATCAAGATACGAACGAGGTTCAGGAACGCATCATCCAATTGGTCTCGAAAACGGATGAGGCGACAGGAAATCTATTCATGGTCGGTGACGTCAAACAATCCATCTATAAATTTCGTCATGCAGAGCCAGGATTGTTCCTTGAGAAATTCAAACGATTCCAACAGACCGACGTTGGAACACGGATCGATTTAACAAAAAACTTCCGCAGTCGTCTTGAGGTGCTGGATGGAACGAATCAAATCTTCCGCCAAGTGATGGATGAGACGGTCGGGGAGATTGATTACGATGAAGCCGCGCACCTTCGACTCGGGAATCTGAGTTATCTCGAATCGGAGCAAGTGGCGCCTGAATTACTCTTGATAGATCCACTTGATAGTGAAAAGGAAGAGGTTGAAGCACGAGCGATTGCGACGCGAATTTTAGAACTCGTTGATTCGAAGCATCCACATCTAATCTATGATGCGAAAGCCAACCGATTCCGGACCTGTGAATACCGCGACATCGTCGTCTTAGCACGGTCGCGTGGTAAGCGTGTCCAAGCGCTTGTCGAAGTGCTCGAACAGTATGAGATTCCGGTCTATGCGGATACGACAGGTGGATACTTCCAAGCGACGGAAATTCAAATCATGATGGCATTGCTCAAGACGATCGATAATCCGCTTCAAGACATCCCATTCGCGAGTTTGTTACGATCGCCGATTTTTGGGGTGGCGGATCGAGATTTAGGACGGATTCGAGCAAAACAAAAAGAAGGAAGCTTTTATGAGGCAGCGCTCGCAATGGCGGCAGAGGAATCATCACTCGGAATTCGAATGGATGAAATCATCCGTCAGATTCAATCATGGCGAACTGAAGCGCGTGGGAGTGCCCTACCTGCCTTCATTCGATCGCTCTTTGATCAGACCGGCTATTTTGAATACGTCGGCTGTCTCGCCGGAGGCAAAAGTCGTCAAGCCAACTTAAACGCTTTATATGAGCGAGCGAAGCAATATGAGACGTCCGGTTATCGTGGTCTCTATCGTTTCCTTCGTCTAATCAATCGATTAATTGAACGAGGAGAAGACTTCGCAGAAGCCCGTTCGCTTGGAGAAGACGAGGACGTCGTTCGCATCATGACGATCCACCAATCAAAAGGACTCGAGTTCCCCGTGACGATCGTCAGCCAATTGACGAAGCAATTCAACAGACAGGATCAAATGCAGGCGATTCAGTTGCATAAGACGTATGGTATTGCCCTGGATGCGATTGATCCGATTCGTCGTTTGCGATCTGGGACACTCTTAAAAGAAGTCATCCGCCGGGAAATGGATCGAGAGATGAAGGCAGAAGAGATGCGCGTCTTGTATGTTGCGATGACTCGAGCGAAGGAAAAGTTGATTCTCGTCGGGACAGTCAAGGATTTAGAGGATCAAATGGCGACCTGGCAGATGACGCCACCAGATGAAGTCTTACTTCCTGAAAATGACCGGCGCCAAGCGAAGAGTTATGCGGAATGGGTCGTTCCGGCAGTCTTACGCAGCAGTTTACTACGTCCGGATGAGACGGATTGGTCGATTCGCGTGATGTCTTTAGAGGAGTTAGCACCGTATCAAGAAATCTCAACACTCGTGGAGCAACTCGAACATGTTCAGAAGCTTGAAAAAATCGATGTGCCGGTTAATTCGCAAGTCAAAGAAATCGTCGAAGCGGCATTTTCGTATCAGTATCCGCATGCGCTTGCGACAGAGACGGCAGCAAAACAGACCGTCACGGAACTGAAGCGGGCGGAGCAACTGGAACGTGCAGCATTCGAAACGACATATCGCCAGACGACGTATTACCGTACGCCACAATTCCTCGGACCTGTTTTAAGTGGAGCGGAACGAGGGACGGTCTTACACTTAGCGATGCAATTGTATGAACCGGACGAACCGATTTCGCAACAAATCAATCAGTGGGAAGCAACGGAACGCATTACGCCGATTGAAGCGACGACGATGCGGGAAGCAACAGCACAGTTACAAGGGTTCCTCGACTCTGAAATCGGACAATTGTTTAGCGAACGATTACGGACGAACCACGTCTATCGGGAATTGCCGTTCACATATAAGATCGGGGCATCGCGTTTCCGGAAAGACTGGATAGGTCCAGTGGATGACGCAGTCATGCAAGGAATCGTCGACTGTTTGATTCAGGATGGGGAGTCATATATCTTGCTCGATTATAAATCGGATCAAATCGTCACGACAGAAGTCGGACAGACACCTGCTGATGTGTTACGGGATCGATACGCAACTCAGTTGAATCTGTATCAAGAAGCGTTAGAAGCGATTCTTCATATTCGAATTTCACGCAAGGTCATCTATGCGTTTGCTTTAGAAGAAACGATTGATTTAATTTAAATTACTGAGACCTTCCTCATCCTCCTACTTTAGGTAGAGATGAGGGAGGTTTTAGTATGGGTCGAAAGAGGGATGAAGAAGAAGGAGGTAAAATCAGTTTCTGAAGTGATTTCCGTTTCTTATTGTGAAGGAACTGTGTAAAATAAAGAAGATATGTCACTTTGATGATGGATAATTTTGGGAGGTTTTAATAGATGGCGCGTATTTTATTAGCAGAAGACGAAGATGTCTTACGCATGTTAGTACTCGATACACTAGAAGATGAAGGATATACGATTGACGAAGCGACGGACGGTGACGAAGCGTATCAAAAAATCATGAACGCTGAGTATGATCTCGTTTTACTCGATTACATGATGCCTGGAATGACAGGGATTGAAGTCATCGAAAAAGTCCGACAACATCCAGATAAGCAACACTTAAAAATCATGATGTTGACGGCTAAAAGTCAACAATCAGACCGCGAACGAGCAGAAGAAATCGGAGCGAATTACTTTTTCTCGAAGCCCTTTAGTCCGTTAGAACTGATTGATGTCGTGGGAGGAATACTGAGTGATCACCAAGTGGATTAATCGAAAAATCGGACGTCAACTCATGGCCTCCTTTTATGTCGTATTAGCTACATTGATGATTTCATCATTGATCGTCTACAACTACACCGATACGAAACTGCAGGCGACTCGGGCGAAATTAGAAGATATCCGTGACCGGAGTGCACGTGCGGGTGCTTTATGGGAAGAGTGGCAGGATGTCCAGTTCAACATGCGCGGTTATGCCTTGATGGGGAATGGTGATCTATACAATCAAGTCATGGCTCAACAAGATAAGATTGATCAGCAAACAGAATGGTTCGAAAAAAATGCGATTTATGATCAAGGAAAGGCATTCGCCCAGTCCTCGAGAGAATTGTATGGTTATTATTTCGATGCGATTTTGCCGCTTATTCAATCGTATGTCGAAGCGAAAGAATCTGGAGATGTCACGGAATCCTTCTTAAAAGGAACAACACTTGCTGAACTGCCACTTGGTCAGCGATTATTAGCTGAAGGTAAGATTCAATTAGATGCTCAAGGAAACATTGATGTACTCTCGGAAATCAATAAGAGCGAGCTAGCACTCGGCGGTTATCGTGAATTTTTAGAGGATTGGGCACAACGGACGAGTGACCAACTGGAACGGGAAATCCGGACGACACAGCTGATTTGGTTAGCGAATATCGTCGTCTTACTTGCCGTCTTGATTTTCTTTATTTATCCGTTTATCCGCCGCATCACGATGGAATTATTATCTCTCGTCAAGAACAGTCAACGGCTTGCGAACGGTGAAGATGTTTCGAGCGTCAAAGTACCGAATCGTAAAGATGAAATCGGAATTCTGGCGTTATCCTTCAATCAGATGGCAAGTTCGATTTCCGAGAACAAGCAGCATTTATTAGCGAAAAATGAAGAATTACAAGCGCAACAGGAAGAATTGCAAGCACAGCAGGAAGAATTACAAGCACAGCAAGAAGAACTCGAAGAAGCATTAGAGCTGACGATGCGGAATGAGCAACATCTGCAGTATCGGAATGATTTGACAGAAACGCTCGCGGCGCGTGAGTCGTTGACTGCTTATCCGGAAATCATTGAGAAGCTCGTCACGATCACGGATTCTGAGATTGGTGCATTAGTATTTGTTGATGAAGAAGATAGTTATTCTGTCGTTACGTATGGAATGACGGATGAATTGGCAGAACAGCTGCTTCAAAACGATGCGTCTCTCTTAAAACGAGCTGAGTCACTAAAGTCACCTGTTCATTCTTCTAAACAAGTCGCAAGCAATCATCCATTGCCATATCCGTACTATATGTACGAAACAGCTGTACCGATTCTCGACCCCACTGCAGATGACATCATTGCGTACATCTACCTTGTCCGTTACCGCGATCAGTTTACGAACGAACAGATGCGTGATGTCATGTCCTTCTCCCGCCAATTATCGCTATCGCTTTTACGGATGCGGCTGTTTGACGAGATGACGAAAGAGAAAACGAAGACGGAGCGGATTCTTGATTCGATTCGAGAGGCCGTCATCTATCTTGAACCGGGTAAAGAAGAGGTCTTCGTCAATCGACCATTATACGATTTATTCCCGGAGTTGCGTTACGATGTCCAGACTGAACAGGAGACATTGCAAACGTGCTTAGAAGTCATTCGATCCGTCGTCGACGAACCAGAAGTCTTTAGCCGTTATGTTGATGCAGTTCTGCGTGGAGAATTACCGACTGATAGTTTACAGTTCTCGATTCGAAACGAAACGGTATTCATTCAATTTTATGTCGAGGTGATCCACATCCATCACGTACATAAAGGAACGATGCTCGTCATGCGTGATGTGACGAAAGAGACTGAAATGGATCGTTTGAAATCAGAACTCGTTTCAACTGTCTCTCATGAACTTCGGACGCCACTCTCTTCGATTTACGGATTTACAGAACTCATGCTCAACCGAGACATCGAAGAGTCGCGCCAAGATCGATATTTGCGGACGATCCATTCCGAAACGGAACGTCTTGCGAATCTCGTCAATGATTTCTTAGATGTCCAGCGCATGGAGTCGGGCACACAATCGTATAAAAAAGCATCCGTGAACATCTATACGATTGCTGAAGAAACGACACAATTTTATGCGGCTTCGACACAAGCTCATCGGATTACGTTCCGTCACGAGGGAAATCAGTTGCCTGTCATTGAAGCAGACGAAGAAAAAATCAGACAGTTGCTCAATAATTTATTGAATAATGCGGTGAAATATTCACCATCTGGTGGTGCGATCGATGTCGTACTCACGACATCACTTGATCAAGTCATTCTTCAAGTTCGAGATGAGGGAATCGGGATTCCAGAACAATCGCTGAGTCGTCTATTCGAAAAGTTCTATCGCGTCGATAACTCGGATAGTCGAAAAATTGGTGGGACTGGTCTAGGACTAGCTATCTGTAAGGAAATCGTCACGGGTCATGGTGGAGAAATTCATGTCGAGTCAGTCGTGAAGGAAGGTAGTCTTTTTACCGTCAAATTCCCACTTGTCCAGTCTACACATGTGACAATCTCCTGAAAAAACCATATATCAACAAAATAATACTAGGTGTTCGTCCTGAAATCAGATACGATGAAATAGGAAAAGAAAGGAGGAAATGAAATGCCAATCACAGCATTCGTTCACACACACGTCTTACTTTGGGTACTTTTATTGGTTACGTTCTTCGTCGCTTTTTCGATGTACAAGAACAACAAAAAAGCTGCAAAAGGGATTCATATGGCGTTCCGTCTGTTGCTCTTATTGACGTTCGCGACAGGTCTTTATCTGTACATCAAAATTATGGGGATGTCTGAAAATCCAGACCCACTCTACCATGCGAAGATTACACTTGGCTTACTATCGCTCATCTTCGGAGAGTTGACACTTGTTCGACTTAAAAAAGGAAAAGCTTATTCCGGTTTCGTCATCGGATTCATCGTGCTCGTCCTTGTGACAGTATTCCTAGGCTATTCACTCCCATACGGTATGAAATTCTTCTAAGTTCATGCGGGATCAAAGAGTCCTTTTCGACCTCATAGGTTGAAAAGGACTCTTTTTGTCATGTTCGTTAGTAATTTTTGTTTACAAGTGGTTGTTATTTGGGAAAAGGGATGTATTAAACAGTAGAGAGGGGAACGCTTGTGGCACAGTTGAAGGAATGGACGAAAGTTTTCCGAGCACGAAAATGGATGAAACGCGCAGAACCGGTGTTACCACTTTGGCATGGGTATATCGGTTATAAATATGGATTATTCGATGCTCTTCAAACAGGAGCAACACAAGCAGAGGCACAGCTACGGATGCAGCGTCCGCTGACACAGGAAGCGTTATCCCGCTGGTTCGAAGTCGGCGTTGCAGTCGGTCACTTGAAGAAAAAAGATTTACGCTATACAGCGACTCGCCATGTTCTTCCGGAACTCTCTCAATCAGACGATCGGAGTATCGGATTCATGTTATCGGAAATGATGGAGTTGCACTTGCCAGCATTATTCTCTTATCCTCAATTTTTAGAAGAGGGTCAACAAAAGACTTTTAATGGAGAGGAACATGGAGACATCGTAGCTGAAACTTCAGCTCTCGTTGAGACTGTTGCTTTCCCAGCAGTACGCCATATCATTCGGAGTCGTAATCTGACCTCACTACTTGATATTGGTTGTGCTTATGGTGGGTATCTCCGTAAAATCCATGAGGCATTGCCGGACTTACGACTTGCCGGAATCGATATTGAAGAATCCGTCATCGCAGAAGCAAAACGACGAGATACGAGCGGAGAGATTGATTTTGTCGTTGGAGACATCAAAACGTTTGATGTGAAAGAGACATATGACGGTGTCATGATGAATAATATTTTGTATTACTTCCCGCAACTGGAACGCCTTGCACTATTAAAAGGAGTTCGTCGTTTCGTCAAGGATGATGGAACAGTCATTCTCGTCACACCATTACGTGACAGTTCACATGGTGCACCTTTCTCAGCAGCATTCAATGCCTTCATGACGTTGCATGAGAATCTGTATCCATTACCAAGTAAGGAAGAATTGAAAGAAGATCTAACGAAAGCTGGGTTTGAAAACATTTCGATCACACCATTCTTAAAAGAAGGTGCCTGGTATATCGTCACTGCAAACGCCACTTCCTAAGCGAAGTCTGGCGTTTTTACAGTTGGAAGACAGTTTAAATTTGTTGCTTTTACTATGTGCTTAGTATAATAGTTGAAACGATGAGAGATAAAAAGGAGAGATTTGGGTGAAGCGACGCGTAGCAGTGATTGGAGCAGGACCTGGGGGACTTGCATGTGCCTTGTTATTAGCAGGAAAAGGAGTAGACGTCACCGTTTACGAAAAACAAACGCAAGTCGGTGGACGAACTTCTGCCGTCAAGCTAGGTGACTATACGTTCGATCGAGGACCAACATTCCTTAATATGCCGCATATTTTAGAAAACGTTTTTCACGAAGCCGGTCTTCGGTTAGAAGATTATTTAGATTTAAAGGCACTTGATCCGATGTATACACTCTATTTCAAAGGAGGAACAGAGGAGTTTACGATGACGACGGATCGGGACCGGATGAAAGAGGCAATCGAACGACAATTTCCTGGAAACGGAGAAGGGTACGATCGATTCATGGCAGAGCAAGCACTTAAGCTTGGAAAACTCATGCCAATCTTACAGACACGTCACGATCGGCTGACGGATTACTTATCACCGCGTGTCTTAACGGCACTGCCACGCCTATCGCTCGGACGATCGCTTTATGATGTTTTATCCGATTACTTCACGAGCGAAGAATTGAAGTATTCCTTTACATTCCAAGCGAAATACTTAGGCATGTCAGCTTGGGAATGTCCGGGTGGTTTTTCGATCTTGTCTTACATGGAACATGCTTACGGTGTCCACCATCCGATTGGTGGGATGCATCAAGTACCGCTTGCAATGCAACGTGCGATTGAGGAGCTAGGCGGAACCGTACAGTTGGGTGCGGGCGTCGAACAATTGATTTTAAACGGAAAAGCTGTCGAAGGAGTCATCCTCGAGTCAGGTCAACATGAGTTATTCGATGAAGTCATCATCGGCGCCGATTTCGCACATGCGATGAATCATCTGGTGCCGGAAGGGGTTTTGAAAAAATGGTCCCGACCAAAAATTGACCGCAAAAAATTCTCGTGTTCGACGTTCATGTTATACCTTGGTGTCAACCGGACGTTCGATGCACCACACCATACGATTTACTTTGCAGAGGATTATGAGAAAAACGTTCGCGAGATGACGCAGACTTTAGAATTGTCGGATGACTTTTCATTCTATGTCCAAAATCCATCCGTGATTGATTCAACGCTAGCACCTGAAGGCAAGTCTGCTATGTATGTCCTAGTGCCGGTACCGAACAATTACTCGGAACTTGATTGGTCGATCGAAGGACCAAAGCTACGTCGCCGTGTTCTGGACGCTCTTGAAACGCGTTCACCATATCAAGGGATTGAAGCGGCAATCGAAGTCGAAGAGATGTTCACGCCAAACGACTGGGAAGCGATGGGGATCCATCAAGGCGCGACATTCAATCTCGGTCATCAGTTGACACAGATGATGTATTTCCGACCGCATAATCAATTTGAAGAGCTCGATCATCTGTATCTCGTCGGAGGTGGCACACATCCGGGTAGCGGATTACCGACGATTTTCGAATCCGCGCGTATTACGGCAGAACTCGTGCTCAAAAAAGAAGGGGTGCGGACATGAAGATAGGATTCGTAGGAGCCGGTGTCGGTACACTGCATGCAGCGCTTTTGCTGACAGCAAAACATCCTGGAGTCGAGATTACGATTTTTGAAAAAGAAGCGCATGTCGGTGGTCGATTACGATCCGTCGATTTTGAATCGGGTGGCCGCATCGATGAAGGTCCGACGATCGTTCTGATGCCAGGCAAGTTAAAAGAGCAGTTGGCAGAAGCCGGAGTTACGGGAGTAGAACTTGAACGGGTCGATCCATTGTATGACCTTCACTTCGACGATGGTACGGTCGTTACGAAAGTAGCCGATGTCGTGGATCAAGCGATCGCGATCGAACGTCAATTCGGTGAAGGTCGTGGATTTTATGAATTCATGCATCAAAAAGAAAAGGATTATGAGACGAGTGTATCGAAATTTTTAGAACGTGGTTATCGTCGGAAGACGGAGTTGTTGCACCCAGACATGATGCGTCCATTATTACAGATGCATGCTCTAGAGACTGCACATGACCATTTGAAGCGATACTTCAAGAGTAAATATTTGCGCATGGCATACAGTTTTCCGACATTTTATATCGGCGGAAACCCTTATACAACACCATCGATTTACGGTTTGATTCCGTACCGGGAACAAGCAGAAGGTGTCTGGTATGTAAAAGGTGGCTATTTCTCGCTTGCTGAACGCATGTACGACACATTAGTCGAACGTGGTGTCCGATTCGTCTTCGAAGCACCCGTTGAACGAATCGTCATCGACCAAGGACAGGCGAAGGAAATCGTCTTACAAGATGGCACACAGGAAGCATTCGATCAAATCGTATTAAACGGAGAGTTTCCATTGATGGAACGTCTTGTAGAAGGTAAACAACCTAAGACCTATACGCCTTCAGGCGGTACGCTACTGCTGTATTTCAAGATGAAAGGGAAAGTCGATTTACCGGTGCATCGCTTTTTGATGCCAAACGACTTGGAACCGCTCATGACGAATATCTTTAAAAAAGGACGATTACCAGAACATCCGGCAGTCTATCTGTTCCATCCGAGTCGGATTGACCGTAGCTTAACAGGAACAGACGATAGTGTCGTCTACTCATTAATTCCTTCTCCGCGAGGCTATGGTGTAGAAGATTATGAAGAAGTAGACTTCATTGAGACTGTACTTGAAAAAATCGAGCATCATCATCCGGGATTCCGGGAAAAGATACAAGAAATGAAGATTCGTACACCGAATGATGCACAGGCCTTTGGATTATATCAGGGAGGTAGTTTTGGGATTGCGCCGACGATTCGCCAATCGGCTGCCTTAAAGACACAGGCAAAACCGTATCCGGATATCGATCGATTATATGCCGTCGGTGCATCGGTGCATCCGTGTGGAGGAGTACCAGTCGTCATGATGGGCGCAACGATACTCGTAAACCGAATGGAACAAGAGATGGGGTGGAAACATGAATTCAGTGACGATCCAGAACGCGTATATCAAATGTGAGGAAGTCATTCAGTCCGGATCTAAGACGTTCTATAAAGCCTTTTCACTCTTACCAAAAGCAGATCGACAAGCTGTTTATGCCATCTATACATTTTGCCGGTTCCTCGATGATACCGTCGATGAGTCGGATACGCCGAAAGAGAGTTTACTAGCTTTCTTGAATGAATTCAAACGATTCCGTGATGGCGAAGTATTAGATAAACCGTTATGGATTGCGTTGGCAGACGTATTTGAACGTTATGAAATGGATGAGACACCATTCCTTGAGCTCGCGGAAGGGATGCGTTGGGATATCGAGAAAAATCGTTATCAGACGCTTGAAGAGACAGAGCAATACAGCTACTACGTAGCGAGTACGGTCGGTTTGATGTTGTTGCCCATCCTTGCACCGCAACAGCCTGATCTCCGTAAGTCTGCTATCGATCTTGGAATCGCGATGCAATTAACGAATATTTTACGAGATGTTGGTGAAGATGCAAAACGCGGCCGTATCTACTTGCCTCATTCATGGATGGAGACATACGGTGTCACAGCGGAGTCGTTACTCGCTGGTCGTCCTTCAGGAGACTTCATCGGTCTCTGGGAAGAGGTTGCACTTCGAGCAGAGCATCTGTATGACGCGGCGATTCCATCGTTTGAACGGTATCCACGAGAGAGTCGGCGTGCTCTTAAGGCTGCTGCCTTCCTGTACCGTGGTATACTCGATGCAGCGCGGGATAATCACTATGACGTCTTTACAAAACGGGCATACGTCAGCCGTTGGCAAAAAATGAAGTTACTTGCTACGATTTAATACATGACCATAGAAAAAAGACCTTGGCGGGGACCAAGGTCTTTTTTCTATGGTCTGAGACCGGGGAGTCTCAGATTACTTCTACACCAGAGCGAACATCTGGACTACGAGATAGGTCTGTTTCGACCACGGGGATGGTCTTTTCTTTATCGAGCTATCTGTGGACCAAACGGATGAGACGATCTAAGGGGGAACGTCGTAAGTCATGCGAATGGACACACGATGAGTCACGTGATGAAATGGGTGGGTCCCATTTGATTTCGCTGGTTAGAAAAAGTAAGTTCTTCAACGCTCTTGACTCGGGGAAGTCACCTTGCGCTTGATTGAGGATGTGGGGTCAATCACTACCTCTTGAACTCGAAGTAATCGTATCAAATCTTAGTTGTCCGTACAAGTGATTGATATGCAATTCACATAACGTTCACAGGGTAGCGGCGACAGCAGAGACGATTCGTTCACTTGCTAGTTTTCCTGAAAGCGTCACCATTGGACTACCACCACCAGGATGCGTTGATCCACCGGCAAAAAACAAATTGTGAACATTCTTTGAACGGTTGCTCGGACGGAGGAAAGACGACCGGATGCCATTGGATGACAAGCCGTACAATGAGCCGTGATAGGCAAAGAAGGTTTGTTCGATATCCTGTGGCGTGACCCGTTGCTCAAAGACGACATCGGACGAAATATCAATCCCAAAGGACTGCAATCGTTGATTGATCAGTTGATCATACGTATCAAAATCAATCGCATGTCCAGTATCCGTTGCAGGTGCATTGACGAGCACGAATAAGTTATCACCCGCTTGTCCCATTTCTGGTGCTGTGACGGAAGAATTCGAGATATAGATCGTCGGCTCCTCAGCGTAACGTTTTTCATCAAAGAGTGCCTTGAACTCAGCTTCGTAATCTGAAGAGAAGAAGACGTTATGATGAGCCAGCCCTTCGATCCGACGTGAGAGACCGATACATCGAACATAGGCAGAAATCGACGGTTCGACTTGAGCAGGTGTCGGATTTTTAAAATCAGGTCGTGCCGTTTCTGAGATCAGACGTGGATATTGTGTCAACAAATCACCGTTCATGACGACGAAGTCAACCGGTAGATATTCCAAGTGATTCAATTCAATTTCCGTTGCTTGTCCATCGACGACTTCGATCTGTGTCACTTCATCGCCAAGACGGAAGACGACACCTAGTTCTTTTGCACGTCGGGCGAACCCTTCTGCGATTGCTGTATTACCGCCATTTGTGAAGTAGACACCGTCATTTAGTTCTAAATGAGCGATTAAACTGAAGGTAGCGGGTGTTTGATACGGACTACTCCCGATATACGTCGCATAACGATCGAGTGCCTGAATTAACCCTTTATCCTTAAAGTAGTGCTTATGCAACCCATGAAGGTTTTGAAAGGGATGCACTTTCAACATGTCTCGCCAGAGGGAGGGGCGGATATACGAATCAATATTCGTAAAGAATTGTTGTTTTGCGATCGTATGCAACTTCGCCACTTCTTCTTGGTAACCTGTAATATCGTTCTTCGCCAACTGACCGTTCGTGAAACGATCTACTTCTGTCCGCATCGCTTCGCGTCCAGACGAGAATGTTAATGTTCTTCCGTCGGAAAAGTGATTGACCGTATGACGCTCAAGTTTCGTGAATGTAAAGTACTCATCGGGATCCGCACCGGATTCAAGAATGACAGACTGAAAAACTTCCGGCATCGTGATCGTGTTCGGACCAAAATCGAAGCGATGTCCTTCTGTGACGATCGGCATCATTTTGCCGCCGATATGTGTATTGCGCTCGATGACCGTGACGCGAAATCCTTTTGCTGCTAATGAGATAGCAGCGCTGAGTCCACCAAGACCGGCTCCGATGACAGCTATATGTTTCATGCTACTGATTCCTCCTTATGAATAGGTCCTACCCTTCCATGTGATTTCCCGTTTCCTAAAGCTTCGAATCATCGCACTTGCTAGCAAGATGACATAAAGGAATACCGCCAGTGGATGGAGCCACCAAACATGTCGGATTCGTGCCGCACGATCGATCCGGAATCGTGCTAAATAAAGAAGAATCAGTGCGAAACCCATCTGCCAGGATGGGTGGAGGATGAGATAAGGTAGGACACTTGCTTGAACCAAGTAAAAGAGTAGAAAGTATGATCCGACGATATAAGAATCGTTCATCCCACGAAAGACATTCTTTAGAAAACCTTGCCAGACTTCTTCGTTCGTGGCGTACATATCACAAGAGACTGCTGGGGCGACTTCGACGAGCGTCGTCGTCAACCCATGTTGTTTAAACGTACGACAAAGTTCTAAATCGTCAACGAGAGCCGATTGGATGCTTTCATGTCCACCGACTTGGTCATACGCGTGTCGTTCGACGAGAACGACCATGCCGTTGGCTGCAGCAAAAGCTGGATGCTTCACTTTGCGAAACGGAATCGGAAGATGTTGCGCGATAAGAACATGTTGCATTGGAATCAAACACTTTCCGAGAAACGTCGGTACAGGAAAGGACGGGAAACCGGAAAGGAAAACGGCTCGTTCTGTTCGTAACGTTCCGTATAAGCGACAAATCGCATCAGGTGTCAGTGTTACATCAGCATCGAGAAATAACAGATAGTCCTCTGTCGTTCGTTTCGCGAGTTGATGACATGCATGAACCTTTCCTGCCCAGCCTGCTGGTAAGGGAAGACCATCAATCACTGTAAAACGGTCGTCTTGACCAATCCGATCGAGCAATAACTCACGCGTCCGATCGGTCGAGCGGTCTTCATATAAGTAAACGTGCATCCCTGGTGTCAGAGCAGGTTCTAATGCGTCTAATAATTTTCGTACATTACGTTCCTCATTCCGTAACGGGATACAGATTGCTAGACTATCTGGTTGAACGGGATCCGTTAATCGTGGTAGAAAAGCTAAATTGATCCATGTATAGAGACAGACAGCTAGAGCGAAGAAGAGAAAGAACCAACTCATGAGCGGAGTGCCCGTAACCAGCGCTCCGTTCGTGCAGGAAGTGGTTCCCTTCGGGTAGAGATACAGCGATACAAATCAACACGTTCCGCAATTGCATCTGCTCGAATGTCGTCGTATAAATCAGTTAGTTCTGCTGTCAGTCGTTTTGCCTGAGCACTTGACCGTTCGTCAGGTAATGGATGAAAGCGACGCGTCCGGATATAGACGTCCGGTTGCTGTTCATGACCATATGAATAATAAAAGGCGACGAGAGACACGTGATCCGTATGACGCGTCAAATGTGTGGCACCACTTGCTAAGCGAAGCGGACGGTCCTCTTGATGACGTTCTTCGCCTTGAGGAAACATCCAGACGCTGCTGCCATTTTGAAGTCGTTCTTTTGCATAATGAAGGCTTGTCTTGATATCAGCGAATGATGTCCGGTCAACAGAGAAAGCTCCGAGACGGGAGAAAAACGGGAAACGAGCAAGCCCTGCTTGATCAATCATGACATAGGGGTCGTGATGGAAACAGGTCTGATCCAAATGAAAAAGAATCATACCGTCCCACCAAGAACTGTGTGTAGCAAGCATGAGACCCGGGACAGGTAAATCGTCTGCTCGATATAAAACACGGTGGAAATGACGTCGGATCAAAGCATGATCGACATACGTATGAAATACGGATTCAGCTAATTTGCTTTTGTTTGCTTCTTTCAACGATAACCCCTCGTTTCACAATGAAATAGACGATGAATGCACTTAAGCTGACCAAAGTGATGCCATAGAGACCAGCAACTCCTGCTGTTACACCGAATAAAGTGTGCAACATCAAAAAGAGATACTGATTGTTTTGTTCGAGTGCGGCATCCGTCGCCTTGACTTGATATCGATTGATGAAAAAGGAAAAGACGAGCGCCGTTCCATACCACCCGAAGAAATTCTGTGTCGGAATATCGTAATACCAGCCACCGTCTTGCCAAAGCCAATACGATTTCACGTTAGCAGCAACAGGATCGATCGCTAAATCGAGCCAGACGGCAAACAATGGAACGAGAATCAATGTACTATAGCGAAACGAGAACAAACGGGAGAAAGCGAGACTCGCCCCCATGACCGATAGCCATGCAGCCCCGATCGTAATCGGTACACCTAATAATTTGACACCGAAATCCGACTCGTAACGATATGTTCCGAACGGCCAACCGGTATGGACCCCAATCGACTCAATGATGATCGAACCAAAGAAGATAAAGGGGATGACAAGACGCCCCTTCGGTAAGACATGCCAAAAATAGAGAGCTGCGTATAAGCCGGAAGCGAATAAAAAGACGGCATTGGCCCACTCGAGCCAAGGGGGAAGTAACGAAAAACCGACTAAGATCAAGCCGATGGTGAACCAAATCGAAAAGAAAATCCAAAGACGTTTATGAAACTGCTCCATGCGTGACATTCCTCCATTTCCAAAATAGCTTCTGTCATAAGTATACCCATATATCTTGAAAACGAGCGAGGGAGAAGCGGTCTTATAAAAAAAGTGGTCCGGCTTCTCGCAAGAGAAACCGAACCACTTCCTATCATCATCCGTTTGAATGTTGTTTTTGCTTCTTCTTTTTGATGAACGAGAAAAGGAGAAACGCGATATACAACGGAACAGCAACGAACCAAAACGTCGACCACTCATTGCTACGCGCAATCATGACATACGTCACGTACAGCAACGTAAAGGTGATGACGAACGTATGGCGCGGAACGGGAATGTCTTTAAAACTTGGAATCTTGACACGACTGACCATCAAGAAGGCAAGACCTGTAAAGACGAGTGGAACCATCAAGTCGTTCATTCGTCCGCTAAACAACGTGACGACGGCCAAAATACCACCTGCCGCTGTAATCGGTACACCTGAAAAATAAGCAGATGCCACATTCGTTGCCGATAAATTAAAACGAGCAAGACGAAATGCGCCAAACAACGGGAACAGAGCAGAGATTAGTAAACCAACTTCTCCGAATTCATAGAAATACGTATAGTAGGCCATCATTGCAGGTGCGACACCGAATGTCACGATATCTGCTAATGAGTCCAGTTCTTTTCCGAAGTCGCCTGCTACACCAAGCATCCGAGCAAGACGTCCATCCAGACTATCAAGCATCATCGCGATGACGATTAGTAAGGTGGCATTTTGAAAATCACCTTTTGCTGCCATGACGATGGCTAAAAAACCACAATACAGATTTCCGAACGTAAATAGGTTGGGTATTGAATTACGAACACGATCTTTCCACAAAATGATTCCTCCTGCCACTTCATCGATACTACTCATCATACCATAATTAGGAGATGGAATTCAGCCGTTCGTAAAGAGAATCCCCTGAGTGAAAGATAAAAAATCATGAGGATTCAACCGAACTTGATGTCCACGTTTTCCAGCGGATATGATGATGAATGGTTCATGGATAGCACGATCCGATAAGAGAACCTGAAAATTCTTCTTAGCACCGATTGCAGAGACACCGCCTCGAATATAGCCAGTCAGGCCTTCTAACTCCTTCATCGGAACAAGCGCGACTTTTTTCGAATGCAATGCTTTAGCCGCTGCCTTTAGAGAGAGTTCTTCTTCCCCCGAAATGACGACGAAGACATATTTATTTTCGACCATTTTCAAAACAAGGGTTTTAAAAATGGTCGAAAGGGGGTAATTAATCTTTCTAGCGACGGCTTCAGCAGATAAATCATCAAGATCAACAGGATAATTGAGGGATTCGAAGTCAATCTTAGACTGCTTCAGAAGCCTCTCGACGTTCGTTTTGCTCATGTGTTTCTCCTTTGACGAGTGAGTATTGGACCCATTTCCGTCCATGCCAACGCTTCATGGCGAAAATGCCACGGAACCATTCGTCAGCAGAGAAGGCAATCCAGATTCCAAGTAATCCAAGACCGAAACCAAGACCAAGCGTATAACTGAGGACGACCGCGATTCCCCACATCGATAGAATACCGATGGCGACAGGGAAACGAACATCTCCTGCCGATTTAAGAGTTCCCATGAGCACGATGTTCATCGCGCGACCTGGTTCAAGAATGACGCTTGCCCAGAGTAGTGGGATACCGATTGCAATGATTTCAGGACTCGATGTGAACACTGATAGAATCGATGAACCGAATGAAGCAAGAGCGACAGCTGAGATGAAGCTTGCGAAAACAGCAATCTTCAATGTTTTCACAGCACGTCCATATGCTTGTTCAAATTGTTGCGCACCAACTTGGCGTGCGACGAGTAACTGCGTTCCTTGAGCGATGGCAAGCGTGAATAGGAAACAAAGCATCGTGATGTTTGATACATAAACACGAGCAGACAACGCTGCTTCACCAATTGTTGCGATGAATCCTGTGATGATGAGTTGTGAGAATTGATAGGAGATCCCTTCACCAGCAGATGGGATTCCGATGTTCATGATTCGTTTCACATCTTCACGATTAAAATGAATCAAGTCTTTTACTGTAAAACGTAAAGAAAGTTTGCGGTAAACGACAAAGAACAACACAAGGACAGCGATTGTCCGGGCGACGACAATCGACCAAGCGACACCAGCAACACCGAGAACGGGAATGCCGAAGAGTCCAAGAACAGCGATGACGTTACCAAAAGCACTAACGAAATTCATGAGTAGCGTGACGTACATAGCATTTTTAGTGAATCCATGACTCCGGAGAATCGCACCCAGTGTCAATGAGATGGCTTCTAAGAAAAGGAATAGACCAACGATCTTAATGAACGTTTCGCCATAGACGAGCGTCTCTCCTTCTAACGAGAAAAATCCAAGAAGTTGTCTTCCGAACAACACGACGGTCAGAGAAACGATGAGACCGGTATACAAATTAATCGCAAAAGCAGAACGAGCCGTTTGACGAGCGTTTTGCGTCTTTCTTGCACCGAGGTACTGACCAATGATGATCGTTGCACCGACCGAGGTGATGTTAAAGAGAATAATGAAGATATTCAAAATTTGATTGGATACACCGACTGCTGCAGCAGCGCTATCCGAGTAATAACTTAAAATCAACGTTGCAATGATCCCGAGGCTCATATGCAATGCAATCTCAATGAATAATGGCCACGTAATGTGGAATAAGCTTGGTTGCTTGACTGTTTTCATAAATAAATCCCCTTTGTTTCATAAAACGAATAGTGTTTCTTTATCTTTTTGAAACTATACGCCTTCGATTTTCATAATGAAAGAGGGTTTTTTGTCTTTCATCGAAAAAAAAGAGATTTAAAAGGATTTTCATAAAATATCACGAATACATCATAATGAACAATCATTCATTTTTTAAAGGTAGGGGAATCCGATGAAACGAGAAATGCATTATGTCGTCAAGGATCAAATCGCAACGCTAACGCTAGCTCGACCTAAACAACTGAATGCATTAACGTCGAATTTACTAGAAGAGTTGGCAGACGCTCTAGAAGAAGCGAATCAGGATGAGGAAGTACGTGTCATCGTCTTGACTGGTGAAGGACGTGGTTTTTGTGCAGGACAAGATTTGAAAACCGTCTCGCCTGAGCTCGATCATGGTGAATATCTACAACAGTATTATCATCCTGTCGTTCGGGCGCTCGCTAAATCGAAAAAACCGACGATCGCTGCCATCAATGGTGTAGCGGCAGGTGCCGGTTTGTCACTAACGCTCGCCTGCGATTTCCGGCTCGTCCACGCTGAAGCGAAATTATCGCTCGGATTCATCAATATCGGTCTTGTCCCGGATGCAGGAGCGCCGTATTTCTTACCCCGGCTAATCGGTGCGGCAAAAGCAACGGAGCTTGCGTTACTCGGTGACACGATTTCAGCAGAAGAAGCCGTTTCGCTCAACCTAGCAACACGAAGTATCGAATCAGAGAAATTTGTAGAAGAGGTCACAGCGTTTGCTCGTCAGCTGGCAGATCGTCCGACAAAAGTGATCGGGTACATCAAGCAGCTGCAAGCAGCGAGTTATGAAAATAACTTGGAGGAAATGCTTGCTCAAGAAATCATCTATCAGTCACGTGCTGGAAAAACGGAAGACCATCGCCATGCTGTTGAATCCTTCATCGAAAAAAAACGCCCTGTTTTTGTCGGACGATGAATCGAGCATACTTTATAGAAGAAAGACGTCGGAAACGCACGATGCGCCGACGTCTTTTTAATTCAATTTCTTTTTGATTTTTCGTGCGGTCGCATGTGTACGGTTCGTCAATCCTGTAGAGATACGGAATAGTAGAATTCCAAGAAAAGCAGAAACAAAAATGTATATCCCGGTCAACGTCACGAATGCACCACTAGCGAGCGTGATGAAAAGTATCGAAAATTCACCACGTGGACCCAGACAAAAGCCAGATTCGATCGCATGATAATTCGATAAACCAAAGGACCTTCCGCCGAGGTAACCGACTAAAAATTTAGAGACGACTCCCCAAATGACAAGAGCGAAGAAAAATAGATCAATCGGTAATCCGTCAGTCAACTCGAATGACATTCCGAACGTGATAAAGAACAATGGTAATAATAAGTCTTGGAACGGAGTGACTAGTCGTCTAAGATAACGCGTCTCATCCAGTTCGGTTAACAGAATACCGATGATGAAGGCGCCAAGTACTTCTGACAATCCGAATAAGATACCGATACCGGAAAATAACAAGATTAACCCGATGATTCCGATGCCGGCATCAGGATGACGGTAGAGTGAATCGACGAGACGTTTCCGTCTTCGGATGAATAACGTCATGATGATTAAAGCAATGAATAAGAAGGCGAACCCGAGAAAGATGATGCTGATTTTGGCAACCGAGAACATCTCAGTCCCTAAAACGAACGGGGCCGTTGTCAGTAGGATTGGTGCCATCAAATCTTCGAAGACGAGTAAGGACAGCACGAAGCGATTCACATCCTGATGTTTATCCGGTTCCCGATCGAGCAGCCGAGCAGAAATCGAAGAACTCGTCGCATATAAGACACAGCCAATCAAAAACGATTCGGCGACTGAAAAGCCAAACGATAGGGTCAACAGGATAGTCCCACCAAACGAAAGTAGAATATCGATGACTCCTGCTTTCCAAATGGAACGGAGCTGAATCAGCAAGTCCGCCACTGAAAATTTTAGACCAAGTAAAAAGAACAGGACGATGATGCCCGCTTCTCCTCCGAGTTTCAGCTCTTCGGGAGGGTCATAATAAAATCCAAGGACGATTCCGATCAAGATGAAGGCCAGAATACTCGGAACATGGAATCGTTCACTCAAATAACTGATCGTAAATAAGCCGATGAGGATGAGACCGGCGTAAAAGAAAATTTCCATGGAGGATGTCCTCCTTTCTGTACCCTATACCCTAATTCGCTGGCATTCATTAACTCGTTTCTCTCCTGGAGAACGGATACAGAAAAAAGCCTGGACACAAAACTTCTTTTTCAGAAGGTGAGTGTACAGGCTTTTAAATGGTTATAAGACTTGAACGATCGTTCCAGAATACGCAGGGAGAGAGACATCAAGCGTCTGCTGGTGCGTGTTCGTCAATAAATCAAGCCCCCGACCAGCTTGTGGAGCGGTCAACGAAACGGGAGCATCTGAATTGTTGAAGTAGATATAATATAATCCTTCCGGGCTCATGCGACGCATGATGATTGTATTCGTCTCATCATTCGCGTGAACGAAAGAGATATGTCCTTTGTTCGCAAGCGTCTTATGTTGCTTTCGAAGCTGTAGCAAGTGTCGTGTATAGGCGAATAACTCCTGATCCTGCTCCTCTGGATCCCACGGCATACATTTTCGGCAGCCTGGATCTTGATCGCCATCGAGACCGATCTCATCACCATAATAGATGACCGGACTACCCGAGAACGTCAACATCGATAACAAGAGAAGACGAAGCTTCTGTTTGTTATTCCCAGCACGTGTCAACGCACGCGGTGTATCGTGTGATCCGATTAGATTGAAGGTCACTTCATTGACATTCATCGTGTTTGAGAACAACACATGCGACATATCGTTCGCATATGAGCTTGCTTTAGTCTTATCTAAGGCAAAGAAGTTCAAAGCGGCATTCGTAAATGGATAGTTCATGACGGCGTCAAACTGGTCACCGAGCAACCATTCCTGTGAGTCATGCCAAATTTCACCAAGGATATACGTGTCAGGGTTGACTTCCTTGACGACTTGACGGAAATCACGCCAAAATGCGTGATCGACCTCGTTGGCGACGTCGAGTCGCCAGCCATCGATTCCGAATTCTTCGACCCAGTAGCGGGCGACATGGAGTAAGTATGACTTTACTTCATCGTTCTCGGTATTGAATTTTGGCATCTCAGGTACAAAAGCAAATGTATCGTAGTTCGGTAGCGGCTCGGTCACGAGTGGGAAATCGCGCAGATGGAACCATTCTTTATAGGTGGAACGACTACCATGTTCACGAATATCAGCGAATGCTTTGTGGTGGAAGCCGGCATGATTGAAAACGGCATCTAGCATGATACGAATGCCATGTGCGTGTAACAAATCGACCATTTCCTTGAATTTCTCTTTCGTACCGAACTGTGGATCAATTTCTAAGTAATCGATTGTGTCATATTTATGATTCGATTTCGCCAAGAAGATAGGGCAGAAGTAAATACCAGTGATACCAAGTTCAACGAGATAATCGATGTGATCGATGACCCCTTGGAAATCTCCACCGAAAAGATTCGTCGTCGTCGGTGCTGTACTATTCCATGGGAGTGTACCAGCTGGATCATTCGTCGTATCGCCATTTGCGAAGCGATCTGGGAAGATTTGATACCAAACCGTATCCTGGACCCAATCTGGTGCAGTGAATACGTCGACTGCATTAAGAAAAGGAACGCAGAAATAGTAGCCAGTATCATCGAGCGGTTTTTCGTCGAACCATCCACGTTCCGTGAATACATGACTCGTTGAACCGTCATGGAGACGGAAACCATATCGTAGACGACGGAAGGGAGGTACGACATCGATGAACCAATAATCGTATAACTCATCTGATCCACTTCGCTTCATCGGTGTTTCAAATGTATTCCAGTAGTTTGATTTTGAGGGATCGAAGTTCCAATCGGCAGCATCCGGATTTTCAGTATGCCAATCGTATGGATCGCCCCATATCAAATCGACGCGATCAACGTCATTTTTTTTCGTTTGTAAACGGATGTGGATTGTTCGCTCATCATATTTATAGACGAACGGAGACATCGCACGGTGAAACACAGCTTCTTTGAACATGGCAGTCACTCCTTAACGCAATCGCTTGCATCATATTGATTATGTCTTCGACCTAAGAATAGTAAAGCGCTTTCTTAAAGTCAATTCCAATCCAGTGAAATCAAGGATTCCTGATAAAAGTCGAGAGTATGATGCAATCGTTTGCATCATGTTGTGCAAACAATAAAAATGAAAACGTTTTCTTTTTATGCACTTATTCTATCTAGCATTTGATTCAAATAATGAAATCAAAAATAAAAAGTTTTTGAAATGTAAGAAAATAATTGAATAAAAGGACTTGTCAAAAGGATTTTAGATTGTATAATAAAAATGTAAAGGTGATGCAAACGTTTTCATAAAACGCTTACAACCACTCGGTTGTTATCATGAGAAAATGGTTGTGCCTTTATGCAAACGTTGTGCATTAAAACTTATCATTCATAAGTTAACTTGGGGAGGAAATTTCAATCATGGAAATGAAAAAATTCGTAGCAGGTCTCTCTGTATCTGTCATGGCAATCGGTGCACTTGCAGCATGTGGCGGTGGATCAGACTCTGAATCATCATCTTCAGATTCAGGTAGTAAAAAACCAAGCAAGATCGTCATCTGGGAAGACACTGAAAAAGCTGAAACGACTAAAGCAGCAGCTAAAGCGTTCGAAGAAAAAGAAGGCGTCAAAGTCGAAGTCAAAGAAGTTAAGATGACAGATCAGCAGAAGAAAGTAGCACTTGACGGACCAGCAGGTAAAGGACCGGATATCATGCTTCTTCCACACGACCAAATCGGTACAGTCGTTGACCAAGGCTTGATCGCAGAGCTCAAGGATGGCGAAAAAGCACTTGAGCCATTCATCGATACAGCGAAATCAGCAGTAACGTTTGACGGTAAAGTCTACGGATATCCGAAAGCAGTTGAAACACCAATCCTCCTTTTCAATAAAGATGAATTAAAAGAAGCACCAGCTTCAATGGACGATCTGTACAAGATCTCAACAGAGCAAAAGAAAGACGGCAAATACGGATTCCTCGCGCTTTGGGATAACTTCTACTTCGCACACGGTCCAATTGGTGGCTACGGCGGATATGTCTTCAAAGACAACGGTGGCAAATTGGATCCAGCAGATATCGGCTTGAACAACAAAGGTGCTGTCGAAGGTATGGATTACATCGGCAAGTGGTACAAAGAAGGTCTCTTCCCGAAAGGTCTTATCGGTGGTGGCGGTGGTCAAGCACTTGACCAACTCTTCGGCGATAAAAAAGCTGTTGCTGTCATGAACGGTCCATGGGCAGTTGCGAGCTATAAAGAAAAAGGCATCAATCTTGGAGCTTCAGCACTTCCGAAACTTCCAAACGGTGAGCCGATCAAAACATTCGTTGGTGTAAAAACATACGCGATTTCAGCATACTCGGAAAATGCAGAGTGGGCTGAGAAGTTCTTGGCATCACTCACAGGTGAAGAAAACGCTAAAGCAATGTTCGAAAAATACAATGAAATCCCACCAGTTACTGCTCTTCAAGAAGATGCAGCAATCAAGGATAACGAAGTCGCAGCAGCAGTCTTCGCACAATCACAAAACGGTGTGCCAATGCCGAACATCGCTGAGATGGGTCAAGTTTGGGAACCAATGGCAGCAGCACTTCAGCTTGTTGCAACAAACAAACAAGACGCACAAAAATCAGCTGATGATGCTGTCAAACAAATCAAGCAACAAATCGAAGCTAACAATCAATAAGCGTAAATGGAACGCGTGAATCCATGAAAAAGAGATAAAGAGAGGGGGATCTTGGATTCCCCCTCATCTTTATGGTTGGAAGAGAAGCCTGAGGTCAGACATGACCTTTGGAAAGGAGAACGGACGATGGCTGCGATTGCAACACCACACCCGACGAATCCAACGCCTGAAAAAAAGACGAACCACCGCACGATTGCGGCGCTGATGTCGATCATTCCAGGAGTAGGACAACTATACAATAAACAATTCCTTAAAGGCGCGACATTTTTTGTCGTCGTACTATCATATTTTCTCGTCAACTTTGAACTGTTCTTCAAAGGAGCCGGAAATGGTCCTGGCGATCGCGGAGCGGTCTGGGGCTTGATTACACTCGGTGAGGTACCAGGCGTAAGGGGGGATCACTCGATCTTTCTAATGGTCGAGGGCATCATTGCCTTGATTTTACTTGTCTTTGGTATCGCCATTTACGTCTGGAACTTTATCGATGCGTATCGAATCGGTAAGTTGCGCGACATGAACCTCGAAGTACCTTCCTTGAAGATGCAACTACGGAATTTCCGTGATAATGGATTCCCGTATGCGATGTTGATTCCTTCATTAGTACTTTTAGTGTTCACAGTCGTCTTACCGTTGATTTTTACTTTCTTGATTGCTTTTACAAACTATAAGTTCAACAACTCGCCTCCAGCGAAATTGGTCGACTGGATCGGGATTCAAAACTTCTTGAATATCTTCACGGTTGATATTTTCCGCGACACATTCGTCAGCGTTCTTGGTTGGACGCTTGTCTGGACCGTCGCTTCGACGACAGGTGTCATCGCGATCGGTATCGGACTGGCAGTCTTACTGAACCAAAAAGGACTCAAAGGAAAACGGTTCTTCCGTTCCATCTTGATCCTGTCATGGGCAGTACCAGCCTTCATCACGATCTTGATCTTCCGCTCGATGTTCAATGAGACATTCGGTGTCTTCAATACGACGTTATTACCAGCAATCGGTCTTACTGACGGTGTCGACTGGATGACAGATCCGACGTATACGAAGCTTGCCTTGATCGGGATTCAGTGGTGGTTAGGTTTCCCATACATCATGACACTGACGACGGGAATCTTGCAGTCGATACCAGAAGATCTTTATGAGGCAGCAACAATCGACGGAGCGACAGCAGGAGAGAAGTTCCGCTTGATCACATTGCCGATGATTCTTTTCGCAACAGCACCGATCTTGATCACGCAGTATACGTTCAACTTCAATAACTTCAATATCATCTATCTCTTCAACAACGGTGGACCGGCAGTACCAGGTCAATCGGCTGGTGGAACGGATATCTTGATTTCGTGGATTTACAAATTGTCGCTTGGCGCGAACCCGCAGTATGGATTCGCAGCAGCGATCACGCTTGTGTTGTCGTTCTTCATCATGACGATTGCCGTCATTCAGTTCAAGCGTTCAAAATCATTCAAAGATGAGGATATGATCTAATATGAGAAAACAAAACCGAATCAACATGGCGTTGTCATATCTCATTTTGACGGTCGCCTCCATCATTATCGTCTATCCACTCCTTTGGGTTGTTGGTACTTCACTCAACCCAGGGAAAAGTATTACATCGGATATCTTCCCAAGTAATCCGACTTTGATTCACTACTTCGATTTGTTCGATCCATCAAAAACGGATTATGGCATGTGGTATTTAAACACAATCAAGATTGCCGTCATCACGATGGTCGTCTCCGTCGCTCTAATCACGTTAACAGGATACATTTTTTCACGCTATCGCTTCGTCGGTCGGAAAAATTCACTGATCTTGTTCCTCGTGTTGCAGATGGTACCGCAATTCGTTGCCATTATTGCGATTTATGTCTTGCTTAATATGTTAGAATTGTTTGATACGCATCTGGCGCTTATCCTACTCTACTCGGGTGGAGCGATTCCAATGAATACGTATCTTGCAAAAGGATATTTCGATACGATTCCAAAAGAACTCGATGAGGCGGCGCGGATGGATGGTGCCGGTCACTTACGAATCTTCTGGCAAATCATCTTACCGCTCGCAAAACCGATGGTCGCCGTCATCGCGTTGTTCAACTTCATGGCACCATTCAACGACTTCATTTTAGCATCGCTCGTCCTGCGTTCTCCTGAGAAACAGACACTTGCGGTCGGGTTGTACAACATGGTGTCGGAGCAGTTCGACAATAACTTCACGTTATTTGCGGCAGGTGCCGTATTATCAGCAGTTCCAATCGTTCTTCTCTTCTTCGCATTCCAGCGCTTCTTCGTGTCTGGATTGACGGCTGGTGGAACAAAAGGATAATCATAAGGGGGAAATCAGCGGCATGAGACGAGGCATAATGCTTCTCCTCTTGCCGCTTCTCTTGTCTATCGGGCTTCAACCGATGACGGGTGAAGCAGCAGGTTGGGAAAAAGAACGAATGTATTTCATCATGGTCGACCGGTTCGAGAATGGCGATCCGAGTAATGATAAAGAGGCGGATCCTGAAAATCCAAAAGCGTTCCAAGGTGGCGATTTAGCAGGCGTGACGAAACGTCTCGATTACATCAAGGAAAAGGGATTCACTTCGATTTGGTTAACGCCGATCTTTAAGAACCGTCCGAACGGTTATCATGGATACTGGACGGATGATTATTACGAGATTGATCCGCACTTCGGAACAAAGGAAGAGTTTAAACGTCTCGTCAAAGAAGCGCATAAACGGGATATCAAGGTCGTCCTTGATCTTGTCGTCAATCATTTAGGACCAAATCATCCGATGGTGAAAGAAAAACCGGAGTGGTTCCATAAAAATCAACCGATCATGAATTGGAATAACCCGTCGGAAGTCGAGAATAACTGGCTGTTCGATTTACCGGACTTCAATACGGAAAATCCAGAAGTCGTCGATTATTTAGTTGATGTCGCGAACTACTGGGTCGATGAAACGGGTATAGACGGATACCGGCTCGATACAGTTCGCCATGTGCCAGCCTCATTTTGGGAAACGTTTATCCCAGCAGTCAAAGAAAAGCATCCAGACTTATTCTTGTTGGCTGAAGTATTCGATGGAGATCCGCGAAAAATCGCGTCCTATTCAAAATTAGGTTTTGATTCCGTGACGAACTTCCCGTTTTATTATGGAGTCAAGGATCAGTTTGCCCGCAAAAATGGTTCAGCGGAAGAGCTCGATTCAGTTTATAATCGAGATACTACGTTTAATCCGAATGCCAAGGGACTTGCAACCTTCATTGATAATCATGATGTCAAACGCTTCATCACGGAAGCAAAGATTGGTGGAGCAGACGAAGAGGAGCGGCAGCTTCGGTTGGCGCTGTTCGCACTCTATGCTGCCCCGGGGATGCCAATCGTCTACCAAGGAACAGAGGTAGCGATGCCAGGTGGCGAGGATCCTGGAAACCGGATGATGATGACATTTGATCAAAACAAGAAGATGCAACAGTACGTAAAAACGTTGAACGAGATGCGTCAGGATTACCCAGCGTTTGCAACAGGGAAGCAACGCTTGATCGCAAAAACCGATCATATGGCAGTCTACTCACGGGAGACGAAACAACAACAAGTCGTTTACGCGATCAATCTTGGAGAAAAAAAGACGAGCTTACGCGTGTCTGCGAAAGAAATCGGTGATGACCAGCGTTTAAGAGGACTTTTATTCTCAGACTTGGTGCGTCAAGATGGTGACGCCTATGAGATCACACTTGATGCAAATAGTGCGAATAGCTATGTCATCGAAAAGTCACAAGTCAACTGGTGGTCGATCATTGCCATTGGTGCGATCGCTCCGATTTTAGCGCTCATACTTCTTCTCGTTCACCGTAAACGCATGCAACGTCAAACAAAATAAAATACTTAACTAGGGGAAATGTGAGGTGAAGGGGATGCAGGTAACAATCAAGGATGTAGCACGGGAAGCGAATGTCGCACCCTCGACGGTATCACGCGTCATTGCGAATAGTTCACGCATCAGTCAAAAGACGAAGGAACGGGTGCGCCAGGCGATGGATGAGCTCGGATATTATCCGAACGTTCATGCTCGCAGTCTAGCGAATCGAACGACACAAGCGATCGGTCTCGTCATGCCAAGTGCTGCAACAAAAACGCTACAAAACCCGTTCTTTTCGGAGGTCATTCGAGGAATCAGTACAAAAGCGCATCAAAATGGATATTCGCTCTATATGACGACAGGTGTCTCGGAAGAAGAAGTATATGAAGGTGTCGTCTCGATGGTTCAGGGCCGTCGTGTCGATGGTGTCGTCGTACTGTATTCCCGTACGGATGACAAAGTCGTTCAATTTCTACAAGACTCGAAGTTTCCGTTCGTTGTCGTCGGAAAACCATTCAGTGATTCATCACATGTCACGTATGTCGATACGGATAATTATCTAGCCGGTCGCGAAGTGACGAAGTACTTGCATCAACTTGGGCATGAGTGTATCGCATTCGTAGGAGGCGCACAGGACCTAGCTGTGACGCAAGAGCGTGTCGGTGGCTACAAGACGGCTCTCATGGAAGAGGGCATTCCGATTCAAGAATCCTACATCGTCAGTGCACCATTCATGACGACAGGAGGAGCTGAGGCAGTCAAGCGACTGATGTCGCTTGAACATCCGCCGACGGCTGTCGTCGTTAGTGACGATATGATGGCACTTGGTGTCATGAGTACACTGAATGAGATGGGTATCGGTGTGCCGGATCAAATGGCCGTCGTCAGTTTCAATAACTTGTTCATCGCAGAATTCTCAAGCCCACCGTTGACTTCTGTTGAAATCAATATTTTTGGACTTGGTTTTGAAGCGACGAATTGTTTGATTGAACAAATCAATGAAGATGCGACCCCTTATGGAAAACGCGTCATCGTTCCGCATTATCTCGTCGTCCGTCAGTCTTGTGGCGGAAAATCTGAAGCATGAAATGATAGTCTATTTTTAAGCCGATTGGTTTGAAAATAGACTTTTTTTGATTCAAATGGCTATCGATTTCTAGTAAAAGGAAGCGGTTGCAGAAAAAGAAATTTATTTTCGTGCAAACGATTGCATTGATGCTTTTTATGTGTACAATAAAGAATGTATAGTATAGATGAAACGCTTACATGATCAGGGTGACCGACATGCGTAGCATAAAAAGGAGCGACTTGACGATGAAACGACTTTTTGAGGTCAATGAGTGGAAAATTACAGAGCTTGGTTTTCATCCAGAAGATAATCGATTGGCAGAATCGATGACATCGATCGGAAACGGTCATATGGGAATGCGCGGGACGTTTGAAGAAGAATACACAGGGGACACGCATCAAGGCATGTATGTCGCAGGTGTTTACTATCCGGATAAGACACGTGTCGGCTGGTGGAAAAACGGTTATCCGGAGTACTTCGCGAAAGTACTCAATGCTGTCAATATCATGGGATTGAAAGTATCCGTCAACGGAAAAGCTGTTGACTTGAACACGTGGGAAGTCATCGACTTCAAACGCGAACTTGATATGCAACACGGTGTGTTGACACGGACGATGCTATTGAAGAATGGTGTAGAAGAGACCAAGGTCGAATCCAAGCGTTTCTTCTCGATCGTCGATAAAGAAATCGCTGCTTTGCAATATACGGTGACGCCTGTCAATTTTGAAGCAGAAATCGTCATTGAATCGTATCTCGATGCAGATGTTGAAAATGAAGACTCGAACTATGACGAGAAGTTCTGGCTTCCTGTCGAACACGGAATTGAAGAACGGTTTGGTTATGTCACATCAAAAACGAAAAAGCTCGATTGGCATGTGACGGCAGCGATGATCACGGACGTCGAAGGCGCACGGTGTGAGGTCGTCGATGGCAATACGCAGTACGTCGCGAATCGTTTCACGAAACAAGCCGCAGTAGGTGAGGGTGTCACAGTCGAAAAATTCGTCGCACTCGTAACGAATCGTGACCATGACATCGATGCGTTACTGGAGCAAGCGATGAAACGGGTTCACGTCGCATTCGAATCAGGCTTTGAACCATTGCTTGCGACACATGAAGCAGCGTGGTTGCACCACTGGGAAGAAGCGGACGTGAAAATTGAAGGTGATGTCGAGGCACAGCAAGGGATTCGTTTCAACATCTTCCATATGTTCCAGACCTACACAGGTGAAGATTCACGCCTCAACATCGGACCAAAAGGATTCACGGGCGAGAAGTATGGTGGTGCGACGTATTGGGATACAGAAGCGTACTGCTTGAACTTCTACCTTGCGACGTCGAAACCGGAAGTGGCTTGGAATTTACTCAAGTATCGCCACAATCAATTACCGCAAGCAAAAGAAAATGCGGATAAGAATGTCGGCATGAAGGGTGCACTTTATCCGATGGTAACGATGAACGGAGAAGAGTGTCACAACGAGTGGGAAATCACACATGAAGAAATTCACCGGAACGGTGCAATCGCGCATGCGATTTATAATTACACGAATTACACGGGAGACACATCGTACCTCGGACAATACGGATTTGAAGTATTAGTCGAGATTTCTCGCTACTGGGCAAGCCGTGTCAATTACGTCGCGCATAAGGACGTCTACATGATTCTTGGCGTGACGGGACCAAACGAATACGAGAACAACGTCAACAACAACTGGTATACGAACCTGATTGCGGCATGGTGTCTCGAATATACGCAGACCGTCCACCGTCATTTGGCACAAGAAGAGCCAGAACGTCTGCAAGAACTTATGCATCAATTAGCGTTGACGGATGAGGAACTGGCGAAGTGGGCAGATATCGACTCGAAGATGTATTATCCAAAAGATGAGGCAGCACCAGGAATCTTCATGCAACAGGATGGCTTCATGGATAAGGAACAAATCTTGGTCGCTGATCTCGATCCAAAACATCTCCCGCTAAACCAGAATTGGTCATGGGACCGGATCCTTCGCTCTGTCTTCATTAAACAAGCAGACGTCTTACAAGGTCTTTACTTCTTGACGGATCGCTTCAGTGTAGAAGAGAAAAAAGCGAACTTCGATTTCTATGAACCACGCACGGTTCATGAATCGTCATTATCACCATGTATCTACTCAATCATTGCGGCGGAAGTCGGTTATGAGGAAAAAGCGGTCGAACTGTACCAACGTTCAGCACGACTTGACCTCGATAACTACAACAATGATACGGAAGACGGGTTACACATCACGTCGATGGTTGGATCATGGATGTCGATCGTCCATGGATTCGCTGGATTACGGGTGGCAAACGATACGTTATCCTTTAAGCCGATGTTGCCAAAAGGCTGGACGAGCTATACGTTCCGGATGCAATGGCGCGGTCATCATATCCATGTCCATGTACAGCCAAATGCCGTCGAAATCGCTCAAACAGAAGGCGAAGCATTCAGCTTAAACGTTCATGGAACAACTGTAGAAGTTCCGGCGGGAGGACAGATTACAGTTCCTGCTTCGATGACAGTATAAGAGATTAAACAGAACCGATTTTTTAGTCGGTTCTTTTTTTGTGTGTAACAAGAAGCAGGACACCTTTGTCACAAATGAAAACGCCATCATGAAAAAGAACATCAATCTTTGGAAATCTTGACTATCCGACGACATTTGAATGTGCTAAAGTGTTTCAAGATAGTTATGAATGAGAGGAGAACGGCGTGTGACAGCAGTAGTAAAGGAAAGTATGTTAAAAGTGATCGTGGCTTCGATTGGGGGATTCGTCATTGCCGTTGCCATGAACTGGTTTTTGATTCCGAGTGGTGTCTATTCGACTGGATTTACAGGACTTGCCCAAATCCTGACGCAAGTCCTTCAAAATACAGCATTTGCGTTTGGTGAAAACGTCTGGTTCTTGGCGTTGAACATCCCTTTGATCGTGCTCGCATGGATCATGTTAGGTCGGAGTTTTACAATCATTACGTTGGTTTCGGTATTGGCAACGACGATTTTCATTGGTCTTATTCCTCAATATGCTGTCATACCAGGTGATCAAACACTGAATGCAGTGTTTGGAGGGGTCTTGCTTGCGATCGGTACCGGTATAACGATTAAGTTCGGTGCTTCGACAGGTGGTTTCGATATCGTTGCCCTCATCTTTGCTCGTTTCTCCGATCGTAGTGTCGGCTTGTATCTGTTCGTCTTGAATTTCTTAATCGCATTATTAGCAGGCGCATTGTTCGGTTGGTCGACTGCTTTATACACGATCGTCTTCATCTACGTGACGTCTAAGGTCGTCGATGAGATTCATACGAGCAATCAGCGCCTGACGATCTTCATCGTCACGAATCATGCGGATGACATCACGACGGCTTTGCATCAGCATATCATCCGAGGAATCACGCAAATTCCTTCGATTGGAACGTATTCGCGAGCTGAAAAAGCGACGTTGATGATGGTCATCGAGCGTCACGAATTGCGGGACATTGAACGAATTTGCCGGGAAGCGGACGAGACAGTATTCATCAACGTCGTCGCAACGGACTCGGTCGTCGGATACTTCCGAAAAGGATAATGAGAAAGGCACTTGCTCTGCGATATGCAGCAAGTGCCTTTTATCTGTTATCATGCGAGTCCAAGAACGTGTCTCAAGTAATACGCGATCCCGTCATCCTCATTTCGCTTCGTCGTGCCGTTTGCCAGATGCTTCAGCGCGGGGATGGCATTACCCATCGCGACACCATGTCCAGCATACTCGATCATCTCTAAATCGTTTTCCTCATCACCGAACGCAACGATCTGTCGCGAATCAATTCCAAGGTGGTGTGCGATATGAGCAAGACCGACCGCTTTGCTTGTACCTTTTCGCATCACTTCGACCATGAATTCAGGCTTCACCCATTGACGATTGAGTACCGTCTCAGCATGGATGCCAGATAGTTCGGAGCGGATCTCGTCGACGTGTTCTCCTTTGGCATGAATCAAGAGAGACGTTGGTTCATGCATAAGCACCTTTCGTAAATCTCCGGTCGTGACAGATAAGGCATGGTCGGTATAAAATTCGTAAATGCCGACTGGGTCATATTGAAAATAGACATGATCCGTGACTTCGCAGACAATATTTTGTGTTTTCGTCTCAGCGACGGATTCTAAAATATGTTGAACAGTTTTTAATGGAATCGGATGATGCTGGACTTCAAAGTGATTATCTTGCGGGTGATGAACGAGACCACCGTTAAAATTAACGATCGGTGTCGTCAAACCGAGCTGTTCGTAATATTTCCTGGCGTGACGAAATGGTCGTCCAGTTGCGATGACGACTTCGTGACCGTTCGCACGCGCACGCTGGAGCGCAGCGATATTCGCAGCGCTGATTGTCTTATCATCTTTTAAAAGGGTGCCGTCGAGATCGACAGCAATTAAGTGACGGGTCATAATGAAATCCTCCGCTTTCTTTTCGTTAATTCTACTGTAGCATATGAAGCGATTGTCCTTCGTATGAAACGATTAAGTTTTTCAAGGAAAAGAAAGCGCTTGAAAAAATTAGAGAAAAGCTGTTGCTTGGATTAAAAAATGGTATACTACAAATCGTAGGATAACTCTATAGTACGTTATGGAAACGGAGGGGAAATCATGCGTTTTCTCGTTACATTCTTTTGGTCATTCTTACTCGTGAACACGGCTGTGTTCATCGTATCGGCAGTTGATGCAGTAACGTATAGCTTCGGATTCGCGACAGCTATGTCTGTCGTCACTTCACTTGTCGTCTTCGCACTCGATGCCGTCAATGAAGATTTAGGTCTTGGTCAAGGGACTAAGGCAGAATAAGGAAAAGCGAGATGTCGTCATATGGGCGATAGGCTCGCTTTTTGTCTTAAGGAGGAATGATTGATGATCGTCATCGAACAGGTTCTGTGGCAAGAGATGCCGCAAAATGTCTACATCGCAGGAAACCAGATCATCGGAATCGGTTCCTACACCATAGATGAAGCACTGATTACGCACCGGATTGATGGTCGCAACAAACGGCTAGTCCCCGGATTCATCGACGGACACTTACATCCGATCGGTGGAGGAGGAGAAGGCGGATTTGCCACGCGAACGGCACCGTTGACTGTTCGTGACATATTCGAAGGTGGTGTCACGACGGTTGTCGGATTGCTCGGAACGGACGGCTGGACGCGAACTGGAATCGATCTACTGGCACATATACGGGGATATGCTGCATCTGGTATCCGTCCCTTTCTATTAAGCGGAAGTTATATGGTTCCGCCGGTCTTCCTGACGCAATCGACAGGACATGATATCGTCCTCATCAATGAAGTGATTGGCATCGGAGAGATTGCCATCAACGATCACCGATCGACACAACCGACGGCTCATGAACTCGCGCGATTAGCGTCAGAAGCCCGAATTGCCGGCATGGTCAAAGGAGTGTCGGGAACGATGAACGTCCATATCGGAGACGGGAAACAAGGGCTCGATCTGTTACATGAGGTGATTGATACGACGGACCTCCCCATCGGACAATTCCTTCCGACGCATATCAACCGAAGTGAACGAATCTTTGAAGCGGGACTTGCCTGGGCGAAACGAGGAGGACGGATCGATTTCACGACGTGTACGACGGAAACTTTCATTGCGGAAGGCGAGATTCCAGCAGGACAGGCTGTCGCCCGTGCTTTAGCAGCGGGAATTCCACTCGAGCAGATCACGATGTCGAGCGATGCTGGCGCAAGTCTTCCGGCGTTTGATGAGGCAGGTCGATTAGTGCGAATTGATACAGGAAAACCCTCTTCCTTGATGCAAGCCGTACGCGATGCAGTGGAGCAGGGTGTTGCTTTTGATCAGGCAATCGCGACGATTACGCGGCATGTCGCGGATGCATATGGTATACCGGGCGGGCGAATCGCGGTTGGAGAACGAGCGGATCTGTTACTGATTGATGACGCTTTGCAAATCGATACGATTCTTGCGAATGGTCATGCTATAATGATTCAGAAAAAATGGCTAATACCAGAATGACGGAGGGATAGACGTGTCAAAGAAGTCGAAACGAAAAAACACGAAAAAACCGCAATCCAAGGCGAATTGGATTACAGCGGGAGTCATCGCCTTGATCGTATTGGTTGGGGGGTTACTGCTCGTCTTCACGGATCGAGAAGATTCTGCATCGAAGAATGGCAATCTAACGGCTACACAAGTCGCAGATAAAGTGAAATCCGGTGATGAATTCTATACGTATTTCTATCAAACGGGATGCGTCCACTGTGAAAAAGTAAAACCATATCTCGTTCCGCTTGGTGAAAAACAAGACATTCCATTCGAACAGATCGATCTTGCTGTCGAACAGTCGGCTTGGGACACGTTTGGCATCGAGGGTACACCGACGGTCGTTCACTTTAAAGACGGTAAGGAAGTCGGACGCGTAGCAGGTGAACAAACAGAAGACAGCTATAAAGAGTTCTTCGCTGGAAAAGACGTAAAGGACTCAAAAGAAGAATCATCTGGTGATCTCAATGATTAAAAAATGGTTTTACTCTCGCGTGTTCGAATTAAATGGACACCCGCTTGTTGCTAAACAACTGAAACGGTTTGCGATGAGCCGTATCAGTCGTCCGTTCATCCGTCCGTTCGTTCAGGCATACGATTTAAATATGACAGAAGCGACTCAGAATTTAGAAGCGTATTCGAGTTTACATGACGTTTTCATTCGTCATGTCAAACCGGAAATGCGACCGATCGATCAAGCAGAAGGTGCATTCGTCAGTCCGTGTGACGGTGTATTGTCTGTCGTTGACGATTTGACGGCTGATAGCCGCTTTACTGTCAAAGGACAATCGTATACGGTATCCGAGTTACTCGGTTCCCATCATGAAGCACAGCAATATGTTGGTGGACGTGTGATGATCTTTTACTTAAGTCCGCAAAACTATCACCGGGTTCATGTGCCGATGGATGGAACAGTCCGGACGAGCTATACGCTCGGTCGCGATTCGGCACCGGTGAATGAGATTGGTCTTACACATGCGCTTCGCCCGTTGACACGTAATTACCGTCGCGTGACGCGCATCGTCCAAGGGAAACATGCACTTGAACATGTCATGGTCGGTGCACTGAACGTTAACTCGATCGTTCGGACGAACGAGTCGAAGGACCTTCGTCGCGGGGATGAGTTTGGATACTTCTCATTCGGTTCGACGGTCGTCCTGATTTGTCCGAAAGATGCATTGACGTTAGACAGCCAAGCGATTGGACCGGTTTTAATGGGGCAACGCCTCGGACAATGGCATTCATGACAGCGAGGCGCCCGTTATGGGCGTCTCCTTACATTTAGGAGGAATGAATCATGCCGGCACTGGCATTAGCAGAAATCGGAAGTACGCAGGTCCAAACGTATATCGCACTCATTATTTTTTTAGTGACCTATGGCTTCATCATCAGTGAAAAAATTAGTCGAGCAATCGTTGCCTTACTTGGAGCGCTCGCGATGGTCATCATCGGCATTGTGGATCTCGAGACTGCATTGTTTGAATATATCGAGTGGGGAACAATCGTCTTATTGATTGGGATGATGATTCTCGTCACGATTGCCAATCAATCTGGCTTGTTCGAATACATCGCGATCCGCGCTGCGAAGACGACAAAAGGTGATCCGATCAAGGTATTGGTTTTACTGTCCGCATTGACAGCACTCGGATCTGCATTCCTTGATAACGTCACGACGGTTCTATTGATCGTTCCAATCACGTTTTCGATTACGAAGATACTGAAGATCGCGCCGTTTCCATTCTTGCTCGCAGAAGTCCTATTTGCGAATATCGGTGGAACAGCAACGTTGATCGGGGATCCACCGAACATCATGATTGGTGCTGCGAATCCACACTTGACGTTCAATGCCTTTTTAGTGAATCTCGCACCAATCATCCTCGTCATCACGGTCGTAACGATCGGCATTCTTTACTTCGTCTTCCGGAAGCAACTACATGTTGAAGCGGAAGATCGGCAGAAACTGATGGAAATCGATGAGAAGAGTTATATCGTCAGTCGAAAATTGGTCGCACGAAGCAGTATCGTCCTCGTCAGTACGATTGCGCTGTTCGTACTGCATCCGGTGCTTGATCGCATCGGACTCCATCTCGAAGCACCGGCGATCGCGATTCTTGGAGCGACAATCCTGATGTTGCTGACGATTGAAAACGATCATCAGCTAGAAGGAATCTTTGCTCGTGTTGAATGGACGACGATCTTCTTCTTCGCTGGACTATTCGTGCTCGTCGGCGGGATTCAAGAAGCAGGTATCATTCGCTACCTTGCTGAAAAGACGATTGATCTGACAGGCGGTGACATTCAGACGACAGCGACTGCTGTTCTTTGGTTGTCTGGTATCGCCAGTGCGACGATCGATAATATCCCGTTCGTTGCGACGATGATTCCACTCATCAATGATGTAGCTGCTGGAATTGGATTATCACCAGCAGATGCGAAAGTGGACGTATTATGGTGGTCCCTCGCACTCGGTGCCTGTCTCGGTGGTAACGGAACATTGATCGGTGCATCGGCGAACGTCATCGTCGCGGGTCTCGCGACACGACAAGGTGAAAAATTCACCTATATGCGCTTTTTGATTTACGGAGCACCGATCACGATTGTGACGTTGATTCTATCCCAACTCTATTTGTGGATTCGGTATTACTAAGAAAACGGAAGGTCCGCCTTCCGTTTTCTTTTGTGCGTCGCTCTTACTACCTGATTGTGCTATAATCGAACGATAAGAGCATAACTGTTTCTTAAACTTAACTATAGAGCTAGACCATTATCTGGAGGTTTTATTCTTGTTCAAACGACTTTATCCGAAACATTTCGTGGCTTCGATCTACGATATCGACCTTGAAATGCTCAAACGAAACGGTGTCAAAGCGATTTTGACCGATCTTGATAATACGCTCGTCGCATGGAATATCGCAGATGCTCCAGACGAATTGGTTGCTTGGCTGGATATGGTGAATAATCAATATGGTTTCGACGTCATCATCGTATCGAACAATAACGGAGACCGCGTCAAGAAGTTTGCGGATCCACTCGGATTGCATTATATTGCGCCTGCTCGAAAACCGCTTCCTATCGGGTTTAAACGGGCATTGACGGAATTCGGTTATCACGCGAAGGAAGTTGTCTTCTTAGGAGACCAACTCTTCACGGATGTACTCGGTGCAAACTCCGTTGGAATCGAAGTCATCCACGTTCAACCTGTCGTTAAGACGGACGGTGTCGTCACGAAATTCAATCGCCTGATGGAACGTGTCATTTTCCGCCGGATGAAACGCAAAGGAATCTATAAATTGACACAACGCGTCAAGGAAGATCCTTCTGCACTGGAGCATCCGATCGAAACACTTCGTCAGGATAAGCAACAATAACCCTGTCAGATCGGTAGATGAAAGGGAAGGCAGCAGTCGCAACATGTACGGCGAGAGGTCGGAAGTTACGCTCTTGGAGTAGCGAGCAGGGCGCTACGGTGAAAAGAGAAGGGATATCGTTCCCGCATGCGGCTCAACATAATATGATCGAAGAAATCCACTGCGCTGGCTGTGGTGTCGCCATTCAAACGGAAGACACGAAAGCACCAGGATACGCACCTAAATCTGCACTTGATCGTGAAATGGTCATTTGCCAACGTTGCTTTAAATTAAAGCACTACAATCAAATTCAAGATGTATCGTTATCGGACGATGATTTCGTTAAAATCTTAGACGGAATCGGTCAAAAAGATGCACTTGTCGTTAAAATCGTTGATATCTTCGATTTTAATGGAAGTTGGTTACCGGGCTTACATCGGTTCGTCGGTAAAAACGATGTCTTACTCGTCGGGAACAAAGCCGATTTATTACCGAAGTCACTCAACCCGAACCGCCTCATGAACTGGATGCGTCAAGCATCGAAAGAACTTGGATTACGTCCAGTCGACGTTCATCTGATCAGTGCGAAAAAAGGGCACGGAGTCGATGAACTCGCTGAAAAAATCGATTATTATCGAAAAGGTCGCGACGTCTATGTCGTTGGTTGTACGAACGTCGGGAAATCGACACTGATCAACCAAGTCATCAAACGCTTCGGTGAAGAAGATGAAGCCGTCATCACGGTCAGTCACTTCCCAGGAACGACACTAGACTTGATCGACATTCCACTCGACGATAACTGTAACCTGTATGATACACCGGGGATCATCAATCATCACCAGATGGCTCACTATGTTGATGCAAAGGACTTGAAGCTGATCACACCGAAAAAAGAGATCAAGCCACAAGTCTTCCAAATCCATCCGCAACAGACACTCTTCTTCGGAGGTCTTGCACGATTGGACTATATGGAAGGGAACAAGCGTTCATTCGTCATCTACATGTCGAACGAATTGAAAGTTCACCGGACGAAGCTTGAAAAAGCAGACGATTTATACGCGAACCACAACGGTGAGCTGTTGTCTCCGCCAAACGAAAAGACGCGGGAGATGCTACCGCCGCTTGTCCGTCATGAATTCAGCCTCCGCGACAACATGAAGACGGATATCGTCTTCAGTGGACTCGGGTGGGTTGCGGTTCACGGAAAAGGTGGACGTGTCGCTGCTTATGCCCCGAAAGGTGTCGCTGTATCCTTACGTGAGGCGCTCGTCTGATGCGCTTTGCCGTCATCGGTCATCCGATTGCCCATTCACTTTCACCTGAGCTGCATACAGCTTGGCTGGAAGCGGCTGGGCTTTTCGGCTGTTATGACCTCATCGATGTAACGGAGCAGCAATTGCCGCAAATCATTACAAAATTACGCACACATCAGCTAGACGGAATCAATGTGACGATTCCACATAAAACAGCAATTATCCCGTATCTGGATCGGCTAGAGCCGGCAGCTCAAAAAGCAGGCGCCGTGAATACGGTATATCGGCAGGATGGGCAGTTGATTGGTGCGAATACAGATGGAATCGGATTCGTCCGCGCATTGATAGAACGTCGTCCGTCATTTCAAAAGACGCTCGTTCTTGGTGCGGGCGGTGCGGCGCGAGGCATCATTGCTGCGTTGCCCGGAGATGTGACGATCACGAATCGTACAGAAGAACGCTCTAAGGCAGTTGCCGATGAATTCGGAGCAACCGTTCTACCATGGCAAGAAACATTTGATTTAACGAGTTACGACGTCATCATCAATACGACTTCTGTCGGGATGGCGCCACATATCGAGGCACGTCCGATCGAATTGACGGAGACGCACGCCTTGATTTGTGATATTATTTATCGACCGACGCCGACCCGTCTATTGCGTGAAGCGACCGAAAAAGGTCTCGACACACTTGACGGCGTCCCGATGTTCGTCTTACAAGCGGCTGAAGCATTTGAACGCTTCACCGGACAAGCACCTGACCTTGCACTTGGCGAGCAGGTGATACGAAAGCAATTGGAGGAATTTTAATCATGTTAACAGGTAAACAAAAACGTTTTTTACGCGCGACAGCTCATGACTTAAACCCGATTTTCCAAGTCGGTAAAAATGGAGTCGGCGAAGCGATGTGCGCTGATTTGATGGATGCGCTCGAAAAACGGGAACTCTTGAAAGTACAAGTATTGCAAAATTGTGCGGACGCACCGAAGGATGTCGCACAAGAACTCGTCGCAGGAACGAATGCTGAACTCGTTCAAGTCATCGGAAAAGTCATCGTTCTCTATAAAGAATCAAAAGAGAACAAGACGCTCGAATTGCCACGATGAAAATCGGACTGATGGGCGGAACGTTCGATCCTCCGCATATCGGTCATCTCCTGATTGCCGAACAAGCGCAGGAACAACTCGAACTCGATGCGGTCTGGTTCGTACCAGCGAATGTGCCACCGCATAAACAACGTACAGTCACAGACGCAACCAAGCGTTTACGCCTTGTAGAAGAAGCAATTGCATTGAATCCTGCTTTTTCCGTCTCAGCAATCGAGTTTGAGCGCGAAGAGCCTTCTTATACGTATGATACGATTCGTGCACTCAAGCACCGGTACCCGGAGCATGAGTTTCTATTTCTCATTGGAGCAGATTCACTCGTGAGTCTCGATACGTGGTATCAAGCCGAACAGTTATACGAGGAAGTCGTCTTTGGTGCCGTCGCTCGACCGGGCAGTCGGTATCTGATTCCGCGTGGTGCCCGTGTGAAAGCGGTCGATATGCCATTGCTAGAAATTTCTTCGACGGATATCCGGCAACGGGTCGCGCGTGGACGGAGCATTCGCTACCTTGTACCGGAAGCCGTTCGACAACGGATTGAGGAGTGGAATCTATATGCGCCTTGAAGAAGCACGTCAAATCATTGAGCGTACGTTGCCTGAGCGACGCTATGTGCACACATTAGGTGTCGTTGAGACAGCACGACACTTGGCTCTTAAATATGGTGTTGACGAAGAAGAAGCAACACTTGCTGCTATGCTTCATGATTATGCGAAATACCGCGATACGAATGAGATGCGTTCGATTGCCGTTGAATTGAATCAACGGGTTTTACTCGATTATGATGACGAACTGCTTCATGCGCCAGTAGGTGCGGAGCTTGTCCGTCGAGAACTTGGTCTTGATTCAGACGTGATTTATCAAGCGATCGCAAATCACACGACGGGGGCACCCGGTATGCCGTTGCTCGATCAAATCATCTTCGTCGCGGATGCGATTGAACCAAATCGCAGTTATCCAGGTGTCGAAGCGCTTCGTGAAGTAGCGGAGCAGGATTTGACGGACGCCGTCATCGCAACACTCAGTCAGACGATTCATTTTTTATGTAAAAAACAAGCCATCATCTTTCCGCGAACGATTGAGACCTATAATGCCTTCGTCGCGGCCAAACGAAAGGGGACCGTCCTATGACAGTCGAACAAGAATTACAATTAATCGTAAATGCCATCGACGATAAACGCGCTGAAGATATCGTCGTCCTGAATATGTCGAGCATCTCACCAGTTGCCGACTACTTCGTCATCTGTGAAGGGAATTCAGAAAAACAAGTACAGGCAATCGCACGTGAACTCAAAGAAGTCGCGCACGAACATAACCTGCCGATCAAACGTCTCGAAGGATTCGATGCGGCACGTTGGGTGTTAGCGGATCTTGAAAACGTCGTCGTTCACGTCTTCCACCGTGACGATCGTGATTACTATAATCTCGAAAAACTCTGGGCAGATGCTCCAAAGGTTGAAGTCGAGGTCAACTAATGGCATACGAACAGTTCGCCTACATCTATGATGAATTGATGCAAGACGTCCCGTACGATCAATGGGTCGACTGGGTCAAAGCATACGTTCCGACTGGCAGTACGATTGCTGATATCGGATGTGGAACGGGTACGGCGACGCTTGCATTAGCGGCACACTATGAGATGCTCGGAATCGATTTATCGGAAGAGATGCTCGAAGTCGCGCAGGAAAAAGCGATGGAAGAGGGATTACGCATTCAATTCTGGGCGCAAGACATGCGCGAAATCGAATTGCCGACACCTGTCGATGCCGTGACGATCCTATGCGACTCCTTGAATTATCTCCGGACGGAAGAGGATGTCAAACAGACGTTTACACATGTAGCAGCAATCCTCAAAGAGGGTGGACGTCTCTTATTTGATACACACTCTCCATACAAGATGGAAACGTTGTTCAATGGAAAGACATATGCGACACATGCGGAGCAAAGTTCGTATATCTGGTTCGCGGATCCTGGTGAAGCACCGCTTTCTGTCGTCCATGAACTGACTTTCTTCATCGAGGAAGAGGACGGTCGCTATGAGCGTGTCGATGAAACGCATCATCAGCGGACGTATCCTCCAGCACAGTACGTGACATGGTTACGCGACGCCGGATTCCGGGTCCTCGCGGTCACAGGCGATTTTGGACCGGATGCTCCTTCTGAGACAGCCGAGCGGATTTTCTTCGTTGCTGAAAAAATGTAAAAGTGATCTCATCCGTCTTCTTTAAGTGATACACATTCGTGTTGCTTAAAGGAGACGGATTTTTTGTTCGTCAAACAGATGCTAATTCAAAGTAACGGCATGGATGGTATGACCTTTATCCGACATAACACACCGTATCATGTTGTAAAAGAGTGGTTAGTGTGTATTCCTTCGTTTCCTGAAGTCCGTAGCGACCTGTTAGAGTCGTGGAAAAAGGAGGGATTCGTCTTGACCGTTCCACGTTTGCAACAAATCGCAGGTCTCGTCGTCGTCCTGCTACTCATCATTTTATTGTTCGTACCATTACCCTCTTGTTCGAATGAAGCGATGGTCGATCAACCGTCCTTAACAGATAAACAACAAGAGGCAAAAGCAGAGCCAGCAGAAAAGGAGACCTCGATTCGTGACAAACTCATCATGGTCGACATAAAAGGGGCGGTAGAAGCACCTGGACCCTATCAATTCCACCTCGGTGATCGAGTGAAGGATGCAATCGAAAAAGCAAAGACGACTGAGAAAGCTGACATTCGACAAATGAATCTCGCGGCACGTCTCATTGATGGACAGGAAGTCATCGTGCCGGTAAAAAAGACGAAAGATCAGCCGAAACCAACGAAACGCTCAAAAGCAGAGATACCAAAAGGACTGATTGACCTCAATGCGGCAACGGCGGAACAGTTGATGGAGGTTCCGGGAATCGGTCCTGCCAAAGCAGAAGCGATCTTGGCCTACCGTGAGGAGAAGGGGGGATTTGCGACGTATGAATCACTCGGAGATGTGAAGGGCTTTGGGGAAAAGACGTTAGAATCGCTTAAATCCTACCTGATCGTCTACTGATGCCACTTCATACGCTGTTCGTTCTCTTACTCATTGTCGCCATTAAAGAATCGATCTGGTGGTTAGTGTTCCTGATGCTCTTTGCAATCATGAAGTCATGGTCTTTTTCAATCAGTCGTCTTTTCTTTTTGTTCATTCTGAGTTGTCTATTCATCGGAATGGGTCATCTGTCACCTGAACCGCACGACGTCTCGTCTGTTGACATCTTATCAGGTAAGCGTAATGGGGATCGAATTCGCTATGATGCGGAGAGCAACGGTCAATCGATTCTATTGACGGCAACGATTGCAGAAGATGAGACAGGATACGAACGAATCGGTTACTCCTGTCACGTCGATACGGAACCGCTCGATGTCCGTCAACAATCGAATGCGGGAGGTTTTGACGAACTGCAATTCATGCATACGAATCGTTACGCTGGAAAGTGGGAAGTACGTTCATTTGATTCCTGTCATCCGACACTTGGATATGCGGCAGAAGGAAGACGGGTACGTGAAGCATGGTTGAAACGGATAGAAGACTTGTTACCACAAAAGCAAGCATTCTACGTCGAAGCACTTGTATTTGGTGAGGATCGATTAATGGATCAAGTGACGCTCGAACGGTTTAAGAAATTCGGCTTATTACATGCGATCGTCATCTCAGGATCACATATCGCTTTTTTAGTGTTTAGTCTGCTGTACGTCTTACGAAAAATCAGGATGACAAAAGAAAAACGACTTGATATCGTTCTGATCTTACTGCCGATTTACGGATGGTTGACGGAGTGGAGTCCTCCAGTCACTCGGGCTGTGCTCGTCGCGATGATTCTGCTGCTCGGTCGTCGTTTCCACAAACCGTTAGATCCGGTGGAGGTCATTGCGGGGGTCGCGGCTTTTCAATTAGCGATTCAACCAACTGTCATTTACGATATCGGATTTCAATTGACGGTCGGACTGACGCTGTTTCTTGTGCTGTCGAGACGACTCATGGGTTCGGTTCGTCGTCCTTGGAACTGGCTACTTATCAGTGCGTGGGCACAATTCGGAACCCTTTTGTTTTTACAGGGGATTGAACAAACAACGGTTTCAATCTGGTCTCCGTTGTTGAATTTATTAATTGGTAGCTGGATTGAGTGGGTGATTCTGCCAGGATCGTTCCTCCTTGCGACGCTTCCATTTTTACCGCTCAGTTCGACGTTTCAGATTGCGCATCAGTACGCGATTCAATGGATGGACCAAGCATTACAGCTAGCGGAACATCTGCCGTTAGCAATGGTTGCCGTTCCAACATTTTCTCCGATCGTCTTGACAATCGTCGTTGTCGGAACGGGAATCGCTTGGTTCATTGCTGAACGGAGATGGTGGGGGCATGCTCTCCCATTGGTCCTTTTGCTTACGGCATGGGGTTACACGGAGTGGCACGTACCTGAACAAATCACGTTTTTAGATGTCGGGCAAGGGGATAGTATCGTACTTGAGAAAGCAGGAGAGACGTTCGTCGTAGACACAGGTGGTGTTTATCAGCAAACGACGCATCCACTGCTTCGTCCGTTTGATCCGGGTGGTCATATCGTCGCGCCCTTTTTATTCACACGAGGAGAAGCAGAAATCGACGGTCTCATCGTGACACATGCTGATCACGATCACGTCGGTGGACTGCTAGGATTACTGCGTCAAGTTCGTGTGAAAACCATTTATTTAGGGGCGTATGACAACACGGATGAGAAGCGAAACGATTTGATTCATTCGATCGAAGCAACTGGAACGCATGTCAAGTTCGTTCAAAAGGGACAAACGATTCGTCCTTGGTTACATGTACTTGCACCGACTGGACGAGAAGAAGAAGAGAACGATCGGTCTATTATATTACTTGCACAGATTGCCAAACAACGTGTTTTACTGACGGGTGACGCTGGCCTAGCAATCGAGGACGAATTAACGATTGGTCCGATCGATATTCTAAAAGCAGGTCATCATGGTTCGAACACGTCGACCGGTGAAGAACTCTTGCAGAAGACAAATCCGAAGATTGTCATCTTATCAGTCGGACGAAAAAATCGATACGGGCATCCGCATCCGGACGTGCTTGAGCGGATCGGGACAGATCGGATCGTCTTTCGAACGGATGAGGACGGGAGTGTAACTTGTTCTTCAGCGGGCTGTGAACCTATGATAAAATAAAAAAACAGCAACCCCCCAAGGTTGCTGTTTTACTGATTATAGACTTAAGAACTTAATTGCGACACCGATGATGAACAAGACTGCGAAGAAGCCGAATGATGCACCAAAACCAACGGCAGAGTCGAGCGCATCGTTGCGTTTTGATTGAATATCGTTCTCGAACGCGTTTTCACTTGGTGGGCGTACTGAATGTGCCATGCTGCATTCCCCCTTAATAGATTCCGCTTCTAGTATAGCGGAATAAAAGAGGATTATCTATGATGAAGTTAAGAACAAACTGTGAAATGTGGTGGGAATGATGAAAACTCCTTGGCTCGTCAATGGAAAATTAGCGAATTTATACTTATTATATGGAACAGAACGACACTTGTTAGAAGAATGGGAACGTGAAATCGTAAAAGCGGCTCTTCCGGACGGAGAACGCTTTGATTATATGAAAATCGATTTGAACGACCAATCGCTTGATGCGGTACTCGATGAAGCGGAGACGGTACCCTTTTTAAGCGACTACCGTGTCGTCGTTGCAAAACCTGCAACGTTTCTGACAGGAGCGAAAGATAAAAAACAACATAATCTCGAACGGTTAGCAGATTATATCCTACAACCGGCAGACTACGCGGTGGTTGTCTTGATCGTCGAAGCAGAAAAGCTCGATGAACGAAAAACCGTCGTCAAACGATTGAAGGAGCGCGCGACGGTACTAGAGGCAAAAAAACCGACGACCGAAGAGTTGTTCCGCTTCGTTCTGGATGCTGTCAACGACAAAGGATACCGGATGGAACGTCCAGCAATCGAGCGACTCATTTTCTTGACTGCTGAGATGTGGGGGACATTAGCCCATGAACTTGAGAAGTTGATGTTGTTTGCAGGAGATCGCCCGACGATCGAAATCGAGGATGTCGATTTGCTTGTTCCGCGGACATTAGAGGACAACGTCTTTCAATTAACGGACTACTTGATGAAGCGTCAACTCGAACCAGCGATCCGCTTGATTCGCGACCTTGAAAAACAAGGACAGGAAGTGTTGGCTCTCCTTGGACTGATGGCACGCCAATACCGGATGATGTTGCTGTCGAAACGATTAGCAGAACAAGGATACGGAGAACGACAAATCGCATCAAAAGTCGGAGCTCATCCGTATGCGATCAAATTGGCACTCCAGTCTGCCAAACGGTTTACGTTTGCGCAGCTCGAGCAAGCACTCATCGCCATCACGACGACGGATGAAGGTATGAAAACAGGACGCGGTGATAAGAAGATTTTATTCGATGCGTTGATTGTTCGCTTAGCGACGCTATAAGAGGAGGCAAACGATGATGGAAGTCCAGATCATTACAGCAGAAGAGGTCATCCCATTACGGCATGATGTGTTACGTCCCCATCAACCACGTGAAGCATGTATCTACCCAGACGATGCGCTTGCATCGACGTTTCATCTCGGCGGGATAAAAGCACAACAAATCGTCGCAATCGGTAGTTTCTCGGAACAATCTCATGCACAAGCGCCAGGAGCGACGTATCAGCTTCGTGGTATGGCGTCGAGTGAAGACGTGCGTGGTGAAGGGTATGGTCGGGCGCTGATTGAAGAAGCCCGTCGTCTATTGAAAGAACGACAAGTGACAGCATGGTGGTGTAACGCCCGCGTCACGGCACTTCCTTTTTATGAGCGCCTCGGACTGGAACGTGTTGGAGAACCGTTCCTCATTGAAGGGATCGGTCTTCACTATGTCATGATCGATCGTCTAGACGACAAGTAAGACAAGAAATGGCGGACGAAGGAATCGTGTAAAACGATTCCTTCGTCCGCCATTTTAGATCATATAAAAAATCGCCACTGGAGAACCCTCCTAGTGGCGACCCATCACCGTATTCTTCGGAAAGAATTAAAGTGCGTTTACGAGTTTAGCGAGACGTGATTTGTCACGACCAGCTTTGTTGCTGTGGATGAGACCTTTAGCAGCAGCTTTGTCGATTTTTTTAGAAGCTGTAGCGAAAGCAAGGACCGCTTGGTCTTTGTTACCTTCAGCTGCGAAAGTTTCGACTGCTTTAATCGCTGAACGCATTGCCGATTTACGTTGTACGTTAGCGACGCGGCGTTTTTCAGCTGTTTTAACGCGTTTGATTGCTGATTTAATGTTAGCCATGGATGATTCACCTCCAATAAAACTCATTCGAGATTTATATTCGCATATCTGCAGTTATCGTTCAACAGAACAAACACAATTGTAGCAAACGTTTTTCTTAAAAGCAATACGACGTCTAGGGAATCTTCACATTTTGTTTTTCGGGTAAAACAAAACGAGATAGTACAGTGAAGCGCTTTTTGGTATAATGAACCGTATGTACGTTTGAAAATAAGGTAAGGTGACTCTAAACATGACGAATGAAGACCGTTTAAAGCGGCAGAAGAGTATTCGTAACTTCTCGATCATTGCCCATATCGATCACGGGAAGTCGACACTCGCTGACCGAATTTTAGAAAAAACTGGCGCGTTGACATCGCGCGAAATGAAAGATCAGACACTTGATGCCATGGATCTCGAACGTGAGCGTGGCATCACGATTAAACTCAACGCTGTTCAATTGAAGTATACAGCAAAAGATGGGGAAGATTACATTCTTCACCTCATTGATACACCTGGACACGTCGACTTCACATATGAAGTCTCGCGTTCACTTGCAGCTTGTGAAGGGGCTGTCCTCGTCGTCGATGCGGCGCAAGGAATCGAAGCGCAGACGCTTGCGAACGTTTACTTAGCACTCGACAACGATCTCGAAATCCTTCCGATCATTAACAAAATCGATTTACCTTCTGCGGATGTCGAACGCGTCCGTCAAGAAATCGAAGATGTCATCGGACTTGATGCATCTGAAGCCGTTCCGACTTCTGCGAAGGCAGGGATCGGTATTGAAGAAATTCTCGAACAAATCGTCGAGAAAGTACCAGCGCCGACGGGTGATCCGTCTGCACCACTCGAAGCATTGATCTTTGACTCCTATTATGACGCTTACCGTGGTGTCGTAGCATCGATTCGAATCGTCAACGGAACAGTTAAAGTCGGCGATAAGATTCGGATGATGTCGACAGGTAAGGACTTTGAGGTTCTGGAACTTGCCGTTGCGACACCAAAACCATTACGTCAGCAAGAATTGACGGTCGGTGATGTTGGGACCTTGTCTGCTTCGATCAAAACGGTCGGCGACGTACGTGTCGGGGATACGATTACGCTTGCGAAACAGCCAGCTACTGAAGCACTGCCAGGATACCGTAAGATGAATCCGATGGTATACTGTGGACTCTATCCAATCGATGCTGCGAAATACAACGATTTACGAGAAGCGCTTGAAAAACTACAACTTAGTGACGCGGCGCTTGAGTTCGAACCAGAGACATCACAAGCACTCGGATTCGGATTCCGTTGTGGATTCCTCGGGATGCTCCACATGGAAATCATCCAGGAGCGAATCGAACGTGAATTCAACATCGATATGATCACGACGGCACCATCGGTTATCTATCACGTGACGACGACAGCGGGTGAAGTCTTGCACGTCGATAACCCATCGAAGATGCCGGATCAGCAAAAAGTCGAATTCATCGAAGAGCCGTTCGTTAAGGCTGCTGTCATGACACCGAATGATTACGTTGGTGCGATCATGGAGTTGTGTCAAAAGAAGCGTGGGACATTCGTTGACATGCAATACATCGATACGACACGTGTCAAAATCACGTATGAGTTACCGTTATCTGAGATCGTCTACGACTTCTTCGATCAGTTGAAATCGAGTACGAAAGGGTATGCGTCACTTGATTATGAATTGATCGGCTACCAACAGTCGCGTCTCGTCAAGATGGACATCCTGCTCAACAACGAGAACGTCGATGCGCTCAGCTTCATCGTTCACCGTGACTTTGCGTACGAACGCGGGAAAGTCATCGTTGATAAGTTGAAAGAATTGATTCCGCGGATGCAGTTCGAAGTGCCGATACAGGCCGCTGTCGGAACGAAGATTGTCGCTCGTTCGACGATCAAGGCATTACGGAAGAACGTTCTCGCGAAATGTTACGGGGGAGATATCTCTCGGAAACGGAAGCTGCTCGAGAAGCAAAAAGAAGGTAAGAAACGCATGAAGATGGTAGGCTCAGTAGAGGTACCGCAAGAAGCCTTCATGTCCGTTCTATCCATGGACGAAGATTAAACAGGTGGGGGGCGCTTGCGTCCCCTTTTTGGTTTTTATAGAGAAAGGATGAGGCGAAATGGGAATACGCGCCGCATATGTCCACATCCCTTTTTGTGAACATATTTGTTATTACTGTGATTTCAATAAAGTCTTTTTAAAGAATCAGCCCGTCGATGAATACCTCGATGCGCTCGAACGCGAAATCGAAATGACGTTGAAACAATACCCGACGGATCATCTCGAGACGATCTTCATCGGTGGCGGAACACCAACCGCTTTAAATGAACCACAGATGCAACGGTTGATGGAAATCATCCAGAAACACTTGTTGCCCCTGACAGGCGATGATTTAGAGTATACAGTCGAGTCGAACCCGGACGGTGTATCAGAAGAGAAGCTCGATATCATGAAGGCGGGCGGTGTCAATCGCGTCAGTTTTGGTGTCCAATCGTTTGATGACGGTTTGCTCGAACGCATCGGTCGGACGCACCGGGAAGCAAAAGTCGCGCAGACGCTCGATGCAGCGGCAAAACGGTTTGATAACATCTCCGTCGACTTGATGTTCGGCTTACCGAATCAGACGCTCGATCAGGTCCGCTACGACGTCTCGCGGGCACTTCAATTACCGATCACGCATATCTCCTCCTATTCGTTGATTTTAGAACCGCACACGGTCTTTGCGATTCAAGAGCGAAAAGGAAAGTTACCGCTACCGACGCAAGATCTCGAGGCAGAGATGTATCAAGTGATGATCGATACGATCGAAGCAGGTGGATATGCGCAGTATGAGATCTCGAACTTCGCGCAAACAGGAAAAGAGAGTCGTCATAATCGCGTCTACTGGGAAAACGATGAGTACTACGGATTCGGTGCAGGATCACACAGCTATATCAATCAGACGCGTCGTGCGAACATCGCACCAATTCCGCACTATATCAAGGCGGAAGGGTTACCGGTTCGAAAAGAGACGCCGTTGACGAACGTCGAGCGGATGGAAGAAGAGATGTTCCTCGGACTTCGAATGAAGGATGGCGTATCACTCGAACGTTTCCAGACGAAATATGGAGTAGCGTTTAAAGATGTGTTTGGTGAAGTCATGAAACGTTTATTGCCAAACGGTCTCGTCGAACAGACGGAGACACATATCCGTTTGACGCCTGCTGGAGTTCCATTAGCGAACGAAGTCTTTGCGGAGTTCATCGGTGAAGCGCAGGTTCAATGAATCTTAAATAAATGAAAGGAAGCGGTGTTCCCTAAAAAAGAGGAAGACCGCTTCTTTTCATTTTTTGGATTTCCTTAAAAAATAGGCAGTCGTTCCGATGACCGCGATGAACAGCCAGACAAAGACTCCTGCCATTGCCAATAATTCAATCATCCGATTCATCCTTTCCATTCTTTGTTTCACTGTATCGCAGAATGGGAAACTGTTCAAAGGGTCATGCAATTCGGTTGACATCGGACGGACAATTCCTTATAGTAAAAGATGTAATTAGCACTCGTTAAAAGTGAGTGCTAACAAAATAAGGTGGTGAAGAAGGTGCTGACGGATCGTCAATTGTTGATTTTACGTGCAATCGTCGATGATTACATCAAGACTGCTCAACCCGTCGGCTCACGGACGCTCTCCAAGCGAGACGACGTGACGTTCAGTTCCGCGACCATTCGTAACGAGATGGCGGACCTCGAAGAGATGGGTCTGATTGAAAAGCCACACACTTCCGCAGGACGGATTCCTTCCGAACTCGGATATCGTTTTTATGTCGACCATCTGATTCGTCCGGAAAGCATCACACCAAAAGAAGCGCAGGCATTGAAATCACTCTTTGCCCATTCCGTGAATGAGAATGATCGGTTGATTCGGCACACAGCAGACCTGTTGAGCGATTTAACCCATTACACGACGCTTGTACTTGGACCAAAAGAAGAGGGACAACGCTTGCATCATCTGGAATTGATTCCTCTTGCTGAAGGTCGTGTCGTCATCGTTCTCGTCACCGAGACGGGACATGTCGAACACAAGACTTTGCAATTGAATCAAGCGTTATCCCAGGAAGCAGCGAGCCGACTGATGGAACGTCTGAATCAGACGTTACGCGGTACGCCACTCTCAGCCTTGCGCAGTCGTCTGCTCGAGGAAATCCGTCGCTTCCGTTCAGAGCATTCTGAACAGACGGTGTTGCTCTCGAAGGCACTTGATCTCGTCTTGACGGATCAAGAGGAGCGACCGTTCATCTATCTGGGCGGGAAAGCTAACATGTTCGATCAGCCTGAATTTCAGGACGTCGCAAAATTACGACCTGTTCTCGAGTTGATCGAACAGCAAGAAGCCGTTCTCGATTTCCTCCGACCGAATCTCGATAATCAAATCCTGATTACGATCGGGAGTGAGAACAATGTGGATGCATTAAAAGATTGTAGCGTCATCCGGGCCCATTATTCGGTCGACGGTGTCTCGATCGGGACACTCGCCTTGATCGGACCGAAACGGATGGATTACAACCGGGGAATCAACTCGATCATCCATCTACTTCAAGCATTCCAAACCGAATTGCATAAGAACAATTTGGATTGAATATAGAAAGGGGCTCGATTCAGAGTGGAAGAAAAAGAACAGAATCAAAACCTCCAACAAGAAGAAAACGTGACAGAGCCGACTGAAACCGTCGAAGTCACAGAAGAAGAAGTCATTCAAGCGGATCTCGTCGAAGACGAGAAACCAGACTTCGAAGCACAACTCGCAGAAGCAAAAGCTTCAGAATTACGCCTCCGTGCGGATTTTGAGAACTTCAAGCGTCGTAACCGTGTCGAAGCAGAGAATCGCGCGAAGTATTCTTCACAAGCGATCGTCGAAAAGCTGTTACCACTCGTCGATAACTTGGACCGTGCGCTCCAAATCGAGACGGAAAACGAGGAGACGAAATCCGTCTTGACGGGTGTTGAGATGGTGAAACGTCAACTCGTCGAAACGCTTCAAAATGAAGGCGTCGTCGAGATTCCAGCAGTCGGTGAAGCGTTCGATCCGAACTTACACCAAGCTGTCGTTCAAGAAGCGAGCGAAGAACACGAATCAGGTGTCGTCATCGCTGAATTCCAAAAAGGGTACAAATTGCACGATCGTGTGATTCGTCCGAGTATGGTTAAAGTAGCTGAGTAATCAGCTTGCACTTTATTATTCCAATCATTGAAAGCGAGGAAATAGATCATGGCAAAAATCATCGGTATTGACTTAGGTACAACGAACTCATGTGTTGCAGTAATGGAAGGTGGCGAACCTGTCGTCATCGCTAACGCAGAAGGAAACCGTACGACACCATCTGTCGTCGCATTCAAAAACGGCGAGCGTCAAGTAGGGGAAGTCGCAAAACGTCAAGCGATCACGAACCCGAACACGATCATGTCGATCAAGCGTCATATGGGTACGGACTATAAAGTAGAAGTCGAAGGCAAAGACTACACACCACAAGAAGTCTCTGCGATCATCCTTCAAAAACTAAAAGCGCAAGCAGAAGACTACCTCGGTGAAAAAGTCACAGAAGCTGTCATCACAGTACCTGCTTACTTCAACGATGCAGAACGCCAAGCGACAAAAGACGCTGGTACGATTGCTGGTCTTGATGTAAAACGGATCATCAACGAGCCTACAGCGGCAGCACTCGCATACGGTCTCGAAAAAGGCGAAGATCACACGATCCTCATCTATGACCTTGGTGGCGGTACGTTCGACGTGTCGATCCTTGAACTTGGTGATGGCGTCTTTGAAGTTGTTTCAACTGCTGGTGACAGCCGTCTTGGTGGAGATGATTTCGACCAAAAAATCATCGACCATCTCGTAGCAGAATTCAAAAAAGAAAACGGCATCGATCTTGCTCAAGATAAGATGGCGCTTCAACGTTTGAAAGATGCAGCTGAAAAAGCGAAAAAAGACCTTTCAGGTGTTTCTTCAACACAAATCAGTCTTCCGTTCATCACAGCTGGCGCATCAGGTCCACTTCACTTGGAAATGACGCTCTCACGCGCGAAATTCGACGATCTCACAGCAGATCTCGTTGAACGTACGATGGAACCAACACGCCGTGCTATGAACGATGCAGGTCTGACACCAGACAAAATCGACAAAATCATCCTCGTTGGTGGTTCGACTCGTATTCCTGCAGTTCAAAAAGCAATCCAAGACTTCACTGGTAAAGAGTCGTTCAAAGGGGTTAACCCGGATGAAGTCGTTGCCCTCGGTGCAGCGGTTCAAGGTGGCGTATTGACAGGAGACGTTAAAGACGTCGTTCTTCTCGACGTAACTCCACTCTCACTCGGTATCGAGACAATGGGTGGCGTGATGACGAAATTGATCGATCGTAACACAACGATCCCAACTTCGAAATCACAAGTCTTCTCGACTGCAGCAGACAGCCAACCAGCTGTTGACATCCACGTCCTCCAAGGGGAACGTCCAATGGCAGCAGATAACAAAACACTTGGTCGCTTCCAATTGACGGACATTCCGCCAGCACCACGTGGTGTGCCACAAATCGAAGTTAAATTCGACATCGACGCGAACGGTATCGTTAACGTTTCTGCGAAAGATCTCGGAACGAACAAAGAACAGTCGATCACGATTCAATCATCAAGCGGTTTGACTGAAGCGGACATCGAGCAAATGGTCAAAGATGCAGAAGCAAACGCGGACGCAGACAACAAGCGTAAAGAAGAAGTCGAATTACGCAACGAAGCAGACCAACTCGTCTTCGCAACAGATAAAGCAATCAAAGACCTCGGTGAGCAAGTCGCTGACGCTGATAAAGAAAAAGCAGAAGCTGCAAAAGAAAAAGTAACAAAAGCTCTCGAAGGAACAGACATCGAAGCAATCCGTTCTGCAAAAGACGAATTGTCGACAGTCGTCCAAGAGTTGACACAAAAAGTCTACGAGAACATGGCACAGCAACAAGCGGGCGCTGAAGGCGCACAAGCTGGTGGTCAAGATGACAACGTCATGGACGCTGAGTTCGAAGAAGTCGACGAGAAAGACAACAAGTAATTCATCCGACCGATTTTTCGGGCGCTAGAGAGAGCCAAAGCGTATCCGCGCTTTGGCTCTTTCCATGTCGCACGAAGTTCGGTAAAATCAAACAGTATGAAATGAATCGGAATAGAGAGAGGAAGACTGCACGTGGAAAAACGCGATTATTATGAAGTACTAGGCGTCGCGCGCGATGCCTCATCAGCGGAAATCAAACGCGCGTACCGTAAGCTTGCCCGGACGTACCACCCGGACGTCAACAAGGAAGCGGATGCGGATGCGAAATTCAAGGAATTATCGGAAGCGTATGAAGTGTTATCCGATGACAATAAACGAGCACGTTACGATCAATTCGGTCACCAAGATCCATCGCAAGGTGGCGGTGGATTCAGTGGAGCTGAAGGATTCGGAGACATCTTCGACATGTTCTTCGGTGGCGGACGTCGTCAAGATCCAAATGCACCACGTAAAGGACAGGATTTACAATACGTCGAGGAAATCGACTTCATGGAATCGGTCACAGGTGTCGAGAAGACGATCACGATTCCAGTCGAAGAAGATTGCGGGACATGTCACGGTTCGGGTGCTAAACCAGGAACACATCCGGAAACATGTAAACGATGTGGTGGTTCGGGTCACATCAACGTCGAACAAAACACGATGTTCGGTCGTGTCGTCAACCAAACGACATGTTCGACATGTCATGGCCGTGGACAAATCGTCAAGGAGCCATGTGAAACATGTCGTGGAGCCGGTCGCGTCCGTAAAAACAAAGATGTCCGTGTCAAAATTCCAGCAGGGATCGACAATGGGCAACAAATTCGTTTAGCAGGTAAAGGGGAAGCCGGTGTCAACGGTGGACCAGCGGGTGACTTGTATGTCGTCGTTCGTGTTGCAGCACACGAACTATTCGAACGTGTCGATGATCATATCGTCATGGATATGCCACTGACATTCGCACAAGCAACACTCGGTGATGAGATTGAAGTACCAACCGTTCACGGTAAGGTCAGTCTGAAGATTCCAGCCGGCACACAGACAGGATCGCGATTCCGTCTCCGCGGAAAAGGGATGCCGAACGTTCGGTCCGGTCACCATGGCGACCAGTACGTCAATGTCGTCGTCATTACACCGAAGAATCTGACGGAACGTCAAAAAGAACTCTTACGGGAATTCAATGAAATCAGCGATGAAAAAGGTGTCGAAGAGCAACACGAAGGTGTCTTCAGCCGGATCAAGACATTCTTTACAGGGTGATCACTACAGAGGAGCGTGACAAGAAATGAAATGGTCAGAGATCTGTGTCCATACGACACAAGAAGCCATCGAAGCAGTTTCAAACATCTTACATGAAGCGGGAGCAAGCGGAGTCGTCATCGAGGATGTCGAAGATTTCGAGATGATGTCCCACCGCGAAGATAACTTCGGTGAAATTTGGGATGAGACGAAACGAGACGAGTATCCGACACAAGGTGTACTCGTGAAGGCGTATCTTGCAGAAAGCAGCGATTTGACGGACACGATCAAAGGCATCGAACATGACATCCAACAGTTGACGAACTTCGGTCTGTCGATTGGCACGGGTGCTGTCACGCTGACTCAAGTAGATGAAGAAGATTGGGCTCATTCATGGAAACAATTCTATAAGCCAGTCAAAATCAGCCGCCATCTGACGGTCGTCCCAATGTGGGAAGACTACACGCCACAACCGGATGAAAAAATCATCGAGCTCGATCCAGGTATGGCATTCGGAACGGGAACACACCCGACGACGGTCCTCTGTATTCAAGCGATTGAGAATTACTTGCAAGAGCAAGACCGTGTCGTCGATGTCGGAACGGGATCCGGTGTCCTCGCGATCGCAGCTGCGAAGCTTGGGGCAAAGGATGTCTTTGCACTCGATTTAGACGAAGTCGCTGTCAAATCAGCGACGGAAAACGTCGCTTTGAACGAAGTCAGTGAGCAGATCACAGTCCGCCAAGGCGACTTGATGAAGGAATTGAGTGAGCCGGTCGAGTTGATCGTCGCAAACATCTTAGCGGAAGTCATCCTCCTCTTCGTCAAGGATGCCTATACGTTGACGTTACCAGGCGGTCATTTCATCGCTTCCGGTATCATTAGTCAGAAGAAGGATATGGTCGTCCAAGCGATGCAAGAAGCAGGATTTACGATCGTCGAGACAACGAAGCTTGAGGACTGGGTCGCGATCATCGCGAAACGGGAGGCGTAAACATATGCAACGGTATTTCGTCGAGCCCTCGATGCGTCAGGGAGAGGTGTTTCATCTCTCGAAAGACGACGCACACCATATGAAAAACGTCATGCGGATGGAAGTCGGCGGAGAGATTCTCGTACTCGACGGGACAGGTCTTTACCGGTGCCGTCTGGAAGCACTCGATAAACAAGCGGCTTCTGCCCGGATCGAAGAGACGCTACCGATCGAGACGGAATTACCGATTCGTGTGACGATCGCCCATGGATTGCCAAAAGGCGATAAGATCGAACTCGTTGCCCAAAAAGCAACGGAACTCGGGATCCATCATCTACGAATTTTCGAAGCCGATCGTTCCGTCTCGAAATGGGATCAGAAGAAGGTTCCGAAAAAGATTGAGCGACTCGAAAAAATCGTCAAGGAAGCAGCCGAACAATCGTACCGTGCCCACTTGCCGACAGTCGACTTCGTGGCGTATGATGAAGTCTTACAGGATGCATCGAACTATACGGCTTGTCTGGTTGCCTATGAAGAATCAGCAAAACAAGGGGAGGCCTCCGTCCTCGCTACGACGCTTGCTGGATTGCAAGAAGGTGATTCCCTTCTTGTCGTCATCGGACCTGAAGGTGGGTTCGCTGAAGCAGAAATCGCACGTTTGACGGATGCCGGTTTTAAAAAAGCCGCTCTAGGGCGTCGCATCTTACGGACGGAAACGGCACCATTTTATGTCCTTTCCGCCGTCTCGTATCATTTTGAATTGAAAGGGTGAACGAAATGGCAACTGTTGCCTTTCAAACGCTTGGCTGTAAAGTCAACCATTACGAAACAGAAGCTGTCTGGCAACTGTTCAAGGACGCTGGCTACGCACGCGTTGATTTTGCGGATCATGCGGACGTGTATGTCGTCAATACATGTACGGTCACGAATACCGGAGATAAGAAAAGTCGCCAAGTCATCCGACGGGCGATTCGCCAAAATCCGGATAGTGTCATCTGCGTAACGGGTTGTTATGCTCAAACGTCTCCTGCTGAGATCATGGCGATTCCTGGCGTCGATGTCGTCGTCGGAACACAAGATCGGCATAAAATGATTGGATACATCGAACAATTCCGTGAAGAACGCATGCCAATCAATGCGGTCGGAAACATCATGAAAGCAAAAGTCTATGAAGAACTGGATGTACCGGCCTTTACGGACCGGACACGGGCTTCGCTGAAAATTCAAGAAGGTTGTAACAACTTCTGTACGTTCTGTATCATCCCATGGGCGCGTGGTCTCATGCGGTCTCGTCAACCGGAAGATGTCTTGAAGCAAGCACAACAGCTCGTTGATGCGGGTTACAAAGAAATCGTCTTGACGGGAATCCATACAGGTGGATACGGAGAAGACTTGAAAGACTACAACTTAGCAAAATTACTTAAAGCACTCGAATCCGTCAATGGACTTGAACGCTTGCGCATTTCGTCGATTGAAGCGAGTCAAATCACGGACGAGGTACTTGATGTCCTGAAGGATTCGCCGATCGTCGTTCGTCACTTGCACGTTCCGATCCAGTCTGCATCCGATACGGTCCTTCGCCGAATGCGCCGCAAGTATACGATGGCGGAATTCGGAGAACGAATCACACGTCTGAAGGAAGTCCTGCCTGACTGTGCAATCACGTCGGATGTCATCGTTGGTTTCCCAGGTGAGACGGAAGAAGAGTTCATGGAAACGTTCAACTTCATCAATGATCATAAGTTCAGTGAATTGCATGTTTTCCCGTACTCGAAACGGACGGGAACACCAGCTGCGATGATGGACGATCAAGTCGAGGAATCAATCAAAGAAGAACGCGTCGCGCGCTTGATCGCATTATCAGATCAACTCGCGAAGGAATATGCTTCGAAATACGAGGGAGAACTGCTTGAGATCATTCCGGAAGAATTTTCGGAAGAAGCAGGCGGTCGTCTCGTCGGTTACACGGATAACTATCTGCGTGTCGCAATCGAAGGCGATGAGTCAATGATCGGACAACTCGTTCGTGTCAAAATCACGAAAGCCGGCTATCCGATGAATGATGGTCAATTCGTCCGCATCATGCAGACATTAAAAGACGCTGCGGTCTAATCGAAAGGGCAAAGGAAACCTCTGGTTTTCTTTGCCACTTTTTTTGTTTTCATTTCAGGAATGCGCTACACTGAATACAGTTCAATTAAGGAAAGAGGCTATCATTCATGCGAATCAACAAATTCATTAGCGAAACGGGTTTTTGCTCAAGACGTGCTGCCGATAAACTGATCGATGCAGGTCGTGTGACGATCAACGGTCTGACAGCAGAACTCGGCTCGCAAGCTGAAGAAACGGACGTCGTCGAAATCGACGGTCAGCCGCTTCAGACAAAACCAAAACCTGTCTACATCGTCTTAAATAAACCAGTCGGCATCACGTGTACGACAGAGCTTGATATCGAAGGAAACATCATCGATTTCGTCAATCATCCGAAGCGGATTTTCCCAATCGGTCGCCTCGATAAAGATTCAGACGGCTTGATTCTGTTGACGAATGACGGTGATGTCGTTAACCGGATCTTACGAGCAGAAAACAATCACGACAAAGAATATATCGTAACCGTCGATGCACCAATTACGGATACGTTCATTCAAGGGATGGCGAGTGGTGTTGACATTCTCGGTACGACAACGAAGGAATGCATCGTTGAACCACTTGAGACACGGACATTCCGGATCATTTTGACGCAAGGGTTAAATCGTCAGATTCGCCGTATGTGTAAAGAGTTCGGCTACCGAGTTAAGCGTCTCCAACGCGTCCGGATCATGAACATCGAGCTTGGCGATTTACCGATTGGTTCTTGGCGAGATTTGACAGAAGAGGAATTACGCGAGTTGTTTACGACGCTTGACGGGCAATAAGGTTCAATGAAAGTCGCCACTGGCGGCTTTCTTCATACATAAGGGGGATGACCGTGGATAAACGGGGTATGAGTGCGACATTCGTCGCCTACGTGATTGGTGGACTGTTGCCGATCTACAAAGTATTTGCTGCTGGTATTCCAGCATGGACGGTCGTTTCAATTCGGATATTGAGTGCGTTCATCTTCGTGACGTTGTTACTACGCCTGACGAAGAAATTCCAATTCGTTCGTCAATTATGGCAAAACAAACGCCAGCGCTATACCGTGCTTGCGGCAGGGCTCGTATTAGGTGGGAACTGGTCGCTCTATCTTTACGCCATCGGGGAAGGGTATATCGTTGAGTCGTCACTCGGGTATTACATCAATCCGCTCGTCAGCGTCTTGTTCGGTTTGATCTTTTTTAAGGAACGATTGACGCGTCCGCAAGTGATTGCGATTTTATCAGCAATCATCGGTGTGATGATTTTAACGCTCGGTTATGGTCAATTTCCGATTATCGCCTTTTCACTTGCCGTCTCGTTCGCATTTTACGGTGTACTAAAGAAAAAGGCAGCAGCCGAACCATTATCCGGATTATTTTTAGAGACACTGGTCACGCTCCCGTTCGCTCTCTTGACGCTTGGTGTGACAGATAGTCAACCGCTTGCGATGCCGACGAGTGCGCTGGTTGCGATCATCATGCTCGGGATCGCAACAGCAGTCCAATTGATGTTATTCGGATACGGAATGCCGAAAATCCCGTTTGTCTACGTCGGGATTCTCCAATACATTGCCCCGACCCTGACGCTACTCCTTGGAATTTATCTATTTAATGACGTCTTTACGACGATTCACTTCATCGCTTTCCTGTTCATTTGGATTGCTGTTGCTCTCTTTACGATCAGCGGTTTATCGGCAGGAAAAATGCGAATGAAGAAGGTATCATAATGAAAGAAGGGATTACGTGAATCTACCAGGATTCTTTGCGACACTTGTCGCGTATATCATTTGGGGACTCTTACCGCTCTACTGGAAGATGCTCGCCAACGTACCGAGTGAAGAGATACTGGCACACCGGATCATCTGGTCATTCTTATTTCTGCTCATCTTATTATCATTTCAAAAAGCACTTGGGAAGTGGAAAACGGCGTTACGCGATCCGTTCACGCGGCGACTCTTTTTCTTAAACGGACTGATCATCAGTCTGAACTGGTTCATCTATATCTGGGCCGTCAATCATCAATTCATTGTCGAAGCGTCGCTTGGTTATTACATCAATCCGCTTGTCAGCATCGTCTTTGGTGTCGTATTCTTTCGGGAAAAGCTTTCACGGATCGAGTGGATCTCGATTGTCCTTGCGACGATCGGTGTCTTGATTTTGACGATTGGCTACGGCGAGTTTCCATGGATTTCGATCGCACTTGCCTTAAGCTTCGGCTTTTACGGCGTCGTCAAAAAGCGGCGACCACTCGAATCAACGGTCAGTCTGACGCTCGAGACTATGGCGCCGCTTCCGCTGGCTTTGATTTTCCTAGGCTATTGGCAAGTACAAGGGACGTCTTCGATGACCGAATCTGTCGGTACGACGACCGGACTCATCTTGACCGGGATTGTCACCGCTGTTCCACTTTTGTTATTCGGATTCGGGGCACAACGGATTCCGTTCACGTGGGTCGGATTCCTGCAATTCGTCGCACCAACCTTGTCGCTTGGACTCGGTGTGTTGCTGTATCACGAACCATTTACTAAAACGCACATGGTGGCGTTTACATGTATTTGGACAGCAGCAATCGTCTTTACGCTCAATGGTGTCTGGATTCGGAAAAAACAGCTCCGAAAAGTCGCGTAAAAAGATAGAAGTCTGACCTCTTGCGTGATAGAATAAAAACAGAGTCTAAGGGATACCCTTAAGGAGGACAACAAACATGAATTTAGCAGGAATGATCGACCATACGGCACTGAAGCCAGAAACATCACGTGCTCAGATCGAAACACTCTGTAAAGAAGCATTAGAATACAAATTCGCAAGCGTCTGTGTTAACCCAACATACGTCGCGTTAGCAGCAGAACTCTTAAAATCAGATGATGACGTCAAAGTATGTACAGTCATCGGCTTCCCACTTGGAGCAAACACACCAGAAGTAAAAGCATTCGAAACAAAGGATGCGATCCAAAACGGTGCAACTGAAATCGATATGGTTCTCAACATCGGCGCATTAAAAGATGGCGATCTTGAGTTAGTAGAACGTGACATTCGTGCGGTTGTCGAAGCGGCAAACGGTACACTCGTTAAAGTCATCTTCGAAAACTGCCTTCTTACAAAAGAAGAAATCAAAACAGCTGCTGAACTTTCAGTTAAAGCAGGTGCTAACTTCGTGAAGACATCGACTGGTTTCTCAACAGGTGGTGCAACTGTCGAAGACATCCGTCTCATGCGTGAGACAGTTGGTCCTGACATCGGTGTTAAAGCATCTGGTGGCGTTCGTGACTTCGAAGGTGCAAAAGCAATGATCGATGCAGGTGCATCGCGCATTGGCGCATCAGCAGGAATCGCAATCGTTACAGGTGGTACTTCTGATAGCGACTACTAAGAATATCTCAAATGTCCCTCTTTTTTTGAGGGGCATTTTTTTGTTATGGAATTATTCTGAATTTAAATTTTGTATTAAGAAGTCAGACATCGCTTCCGATAATCAGATGTAGAATGTCGGAAGGATGTGGAATGAATGAAACGGTGGAGTGGAATCATACTGGCATCGACACTTAGCCTCGCAGGGTGCGGCAGTGTCATCGATGATCCAGAACGGGCAGTCAAGGAACGAAAGGAAATGGCAGTCGTCTTGTCGGATGTGGGTCTTGGCGATCAATCATTCAGCGATGCGGCGATGAGCGGTATGGCGTTGTTACGCGAGAAGGAAGGTTGGTCAATCGATTACCGAGAGTTGAACGAAACGAAGACCTATAAAGTAGCATTCGAAGCGTTAGCGAAGAAGAAGCCGACCGTCATCGTCGGACTCGGATTCATGGGACAGACGGATCTTGAGACCGTTGCTAAAAAATATCCGAAACAACAATTCGCCTTGATTGATGCTGTATCGACGTTACCGAACGTACTCTCGGTTACGTTCAAAGAGGACGAAGGAAGCTATTTAGCGGGTGCGGCTGCAGGTATCCAAACGAAGACGAATACGATTGGTTTCGTCGGTGGGATGAAGTCACCTCTGATCGAAAAATTCGAAAAAGGATACATAGCTGGCGCAAAAGCCGTCAATCCAAAAACAAAAGTACTCGTCGAATACGCAGAGGACTTTGCAGCGCCTGAAAAGGGACGGACGCTCGCAAACGAAATGATGCAGAAAAAGGCAGACGTGTTATACGCAGCAGCGGGGTTGACGGGAAGCGGTGTCCTTGAGGCAGCGCAAACGAAGGGGAAAAAAGCGATCGGTGTCGATAGCGATCAGACCCCGATCGCACCTGACGCTGTCATGACGTCAATGCTAAAACAAGTTGATCTTGCGATCACGAAAATCGGACAAGATGTGGCTGCGAAAGGTCTACAGTCCGGACAAGTCGTCCTGGGTGTCAAAGAAGGGGCAATCCAGTTGGCTCCAATCCGAAACACGAACTTTACGGACGGGGAACGAAAAAAATTAGAGCAGCTACAACAAGACGTGCTCGAAGGTAAGGTGACGATCCAATGACGTTACGGAAACGATTTTTACTCTCCACGTTAGTGACGATTTTGAGTGTCGTCATCTTGATGGGATGGACTTTGTTCCAACTCCGTCAAATTCAGTCCTATAACGAAGATTACGGGAAACAGCTCGTTGAGATCTCAGAGCTTGAAACGAAGCTCTTATATGAACAGGCAGCATGGAACCGACTGGCAAGCCAACCGTCTGAAAGTCAGGCGGAGCAAGTACAGGCACTTAGCAAAAAGAACGAACAAGCCTTGAACCAGTTACAAAAGACGTATTTGATTCCAGCATTTCAAGAAGAGTTGAACCGGGCGGATATGAAATATAAGACGCTTGCTGCGAAACGGACGGAACTGACGGACGCGATGAATCCGATTGAGATTCGCTCCCATGCCGCACGAATCGAAGGTGTGCTCAGTGATCTCTATACGTTACATACGAAAAATGGAGAGTTTTATGATGTCTTACAACGTGAAGCAAAAGACGAGACATTGAACCTGACGCGGACCGTCATGATTGCGACATTCATTCTCCTGATTGGTCTTGCGTTATACAACTGGTACTTCGCACGTAGCATCACGCGACCAATCAGCCGTGTCGTCCGGACAGCAGAACAGATTTCGGACGGAGACTTATCGCAGGAATTAGTCGTATCCGGTCGAAAAGATGAGATTGGTCGACTCGAGACAGCGGTTGCGCAGATGCAAGGAACATTGCATGAGGTCATCGGAACGATCAGTCGTTCGTCGAATACGATTCGTCAGATGAGTACGGAAGCGACGACGGAGAACGCGAACATCGTTGAAGTTTCTGGTAACATGACCCATGCGATCAATGAGATGGCGAGCGGGACACAAACGGTGTCGGACGATATCCAGACGACAGTCAGTACGATGTCCGATATGCAACAGCTCTTTGAAGAGAGTGAACAACGTGCACAAACGGCTTATGCAGAAGGACAGGCGGCCGATCACGTGATGGTTCAAAGTAGTTCCATCATGGAACAACAGGCCGCATCACTACGTGCATCAACAGAACAAAATCGCGAACTTGGTCAGAAACTGGAAGGTTTCTTAGAGCAGACGCAACAAATCGAACAGATGGCGCAACTCGTCGCTGGAGTTTCTGCACAGACGAATTTATTATCACTTAATGCGGCCATCGAGGCGGCGCGGGCTGGGGAAGCCGGTCGTGGATTTGCCGTCGTAGCAAGTGAAGTTAAAAAGTTAGCGGATGAGACAAATGAGGCGACGCGCTCAATCTTCTCACTCGTTCGTTCGATTCGTCAGGATGGTGCTGTCTTACAAGAAGCACTCGTGCAAGCGGAGCGGGAGCAGACGAATCAGGTCGAGAACTTCACACACGTTCAAGAAGCATTCGGTGAGACGCGTCAAAAGGTAGCAAGTGTGACGGAAACGCTCGATTACGTGACGAAACAACTCGTTCATTCGAAACAACAAGCCCGTCATGTCGTTGGTCAAGTCAGTACAGTCAGTGGCGTCATGGAAGAACTTGCAGCCGGAAACGAAGAAATTGCTGCTTCGATGCGTGATCAACAGGCATCGTTCGAACAGATTCATCAATTGATGCAAGAACTCGAATCGACGACGACGTCGCTTGACAGTCAGACACATCAATTCAAAATTTAATGAACACAGCAAAAAGTGCACGCTTTCTCAGGAAGAGAAGGCGTGCACTTTTTCTTGAATCGACTTATTAGACTTATTAGAAGAAGCTTTCTGGATCGAGCTCATTCGTCCGTCCATTCGCATCATACTGGTATCCACCATCGTGGATTTCAAAATGCAAGTGTGGACCAGTTGAGTTACCGGTGCTTCCGAGAACACCGATTTGCTGTCCTTGTTTGACTTGTTGTCCCTGTTTAACGTTTAAGGCATTCATATGAGCATACACGGTCGTATATGTTTTCCCGTCGATATTATGAGAGATATAGACGTGATTTCCGTAAGGACCACCTGAACTTGCTAAGATGACTGTTCCGCTTGCAGACGCAACGATTGGCGAGTTGAGTGGACCAGCGAAGTCTGTTCCGTTGTGGTACGCATAACCATTACTTCCGCTTGCTGCACCCATTCCTTGCGAAACAGAGCCTTGAGCAGGTTTGATGAATTTACCTTTTGCTTTTGAGATGACTTTCGTACTGGCCTTGCTAACAGATGCTGGCGCTGCCGATTGTTTCGCGGCTTTTGCGGCAGCTGCTTTTGCAGCACGAGCTGCCGCTTTTTCAGCTGCTTCCTGTGCCTTCAGTTGGGCCGATGCCTCTTTCAGGCTGAGGATATTGGATTCTATTTTTTTCTTTTGTGACGTCAAGCGTTTCAAAAGGGCTGTTCGTTTTTGTTTCTCTTCTTTCAGTTCACGTTGTTTCTTTTTTAAAACATTACGATCTTCAATCAAGTCTTGGCGTGTCTGCTTCAATTCTTCTTTCGCAGCTGCCAGTTCTTTTTTGTTTGATTCGTAATCTTTTAACAAAGAAGCATCGCTTTCCGCAATCGTATTGAAGGCATTGAAGCGGCTAATCATATCACCGACATCTTTTGCGCCGAAGACGGCTTCAAGCAGCGGGGCATTATCGGCTTTAGACTGACGAACTGCCAGGCGATCACCGAGCATTTTTTCTTGCTTCTTGATTTTCTTTTGTAACTTTTCGATTTTATCTTCTAATCGAGCAATCTGTTTCGTGTTTTCGTCGATCTTCTTTTGATTTTCGACGACTTGTAATGTCAGCCCGTTAATCTGTTGATCCAGGGCGTAGACTTGTTGCTGTGCTTTAGATAATTGATTATTTTTTTGAGACAACGCCTCGCGTTGCTTCGATTGTTGTTGCTGGTTTTGTTGTTGCTTTTCTTTATATGAGCTTGCCGCGTCGACGGGAGTTGTCGTCATGAGCGGACTTGCGAGTAAAGTGAGTGTCATGAGCGATAGCCCGAGTGACTTTCCGAAAGGTCGTTTCATAAACTAAGCGTCATTCCTTTCCCTTGTGAAGTGTTACCTATCCCACTCTAACAAGAAAATCGAAAAATCCACTTTACAATTCTTTTAAAAAAATACAAGAGAAACTAGCAGAAAGTATGAAGAATTTATGAAAATAACGATAGAGAAGTAAAAGGACATGCTTGAATCGTTGATATAGAAGGAAAAATTGAGGAACGATTGATTGATTTCCGAATGATGTCATAGGATATATTTTTGTAACATCATATAAATAGAACGTTTATTAATGTTTGAAAAAGGTATAAGTATAGTTTTTGTGAAATGAAAAAGTGCCCCGAAAGGCACTCAGCACGAATCATTCTTCATAAATCATCTTTCGTGTCATTCCACCGTCTAGGACCAATGTTTCGCCCGTCAAGAAATCGTTATCTGGGTGTGTCAGATAGAGAGCCGCACGAGCGACATCACTTGGTTTTCCGACGCGACCAGCTGGATGTTGACTATGATCTTCAGGTGATAATTCTTGATAGTCACCGGTTTCAATCCAACCAGGAGCAATCGCGTTGACGAGAATTCCGTCTTCTCCAAGTGAGACAGCAAGTGCATGGGTCAGAGCAAAAATGCCACCTTTCGTCGACGCATAGGATTCCGTATGCGGTTCCGACATAAAGGCGCGGGTCGAAGCAAGGTTGATGATTCGACCACCACTTTTACTTTGTTTCAAATAGGGTGTAGCCGCCTTAGTTGTCAAGAAGATGCTACGCAGATTCGTATGATGAACTCGGTCCCATTCCTCAAGCGATAATTCGAGTAATGGTTTTCGAATCATAATACCAGCGTTGTTGATGACAATGTCGATGCGACCAGTATGTTCAATCGCTTTTTCAATCAACAGTTGAACGTCTTTTTCATGTTGGATATCGAGATGATAGAAGTAAGCCGTACCACCATCTTCTTCAATTTGTTGGACCAATTCGTCTCCTGTCATCTGATCGATATCAGCAAGAACGACATTTGCGCCATGCGCAGCATAGGTGCGGGCGAGTTCTGCACCAATTCCATTCGCAGCTCCTGTAATGATGACGGTTTGATTAACATGATTCATAAAAATCATCCTTTCTGTAACGCTTCTCTCCCTTTTTTACCGTTCCATCATATCCTGAAACCTGACAGGATTATCATCCGTAGGAACAGGGAAATAGAAAAGCGTTGAAGTTACTTTAGAATGGGGGAAAATAGGAATGAAATTCTCGAATCAACAATTAGAAAAACAACAAAATCAATATGCCGAAGATGCAAAAGATTATATCGATCGTCCGAAAAAGACGAATTCGTTGTTACAACGAGCAACTGCAAAGGTAAACAGTAACTCTCGTTTGTCCGTCGTCTTCTCACCGTTGACGTTATTCGTCGATATGATTCGCGCGTACCAGTCAGGTGAATATCGCAACATTCGTCGTACGACGATCTTAAAAGTAATCGGAGCGTTGATTTACCTCGTGTCACCGATTGACCTCGTACCTGATTTCGTACTCGGATTTGGTTTCGCAGACGATATCGCGGTCATCCTTTTCGTCACGAAAACAGTCTTTGAAGAATTGACACGTTTCAGTGACTGGCAAGATGAACAACAAAAGCGCCGTACGCAACCAGTACAAAGTGAGGATGCGTATTAATCAAATAGATGATCCGAGCGACTTCACTATGAGAAGTCGCTCTTTCTGATGTAAAAAGAGCCGTTTCCTGTACGCCTTCTTGAAAGTTCGATACACTAGAAATAGTTAGTAAAGGGGGAGGAGGGACGAAGATGGGACATCACTGGATGGAGTCATACGGTTATATTGGCATCATGATGACGCTCATGTTTCCATTCATACCGAGCGAAGTGCCGCTAGCGTATGCCGGATATCTCGTCCACACGGCACAGGCGAATCTGCTATTCATGTTGTTCCTCGCTGTAGTGAGCTTCGTCATTAGTCAGAACCTCTTCTTTACGATTGGTCAGTTCGGGAGTGAACGGTTATTGAACCGTTTATTCAAATGGTTTCGGATTTCGGAAACAAAAATGCTTCAGTTTCAGACACAAATGGAGACGAAGGGACGCTATATTCTCCTTCTGTCCCCGATGTGGCGCATCGGATTTGCGATTGGTGCCGGTCTGACTGGTGTTTCACGCTGGACGTTTACCGTCGTGACGACGATTTCCTTTTTCCTTTGGTCGGCGATCTTCATTTGGGGCGGGAAAGCCGTCGGGCATGAATGGCGAAAATTGCACCATCTCAATCATCCAATAGTTTGGATTGGTTTAGGTGTGTTGATTACGGTTGGCTACTTGATTCAAAAAAAGAGAAAAGCAAAAAAAGAAATCTAAAAGGAGTGGGAACATGGCAATTATCTTATTCGATATTGACGGTACATTGATCGATTCAACTGAACAGATGACAGAAGCAATCCATCGGGCGATGGAGGACATGCCGCATCTTCCAAAACCTTCTAAAGCTAGTGTACAAGCAAGTTATGGTTTAGCAGGAAGTGCCTTTTGGCGTAAGGCGATTCCGGAAGCCTCAGAAGAGGATATTCGGTTGATTCGTAAAAAAAGACATGGTCATCTAGAAGCGACGATGGCAGAACAGAATGTCTTGTTTGATGGAATTCGATCCTTATTAGAAGCGCTAGTGTCTGCAGGACATACCATTTCAACAGCGAGTAATTGTGGCAACCACTATCTTAACCTTGTGCTGGATAGTCAAGACATTCGTTCGTTTTTCACGAGTCCGAAATGCTTAGAATCCGTCAACGGGAAAGAAAAGGCGGATATTTTACGAGCGCACCGTGAGGAGTTTGGGGAAGAGTCCTACTGGATGATCGGAGATCGGTCTTCCGATGTGGAAGCGGCTCGTAAGGAAAAGATGCCGGTCGTTTTATGCCAGTACGGTTTTGGGACACAATCCGAGTGGGATTCGGCAGACCATGTCATCGAGTCACCGCTTGACTTACTGACAGTGATCAAATAAATGCACCAAAAAGCCAAACTCGATCCGTCGATTTTTTAGACGGTCGGCTTGGCTTTTTGTGTGATGAGAGAACGATAACGATGAACTTACTCGAAATCCAGTCGGTATGGTTCTGCACTCATCCATGGACGGAATCTCCGGAAGAGTAGGTGGAACACTAGACAAAGGATGACCGGCAAGAAGATGAATAATCCCAGAACAAATGTCATGTTGAACAATGTCCAGCCTCCTGACATCAGATGTAACGCATTGATCGGACCGATTAATCCAGACATTCCGAAGCCGGCACTAAACGGTGTACCTTGGACGCCGAGCATTCCTGCTAGTGCGCCAAGGATAGCAGCACTACACATGACAGGAAGAATCATCAAGGGATTACGGATGAAGTTCGCCATCTGGATTTTAGGAGAACCAAGAAAATGAGCAATCGACGTTCCGCGCGAATTGGCTTGCCACCCGGCAATCGCAAGACCGAATCCAGCGGCACAGACGCCTAGATTTGCAGCTCCGGCGGCAACACCCGATAGACTGATGGCGGTCGCAATACCGACCGTTGAAAGCGGAGAGACGATCAGTACGGAAAAAGTAATCGCAATCAGAATACCCATTAAGACGGGTTGAAGTGCCGTAAAGTCTGAGATGACATGTCCGATCGCTGTCGTGATCCGTGTCACGAACGGATACGTCAAAACACCAATCCCACCGGCACCGACAATCAAAATCGTTGGCATGACAAGCACCGTATACGTCTTGAAACGTTCACCGATCAATAAGACGATTGCCGTCGCAACAGCTGCCGTCAATCCGGCATTGATGACGTCGCCCGTGCCGACGAAAACGAAGGTCGCATCTGCACGAGTTGCAACGCCTGAGCCAACGACCGTCGCGAGTCCAATCGACGTGGTCGCAATCGGTGTCACTTTAAATTGCATGGCTACGGCAACACCAATCACCATCGGCAAAAGGCGCATCGCGAGTGTAGTGGCATCTAAAACATGCTGGGCTCCGGATACGTATGGCAACAACGCCTTAGCGAGTTCACCGAGTAGTGCTCCCGGAATGAGGGCAACAAGAATTCCGATACTGAGTCCGTTTAAAACATGAACAGCGAATTGACGTGGCTGACGCAAAATAGATGAATCCATACAAGTCCTCTCCTTATGTAATGCTTTTGTGCATAACAGTATAAAAGTTATGAATTGTGTTTTATCTTACGGTAAGAACAGAAGGACGTCAAGAAAAAGTTAGAAAATTCCAAACAAGCAAAGGATTCGTCTTTCAGAAACGGAATTGTTACAGTGAAGAAGTACATTGAATGAGGAGGTCATGAATCATGTCAGAACAACGTATCGTATTAGCAGCACGACCAAACGGAAAACCAACAGGGGAAACATTCCGCTATGAATCATTTGAGTTAACAGAGCTGAAGGAAGGACAAGTCGCACTGGAGTCACTCTATATCTCGGTCGATCCATATATGCGGGGTCGTATGAACGATGCGCGTTCTTATTCGCAACCATTTGAGATTGATGAACCGATTCACGGAGGTGTCGTAGCACGTGTCATCGAGTCTAAAAGTGAAGGGCTCAAGTCAGGTGATGTCGTTGTCGGGATGCTCGATTGGGCAACAAAAGTAGTCGTCGATGCGAAAACCGTTCGTAAAATCGATGAGCAAATCGCACCGATTTCAACAGCACTTGGTGTTCTCGGAATGACAGGGATGACAGCGTATTTCGGATTGCTTGATATCGGGAATCCACAACCAGGGGAAACGGTCGTCGTATCGGCAGCAGCAGGGGCTGTTGGATCGATCGTTGGTCAAATCGCTAAAATCAAAGGCGCACGTGTCGTCGGAATCGCAGGAAGTGACGAAAAGCTACAACACTTGAAAGCAGATCTTGGTTTTGATGAAGTCATCAATTATAAAACGGAAGACATCCGGGAAGCGTTAGACCGGACATGTCCAGACGGCATCGATGTCTATTTTGAAAACGTCGGTGGGGAAATCGGTGATGCAGTTCTTGATCGACTCAATCCATTCGCGCGGGTACCAGTCTGCGGTGCCATTTCTGGATATAACGCACAACAGGACATCGGTCCACGTGTTCAATCGAAATTAATCATCGCGCGTGCGCGCATGCAAGGTTTCTTAGTGGGCGATTATGGCAAACGATTCAAGGAGGCGGCTGAGCAACTCGGTCAATGGGTTAGTGAAGGAAAGTTACAATACGAAGAAACGATCTTTGAAGGATTCGATCGTGTACCAGATGCTTTCCTTGGCTTGTTCGATGGGTCGAACACGGGGAAACTATTAGTAAAAGTGAAGTAAATATGCCAAAAGAGGTTGCGGAATCATTTCCGCAACCTCTTTTTCAATGGCGTAAGATTCATGAATCTTTTCGATCGCGCTCGAGCTCTTCAGGATCAGGATCCGGATGTTGTGTTTCCGCAGGCTTGATTCCGGGATCGGATGTCTCAGCTGGATCAGGATCCGGGTGAAGACCAACGTCTGCCTTTTCATCTGGTAAATCATGATTTTTTTCGTTTAACATGTCCAGTCATCTCCTTTTATCAATACGTAGTAATGTTTCCCCGTTTTTTAAATCCAAAACAATCAGGGTGCATAGGATTCGTTTTTGAAAACATGTGAATGACTTCCACGGACAAGAAAGTGAAAGCGGTCGATTTCCTAGGAAATACAGGTTGACTGAACTGGAATGTAAGGAAAATCCAAAAAAGCTTCATGAAGTCTTTACAAAAACCTTGCAAGTCCTTCAAGTAGCCTTTGAACTGCTTCCGTAGACTAAGAAAGAGTTGAAAAGAGGAAGGGTGTTTACGTGTGAGTGATCAAAAATGGAAACGACAAATCATGCAACAACTGAACTGGGTCCGCGAAGAGAAAAAACGGCTGACGAGCGCGACGACCGCAAGTAAAGATGCACTCGAAAAACTCCGTCAGTTAGACGTCTTGCGACTGCCGACGGTTCGAACTTCTAATAACACGACGACACGTTACCGACAAAATAGCCAAGCGTCACTACTAGATCAATTGGATGTCTCACATATACCGATCCGGACGACGACGCGTTATTATGAAAAACGATCAATCGAAATAGCCATCGTCTGTTCGGAATTCATGTATGCCTACTATGAAGATGCGGCTCATCTTCATTACGTTAATTCTGATACGTTTGAGGATGTCTTCAAACGCCCAATTGATCTATTTTTAGTTATTTCGTCTTGGAAAGGACTCCAAAATGATGATTGGAAAGGTGTCGCCACACCGAATTCCAAGAAGCGAAACCGATTACTTGCGATGATGCAAGAAGTGAGAGATAAAGGCATTCCAGTCGTTTTTCAATCGACAGAAGATCCGAGCAATCATGAACGTTTTCAAGACGTGGCGCAAGCTGCGGATTACGTTCTGACTTCAGATGAGGCGATGATTCCTGAATACCGTGTCTTATGTGGACACGATCGGATCATGGCGATGCCGTTTGGTGTCAATCCACTGATTCATAATCCAATCGGGGCGACACGTAGCCGAAAGAAGGGCGTCTTATTTGCCGGTAGCTGGATGGCGAAATATCCGGAACGTGTGAAAGATACGGAAATGTTATTTGATGGGGTGATGCAATCCTCGCACGAACTCGATATCGTGGACCGAAATTATCATCTCGACTTACCAGCTTATCAGTTTCCGGAGCGCTATCAATCACGGGTCGCACCAGCGATTCCTTATGATGCCTTACAACAAGTCAGTAAATGTTATGACTGGGTTTTGAACTTGAACAGCATCAAATACAGCAAAACGATGTGTGCCCGTCGCGTTTATGAATCACAAGCACTCGGGAATTTGATTCTGTCGAATTACAGTATCGCCGTCAATAATGAATTTCCGAATATTTTTACCGTGCATGACGCACAAGAGGCGACGGCAATCGTGGAGCGCACGTCGCAAGAAGAAATCGAACGGTTACGAGCAGAAGGACTTCGTGCCGTCATGACGGGGCATACGGTCTTCGAGCGGATGGATCAGATTCTAGCGTTCATCGGGCGCATACCTGAGACACAAAAACATCGTTTACTAGTCGTCGTCGCTCAGGACGGAGAAGACATCCGTAACGTAATCGATCGCCAAAGCCTCACACCCGACGCAATCGTTTCTGTGGATGCATTAACGGAGCAACTTTACAATCAAGCAGATCTCGTTGCTTGGATGGATGGACAGGAATCCTATGGTGAGTATTATCTAGAGGATCTTGTGAATGGTTTTAAATACAGTGATGCCAGCATCGTTCGCAAAGGAAGTGAGTATCCGTATCATGTACAAGAGATGAGCGGTAGCCGAAACGGTGCGATTGTTTGGCGGTCAGCTATCGGATATGACATGTTCCAGGCAGATGAACTGAACGGAAAAACACTGTTGCTCGATCAATTTGAGTGGAACGAGCAGACGGTAGTTCCGACGAATCAGACTCCGCAACTGTCGGTCGTCGTTCCAATCTATAACAATGGAAAACACCTCACGTATAAATGTTTCGCCAGTCTCACGCGGATGGATCGATTCATGGAGTCAGAGATTTTACTCGTAGATGATGGATCGACGGACAGAGCGACACGTCAAGCCGTAGAGCGTCTCGCACGACGTCATGAAAATGTCAGAACCTATTTCTTTGAGACAGGTGGAAGCGGTAGTGCTTCACGTCCGCGTAACAAAGGAGTCGAGATGGCACGAGCTGACTACGTGACGTTCCTTGATCCGGATAACGAGGTGCTCAGTGATCGATACGCCTTTTTGCTTCAAGAACTAGAAAAAGATCCATCACTTGATTTTGTGGCAGGGCATATGAAAAAGCTTGCCGAGAAGACAAGTATCATCGCCTTACCGACGATTCGTAAACAAGGACGAACGGTTTGCGAGGATCCGAAAGCTTTTCTATTGAAACATCGGTTTGCGGTACAAAGCATTCAAGCACTCGTCGTCCGTCGCACCTTCTTGCTTAAACATCAATTGGAACAGGTCGTCGGTGCGGTTGGTCAGGACTCCTTGTTCTTCCAAGAATTGATGCTTCGCGCGAACCGTGTCTTACTCGTCAATCGAGTTATCCACTATTACTACGCAGCTGTTGCGGGGTCGACCGTGAATGCATTGACGGTGAAGTTCTTCGAACGAAGTGTCGTCCGAGAGCGGGCACGTGCTGAGAAATTCGCTCGTTATGGAGTGCTAGAGGAATACAAGGAAACTCGATTCGAGCATTTCTTTGAGCATTGGTATCTTGTCAAATTACGCTACTGCAGTGATAAGGATTTTGCACCGAGTGTCGCATTGTTGCGAACAATCATCGGATTCTATGAACCCATCACGTTGACGAACCCATTGATCCGTAAGTTCATAGAACTTGCGGATCGACAGGAGACGGATCGACTTCAACACTTATTACTCGAGGAGGTGCAGAAATGACGGCATCGATGAAAACAGCACGCCCCAAGGATCAAATCCGAGCTGCCTACTACGATCAGTTAGGTGGTGGATTCGGTAAAAAAGTTCGCGCACGTGTTCACTGGATCGTTCGACAAGCAAAAGGGGAGCACATTTTAGATATCGGGTGTTCGGGTGGAGTCGTTCCGATTTTACTTGGACGGGAAGGGAAACACGTCGTCGGAATCGATGTACTACCGGAAGCAATCATCGAGGCCAAACAAGCCTTACTGGAGGAACCAACATCCGTTAAAGAAAAGGTGGAATTACATGAAGCAAATGTCATGACATACACACCTGACATTCAATTCGATACAGTCTTGATGACGGAAGTACTGGAACATATCGGAGAGCCAGAGCGCTTTATCGCCCGTGCCGTCTCGTTCATCGCACCAGAAGGACGACTCGTCATCACAGTCCCATTCGGAGTAAACGATTATGCGGATCATAAACGGACATACTATTTAAATCAATTGCTTGAGCAGTTGACACCCTTCGGTAAAATCGAGACGATCGAGCGGATTGATAAGTGGCTCGGGGTCACGATCCAAGTCTATCCGGAACCTCGAGAGGGTCGAGCAATTTTACCAGCGGAAGTCGAATGGCTCGAGGATGCCTTTGAAGAGGTGGAACGATTGCATCTGGCAACGATCCTTGATTTAAAACGCAAGCAACAGAATCTAGAACGGAAAGTGCAACGGTTAGGAGAACAAACGGAAGAATTGGAGCATATTCGAGCAGAATCGCTACGTCATGAACAGCAACTGCAGGAACAGCATGAACAATACAAGATGCTTGAAGAACAATATGCCGCACTGCTTGATCGATTCGAAGGATCACTGGTGACAAATCTGGAATTGTTGGAGGCGAATGCATCATGGAAATCAAAATACCGCTCACTCGCGCGCTCAAAACTCGGAAAAGTCGTCGTCCGCTACTGGAAGTTCCGACGTCAACTCAAACAACACCGGAGTCGTCGATGAACGTCTTGATGATTTGTCAAAATTTCTATCCAGAAATCGGTAGTGCGGCAAACCGAATGAAGAATATCTTCAAGCGGATGGAACAAGCGGGAAATGATGTCCATGTGCTAACGTCAGAACCGCTCTATCCAACGGCAGAACTCTATACGGACTCGATGTTCTGGGATGAACCGAGCCTCGATACGGCTCATGTGACCCGTATTCAGCCGCGTGACGTCCGGGCAACGAATAATTTATGGCGACGTCTTCGTTTATTCGTCGAACAATTCGTGCTCGCGATTAAAGAGGTGCGGCATGATCCAAAATCCTATGCCTACATCTATGCGACGACGCCATCCATCTTCATGGGACTCGTCGGGGTCGTCGCGAAACATGTCAAAAAGGCTCCTTTGATTCTCGATGTACGTGACTTATGGCCGGAATCGTTGATTGGCGTCGGCATCACAAAATCGCGTCTCTTATTGACTCCGCTCTATTGGCTTGAAAAATGGATGTATCGTCAGGCAGATCAATTGGTCATCAACAGTGAAGGGTTCCGATCGTATATTGAAGGACGAGGCATTGCACCGGAAAAAATTCATTATATTCCAAACTCGATTGAGGAAAATGAGTGGTTGATCAAACGTCGAAAAGTATCGGAACAAGTCCGCGTCGTGTATACAGGAAATATCGGTCTCGCACAAGATGTGTTCTTGTTGCTTGACGTCGCACAGGAACTTCAACAAGAGGAGGATATCTGCTTTCAAGTCGTCGGTTACGGCTATCACAAGCAAACGTTCGAACGACTCGTCAAGGAACGTGGATTGACGAATATCGAGTTTCTTGACGCGATGCCACGCTGGGATGCGTTGAAACAACTCGCGAAGAGTGACATCGCCTTTGCGACACTCGTCGAGAGTACAGCGTTCGATACAGTGACACCAGGCAAAATCATCGACTACATGGCGATGGGCTGTGCCATCGTCGGTGCGGTATCCGGTCATGCGGCGCATGTCATTGAAGAAGCAGGAGCCGGTTATGTGTCTGTCCAGCGGAAAAAAGAGGAGATCGTTGATCATATTCTCGAGTTATCACGAAATCCAGAGAAACGTGCAGCGATGGGACGGGCGGGTGTGGATTACGTCCAACGCCATTTCGATTGGGAACAAAATGAACAGCGCTTGTTTGAAGCCATCGAACAAACGCAGTCACGAAAGGCGGTCGCAGAATGAAGCGCATTGGAATGTTTGTTTGGAATCCGTTTACGAATGATGCCCGTGTCTTACGTGAATGTACGGCACTTGTCGAAGCAGGACACCGCGTAGACCTATACTGCTTAAATGACGGAACACTTCCAGAAGTCGAATACCCGATGTCTGGGTTTCGCGTCATTCGAATCGACCGGACGCCACCTTTTGCGAGGTGGCTCCCGTTCTTTCGCAAACGGAAAAAACGGACCCTTGTTATCGGATTGATGGGTGCGCTTCTTGCGCCATGGCTTATTCCCGTGATGCTCGTGCTCTTTTTACTCATGCGAAGTCGATTCATCCGTTACGCCCTATATAACAGTTTCGGCATTCTTCGTATGACACGTACTGCCCGGAAGCATGATTATGACGTCATGCATGCGAACGATGTCAATACGTTACCACAAGCGATTGGGGCGGCGCGTGGTGCCCAAATCGTCTATGACTCGCATGAAGTCCAAACCGATCGGACAGGATACGGAAGCATGCAAGGGAAATTAGAACGCTGGCTGCTTCGATTCGTCGACCAGACGATCGTTGAAAATGACACGCGTGCAGATTATCATCAAAAATTATATGGAACCCGACCATCCGTCTTGCACAATTATCCGTTTTACGAACCGATTGTTCCGCAACCGCGACCGTTACGCGAAGAGTTAGCACTCGTACCAGACGAGCCGATTTTGTTGTATCAGGGCGGGATCCAAGAAGGACGTGGCCTAGAGCGACTTATTGAAGCGATGCCGTTCATCGATCGAGGAACACTTATTTTCGTTGGAGATGGAAAGTTAAAAGGGAAACTCATGCAACTGGCTACGCAATCATCGGAAAAGTCTCGAATCCGCTTCATTGAGAAGGTTCCGCTTGCTGAACTACCCAGTTACACGGCAGCGGCGACGGTCGGATTTCAAGTCCTTCAGAACGTTTGTTTCAATCATTATTCCGCTTCTTCGAATAAACTATTCGAATACATGGCGGCGTTGATTCCTGTCATCGCGGCCGACTTACCAGAAATCCGTCGTGTCGTCGAGACAGAAGGAGTTGGATTAATCGTCGATGTCGAATCCCCGCAGAGTATTGCTGCAGCGGTCAATCGTCTAGTGAAGGATGAGAGCTTGCGACGGGCGATGCAGGAGCGAGCAAGCGTAGCAAGGAGACAATACAACTGGGAGCAAGAAAAAGGTCGCCTTCTTGCTGTCTATGACTCGATTTTCATGGAATCTGGCGCAAAATAAGAAAAATAGACAACGACTCGAAGGGAAATCCACGTGAAATGAAGGCGGATTCCTGACGAGTCGTTTTGTTTCATTCGAATAGACACGAAGGATTCGCGAAAGCTTCATAAGATTTACAAAAACGATAGAAAACACTGGAAATGTAAGGTCTGTGAAGAATGGTTTAAGAGATGGTTAGAAGCATTGGAAAGCAAAGGAAATGTCGTTATGGTCTAGTTACAGCCAAGCCACAGACCGTTCGTTGGCTAGTATGACTAACTCGATGGAGGAATGACAAAATGAAACTTTGCACAATCGGACTAGGATATATTGGATTACCTTCTTCTGCGATGTTCGCGGATCATGGCACGGAAGTCGTAGGTGTCGACATCGATCCACAAATCGTCAATCTTCTGAACACGGGAACGATTCATATTGAGGAACCAGGACTCGAGGAGGTCATCAAACGGGTCGTCGCGAACGGAAAATTCCGAGCGACACTTACGCCAGAACGAGCCGATGTTTTCTTAATCGCCGTTCCAACTCCTAACTTAAACGATACGTATAAATCATGTGATTTGAAATATGTCATTTCAGCGGTCAACAACATGCTGCCATTCCTTGAAAAAGGAAATGTCGTCATCGTCGAATCGACGATTGCACCACGTACGATGGATGATCATGTCCGTCCCTTAATCGAAGCAGCTGGATTTACGATCGGTGAGGACATTTATGTCGTCCATTGTCCCGAGCGTGTCTTGCCAGGACAAATCTTACATGAACTTATCCATAATAACCGAATCGTTGGTGGATTGACGCCAGCGTGTGCGGAGGCAGGGGCTGCCGTCTACGAAACATTCGTTCAAGGTGAAATCGTCCGGACAGATGCCAAAACAGCCGAAATGTCGAAGTTGATGGAGAATACGTTCCGCGATGTCAACATTGCTCTCGCAAATGAATTAACGCAAGTATGTCATCAACTAGAGATCAACGTCTTAGATGTGATTGAGATGGCGAACATGCACCCACGGGTGAACTTGCATCATCCGGGACCGGGAGTGGGTGGTCACTGTCTCGCAGTCGACCCGTACTTCATCGTCGCAAAAGCCCCATCGCTTGCACGCATCATTCATACGGCACGACAAACGAACGTTCAGATGCCGCAATTCGTTGCCGATCAAGCGGCTCGCCTCGTCGGTTCCCGTGTTCGTCCAAAAATCGCCGTCTTTGGTGTCACGTATAAAGGAAACGTCGATGATATGCGCGAGAGTCCAGCTGTCGAAGTCATTGAACAATTGCTCGACCGTGGACTTGACGTCGCTGTCTGTGATCCACACGTCGAACGTTCGATTTCGACACGTTTCGAACTCGTTGATGAGCTGGAAGCGATTCAAGGCGCTGATTTAGCGCTTGTCTTGGTCGATCATGATGAATTCAAACAATTCGATTCACGTCGTCTCGCAAACTACATGCGGACACCGTTGCTCTTCGATACGAAAGGGATCGTCAAAGCGCTCGACGCTGTCAAAGTCCTGAACTTCGGTAATTTGCATACGCACCGCGTGACGGAAGTGGATGCGAAAGCGATATGAACGCGTTACGAACGATTGGGGGAGAGTTGAAGGATCATCTATATCTGATCTTTCGGCTCTCGCTTTATGAAACAAAGAGTCAATATAGCATGCAATACCTGGGTTGGTTTTGGGAGATCATGACGCCACTACTCCAAATCGGTGTCTACTGGGTCGTATTCGGCTTCGGGATTCGTGGTGGGCATCCAGTCGATGGAATTCCGTTCGTTTTTTGGCTCGTCAGCGGATTGATTGCTTGGTTCTTCATCGGCAGTACGATTCCAAGTGGTTCCCGGTCGATTTATGGTCGGGTCGCCCTCGTCTCGAAGATGCATTTTCCATTGAGTACGATTCCGGCGTATGTCATTTTGGCACAATTCTACCGTCATCTCGCGATGATTGCTTTGACGATCATTTTAGGGTGTGCCTTCGGTTACTTCCCGGGATGGCATACGTTTGAACTCCTATATATCGTACCGGCGGGCGTCGTATTCCTCTATGCGGTTTCCTTATTGTTATCCGCACTTGCGACGATGATTCGAGATGTGCAAAACATGGTGACATCTGCGATTCGCATGCTGATGTATTTAACACCAATCATGTGGATTCCGCCAGATCACTCGTTATTTAAGATGTTGTTGATGTTAAACCCACTCGTTTATTTGATTGAGGGATATCGGTCCGCACTCATCGGAACGGGTTATCTGCTCGATCATATGTGGTACGGCGTGTATTTCTGGTGTATGACGCTCGCAATCTTACTTGTTGGAGCATCGATTCACATTCGATTCCGACGCTATTTCATCGATTACGTATAGGAGGGAGAACGATGGGTCATGTCGTGTTTGAGAATGTATCGAAACGGTACATGCTCTATGCCCGACCGATCGACAAGCTAAAGGAAGTGTTGTTCGGTAAGGTGAATGGAAAATCGTTCTATGCTCTGAAGAACGTCTCCTTTTCTGTGGAAGAGGGAGAAATCGTCGGTGTCGTTGGCATCAACGGAAGTGGGAAATCGACACTATCGCATCTGCTTGCTAACGTGACACCACCGACGTACGGTCGGGTCACATTGGGTGGGAAGTCAGCATTGATTGCCATCTCTAGTGGATTGAATAGTCAACTGACAGGGCGAGATAACATTGAATTAAAAGGGCTGATGATGGGCTTGACGAAACGTCAAATCGAGACGATTACTCCAGAAATTCTAGAGTTCGCTGATATCGGGGAGTTCATCGATCAGCCAGTCAAGACATACTCGAGCGGCATGCGAGCTCGAATTGGTTTTGCGATCTCGATTCATATTAATCCAGATATCTTGATCATCGACGAAGCGCTCTCAGTCGGAGACCAAACGTTTACTGAAAAGTGTCTCGATAAGATGCGTGAATTCCGCGATCAAGGGAAAACGATTTTTTTCGTCAGTCATTCGCTCAGCCAGGTAAAGAGTTTCTGTACAAAAATCCTTTGGTTGGAATACGGGGAAGTACGTCTATTTGGTCCGACGAACGAAACGTTGGCTGAATACAATAAATATCTATATTGGTACAAACAGTTATCAAAAAAGCAAGCCTCCCATTACGTAGCTAAGAAACGAACGGAACGGATCGGTTCCGTGGATCAGCAAATGATGGGCGAGACGATTGAACAATCGTCATGAAATGAGATAGGGGATGAAGTAAATGAAACGTGTCATGCTTGTATTCGGAACACGACCAGAGGCGATCAAAATGGCGCCGGTCGTCAAAGCACTTGAAAATCGTCAGGACGTCGAACCAATCGTCGTCGTTACAGCACAGCACCGAGAGATGCTCGATCAGGTCCTTGAACTGTTCGAGATCACTCCGGACCATGACTTGGATTTGATGCGTCCGCGTCAGACGTTAGAGGAAATGACGGCGCGTATTTTAAACGCGATGCGTCGCGTCCTCGAAAAGGAACAGCCGGATCTCGTCCTTGTCCATGGGGATACGACGACGACGTTCGCTGCTTCTTTAGCGGCGTTCTATCAACAGATTCCAGTCGGTCATGTGGAAGCAGGACTACGGACATATGAAAAGTATGCGCCGTTCCCAGAAGAGATGAATCGTCAATTGACAGGTGTGTTGGCGGATTATCATTTTGCACCGACTGAACAGGCCGCAATGAACTTACGTGCTGAGAACAAGCAGACGCCAATCATCGTAACCGGTAATACGGTCATCGATGCGTTGAAGACGACTGTATCACCGACATATACACATCCTGTCCTATCGCGCCTAGAGAAGTCGGGACGAAAGCTCGTTCTTTTGACGGTTCATCGCCGTGAGAATCATTTACAACTGGCAACGATTTTTGAGGCGATCGAACGGTTAGCAAATGATCATCCAGAAATCGAAATCGTCTATCCGGTTCATCCGAATCCGGTCGTACTAGAAGCGGCAGCTCGCTTGGAGCATCATCCGCGGATTCAATTGATCGAACCGCTTGATGTATTTGACTTCCATAATCTTGCGGCTCGGGCATCCTTCATTCTGACCGACTCAGGTGGGATTCAAGAGGAAGCACCTTCGCTCGGCGTGCCTGTCCTTGTCTTACGGGAGACGACAGAGCGTCCAGAAGGGGTCGAAGCTGGAACGTTGAAGCTCGTCGGGACGAATCCAGAGATGATTTATACGATGAGTCATCAATTGTTGACGGATCAGGTGTTCTATCAATCGATGGCACAAGCGGCGAATCCTTATGGCGATGGACAAGCGGCGGAGCGAATCGTCGATGCCATCATGAGTGAGGTACCTGTATGAGTCAACGTATTCCTCCAGCGATTTATCAATTCTTTCCATTCGGAACGCAGGAAAAAATCTTGCTTGAGGATGCTACAGATGGTGTCTATTTTGATTTTCAAGAAGCGACGGCAGACGACAAATTGTACATTCAGTTGTTTGATCAAGGATTTCAACATCCGCCTTCAAAGTTATACCGATCAGACGCAACGATTACAGGAGATCTCATCGAGGTGACCTGTCATTTCGAAGTCGATGCACCATGTGTCGTTCAGTTATTCAAGATGCAATATGGACAGAAAAAACGGATGGGATCGGAAACGGAAACCGTCACATTGACGAATGCGACAGTCGTTCATGTACAGATGAAACGAGTACCAGGAGCGAAGTATTTCAAGGTGGCATGGAAGTTCTTGCAAGAGGGGAGCTTCCGGGTCCATCTCCGGGACATTCAGATTGTGCAACATGTCACGGCAGGGGAGGAAGCGACGTATGCTATTTAGTTCGACGATATTCTTATTTCTGTTCTTACCGACTGTGTTGATCGTCTATTACCTACTCCCACGCAGCTTCCGAAATGGCTGGTTATTAGTGACGAGTCTATTCTTTTATGCATTCGGAGAACCGCGTTTTGCATTGCTGATGCTACTGAGCGTCACAATCAACTACTTCTTCGCCTTGTTCGTCGATCTGTATCGACACCGAATTGGCGTCAAATGGATCATGTTCAGCATGATCGTAGTCAATCTGGGGTTACTCGGCTGGTTCAAGTACAGCGGATTTTTTGTTCGTTCAGTCAACGAGACATTCGGATTAGGATGGTTCGTACCAGAAGTCGTCTTGCCACTCGGGATCTCGTTCTATACGTTTCATGCGATGAGTTATGTCATCGACATCTACAAAGGGAAGGAAGCGGTGCAAAAGAATCCGCTTGACCTCGCCCTTTATATCGCGTTCTTTCCCCAACTCGTCGCGGGTCCGATCGTTCGCTATAACACGATTGCGAGCCAAATCGAGTCACGAGAAGAGACGGTTTCCGATTTTGCCCGAGGGGTTCGTCGGTTTACGATCGGCTTAGCTAAAAAACTGATTCTTGCCAATGGATGTGGTCAGGTCGCGGATGCCATCTTCAATATGAAAGATCTTTCGATGGGGCTTGCTTGGATCGGCATCATCGCCTACGCCTTACAAATCTATTTCGATTTTTCGGGATACAGTGATATGGCGATTGGACTAGCTTTGATGTTCGGATTTCATTTTCTTGAGAATTTTAACTATCCCTACATTTCAAAGTCAGTTTCTGAATTTTGGCGTCGTTGGCATATTTCGCTTGGATCGTGGTTCCGGGATTATGTCTACATCCCGCTTGGTGGAAATCGTGTCTCACCATGGTTACAGTATCGCAACTTAGCAATTGTCTGGATGCTGACAGGTCTTTGGCATGGTGCGAGTTGGACGTTTGTCGCGTGGGGAGCGTATTACGGAATCTGGATCATGCTCGAGAAAGCATTTCTCGGGAAATGGTTGGAGAAAATGCCAGTCTTCTCGACCGTTTGGACACTCGTACTCGTGTTGGTCGGTTGGGTATTCTTCCGTTCCGAGACGTTCCCAGAAGCCGTTACGTACATTCAAGCGATGTTCGTACCAGATGTGATCTGGGATGAACGCGCGAGCTATCAGCTTGTCCAAAATGGTGTTCTATTGCTTGTCGCGTGTATCGCAGCGACACCGATTCCGAAAATCATCGGAGAGCGATTAGTCGTGTCACTCGGAAGAATTGGTACGACGATGCAGTATGGGTATGCGATGTTGCTACTATTTTTGGCGACATCAGCACTTGTTGCAAGTACGTTTAACCCATTCATCTATTTCCGCTTCTAAAAAGGAGGTCTACTGATGGCACAGCCACTTGAAACAGAAAATAAGCAGGGACAAAAACGGACGACTTCTTTTGAACGGATCATGATGTGGGTGACGACGATTAGTTTTTTACTCATCTTGTTAACGATTGGTGTCGGAACGATCGTCCGAGAGGATCGTGTGCGTTCCCAACTCGAAAATCGTACACTCACTCAATCAGTTGAACCAACGATCGAAGGAATCGCGACTGGAAAAGACATGCTGAAGATGGAGACGTATTTCACGGATCAACTGCTGTTGCGGGGGACGTTCGTTGAGATGCAGGCACTGCTATCGAAGGATGTCTTCAGGCAGCCTTTTCGTAATGGGATCTATACAGCTAAAAATGGCTATATGATCGAACCGAGTGCCTCGACTCAAGTTCAGATTCCGAACGCGTTTCAAAAATTCGTTCAAGAAGTCGACCGTCCGGTTTATATGGCACTAGCTCCATCGAAGACGGTCATTGCTGAACGCGATCAGTTGATTCCATCGTATGTTGCTTCGAACGCACGGACACGTTACGCAGGAATGATTCGTGACTTCAAGGCTGCCGGGATGACGAATTTGTCACTTGATCAATTAAAGTTAACGGATTACTTCAAGACGGACCATCACTGGAATATCGACGGGGCAGCGTCGGCGTATCAGACGATTACGAAAGGGATGGACTTACGACCAGTCACACCATCAAAAGCCAATCGTAAAGAGGATGAACATGCCTACTATGGTTCATTGGCACGAAAGACGACACTTGCGTACGCGACGTCCGGTGATCAGTTAGCTTATTATGGACCAGCATTCTTTAAAGGGATCGATGTCTGTTACGACGGGGCATGCGATCGCCCGGTGATCGATGAATCCTTCGTTCAGCAGGAGGGAGATTACGTCGATCGATATGAAGTATTCTTGCGCGGGAATCACGGCGTCATGTCGATGAAGGAGAAGGCGAAGAATGATCGCCCAACGATTCTCGTCTTAAAGGATTCATTCGCGAATCCCGTCTTACCGTTCCTTGCTAAAAGTGCCAATCTGGAAGTCGTCGACGTTCGTTATGTGCCAAAATCATTCGACGTCTCGCAGTTCGCTAAACAAAAACAAGTCGACTCCGTATTGTTCCTGCATAACTCGAACATTGCTGGATTGATGAAGACGTATGAAAACACACTATGAAGGAGTTCATGACATGAGATCCCGAATGGCGAAAAGAAAACCACGCCTTGTTTGGCGCGTATTGAGTGCGCTCCTACTAGGGTTCGTTCTGATTGCTAGTACATCAGCTGGTTTAGCTTTTTTAAAAGTGAAGCAAACGGCAGACGCGTTCTTAACACCGTTAGATGGAGAGCGGCCGAAGCCACTCGAATCGATGAAGCCGGTCAATGTCTTATTACTAGGCGTGGATGAACGGAAAAACGATAAAGGACGTGCCGATGCCATCATGCTTCTTTCATTCAATCCAAAAACGAGACAAGCGACTTCCCTGTCCATTCCAAGAGATATGCAGGTAACCGTGCCGTCTGGCGAAAAGACTAAAATCAATCATACCTATGCCTATGGGGGGGTGAAAGAGACAGTCGAGACGGTGGAGCAGACGTTTGAGACCGATATTCCTTATTATGCGAAAATCAACATGGATGGATTGATTGAGTTGGTCGATGCTGTTGGGGGTGTCACGGTCGACAATCCATCTGCCTTCAGTTGGAACGACCGTCGTCTTCAAAAGGAGTATGAGAAAGGGAAAATTCATCTGACGGGTCTTGAAGCGAGTGGTTACGCTCGGATGCGAAAGCAAGATCCACTCGGCGATATGGGACGACAAATTCGCCAGCGTCAAGTGCTAGAAGCCGTCGGAATGAAGCTTGCTGGACCACAGTTGTTGACGCAACTCGAAAAGATTACGGACGTCATGAAAAACAACTTTACGACGAATATTGGACTCGATGTCGCAGCGCAACTAGCGCAGGAAAATCAGCGGGGGTTCGAACAATTAAAGCCGCTGAAAATCGAGGGAGAAGGATATATCGCAAGTGATGGTGTCTGGTATTTCTTTGCATCGGACGAATCAATGGAACAGACGAAGCAGACAATCGCTAAACTTCTTGCACGATCGTAAGCTATAACTAGTAGTACCATCAGACAAACCAGGATGAGCGTCTCTAGCACATGATTGTGGAGACGCTTTTTTTCTGTCTTCCTCTGATGTAACTCCCCATTCTTTTTGAAAAAAAGTGCTTGGTTCAAAAGTCTTATTTTCGACCAAACCGATGAAATAGGCTTTGACAGGACCTGTAAACGGATGCAAAATGAAAACGATTACATACCAAAAGGAGATGGCTACCGTATGAAACGCATGAGATTCGTTTGTATCGTTGCGCTAACGTTTGCACTGATATTTAGTGGACTCTCTTTATCTGGTCAAGCACTGGAAAAAGGGAAGTCGACATTGGTCATCATTCACTACAAGGCAGACCCGAATGCCACGAAGGATTGGAATCTGTGGTTATGGGCAAATGGACCGGATTATTTTCCGAATAAAGCTCACGCTTTTAACGGCGAGGATGCTTACGGAAAAATCGCAGCTTATGAATTCCCAGTTGATCAGCCGGAAAAAATCGGCTTTATCGTTCGAGATGATAACTGGAACAAAGATGGGGGATCTGAGAATGATCGCTTCATTACGAAAGACATGATTAAAAATGGTGTTGCTGAAATCTGGATCGAGTCGGGAAGTAAGAACATCTCGACAGTCAATCCAAGCAATGGAGCAGATGTCGAAAATATCGACACGAACATCCACTATTACCGGTATGACAATGATTATGAAAAGTATGGCGTTTGGTCTTGGCCGGAAGAGCAGGATGGCAAGCGATTCGAGTTTGACAAGCAAGATGAGTTCGGTGCCGTTGCCAAGGTAACACTCGATAATCCGACGAAAGCACGTCTTGCAGGCGTCATTCCTCATCTTGAAGGATGGTCGGAAAAAGACGGAGCTGATCGTTTCTTTTATGCAGGGGCGAAAGACATCTGGTTGATTGAAGGGGATCAGACGGTATACTACAGCAAACCGGAAATCGATCGCACACCGAAAATCACAAGCTTTTTAGCAGATGACTTCCGGACGATGACATTGAAAACGAATGCACCGTTGACGGAAGAAGACGTAAAGGCATTTACGTTTGAAGGCGTGACGAATCCAGCCGTGTCAGCAATCGATGCCAAAACGGTAAAAGTCGAAGTCACTTCAGATATCGATTTAGCAAAAGTCGTCCGAGCGTCTCATCCTGTTTTTGGAGAAGCAGTCCTTGAAGCGGGTAAAGTGCTCCGTTCGAAAGCATTCGACCAAAAGTATGCCTACGATGGAAAACTCGGTGTCGACTATCAAAAGTCAAAGACGACGTTTAAAGTTTGGGCACCGACAGCACAAGCGGTCGAGCTCGAATTGTATCGCTTACCAAAGCAACAAGCTGCTACGACAAAAGATATCACGCGCGAAATCAAGATGGAACGAACGGATCGTGGTGTGTATCAAGTGACGGTCAAGGGCGATCTTGACGGTGTCGGATACACATACGAAGTCAAACATGCCAAAGAATCGACGCGTGCGGTTGATCCGTATGCGACAGCAGTCGCCGTCAATGGCGACCAAGGTGTCGTCGTCGACTTACGCGAGACGGATCCAAAACGCTGGACAAATGGAAAAATGCCACTTCGCCATGCGACAGATGCGATCATCTATGAATCACACGTCCGTGATTTATCGATGTTTGATGTGACGAACTCGGGTTACGATTCAGGTATCAAACAAAAAGGGAAGTATCTCGGCGTCATCGAGCCAGGTACACGTTTAACGAAGGATGGTAAGAAAACGAAGACGAAGACGGGACTTGATCATCTGAAGGAACTTGGCATCACGCACGTTCAGTTCATTCCAGTCTATGATTTCAACACAGCTTCCGTCGATGAGACGAACCCGCTTAAATCTTATAACTGGGGTTATGATCCAAAGAACTATAACGCACCAGAAGGATCGTATGCGACAAACCCCTATGATCCAAAAGTCCGAATCAAGGAAATGAAGCAGATGATTCAAGGGCTACATGACAATGGACTTCGTGCTGTCATGGATGTCGTCTACAACCACATGTTTGACGCAAAGGCATCAAACCTTGATAAAATCGTTCCTGGTTATTACTACCGTTATACAGAAGGCGGCGATTTAGCGAACGGAACGGGTGTCGGAAACGATACAGCGTCTGAGCGTAAAATGATGCACAAATTGATCGTTGACTCTGTCTCTTACTGGGCGAAAGAATACCACTGGGACGGATTCCGCTTTGACTTAATGGGCATTCACGACGTCAAGACGATGAATGCTGTCAAACAGGCGACAAAACGAATTGATCCGTCGATTCTTGTATTCGGAGAAGGGTGGAGCCTTGGAACACCACTTCCAGATTCAGAGAAGGCCAACCAAACGAATACAAAACAAATGCCTGGAATCGGACATTTCAATGACAATCTACGCGATGCGCTCAAAGGTAGCGTCTTCATCGATTCAGATGCTGGTTTCATTAACGGAGCAACCGGTCTTGAAACGCGCATCAAACGCGGAATTGTCGGAGAGATTGCTTATGACAAAGAGATTCAAGGATTTACGCAAGAACCAGATCAAGCGATCACGTACGTTGAAGCACATGATAACCATACGCTTTGGGATAAGTTGAAGCTGACGAATCCACAAGACAATGACGCAACGAAGACAAAGATGCATCGTCTAGCTTCAAGTATCTTGTTGACGTCTCAAGGAACAACGTTCATCCATGCAGGACAGGACTTCATGCGGACGAAGGGTGGCGACCATAACTCATATAAATCACCGGATTCTGTCAACCAGCTCGACTGGAAACGGAAGATGGACCGTCAACAAGACGTTGATTATATGACAGGATTGATCGAGTTACGTAAAAAGAATCCAGTACTTCATTTAGCAACAGCAAAAGACATTCGTCGTTACCTGACGTTTGAAGCAGCACCGGCACAAGTCATCGCGTATCGACTAGATGATGCTGCGCCGAAACAAAAAGATGATCTCTACGTCATTCACAACGCAAATCGAACAGCAGTCGATATGAAGCTACCGACAGGGAAATGGAAGCTGCTTGTAGACGGTAAACAAGCAGGATCCAAAACAATCCGTAAAGTATCAGGTACGGTTCGTGTCGAAGGACTTAGCTCATTCGTCTTATCAAAATAAGTGAACAAATAAAAAAGGACGTTCCGCAGTTGGCGGAACGTCCTTTTCGTCAGTCGAGAAACGTGCAATCAAGCGTAACGCTCATCCGTTTCTTCGTTCTCTTCTTCTTTCAGATTACCTTCTTCCGATTTCGAGACGATGACGGCACATGCTGCGTCACCAGTAATGTTGACGGCTGTCCGCATCATATCAAGAAGACGATCGACACCGATGATCAATGCAATCCCTTCGACCGGTAGATTGACCGACTGGAGAACCATCGTTAGCATGACGAGACCGACACCCGGTACACCGGCTGTTCCGACCGATGCAAGAACAGCTGTCAGGACGACCGTCGCAAGTTGACCTGGCGTCAAGTCAACAGCGTAGACTTGCGCGATGAAGACAGTCGCGACACCTTGCATGATTGCTGTTCCATCCATGTTGATCGTCGCACCGAGAGGCTGGACGAAACTTGAGACGGAACGCGGAACCTTCAACTCTTTTTGAGCCGTTTGCATCGCAACAGGGAGTGTTGCGTTCGACGAAGACGTCGAGAAAGCGAACAGCATGACAGGTGCGAACTTCTTAAAGAAGAAGAACGGGTTCATCTTCCCAAGAAGTGAAACAGTCGAACCATACGTCAATACGGAATGGACGAATAGTGACAAGATGACGACACCCATATAAAGTCCCATTGCTTTTAGCGAATCCCACCCTTGAGAACCGACGGCTGATGCGATCAAAGCAAATGCTCCAAGCGGTGCCATTTTCATGACGAGCGTGATCAAGTACGTCATTAAATCATTACCCTGCTCGATGAACGTCCGTAGTGTCGAGACTTTTTGACCGAGGAACGTGATCCCAAAACCGATAAAGACACTGAAGACGATGATTTGTAGCATATTTCCTTCCGCCATCGACGTGATCGGGTTCGTCGGGAACATACCAACGATTGTGTTGATTATGCTCGTATCTGGTAGATTTCCGTTATCATATTCCAGACCTTGCGTCTCGAAGTTACCAAACGTACCCGGTTTGATCAGTAATGACAAACCGAGAGCAATGACAATTGCGACAGCTGTCGTCGTCATGAAATAAGTGATGGCTTTACCACCAACACGACCAAGCTCTTTTGGATTTCCAAGTCCCATGACGCCAAGGGCGATTGAGAAGAAGACGATCGGTACGACGAGCATCTTAATTAAGTTCAGGAAGATCGTTCCGATGGGTTGTAAAGCATATTTATTCAATCCCTCATAAATCGACTTGTCCGGTAAGGAAGCGAGGACGATTCCGAGAATCACCCCGAGAATCAATCCCCAGATGATGCGCTTTGCTTCTTTCATAAGTAATGTCACACTCCTTTATTTGATAATTGTCTATATTTTGACACATCATCACCCTTTTTGACAAAACATTTTAAAAAATAGATGATAACGCTTACAAAAAAGTTTCTGGATTTTGATGCAGGAATGACTAGATTTTGTTGTCAAACGGATGCAACCATGAGAGGATAGATAAGAACAAAAAGGAACAGCGTAGGGTACAGAAAAGTCGCTAGAATCAACTGTTGACCAAATTGTATATTCCTACTATAATGTTGTATGACGTGTCTGACACGTTTCCTTTAGTCGGTAATATCGGAGGGAGGGAAAACTAGTGGAAACTCGTGTACGTAAAAATGAATCACTTGAAGACGCACTTCGTCGCTTCAAACGTGGTGTTTCAAAAGATGGTACGCTTGCAGAAGTTCGTAAACGTAAACACTACGAAAAGCCAAGTGTAAAACGTAAGCTTAAATCGGAGGCTGCGCGTAAGCGTAAGAAGTTCTAACGTTAGAGAGGGTGTATCCTCATGAGTCTTCAGGAGCGTTTGACAGCGGATATGAAAGAAGCCATGCGTCTACGTGAAAAAGATCGTCTTACGACGATTCGGATGGTGAAATCATCGCTGCAAAATGAAACGATCAAACTCGGTAAGCAAGAATTGACAGACGAGGAAGAATTAACAATTCTTTCACGTGAAATGAAGCAGCGCAACGACTCCCTCCGAGAATTCGAAAGCGCTGGTCGTCACGATCTCGTCGAGAAAATTCAAGCAGAGATTGTCGTGCTCGAAGCTTATATGCCAAAACAGCTTTCCGAGGAAGAAGTACAGGAAATCGTCGACGCAGCTATTGCGCAGACGGGTGCCTCTGCTCCTTCAGATATGGGGAAAGTAATGGGTATCGTCATGCCACAGCTTAAAGGCAAGGCAGACGGTGCGTTAATTAATCGACTCGTCAAACAACGGCTCGCTTAATACATGAAAAAGGTGTCCTTCGGGGCACCTTTTTTGTCGTTCCTGTCACAATTAAAAGTTTCTTAATGAATTCAGAATAGTCATGAAACCTTTTTGTTTTGAAAGCGTATATAATTATAGTAACGAATCAAAGTGCAAAAGAAGCAGCTTCTGACACGAATGAAAAGGGGTGAACGTACGCATGACGTTTAGCTTAGGAATGATTTTGGCGGTCTTCATGATTGGGGTCCTCATGTTACTGGTCGAAATATTCGTCACAGGGTTCGGAATCTTTGGAGTCCTCGGAATCGGTGCGGTCCTTGCTAGTCTGATCATGGCAGGCGCTACAGTTGGTCAAGTAGGTATCGCAATCGGACTTGCTGTATTTCTATCGCTTGCGGCCGGATACTGGGCGTATCGCAGAATTAAATCAAATCAGTCGTTACTATGGCGCGGTTTGATTTTGACGGATTCGACATCGTCTGAAAAAGGCTATCTCTCCCATCAAGACAAAGTACAACTGTTAGGACAAGAAGGAGTCAGTTTGACGCCTCTTCGTCCATCAGGAACGATTGAAATCGATGGGAATCGAATTGATGCCGTAACGGAAGGGACCTTCATTCAAGCGGGGGAAACAATCGTCGTAAAAGAAGTGACGCATGGACGCGTCATTGTTAGAGTCCAACATACGAAGGAGGAGTCCCACACATGACACCTGAACTATTGACCGTATTACTCATATCTGGAGGAATTTTAATTTTCCTCGCCATCTTCTTCACGCTCGTTCCGATCCCACTTTGGATCAGCTCGCTCGCGGCAGGCGTACGTGTATCGATCTTTACATTAGTCGGGATGCGACTACGTCGAGTGACACCATCTAAAATCGTCAATCCGTTGATTAAGGCAGTTAAAGCGGGATTGAACTTGAATACGAATCAACTGGAAAGTCACTTCCTTGCCGGTGGTAATGTTGACCGCGTCGTCAATGCCTTGATTGCAGCACACCGTGCGAATATCGAGTTGAGCTTCGAACGCGCAGCAGCGATTGATCTTGCTGGTCGTAACGTTCTGGAAGCTGTTCAAATGTCGGTTAACCCGAAAGTCATCGAAACACCATTTATCGCCGGTGTGGCAATGAACGGGATTGAAGTAAAAGCGAAAGCCCGGATCACGGTACGTGCGAACATTGATCGTCTCGTCGGTGGTGCTGGGGAAGAAACGGTCATCGCACGTGTTGGTGAGGGTGTCATCTCAACCATTGGTTCGTGTAATGACCAAAAAGAAGTACTTGAGAATCCAGAGATGATCTCACGGACGGTTCTTGCGAAAGGACTCGATTCGGGTACGGCGTTCGAGATTCTCTCGATTGATATCGCGGACATTGATATCGGTAAGAATATCGGTGCGGTTCTGCAGACGGATCAAGCAGAAGCAGATAAGAACATTGCGCAAGCAAAAGCGGAAGAACGTCGCGCAATGGCGATCGCAAGTGAACAAGAGATGAAATCACGTGTTGAAGAGATGCGTGCGAAGGTTGTCGCTGCTGAAGCGGAAGTGCCGCTTGCGATCGCTGAAGCGATGCGTGACGGTAACTTTGGCGTCATGGATTATGCAAACTACTTGAACGTGACGGCAGATACGAAAATGCGTCAAGCAATCGGTGGGCAATCATCACCAAATGACTCACAATAAAGGGTGAGACGGTATGGATATCATATGGGTCGGATTGATGATCGCATTCGGTGTCATCTCCGTCATCTCAAAAGCAGCGGATAAAAAACCGAAGCAGACGAACCGGACACCTTCAAAGGAGTTCGGCGACTATGTGAAACAAATAACCGAACAGGTCGATACGGCGCGACAAGAGATGGTACCTCCACCTGTCGTTCGTAAAAAAGCACCCGCGAAGAAACAACCGGGGGTAACGCAAACAAAAGCGCGACCCGTTCATGAACGAACGGAATTGCAACAACGTTTGGACCAGCGTCAGAAACAACATTCGAAAAAAGGGATGTCCTCTTCGACGATCGGTGAAATCAAAGATAGCGTCGCAGACGGTGCTATTGGAACGTCGAGTCGTTCAGCATCAGCGACGAGACTCTCACAGGATGAAATGCGTCGTGCCATCGTCTGGAGTGAGGTTCTGGGTGCACCCGTTTCAAAACGAAAACGATGATGATTAGACAGTGAGTCGATCCTACGAAACGCGTAGGATCGACTCTTTTTATTTCCCAAAAGGTGGGAACGGGTTTTTCTTTCCATCTTTTCGGCGGAAGTGCTAAAGTGGAAGAGATTAGATATGAAGCGATGACAACTTGTTATCCATGACTAGGAGGCCATTCACAACGTGATATTCAACGAAAGAATCCCATTTGCATTTTCGAATTCAGAACAGATTCAAGCATTCGTCGGTCCGAATGATGCAGTCTTACGTACGATGGAAGCAGAACTTGACGTTCAGCTTACGCATCGAGGAGATGAGCTGTTGGCACAATCCGAACAGGAGCAGTCTGTAATCTTAGCAGGACAGGTCGTAGGCGTCTTGAAACAACTTGTGAATCGTGGAGCTGTTTTGACGGAGCGTGACGCGACGAGCGCCATTCAACTGGCACGTCAAGATCGGGTGGATGAACTACTGGAACTTTACGATACGGTCATTCATACGAATCATAAAGGAAAACCACTTCGTGCAAAGACACTCGGTCAAGCACGTTACGTTCGGGGAATCGACCGCTGTGATTTGACATTTGGTATTGGACCAGCGGGAACCGGAAAAACGTATCTTGCTGTCGTGATGGCGGCAAAAGCGTTAAAGGAAGGTCACGTCAAACGACTTGTCCTGACGCGTCCAGCAGTAGAAGCAGGAGAAAATCTAGGATTCCTTCCAGGGGATCTGAAAGAAAAAGTCGATCCCTATCTACGTCCTCTATACGATGCGCTACATGACGTACTTGGTGTCGAACATACGGCTCGTCTGCTTGAGCGTGGCGTCATCGAGATCGCGCCGCTCGCTTACATGCGTGGACGGACACTTGAACATGCCTTCGTCATTCTTGATGAAGCGCAAAATACGACACGTGAACAAATGAAGATGTTCTTGACGCGTCTCGGATTCCATTCGAAGATGATCGTCACAGGCGATTTGACACAAGTCGATCTTCCGCGAGGAAAAACGTCTGGTCTACAAGAAGCGTTACATTTGCTCGGCAATGTCAAAGGGATTCATTTTGAGCACTTTGGCTCAGCGGATGTCGTGCGTCACCCACTTGTCCGAAAAATCGTTGATGCTTATAGTCAGGATTTGACCTAAGCCGTTACGAAAATAGATGGAAAAGGGGGAGATGATATGCGCAAGGTTGGGGTCTGGGTCGGGCTTTTGACAGTAGTATTCTATCTCGTCGTATCGACGATGATGTATGTCAGTGTTCGGCCAGAAGCCTTGTCCGCAGAACCATTCTCAATTGCAGAAGAAGATATCCGGTCACCCTTGACGATGGAGGACCGGGTTGCAACAAATCAAATCAAGGAAAATTCGGTTGCTGCAATCGAGAGTCAGTATACGATCAAACAAGAGTATGCAGCACAACAAATTGATAAAGTCGAACAACTTTTTGCGAGTTTGTCTGGTATCAAAAAAACAAATGAGATCGGTAAAATCAAACAGCGTCTGCGTGGAACGGAGGCGGCAACTCTTTTGAAGGATGATGAGTTACGCTTGCTTGTGACGTCGACGACAGCACTACGGAATACGACACGTGACGTCGTCATCACCGCGATTGAAGAAGCGATGCGTCAACGTATCTCGTCTGATGGTGGTGAAGTAGCGGAGGCACGTGAGAATGCGCGAACGGATATTGAACGTTCGCCACTGTCCTTTTCACTAAAAGCAGTCGCTAAAGCGATGACCGATCAACTGATCGTGACGAACTACGTCTATGATCCGGAAAAGACGGAACAGCTTCGTAAGCAGACGAGTGATAAAGTTGAACCAGTCATCATTTCAGAAGGCGAAGTGATCGTTAAACGAGGCGAAGTGATTTCACAAGATGCCTATCGTCAGCTACAATTAGTCGGCTTGATTTCTGATCGACAGTCGTTGAAACCGTTACTCGGAGCGATGCTTGTCAGTGCGTTGATGACTGCCTTTTTATTTGGATTCATTCACCGTTCAAAACTGCGATACGCTCAAATGGGGCGGATTCGATTATTCGGGCTTGTCTACCTCGTCGTCAGTCTACAATTACTCGTCATGTATGGTATGGCGTTCTTAGCAGACGACATCAATCCAGCATTTTACTTACTCACGCCGACCGCTTTTGCTGCGCTCGTCTTGCGCAATTTATTGAACGAACGGATTGCATTATCGAGTTCTCTGTTTACGGCGCTTGCCGGAACGTTCTTCTATAGTACGAACCAGAACTTCAGCTTCAATATCGCAATCTATTTATTGGTCGGTGGTTTAGTCGCAACGTTTTTCCTGCGCTCTAGTTTGTCACGACGTCGTATTTTCATGAGCAGTGTTTCGATTGCCGGAGCAAACATTGCGATCTTTTTGGCATTCGTCCTGTTACGAAGTGGAACGTTCGAACTGCGCGAAACGCTGATTTTAGTTGGTTTTGCGATTGCGAGCGGTATCTTGAGTGCCGTCCTAGCAATTGGACTATTGCCGTTTCTTGAAATGACGTTCGGTATTTTAGCACCGACCCGTCTACTCGAACTGTTGAACCCGACGCATCCGTTACTCAAAAAATTATTAGTTGAAGCACCGGGAACGTACCATCACAGTATGATGGTTGCGAATCTAGCAGAAACAGCCTGTGAAGCAATCGGAGCAGATGGCTTGCTTGCACGAGTCGGCGCCTACTATCATGATTTAGGGAAAACGAGACGACCGCTTTATTTCATTGAGAACCAGCATGGACGCAATCCACATGATCGATTGACACCGGAAGAGTCGGCACGTGTCATCTTGGCACATACCGAGGATGGTGTTGAATTACTCGAAGAAGCAAAACTGCCTGCAGCAATCGTTGATATTTGCCGCCAGCATCATGGAACCTCTCTGCTGAGATACTTTTATGTCAAGGCAGCAGAACAAGGTGAGGTCGATGAGGAGACGTTCCGTTACACGGGTCCGAAACCACAAACTCGTGAAGCGGCGGTCATCATGATCGTTGACTCGATTGAAGCGGCAGTTCGTTCGATGAAAGCTCCTTCAGAAGAAGGAATTCGGGACTTGGTCGCGAAAATCATTCGTGAAAAGATGATGGATGATCAATTTGCGGAATGTGACATTACGACACGTGAGATTTATCGCGTTGGTGAAAGTGCGTGTCATACCTTATCCGGTTTGTTCCATGAACGAATCGAGTATCCAGAATTAAAGAAAGAGGCAACGACATGAATATTTATATGACAGACGAAAATAATCGTCTAACGGAAGAACAACGACAGCTTGTCGAATCGATTTTGATTTACACGGCAGAACAAGAAGAAGTCGATTCAAATAGTGAGTTGTCCGTGACTTTCGTTTCAAACGATGAGATTCAAGAGATCAATCGTGAATGGCGTGGAAAGGATCAGGCAACGGACGTCATTTCCTTTGCGATGGAAGAACTCGGAGAAGATGAAATCGATTTTGGATTGCTCGAAGACGAACCAATCGTCCTCGGCGATTTGATCATTTCCGTAGAACGGTGTCGCGAACAAGCGGCAGAGTATGGCAATCATTTTGAGCGAGAGCTCGGTTTTCTCGCTGTCCATGGTTTTCTCCATTTACTTGGATACGATCACATTGAAAAAGCAGATGAGGAAGTCATGACGAAGCGACAGGAGGAAATCCTGCATCACTTCGAGTTATATCGGGGCACATTGTGAAAAGCTGGTGGCAACCGTTTCGGCATGCCATGAACGGATTGTGCCAATCGATTCGAGAAGAACGGCATATGAAAGTTCACGTGACAGTTGGTGCCATCGTGTTACTTGTCGCTTTTCTATTACCATTGACGTCTGTCGAGCGAGCGATCCTCTTCTTGACGGTCGGGATCGTCATCAGTGCCGAGATGTTCAATACAGCGTTTGAGCGCGTCGTTGATCTCGTGACGCAGGAATGGCATCCGCTGGCAAAAGCAGTCAAGGATATTGCAAGTGGAGCTGTTCTCGTGTTGGCGCTTACATCTATTGCAATTGCACTATGCATCTTCATCCCATATTTGGTACAATAAGAATCCGGCCTTTTTGGCCAATACCGTTCCTAAGAAGGGGATATTCACATGAAAACAGAACAATTACTCGAACAAGCTAAACGTGCACGCGAAAAAGCGTATGTTCCATATTCGAAATTCCAAGTCGGTGCTGCTCTACTAACAAAAGACGGACAAGTCTTCCACGGCTGCAATATTGAAAACGCTGCATATGGTCTTTGTAACTGTGCAGAACGGACAGCAATCTTCTCTGCGTGGGCACAGGATGCGCGCGAGTATGCAGCGATGGCTGTCGTTGCGGACACGGAAGGACCGGTCGCACCGTGCGGACAATGCCGCCAAGTGTTATCAGAGATGTGTGACGCGGATATGCCAATCTATTTGACGAACCTTAAAGGGGATGTCACAGAAACAACAGTGGGTGCCCTCTTACCAGGAGCATTCACGAAAGGGGATTTACATGTTTAAAGAAGGATTCAAATCGGGCTTTGTCTCGATCATCGGACGCCCGAACGTCGGAAAATCGACATTCCTCAACCGTGTCATCGGACAAAAGATTGCCATCATGTCTGATAAGCCACAAACGACGCGAAACAAGATCCAAGGTGTCTATACGACAGAAGACGTTCAGACGATTTTCATCGATACACCAGGGATTCACAAACCAAAACATAAACTCGGCGACTTCATGATGAAGGTCGCGACGAACGCATTGCGTGAAGTTGATGCGATTTTATTCATGGTCAACGTGACGGAACCAAAAGGAAAAGGTGACGATTTCATCATTGAAAAATTGAAGGAACTCGATACACCCATCATCCTCGTCATGAATAAGGTCGATTTGATTCATCCGAATGATATTCCGCCAATCATCGAGTCATATAAAAATGAGCTCGAGTTTGCGGCAGTCGTTCCGATCTCTGCGCTTCAAGGTAACAACGTCGGACCGTTACTTGAAGAAATCGCGAAGATCTTACCAGAAGGACCGATGTATTACCCGGCGGATCAAGTCACTGACCACCCGGAGCGTTTCATCATCTCAGAGATGATCCGTGAGAAAGTCTTGCAGAAGACACGCGACGAAGTACCACACTCGATCGCAGTCGCGATTGATCAAATCAAGACGCGTGAGAATGGAAACATGGTCGATGTCCATGCGACGATCTTGATCGAGCGCGATTCCCAAAAAGGAATCATCATCGGTAAACGCGGAGCACTTCTAAAAGAAATCGGCTCTGAAGCACGAACGGACATCGAGATGTTACTCGGAACAAAAGTTTACCTGAACTTGTGGGTCAAAGTCCAAAAGGATTGGCGTAACAAGGCCGGTCAATTGCGTGAACTTGGCTTCCGCGATGACGAGTATTAAGCGATGATCGATAAGGCGGAAGGGCTTGTACTACGAACGGTCGTATACGGTGAATCGAATAAGATCGTCACGCTACTGACACGTGAATACGGCAAGCTCGCCGTCATGGCGCGAGGAGCGAAGAAGCCGGGTAGTCGTTTCAACGCGGCAAGCCAGCCTTTCGTTCGAGCCGTCTATATCTATCCACGGTCACGTGGTCTCGGTCAGTTGAAATCAGCAGACGTCATCACGAGCCACGCGCATATCCGGCAAGATGTCGTCTTGATGGCGTATGCGATGTATCTACTGGAGCTGGCAGATAAAGCGCTTGATGAACGAGTGCCGCAACCGGCACTCTATGATTTGTTCGTCGAAGGACTGGAGGCGATGGATGAAGGACTTGATCCCGACGTCGTCTCTTTCATCATCGAGTTGCGCCTGTTGCGTCATCTAGGGATTGCGCCGCACTTGAATGGCTGTACGATTTGCGGGAGTGCTGAAGCACCGTTTGCTTTTTCGTTACACCACGGTGGTCTACTCTGTCGCCGGCATCGCCATGAGGATGAACATGCTGTCTTTATGTCAGAGGCAGTCGCGAAGATGCTCTATGTGTTTTCTGTCTATGATTTCTCGCGGATCGGGACAGTGACGGTGAAGCCGGAAACGAAGCGTCTATTGCGTCAAATCATGGATGCTTATATGGAACGCTACAGCGGGTTACGTCTACGTTCAAAACGTGTCCTCGACCAGTTGATTGATTTCGGCAACGATTGACAGCAACAAGCGGGTTCGGTAGAATAAATGCGGTAGAAGCAACTAAATGAACACGATGACGAAAAGGAGTACCGTCTTTTTCTCAATCAAGCGATTCCAGGGTGGTGTGAGCTGGAAGTGAGAGGGGCGCGAATGGCGTTTCGGAGTGTTCTTTGTCAAAAAGAGTGGCATGCGATGCATGCAAGTAGGGTGGAACCGCGGGCTCGTCTCGTCCCTATGTGCAACGATTGTTGTACATAGGGGCGTTTTTTGCGTTCCTTAATCATTTCGGAGGTGAAAGTCGTGAAGATGACAGTACAAGACATGATCTTGACATTACAAAAATTTTGGGCAGAACAAGGCTGCTTGACGATGCAAGCATACGACGTAGAAAAAGGAGCCGGTACGATGAATCCGATGACGTTCTTACGGAGTCTCGGACCAGAACCATGGAACGTTTGTTATACAGAACCATCACGCCGTCCGGCTGACGGTCGTTACGGGGAAAACCCGAACCGTCTGTATCAACACCATCAATTCCAAGTCATCATGAAACCATCACCTGACAACATTCAGGAATTGTACTTACAAAGTCTCGAGTTGCTTGGTATCAACCCACTCGAACATGATATTCGTTTCGTAGAGGATAACTGGGAGAACCCGACGTTCGGTGCTGCAGGTCTCGGCTGGGAAGTATGGCTGAACGGGATGGAAATCACACAATTCACGTACTTCCAACAAGTCGGTGGAATCGAGTGTAATCCGATTGCAGTAGAGATCACGTACGGAATCGAGCGTCTCGCTTCGTACATCCAAGACGTCGAGAGTGTCTTTGATCTCGTTTGGACAGATGGCTTCAAATACGGTGATATCTTCTATCAACCGGAGTTCGAACATTCGAAGTATACGTTTGAAACATCAGATGTCGCCTTACTCTTCACGTTGTTCGATCAATATGAAAAAGAAGCGAATCGCGCCTTGGACGAGAACCTCGTTTTCCCAGCGTATGATTACATCTTGAAATGTTCACATACCTTTAACCTTCTCGACGCGAAGGGGGCGATTTCCGTCACGGAACGTACAGGATTCATCCATCGTGTCCGGAACATGTCGCGCCGTTGTGCGCAAAGTTTCATCGAAGAACGGGAACGTCTTGGCTTCCCATTGATCAAGTCGAAAGCAGGTGAGTCACATGCATGAATTATTACTTGAAATCGGTTTAGAAGAGATGCCGGCTCGATTCGTCCTTCAATCCGAAACACAACTCAAGGAACGCGTGACGCGTTTCCTTGAAGAAGCTCGGATTGAGTTCACAAGCGTCGAATCCTTCTCGACACCACGTCGTCTTGCAGTGTATGTCAAAGGTCTCGCAGCACGTCAAAGTGACCTCGAAGAGACATTAAAAGGACCAGCAAAACGTATCGCGATGGACGAAGCAGGGAACTGGACGAAAGCAGCCGAAGGGTTTGCGCGTGGTAAAGGGTTAACGACGGACGATCTCTTCCTTGGAGAAGAAAAAGGAGTCGAGTATCTCTATGCGACACGTAAGGAAGTCGGACAAGCGACAGCCGATCTACTTCCTGGACTAAAACAAGTCGTCGAAGCGATGACATTCCCGAAAAACATGCGTTGGAGCACACAATCGTTACGTTACATGCGTCCAATTCGTTGGTTGATTGCCCTGCTTGACGATCAAGTCATCCCGTTTGAAGTCGCATCCGTCGAAACGGGTCGGACATCACGTGGACATCGTTTCCTCGGGCAGGACATCACGATCCTGCGTCCGAACGCTTATGTTGAAGCGCTCGCAGGAGAAAACGTCATCGTCAGTTACGAAGCACGTCGTCAATTGATCGAAGAACAAATTGCAGCGCTTGCGACACGCGAACAATTCGAAGTGCCGATCGATGCGTCTTTACTTGAAGAAGTCACGAACCTCGTCGAGTATCCGACAGCCTTGTTCGGTGCATTCGATGAAGCGTATCTTGAGTTACCAGAAGAAGTCTTGATCACGACGATGAAAGAACACCAACGTTACTTCCCGGTCAAACGTGACGGTGCGTTGCTCCACTATTTCGTCACGGTACGAAACGGAAACGCAACACATCTTGAAAACGTCGCACGCGGAAACGAAAAAGTCATCCGTGCCCGTTTAGCCGATGCGCAGTTCTTCTATGAAGAAGATAAAAAAGCAGATATCGATGAACAGGCGAAACGTCTTGATAAAATCGTCTTCCATGAAAAATTAGGAACGACAGGCGAAAAAGTCCGTCGCGTCCGTCAGATGGCACTCGCACTTGCAGATCGTGTCGGTGCAGACAAAACACGTGTTGAACGTGCAGGACAAATCTATAAATTCGATCTCGTCAGTCAAATGGTCTATGAATTCACAGAATTGCAAGGTCTGATGGGTGAGCGGTATGCGAACATGAAGAATGAGGATCCGGAAGTCGCGGCTGCGATTCGTGAACATTACATGCCACGCTTCGCGGGGGATGCAAGTCCGGAAACACCGACAGGAACACTCTATGCGATTCTCGATAAGATGGACAGCGTCGCTGGATTCTTTGGTGTCGGTATGATTCCAAGTGGATCAGCGGATCCGTACGCATTGCGTCGTCAAGCACAAGGGATTGTTCAGATTTTATCCGATCGTAAGTTGAATCTGACATTGACTGAACTGATTGCTTTCGTCGTTTCAGAACAGGTGGCAGCAGGTCTTTACGCGAAGGATGCCGAAGAAGTTCAAGCTGCATTACAAGACTTCTTTGCACAACGCTTGAAATACCGTCTATCGGAAATGAACTTCCGTCATGATGTCGTCGAAGCCGCTCTGGATCATACGTTGACAGTCGAAGCGAATGAGCAACGTGCTGCAATGCTTGAAAGTGCGACGAAAAAAGAATCGTTCAAGAAAACGGTCGAACAACTCAGCCGTGTCTTAAACATCTCGAAAAAAGCAGAAGACGTCACAACTGTTAATCCAGCGCTCTTTGAAAATGATGCGGAACGCGCGTTGCATGAGGCGATTGAGAAAACCTTACCAGAGGTCGATCAAGCCATCGCGTCACTTGATTATGAACGAGCGCTTGAGGCACTTGAGGCAACCGTTCCGTCGATTACAGCCTACTTCGACGGTACGATGATCATGACGGACGACGAAACAGTCCGTACGAACCGTCTTAGCGAAATGAAACGATTTGCGCAAGCCATCGAATCAGTCGCCCGGTTCAATGCACTTACTTTAGCGTAAAGAAAAAGGACGGATGAGCCGATGAAGTTAAATGAACGGCAAAAAAAGATACTCCAAATCGTCAAAGAGAATGGTCCGATCACGGGAGAGCAGATTGCTTCTGCACTCTCCCTGACACGGGCGACATTACGACCCGATTTGTCGATTTTAACGATGACCGGCATGCTAGAAGCGCGTCCACGTGTCGGCTATATGTACGTTGGAAAGAAAAATGCGTCCATGCTTCATGAGAAACTCGACACCTTGACCGTCGGCGAATTCATGTCGTCGGCAAAGGTCATTCATGAAGGGATGACCGTATACGATGCGATCGTTCACTTATTCCTTGAAGATGTGGGTTCGCTGTTCGTCGTCAGTAAGGACCATGCGTTAGTCGGTGTGTTGTCACGTAAGGATTTTCTACGTGCGGCAATCGGTAATCAAGAATTAGATACGTTACCGGTCAACATCATCATGACACGGATGCCGAATTTGACGGTCTGTGAAAAATCGGAAACGTTGATTGGTGCCGGCATGAAACTGATCGAAAAGCAGATTGATTCAATGCCAGTCGTCGAAGAGGAGAACGGCGTCTTGAAAGTCGTGGGTCGAATGACGAAGACGAACATGACGAAAGTGTTGGTCGCTTTAGCACGTGATGAAGAAATTTAAGGAGGGTTCCTGATGCGTCAACGGATTTATGTCGTGAGTGACTCTGTCGGAGAGACGTGTGAACTCGTCGTCCGCGCAGCTGCAATCCAATTCCCGGAACAAGCCATCGAAACGGTCCGCATTCCGTTCGTCGATGATGATCAAGTTATTTATGACTTGGTTCTTCATGCGAAAGAAGAACAAGCGACAATCGCTTTCACGATCGTTCATGCGACCCATCGTCGTCTGCTTGCAGACACAGCTCGCGCCCACGGTGTTAAAGCGATTGATCTACTTGGTCCATTGCTTGACACGATGGAAGATCGCTTGCAGATGCAACCGAAGGAAGAGCCAGGGTTAATCTATCGCCTAGATGAGGAGTATTTCCGAAAAATCGAAGCGGTTGAATTTGCTGTCAAGTATGACGATGGACGTGATCCAAAAGGTATCAAACGTGCGGATATCGTCTTGATCGGGGTGTCGCGTACATCAAAGACACCACTTTCGCAGTATCTGGCTTTGAAGCGATATAAAGTAGCGAACGTACCACTCGTACCTGAATCGATCCCGCCAGCGGAGCTATTCGATATTCCAAAAGAAAAATGTTTTGGACTACTCATCTCACCGGAAAAGTTGATCGACATCCGAATGGAACGCCTGCGTTCATTAGGACTCAAACCAGAAGCAGCATACGCGCAGATGGACCGAATCAACCGGGAACTCGAATACGCACGGAATTTATACGAACGAATCGGTTGCCAAGTCATCGACGTGACGAATAAAGCAGTCGAGGAAACGGCAAACCTGATTTTGACCGGAATTTCCGGGAAAGCGCATGACTAGTCAAGCAGTCAGGAACATAGTATACTTGTTTAGCTGATAAATGAGATAATGCCCTTTTTCTAATGAAACGGAACGAGTCATCGTTCCGTTTCATTGCGGGTATGGTCATGTAAGGATAAGTTCTCAAGGAAAGGGGAGAGGACGGAATGAAGCGAATTCCTGATGAAATCGTCGATCAGGTCCGCCAAGCAACGGACATCGTCGAATTGATTTCAGAACGTGTAGAATTAAAAAAACAAGGGAATCGATATTCAGGGCTTTGCCCGTTTCATTCTGAGAAATCACCTTCCTTTTCTGTTTCTCCTGATAAAGGGATGTACTACTGTTTTGGATGTGGTGCAGGTGGAAACGCAATCACTTTCGTCATGGAAACAGAAGGAATGAGTTTCAAGGAAGCCGTCTCTAAATTAGCTGATCGAAGCGATGTCACACTTCCGGAACTGGAGCCGGATCGATTCGAACAATCGGAATCGACACCCGAACAGGAAAAGAAGTTCCGGATGCGCGAGGCACATCGGATCGTCACCGAGTTGTATCATGAGGTGTTGATTCAAACGGAAGCAGGCGACGCGGGACGAATCTATTTAGAGAATCGTGGTATCCGTGAAGGTGCGATGCGTGAGTTCCGACTCGGGTATGCACCGGATCAAGATCGTTTTACAGTGGATTCCTTGGCACGACGTGGGTTTGATTTAGATGAGATGGTCGAAGCGGGATTGATTTCAATCGGACGCGATGGCGATTATCGAGATCGATTCAACGGTCGAGTCGTATTTCCTATCTCCGATCGTGATGGCACGATCGTCGGATTTAGTGGACGTTCGATTGATGGTCGTGATCCGAAGTATGTCAATACAGCGGAAACACCTTTGTTCAATAAAAGTGAACTGTTATTCGGATTCGCTCAAGCACGAGGAGCGATGCGCAAAATCAAACAAGTCGTCCTCGTTGAAGGGAATCTTGATGTTGTGCGTGTCGCTCAAGCGGGTATACCTTATACGGTAGCCTCTTTAGGAACAGCCTTAACACCGGTTCATGCCCAAAACCTAGCACGTATCGTCGATGAAGTCATTATTTGTTATGACGGAGACAAGGCAGGACGCGCTGCGACGTTAAAAGCCCTACAGTTGCTTGAAGCCGTTGCCGTCGACTGTTCCGTCATCCGTTTACCGGATGGCGAAGACCCGGATTCCTTCATTGGGAATCAGGGCGAAGAGACGTTTTTACACTGGATTGAACAAGAACGGGTTTCAAGTCTTGAATTCAAATCTTTTTATTTTCGACAAGGAAAAAACTTGCGATTAGAAGGAGAACGCGTTCGATATATTGAAACTATGCTTGAAGAGATTGGTCGAACATCCAATCCGTTGTTACGGGACATTTATTTAGGAAAACTTTCTGAGGAATTTAAACTCTCGAAAGACTCCTTGATCGCACAAGTGCGTCCAACCGTCCAACAACCGAAGAGAGAACAAATCGTTTCCGATCGCCCAGCTGCTCTACCGACAGCACCTCCTGACCGAACGTTCGCGAACTGGAAAAAGGCAGAACGCTTCTTGCTTGCCTACATGATCCGTTCAGAAGAAGTATGTCTTGAAGTGCGAGAGCAACTAGGTGTCCAATTCAATGATCCGGCACACCAATTGATTGCCGGCAAGCTATATGAATTTTACGGAGCAGGTACGCAAGGAAGTCCTGATCGTTTTTTGACGATGTTGCACGACGCCTCTTTGCAACGAATCGTAGCGGATTTAGAGTTCATGCTAATGCCTGAATATGATCCTGATTTACTCAGTCACTACATTCGTGCCGTCCAAAATGAACAGCAACGTCGGTTGTTAGAAGAAGAAAAGTCACGATTGAATCAACAAACAGATATCCGTGCTCAAGCGGAGCTGATGCAGGCGATCATAGAACGGAAGCGTCGTTTAAAAGATCGATGACCTGCTGCATGATGTGGAAGGAGTGTATGGTTCGATGGCAGAAAAAGCAAGATCAGAAGCTGAATTACTCCGTCTCGCGAAAGAGGAACTCATCGCGCTCGGACATAAAAATGGTGAATTGTCACACCAAAAGATCGAAGACAAACTAAGTTCGTTCGAATCAATGGATGCTCAGCAATTCGAGGAATTCCTTCAATTGCTTGAAACAGAAGGTATCAAGGTCAACAATGACGGTACAGGGGACGAAAAAGAAGAGGCGGATCTAAACGATTTGTCTGTTCCTCCTGGTGTCAAGATCAATGACCCTGTCCGGATGTATTTAAAAGAAATTGGTCGCGTTGATTTGTTAAATGCAGAAGATGAAGTCGAACTTGCTAAACGAATCGAACAAAACGATGAAGAAGCAAAAAAACGATTGGCGGAAGCAAACTTACGTCTCGTCGTTTCGATTGCGAAGCGTTATGTCGGACGCGGTATGTTGTTCCTTGATTTGATTCAAGAAGGCAACATGGGTCTGATCAAAGCGGTCGAGAAATTCGACTATACGAAGGGATATAAATTCTCGACGTATGCAACATGGTGGATTCGTCAGGCAATCACACGTGCGATTGCTGACCAAGCGCGGACAATCCGAATTCCGGTTCACATGGTTGAGACGATCAATAAATTGATTCGTGTCCAGCGTCAACTCTTGCAAGATCTCGGACGTGAACCATCACCGGAAGAGATTTCAAAAGAGATGGAAATCACGCCAGAAAAAGTCCGTGAAATCCTGAAGATTGCGCAAGAGCCGGTTTCTCTTGAAACTCCAATCGGGGAAGAGGATGATTCACATCTCGGAGATTTCATCGAGGACCAAGATGCGACAGCACCACAAGATGCTGCAGCATACGAACTCTTGAAAGAACAACTCGAAGATGTGTTAGATACACTGACGGATCGTGAAGAAAACGTCCTCCGTCTTCGTTTTGGTCTTGACGATGGTCGGACACGGACACTTGAAGAAGTCGGAAAAGTATTTGGCGTTACACGTGAGCGGATTCGTCAAATCGAAGCAAAAGCACTTCGGAAGTTACGTCATCCGAGTCGTTCAAAACGCTTGAAAGATTTCCTCGATTAATTCAAAGTGTGAAGAATATATGAAATTTTAGTGGGAAGGAAGAAAAAAGTTTCGTTTTTTTCTTCCTTCCCTGTTTTTTTTACAGTAGAATAGTAACGGGGAATACCATTCAGTCACCAACTTGGTTGGGTATAGAATATGGGGGGAATCCAAATGCGTAATCCATTAGTACCGTTCGCGGCGATCGCAGTCATCGCCATCATCGCTATGATTTCATTGTCTTACTTTGGGGTCGATCAGGTGAAGGAAGCTCGCAAAGGGCCGTCAACTGCAGAAATGAAGCCAGAAGACTTGTTTGCATCTAAAGGATGTACAGGATGTCACGGTGGAAACTTAGAAGGCGGAACAGGTCCGAACTTAACAAAGATCGGCGCGAAGCTGAAAGAAGATGAAATTAAGAACATCGCAATGAACGGTAAAGGGCAAATGCCTGGCGGTCTTGCGAATGACGAAGAAGCAGCTGTTCTAGCCAAATGGTTAGCTGCTAAGAAATAAGAACAAGGGCATCTATCTCGTTACGAGATGGATGTTTTTTTGTGGTGTATGGTATCTTTTTTAGCGTAAATCCGCTATTTTTAAAAGAGAGTTTTTCGGAAAATAGGAAGGATGAAGATGATGCAAATGAACGTCGTATTGGATCAACGACTCCAAAAAGTCGTGTCGTATATTCCACAAGGAGCGATCCTCGCAGATATTGGATCAGATCATGCATTCGTACCATGTTTTTGTATCCAACAACAGAAAATCGAACGCGCGATCGCGGGAGAGGTAAACGAAGGACCGATGGAAGCGGCAAAAGGACAAGTGGCGCTTGTCGGGCTCGAGTCACAAATCGATGTCCGCCTTGGAAGTGGACTATCGGTTTTAAAGCCGGGCGAAGCAACAGCGATTACGATTGCAGGAATGGGCGGAACACTGATTGCCTCAATCCTTGAAGAAGGCAAAGATCGGCTGTCGGGGGAGGAGCGTTTGATCCTTCAACCAAATGTTGATGCAGTTGATGTTCGGAAGTGGTTGCTGACGAATTCATATGCGTTATTGTCTGAAGCCATCGTCGAGGAGAACGGAAAGATCTATGAAATTCTCGTTGCAGAACGTGGAGATGAAACACTGTACTCAGAGGACGAAACAACACGTCAGTGGGAATTGTTCTTTGGACCACAGTTAATGCGGGAACGTGCACCAGAATTCATTGAAAAATGGCAGATTGAAAAACAAAAGCGAGAGTATATCCTAGCTCAGATGAAACAAGGACAAGCAACGGAGGTTTTATCTGAAAAAATCGAAGCCATCGAACGATTGATTCAAAAGATGGAAGAGGTGACGAACTAATGGCGAATGGGAACCATGTCATTGAGCAGTTTGAAGCATTTGCTCCGAAAAAATTTGCACTCGAAGGTGATCCGATTGGTCTACAAATCGGAACATTGAACAAGGACGTCAAACGTGTGCTCGTGACACTTGATGTCTTGGAGTCTGTCGTCGATGAAGCGATTGAAAAGAAGGTCGATCTCATCATCGCGCATCATCCACCGATTTTTAGTAAATTAGCAAATGTGACGGATCGTTCTGCAACAGGACGGATCGTCACAAAATGTATCAAACACGATATTGCGGTGTATGCTGCACATACGAACCTTGACGTAACACCAGGCGGGGTCAATGACTGGATGGCAGATGCGCTTGGTCTTGAGTCTTGTGAAGTACTAGCACCGACGTTTGAAAACACGCAATATAAACTAAGTGTCTATGTACCGACCGAGGCTGTAGAGCGCGTTTCAACAGCCCTTGCACAAGCGGGAGCAGGAAAAGAAGGAGACTACAGTGATTGTCAATTCCACGTCGATGGAACAGGTCAATTCCGACCGTTGACGGAAGCTACCCCGTATATCGGTGAAGCAGGGCGACTCGAACGCGTTTCAGAAGTCCGAATCGAAACGATCGTTACGGAACTGAATCAGAAACAAGTCATTCGAGCGATGAAACAGGCTCATCCATATGAGGAAGTCGCCTATGATCTCATTCGCCAAGAACGCCCGGCAACATCACTTGGTCTTGGACGGATTGGTCGGTTACCGGAAGCAATGACGTTACGAGAATTTGCAGAACATGTTCGCGATGCGTTTGGTGTACAAAACTTACGCTTCGTCGGAGACGAATCGCGCCATATCCAAAAAGTAGCGGTCCTTGGTGGTGACGGCAATAAGTACGTCTCGACTGCAGCATTTGCAGGAGCAGATGTCCTTGTGACAGGAGATCTCTATTTCCATGTAGCGCATGATGCGATGGCACTTGGACTAGCAGTCGTCGATCCGGGACATCATGTGGAGTCGGTCATGAAAGAAGGCGTCGTCAACGAATTAAGCAAACGATTCAAAGAGAAGAAGATAGATGTGGAACTCATCGTCTCGACAGCCAATACGAATCCCTTTCATTTTTTGTGATATGTAAAGTAAAAAATGAGATAAAACACCGGACGGCGATGATTCGCTGTCCGGTGTTTGTTATTACTTCTATCATATTCAGGTTAAAGGACTTTTACTTTTGGTAAAATCCGTCGTAGTTCAAGGAATGGTGTCTTGTCATGTGTACTGATGTCTGATGGATCATATTGCTGTAAGAAATCAATGACCTTTTTCGTGATTGGTGTTGGTGTTGATGCACCTGATGTGACACCAACTTGCTGTACACCTTTAAGCCATGATAGATCGAGTTCTGTTAAATCACCAATCCGATGCGCTGGAGTTCCTGCGATATCGAATGATACTTGTGCCAATCGGTTCGAGTTGTTAGAACGTGGATCACCGACGACGATGACAAGGTCACAATCTCCTGCTTGATCAGCCACCGCTTCTTGCCGGACTTGTGTTGCGTTACAGATTTCATTGTGTACTTCTACATGCGGATACTTTTTACGCACGTGTTCCATCAAAGCTTGGACATCCCATTGGCTCATCGTCGTCTGATTCGTGACGATGATTTTTTTATGAGCGAGCTGAGGCGGGAGTTCATCGATATCTTCGACTTTTTCGATGAGGTGCACATGCTCTGGTGCTACACCGACTGCACCTTCAGGTTCCGGGTGTCCATGTTTGCCGACGTAGATGACTTCATAATCATCCGCGACGACTTGTCGAATCAAATCGTGTGTACGCGTCACGTCAGGACATGTTGCATCGACGACGTGCAGATTTTTTTCGGCGGCGCGTGCATAAACAGCAGGCGAAATACCATGCGCTGTAAAAATGACAGTTCCTTCTTGAATCGTCTCAAGTGCTTCGAGGCGATCGGGACCATCGACTGTGATGACACCCATACTTTCGAATTCACGTGTGACATGAGCATTGTGAACGATCATACCAAGAATATGAATCGGGCGTGGCAAGTCTTTATTCAATGCCGCTTGTTGTGCAAGTTTCATTGCATCGACGACACCGTAACAATAGCCGCGGGGGCTGATTTTTTTTACTAGCATAGTTGTAGATTCTCCCTTTGTGAAAAAGAATGATTAGTTAGAGTGTACCATTGTTTAGACGGGAATGAAAATAGAGGAGTCTGTTTCAGAAACAGAACATGGTATACTAATGAAGTTGCAATTATTTAATAAGGGGGCGAAAGGGTGGAGTCTAAGAAAATGATGCGGTCGTATTTTTTTCAAATCACCGCCATCTTATTCATCCTGTTATGTCTTGTCATTTCAGCGCTTGCCTTTACTGCGGATCGAGTCACGATTTCACGAGTCGAACAGCAAACGGAAAAGCAGAGTGAGAAAAGTGTCGAAGTTTCTGGAAACGCGATCCGTGATAACATTGGGAATTTACATGAGGAAATCATGAGTTTGCAGTTAAACGTCGAAAATCCTGATAAGCTAAGTCGAAAAATTGAAGAATCAAATCTTCTTGATATTGATACTGGATTTAAAAGTCTTTTTTATTTTGACAGAAAGACGAAACAGATTACTTGGTTCTCAAGTGAAGATCGTCGCGTACCAGATAGTACGATAGTAAAGGATGATGATTTTCTACAAACTCTGACAAGTACGGATTTTCATATGAGTAAGCTGTACTCAATGGAATCAGATGCCGTCACATATATGTTCGTGCCAGTTCGAGATGGTAACGAACGTGTAGGTGTGTTTGGTGGTGGACTAAGTGCGATGAATTCAATCATTTTCCGGAAATCATTAGAATCTTTTGATGATCAAACGATTGCCTATTTATTTAATAGTAAAAAAGAATTGCTAGCAACGTCGAGTAATCTTGTGACAGACGAAGAACGACTATTGTCGAGAAGTGTGATCGATCGTGCATTTCAATCCGTCGAACCGTCTGAAATCTTTAGTACGAATCAAGATATGTATTACTTTGCAAAAGATTTAAAGGTGACGGATTGGAAAATTCTCGTTCGAACGCCGCGAAACGTTTTTTATGAACCTGTCTACACGACACGGCAGCAGTATTTGATCATCGCCGCTTTGACGCTCGTCCTTAGTCTGATTGTTGGCTATTTAATGTCACGACAATTGACATCTCCTTTACTTGAGCTTGTTCATAAAATTGAGAAAAGTAGTTCCCCGAAACCGATCGTCCTTGAACGTGCCGGATCAAACGAAGTGAAGACATTGGTCGCTGCTTATAATGAATACTCACAGCGAATGGAACATGCGCGACTTGAGCAGTTAAGTCAACAGCAAACCATGTTGCAGCAAGAGAAACTAGCGTCACTTGGTCAATTAGCGGCGGGCATTGCTCATGAGATACGTAATCCATTAACGCCGGTCAAAATGACCTTACAGTTATTAGCCGCAGAAAAGGATCGAGATACAGAGATGTTGATGTTAGCTTTATCTGAGCTTGATCGAGCGAACGGTATGATTCAGACGATGCTTGATTTATCCAAAGGCGAGAACAATGCGCTTCAAAAAACGACGATTGATATGAATGATTTAATGAAGAAGCTGACATATATCTTAGAAGCGGAAGCTCATCTTTACGAAGCGGATTGTAAAATTTATACACCTTCCTTTATGCCAAAGATTCATGCATCAGAAGAGGGGATTTTGCAGATTTTAGCAAACTGTGTTCGAAATGCCCTTCAAGCTGTCGCGTTTAAAGGACCAGATGGGATTTGTCATTTGCATGTGCATATCTATCCGGAAGAGGTTGTCTTCATCATCCAAGATAATGGTGTCGGAATGGACGGTGATCAGATTGATCATGTTGGTCAAGCATTCAAGACGTCAAAAGTGGATGGAAATGGTCTTGGACTGTTCATGTCAAAACAAATCGTACGCGATCATAAAGGGAAGATGATTTTTGATAGTAAACCCGGAGTTGGCACAACGATTCAAGTTCACTTATCTCGAAAGGAGCAAACGGAATGAAATTCAATAAAGCGTGGCTATTCGTCTTAGTCATTTGGATATCATCCGTTCTTCTTATATCCAATATGTTCGTGAATACGGATTCGAATCCGCGTCGTCATCTCATCGGTTTTACGATCGTCAATGATAAACATGAATTTGCGCAGCGGCTCGTTGATGCGTTCAAGACACAAGCGAAACTGAATAAATATGAAGCAGTCGTCGCGACGTCGCATAATTCACGCATTAATGAAAGAGAGCAGATCGAAGAATTCATTCGAATGAAAGTGGATGCAATTTTCGTTACCACACTCGATGATGTTTACATCGCTGAATCTTTGGAAAAAGCTGCCAAAGAAGATATCCCTGTTTTTGCGATCGATCGATTGATCCGCTCCGATGCAGTCGTCAGTTCAATTACCTCAAATAATCAATTGATTGGTGAACAACTTGCATCATTCATCAAACACGAACGCATCAAGCAGACGGGACGAGCCACCGCTAATATCATTGAAGTCGCAGGTACGGCAAACGTCAACACGACGAATGAACGACACCGGGGATTTTTGACTGGTCTTGAGCGGGAGTCGGATCTGAAAATCGTCGAATCCGTGAATGGGGATTACGACCCCGTCACTTCAGAACAGGTCATGACACAGGTGATTAAGTCGGGAATTCCGTTTGATGCAGTCTATTGTCACAATGACGATATCGCGCTAGGTGTCCTCGAAGCATTGAAAAAAGCAGGGATCAAAGGAAAAATAATTGTCGGCATAGACGGGAATCGTGCTATATTAGAAGCTGTTGACATGAAATCGATGGATGCGACGGTCGTCCAGAGTGCTGATGAGATGATGAAAGTCGCCTTCAGTGCATTGAAGCTTCATACGAAAAACAAAAAGATTCCAACTCGTTTTTATACGTACTCCTATCTGTATGACGGTAGTAGACCCATAACCATGTTGAACTAATCGAGAGGCAGAAGCCTCAGCAAATAAGGAAAGGACGGTGTCAATTCATGAATGGATTCAGCCATTATCAATTACACCCGTTCGTCATCGAAGCACTCGATGACGCCCGCATCACAAAACCGACCGACATTCAGTCGCGGATCATCCCAGCTGCAGTAAAGGGACGCGATATCATCGGTCAATCACAAACAGGAACAGGAAAAACGTTATCGTTCCTTCTTCCAATCGTTCAAAACGTCGATCCAAAGCTTCAAGAATTACAAGCCATCATCGTTGCTCCAACGCGCGAACTTGCATGGCAAATTCATGAAGAACTGAAATCGTTACTTGTGAAGGAACCAGACTTCATCAAGACGAGTCTTATTACAGGTGGAATGGATCGCGAACGTCAAATCGGTCGTGTGAAAGTCTCGCCCCAAATCGTCATCGGAACACCAGGACGTATTTTAGACCTATTCAAAGAACAGGCTTTAAAACCGCATTTCGTGAAGCACTATGTTATCGATGAAGCGGATCAAATGCTCGACATGGGCTTCTTGCCAGAAGTTGACCGGATTGCGCAAGCTCTTCCAGAACAGCTTCAGATGATGGTCTTCTCAGCAACGATTCCTGAGAAATTGCAACCGTTCTTGAAAAAATATATGAATAACCCGCGTTATGCGCATGTGGATCCAAAACAACAGACAGCGAAGAAAATCGTTCACCATACGATTCCGGTCAAACATCGTGAGCGCTCACAATTGACGTTGAAAGTCGCGAAAGCGTTAAACCCTTATATCTGTTTAATTTTTACGAATACAAAAGCAGAAGCAATCGAAGTCGAAGCTTTGTTCCTAGAAGCAGGACTGAACGTTGGTTCTCTTCACGGAGATCTTCCAGCACGTCGCCGTAAGCAAGCCATCAAAGAAATCAACGATGCGAAGTATCAATATGTCATCGTGACGGATCTTGCTGCACGCGGAATTGATATTTCAGGTGTCTCGCACGTCATTAACCACGGCATTCCAAAAGATTTAGACTTCTACGTCCACCGTGTCGGTCGGACAGGTCGTGTCGATCAAGATGGATTGGCATATACACTGTTTGAAGATCACGAGAACGGCATGATCAATCGTTTAGAGGACCGTGGCATTCAATTCACAAACGTTGATGTCAAAGGAACTCAAATCGTCGAAGTCAAAGAACGTCGCCGTGCGAAGCCGCACATGAAGACTGCCGTCTCGAAGACAGCACATAGCCGTCTTTCGGGTGAAGCAGCAAAAGCGAAAAAACGTGTTAAACCAGGTTATAAGAAGAAACATCAATACAAGCTGAAAGAAACAGCAAAACGTGAACGCATCAAAGAACAACGTGGTGTCGGTCGCGCGCAACGTAAAGAAAACGCACGCAAATCAAAATAATTCCATTGATGACACCCGTGAAATGAAAAAACATTTTTCGGGTGTCTTGTCGTTTTCAAGATTTGGTACACTGTAAAAAGAGAAAGGTGGAAAAGAACATGAAAATAGGTTCACACGTCTCCGTTTCGGGGAAAAAAATGCTATTAGGTGCAAGTGAGGAAGCGGCATCTTACGGTGCAACGACGATGATGGTCTATACAGGAGCACCTCAAAATACACGCCGTAAGCCGATGGAAGAGTTACGGATTCAAGAAGCATTGCAACATATGAGCGCTAATGGAATAGAGGAAATCGTCGTGCATGCGCCGTATATCATCAACTTAGGGAATACGACGAAACCCGAGACATTCGAACTCGCCGTTTCGTTTTTAGCAGCAGAAATTAAACGAGCAGAAGCGCTTGAAAAGGCGCAACACATCGTATTACATCCTGGTGCGCATGTAGGTGCTGGGGAAGAAATCGGAATCAAACGGATCGTCGAAGGACTCAATGAAGTACTGACAGGTGACGAACAGGTCAAGATCGCGCTTGAGACGATGGCTGGAAAAGGATCGGAAATCGGAAAAACTTTTGAGGAACTTGCTCAAATCATCGAAGGCGTCACACATCATGATCGTCTGTCCGTCTGTCTCGATACATGTCACGTGCATGATGCAGGATACGATATCGTGCACGACTTAGATGGTGTTCTTGAACAATTCGACCGGATCGTTGGACTGGATCGTCTTGGTGTCATCCATGTGAATGACTCAAAGAATATCCGTGGTGCTCGAAAGGACCGTCATGAAAATATTGGTTTTGGTGAGATTGGATTTGATGCCTTACATCGTGTCGTGCATCATCCTGCTCTGGCACATTTACCGAAAATCTTAGAGACGCCATACATTGGTCTCGATCCAAAGAAAAAAGTGGCACCGTATAAACAAGAAATCGATATGTTACGTTCGGGTGCGTTTGATGCAGACTGGCGTCTACCGATTCTAGGAGCACCAGTCGAATAACTCATAAAGGGGTGTCTGTGATGTGTCATATACTCGTCGTTGATGAGACTAGTTTTGCGATACGACATGCTGTTGTCCACTACTATGAAACAAAGGAACCGTTTTATTTGCCGGCAGAACTGGTAGAGGGAGAAGAAGTGTTTCTTGCGACGACTGACGGTATCATGGCGTATGCTGAAGCCTTGTTCACCGAGTATACGACACGTCCAGAAGATCCATTTTGGTTGACGAATGCTGACGACTCAGAAGGGTCATATGTGTGCCTTGATCTCATCAGTGTGGATTTACGTCATCCCTTACTTGGACGACCACTCGATCAACTTGGTCTTAAAACTGGACCGGTCGAAGGAGTGTTTCGCACGCGTCTGCTTGATTCATGGCAGTATGGGTATTTCGAAACGGATGTACTGACACTCGAACAATCTAAACAACGTCGAATCGAGCGCTTCAAGGAGCGAAATCATCTGGAACAAGTCGCGCGTCAATGTATGCATTGTGAGGAGTCTAGGCAGTCGTTACTGGAATGGCATTTGACACCAGAAGGATATCAGACCGTTTGCCCGACCTGTCACCGATGGTTACATCAACAGATGCTTCATGCGGTGGATACGGCAGCAGCAACGGAAGAGAGTGAGTAAAATCTTTTCCTATTCAAGCAGAGCTCCCACGATCGACATTTAATCATTAAAACCTTAAAAAGAATCAAAAAAACAGTTCTCTTTTCTGCGCTGGCAGCAAAGAGAACTGTTTTTGTTTGGATTAGAAAAAGCGTTCTACTAAAAATAGATAGATTTTCATCCCAAGGAAGACACCGAAGATTCCGACGACGGCTGGAAAAACAGGTGGAGCAGGAATCGGCAGTTTCAGTGCGGTGAACACAACGCCGCAGATGACGCCGGCGAGAAGGGATAATAAGATTTGCTGAAGCATACATTTCGTCCTTTCTGCTGTAAATCAGCATTTGAAGTAGAGTACGTGGTAAAACATGACCAACATCATGTAGCATTTTGATCAAGAATGACTTTGTCCTCTTTCTTTTCAATCGTGATCCACTTGTGTGTCAATGGAGCTGTAAAACTAGGTTTTTGTTTTAGTTTGCCGCTCGTATAGTCTTGAATCAGCAGCTGGGATTCACAGCTCTGTTTTCCATCCTTCACGTAATGATAAGATCCATCGGCTGCCTGCTCACGCGACTTTACATTATCAGCAAGGGCGAGGGCGAGACAATCCTTTAAATACTCCTTATGTTCTTCGTCCATGATCGGGAACAAGATTTCAATCCGTTTTCGCATGTTGCGTGTCATCCAGTCCGCGCTTGACCCATACATCAAATCCTGTCCATTGTGGTGGAAGTAGAAGATGCGTGAATGCTCCAAGTAACGGTCGACGATCGAGATGACGCGAATATTCTCCGAAACATCTGGAATGCCAGGACGCAGACAACAGACGCCCCGAACGATCAGTTCGACTTGGACACCGGCGCGCGATGCCTTGTAGAGCCGTAAAATGATGTCTTTTTCCGTTAAACTATTCATCTTAGCAACGATTCGACCATTTCCGTGTTTTTTATGATGATGAATCTCTTCATCGATTAATGACAGGAACTTCTCAAGCATCGCGTTCGGTGAAGTTTGGATGACGTTCCATTCCGGCTGTTCCCCGTACCCGGATAACCAATTGAAGAAGTTCGTCGCATCTTCGGCGATCTCTTCCCGAGCGGTTAATAATCCGACGTCCGTGTATAGTTTCGCCGTCGAATCATTATAGTTGCCGGTACCAAGGTGGACAAAACGCTGAATTTTGCCTTCGTGGAGTCGGACGACGAGCGTGATCTTCGAGTGTGTCTTTAAATCACTATATCCGTAGATGACATGGGCGCCGACCTTTTCTAGTTGCTTTGCCCATTCGATGTTTTTCGCCTCGTCGAATCGAGCCTTGAGTTCAACGAGGACGGTGACCTGTTTCCCGTTTTCGGCAGCCGTTTTTAAGGCCTTGATGATCGGTGAATCACCAGATACGCGATAAAGTGTTTGTTTGATGGCAAGGACGTTCGGATCATTTGCCGCTTGGACGATGAACCGGACGATAGGATCAAACGTATGATACGGATGATGCAAGAGATAATCGCGTTCGAGTAATTGATTGAACAGATTTTTTGAACTATCGAGTGCTGGTGGGTCGACTGGCATGATCGTCTGATAAATCAAATGATCATATTCAATACCGATTTGACTGTAAAAGGCAAAGGAGAACGTTAAATCAATCGGACCATCCACGGCAAAGATGTCGCGTTCCTGTAAATCAAGTACATCGCGCAACATGTTGAGCAGTTCGGTATTGATGGCAGCTTTTTGAACTTCGAGTCGAATCGCGACTCCCCAACGCCGCTTTTTTAATTCTTTCTCAATCAGCTTTAATAAGTCATGCGTACCTTCCTCGTGAAACGGAAGGTCGGCATTCCGCGTAATTCGAAACGGCATCGCAGACAACACACGATAGCCTTTGAATAGACTATCGATGAAGGCGATGATGACGTCTTCGAGTAAGATGACAGCGGTCGTCTCATCATCTTCTACCGGTAAATCGACGAATCGTGGCAAGACAGCAGGTACTTGTACGAGCGCCAAATTCCGTTTTGTCCCGTCTTCTGCCTCGAGTACCGTCGCGATGTTGAGTGACTTTGACGAGAGCATCGGGAATGGACGATAGGCATCGACGGCGACAGGCGTGAGTACCGGAAAGACTTGTTCACGGAAAAAGGATTTTACATAGGTCGTCTGATCCGAAGTCAGGGCATCATATTTTAAGAATGTAATGCCTTCATCGGATAACGTCTGATTGATTGCTTGAAATGCTTCGTATTGCCGATCGACTAACTCCTTTGTTTTCGCTGCGATCGCACGTAACTGCTGTTTGGGTGTCATTTGTTGTTTATTTTCCGGTTTATTGAATCCGGCGAGTACTTCATCCTTTAAACCACCGACCCGTACCATATAGAACTCGTCTAGATTGGAACTAAAGATACCGAGAAACTTAAAACGTTCCATTAACGGATTGCGTGTGTCAAACGCTTCATCCAGTACACGTTTGTTGAATTGGAGCCAGCTAAGCTCACGATTATTGAAATGTTCCGGTATGTCGAGCTTCATGAAGGAAGATCTCCTTTCGTTTCGAAGGTAATCGTACAATCAATGATTCGTTCCAGGTGTTTCTTTTGTTTTTCCGCTTTTTCGACTTCGAATCCATAATCATGATCCCCTGTATCGAGGACGAATTGGAGTTGATCCTTTTGAAGGAATAGCTCCAAATGATCGACAGCTTTTCGCTCCGTCACGTCGAGCGCATGACTTAATTTGAGGAGAGAACCAAGTAGATCAAAGCGATCCAGCGATTTTTCCGTAAACCAGTCCTTGAAAGGTTTCGCAAGCTGGTTCATCCGTTTGGCAGAAGAATAGGAGCTGACAAGCGAGAGAGCAACGCGATCCTTGTGCGTCATGCCATTCAATTCGGTATTCGTCAACAGGTAGAACGTCTGGTCCGATCGTGTATCTGGATTAATGTATTGTCCACAATAAAATAAGCGACTTGCTGAATCGAGCAGTCGTAGATCAGACGCGCGTTCTGAAATCAAGTCGAGCGTGACGAGCTGCCGGTACATCGATTTGGCGAGAGTTCCAATATATGACGCACGATCTCGATTGACCTTATAGTCGCTTTCGAGCTGATAGAGACTTTGCTCACGTACGTTTTCAATCCGACGGTATGCTTCGTCCTGCACATCGAACTCGTAAACAAGACCTTCGCGAAGACCGAGATTACTCATGACGAATTCTTCCGCTTCGATGTGATGAGCTAACTCTTGAATCGCAATCAATGCCGGCAGGAAGATATCAATTCGATCCTTTGAGAGTCCTTCGATTTTCGATAGTTGTTTCGCCGACTTGCCTTCGAGATCGTCCACCATCTTCGCGAGTTCCTTCGCTTTGATTTGATATTGGTGAACACTTCGTAGGGGATAGTCCTGATTCGACTGATGGATCCGAACGAAATTTCGGGCAGAACCACCGACACCGATTAAAGGAAGCTTTTTATCACTCAGCCATGGAATCGATTCGAATTGCTCCCGTAGGAATTTCACCAATTTTTTCTTATCGCTGGTATTTAGTGTCTCGTCCGAAACGAATTGCCGTGTCAAAGTGACGGCACCAAATGGAAAGCTGTGATACGCCACCATTTCGCGATTTTCAATCAAGGTGACTTCCATGGAACCACCACCGATATCGACAGAAAAGCCATCAGTCAGGAAGGTCGAATTGATGATGGCAAAATAGCCATAGTATGCTTCTTGTTCATCTGTCAGAACCTGAATGGAAAAAGGCGTGTTTTCTGTAACGGATTCAACGATGGCATCTCGGTTCGTTGCATTACGGATGGCTGCTGTCGCGACACAGATTGTTTCTTCGACTTCATGGGTGACACCAACTTCATAAAAACGATGTAACGTTTCTTCGAGTAAGGCGATGCCTTCATCATCGAGTGCTCCATCCTCGTTGATGTGAGCAGATAACCGGGCGACGACTTTAATATTAATCTTCTCGATATAGCGACCAGAAGCGATCGGATGGAAGATGACATAACGAATCGAGTTGGAACCGATATCGATGACTGCAAGTTCTTGTTTCAAATGACTCCGACTCCTCTCTGCGATGCGTGCACTAAAAGAATTCCCTCTCTGAACAAGCCGGAAACAGCTAGCTTCTTTCTTTATTGTACCTTGAATGTTTTCTAAGGAGGATAGGAAGTTGCTAGAGTTGCACCAATAATTGGCGGGCGCTATAATAAGACAGTTGATTAAGGCGTAATTATTCCGTTTTACGAAAACGGAAGGAGTGAAAATACATGGAAACACCAATCATCGAGATTGATCAAGTCAGCTATGATTACCCGGATCGTCGGGTGTTGAATCAAGTCTCGTTTCAGGTCGAGCAAGGGCAATTTTTAGCCATCGTCGGTGAAAATGGATCCGGAAAATCGACGCTGATCAAATGTATATTAGGGTTATTGCAACCGAAAGGAACGATTCGTTTATTTGGACAATCCCAATCACAATTCAATGAATGGTGGCGGATCAGCTATGTTTCGCAAAAAGCGGCAGCGTTCAACTCCGGTTTTCCGGTGACTGTCGCAGAAGTCGTTGAGATGGGACTGTACGCTAAAAAAGGACTCTTTCGTCGCTTGTCTCGCGACGATCGAGACAAAGTACGAACGGCCCTCGAAACGGTCGGCATGTGGGAGCGACGCGATTCAAAAGTCGGCGACCTATCCGGTGGTCAACAACAACGTGTTTTCATCGCACGTGCGCTCGTCAACGATCCTGATTTAATGATCTTGGATGAACCAACCGTTGGTGTCGATCAGCGATACGTGAAAGAATTTTATGAGATCTTAGAAGAACTTCGTCGAGATAAGCGCCGGACATTCGTTCTTGTCACGCATGATATTCATTTCGTCAGTAAACTTGTCACGGATGTGATTCATCTGGTCGATGGACGTTTAGGATGTAACTGTGGCATCAAGGAATACTGGGAACTAGATGAACAGACGATTCGCTCCCTCTATCCGGTTCCGGGACGTGTCCTCGTTCATGAAGGGAAGAGTGTCCAATGATTGAAGCGTTCATGACGTTAAAGTTTTTACAGTACGCTTTGGTGGCTGCCATTCTGATCGGATTCACGGCACCATTGATCGGTTCGTTCGTCGTCGTCCGGCGGATGAGCTTAATCGCAGATGCACTATCACACGTCACGCTAGCTGGGATTGCGCTCAGTCTATTGATTTCTGGAATGGTCGCACAATTAGCGGACTTGAATCCACTGTATTTAGGAATCGTGACGTCGGTCATCGCGGCACTGACGATCGATTGGTTGCGTGCGAAGTACAAGCACTTCCAAGAACTCGCAATCCCGATCATCATGGCGACGGGAATGGGGCTTGGGGCAACATTCATCAGTCTCGCGAACGGCTTTTCAATGGATCTCGTCTCCTTCTTATTTGGAACGGTCTCGGCTGTCGCCTTGACGGATGTGTACACGATTCTTATCGTGACGATCGTCGTCGTCATCTTCGTCTTTGCTTTTTACAAGGAATTGTTGTTCCTCTCCTTTGACGAGGAGCAGGCGCGCGTTTCCGGGATTCGCCTTCGCTTAGTGCATATTCTCTTTATGATCGTCGTTGCGCTTGTCATTGCGATCAGTATGCGAATCGTTGGGATTTTGCTTGTCTCAAGCTTAATCACGTTACCGGTTGCGGCAGCACTTCGAATTGCGAAGAGTTTTAAGATGACAATCTTTTTAGCAATCATCTTCGGCGAAATCGCTACAGTACTTGGACTCATCCTGGCTTATCAGTTCGATTTGGCACCCGGCGGAATGATCGTCTTGATTGCGGTACTTGAGCTGATCATCGTGATGCTGTTGGAACGTTTTTGGATAGGAGGGAAAACACATGAAGACGAACATCGAACAAGCGCGTGAACGCATGAAGGCTTCTGGGTTTAAAATGACACCGAAGCGTCTCGATTTGCTATCGTATCTGTTTGAAGTGAATCGTTATGTCAGTGCGCGGGAAGTAGCAGAAGCTCTTCGAACGTCTCATCCTTCGTTAAGTTATGATACAATCTATCGAAACTTGAATGACTTTTCGGAAATCGACTTATTAGAAGTGACGGAATTAGACGGTGAGATGAAATACCGAGCAGCTTGTGCTTCAGGACACCATCATCATCATTTGATATGCCGAATCTGCGGCAAGACGGAAACATTGAATGTCTGTCCGATGGAATGGGTTTCTCCGGTCCAAGAGACTGGCTTTGAAGTCGAGGATCATAAGTTCGAAATTTATGGACGCTGTGCGAATTGTCAACGCATGACATCTTAAATGAAAGAGGATGCCCGGTCGGGCGTCCTCTTTTTGCGTTTTAAAAGACTAGTCCTGTTCAAAACGGGAATAGTCGAACAGAGGTGATGAGAAGATGATTTATGATACACAAGAAGCGCGACAAATCGATGAGTGGGCACGGACATCCGGACTGCCACTTGAAGTGCTGATGGAACGAGCTGGAAGTCACATCGCAACACGTATCAAAGAGCGTCATAGGAAGACGGAGCGAATCTTGATTTTATGTGGGACAGGCAATAACGGTGGGGATGGGTATGTCATTGGACGCGAATTGATACGCGACGGATTTGATGTCACACTACATGCACCATTTGGAGAAAATCGTTCGGATACATCCATCGTTCATGTTCATTATGCAGAAGCGTTTGGACTCGTGACCGAACAACCGTGTGGTCAATATGATGTCATTCTAGATGCCTTATATGGAACGGGATTTGATCTAAAGCGGATGAATCAGGTGTTCGAAGCGCAATGTGAATTCGTATCGGAACAAAAGCGACAAGGGGCACGTATCTATGCAGTGGATGTACCGAGCGGAGTACCGACGGATCATGCAACGGAATTTAAGGAGACAGCGATTCGCGCAGACGTGACATTCCAATTACATGCAATGAAACGATCTGCCTTTTTAATACGAACAGCACCGTTTTATGGCGAATTAGAAACGATTGATATCGGATTACCGACATTCGGTGAATGGCGCGTATCACCTAAGGGTGTGACCGCCTTGTTCAAGCGGGAACCATACGGTCATAAAGGAACGTACGGGACGGCGCTATTGATTGGTGGAAGTGAGACGATGCCGGGTTCCATCCAACTCGCTACACGGGCAGCCTTACGAACAGGAGTCGGTAAACTACAAGTGGCAACGACGGCACTTGCGAAACATGGAATCATCGCCCAAGCGCCGGAAGCGATGGTCATTGATCAGACGTTACTAGCAATTCAGGAGATGATTCCCTCCGTCTCAGCAGTTGGAATCGGTCCCGGATTATCGCAAGAGGCAGTCGAAACATGGGTGGACTATCTGCTTGAGAGTGATTTGCCGGTTGTACTAGATGCTGCAGCTCTAGTAAAAGAAAGTTATCCCGAACGAACCGCGCCAATCATCGTCACACCGCATATCGGTGAATTCGCCCGAATGACGAATCAGAGTGTCGAAAGTATTCAAGATGATCTTTTTGGTCAGGCAACCGACTATGCCATCTTGCATCAAGTAACTGTCGTTTTGAAGTCTCATGTCATCTTAATCGCGAAACCAGATGGAGGCGGATTCGTCGTCTCTGGTGCATCAAGTGGTCTCGCCAAAGGAGGAAGTGGGGATACGCTGTTTGGCATATTAACCAGCCTTCTTGCACAACATCCAACAGGAGATATCGAAAGAACACTAGCGCAAGGAGCGGAGTGGTATGCACGTGCTTCAAAACAAGTTGAACGACGGTTACATCCCAGTAGTTTGTTAGCAACGGATGTCATCGAAGAGTTAGGACGACTTGAGTTATAGAACACTGGATGTGAGAGAAAAGTCTTCCGCAGCAAGTATAAGGGAAGACTTTTCTTTTTAGGGAATAATTGACACATTCTATATGACAGGAGTATCATCAAGCGATGTCGAAACCTATATACGGAAAATCTACTGGAAAGGAGGGGGATACATGGAGGACATTGTCCGGAAACAACAATGGTGGATTGGAAACTTTGCTCTTTTCATGATGCTTGTTGGTGCTCTAATCATTTATACGACGACGGAAGAGACAATCAAGAATGCATATTTGAGTCGTTCTGTCATTATTTCATTTTTAGTCATCATGGGAATTTTTATTTTTTATATCAGTCGTCGTAAGATGGAAATCGTTTTGCAAACGCACTTATTGTCCTTGATGTTGCTCGTCGTTCCGATTACATCGATTAGCTTTTTACCTTACGCAGCAGTTACCGTTTGGGCAAGTAGCTTTTTGTTTTTGATGATCGCTTTAATCTCCTATCAACGCATCATGATGTGGTACGCCATCATTGTTACCATCGCAACTAGTTTGTACGTCATGGGGAATGTCGATACCGTAACGGTGGAAATTGATCCGACCGACCATTATGGGCGGATTGGTATGATTGTGATTGGCGTATCGATTGCACTTGTCATCAATCACTTGCATATTCGCAATTTAAATCGTTTGAATGACCTTGCGATACAATTACACGATACGGCGCGACGTGATGAAGAAACAGGTGTCTTGAATCGCCAAGGATTAAACGAAATTGATTTTCCAAGATCCGAACAACAGCTCATTTTTGTCGGGATTCATTTAGAAAACTACTATGAGCTGGCACGTTATTTTGGAGAAGATATTCAGTTACAAGTACTACGCGCCTGTATCGAGCGACTCAAGAGACAACTACCTCCTTATCAAGCGTTTGCTCGGATTGAAGCAGGGACGTTATTGATTGTCATGGAAAAGCCGGACGAGGTGGCATGTAAGGAAGCGATGGAAGAATTGAGCCAAGAAATTTCCGTACCATACGAAATCGAGGGGCATCATGTCTATGTCAACATATCCATCGTCATTGATAATGGCGATGGGGCGACCGACAATCGAAAGCGTCGTGTGCAGCAATTATTGACTGCCTTACAAGAAGCAGCGCAACAAAACGAACGTGTGATGTGTATTGACCAAGAATGGCGTAAGGATCAAGAATTACGAGTCAAAGCAGCACAATCGTTAGCACAGGCTAATATTGAAACGGATTTTCACCTCGTCTATCAACTGCAATACGATGTTCGATCAGAGCAATTCATCGGTCTCGAAGCATTGGTTCGATGGAAGACCCCGCTACAGGGAGCCGATCGACCATCCGTGTTCATCCCGATTGCTGAAAAAAGTGACTTGATCATTCGTCTAGGTGAGTGGATCTTTGAGGAAGGATGTAAGACGCGTAAAGCATTGGTCGGTCTGGTTCCGGATGAGTTTACGTTGTCAGTCAATGTATCACCACGACAGTTGACGAGTGAGTCGTTCATGCCATTCATTGAACGAACGTTACTCAAGTATGCATTAAAGCCGCAACAGATTAAGATTGAGATTACGGAAAGTCAGTCGCTCGATTTTGAGAGTCAGTCGATTCATCGAGCGCTCAAGCGCATCAAAACGCTTGATTTCCCAGTTTCGCTTGATGATTTCGGTACTGGTCATGCGTCTTATCACGTCCTCGAACGTTTATTACCGTTACGTCAATTAAAGATTCCGAAGCAATTCATTGAACAAATTGGAGCATCGGAGAAACGACAATCGATTCTTGAGTCGATTTTTCAATTGAGTGAGTCGATGCATGTCGAATGTATCGTTGAAGGAGTAGAGACAGGAGAGGAAGTACGCATTGCCAAAGAAATCGGGATTTATTTGTTCCAAGGCTATTTCTTCGCTAAACCCGTACCACTTAAAGAAATCATCTGTCTGCTACAAAAAACGAATGAAGGAACGATTCATTAATCAAAAAAAGCCACTTCAGTCCGAATTTTTCGGAGAGAAGTGGCTTTTTCATACAATACTTATGATTGGTACAGTCGATATTGATTTCGACCTTGCGTTTTTGCCTCATATAAAGCGGCATCTGCTTGCTTAAAGACCATTTCAGCAGGCTGATGATGAGCGTAAGCAATTCCAGCGGATACGGTGATTGATACGGCATGATCCTGCATCACGAACGGTGTTTGCTGAACGGCTGTTACGATTGTTTCCGCTATGATAACAGGAGAATATTGTTCGCTATCCGGAATGATGATGATGAATTCTTCACCTCCATATCGGCCGACCGTGACTGGTACAGGACAATATTCATTCAATATAATCGAAAAATGGCGTAAGACGGCGTCACCGATGGCGTGACCGTGTGTATCGTTCACAGTCTTGAAATGATCCAAATCGAATAAAATCACACTCCAAGAGGCGTTACTTTTTTCGAGCGTCGTTACTTTTTCTAAAATGACATGTCGATTCGCAAGCCGTGTCAACTGATCGGTCGATGCGAGGTAGGATTGATAGGAGTACAGAACAAAGTGCTGTTGAAGGAGCGAGGATAACCGATAAAACAAAATCGCTCCACCAATCGTTAGGATAAAATAGGGAATATAGATCGTTTCCCATGCATCGACAGGAGAATTGCTTATGATCAGTCGCCAAAGAACAAGTAATGAACCGACCGTGACGATGGCGGAAAAGAAGTACCCTTGTCGTGTGATAAATCGGCGACAAATAAACGAAAGAATTAAAAAACCAAGTAGTGTGATGACAGAACTAAGTAGAACATTCAGTGAAGCGCCGTCATGAATCAAGAACCGATAAAATAGAAGCATCGTTCCTGTCACTGCGATACTGACGTTACCGCCAAATAGGGCGGATAAAGCGAGAGGTAACAATCGTAAATCGATCAGTGCCCCATTTAAATCGATGGCGTGGTGCATAAGGAGAATTCCTGTTACTCCATTCGCGAGTCCGAAATACAGGCGAGTGGACATCATCGAGTCCGGTTGAATCGGTAAGCGATCACGCAACAGATAAAAAGTGAATGTAGAGACAAGAAAGATAATACAGATATTGACGAAAAAGATATTCACTGTCGTAAGCATCATGAAACCCTTTCTATTAGAAAATCTAAATCTAATGCCATTGTATGCTATCTCATCGGATAATGGCATAGAAAATGGAAAAAACAGCCTAATCGGCTGTTTTAACGAATTGGTGCAAATTTTTGAATCTCTTGAACGGCCTCATTCCAGGAAGCGACACGAATGACATTATTCGGTACGGCTTTACGGTTATAAGGTGCATCGAACAAGATTACAGGAATAGAGGTGTCTTCTGCGATTTGTACAGCATTCTCTAATCGATCTTCCATGAATAAATCGAGTGATAAATCACGGACGACTTGTACTTTGTCGTGTGATCCCGTCATGATCAAGGAATCAAGAGGAAGTTCGTGTTGTTTGATCCACTCTTCTGTTACAGGACGAACGAGCTCCGATCGTGCTGTTACGTAATGGAGATCATATTGCTTCCGCAAATTCCATAAGTGATGACGAACATGTTCTTGAGGGATGGATTCACGATAAATGCCTGTCTCGTGACCAGAGTTCACCATGTAGTCCCAAAATTCGATTTGATTCATATCGGTATACGTATGCAATTCATACTCGGACGCCTGATTGAAGTCAATCGACGTTCCGAGATGTTTATTCATGTAAGTGAAGCAAGAGGATGGATGTGTGATCGTTCCATCAATGTCGATTCCAATTTTCATTTACAGTCACCCACGTTCTAAAAATTTTTCTTCACTTAGTATAACATAGTCGAAATCGAGATAGGAAAAAAGACTCCTCGCGAGGGAGGAGTCTTCCACTTATGCGTGATTTGCTTTTTCGGCTTCTTTTTCAGCCTGTTTTTCGAGAACGATTGCATCAATCTCTTTCTTCAATTCTTCGACCATCGTTGCTTCCGGTACTTTACGGATGATTTCTCCGTGACGGAACAATAATCCTTCGTTGCGTGCGCCAGCGATACCGATATCAGCTTCACGTGCTTCACCAGGACCGTTGACCGCACATCCGAGAACCGCGACTTTGATGTTCGCTTGGATGTTTTCGATATAGTCTTCGATTTCTGCAGCGATCGACATCAAATCGATTTCGATCCGACCACATGTTGGGCATGAGATCAATGTCGCCGCATTCGCCGCGAGACCAAATGATTTCAAGACTTCTTTTGCGACTTTTACTTCTTCGACAGGATCCGCTGAAAGAGATACACGAACCGTGTTTCCGATTCCGCGTGACAAGATCGCGCCAAGTCCCGCTGCTGATTTTAATGAACCAGAGCGAAGTGGACCAGATTCCGTGATCCCGACGTGAAGTGGATAGTCGAACGATTCAGAAGCAAGTTGATACGCTTCAAGCGCCAACTGTACGTCTGATGCCTTAAGCGAGACGATGATGTCATGGAAGTCGAGATCTTCGAGGATCTTAATGTGGTGCAACGCACTCTCGACCATACCACGTGCTGTCGGGTAGCCGTATTTTTCAAGAATGTGCTTTTCAAGTGAACCGGCGTTTACCCCGATCCGGATTGGGATGTTTTTCGCTTTAGCTGCTGTCACGACGGCTTCGACCTTTTCGCGGCGACCGATGTTACCCGGGTTGATCCGGATTTTATCGACGCCAGCTTCGATTGCCATGAGCGCAAGTTTATAGTTGAAGTGGATGTCTACGACAAGCGGAATGTTGATTCGGCTTTTGATTTCTGCAAGTGCGAGCGCATCACGTTCTTCTGGACAAGCGACGCGGACGATTTGGCAACCAGCTTCTTCAAGACGTAGAATTTCAGCGACTGTCGCTTCGACGTCGTGTGTTTTAGTTGTCGTCATACTTTGGATGATGACTTCATTATTTCCACCAATGACAAGGTCCCCTACACGAACAGGACGAGTCTTAGAGCGATGGACCATTTTCGGCATATCGAAAATCTCCTTTTGTGGCATACCGCCATATTGTTTATGTTTACCCTTCCTATCATATCGAACTATTCCCTAAAAATCGAGAAACAAGAACGAAAATCGAACATTTACAATTGTTTAATGAAAGAAGGACGTCCGTCAATCCGTCGGACGCCTGATTTTGATACTCATTGAGGTTTGCGTGAAGCGCGTGGCTTCGCGGAACGGGCAATCCATAATGGAACTAATGTGTAGACGAGGTGTCCGATTACGAGTATCCCGATTCCGAAGCGAGGATAATCGAGTTGGTATAGAAGCATACCGAGTGGGAAAGACCAGAGATTCGTCGCAACTGTGTAAGGAAACGTTTGGCGATACGCCCACGGACGGGGAAGTAACAATCGGACAAATCCCTTCGTTAGATACGCCATAAACAATACGTAAAGTAATACAGCGATTGCGATAAAGATGAAATGAAGGATGAACCAGACGACGATTGGGATGTTTTTTTGTAAAAAGAAGGAATCAATGACCGTCGTCCAAAATGAAATCCAAGCTAATCCACAAAAATAAAGGGAAACATCTGCCAAACGAAGACGCAAAAACGGACGATTTGGAATTAAAGAAGTTTGTAAGTAATTAATTAGTTGACGTAAAAATGACAAGAAAATCACTCTTTCTAATGTTTTATAACAGATTTTATTTATTCGATTTTGATTGGTAATAAAGGTTTTTTGTGTAATGGTACAGATTAATGAAACCTTAACAAACGGATGTCTCAAAAACTATTTACAAGTTCAAAAGACCTTTACATAATGGGGGAGTTGAGAAAATAAACTTTACAAACACATCAATCCACATGAAATAAAGGAGCTGGCAAGATGAACTATGATTTGCAGGAAATGATTTTCACCTTCATCGGTGGACTCGGGATTTTCCTATTCGGTATTAAGTATATGGGAGATGGGCTCCAAAAAACAGCAGGAGACCGATTACGTTATATCCTCGATAAATATACGACGAACCCACTGTTAGGTATCCTAGCAGGTATCGTCGTCACGATTTTGATACAGTCGTCGTCAGGGACGACCGTCATCGTCGTCGGACTCGTTAGTGCAGGTCTGATGAATTTACGACAGGCGATTGGAGTCGTCATGGGGGCTAACATCGGAACAACGATTACGGCCTTCATCATCGGCTTTAACGTCAAGGAAGCTGCGCTTCCAGCAATCGCCATTGGTGCTTTCTTGATCTTCTTCTTCAATAAAGAACGGGTTCAATACATCGGACAGATTTTCTTTGGCTTCGGTGCATTGTTCTATGGTTTGACATTGATGGGCGACGGAATGGCTCCACTTGAGTCAAGTGTCTGGTTCCGTGAGTTGACGGTATCGATGTCGGATAACCCATTGCTTGGTGTATTCGTCGGAACGATCTTTACCGTTCTTGTTCAGTCGTCGTCAGCAACGATCGGTATCTTACAAGAGCTATACGCTGGTGGCATGATCGATATCAAAGCAGCACTTCCCGTCTTGTTCGGTGATAACATCGGAACGACAATCACAGCAGTACTCGCAGCACTTGGTGCGTCGATTGCAGCTAAACGAACAGCAGCAGCACACGTCATCTTCAATATCATCGGAACAGTATTGTTCCTGATTGCATTACCAATCTTCTCAAGCTTCATTACTTGGATCACAGGCGCGCTTGATTTAGGTCCAAAAATGCAAATCGCCTTTGCACATGGAACATTCAACGTCGTCAATACGTTGATTCAGTGTTGGTTCATTGCGCAAATCGCATGGCTTGTACAAAAAATCGTACCGGGTACGGATACGACGATTGATTCAAAACCGCGTCATCTGGATCAAAATATCTTGAACCAATCTTCAGCACTCGCATTAAACCAAGCAAAGCTCGAAGTATTGCGTATGGGTGAATTCTCGAAAGACGCACTTGCAAAAGCACAGCGTTACACACAATCGCATGATAAGAAAGATGTATCGGAATCACAACAGATTGAATATGCGATCAACCATTTAAATACAGAAGTCACGAGTTATCTCGTTAAAGTAGCGGCACATGATTTATCAGAGCGTGAATCAAATGAGCACTCGTTACTGATGCATGCCGTCAACGATTTTGAACGGATTGGTGACCACGTCGAAAACATCGTCGAATTGGTTGACTTCCAAATCGTCAACCGGATTCAGTTCACATCATCAGCGAAGCAAGAGCTTGATGACATGTACGCTTTGGCACAAGAAATCGTCGATTGTGCCGTTCGCGCTGTCGAAGAGGATGATGTCACACGAGCTCGCAAGGTTCTGGAACTCGAAGGTAAACTCGATGCACTCGAACGGTCATTCCGTAAGCATCACGTCCTTCGTGTTAACGCTGGCGAATGTACGGGACAAGCAGGGATGATCTTCGTCGATCTCTTGTCGAACCTCGAACGAATTGGCGATCACGCTGTCAACATCACGGATCTCGTCCTTGAACAGCGGACGGCTTTAACGAACTAAGTGAAATACGATTTATCTATGACAGCTGATTTCAAAAAATGAAATCAGCTGTTTATTTTTTTGAAATAGCATATTGACAAGTTTCGCTACATCTCGTAATCTAGTAAGAGTAAGAAACATACATCATGGCGGTGTAGCTCAGCTGGCTAGAGCGTACGGTTCATACCCGTGAGGTCGTGGGTTCGACTCCCTCCGCCGCTACTATTACTTAAGGACCCTTAGCTCAGCTGGTCAGAGCAGACGGCTCATAACCGTCCGGTCGCAGGTTCGAGCCCTGCAGGGTCCATTCAGTAGAACGCTTCTCGTTGAAAAACGAGGAGCGTTTATTTTTGTTCCCCCGGGGAATAGTAAAGATATTGTAATAATATTCATACTATAGTAACTAAGGGAGAGCGAAGAGAGATGGAACGTAACCATACGATGATGCAGTTTTTTGAGTGGCATGTAGAGAATGATGGGAAGCACTGGCAACGCTTGAAAGAGCGGGCGCCTGAATTACGTGCTGCCGGCATCACGTCCGTGTGGATTCCACCGGCGTCAAAAGGTCAATCGGATGAAGATACAGGATATGGCATCTATGACGTCTATGATTTAGGCGAATTTGATCAAAAAGGAACGGTCCGTACGAAATACGGTACGAAAGATGAACTCGTCGAAGCGATCCAGGTTGCTCGTGAGAACGATATCGCTGTTTACGCGGATGTCGTCATGAACCATAAAGCAGCAGCCGATGAACTCGAGACAATCAATGTCGTCGAAGTCCATCCGGAAGATCGTTCGAAAGAAATTTCAGAAGAGTTTGAAATCGAAGCTTGGACGAAGTTTACGTTCCCGGGACGTAACGGAAAATATTCAGATTTCATCTGGACACATGAATTTTTCAATGGAACGGATTTTGATGCTCGTGAAGAAAAGACGGGTGTCTTTAAAATTTCCGGTAAAAATAAAGATTGGAATGATCAAGTTGATGATGAATTCGGAAACTATGACTATTTGATGTTCGCGAACATCGATTATAATCACCCTGAAGTCCGAGAAGAAATGATCCGCTGGGGACATTGGTTCCAAGAAACAATTGATTGCCAAGGTTTCCGACTCGATGCCATCAAACATATCAACTATGAATTCGTTCATGAATTCGCAAAATCAATGATTGAAAAAAGTGAAGGTGACTTCTATATGGTCGGTGAGTTCTGGAAATCAGATCTCGATGATTGTCGTCATTTCCTCGATAGCGTCGACTATACGATCGATTTATTCGATGTTCCGCTTCATTACAAGTTCCATGAAGCTTCGAAGCAGGGGCAAGACTTTGATATGACGACGTTGTTTGCGGATACCCTTGTCGAATCACACCCGACGAATGCCGTCACGTTCGTCGATAATCACGATTCACAACCGGGCGAATCACTGGAGTCGTGGGTGGATGACTGGTTTAAACAACATGCTTACGCGGCGATTTTACTTCGTAAAGATGGTTATCCATGTGTCTTCTACGGTGACTATTATGGTGTGCAAGGACCACATCCGGTAGAAGGAAAAAAAGAAATGATTGATGCCTTACTCTATGCACGGTATCACAAAGCGTATGGTGAACAAGAAGATTATCTCGATGATCCACATTGTGTCGGTTGGGTTCGTCGTGGAGTTGAGGAAATTGAGAACTCCGGCTGTGCGGTCTTATTGTCGAATGCCGATATGTGTGAAAAACGGATGTTTGTCGGTGAAGAACGTGCAGGTCAAGAATGGTTTGACTATACGAACCATCAAGATCACCCTGTTGTGATCGACGATGAAGGATTTGGTGTCTTCCCAGTTCCAGGTGGTGGTGTATCAGTTTTTGCTCCACGAGAAGTCGAGTAAATCCGAGGGTCTTGACTTGCGTCAACACAGGTTCTTTTGCTAGTCTTAAAGGGTATTGAAGTTTTCGAAAATAGTACAAAGGGGGACATGAACATGTCAAAATTTGAATTACCAGAACTCGGCTACGCTTATGATGCGCTTGAGCCACATATCGATGCTCGTACGATGGAGATTCACCACACGAAACACCACAACACGTATGTCACGAACGTGAATGCGGCGCTTGAGGGTACAGAACATGAAGGAAAGTCACTTGAAGAACTTCTTCAAAACTTGGATGCTCTCCCAGCAAACATTCAAACTGCAGTCCGTAACAACGGTGGCGGTCACTGGAACCACTCATTCTTCTGGAAACTGTTGAAGAAGAACGATGGTGCTGCTCCAACAGGGGAACTCGCGGCAGCAATCGACGAAGCATTCGGATCATTCGATGCATTCAAAGATGCATTCGCGAAAGCAGCAACAACTCGTTTTGGTTCAGGTTGGGCTTGGTTAATCGTTGATGGTGGGAAATTGGCAGTCGTTTCGACACCAAACCAAGATACACCAGTCATGGAAGGCAAAACACCAATCCTCGGTCTTGATGTTTGGGAACATGCATACTATCTCAACTACCAAAACCGCCGTCCTGATTACATCAATGCGTTCTTCAACGTCGTTGATTGGGATCACGTAGCGAAGCTTTACGCTGACGCGAAGTAATGTGAAAACGAGCGTATCGTTCAATTGTGAACGATACGCTTTTTTTAATGCGGAAAATGATGGGATAGGTTGTTATGGAAAGTTTCCTTCTATATAATGAAACAAGATGACTTTTGAACGATAGGGGAGTACGCCATGGCTAAACGAATCACCGTACGAGGAAGACGGCGTAATCATCTGCCGCTTCGTCTGAATTTAATGTTCTTCGTCGTTTTTTTATTGTTTGCGATTTTGATTTTCCGTTTAGGAGTCGTGCAAATCGTCAATGGTGAGAAAATTTCGCGGGAAGTTCAAAAAACAGAAATGATCGCATCAAAATATGAAGTGCCACGCGGAAAGATTTATGACCGGGATGGTCGTCTTTTGGTTGATACGATTTCTAAATACTCCATCGTCTACCGTCGCGCACAAACGACGAAAGTCGATGAACGCATTGAGATTGCACAGCGTCTTGCGGCAATCATTGATCTACCGAAAAAAGATTGGAAAGTCACGGAACGGGACATCAAGGATTTTTGGGTGGCGACGAATACAAAAGAATCGGATCGTCGATACCAAGAGGCAGTAAAAAAGAAGTATCCTTCAACAGAAGCACAAAGTAAGCTCTCGATTCCGGAGCAAGATAAAATTCGTTTAGATGCCATCACAAAAGAGGATATCGATTATGATGATCAGACAATGGAAGTCATCGCGATCAAACATAACATGGAAGTTGGTTATGCACTTGATCCGCAGCTCGTCAAACTCGGTGCATCTGCAAAAGAGATGGCGATCATCGATGAAAATCTAGAAGATTTAAAAGGTGTATCGGTGGAACCGTTTTACGAGCGTTCTTATCCATATGAAGGAACACTTCGGAATATCTTTGGGAAGTACTCGAAGATTCCAGCAGAACAACAAGCAGAGTTCAAAGCAAAAGGTTACAGCTTGAATGACCGTGTCGGAACATCATTCCTTGAACAACAGTATGAAGATCTACTGCGTGGGAAACCCGCGTACGATGTGTATGAGACGTTTAACGGAGAGCCGGTCGGTGATCCAAAACGCGAGGAAGGCGAGTCTGGTAAAGATCTCGTTTTAACTGTTGATGCAGAGTACAACAAACAAGTCGACAAAATCATGCAACAAGCCATTAAAATGGGGCGTGGCATGGGTAGTCGTTATCTAAAAGAAGGTTACGCCGTCGTCATGAATCCACAGACAGGTGAGATTCTTGCGATGTCTGGTCAAAAGTTGGATCCAGCAACCGGCAAGTTCTCAGATGTCGCAATCAATAACGTCTTGACGTCGCTTCAAATCGGTTCGACGATCAAAGGTGCAACGGTTGCGATGGGACTTGAGGAAGGTGTTATCCGTCAAAACGAAGTCATCAATGATGCTCCGATCACGATTGGTGGTACGAAAAAAGCATCGTACGTCAACATGGGAGCAATCACGGATTTGACGGCACTTGAGCGTTCATCAAACGTTTACATGTTCAATATTGCGATGCGGATGGCGAAATATCCAAGTAATGGGATCGCTGGAGCAAGTGTAGATGCAGCGGCTGCGATCATGCAGAATTACTACAGTCAGTTCGGGCTCGGAGTGACGACCGGTGTCGATTTACCGTACGAAGCAAAAGGTGTTCAAGGGACACCGGACCGTGTCACGCTACTCATGGACCGAGTCATCGGACAGTACGATGCCTTTACACCGCTACAAGTTGCACAGTATATTTCAACACTTGCCAATGGTGGCTATCGTGTTCAACCGCACTTCTTAAAAGAAGTTCTCGCGTCGAATTCGATTGAAAAAGGAACGAAACAAGTGGATTATAGCTTCAAGACGAATTACCTGAATCGGATTGAGGTCAGTCAAGATAACATTGATCATGTCCGCGAAGGATTGCATCGTGTCGTTAAAGGAGAGCGTGGTACAGCAAAAATCATTGCCCAAACCGGTATTGATGCAGCTGCGAAAACAGGTACAGCGCAGGTCAGTGTCTATGGTGATGATGGAATCGCCTTACGTGACGGAAGTGGTCAACCGGTTCGTTCATTGAACTCGAACCTTGTCGGCTGGGCACCGTATGACAATCCAGAGATGGCATGGGCCGTGTTCCTTCCTTATATGGAACAAGAAACCGTCAACTCAAAAATCGGTCACGATCTTGTCAAAGCGTATTTCAATGTGAAGGACGTACCATGGCAAACTAAGCCAAATTAACTAGAAATAAAGCGAGAGTGAGCAATCACTCTCGTTTTTTTGTTTGTATTGACCTTTTTTTCTAATGGATTTCGAATTGTAAACACTAAAAAACACGCCTTTACAATTCTTTTACGTTGGATTCATTTCGTTTTAATAGTTCATCCGTAGTATAAGTCTTGTAAGGAAAACGGATAAAAAGTCGTGACATCGTCAGCGACATACTTTCGAGGAGGAAAATTAATCATGTCTTGGATGAAAAAAACAGCACTCATCACAACGGTAGCATCAATCGCAGTAGTGGGGGCAGCATGTGGTAACGATAAAGGCGGTTCTGCTAGTTCATCTGATTTAAAAGGAAAAATCGCAATCGACGGTTCTTCTACAGTCTTCCCGATCATGGAAGCTGTCGGTGAAGAATATTCGATGGAACAACCTGACGTAGATGTCACAGTCGGTGTCTCTGGTACAGGTGGCGGATTCAAACGCTTCGTCGTTGGGGAAACAGATCTTTCAAACGCATCGCGTGAAATTAAAGAAGAAGAAGCAGCTGAAGCGAAAAAGAACAACATTGAATTCACAAAAATGGCACTCGCATATGACGGTTTGACTGTCGCTGTCAGCAAAGAAAATACATGGGTAAAAGAACTCACAATGGAGCAACTCGAGAAAATCTGGCTCGACCCGAACATCAAGACTTGGAAAGATGTCGATTCTTCTTACCCGGCTGAACCATTGAAATTCTTCAGCCCAGGGAAAGATTCAGGAACATTCGATTTCTTCTCTGAGGAAGTACTTGAGAAAAAAGACATGCGTAAAGATGTTCAATTATCAGAAGACGATAACGTTCTCGTCAAGGGTGTTGAAGGAACGAAAGGCGCAATCGGATACTTCGGTTATGCGTACTACGCTGAGAATAAAGATAAGTTGAAGGAAGTACCACTTTCTGCTGAAGGAAAAGACGCAGTCGATCCAACACCAGAAACGATCAAAGATCTCTCTTATCCACTATCACGTGAAATCTACACGTACATCAATAACAAATCGATGAAAGACAAAAAACAAGTCGCTGACTTCGTTCAGTTCACGAACGAAAACGCTGGTGATCTTGCTGAAGAAGTCGGATATATCAAAATGCCGCAAGATCGTTACGATGAAAACGCAAAAGCAATTGAAGACGCAATGAAATAAATCATCGAGTCATGAGGATGGCCCAACCGGGGAAGTCTGTACCGGTTGGGTCCCGTTCTCATGTCAAGAAGGAGTAGGGAGTGAAGAAGGATGAGTTCAACACAAAATAAATCGGTTCGCGAGCTGATTCAACAGAACCGACAGCAAAAATATAGTATGAAAAACGTCATGGAACGCGTCATGCCGATCGTGTTATTCCTTTGTGCGTTCGTCTCGGTCGTTACGACCATCGGCATCATTCTCACGTTAGTCATTGAAACAGAGCACTTCTTCGAAGTCGTTCCGTTCAAGGAATTCTTCGGCAGTACGAGCTGGTATCCACTCAACTCACAACCAGAGTATGGAATTTGGCCGCTTGTCGTCGGGACGCTTGAGATTACCGTGATTGCGATGCTAGTTGCCGTGCCGATCGGTCTCACATCAGCGATTTATTTAAGTGAGTACGCGTCAGACCGCGCACGCCGTATCTTAAAACCAATTCTTGAAGTCTTAGCAGGTGTTCCAACGATCGTCTTCGGATTCTTCGCGTTGACGTTCGTCACACCAGTACTCGTAAAATTGATTCCAGGTATTCAAATTTACAATGCGCTCAGTCCGGGAATTGTCGTCGGGATCATGATCATTCCAATGATTGCTTCGATTTCTGAGGATGCGATGAGCTCTGTTCCGAAAAAAATTCGTGATGGTGCACTTGCACTCGGTTCGACACGTCTTGAAGTCGCTTTGAAAGTCGTCGTTCCAGCTGCCTTATCAGGTATCATTGCGTCGATCGTACTCGGTATGTCACGTGCAATCGGTGAGACGATGATCGTAACGATCGCTGGTGGTTCGAATCCGACAGCTGCGATCGATCCACTCGAGCCAGTCCAAACGATGACAGCGTATATCGTTCAGGTTGCCTTAGGTGATGCTGGATTTGGAACTGTCGAATATTACAGTATCTATGCGGTTGGTACACTCTTGTTCGTCTTCACATTAGTGATGAACTTACTTGCGAACTGGATCACACGTCGCTTCAGAGAGGAGTACTAAGATGGCCTTACCAGAAAAGCAACCTGTCTCAAAAAAATTCATTGATCCGGTCGCGGTGAAGAAATCCATTAGCCAGCGACTCATCGTCAACAACGTCACAAAAGTCATTTTCCTTGCTGGACTGTTCTTCGGTCTCGTCGTCTTAGGTATTCTCCTGTTCGGCGTCATCCGTGACGGTGCGTCATGGTTATCACTTGAGTTTCTACAAAATGCACCATCACGCCGTTCGGAACGGGCTGGGATTTATCCGGCGTTAATGGGCTCCATCTTCTTGATGCTCCTCATCATCCCGATGATTTTCATCATTGGTGTCGGGGCAGCGATTTACCTAGAAGAGTATGCGAAGAAGAGTCGGATGACTTCATTCATCGAAGTCAACATCTCAAACCTTGCAGGTGTACCATCGATCGTCTTCGGTTTACTTGGTTTGACGTTCTTCGTACGTAACATGGGCTTCGGCTCGACATTGATTGCAGGAGCCTTGACACTCGCGTTGATGAGTCTTCCGGTCGTCATCGTCTCGTCTCAAGAGGCGATCCGTGCCGTTCCACAAGCAATGCGTCATGCATCACTTGCACTCGGTGCGTCAAAATGGCAAACGACGTTTAAAGTCGTTCTTCCGGCATCACTACCAGGTGTCATTACTGGGATCATCTTGGCTGTATCTCGAGCAATTGGTGAGACAGCACCACTCATCATGGTCGGAGCTGCGATTTTCATTGCTCGTGCGCCAGAAAGTATTTTCTCAGAATTCACAGCATTGCCGATTCAAATCTACAACTGGACAAGTCGTCCGCAAGCAGATTTCCAAGGACTTGCAGCTGCGGGAATCATCGTCTTAATGGTCATTCTCTTGACGATGAACTCACTTGCGATCTGGATCCGGAACCGTTTCTCAAAACGTTATTAATCGAACGAGATAGATAGAAGGGATTTCTTTTAAGGAGGAAGACAGATGATGGATACGAAGCTGAATACGAAATCAGTCGTTACAGAAGGGACAGAGCGTATGAACCAACCAGTAGCAGCACGTGAGAGCGTCTATAACGTCAAAGACTTAAACTTATGGTACGGTGACGATCATGCGCTGAAAGATGTCAATCTCGACATTAAGAAAAATGAAGTCACGGCAATCATTGGACCGTCTGGCTGCGGGAAATCGACATTCATCAAAACATTGAATCGAATGGTCGAACTCGTTCCGATCGTACGGACGAATGGTGCAATCGAGTATCACGGACGTAATATCTTTGATAAAGAATACGGTGTCGAAGAATTACGGACATCGGTCGGAATGGTCTTCCAACAACCGAACCCATTCCCAAAATCAATCTATGACAACATCGCTTATGGTCCTCGTGTCCACGGTGTTAAAAACAAAAAGATCCTCGACGAGATCGTCGAACGCAGTTTACGCCGTGCGGCAATCTGGGATGAAGTCAAAGATCGTTTGAACGAAAATGCCTACGGTCTTTCTGGTGGTCAGCAACAACGTCTTTGTATCGCGCGTTGCCTTGCAATCGAGCCAGATGTCATCTTGATGGATGAGCCGACATCGGCACTTGACCCGATTTCTACATTAAAAGTAGAAGAACTCGTCCAAGAATTGAAATCAGACTACTCGATCATCATCGTGACACACAACATGCAACAGGCTGCACGTGTTTCGGACAAAACAGCGTTCTTCTTGAATGGTGAAGTCGTCGAGTTCGATCAAACAGACCGGATCTTTGGAAATCCGAGTGACAAACGGACGGAAGATTACATTTCAGGACGATTCGGATAAGAAGGGGAGACGAGACGAATGGCAGCGAACCGTACGATTTTTGGAGAAAATCTTGCAATACTCGATCAAAAGGTCTTTTTACTGGCTCGCAAGACGATGCAACAGATCGCAACAACGGCAGAAGCACTCGAAAAATATGATCAAGACATCGCGCGTAGTGTCATCGAAAACGATAATGAACTCGATGATCTTGAACTTGAAATCAACGATGATGCGATTCTCTTAATCGCGAAGCAACAACCCGTTGCGACGGATTTACGACGAATCATCACCGCGATGAAAATTTCGTCGGATCTCGAACGGATTGCAGATTATGCGGGGAATATCTCAAAAGCGGTTCTTCGTGTCGAAACATTCCCGTATGTCATCGATATCTCTTTGTTGAAAGAAGCATTCGAGACATTACTGGATATGACGGAAACTGCGATCGTCGCCTATCGTGACGGAGATGTCGAGAAAGCAAAAGCCTTGTCTGATCTCGATAACGTCATTGATGAGACGACATATAAGGCACTTCGCCAGTACATGCGTCACATGTCACTTCAGCCGATTGTCGTCGATGAAGTTATGCAATTCACGAACATTTGCCGCTACATCGAGCGGATGGGTGATCACTTGACGAACGTCGGGGAGCATCTGATCTATCTCGAAAAAGGAAAACATTATGATTTAAACGGATGAATCAAGTAGGCAGGAGGAATTTCCTCTGCCTACTTTTTTTGTAAAGGGATTCGAAACACGTTTGTAGAATAGGAAAGAAGTGAATAATGACAGAGAGGTGATTGGGAATGCTTGAGCAAATCATTAAATTGAAAGAACAAGGGCTGACAACAAAACAAATCGCAGCTCAATTGGATACGACTGAAGGAAAAATCAAATATGCGTGGACTAAATATCGTAAATCGTTAACAGAACAACCTTTAGTAGCGCCGAAAGTAGAATCAAAAACGGTCAAGCAGACAAAAAAGTCGACTGCACCTGTATTAGACGTCGTACCGTCTGTGCAAGTGGTACCTTCGCTAGAACGTGACGCGTTTGGAATGGCGACACATTACGAGGATGACATCCTCCACGCCATCGTTCAGTCACCGACAGCGTTATACGTCTACTGGGAATTGTCTGAACTGTCGAAACAGTTGCTAGAGACGCACTATCACACGACGTTTGATTCGTTCCGTAAAGAATTACGCATTATTGATGTCACGCTTGTTGAATATGAACAAGGACAGGCAAATCGGACGTATCAATTCGAGCTACCAGAAATGACGAATGCTTGGTTCGTTCGACCAGTCGCCCCGAATACTACATACATCATTGAATGGGGCATTCAAACGATCGACGGGGACTTTGTTCCAGTACTGCGTTCAAAACCAGTCGAAACGCCACGTGACGAGCCAGTTACGGACGGACGGTTCGCGGAAGTCGTGCATCATTGGCAATACGGAGAGGTCGAACAACCGGAATGGGTCGAAGTATTACGTCCTTACTCCTATTTCGATCGCGTCCGATAATGGAATTAGAGAGAGGGAAAGGAAGAGAAGCTATGCGAAAAGGATATTTTTCACTCGTCTTACATGCACATTTACCATATATCCGTCATGAAGAGGCGCATCGTCTAGAAGAACGGTGGATGTATGAAGCGATTTCAGAAACCTACATCCCATTATTGTGGGAGGTCGATCGCTTGTCACGTCCGCTCGGCTGGACGGTCAGCATTTCACCACCCGTCATCGAGATGCTTGCCGACCCATTGATTCAAGAGCGGTATATCGAGCATATCGAGGATACGTTACGTTTGATTCGCCAGGAACTAGAGCGAGAGCTTGCTCAAAAGGAACGAGATGCGCTTCTATTCTATCAAGACCGCTATCAAGATTTATTGAATACGTTCCTTCACTGGGAAAAAGATTTGAACCGCGCATTCCGTCATTACAAGGAGCAAGGTTATCTCGATTTGATTACGTGTACGGCGACGCACGGATTCAGTCCGCACATGTTGTCTGAACAAGCGGCACGTTCTGAAATTCAGACGGGATTGAACTGTTTCGAACGTCATTACGGATTCCGTCCATCTGGTCTTTGGATGCCAGAGTGTGCGTATACGCCAGGACTTGATCGTATTTTGTATGAAGAGGGCATTCGTTATACTTTCGTTGACGAACATTCAATCTTAAACGCGGATCCGTCACCGAAACACGGAATCGGAGCACCTGTCTATTCGCCGCACGGTGTGGCACTGTTCCCGCGTGATCAAATCATTTCCGGGAAGATTTGGAGCTCTGTCATCGGATACCCGGGTCATCCGGATTACCGCGAGTTTTATCGTGACCTTGCGTACGATCGAGAGTGGGATCAAATCGCTGAGTTCATGCACCCGGAAGGCTTACGTTATGATACAGGATTGAAATTGCATCGTGTAACAGGAGAAACGGATCAAAAAGACTATTACGTTCGTGATTGGGCATGGCAACGGACAAGTGAGCACGCAGCAGACTTCGCACAAGCACTTGGTGAACATTTAGATGCGCATCAAGGACAAGACTTCCCACCGTTCCTTGTCACAGCACCATTTGATGCCGAATTGTTCGGTCACTGGTGGTTTGAAGGTCCCGACTTCCTCGGTAAAGCGATGGAACGTTTAGAAGATCAAGGAATTGAGTCGATTTCACCGGCGATCTTCCTCGAACGTCACTTCCAAGACATCGACACGGCGCACGTCGCGATGGGAACGTGGGGACGAAAAGGCTACGCGGAAGTCTGGATCAATGAACGGAATGACTGGATGATTCGTCATCTCCATCAGCTTGAGAAGAGACTAGCAGGAATCGTAGCTCGAAATCGTCATCAAGATGCGTTGACTGTCAAAGCGAAGCGTCAACTCATTCGAGAATACCTCCTCGCTGTCTCGAGCGACTGGCCGTTCATCCTTGATGGACAGACGACAGCGCAGTATGCTGCGAATCGTTTCCGGGAGCATATCTTACGTTTTGAAGAAACCGAGCGTCGACTGGATGCTGAGGAGCTGACGGTGGAATGGTTGGATGCTCGATATCGCGAATATCCTTTTCTTCAAGATTCAGATATTGAACCGGATGTCTTCTTGACGGCACATGATTACTACGTGGCAGTGAAGCGTGAGAAATCTTGGAATACAGACGCCATCTTATTGTTCGTCCGACAATATGATGCGTCAGACCGACCAGCTTCGGAGCTCGCTCGACGGCTCGCTGCTGCTGGTGAGAACGTCTATGTCGTCACGGAACATCCGGAAGCGTATCGATTTGAAGAAGGTGTTCACGTTTACGGAGTGCAAGTGACAGGTCTACCGCTCGTTCAGACCTATAACCAACTGGCGGCACTAAATTTAGCCTTCTTACGCCAAGCGCAAGCTTTGAGTAAGATCGTTGATTTCGCAGTCATCCACAACTTCAACATGGAGACCGCATCAGCTGCCCAAGCTATCGCGAAGATCAAAGAGTTGCCACTCGTCAGTAACGTCTACGATGTCGAAAGTGAGCGTTCTCCTGATCGTTCAGGTGGTCTGGTCGTTGCCTTAAAACGACTTGAAGGAGATGCGTTGCGCCAATCAGCGGTTGTTTATCTAGAACGAGAAGAGTCACGTCACGGGGTGGAGCAAGAGTATCACGTCGAAAAGAAGCCACTGCGTTTTGAAGAGAACCTTGAAAAACCATATCAACACGTGACGAATCCGAAAAAGAACGGATGAACAGTTGCAATTCCTTTCCTTTCTTGGTACGATACTTGAGTATGCTTAACCTTATGTAAAGCAAAATCACTTGATACATCGAGAGCTAGATAGGAGGGAATCCCATGCGCGTTAAAATCACATTAGCTTGCACTGAAACTGGTGACCGTACTTATATCACTAAAAAGAACAAGCGTAACAACCCAGAGCGTCTTGAGTTGAAGAAATACAACCCACGTCTCCGTAAGCACACACTTCACCGTGAAGTGAAATAATTGAGATGGAAGCCGTCACTTCGTGTGATGGCTTTTTTTGTGGAAAGGAAGACAACTATGAATAAACAAGAAGTACGCCGTCTGATCAAAGAACGACTCGATATGATGGAGAACCGTGCGGAAAAGGAACGATTGATTCACGAACATGTCTTGTTACTACCTGAATGGCAACAAGCGACCTGTGTCGCAATCACGTTAGCTTTTCGAAATGAATGTGATACAAGAATGCTGATTGAACAAGCGTGGCAAGAGGGCAAGACGGTCTTGATACCAAAAGTAGTCGGAGACGAGATGGTCTTTTATGAACATGGACCAGAAGATCAACTGCAAGCAAATCAGATGGGGATTGCTGAACCGATCGCTTCAGCACGTCGCGCCTCACTTGATCAAGCAGAGCTTTGCCTCGTTCCAGGTCGCGCCTATCGTCGGGACGGCTATCGTTTAGGATGGGGAGGAGGCTATTACGATCGTGCACTCGTGCCATATACAGGATGTAAAGTATCGATTGCCTTTTCTGAACAACTTCTTCCAGATTTCGAAGTGGAAGCCTTTGATATCCCCGTTGACTTGATCGTCACTGAATTAGAGGTCATCCGATGTTGAGCGCGACCATTTTGTTTTGTCTATTGCTTGCTTGGACCGGACGATCTTTTCGTTTATTGACGACAAGTGGTGCTATCATGACCCTGCTCGTCGGTAGTGGTGTCTCTTTCGGATTCGGTTGGCAAGGATTAGTAGTACTCTTACTCTTCTTTGGTAGCTCGAGTCTGTTATCGAAGGTCGGACGATCTAGAAAACAATCGGTCGACTCCATCGTTGAGAAAGACGGCGCGCGTGACGGATGGCAAGTCCTTGCGAATGGAGGGGTAGCGTTCGTTGCTGCCTTAGCGTATGCCATGACGATGGATTTTGCGTATCTCTTGTTATTTCTATTCGTCATCGCAGCATCGAATGCTGATACGTGGGCATCTGAAATCGGACCGCTCTCAAGACGTGATCCGTGGTCTCTCAAAACGTTACGACGGGTACCAGCAGGAACGAGTGGAGCGATGTCGCTGATTGGAACGATCGGTACGATCGCAGGAGCTGCGTTCATCGCTGTAGCAGCGCATTGGATATTTTCTCTTTCTTTAAGACACGTCTTACTCGTAACAAGTATCGGTGTACTCGGGAGCCTACTGGATACACTATTTGGAGCGGTAGGGCAACGCGTTTACCGATGTACGGTTTGTGGGGAATACACGGAAAAGCGAGAGCACCATGGTCAACCGACGGCTTACGTTTCAGGCATTCGATTTTTAGGGAATGACGCTGTCAATGTCTTAACGAGTGGTTTGGCAAGCGGAATCGGGTTTATCATCGTTCGATTTTGGTAACTGGAAAGTATGTGAGTATGTAATTCCTTATGTTAGGATATTAATGACACAAAATGGACAAATGTGATTAATTTCACATGATGCAAAGAATGTGAAAGGTGTTACAATTTACTTGTGAGATAGTTAACAAACTCTTAGGACGAATGGAAGGGTGGACATAACGATATGGAATTACATGCGAAAGTGACACGAGTAGCCCTCATTGGAGCTGGTGCAGTCGGTTCAAGCTTTGCCTATCAGATGTCAACAGCTGGACTTTGTGAAGAACTTGTCATCATTGATGTCAACAAAGCCAAAGCAGAGGGCGAGGCAATGGACTTAAACCACGGAACACCATTTAGCTCTTCACCGATGCGAATATGGGCTGGAGACTACGCGGACTGCCGCGAAGCGGAAGTCGTCGTCATCACGGCAGGCGCTCCACAAAAACCAGGTGAGACAAGACTCGATCTCGTTGCAAAGAATGCGTTGATCATGAAAGAAATGATTCGTCAAATCATGGATTCCGGTTTTGATGGTATCATCGTCGTGGCTTCTAATCCGGTTGATATCATGGCGCATCTTGCCTGGAAATATTCTGGTCTTCCGAAATCCCGCGTATTTGGATCAGGAACGGTGCTTGATACAGCGCGCCTGCGTCAAATGCTCGGAGAATACTTTCACATTGATTCCCGAAATGCCCATGCCTATATTCTTGGCGAACATGGTGATACGGAATTCGCTGCCTGGAGTAACAGCCGTATTTATGGAAAAACGATTGATGAACTACTTGCTGAAGACGATCGTTATTCTCAAGCAGATCTTGATCAAATCTACATCAACGTCCGAGATGCTGCTTATCATATTATCGAGCGCAAAGGGGCAACCTATTATGCGATTGGGCTTGGGCTCGTTCGTATCGTTCGTGCCATCCTCGGAAATGAGAACTGTCTATTAACGGTCGGTGCGCATGTCGATGGTCAGTATGGCATTTCCGGTATCCATATTGGAGTTCCTGCCATCATCAATCGTCAAGGTGTGCGTGAAATCATTGAAGTCTCATTGACGGATGAAGAGTTGAAGAAATTCCATCATTCTGCTGATGTATTGCGTCAGACGCTTGAACCCGTCTTACAAGGATAATCGTACGAATCATGATGAAGGTGTTACGAAATAAAGTAGCAAAAAACTCAAGTGTTGGACCTGCTTCATATTGTCCACACTTGAGTTTTTTGATGTGGAGAACAAACACGTTAATAATTACATCTATTCGTCCGGTAGTAAAAAGAGAAAAATCTAGGTTTTATTTTACTAGAAAAGGGTTAAGTAAGAGATAGAAGCGTTTTTACGTCATTTTTTGTACGTCATGATACCCAAAAAGGAGAGAACCGACAGTCATGTATACTTTTCGAAAACTAACTAAAGAGGATGCAGAACAATACTGGAATCTACGCCTTGAGGGATTAAAAAATCATCCAGATGCATTCGGTCATTCGTTTGATGATGAACAGCAAACCCCGCTCCGCGAAGTACAAGAAGGACTTGAGGGAGAACCCGACTCCGATGAGGTTTGGCTTGGTATGTTCGACGGTGATACATTGTTTGGGTTTGGTCAGGTCAAACCATATGAATTGTCACGTGAATCGCATAAAGCGATGATTTCCGGAGTATACGTATCACCTGAATATCGTGGGGGTACTGGTCGTGCTCTAATGGAAGCCTTAATCGAGGAAGCGAAGAAGTTACCGGACGTCGAGCAAGTCATTCTTGCCGTTTTATCAGGGAACGAAGCCGCACAAAATCTTTATGAGTCGCTCGGTTTTGAAGTATATGCCGAAGATCCAGATTCCGTAAAATTAGAAGATGGCACATATCGTGATGATATTTGGATGAAGAAGTACGTCTAAGTTATTGAGATGGTGTGGAAAGAAGCTGTAGCAAAAAAGCGCTACAGCTTTTTCGCATGGTATCCGTAGGATATCAGTATCGGCAAAGAATGAATATTTGTTATCATGAGAACAAAGCGGATGTCACGTCGTCGTCCGATTGAAAGGGAGCGAATGAACATGAAAGAAGTCATACGTACGATTGAAGAGCTTGTCTCGATTCCGAGTCCAACAGGTTCGACAAAAGAAGCTATTACATATGTAGAAAAGCGATTGGTAGCAGAAGGGATCACGTATCGAAAGCTTGAAAAAGGAGCGATTTTAGCGACACTACCTGGTGCTTCAACGCGCACGCGGTTACTGACGGCACACGTCGACACACTAGGAGCGATGGTGAAAGAAATTTTACCAACAGGACGACTTCGTTTATCACAACTGGGGGGATATGCTTGGACAGCGATCGAAGGTGAGAACTGTCTCATTCACAAGATGGACGGTCAAACGATTTCAGGTACGATCGTGTTCCACCATTCGAGTGTTCATACGTCGCGCGAGACGAACAAAACGGAACGATCCGCTGATAATATCGAAGTACGGCTCGATATCCGTTCGACGACAGCAGAAGAGACGCGCGTCGCGGGGATTGAAGTAGGAGACATCGTAACGTTTGATCCGCGATTCCTCTATACGGAAACAGGATTCGTGAAGTCGCGCCATCTCGATGATAAAGCATCTGTTGCTTTGTTGCTTGAATTGATCAAGGAATGGAAAACAATCGAACTACCACACACGGTCCAGATCCTGATTTCAAATTATGAAGAAGTCGGATTCGGTGGAAATGCTGGATTCACGGAAGAAGTCGCAGAATACATCGCGGTCGACATGGGAGCACTAGGAGAGGGGCAACACTCCGATGAATTCACAGTCTCCATTTGTGCCAAAGATGGTTCTGGTCCGTATGACTTAGCTTTGCGCCACCAGTTAACACGCTTAGCACAACGTAATAGCATTCCATATAAAGTTGATATCTATCCGTTCTATAGCTCGGATGCCTCGGCAGCAGTAAGTGCGGGCCACGACGTCCGGCACGGATTGTTCGGTCCGGGAATCGAATCGAGTCATTCGTACGAACGTACGCATGAGACGTCGTTACAAGCGACATATGATTTGCTACATGCCTATGTAAAGGAGCCGATGGTCGATGAAGACACTGTATGACGTACAGCAGTTACTCAAGACATACGGGACATTCATCTATCTTGGGGATCGAGCGTCCGATATCGCGATGATGATGCTTGAACTCGATGAATTACAAGAAGCGGGCGTTTTGGAACAACGTCAGTACGATTCAGCGAAACTAATCTTACGACATGAATTAAAGCGTTCACAATCCGATAACATTTAAGATTGTGCAACCCTTTGCGCAAACGGGTTATGTCCGGTAAAATGATGAAGCAGACATTATATGAGTATAGGGGAGACGAAGCAATGAAATGGTTACTCGGCATTGATATCGGCGGAACGACAGTCAAGATGGCAATTTTGGATTTGCAAGGGATCATCGTAGAAAAGTGGGAAATCGAGACGGTCGTTTTGAATGATGGCGTACAAATTCCTGGAGATATTGCAAAATCTTTCTTTGAGAAGTGTCAAGAGAGCAATAAACGACCAGAAGATTTCGTCGGAGCGGGCATCGGTGCGCCGGGATTCATTGATTTTAATACAGGTGTCGTTGAGAAAGCAGTCAATATCGGTTGGAATAACTTTGAACTGATCGGTGAATTCGAACGTTTGACGGGTTTACCGGCTGTGCTTGAAAATGATGCGAACGCAGCGGCAATCGGTGAGATGTGGAAAGGTGCCGGTAGTGGGGCAACAGAACTCCTTGCTGTCACACTCGGTACGGGCGTCGGTGGTGGTCTGATCACGAACGGACAAATCGTGCATGGTACAGTCGGAATGGCTGGAGAAATCGGTCATATCACGATGTTGCCTGAAGGTGGCGTTCTATGTGGATGTGGTCGCAAAGGATGTCTTGAGACGATTGCGTCAGCAACAGGGATCGCCCGTCTTGGTCTTGAGAAGCGTAAAGAGAAGGAAACGTTACTCAACGACATCAAGGCAGTGACGGCGAAAGACGTATTCGAAGCGTATGAGAAAGGAGACCGGATCGCAACGGAAGTCGTAGAAGAAGTGACGTTCCACCTCGGTCTTGCCATCTCCAACTTAGCGAACAGTATTAACCCGGAAATCATCGTCATCGGTGGTGGTGTGTCAAAAGCAGGAGAGACATTGCTTGCACCACTGCGTAAACAGTTCGAACGCTTCGCTTTACCACGTGTTTTCGGATCGACGACGTTCAAGATTGCCGAACTTGGAAACGATGCCGGAGTCATCGGCTGTGCATGGCTTGCGAAGCAGATGTTTCTCAAAAAATGATAATATTCAATTTCAGTAGAAGGTTCGCTTCGGCGAATCTTTTTTTTGTTTACAAACGTACAGTAATTATGTGATTGTTAAGTATCTTCCGGATTCCAGTTGCATTTTTGTAAAACTAAGCGTAAAATTTTCACGTGATATGGGTATATGTAAATTATGATGTAAGTTGTGTGAACTGAAAGCAGAAAGCACATGTAAATTAGGAGGCAGGTTTTTATGCAGCAAGACGCAAACATCTGGTCGCGAATGCGCCTAAAGATGGGTCAAGGCGTTCGCAGCACCTATAAAGAGCACAAGCTCTTTTGGATTGCGACCTTATTGATTTGGTTAAAAACGTATTTAGCGTATACACTTTTCTTTAACGTTCCCGTAACAAACTCTGCGCAAGCATTCATTCTACTAATTAACCCAATTAGTTCAGCGCTCTTCATGTTCGGGTTCAGCTTCTTCTTCCGGGGAAATGTTCAAAAATGGTTCATCTACGGTACATTGTTCGTCGCGACACTCATTTTATATGCGGACATCATTTTCTTCCGCTTCTTTAATGACTATCTGACGTTGCCGGTATTGTTCCAAACATCGAATGCAGAGACCGTTTCTGCATCGCTCGGGTCACTCTTGAATTGGTCCGATTTATTGATCGTCGGTGACTTGATCATCTTACCGTTCTTCTTACGGAAAATGGACATGTCAAAAAACGTTGCGTCACGTGGACGCGCGATTCTCGCATTCGTTGCAGCAGTTGTCGTTTTCCTTGGAAACTTGACACTCGCTGAGACAGAACGTCCAGAATTACTCACACGTGCCTTTGACCGAGAACTGCTCGTTAAAAACATCGGAACATTTAACTTCCATATGTATGACGCACTCATTCAGTCGAAGACATCTGCGCAAAAAGCACTCGCGGACAGTTCTGAACTGTCGGAAGTTCAAAGCTTCATTGATTCAAAACATGCTGAACCGAACCCAGCTATGTTCGGAAAGTACAAAGGAAAGAACGTCATCGTCGTTTCCTTTGAGTCGGCACAATCCTTTGCAGTTGGATTAAAGGCACCAAACGGACAAGAGATTACACCGAACCTGAATAAGTTGATCAAGGAATCGCATTCATGGGATAACTTCTATCACAACACAGGACAAGGGAAAACGGCAGATGCTGAGTTCATTCTCGAAAACTCGATCTATCCACTTGGACGCGGTGCAGCATTCTTTACGAACGGAGAAAATGAATTCCGGGCAACTCCTGAAATGCTGAAAGAAGACGGCTATTATTCAGCTGTTTTCCATGCAAACAACAAATCGTTCTGGAACCGAGACATCGTCTACAATAGCTTTGGCGTCGATCGTTTCTTCTCAGAGACGGATTATGACCTAGGTGATCCAGCAGATTTGACGGAGTGGGGCTTGCTCGATGATAAATTCTTTGAACAGTCATTGCCGATGTTGAAAGATTTACCACGTCCGTTCTATTCGAAGTTCATCACATTGACGAACCACTATCCATTTGAGATGCCAAAACCAGAAGATGAACTTGTACCACCGCTTGAGACAAGTTCTACGACGCTGAACCACTACGTTCAGGCACTAGCGTATCAAGATATGGCACTCGGTAAATTCATCGAGGGTCTGAAAAAAGATGGTACGTGGGATGATACGATCTTCATGGTCTATGGTGACCACTATGGTATCTCGACGAACCACAATGCTGCGATGGCAGAGCTCATGAACAAAGATGAGTTGACACCGTATGATGTCGCGCAATTGCAACGTGTACCATTCGTGATCCATTTACCGGGTCAAACGAAAGGTGTTAAACATGAAGACGTCGCGAGCCAAATCGATATTAAACCGACATTGCTTCATCTGTTAGGACAAGACTTCAAGAATGAAGTATTGTTCGGTACTGATCTCTTCTCGAAACAGCACAAGGATTATGCGCTGTTCCGCGATGGTTCCGTCATAACAGACAAAACGGTCTATACGCAGGAAACATGTTATGATCGTCAGACGGGTGAAGAAGTAAAAGATGGAGAGTTAGCGGAGATGTGTAAACAATCTACGAAACAATCCGAGAAGGAGTTAGGACTTTCGGATAAAGTCATCTATGGTGACTTGCTCCGTTTCCTTCAAACTTCAAAATAAGATGAAGAAAACGAATCTACTTTCGAGTGGATTCGTTTTTTTGTAGAAAGACAAATAAAAAGAGAGATGCGCGAGGCATCTCTCTTTTTAACGTATCTTGATTACGATGGAATACCGCCGTAAATCAATGTCGCAATCCCGAACCAGCCGAATAAGACGACAGTCAGACCTGCGAATACGAGTGGAAACATTTGGCGTTTCTTAAGTGAACGAACGACGGCCCAAACGCCGACGAGTGCGACGAAGAAGAAAAGCCAACCGATTGGTTGATCCAAATGCATGACGTACTCCCCCTTAAACAATCACGTTATGAATTTCACGAAGATTTCACTTAAATCTCACTTTTTAGTTTATCCGACTGGCGGGATAAAGTCGAGAGGGCGTTGCAGGAACTTTCGACAATTTCGTGTATAGTAGGAGAAGAGTCTATTGTAAAGGGGTTTTATAGAATGGAAATCGTAATGATCACTTCCGGTATGGCATCTGAGAATGGTTATTTGTTATTTAAAGATAAGGAATGTCTCGTCATTGATCCGGGTACAGAAGATATGCGGTTTTTCGATGAGATTGAAAGTCGGGGAGCAACGTTAAAAGCGATTTTGTTGACGCATGCGCATTTTGACCACATTGGTGGTGTGGATATGTTACGACGCTTCACGGAAGCCCCTGTCTACGTGCATCCGGAAGAAGCAGGATGGCTCGGTAATCCAGAATGGAATGGTTCAGCAAAATTCGGAATGCCACCGATGCGGATGAAACCAGCGGATCATTTGTTGCAACCAGGACGATTGACGATCGGTAGCTTTTCGATGCATGTACTTGAGACGCCAGGACACTCACCAGGAAGTGTGACGTTCTACTTTAAAGGAGAACGGATCGCGTTCGGTGGAGATCTCCTGTTCCAGCAAGGCGTCGGACGAACGGATCTACACGGTGGGGATCAAGACGTATTGATGCGTTCACTGGATCGACTCATCGCGGAACTACCGGCAGATACGACGGTTTATCCAGGGCATGGTCCGAGTACGACGATTCGTCAAGAAATGAAATCGAATCCATTCCTCTGACTAAAAAAACTCGCCATCCAAAAGGATGACGAGTTTTTTTCATTACATCTGGAAGTTCGACCAGTACGTAAAGACGATGAAAAATACAGTTAAGTAAGCTCCAAAGATATAGACATACGTTTTTTCAGTTAAGCGCAAGTAACCGAGCGCTGCAAAAAAGACAGTTTGTGCTAAGAAGACGAAGCCCATGACTAAAAATGAATCCGTATGCTCACTTGAGCTTGCATCGCCACCCAATGCGCCGATAAATGCCATGACTGCGATGATACCAGTCCAGAAACCGAGTACGCGGTACATTCTCCCCATTCCTATAACCCCCTAAATCCGACAGATAGTCAATATACGTACTTATTTTACCAAGCAAACAATCATCCGTCCATCCTGTTCTAGTGATTGTTAAGGAATAACTGTGAACAAAAGATGAAGTTTCAAAAAAAGTTGTACAATAGTTGTACAAAAGGTGTACAAAGTCAAATTGACGTGCTATAGTAACTGTAATGAAACCCCACATTTTGAGAGGAGGAGCAAAAATGACGAATGAGTTAGTCTTTTTCACATACCCAAGCTGTACATCATGTCGTAAAACGAAATCATGGTTAAAAGAGGAACATGTTGATGTAGAGGAACGTCATCTGTTCAGAAATGCTCCAACAGTTGATGAACTCATGGAACTGTTGAAATTATCGACGGATGGGATTGAAAGTTTGCTCGCAACACGCAGTCAAGCCTTCAAGGATCTCGGCATTGATATTGAAGACATGAAACTCAGTGAGTTATTACGCCTCATGAGTGACAATCCGAAATTATTACGCCGCCCAATCATCACTGATGGAAAACAACTTGTTATCGGATACGATAAACCAGGTCTTGAGACATTGGCGAAGCGTAAACATCGGACAATCGCACACGTATCGTAAAGAAGCCGGTTTGGTCGGCTTCTTTTTTTTGTGTATTGTTTGCGGTAGGGAGGTGAAGAGAAATGAAGGAATGGACGACACAACTCATGGAACGATTCGAATCACTTGGTGCAACAGATGTTCATTTCGTACCGAATGAAGCTTGCGTCCGAATAGTTTGTCGAACGGGTGATGGTTTGTGTGAACAAGAAGAGGTGGAACTGACACGTTACCGGACACTTGTCAGTCATGTCCGCTATGAGGCGAACTTAAAGGAACAGAATGAGCGGATTCCGCAAAGTGGTTTGTATCCGCACGGGAAAAAGGGCATGCGTGTCTCGTTGTTGCCGAGTCGACAAGGGGATGCGATGTCGTGGCGATTTTATCGATCAACGGTCTCTCAAGAAACAGCTTTACGAACGTTACACAATCAATTGGACTTCGCTTGGTTAGCTGAACAACGACACGGGTGTATCGTCATTTCTGGATCGACAGGTGCAGGAAAGACGACGATGTTATATTCCTTGATGAGTGCAATGGAAGAAAAGCGAATCATCTCGATTGAAGATCCGGTGGAATGTACGGTACCAAACGTCTTACAACTGGAACTAAATGAAAAGGCAGGCTTCACTGCTACGCGATGTTTTGAGGAAATATTGCGAGCGGATCCGGATTGGATTGCTTTTGGTGAGGTGCGGACGAGAGAGGCAGCACGTTTGACGATGAATGCCGCACTTAGTGGTCACGTCGTGTTATTTACGTTACACGCTGGAAGTATTGATGAGGCGCGATTGCGATTGCGTAGTTTAGGGATCGAAGAGTCAGAACTAGCTGTCTGTCAACGCATCATTCATCTCGAGCGAAAAGGAGAGGATGTCCGCTGTACCGTCAGAAACTTACAAGCCGCGATCAAAGTCGGTTCTTAAAACGATATCACCGTTTGTTATCAAAAGGCATTTCCGCGAAAGAGACGTTACTCATTTTAAAACGATTCGAGCGTCAGCCGTTCGCGGAAGTAGTCGGAGAAATGGAACAACGTCTTGAGAAAGGAGACTCCTTTGCAGCATCGCTTGAACCGCTTGCGTTAACGAATACCTTAAAACGACTTCTTTTCGTTGGAGAAAGGACAGAGCGACCATTGCTCGTTCTTCGCCAAATCGTGAAACTGCTCGACCTCGAAACAGAAATGCGATCGAAGTTTTGGAAGATGATTCGGTATCCGCTTGTTCTAGCGACCAGTCTATTCCTTCTGTTCTTCTTTTACGCCCTCTACGTATTTCCGTTTCTCCTCGAGATGTCGGACCCGAAGACTCTCCCCTCATTTCTGCATCTCCTTCTTCACCCCTCTGCGAAATATCTGCTCGCAAGTATTCCCGTTATTTTGTTGACCTCCGGGTACCTCTTTTTTCGCTTCTTTCCGTTAAACCGTATTTTACGACTGAAACCGCTACAGCGTTTGATTCGCCTCTACTACAGCTATTTATTCACGATCGAAGTAGGATCGTTCATCGATGCTGGCTTCTCGCTCGAAGAGACCTTTCGCCATCTAGAGCAAGGACAAGCGAATAAAAAAGGGCATCTCTATGCTCGTCTACATGCTAAACAACAGGCAGGGGAACCACTTGCAGAAGCGCTTGGCGAAGATGAGATCATCGAAGCCGAGACGATTGGAATCGTCCATTTGGCGCGGGAAAGTGGCGATCTTGGACCGTTATTGCTTGAACAAGCGACACTTTTGCATGAGTCGATGGAAGAGGAACTAGAGAAAAAGTTGTTATGGATAGAGCCGATTTTGTACGGTGGATTGACGATCATGACGGGAACGTTGTTTCTCATCTTGTATTATCCGATACAGCTAGCGATACAGCAGCTTCCATTCTAAACAGAGGAGACGATACGATGAAACAATTCTTAAAGCGACAGGATGGATTCACCTTACTTGAGATGGCAGCCGTCTTATTGATCATTTCGTTATTACTGCTCGTTTTGATTCCAACGATGACAAGTGGAAAGGACCAGGCGAAAGGTGTGAGTTGTGAGGCGAACATTCGAGTCATTCGGTCAGAAGTAAACCTTTACTATGCCAAAGAGAAGAAGTACCCAGAATCGCTTCAGACGATCAATCGCGGAACAGCTGATAAACCGAATGCTCTCGTCTGTGATCAGGAGACGTATACGTATGATCCGAAGACTGGCGAACTTACGAAGTGAACGTGGATTTACCTTATTTGAGATGACGGCGGTGCTGACAATCATTGCTTGTTTACTTGTTTTTTTATTACCGGCACTGTTTGAAAAACGACCGGACTGGATTCCGCTTGAACAAGAGGTTCGTCTGATGGAACAAGATATTCAGACACTTCGACTGATGCAGTACTCAAAGCAAGATCAATCATTGATGCAGTTTCGATTTCGAGGAGACGGTGCAGGATACCTTGTCCTTGCGGATGACCGGTTGTTATGGCAACGGACATTCCAAAATGGTCATACGTGTACCGTTCCACCCTCGAATCGCATCATCTATTTTAAAAGCTATCACTCGATTTATGCAGCGACTTGGTCTTGCCGTTCGGCAACAGCCGAATATGAAATCAAATTCTTACTTGGGAACTATCAAATGGCAATCCGTAAAGTGAGGTGAGAAGGATGCAGAACGAACGCCAAGCGGGCTTCTCTTTGCTTGAAGTGATGCTCTCGATCGTTGCAATCGGTATCTTTATGATGTTAGCGATTGATCCTTATCTCGATTTACGGACGAAACAAATGAAATGGGAACAAGAGACGGAACAGCTTGAGCAGATGGCGACGGATCAAGTTGAAAACCGAACAGCGTCCTATGTCCTGAAACAAGGAGAGTGGTGCAATGAAACGATGTGTCTTGCGAGCGGAATCCGGAATGACCCTTCTCGAACTCTCATTCGTCCTATGGCTGAGCCCACTTCTTCTGCTGGCAATCTTGACATTGACCCCTCTCGTTCGTCCGCCGGAAGTCAACCGAATGAATGAAAAATTGTTCTTTCATACCGTGGAACGACTGATGTGGCGTAGTACGATGTGTGAGCGCGTCGGAGACGAGATTCGTGGAATGGACGTCAATCCGGGAGAGACGGCTGAAAAGTGGCGTCTCGTCCGTGTGCAAGATCAACTGCGTCTCAAGAAAGAACAGGGAGGTGAACTGACATACGCCCGCGACGTCAAACACTATACCGTGACAGGGGATGCCGAGATTCTCTCGATTCAGTTGAACGACAGCAGACGTTCCTTCCGATGCGTCAGGAAGGATTCATCTTGATTCAAACGTTACTGTTACTTCTAGGAATGGGAGTCGTGCTCTTGATTTCTTGTCAGCAAATTGACGAAGAGATGCGGCATCATCAGTTAGAGCAAGAAGCCCTTCAACTCGAGTCTCTCATCCGAGCGGCGAAAGCAGATTGTACGAAGGACGAGACCCTCCGCTACCCAATCGGACAAGTCAGCTGTACAGCGACCGATAAAGGCTTTAAAATGGAAGCGAGATTAGAGAATGGTCAAAGAATCGAGGCGGTCGTCACACATGAGTAAGGTTTATTTGATTGGGTTTATGGGAACTGGTAAAACAGCCGTCGGACATCGATTGGGTTCACAATACGAGGTCGACGAACTGGATGAACGGTTCGAACAGGAACATGGACAAACGATTACCGCTTTTTTCGCTGAGCATGGCGAAGCAGGGTTTCGTACACATGAAAGCGAATTGTTGAAGAGTAGCAAAGCCGAAGTGGTCGTCACAGGTGGCGGGATCATCGAACGAGAAGAGAACCGACTGTACATGCAGGAGTCCGGAACAGTCGTCTGGATCGATACACCCTTTGATTTGATTTGGGAACGGATCGCCGCTGATCCGAATCGTCCACTCGTGACAGAACGGGAACAAGTGAGACGATTGTTTGAACGTCGCTATTCCTTATATGCTGGAGTAGCTACTGTCCGACTTGAAGGAACGGCATCAATCGAAGAATTAACGCGTGCGATTGAAACTGTATTGGAGGAGAAGTCATGATTTGGATTACGTTAGGTATTATTTTATTGGCTATCATAGGACTCGTGTTGTTTGGATTCAGTCTTTACAAAAAGAAGCTGTCTCAGGATATTCGGCAGTTAAAACAACTGATGGAGCGCTTTACGATTCGTCAGCAAACCTTGCAGACGAACATTGATCATACGACGCAGCGAATCGATCAAATCAAAGGGAATATCAATCGAATCACTGAAGAAGGAAATCGTGTGAAGCAAGGAGCGAGCCAATTGGTGACGGAAGGTCGTCGACTCCAGGAAGAAATCAAACGAACTGCCGGAATCAAACAATTTTGAAATGGCTTTCATGGGAAGAATATGAAACAATAGGAGAGAAGGGACAGGGTCCTTTCTCTCTTTTTCGTATGTTCCTTTTTCCGAATAATACTAGATAATTATGATTTTAATTGGTAAGATGGATTTGAAAATGGAACATTAAAGAGAAGAGAGAGTGAAAACGTTCGTAAATAGGGGGATTTGTATGAGTCAAACGACATTGAAAAGAACACCGTTATTCGAAACGGTTTCGCAAACCGGTAAGATGGTGGATTTTGCGGGATTTGAAATGCCAGTTTTGTTTTCCTCGATTAAAGAAGAACACGTTGCAGTAAGGGAGAACGTCGGCATGTTCGATGTCTCGCACATGGGAGAACTGTTCGTCAGCGGACCGGATGCTCTGACGTTTTTACAAGCTACATTATCGAACGATATTTCAAAGATTGCGGTGGGGCAAGCGCAATATAACGTCTTATGCCAAGAAGACGGTGGGACAGTGGATGATTTACTCGTCTATCGTTTGGCAGAAACGGACTATCTTCTCGTCGTCAATGCTTCGAACATTGAAAAAGACGAACAACATTTACGTCACTATCTAACAGGGGACGTTACGCTTGAGAATCAATCGGAACAATATGGTCAAATTGCGGTCCAAGGACCACGTGCGGAAGCCATCCTTTCCGGCATGACACCACTTGTCTTATCAGAGATCGGATTTTTCAAGTTCCAACAGGGGACGGTTGCAGGAGTGGAAATGATCGTCTCGCGCAGTGGGTACACAGGGGAAGATGGGTTCGAACTCTACATGGCAGCTGGTGACGCACCTGCTGTCTGGCAAGCACTGCTTGAGCAAGGTGTCGTACCATGCGGGCTCGGGGCACGTGACACATTACGGTTTGAGGCATGTCTTCCTCTTTATGGACATGAATTATCAGCAACGATTTCACCAATCGAAGCTGGAATGGGATTTGCGGTCAAACCTCAAGTCAAACCGTTCGTCGGTTCGGAAGTCTTGTTGCAACAGAAAGAACAAGGAGCACCGCGGCGCTTGATCGGTCTTGAATTACTCGATAAAGGGATTGCGCGTCAAGATGCACCGGTTTGGCATGACGGGGAAGTCGTTGGTGTGGTGACGACAGGTACGTTGCCGCCGACAGTCGGAAAAGCGATTGCTTGGGCACTCGTTCCTGCAGAAATAGCGGAACAAGAACAATTTGAAGTGGAAGTACGCGGAAAACGTTTAGCAGCGAAACGAACAGCGACACCGTTTTATCGTCGCACGAAATAAGGGGGATATTTCTATGGATTTTCGTTATTTACCAATGACAGCAGAAGATGAGCAAGCGATGTTACAGACGATCGGTGCAGCATCGATCGAAGATTTACTCGCTGATATCCCGGCATCCGTCCGTGATAACGGTACATTGGAAGAAGTCGGTGTGCCACTTCCGGAAACGGACTTGATTCGGACGCTATCGAAGCTTGCCGACCAAAACATGAATACGAAACAATATCCATCGTTCCTTGGCGCAGGCATCTATGATCATTATGCACCTGCTGTCGTCAATCATATGTTACTGCGCTCAGAGTTTTACACTGCCTATACACCGTATCAGCCAGAGATTTCGCAAGGTGAACTACAAGCGATTTTTGAATTCCAATCGATGATTTGTGAATTGACAGGGATGGATGTCGCGAACTCGTCGATGTATGACGGTATCACGGCGTTAGCGGAAGCGGCTATGCTTGCTTGTGCCCATACGAAGAAAAAGACGATCGTTCTTTCAGACGGCGTTCACCCGGAGGCACACGATGTCGTTCGGACGTATGCGAACGGTCCAGGACTAAACGTCGAGACGTTGGCGCTTGAGCAAGGTGTCACACGGATCGATCAACTCGATGCCATCGAAGACGTCGCCTGTGTCATCGTGCAGTATCCGAACTTCTACGGTCGTGTCGAAGAACTACAAGCATTGGCCGATGCGACTCATGCTCGTGGTGCGCTGTTCATCGTCTCTGCGAATCCACTGGCACTCGGTATCTTAGAAGCACCAGGTAAACTTGGCGCTGACATAACGATCGGAGACTGCCAACCGTTCGGAATTCCACAAAGTTTTGGTGGACCGACGTGTGGTTATTTCACGACGACAAAAGCGTTGATGCGTAAGATTCCGGGACGTCTCGTTGGGCAGACCGTCGATGAGAATGGGAAACGCGGTTTCGTTCTGACGTTACAAGCACGTGAACAACACATTCGCCGTGACAAGGCGACATCTAACATCTGTTCGAACCAAGCGTTGAATGCACTCGCTGCTTCGATCGCGATGAGTGCACTCGGAAAACGGGGTATCCGGGAACTCGCGACACGCAACTTGCAAACGGCACATGCCTTAAAACAAAAGCTGAAACAGGCTGGCTTTACGATCGTTGACGATGGACCGAGCTTCAATGAATTCGTCGTTACGCTACCGATCGATGCAACACGTGCGAGTCAACAATTGCTCGATCACGGGATCATCGGCGGTTTGCCGTTAGGCGCTTATGACGCGGCACGTCAGAATGAAATGCTTGTTTGTGCAACGGAATTACGGACGAATGAAGAGTTGGATCAATTCGTGACAGCGTTAGGGGGACTCACACATGAATGAGCAAACATTGATCTTTGAAATTTCTAAACCGGGTCGTATCGCCTATAGCTTACCGTTACCGACTGTCGATGAGGTGGCAGTAGAAGAATTGTTACCGACCTCGATGTTACGGAAGGAAGACGTGGCACTACCGGAAGTATCTGAACTTGATCTCGTGCGTCACTACACGGCACTTTCGAACCGTAACCATGGTGTGGATTCTGGATTCTATCCACTCGGGTCATGTACGATGAAATACAATCCGAAAATCAATGAAGATATGGCGCGCCTCCCTGGCTTTGCACACATTCACCCGCTTCAACCAGTCGAAAGTGTTCAAGGGGCACTCGGTTTGATGTATGATCTGCAAGAAAAACTCGCGGTCATCACAGGAATGGATGAAGTGACGCTCCAGCCGGCGGCGGGAGCACACGGTGAATGGACAGGCTTGATGCTGATTAAAGCCTACCACCACGCACGTGGTGACTTTAAACGGACGAAAGTCCTCGTACCGGACTCGGCACACGGAACGAACCCGGCATCGGCATCAGTCGCTGGATTTGATACCGTGACGGTTTTATCGGATGAACGTGGTCTCGTTGATCTAGCAGACTTAAAGAAAAAAGTCGGTGACGATACAGCGGCACTCATGTTGACGAATCCCAACACGCTCGGTTTGTTTGAGTCGGATATCGTCGAAATCGCAAAAGCGGTTCACGAGGCGGGTGGAAAACTGTATTATGATGGTGCGAACTCAAATGCGATCATGGGCATTGCTCGTCCAGGGGACATGGGCTTTGATGTCGTCCACTTGAACTTGCATAAGACGTTCACAGGACCGCACGGTGGCGGCGGACCAGGATCGGGTCCAGTAGGGGTCAAACAAGATTTGATTCCGTATTTACCGAAACCAATCGTCCGCAAAGAAGAAGATCGTTATGTCCTCGACTACGATCGCCCGGAAGCAATCGGTCGTGTCAAACCATTCTACGGTAACTTCGGCATCAACGTTCGTGCCTATAGCTATATTCGGACGATGGGTGGGGCAGGTCTCGCTCGCGTCTCGAAAGAAGCGGTCTTGAATGCGAACTATATGTTGGCTCGTCTCAAAGGTGCGTATGACGCGCCATACGACGTCTATTGCAAGCACGAATTCGTCTTGTCGGGTAAACGTCAAAAAGCATTAGGTGTCCGGACGCTTGATATCGCTAAACGTCTGCTTGACTTTGGATACCATCCACCAACGATCTACTTCCCGTTGAACGTCGAGGAGTGTATCATGATCGAACCGACGGAAACAGAGTCGAAAGAAACACTCGATGCCTTTTGTGATGCGATGCTCCAGATTGCAAAAGAGGTCGAAGAGACACCGGATGTCGTCTTGAACGCACCACACACGACGGTCGTCAAACGGATGGACGAGACACTTGCTGCTCGAAAACCGGTCTTACGCTACGAACCAAAACAAGAAGTACACGCATAAGCTGTTTCATAAAAAAGAGGATCTCTCCGACGAAGGAGAGATCCTCTTTTTGCGATGAACGAAGCATTAGCTCCGTTTGATTTTTCCTGACCACTGCTTGAATCCGCCTTTTAACTGATACAGATTCGTATAGCCTGCTTTTTTCAAGACTTTTGCAGCCTGTGAAGAACGCATGCTACCTTGACAATACAAGTAAATCGGCATGTCTTTTCGTAATTCCTTCGAGCGCATCTTCATTTGGCTGACCGGGATGTTACGGGCACCGACGATGTGTCCACCTTTGAATTCCTGTGTTTCGCGAACATCGACGATTTGTGCTTTACGGTAGTTCGCACGGAATTCTTCTTGCGACAATTTCGTGATACCTTTGACCGGCATGAAACGCCAAGCGATGTAGGCGATCAGCGCGACCCATAATACGATCGTAATGATAGTTCCAGTTTCCATATTCGACTTCCAACCCCTTCGTTCGTTTAACCTCTGTTTCATTATAGTCAACGAAATCGATTTCGGCAATCGACTCGTGATTGCGCGACCGAGAATGGGTTTGATACACTAAGACGGAAACGTTTTGGGGGTGCTCAAGTGAACAGAGAGTGGCAAGTGTTGACGACGCCGGCGATGGAGCCGGCAATGAACATGGCAATTGATGAAGCATTGATTCAGTTCGTCGGGCGTGGTGAAATCGCACCAACGCTTCGTTTTTACTCATGGGAACCACGCGGACTAAGTGTTGGTCATTTTCAACGGGCAACCCGTGATATCGATCGTGAGCGGATCGCAGAGCTCGGGATTCCAATCGTGCGTCGGATGACAGGAGGGCGCGCTGTCTTGCATGCAGACGAGTTGACATACAGTGTCGTCATCCCGGAAGATACAGAAGGTTTACCACGCACGGTCATCGAAAGTTATCGGATGTTGACGGAAGGGATTCGCAAAGGATACCATCACCTCGGCATTCCGGTCGAATTTTCCGTTCCGTTGACGGAAGAGGAAAAAGAAGAATTACGGAAGCCGAAATCAGCCGTTTGTTTTGATGCAGCATCGTATTATGAACTCGCTGTCGGAAAACGGAAAGTCGCCGGAAGTGCACAAGTCCGCCATCAAGGCGTTGTCCTGCAGCACGGCTCGGTCCCGCTCTCTGTCGATGAAGGTGAATTGTTTGATTGTTTCTTGTATGATGATGAGTCAACGCGCGAGCGGATGAAAGCACGTTTTTCAGGTAAAGCTGTCGCTTTGAATGAGCTAGCAGGTCGCGCTGTAGCATTTGACGAGGTACGAGAAGCGTTCACGAAAGGCTTCGAAGAGGCGCTTGATTTGTCGTTCGTTCCGTTAACGTTCACTAGCGAGCAGTGGCAGGAGATTGAGCGTCTTGCCGAGAAATACCGTAGTGATGAGTGGAACTGGAAACGCTAATGAATGAAATGGGAAGGTGATGTCGTGCCAACTCCGAGTATGGAAGATTATTTGGAACAAATTTATAAACTGATCGAAGATAAGGGATATGCCCGCGTGTCGGATATAGCGGAGTCGTTAGGAGTTCACCCGTCCTCGGTAACGAAGATGGTTCAAAAGCTCGACCGGGAGACGTACCTCGTTTATGAAAAGTATCGGGGGCTCATGCTGACTCCTAAAGGACGCAAAATCGGAAAGCGTCTCGTGGAACGACACGCCTTACTTGAAGATTTTCTTCGTCTCGTTGGTGTAGATGAAGAACTGATCTATAAGGATGTCGAAGGAATCGAGCATCATATTAGTATCGAAGCATTGGATAAGATTAACGGAATGATTCAGTTCTTTGCGGAACGTCCTGGTTTGAAAGAGGAACTGCATCGCTATCAACAAGCCCATCCAGAGGATTGAGGCTTGTTTTTTTATATTTCCTTACTAATAAAAAAGTTCTTAAACACGAACAATTCATTACATTTTTATGATAAAGTGCGCATTTTAAGTTGGATATGCTATACTGAGCCTGAAAATGGACGAAGGGGGTGGCGGGTGTTCGCACCTTGTCATGGAAATCACGATTAAAGAAAAATTAGTGTCGGAGTCACAACTGAAAGAAAAAGTTCGTGAATTAGCACAACAGATCGAAGCAGATGCGGCTGGGCGTCAAATCGTTCTCGTCGTCGTGTTAAAAGGATCGATGGTCTTTGCTGCCGATTTGATGCGCGAAATCAAAGGAAGCGTTCAAATTGATACAGTCGCGTGCTCTTCTTACGGAACAAAGACCGTCTCTTCCGGGCGTGTTCAGTTGAAGAAAGATCTCGATCTCGATGTGCAAGGGAAATATGTCGTCGTCATCGAAGATATCATCGACACAGGGCGGACGCTCCATTTCTTATGTGATCACATGAAATTGCATCAACCCGGAGTTCTCAAAGTATGTACATTGCTTGATAAACCGGCACGTCGTGAAGTAAAACTCGACGCAGACTATGTCGGTTTCGAGATTCCGGATTACTTCGTTGTTGGGTACGGAATCGATTGTGCGGAGGAATATCGCAATCTACCGTATATCGGTTGGGTCGAAACGGATTGAACACGAAAAAAGGAGGTTCGTCGCATGACGAATCTCCTTTTTAATGTACTTCTGAAATTAGAAAGCACGTTTTTTCTTTTTGCCTTTTTTTCCTTCGATGACTTTCAGATGAGGCGCTTTTGAACGATCCCGCAACGGTCTGACTTTATTCGATGCCGGCGCTTTTGAAGACTTGACCGGTTTTTTCTTAAAGTCTGTCCGGCGAACAGAATTCGAAGAGCCATGCATTTTTTTTGATTGAGCGACGGATTTTCGGTACTGAGCATTTGCGCCCGTTCCGACGCTTCGATTACGAGTCAGGAACTTAAAGAGCAAGAAGATGATCCCGGCGGTAATCCCGAAGAACAGCAATTGTGAAAACAGACTACTTGGATTATTGACGAGTTTATATCCGAAGCCGACAAAAGCGAACAGTAACACGACGAGTGCAAATGTAGAACCAATGCGTTGTCTGATCATAATATCACCCCTGTTATCGATTAACCCAGTGCATTCTCATGTAGGTTATGTTCCTGTTTTTCCAATGCTTCAAACGCATAAATCGCAACCTCGATCTGTGCATCGTCCGGTTCTTTCGTCGTCAAGTATTGTAACCATAGGCCAGGCAAGGCAATGACGCGAAGTCCTTTGATGTGCTGTGCTTTGTTCGTCAGCTGCAACACTTCAAATGAAAGACCGATGACGACCGGTAATAAAGCGATCCGGCAGACGAGACGCAACCAAAGCGGATCCGTTGGCACGATCAGATAGACGAAAAATCCGACGATGACGGTGAAGATCAAGAAACTCGAGCCGCAACGGTAATGAAGACGACTGCTGACGCGAACGTTTTCGACCGTGAGTGGGCGTCCTGATTCGACGCAGTTGATGACCTTATGCTCTGCACCGTGATATTGAAAGAGTCGTTTGACGAGCGGAGTCAATGAAATCACGTAGAGGTAACTGAACAAAAGCGTTAATTTGATTGTTGCTTCGATGACATTTTGAATGACATGTCCTGATAAAGCAGGGAACACATCGAATAGTGACGCAAGGAAAGCAGGTAGTAACGTAAAAAGTAATTTACCGAAAAAGAATGATAGGACTCCGACGACAGCTACGCCGAGCCATTTCGTCAAAGGGCTGGCAGTCGTCTCTTCCGGCTCTTCTTCACCAGGTTTGACACCGTATCGGTCACTTGCGAAGTTCATATGACTGGCACCATTCGCTGAGGATTCCATCAAAGCGAACAAGCCACGTAGAAGTGGAATTTTTTTGCCTTTAGCGATTCGTGGTCGAACCGGTTTTTGTTGGGCGAACGTCTCGATCGACTCATCGTTTCGACGAATCGCTGAGACCGCGTGGGTCGCATTTTGGAACATGACGCCTTCGACGATGGCTTGACCACCGACCGGCGGATTAGTCGTTTTCATAATAGAACGCATCCCGTCTTCATTAAAATTAGGTGTATCGTCAGTGTACTTGATTTACAACAAAAAAACTATGTTCGACTCGTCAAAACGAGGTAATCTTTAGGAGTCGGAAATCGGGTTATGATACAATGAAAAGGAATTCGAGGAGGTGTTTTTTTGCGTGTCTTGATATTAAACGGACCAAACTTGAATTTACTCGGAACACGCGAACCGGATACATATGGAACGGCGACATTAGCCGACTTAGAACACGACCTTCGCACTTATTTTCCGAACATTCAGTTTCGGTTTGAACAATCGAACCATGAAGGACGATTGATTGATGTTCTTCACGAGGAACGGGGAGCGGACGGTATCGTCTTCAATGCGGCTGCCTACACGCATACGAGTATCGCGTTACGTGACGCGATTGCTGCGATCGAAGCACCCGTCATCGAGGTTCATCTATCGAATGTCCATGCGCGTGAATCCTTCCGGCATCATTCGATGATCGCACCCGTCTGCCAAGGTGTCATCGCTGGACTTGGCATGACGGGATATCGTCTGGCAACGGAGGCACTCCAAGCTTTACAACAATCGGAACAAGGGGGAAATCAATCATGAAACAACGGATCGAGGCGTTACAAGCAGCTTTAAAGGAACGGGACCTTCCAGGGTTACTCGTCACGAAGGCAGAGAATATTCGTTACATTTCCGGCTTCACGGGCTCAAGTGGTGCATGTCTCGTAACAGAAGAGCAAGCGTACTTCGTGACGGATTTCCGTTACACGGAGCAAGCGGCAGACCAAGTTAAAGGAATGGAGATCGTCCAAATCGAACGTTCGATTCCAGAGACGATGGGCGAATTGATGGCAGGAGCGCGTGTTCGCGCGGTTGGTGTCGAAAAGGATGCGATGACACTCGGTGCTTTTGAAGCATACGATCAAGCTTCAGCAATCGAGCTTGTTCCGACGACAGGAATCATTGAAAACCTACGCTTGATTAAGGATTCGTCAGAGATTAAGATGATTAAGGAAGCGGTGGAGCTCGCAGACGCGACCTTCCAACACATCTTGACGTACATTCAACCAGGACGAACGGAACTTGAAGTATCAAATGAACTAGAATTCTTCATGCGGAAGCATGGAGCGACGTCTTCTTCTTTCGATACGATCGTGGCATCGGGCTATCGTTCTGCCTTGCCGCACGGTGTTGCCAGCTCGAAGGTCATTGCGACGGGTGAACTCGTCACGCTTGATTTCGGAGCGCTCTTGAACGGTTATGTTTCAGATATCACACGGACTGTCGCAGTCGGTCCGATCAATGCCGAGTTGCAGAAGATCTACGATACGGTCTTGCAAGCGCAACTAGCGGGTGTCGACGGCTTAAAACCAGGCATCACTGGGATCGAAGCGGACGCATTGACACGTGATATCATCAAAGAAGCAGGTTACGGTGAGTACTTCGGTCACTCGACGGGACACGGTATTGGTCTAGAAGTACATGAAGGACCTGGCTTGTCGTTCCGCTCTGAGACGAAACTTGAACCGGGCATGATCGTTACGGTCGAACCAGGTATCTACGTGCCGCAAGTTGGCGGATGCCGGATTGAAGATGACGTTTTGATCACGGAAACAGGTCGAGAAATTCTTTCGTCTTCACCAAAAGAACTGATCACTCTCTAATTCAGAGTGACGGGACATTTTAGGAGGAACCATTCATGGTATCAGTAAACGATTTAAAAACAGGATTAACGATTAAGACTTCAGACGGTATGATTTGGCAAGTACTTGAATTCCAACATGTTAAACCAGGTAAAGGGGCAGCGTTCGTTCGGACGAAAATGCGTAACATCCGTAACGGAAACATCCAAGAGATGACATTCCGTGGTGGTGAGCGTGTCGAGCGTGCACACATCGAGCGTAACAAGATGCAATACCTTTACCCAATGGGCGAGACTTACGTCTTCATGGACACAGAATCGTATGAGCAATTGGAATTGACGACGGCACAAGTCGAAGCAGCTCTTCCATACTTGCTTGAAAACATGGAAGTTCAAATCGCGGTTTACAACGGCGAAATCCTCGGTCTTGAATTGCCGAACACAGTCGTCATGACGATCGTTGAAGCAGAGCCTGGCGTTAAGGGTGATACAGCTTCGAACGTCAAGAAAAATGCGACAGTGGAGACAGGTCATATCATTCAAGTCCCACTCTTCATCGAAGCAGGCGAAAAAGTAACGGTTGATACACGTACAGGTGATTTCACAGGTCGTTACAACGGATAATATTGAAACGACAAGACGTCTCTCACCTTTTATCAGGTCGAGAGACGTCTTTTTTCATCCAGCTTGACTTGCATCCAATGGTATGACCAGTTAATATAAGTATTTGAGTAGGCATTAGCACCTGGTATAATAATTGTGAATACAGCATAGATGGGGGAAGAATGACAGATGAAAATCGATCAGTTGAAACAAGTACTCGAAATGCTCGATCAGTCGAGTGTAAATGAACTCTCACTCGAGACGGATACGTATAAATTGAAGTTGAAGAAACAAGGAGAAACAGTAACGGTCTCGCACCAAGCACCTGCTACTCCAGTGGCGGCGCCAGCTCCTGTGAAGCAAGCGGCAGCACCAGTCGAGGAAGAGGTGACTACGGATGATACGGTCACGATCAATGCCTTGATGGTCGGAACGTTCTATTCGCGTCCGAATCCAGATAAACCTGCATACGTCAAAGTCGGTGATCAGATTGAAGTGGGTCAGATCGTTTGTGTCCTTGAAGCAATGAAACTCTTCAATAACTTAAACTCGGAAGTATCTGGAACGGTCGTCGAGATTCTTGTCGCCGATGGAGATCTCGTTGAATTTGGTCAACCACTCTTCCGGATCCGTCCGTAAACGGGGGTGAACAGCATGGAAAAATTATTGATTGCCAACCGTGGAGAAATCGCCGTCCGCATCATTCGAGCGGCAAAGGAACTTGGAATACAAACCGTTGCTGTCTACTCGACAGCGGATAAGGAAGCCTTACACGTTCGTTTAGCCGATGAGGCGTACTGCATCGGTGAGGCGAGTTCTGCTTCATCTTACTTAAACGTTACGAATATCCTCGCGGTCGCAACGAATCGTCAAGTGACGATGATCCACCCGGGTTACGGTTTCCTAGCAGAAAACGTTGATTTTGCTGAGATGTGTGAAGCGTGCGGGATCAAGTTCGTTGGTCCGACGTCGGATGCGATCCGTCAGATGGGGATCAAGGACGTTGCGAAGAAGACGATGATCGAGTGTGGAGTGCCCGTCGTGCCTGGTTCAGATGGAACGGTCACGGACGAAGAAGCGGTCGCACTGGCGCAAGAAATTGGTTATCCGGTCATCATCAAAGCAACAGCAGGTGGTGGCGGTAAAGGGATTCGGGTCGCTCGTTCGGAAGAAGAGCTGATCAACGGGCTAAGTGAGACACGCCGTGAAGCAAAACAAGCTTTCGGAAACGGGGATGTCTATTTAGAACGCTTCATCGAAGAGTTCCGCCATGTCGAGGTACAGGTCCTCGCCGATCGTCACGGGAATGTCATTCACCTCGGTGAACGGGATTGTACCGTCCAGCGCCGGATGCAGAAACTGATCGAGGAAGCGCCGTCACCTGCGGTTAGTGAAGCGACACGATTGAAGATGGGAGAGGCTGCCGTAAAAGCCGCAAAAGCGATTCAATATACAGGAGCTGGGACGATCGAATTCATCTTCGTCGAAGAGACGGAAGAGTTCTTCTTCATGGAGATGAACACACGCATTCAAGTCGAACACCCGGTAACGGAGATGATCACTGGGTTCGATCTCGTTCAAGCGCAATTGCAAGTCGCGCTCGATCATCCGCTTGCCGTTAAACAAAAGGATATCAAGTTCCACGGTCATTCGATCGAATGCCGAATCAATGCCGAGGATCCAGATCATGATTTCCGTCCGTCTGCTGGACGCGTCACACAATACGTGACACCAGGCGGAATGGGCGTACGTATCGATAGCGCAGTCTATCCGGGGTACATGATTCCACCGTACTATGACTCGATGGTCGCGAAATTGATCGTCCATGCGGAAACACGGGAAGAAGCATGTGCGAAGATGGAACGTGCACTGGCTGAATTTTGGATTGAAGGTGTCAAAACGACGATCCCGTTCCACGAACGTGTTCTCAGTCACCCGGTATTCCGGCGTGGGACGTTCACGACGAAATTCGCAGAGCGTGAGCTAAAAGGTACGATCGTTAACTGAATCAGGACGGGAGTTTGTGCGACGAACTCCCGTCTTTTTTTGGCGTTCTCTATGTTTTTTAAAAGAGGAATGTGCTAAACTAACTGATTGAGAACGACAAAAAAAGGAGCACGCAAAATCATGATGAAACGACACATGGCACGCGAACTCGCAGTCCAATCTTTGTTCCAAATGGAGCTTTCGGATCTGACTGCACAAGAGGCCATTGAATTCGCGGTAGAAGGTAAGGAATATGACACATTCGTCGAGCAATTGGTGAACGGTGTCGAAACGAACAAAGCAACGATTGACCAACACATCCGAGAAGCACTGGTCAACTGGTCATTCGAACGACTCGGAAACATCGAGCGGACGATTCTTCGCTTAGCCGTCTACGAATTATTGTTCGAAACGAACATTCCGGTTCGAGTGACGATCAACGAAGCGATTGAATTGACGAAGGCGTTCGCTGACGAAGAAGCGACAAAAATCGTGAACGGTGTTCTCGGTAAGGTCGCACAAGGCGTCGTTAAAGAAAATTCATAAAATTGTAAAACCGAATAGAGACAAACAGACAGAAGAGTGAATCGAACTTTTTGGGGGAGTGGACAAATCATGGCAGTAGTAATCGATGGAAAACAGGTAGCCCATTCATATCGTATGAAGCTGAAAGAAGAAGTCGCACGTCTGAAAGAACAGCGGATTCAACCGCAATTGACTGTCATCCTGATTGGCGAAGATCCTGCTAGTCAGTCCTATGTACGTGGTAAAGAAAAGGCGGCGAAGGAAATCGGTATGGATTCGGAGTTGATCCGACTTCCGGCAGAAACAACGGAATCAGAGCTTCTTCACTTGATCGAACGTCTGAACGTTGATGCGAGTGTCCACGGGATTCTCGTTCAATTGCCGTTGCCTGACCATATTGATGAGAGTAAAGTCATTTTTGCGATTTCTCCTGAAAAGGACGTCGATGGTTTTCATCCTGTCTCTGTCGGGAAAATGATGATTGGTGAACCGACATTTTTACCGTGTACACCAAACGGCATTCTTCATCTCGTCAAAGAGATGAACGTACCGATTGCCGGTCAACACGTCGTTGTCGTCGGTCGTAGCCAAATCGTCGGTAAACCCGTCGGTATGTTGTTCTTGAATGAATCGGCTACCGTTTCCTATTGTCATTCCAAGACAAAAGATCTCGGTGCGATGACGCGTCAAGCGGATATCTTGATCGTCGCAGTCGGCGTACCGAAGCTGATTACGGCGGATATGGTGAAACCGGGTGCTGTCGTCATTGACGTTGGTGTCAACCGTGTCGATGGCAAACTCGTCGGTGATGTCGAGTTTGATACGGTACAAGACGTTGCATCGATGATCACACCTGTTCCAGGTGGCGTTGGTCCGATGACGATCACGATGCTACTGCATAACACGATCGAGGCTGCGCGATGAGCGAACCTCTTCACGTTTCCGATTTAGTCCACTATGTCAAACGTGAACTAGAAGGCGACGCCCTTCTGCAACAAGTCCAGGTGGTGGGAGAAGTGTCGAACTTTAAACGACACTCTTCCGGTCACCTTTATTTTACGTTGAAGGACGAGCAGTCACGGATGAAAGCCGTCATGTTTGCCCGGGATGCGAGTCGAGTCAAAGCAGACGTTCGCGATGGGATGCGTGTCGTCGTCACCGCGCGCTTATCCGTTTACGTCTCTTCTGGAGAGATGCAACTCTATGTCGAACGGATGACGGAAGATGGTGTAGGAGCGCTATATGAGGCGTTCTCACGCTTGAAGGTGGATCTTGAAGAGCGTGGTTGGTTTGATCCAGCAATCAAACAATCGTTGCCAGCTTTTCCAGAGCGCATCGGAATCATCACGTCGCCAAAAGGAGCAGCGCTTCATGATATCGCAACGACACTCCGGCGCCGCTATCCGCAAGCAGCCATCGTCTTCGCCCCGGTCCTTGTACAGGGAGCGGACGCGGCACCACAAATCAGTCGTGCCATTCAGCTGATGAATGAGCATGCTGCCTGTGATGTGTTGATCATTGGTCGTGGTGGTGGTTCGATTGAGGAGCTGTGGGCATTCAATGAGATGTCTGTCGTGACAGCCGTGTTTGAATCCCGCATTCCGATCGTCTCTGCTGTCGGTCACGAAACGGATTTTACGATCAGTGATTTCGTCGCCGACGTTCGTGCTGCTACACCAACGGCAGCGGCAGAACTCGTCACTCCGGAAGCAGAGGCACTCACTCGACGTGTGCAGGATGTAGAGCGACGTTTAGAACGAACGTATGCACAACTCCTCAAAAGTAAACAAGAGCAAGTGACACGGCTTGCCGCGAGCTACGGTCTGAAATCACCACGCGTCCTACTCGGACTGAAGCAGGAACAATTGGACCGGGCAGAGATGTCACTCCAAAAGGAGATCAAGCAAGTAGTAGCGCAACACCAGCAACAGGTGGAGCGTCTTGACACACGCTTAATGCGTGTGCCGATGCGGGATCGCTTCGTGCAACAACGGGCGACGATTGAACAATCACGACGTCGACTCGAAATCGTTCGTCGACTTTTACAATCGAAGCAACAACAGGTGCGTCATGTGCTCGCGCGACTCGACTCCGTCAGTCCTACGCATGTTCTGATGCGCGGTTATACGTATGTCGAACAGGATGGACAAATCGTCCGTTCCGCGAAGGCATTGACAGCGTCTTCGTTCGATATCCGATTCCATGATGGAACGATTCGTGCTAAACGAGAGGATGGGGAGTAAGAATGGAGACGGAACAATCTTTTGAAGAAGCACTGGAACGATTAGAAGAAATCGTCACGTTACTCGAAGAGGGCGAAGCTCCTCTTGAACAAGCGATGGCTCTATATGAAGAAGGCGTCAAACTGACGGCTCTTTGCCAAGGAAAGTTATCCGTTGCTGAGAAAAAACTCGATCAAATCCTGGAGCAAGATGGTACGCTTCGGGAAAAAGGAGGAGCGCAATGATTGCTTTGAATGAGTGGAAGACACAAGTCGAAAATAAAATGGAAGAGTTCATGGAGCGACTCGACGCACCGGATCGTTTACGCGATTCGATGCGGTATTCACTCGATGCGGGTGGGAAACGAATTCGCCCAGCCTTGATTTATGCGGTACTCGATGCTTTTTCCATCGATCGTTCAAAAGGTGACGCGACTGCTGCGGCACTTGAGATGATTCATACATACTCACTGATTCACGATGACCTTCCCGCAATGGACGATGATGATCTGCGTCGAGGGCGTCCGACGAATCATATCGCTTTTGATGAAGCAACAGCAATTTTAGCAGGAGATGCCTTGCTCACGAACGCCTTCAGCTGTCTTCTTGAGGCACCAGCTTCGCCGGAAGTAAAGCTTGCACTTGTCGAACGGTTGGCAACAGCAGCGGGCGCTACGGGTATGGTCGGTGGTCAGCTCGACGATATGCTCGGTGAGCGTGGCGGCATCAATGACGTAGCGGAGCTTGAGTCGATTCACCGTCGGAAAACAGGAGCACTCCTCGTCTTTGCAGTCGAAGCGGGTGGTTTGCTTGCCTCGGTCAGCTCGACGGATCTTGAGCACTTGAAGCAATACGGTCGCCATCTCGGAATCGCATTCCAAATCCAAGATGACATCTTGGACGTAACAGGCGATGCTGAAAAAATCGGCAAACCGGTCGGTAGCGACGAAGGGAACGAAAAAGCAACGTACCCAAAATTACTGGGTCTTGAAGGAGCGAAACGCGCACTGACAGCTCAGGTGGAAGCAGCGGAACAAGCGATTGATGCATTATCAGTCGAAGCGACGACACTTAAGGAACTGCTCGACTTCGTGGTCAAGCGCGACCATTAAGCAGGACGACGCATCTGCGTCGTCTTTTTCTATGCTGACAATGGCGCTCGATAGATTGTTCTAGTACAATGTAGGGTACAAACCCTATAAGATTGTAAGGAAAAGAGGCGGTAAGGTATGAAATTGACAGAAATACAGGATCCGTCATTTTTAAAGCGTATGTCGGTCTCCGAACTCGAAGTACTCGCAGGCGATATTCGACGCTTTTTGATTGAAGAATTAGCGACGACAGGTGGACACTTGGCACCGAACCTCGGTGTCGTCGAGTTGACGCTTGCGTTGCATCGTGAATTCGACAGTCCGAATGACAAGTTCGTCTGGGATGTCGGGCACCAAGCATACGTGCATAAGATTTTGACAGGACGTGCGAGCCAGTTTGATACGCTCCGTCAGCACAAAGGACTCTGTGGGTTCCCGAAACGCAATGAGAGTGTGCATGACGTCTGGGAGACAGGACACAGCTCGACGTCCTTGTCAGCAGCAATGGGGATTGCTGTTTCGAACGAACTGAGCGGTAAGAGTGATCGTGCAGTCGCGATCATTGGTGACGGTGCGTTGACAGGTGGTATGGCACTCGAAGCATTGAATCATATTGGAGCAGAACAACAAAACGTCATCGTCATCTTGAACGATAACGAGATGTCGATTGCACCAAACGTTGGGGCGATGCATCAAATGCTTGGACGAATTCGTTCATCACGTAAAGTGCGTTTTGCCCAAGACGAGCTTGAAACGTTGATCAAAAAGATTCCGGTCATTGGCGGACGTCTTGAAAAAGGAAGCGAGAAGTTGAAGGAAGCTGTTAAAGGCGCACTTGTTCCTGGCATGTTCTTTGAAGAGCTCGGCTTCAACTATTATGGTCCAGTCGATGGGCACGATCTTGATGATTTAATCGAACAGCTCAATTACGTGAAAAAAGAAGAAGGTCCTGTCCTGCTTCATGTCATCACGAAAAAAGGGAAAGGCTATCGTCCGGCAGAGTTCGATGGTGTCGGCACATGGCATGGTCTTGGACCGTACAAGATGGAGTCTGGCGAAGTCATCAAAGGGAAATCAAAAGCACCTAGTTACTCCTTTACGGTAGCGGATACTTTAACAAAGATGGCACGCGATGATGAAAAGCTGACGTTGATTACGCCAGCGATGAGCGTCGGTTCAAAACTCGATTGTTTTGAAAAAGAATTCCCAGAGCGGATGTTTGACGTCGGGATTGCAGAACAACATGCTGTGACGTTCGCAGCTGGTCAAGCGACGCAAGGCATGAAACCTGTCGTATCGATCTACTCGACCTTCTTCCAACGTGCATACGATCAGCTCGTTCACGACGTGGCGCGTCAAAATCTAGATGTGACGTTTACGATTGACCGGTCAGGTCTCGTTGGCGCAGATGGTGAAACACACCAAGGCGTCTTCGATATTGCCTTCATGCGTCACGTACCGAACATTCGGATCGTCATGGCGAAGGATGAGAACGAACTGCAACACTTGCTCTATTCGGCCGTCAAATATGAAGGACCAATCGCCGTTCGTTTCCCACGTGGAGAAGGTATCGGTGTACCAATGGACGAGACACTGCAAGAAATTTCGCTTGATACATGGGAAGTCGAACGTGAAGGAACGGACGTCGCCATCCTTGCATTCGGACCACAAGTACAAGATGCGCTCAAAATCGCGGATCTCCTAGCAGACGAACTGTCGGTTCGTGTCATCAATGCTCGGACGATCAAACCGCTTGATGAGAAGATGCTGAATGCCCTTTACGCAGAAGGCATTCCACTCGTGACGCTCGAAGAAGCCGTCTTAAAAGGTGGATTCGGATCAGCTGTCCTTGAGCATGCGAACGAGCAGGAAGCATTTCCACGCGTCAAACGCTTTGGTATTCCAGATTGGTATATCGAGCATGGCGGTGTGAACGAATTACTGGAAGAAATCGGATTATTACCTGGACAAATCGCAGAAGAAGTACGCGCTTTCGTCAATCAAGGAAAGAAACAGAGTGTGTGACGATTCATGGAAAATGTAAAAAAAATCCGCCTCGACGTTCTTCTCGTCGAGCGCGGTTTGTTTGAAACGCGTGAAAAAGCAAAGCGATCGATCATGGCTGGACTTGTCTTTAGCGGAACGGAACGATTAGAGAAGGCTGGTGAGAAGGTCAAGTCGGACATCGACCTGCATGTTAAAGGTCAGTTGATGCCTTATGTCGGTCGTGGAGGCTTCAAGATGGAAAAGGCACTTCAAGTATTCGATTTCGATGTCGCTGGTAAAACAGGTCTCGATATTGGATCGTCAACAGGTGGCTTTACCGATTGCTCCTTACAAAATGGAGCAGCGCATATGTATGCGCTTGATGTCGGTTCCAATCAGCTGGACTGGAAGCTTCGTTCGGATGATCGTGTGACGGTGATGGAGAAAACGAACTTTCGGCACGCAACACCAGATATGTTCCCTGTTGCGCCACAGTTTGCGACGATTGATGTCTCATTCATCTCGTTACGGTTGATGCTTCCGCCGCTGAAGACGATCCTCGTCGAAGGAGGAGATGTCATGGCGCTCGTCAAACCGCAATTCGAAGCGGGGCGTGATGATATCGGTAAAAAAGGCATCGTGCGGGATGAACGGATTCATGTCCGCGTCCTCGATGAGATGGTTGAATTCTTCATTCAACAAGGGTTCTATGTGAAACAGCTCGACTATTCGCCGATTACCGGTGGAGAGGGGAACATCGAGTTCTTATTGCATGCGCGCCTTGGTCAACCAGGACTTGATCCATCTGTCCATGCGACAGAGACAGTCAAGCAAGCACATGCTAGTCTTTAAACGAACAGATGAAAACGAGGGCGGATCCGGTTCATGGGTCCGTCCTCCTTGTTGTTCGGAGCGACGAAAACCGTATAATAAAATGGCAAACGTGGACTTTTAATGATTTATTGGATTACAATAGTAACATCGAAGAATACTGTGAGGTGCAGGAATGACAAAGGGGCAACGGTTGATTAAGATTCGGGAGATCATCACCCAGTCGGAAGTAGAAACCCAAGATGAATTGGTAGAGGAATTACGGAATGCAGGATATAAGGTGACACAGGCAACGGTATCACGAGATATCAAGGAACTTCATCTCGTTAAGGTTCCGTTGAATGATGGACGTTATAAATACAGCTTACCCGCCGACCAACGCTTCAACCCACTCGGGAAATTGCGGCGTCTGCTCGGTGACAGCTTCATCTCGATTGATTCTGCTCAAAATCTGATTGTCATGCATGTCCTGCCGGGAAATGCGAACGCAGTCGCCGTCTTACTGGACCATTTGAGCTGGAACGAACTGCTTGGCACGGTGTGTGGGGACGATACGATCCTATTGATCGCACGAAGTGAGGAACAAGCGAAAGAAGTGACCGAACGAATTTTAGAAATGCTGTAAGGAGTTGACAGGATGCTAGCTGAATTATCGATCAAACAATTTGCGATCATTGACGAGCTACAGATCGACTTTAAAAAAGGAATGACCGTCTTGACTGGGGAAACAGGTGCCGGTAAATCGATCGTTCTCGACGCGATCGGTTTATTGATTGGTGGACGTGGATCCGCGGAATTCGTTCGATACGGGGAAGATCGGGCGGAACTAGAAGGATTGTTTCTGATTGAAGACGACCATCTCGTCTATGGTCTTGCAGAAGAGTATGGTATCGATATCGAAGATGGATTGATCATCTTACGACGTGATCTGTTCGCGACCGGGAAAAGTGTCTGTCGCGTCAACAATAAGCTGGTCACACTGACGATCTTACGGGAGTTCGGGCGTGTCCTCGTCGACATGCACGGGCAACATGAACATCAGCATTTAATGGACAGTACGTATCATCAAGCGATTCTCGATGACTTCGCGCAAGAGACGATTGCGCCGCTCCTTCAAGCCTATCAATCCGGTTATCAAGCGTATGAAGAAAAACGGACGGCGCTACAATCGCTCGCGCAAAGTGAGCAAGAACTCGCTCAACGGATTGATTTACTATCGTTTCAGACGGAAGAGATCGAAGGCGCAAAACTTCGAGCACATGAGGAAGACGAGTTGCTCGTCGAACGAAATCGTCTTGCGAATTTCGAGAAGCTATATGCGTCGTTAAAGACAGCATACGATGCTTTGCATGATGAGATGCGCGGCATCGACTCTGTCGGAGACGCGATGCGTGAACTACAACAAGCATCAAGCATTGACGAACAGTTTTCGCAGCAGAGTGACGCGATCGCAAGCGCTTTTTATGGACTCGAAGAAGTCGGGTATGCGATTCGAGATCAACTTGAAACACTTGAGTTCGATTCCAATCGACTCGATGAGATCGAGCAACGTTTATCCGTCTTTCAACAACTGAAACGAAAATACGGGGCGACGATCGAGGAAGTCATTGCGTATGGGGAAAAAATTCGAGTTGAACTTGATACGATGACGAATCGAGATGAACGGATTGAACGATTAAAAGCCGAAGTCGAACAGCTCGAAGGCGAATTGTTTGATATAGGTGGTCGACTCTCGCAACAGCGTCGAAAAGCGGCAGTTCAATTAAGCGAAGCGATTCATCTAGAATTGCGTGAGCTCTACATGGAGAAAGCACGGTTTGAAATTCGTTTTCTTCAAGACGGGAAGACACCGATGCTACGCAAGAACGGGATCGACCAAGTAGAGTTCTTCATCATGACGAATGCGGGAGAGCCATTCAAGTCGCTCGGAAAAGTCGCATCGGGCGGGGAGTTATCTCGTATCATGCTCGGATTGAAGTCAATCTTCTCGCGCTCGGTTGGAGTCGCTTCGATCATTTTCGATGAAGTCGATACAGGAGTATCGGGTCGTGTCGCACAAGCGATGGCTGAAAAAATCTATCGTTTGTCAGTAGACGGACAAGTACTCTGTATTACGCACTTACCGCAAGTCGCTTCGATGGCTGATCAACATCTCTATATTCGGAAGATTGAAGAGACGGATCGTACGACGACACAGGTCAATGTCTTGTCTCAGTCAGACCGAGGAAACGAACTTGGACGGATGATTTCCGGTGCACATATGACGGATTTGACGTTACGCCATGCCGAGGAATTGATGGATCAGGCGAAGACGATGAAAGAATCGCTTAAAAATGGGGTGTAAGGATTGATTAAAGTCGGGATAGCAGATGATAATCGCGAAATGGTCGAACTGATTCGCCAGCATATCTCTGCGCAAGAAGACATGGAAGTCGTTTGCGTCGCCTACAATGGCGAGAGTTGTCTCGAACGCATGAAAGAACACGAAGTGGATGTATTGCTCCTCGACATCATCATGCCTCATTTAGATGGGCTTGGTGTTCTCGAAGAATTGATGAAGAAAAAGAAGAACCCTGCTGTCATCATGTTGAGTGCCTTCGGTAAAGACGAGGTCTCGCAACAGGCGGTCACCCTCGGAGCATCGTACTTCTTACTTAAACCGTTCAGCATGGATCAGCTCGTTCAAAAAATTCGTCTCGTGACGAATCAAGGACAAGCACCGATCGTCGAAACGATTGATTTAAAAGTCGGTACGACACTTCGAGAAGTGGGGATTGCTCCGCATATTAAAGGCTTCACGTATTTGAAGGACGCTGTCTTAATGGTGCTTGAACGGGAAGATTTACTCGGATTGATCACAAAGGAACTCTATCCGACGATCGCGAAGAAACACCAAACGACGGCATCTCGCGTCGAACGAGCGATGCGTCACGCCATCAAGTCCGCTTGGAACGAAGGGATGCAACAGCACGAGCTCTTCAATGGTCGAATCGAACAAGAGAAAAGTCCGAAGAACTCGGAATTCATCTCGTATGTTTCAAGTCATATGAATCAAGAACAATCTGGTTAAAGGAAACACACCGTCTGAATGATAGACGGTGTGTTTTTAGTTCCTATCCCGTTCATAGCAAGCGATCAATACGCCGTTATCAAACGTGTGTCGTTTCGTGACGTTCCAAGTAAGAGGCGTCATTCCGTTGTCGGGAAATAGACGTTTACCAGAACCAACGATGACTGGATAGTGGATCAATCGAAGTTCATCGATCAGATCAGCTTCATAAAGCGTATGAACGAGTTGACTACTACCCCAGACGTGAAGCGGTGGTCCGTCCTGTTGTTTCAAGCGTGTTAGTTCAGAAGTCGGTTGATTCAAATATGTCGTTGGCTGCCAACGAATAGGTGGTGTATGACGCGTAGAAACATACTTCGTGGCACGATCGGCAACTGGCCAGATATCGGCATGGAGTGGCCAGTAACTCGACCATTGCTCGTAAGTCGCGCGACCGAGTAACAGGGCGCAATCCTCTTGCATCCATCCACGGATGACCTGACCGATCTCAGGATGCTGAAATGGAGCAGTCCATCCACCCTGTTCGAAGTCGTTGCTCACATCCTCATTCTTTCCGCTCGGTGCTTGAACGACACCGTCTAACGATAGATGTTCGAATACGATGATTTTTCGCATGAAAGATCTCCTTTCGATTACGTTCTGCTTATAGCATACCGCAAAGTTAAAAATATATAAAAGCGCTTGCAAATAAATATTGCATAAACTGAAATGTTTGTTATAATAAAGGTACCAAATGATTTGGCAAGACGTCAGATGAACGTCGAGTCGACAAGGACTCCGGAAATCCTGTTGATGAACATCATCTCAGAACGCCAACTGTAAATGGCTCAAGAATGCCGGACGACATTCTCTTGGTAGAAGTCGTACCAAGGTATCTTGTTCATTCTAGATGGGAAATCTCGAATGAATGGGAGCTTCCATGATTTCGAAGCTAGGGAAAAGTGGAAGGTAACGGATCGTCTAAAATGAAAAGTACAGTTCGTGAAAAGGAGTGTTGTCTAGCAGTGATTGTTAGCAACCGAATGTTTGACTGCTTCAAGCGGATGACATTACGCTCCACCTAGGTCCCGAGTACAGTCAGATGATGGAACTGAAACACCATTCTATCGTTAGCCCGATAGCCAGATCTGATTTCTTTCTACCTCTTCATTAAGAGGAACACCTAAGGTTTTGGAGTACACGAATAGTTCTAACTATGAGAGGAGTTCATCCGTAAGTGAAACCAATTTTATACGAGTAAAAGGTCCCGCGCTTGAAATGAATTCAAGAGATGGGGACCTTTTTCTGTGTTCATTTTTTTTGATAGCGGTCGGAGACTTTTCCACGTTTTCGATCGCGATAAAAGACATATCCTGCGACAAATCCAATGCCACCCATCGCAAGAACCAAACCAACGAGACCTTGCAGTACATATACGTAAGCCGCATCGCCTAAGTATTTAAACGGCACTTGCGCAATTAGAAAAACACTATCACGCATGAGCTTAATACCAATCGCGCCGATGATGCCGGGGATTAATAATGAGAGCAAACCAATGATACGCATAGGACGCCACTCCTTTCCAAGCGTATTGTATCAAAAAATTGATCGTTCTGCGAATCGGGTTTGCTTCCCTATTTTATTCCGAGTACGATAGAAATGTAAGCAGTTTCAAAGGGGGAATTCATATGCATCATCTACTCGTCGTCGGGGCTGGTCAAGGGGGAACAGAAGTCCTACATGCGTTTCAACGTTCACCATTATTAACGGTCATCGGTCTCGTCGATCCAAACATGGAGGCGCCTGGGGTGGCGCTTGCACGGCGTGCGGACATTCAGATCGAAACGAATTGGTCAGCTTTTGAAGGAGCTGATGTCGATTTCATCATTGACGCTACAGGAGAAACTGGCGTACTTGAGCAATTGATTCATGATTTTCCGGGAGCGGCGGTCTTACCGGGTGAATTCGTCAGAGTGTTGCTTGAGCGATTGACTGAAAAAGAGAAAATGCTCGAAGCAATCATTCATTGTACGAGCGAGGCGATTTCCGTCGCCGATCAAGACGGACAGACGATGCTGATCAATCCAGCATATACGCGTATGACTGGTTTCACGGAGCGAGACGTCGTCGGAAAACCGGCAAGTGCCGATATCGGAATGCAGGAATCCGTTCATTTGAAAGTCTTGAATACGGGCGAGAACGTGCGGGATGTTCGCATGAAGATCGGGCAAGATCAACGTGATATCATCGTCAATGCGGCACCCGTCATCGTCGATGGACAAGTCCGCGGTTCCGTTGGGGTCATTCGGGATATTTCGGAAATGAAGGCACTCGCCAAAGAATTGAAGGCAGCGCGCCAAAAAATCCGGACGCTCGAAGCTAAATATACTTTTGACGATATCATCGCTGAGAGTGAAGCGATGCGCTTCGTCGTCGATCAAGCAAAGCTTGCGGCAACGATGCCCGTCAACGTCTTGATTCGCGGTGAATCCGGAACCGGCAAGGAATTGTTTGCACATGCGATCCATGCAGCGAGCGAACGTAAATATGAACAATTCGTCCGCGTCAACTGTGCGGCAATCGCACCGACGTTACTCGAAAGTGAACTATTCGGGTACGAGGAAGGCGCGTTCTCAGGAGCGCGACGTGGTGGGAAGCGGGGATATTTCGAAGAAGCACACGGGGGTTCGCTATTCTTAGATGAGATTGGCGAACTACCACTCGACGTCCAGGCCAAACTATTACGGGTGTTACAGGAAAATGAAGTCGTTCGCGTCGGTGGGACGAAGGCGATTCCAGTCGATGTCCGGATTATCGCGGCGACGAATGCGAATCTAGAGCAAAAGATCATCATGAATGAGTTCCGAGAAGATCTCTACTACCGGATCAATCGTTTACCGATTCACATACCGGCACTACGTGAGCGACCGGATGATATCGCACCATTGACCTTGCACTTACTCCGTAAATTGAATCAAAGTTATGGACGATCGGTCGGACGGATCTCAGATGATGTACTTGAAGCAATGAAGAAGCAACCGTGGAAAGGAAATGTCCGCGAGCTTGAAAATGTCATCGGTCGCGCGTTGATTTTTACGGATAAAACAGAAACCGTCTTGCGAAAAGGTCATCTTCAGCTTGTCGTGCCACAAACAACGAAAGTCACGACGAGACAGAAAAAGGAAATCAAGCATTTATCGGACGAGATGTCACACGTCGAAGAACGGTTGATTCGTGAAGCGCTTACTGCCTTTAATGGCAACAAAACAGAAGCGGCGAAACAACTCGGAATTTCTCTTCGGGCACTTTATTACAAAGTGGAACGATTTAACATCTATTCGTGAAGCGCAAATTTTTGCGTGCAATATATTGCAAAAAATGCAAAAGCGTGCAAAATTAAAGACGTTCTTGCTTAACCTACCGTCTCTTTTGAATTGGCACGAAAATTGCTATTACTATTTATGTATGACAGGTGAGGGGGGAATACGGTGAGATTCAGTGAAATGGTCGAGCAGGCAGCTCGACTCGAAGATTCCGTCGTTGCGATTGCAGCTGCGGATGACGAAGAAGTGATGGATGCTGTCGCATTAGCAATTGAGAACGATTTAGCACGTTTTCATTTGTTCGGGGATGCGACACGGATTCAGCAGATGATTCAAAAACGAGCATTACGAGAGTCACAGTTCGTGATCACGCACACTTCTACATCACAAGAAGCGGCAGAGCGTGCCGCTCATGCCGTTCGCAAAGGGGATGCGAGCGTCTTGATGAAAGGTCTTGTTCCGACAGCAACGTTCATGAAAGCTGTCTTGAACAAAGAAACGGGTCTGCGTTCAGGGAATGTCTTGTCGCATGTCGCCTTGTTCGAAGTACCGGGGCGTGAATCAGCAATCGGATTAACCGATGCAGCGATTCACATCCAACCGACACTCGAAGACAAAGTGAAGATCATCGAAAACGGTGTCTCCGCCTTACGAGCGCTTGGATACGGCTTACCAAAAGTCGCAGTCTTAGCAGCTGTCGAAGTCGTCAATCCAACGATGCAGGCAACGATTGATGCCGCTCTGCTAACACAAATGAACCGACGTGGTCAAATCAAGGATTGCCTTGTAGACGGACCACTCGCACTCGACAATGCCGTAAATCTCGTCGCTGCCCAGCAAAAAGGGCTAACGGGAGACGTAGCAGGTCAGGCGGATTTACTCGTCGTTCCGCAAATTGAAGTCGGAAACGTCATCTACAAATCACTCATGTATTTCGCACATGCCTCGGTTGCGGCGATTCTCGTCGGAGCGCGGGCGCCAGTCGTTTTGACCAGCCGTGCCGATACAGCAGAAGCAAAAATGTACTCACTAGCCTTTGCGCTATTAAATGCCCAACAGACGAAAAAAGTAAAACAAACAATCTGAGGAGGAACTTAAAATGGTCGAAACAAACGTAGAGTCACGCTTCAGCATCTTTGAAACAATGGAGATGGAAGATTACGAACAAGTCGTTTTTTGCCACGATAAAGTATCAGGATTAAAAGCAATCATTGCGATTCATGACACGACACTCGGACCGGCACTCGGTGGACTTCGCATGTGGAACTATGCATCAGACGAAGAGGCATTGATTGATGCGCTCCGTTTATCAAAAGGAATGACGTATAAGAACGCAGCCGCTGGGTTGAACCTTGGTGGTGGTAAAGCTGTCATCATCGGCGATGCGAAGACACAAAAGTCAGAAGCACTCTTCCGGGCATTCGGACGTTACGTCCAGTCACTGAACGGTCGTTACATCACAGCAGAAGATGTCAATACGACAGTTGCAGACATGGATTACATCCACATGGAGACAGATTTCGTTACTGGTGTCAGCCCAGCATTCGGATCAAGTGGTAACCCATCACCGGTTACGGCATACGGTGTCTATCGTGGAATGAAAGCAGCGGCAAAAGAAGTGTACGGAACAGATTCACTTGGTGGAAAAACGATTGCGATCCAAGGTGTCGGTAACGTTGCCTTTAATCTATGCCGTCATTTACATGAAGAAGGGGCGAAACTGATCGTCACAGACATCAATCAAGAAGCACTTCAACGTGCAGAAGAAGCATTCGGTGCCTTGATCGTCGCACCAGAAGACATCTACAGTGTCGAAGCAGATATCTTCGCACCATGTGCCCTCGGTGCGACATTGAACGACGAGACGATTCCACAATTGAAAGTCAAGATCATCGCCGGTGCAGCAAATAACCAACTCAAAGAAGACCGTCACGGTGACATGCTCGAAGAACGCGATATTTTATACGTACCAGACTTCGTCATCAATGCTGGTGGTGTCATCAACGTTGCCGATGAACTCGATGGATACAACCGTGATCGTGCCATGAAAAAAGTTGAACTCGTCTACGATGCGGTCACGAAAGTGTTCGAAATCGCAAAACGCGATCATTTACCGACATACCGTGCGGCTGAGAAAATGGCAGAAGAGCGTATCGCAACGATGCGCAGTGCCCGCAGCCAATTCTTGCGTCGTGATAAAAACATTCTAGGATCACGTGGCTGATCAGAGGAGGATATCCATGAGCGAACGTATTTTAACGATTAATCCCGGTTCGACGTCGACGAAGATCGGTATCTTCGAAGGGGCGAACCAGGTGTTCACGAAGACGTTACGCCATCCAGCGGAGGCGGTCGGAGGACCGCTTCCAGCGCAGCTGGAGATGCGTCGTCATGTGTTACTCGAAGTATTGGCTGAAGAGCAGATTGATTTGAAAGCGCTTACTGCAGTCGTGGGTCGCGGAGGACTACTCCGACCGCTCGTCAGTGGTACGTATGCCGTCAATCGAGAAATGCGAGAAGACTTACTCAGCGGTATTTTTGGCGTCCATGCATCGAACCTCGGCGGACTCCTCGCGGATGAGATTGCTCGGACACTCGATATCCCATCGTTCATCGTTGATCCAGTCGTCGTTGACGAACTTGAGCCGATTGCGCGAATTACAGGCTTACCTGAACTTGAACGAAAGAGTATTTTCCATGCCTTGAATCAAAAAGCTGTCGCGAAGCGGTACGCGAAGGAAATCGGGCGTCCATATGAGGAACTGCGTCTGATCATCGCACACATGGGCGGCGGCATTACGGTCGGTGCGCACCAAGAGGGGCGTGTCATCGATGTCAACAACGGACTCGATGGAGAAGGACCGTTTTCGCCAGAACGAAGCGGATCGCTACCTGTTGGTCAACTAGTAGAACTATGTTATAGTACCAAGTATAAACTTGAAGAGATGAAGCGTCTGGTCGTTGGGTCAGGCGGACTTGTCGCGCACTTGGGTACGTTTGACGCGATCGAGATCGAGCGCCGGATTGAGGAAGGCGACGAAAAAGCGGCATTGTTATATGACGCGATGGCGTACCGGATCGCAAAAGAGATCGCTGGTCAAAGTGCCGTCTTGTTCGGTCAGATCGACGCGATCATTCTAACAGGCGGACTTGCCTATAGTGATCGGTTGACGCGTGCGATCGAAGAACGCATCGCCCACCTCGGTCAAGTCGTGCGTAGTCCTGGTGAAGATGAGTTGCAGGCGCTCGCAGAAGGAGTGTTGCGTGTCTTACGTGGAGAAGAGGAAGTTAAGGAATATGGAGGCGAACCAACATGGCTAGAGAATTCGACGTCGTTGTCCTAGGTGGTGGACCCGGTGGATATGTCGCCGCGATCCGTGCGGCACAAGCTGGGAAGTCGGTAGCAATCGTAGAACAAGGAAAATTAGGCGGGACATGCTTACATCGTGGCTGTATCCCATCTAAAGCCTTTTTGAAATCAGCAGCAGTCTATCAGACGGTCAAACACGCTGCTACATATGGCGTGGACGTACCGGAATCGTTTTTACGATTCGAACAGGTCAAACAACGTAAACAAGAGATCGTAGATGGATTAGAAGCAGGCATTCAGCACCTGATGAAAAAAGCAAAGATTGAAGTCTTTCATGGTCGGGGTTCGATTCTTGGACCAAGTATCTTTTCACCGATGCCGGGAACGATCAGCGTCGAACCGGAAGAAGGCGAAGGTGAGTTGATCCTTCCGCGTCAATTGATCGTCGCGACAGGGTCACGTCCACGTCCATTGAACGGACTTGCTTTTGATTCAGAGTATGTCCTCAGTTCGGATGATGCACTCGATATGGCAGATTTGCCAAAATCGATCGTCATCATTGGTGGTGGCGTCATCGGTGTCGAATGGGCATCGATGTTGACGGATTTTGACGTCGCAGTAACGGTCGTTGAATTCAGCGATCGGATTTTACCGACGGAAGATGCGGCAGTCAGTCGTGAAGTCGCCCGTCAACTGAAAAAGCGGGGCGTCAAGATTCATACCGGCGCAGCTGCACAAAGTGACACATTCCGGATGTCAGAAGACGGTGTCTCGATCGCGATTGACCGTAATGGAGAACAAACGACGCTTGAAGCGGATAAGTTGCTCGTCGCGATCGGTCGAATGGCGAACGTCGAAGGCATCGGGATCGAAAACACGAATATCGTCGTCGAAAATGGCTTCATCCAAGTAGATGACCATTTCCGGACGAAGGATCAACATATCTATGCGATCGGAGATGTCATCGGTCGCTTACAACTGGCGCACGTCGCGTCAGCAGAAGGTGTCAAAGCGGTCGAGGCGATCGTCCACGGAACGACGACACCACTTGAATATGCGTTCGTACCACGTTGTATCTACAGCGTACCGGAAGCGGCATCGGTCGGTTTGACGGAAGACGAAGCGAAACGTGCCGGAATGGACGTTAAGGTCGGAAGCTTCTCGTTCAACGGATTAGGGAAAGCGCGGATCGAAGGAGAAGCGGCAGGCTTCATCAAGCTCGTCTCCGATGCGAAGACAGATGATCTCGTCGGCGTTCACATCGTCGGACCAAAAGCAACGGAACTGATCAGTGAAGGTGGATTAGCGCTCGTACTCAATGCAACGGCATGGGAAGTCGGACAGCTCGTGCATCCGCACCCGGCCTTGTCAGAAGCATTCGGTGAAGCAGCACTTGCAGTCGACGGACTCGCGGTTCACGCCTAAGGAGGAATTACGGATGGAAAAAATAGAATTCAAAGAATTAGTAGAACTCGGATTAACGGAACAGGACGCGATTCAGATGTTCGAAACGATGGTCCGTGCGCGGAAGATCGACGAACGGATGTGGAAGTTGAACCGAGCGGGTAAAATTCCCTTCCTCGTCTCATGTCAAGGACAAGAAGCGGCTCAAGTCGGTGCAGCGTTCGCCCTTGAAAAAGGAACGGACTACATTTTGCCGTATTACCGTGATTTAGGCGTCGTCTTGCACTTTGGTCAAACGTCACGCGATATCATGCTGTCGGCATTCGCAAAGGCAGAAGATCCGAACTCAGGTGGTCGTCAAATGCCAGGACACTACGGTTCACGTGCCTTGAACATCGTCACGGGTTCAAGTCCGGTCACGACACAAGTCCCACATGCTGTCGGGATCGCACTTGCTGCGAAGATGCGTAAGGAACCACTCGTTGCTTACGTCTCGTTCGGAGAGGGCTCTTCAAACCAAGGAGACTTCCATGAAGGGGCGAACTTCGCCGGAATTCATAAGCTCCCGGTCATCTTGTTCTGTGAAAACAATAAATACGCGATCTCGACACCTCTCTCAAAACAGCTGTCAGCGAAACACGTCGCTGATCGGGCAATCGGCTACGGAATGCCTGGCTATACGGTAGATGGCATCGATCCACTCGCTGTCTATAAGGTCGTCAAGGAAGCACGTGAGCGCGGATTACGGGGAGAAGGTCCGACCTTGATCGAAGTTGAAGTCGAACGCCTCGTGCCACACTCATCCGATGATGACGATAAATCGTACCGTTCTGCTGAAGAACTCGATGCCTTAAAAGCACGTGACGGGATCAAACTCTTCCGTGCGCGTTTGATTGAAATGGGCGTCCTGACGGAAGAATCAGCGACTGAAATCGAACAAGCGATGGAGAAAGAAGTCGACGAAGCAACGGCTTATGCGGAAGCAGCAGCTTACGATGCGCCAGAAAATGCATTACGTTACGTGTACGACGAGGAGGAAACGAAATGACGACGTTAAGTTTAATCGAAGCGATCAATAGTGCAATCAAAGAAGAGATGGAACGCGACGAGTCTGTCTTCATCCTCGGCGAAGACGTCGGTGTCCGTGGTGGTGTTTTCCGGGCGACACAAGGATTGCTCGAACAATTCGGAGAAGAACGGGTCATCGATGCACCGCTCGCTGAGAGTGCGATTGCTGGTGTCGGAATCGGAGCTGCGATGTACGGCATGCGCCCGATTGCTGAAATGCAATTCGCTGACTTCATCATGCCAGCGGTCAACCAAATCGTCAGTGAAGCAGCGAAGATTCGGTACCGTTCGAACAATGACTGGACGTGTCCGATCGTCATCCGCGCACCGTTCGGCGGCGGTATTCACGGGGCACTTTATCATTCTCAGTCGGTCGAAGCGATGTTCAACTCGACGCCTGGTCTGAAAATTGTCATCCCATCGAATCCATATGACGCAAAAGGATTGCTAAAGGCAGCGATTCGTTCGAATGATCCGGTCTTGTTCTTTGAGCACAAACGAGGCTATCGTCTGTTAAAAGGGGATGTTCCTGAAGGCGACTATACGGTCGAAATCGGTAAAGCAGACGTCAAGCGTGAGGGTGAAGACGTGACGATCATCACTTACGGACTATGTGTTCATATGGCACTTGAGGCAGCAACACGCCTTGAAAAAGACGGAATCGATGTCCACATCCTTGACTTGCGGACCGTCTATCCAATCGACCGCGAAGCAGTCGTCGAAGCAGCGAAAAAGACGGGGAAAGTCTTGCTCGTCACGGAAGACAATAAAGAAGGTAGCGTCATGAGTGAAGTGTCGGCGATCATTGCAGAAGAAGCATTGTTCGATCTCGATGCACCAATCGAACGACTCTGTGGTCCAGACGTCCCAGCGATGCCATACGCTCCGACGATGGAGAAGTTCTTCAACATCTCAAGCGAGAAAATTGAAGATAAAATCCGGACGTTACACGCATACTAAGGGGGAACTGACCGATGAAGACTGAAACACTTACGATGCCACAACTCGGGGAAAGTGTTACTGAAGGAACGATTTCGATGTGGCTCGTCAAACCGGGCGATACTGTCAAAAAATATGATCCGATTGCAGAAGTCATTACCGATAAGGTAACGGCAGAAGTCCCATCTTCGTTTGATGGTGTGATTGAAAAACTACTTGCAGAAGAAGGCGATACGTTGCAAGTCGGTGACGCGATCGTCACGATGCAAGTCAGCGGTGGATCAACGGAAGTCGCGGCGACCGAACAAGAAGTGCCAGCTGTCGAAGAGACGACGTCGGCTGATACATCGATGAAAAAACGCTATTCACCAGCGGTCTTGAAATTATCAGGCGAACACGGCATTGATCTTGAACAAGTGACGGGAACGGGAGCGGGCGGCCGGATTACCCGGAAAGATCTCTTGAAATTGATCGAGTCTGGATCGATCCCGACACCACAAGCAACGGAACCAAAACCGGAAGCGCAAGCGGCTCCGGTAGCGGCTCCGGTAGCGCCTCCGGCAGAAGCACCACCCGCACCAAAACGTCCGGTCATTGCACCACAACCGACGGAAACAGGCGACATCGAGATTCCGACTGCCGGTGTGCGTCAAGCAATCGCTTCGAACATGGTTCGCGCGAAGCACGAAGCGCCACATGCTTGGTTGATGATCGAAGTCGATGTCACGAACTTGGTCGAAGCACGTAATCGTCATAAAGATGCGTTCTTCAAACAAGAAGGGGTCAAATTGACGTTCTTACCATTCTTCATGAAGGCGACAGTCGAAGGATTGAAGAAACATCCAATCATGAACTCGACATGGGCGGGAGATAAGATCATTCAAAAGAAAGCGATCAACCTATCACTTGCTGTCGCGACGCAGGACGCTCTGTTCGTACCAGTCGTCAAGAATGCGGATGAACTAAGCATCAAGGGGATCGCACGCGCGATTGATGACTTCGGGAAACGGGCACAAGCCGGCACGTTGTCGTCTGCAGAGATGCAGGGCGGGACGTTTACGGTTAACAATACGGGCTCATTCGGTTCAATCCAATCAGCACCGATCCTTAACTTCCCGCAGGCGGCGATTCTATCCGTTGAATCAATCGTCAAACGTCCAGTTTGGGTGAACGGCATGTTTGCAGCACGCGACATGGTCAACCTCTGTATGTCAATCGACCACCGGGTGCTCGACGGACTCGTTGCCGGACAGTTCCTACAAACTGTCAAACAAGCGCTCGAATCGATTGATCCGAACCAACTTTCCTTATACTGAGTTTTTCCAGTTGACAGGGAAGAAGAAGCATCGTAATATAAGAATCAATTCAACACACGATAGCAAAGACGAAGAGAAGTAACTTGTGAAACGATTCAAGAGAGCTGATGGGTGGTGCGAATCAGTATCGGGCAACAAGCGAATGGCCTTCTGAGCTTCAGACCGAATCCCTTCAATGGGTAGTAGGCTCTGACGGGTTCCTCCCGTTATCGGGGTCGACGAATCAGGACAACGGTCCGGTTCGTTTCAAAGGGGACGGTGTCAGCATCGTCAACGAAGGTGGTACCGCGGGTCTTCCCGTCCTTCATGTTCTACATGAATGGGCGAGAAGACCCTTTTCGTATACAATCGAATCGAACAAATCGTAGAGTGAGTTAAGTAGCGAGACAACATCGGCGTTTCAGAGAGCGGAAGAATGGTGCGACTTCCGTACGGCGAGGTTTCGTGAATGGTCTCATGAGAGCGTGGCTGAACGAAGAAGTAGGTCGCGACGGATGCCCCCGTTATCGTAGGCTATGATGTCTCTTATTAGACGCATCAGACAGAGTGGGAACGGTCGAACCGTTCCAATCGAGAGGTGGCACCGCGAGATAATCGTCCTCCATGCAGCATACGCTGTGTGGGGGACTTTTTTATATTCCAGGAGGCGAACAGGGATGGTTCAGACAGACACACTTATTATCGAACAACTTGAACTAAACGGCGACGAGATGACACCAATCATGATTTTTCAACAACTGAGCGGAACACAGAAATGTTTGCTTGAAAGTTCTGCGCATACGGATCAAGGACGGTATTCGATTATCGGTGTTGATCCGGTGGAGATGATTCGCGCAGAGGGACGGACCGTGACGCGGGAACAGTTGACGACAGGTCGATTGACGCAGGAAACGGGTGATCCAGTACGACTGATGCAACAGATGATCCTCCGGGGTGGAGTTGAAGAAGACCTTCCGTTTTTAGCGGGTGGGATCGGATATGTCGGTTACGACATGATGCGCGCCTATGAAACGCTCGGAGCGGTTCCGGAACAAACGCGCCAACTACCGGACGCGCTGCTCGCCGTATACGACCAAATCATCCTGTTCGATCATCTCGAGCATCGTGTTCATTTGATTCAAACGTCACTTGGTGGCATCACTGATCGTGATGAATTACGTCAACGTTTAGCAGAACGGAAAGCGCAACTTGAGCAACCACGGGAGCGAACGGACATCGAGCGTCCACTCCGGGATGTCGTCTATGAACCGTTAATGGATCAAGAGACGTTTGAAGGACTCGTCGAACAAGCGAAGAGACACATCCGCCAAGGCGACGTCTTCCAACTGGTTCTCTCGCAACGACTTGATGCGACGTTCTCAGGTGATCCGTTCCAATTTTATCGGAAGCTCCGCAAGGACAATCCGAGCCCTTATCTCTTCTATATCGACTTAGGCGAAGCAATCGTACTCGGGGCCTCCCCGGAAAGTTTGGTCCAAGTCAAAGGGAATCGCGTGACGACGAATCCGATTGCCGGTACACGCCGCCGGGGGAAGACGAAAGAGGAAGATGGACGGTTAGCAGAAGAGTTGCTGCACGACGAGAAGGAACGAGCGGAACATCGAATGCTTGTCGATCTTGGACGCAACGACTTAGGACGGATTTGCCAAATTGGTACCGTCGAGGTGACGCGATTCATGCAAATCGAACGATTCAAGAACGTTATGCATCTCGTCTCGGTCGTTGAAGGTACGTTAGCAGACGGGAAGACTGGAGCAGACGCACTCGTCTCTTGTCTACCGGCAGGGACGGTCACGGGAGCTCCGAAAATCCGAGCGATGCAGTTGATCGACCAGTACGAGCAGGTGAAACGAGAAGTATATGCCGGGGCGGTCGGCTATTTCGATGTTCGGGGGAATATGGATTTTGCCCTCGCTATCCGGACGATGGTGATCAAGGATGGTGTCGCTTCTGTTCAAGCAGGAGCTGGCATCGTCTACGACTCGATTCCACGCCTCGAGTACCAGGAGACGTTACACAAAGCGAAATCACTACTGGAGGTTTGGAAATGATCGTCCTAATTGATAATTATGATTCTTTTACCTATAACCTATACCAATACGCATCCGTTTATACGGACGTTCACGTCATTCGAAACGATGCGGTCAGCATCGAAGAACTACGCGAGATGAAACCAGACGGCATCATCCTTTCACCCGGTCCCGGTCGCCCGGCTGACGCTGGCATCTGCATCGATCTAATTCGTCAATTATCGGGTCAAGTACCAATTCTCGGTGTCTGTCTCGGACATCAGGCAATCGGCGAAGCATTCGGAGGACGCGTCGTCGAAGCACCGGTCATCATGCACGGAAAGACATCGATGATCCGACAATCGGGACAACTCTTCGACGACATGACGGAAACGTTAGAGGTCATGCGCTATCATTCGCTGATCGTCGCTCGCAACGACTTACCGACGGAGCTCGTCATCACAGCAGAAACGGATGACCGGACGATCATGGCACTCGAGCACCGGACGCATCCGACCTTCGGAATCCAGTTCCATCCGGAATCTGTCGGAACACCACAAGGACAGCAGATGATTAAACGATTCATTGAATTGACAAAGGAGTGACGAACGATGAAAGAGACGTTATTGAAATTAGCAGAAGCAAAACATTTACGATATGAAGAAATGCAACAGGCAGCACGCGAACTGTTTGCGGAAGACGTGACCGATAGCGAAATTGCCGCTTTTCTCGTCGCATTGAAAGCAAAAGGGGAGACTGCAGAAGAACTAGCCGGTCTCGCTTCGATCATGCGCGAGGTCGCCCTCGACATTCCGGTCACCGGCGATTTCATGGATAACTGCGGCACGGGAGGCGACGGCTCACAATCGTTCAACATCAGTACGACAGCCGCCTTCGTTCTAGCCGGTGCCGGCATGAAAGTCGCAAAGCACGGAAATCGGAGTGTCTCAAGTAAAACAGGCAGCGCTGATGTGCTCGAAGCACTCGGGGTTTCACTTGATACGACACCAGAACGTTTAGCAGAACAGCTCGAGTCGAACGGAATCGCCTTCTTGTTTGCGCAACGGATGCACCCACGCGTCAAGCAAATCATGAAGGTCCGACGCGATCTGCGGATTCCAACGATCTTTAACTTGATCGGACCGTTGACGAATCCGGTTCCGCTCAAGACACAACTATTAGGAATTTACCGAGAAGATATGCTTGAGACAATGGCGTTGACATTGCACCGACTCGGACGGAAGCGAGCAATCGTCTTACATGGTGCCAACGGAATGGATGAAGCGTCTCTTGCCGGAACGAATCAACTTGTCTTACTCGACGAAGGTGAACTGATTCGCTTCAGTCTTCACCCGGAGGAAGTCGGACTGAAGACCGCACCGCTTGAAGCGATCCGTGGAGGTAGTGCACAGGAGAATGCGACGATTTTACTGCAAGTCCTTGGTGGCGAGCATGGCGCTTATCGCGACACGGTCCTACTCAATGCCGGAATTGCCCTCTTTGCAGCAAATCGGGCGAAGACGATCGAAGAAGGGATCGCCTTAGCAGCAGATAGCATCGACTCAGGACGGGCGATGGAACGATTGAATCAATTACGACAAATGACACGGGAGGAAGCAATCGGATGAATATCTTAGATCGCATCATCGAAACGAAACGGACAGAAGTCCTGCAATTAAAATTAACTGGTGTCGAACGGATTGATCGGGAGGCATTGAAGCCGTCGATTAAGCAACGACTAGCCGGAGCGGATTTATCCGTCATCGCGGAAATCAAGCGAGCGTCGCCATCAAAAGGGGCCATCGCACTCGACGTCGACGTCATCGCTCAGGCCAAACAATATGAAGCGAGTGGGGCGACTGTCATCTCTGTCTTGACGGACGAGACGTACTTCAAAGGATCGATGGACGATTTAGCGGCAGTCGCTGCAGCAGTCGACATCCCGGTGCTTTGTAAGGATTTCATGATTGATCGGATTCAAATTGACCGGGCAAAAGCACATGGGGCACGGTTGATTCTCCTGATCGTCGCCGCTCTCGAGCAGGAGACGCTTGCTGACTTGTATGCATATGCTTACGCGGAAGGACTTGAGGTCTTAGTCGAAGTCCATGACGAAGAGGAGTTACGCCGGGCAGAGGCGATCGGTGCGCAAATCATTGGCATCAACAACCGCAACTTGAAAAAGTTCGAAGTCGATTTACAGACATCGGTCGGATTACTCGAACAAAAACAACCGGACGTCCGGTATATCAGCGAGAGTGGCATCAAGACAGTCGAGGAAGCACAGCGATTACACGCTGCCGGTGCAGACGGGATCCTCGTAGGTGAGACGTTGATGCGGGCAGACGATCCACAAGTCTTCATTCGAGAAGTGAGTGGCGTTCGCGTATGACACGGATTAAGTTCTGTGGTCTCCGGGAAAGAGAACATGTCGAAGCGGCAGTTCGCTTAGCGGACTACATCGGCTTCGTCTTTGCTAAAAGCAAACGACAGGTCACGCTAGAAGAGGCGGCGCGTCTTAGACGCGACATTCCGAGTACGGTCCAGGTCGTCGGTGTCTTCGTCTCCCCGACCTATCAGCAGGTGACCGACGCCGTCGAACAAGTCGCGCTAGATCTCGTCCAAATTCATGGTGTCATTCCGGACGGAGAGATACCAGTTCCCGTCATTCAAGCGATTCCGGTGACGAACATCGCAGAAATAGAGCAACAGACGGAGTATTTGCTCGTCGACGCACCGGTTGCTGGAAGTGGCGAGACATTCGACTGGTCACGAGACATTCAAGCCGATCGTCCACTATTCATTGCCGGTGGCTTGACAGCAGGAAACGTCGGAGAAGCAATCAAACGATATCACCCGTTCGCCGTCGATGTCTCAAGTGGCATCGAGACGGATGGACGGAAAGATCCCATCAAAATGCAGGCATTCGCAGATGCCGTAAAGGAGAGAGAAGCATGAGCTACGCACAACCGGATACACTCGGACAATACGGTAAATACGGAGGGCGCTACATCCCGGAAACATTGATGCACGCAGTGATCGAACTCGAAGAAGCTTACGCAACCGTAAAAGAAGATCCAGCGTTTCAAGCGCGGATGGACGAATTATTGAAAGAATACGTCGGACGTGAAACACCACTTTATTTTGCCGAACATTTGACGCAAACGATCGGTGGCGCAAAGATCTATTTGAAACGAGAAGACTTGAACCATACCGGTGCCCATAAAATCAACAATACGATCGGTCAAGCGTTACTGGCTGAACGGATGGGGAAACGAAAAATCGTTGCTGAGACAGGGGCAGGACAACACGGTGTCGCGACAGCGACGGTCTGTGCCTTACTCGATCTCGAGTGTGTCATCTTCATGGGAGAAGAGGACGTCCGTCGTCAAGAATTGAACGTCTTCCGGATGGAGTTACTTGGAGCAACCGTCATCCCGGTCACACAGGGCAGTCGGACACTCAAAGATGCCGTCAATGAAGCACTCCGTTACTGGGTCAAACATGTCGAAGATACGCATTACTTGATGGGTTCTGTTCTCGGACCCCACCCATTCCCGCAACTCGTCCGTGATTTCCAAGCAGTCATCGGAAAAGAGACACGACGCCAAATCATCGAAAAAGAGGGGCGTCTACCAGAGGCGATCGTCGCTTGTGTCGGCGGCGGTAGTAATGCGATCGGGATGTTCCACCCGTTCATCGATGATACAGATGTAAAATTGTATGGCATTGAAGCGGCGGGCAGCGGAATCGACACAGAGAAACACGCAGCGACGATGACAAAAGGAGAGGTCGGTGTCTTGCACGGCTCGATGATGTATCTCTTACAGGATGCGCATGGTCAAGTACAAGAAGCGCATTCGATCTCAGCTGGACTCGATTACCCGGGTGTCGGACCGGAGCATAGCTTGCTAAAAGATATCGGTCGTGTCCAATATGAAGCGGTGACCGATGAACAAGCACTCGAAGCACTCCAGTTGTTGAGCCGCAAGGAGGGAATCATCCCGGCACTTGAGTCGGCACACGCGATTGCCTACGCGACTCAACTCGCGGCAGAGATGGACAAGGAAGAGATTCTCGTCATCTGCTTATCAGGCCGGGGCGATAAAGACGTCGTCACTGTCAGAAACGCACTAAAGGGGGAAGCGTGATGCGATTAGAAACAGCCATTCGTACCGTTACGAGCAAAGGGGAGAAAGCCTTCATTCCGTACGTCATGGGGGGAGACGGAGGGATTGATCAACTCCCGGAAATCCTGTCGTTTCTCGCTGAATCCGGAGCGACAGCGATTGAAGTCGGTGTTCCGTTTTCGGATCCTGTCGCTGACGGTCCAGTCATTCAAGAAGCGGGACTCCGGGCGCTAGAAGCGAACGTTGGACTGAAGGATGTCCTCGAGGCAGTTCGCGTTGCTCGTCAGACCGTCGATGTTCCTGTCGTCTTGATGACGTACTTAAATCCGATTTTCCGCTACGGATTAACGGCGTTTCTAGCGACATGTCGCAAAGTCGGGGTCGATGGACTGATCATTCCTGATTTGCCGCTTGAGCAGAGCGAACAGTTTTTCGAGCAAGAGGACAAATCGGACATCGCGCTCGTCCAGCTCGTCTCCTTGACGAGTCCGATGGAGCGGATTCAAAAGATTGCCGATAAAAGTGAAGGATTCCTCTATGCGGTCACGGTCAACGGAACGACAGGTGGACAGACGACGTTTGATACGGCGCTTGAAGACCACTTAGCGAACGTCGCAGCAAATAGTCCAGTACCAGTCCTTGCCGGGTTCGGGATCAGTACACCGGAACACGTCAAACAATTGAGCCGCCCAGTCTCGGGGGTCATCGTCGGCAGTAAAATCGTCGATTTACTGCATCAGAACGATCGAGAAACAATTCAACAGTTGATGGCAGCACGTCTTGCGACGACGCCGTCGCATTAATAAAAAGGACCTGACTCAAAAGTCAGTCTATACAAAGATAAGGGTGGCAGAATGATGATCTGCCACCCTTATCTCGTAACAAAAAGAATGACGCGTCACACACCACTCTTACAGGATCAGGCGCATTTATGCGCTGTTAGAGACGAACAAGACCCGCTTTTCTGCTTGAATGAAGCAGGAAAGATGGCTTGTGTCTCACCTGAGGAAAGGGTGTGAAAAGACGCGTCATTCTTTTTTTGAGTCAGCTTCTTTTTCGTATAGATGTCACTGTTGAACGAGCGACTTCTGCAAGCTCGTATACAGTGGTTCGAATCCGAGTTCCTCATAAAATGTGGCGGCACGATCGTTGACCGCCCAGACGTTCAATCGAACCGCAGCAACACCTCGCTCGAGCGCGAGTTCTTCTGCCGCCTGCATTAACTGGCGACCAATTCCGGATGAACGATTGGAAGCGTTGACACCGACGTCAGTGATGTTCAAGATCCGGACAGGCGTGAATCGATTGGCTGTTGGCGCTGTCCACTTACCAAACAAGTAACCGGTGATGTCGTCTCCGTTGAGTGCCGTCAGACAGAGGTGTTGTTCTGAATCGAGCATTTGTCCTAATGACTCGAGCGTGTATGGCGTCAAAACATCCGGATGAAAATGAGACGATAACCGCTTATGATGCTCGAACGTCTCTGCCGTCAAAGAAAGCAGGACAGGGAGGTCTGAAGTACGGCTCGTGCGGATCATCAAGTAATCACTCCGATCATCGATTTTGTTTGAGTACTTCGGCGACGAGTCCCGATACATACGGACTGCCACGATCTTCTTTTTCGACCGATTCGATCATGATGGCAACGAGAAGATCTTTTTTGTCGTTGTCGTAACCGACAAAGAAGCCATTCTCTTTTCCATCGGTTTCGCCTGCTTTTTTCAATTCTGCCGTTCCGGTCTTACCGGCAACATCGACTTCCTTGATGTCAGCTGGGAGCGTATAACCGTTATGGACGACGTCATAAAGATCATCGCGAATCATCATCGCGTCTTTCGCATCCAGTAGATCCTTTTTAAAGACTTGCTTCGTTTTTTCCTCTTGTAAAAGGGTCGGACGATAGATTGTTCCGTCAGTCAGGAAAATTTCATACATCGACGCTAGATGTAGAATGTTCGTCAGCATCTGTCCTTGTCCGTAGGACGTATCCATCAGCTGTCCATCTGAAGCAATCGTCCCGTCGTTTGAGATTTGAGAAGCGCGTAACGGATACGCAAACGGTAGCTTCTCTCCGTAGCCGAGGGCTTCAAGTCCAGACGTGAACGCCTTCGTTCCGACCTGTTCGAGTGTGGAGCGGGCGAAATAGATGTTGTCTGAATAAACGAGCGCATTGTGCAGATTAACGGGTGCTGGCGTCTCGTGAATCCGCGTGACGTTAAAACCATCGATCTTATTTTTCAGTCCATTGATCGTATAGGCTTTTTCCGGGTCGAGTGTTCCACTCTTTAAACCAACCGCGGCCGTTAGGGGTTTTTGAGTCGAACCGGGTGCGAAAGCACTCGTGAATCGGTTCAACAATGGTTGATCCGGATCCTGCGTCAATTCATCGAGTCGCGCTTGCGAGATCCCTGACATGAATTCAGAAGGATCAAAGCCAGGGGAGCTGAGTAAGACACGTGTCTCACCAGTCCGCGGATCGATTGCCGATGCCGTTCCTGGATCTTCTTTCATCGTGTCATACGTCTTTTTCTGAAGCGTAGCATCAATCGTCAACGGGATGTCCTCACCATCCGACGGTTTCGTTTCAGCGACGGTGACGCTTGATCCGTCTTTCTTTTGTAGAATGATCGAAGCTCCGGCTTTACCGCGTAAGCGATCATCAAGGACTTGTTCGAGACCCCGTTTCCCAATCTGTTCGCCAGCTTGGATTTTATTTTTTGATTCTTTAATCTCGTCTGCTGTCGCCGAACCGATATAACCGATCAAGTGTGAAGCGGCCTTCCCGAGTGGATATGTTCGGACTTCCGTCTCTTTAACGCTGATACCTGGAATGTCACGCAATTTCGCAACCGTTGCTTCGTCGGTCAGTGTTTTGAGCGGAACGAATTGTCCGTCCTTGACCCAACTTGCTTTTAAGGAATCTTCGACCGATGAGGTCGGGCGATCGAGCAACTCGGCAACTTGTGCGACATCTTTAAGTTGTCCTGCAGTTGCGCCGACAGCATATCCTTTACCAGAGGTCGCGAGCGGTTTATCGTTCGCATCAAGTAAATCACCGCGTTTTCCTTCTACGGTTTGTAACTGAACTTTATCTTCTTTCTTAAAGTCTTTTAGAACAAACGAAGAGTCCCAGTCAATGAACCAGTTTTCCGTTTCTCCTTGTTTCTCGAATGTTAACGGGACTTGTTTATCATAAGCAACGGCTCCTGCAACCGTATCAAAGGAGATTTGTACGGGAAGGGACGCTTTTTCGTCATCCGTTGCTTCCTCTGCTTTTTTTCGCTCGACGGATAACTTTTTGATATCAAGTGTTTTCGACAACTGTTTTGTCCGGTCGATGAATTCTTTTTTACCATATTCTTTTTTAGTAGCCGTACTCGCGTACGTATACATTTTATCGTAATCTTGTTTTTCCCAAAGTTTGATGTAGGCATCAAGACGTTCTTCAGGTGTCGGCTGATCTTGACATCCGGCAAGTAACGTCACACCAAACGTCGCTGATAAAAGAAGAGGGATCGTTCGTTTCATGGGTTTCGCCTCCGTTGTGGATTAGACTCATAATCATACCGTACCACTCCTGTTAGGAGATTTCATCTGAAACACAAAACCGGACTTCTCATGGAGAGAAGTCCGGTGAATCAAGCTTAGTTGAAGTAATTGAGTGGATTGACACTGTTTGCAGCAGACGTTCCGCTGTAGACGTATGGACCACGATGCATTTCGAAGTGGAGATGCGCACCGAATGCGTTACCTGTCGCACCAATCGTACCGATTTTCGATCCTTTAGCAATCGTTTGTCCGACTGAGACAGAGCGACTGTTCAAGTGTGCATATACTGTCGTGTACTGGATACCGTTCACCGTATGTGTCATCATGACATGATTTCCGTATGCGCCGTAATAACGGGATGTGATGACTTTACCGGCAGCCGATGCATAGACAGGTGTTCCTGTTGGAGCACCGATATCGATGCCGTTATGGAACGTATAACCGTAAACGCCACTCGCAGCACCATATCCTTGCGTGATTGGACCACTTGCTGGACGTGAGAAACCAGTCGTTGCCTTTGACGAAGTCGTCGTACTGTACTTTTTAACATATGTAGAAGAAACATAGCGTGATGCGCCGCCGTACGAAATTTTCGTCCATGAACCGGAAACACCGAGATAATTGAATGTCTGTCCTGTATTGACGCTACCGACGATTTTATAAGCCGTTGATGGACCTGTACGGACACGAAGCCCGTCCGCTGTGACCTTTACCTTATATGTCGTTGCAGCTTCAACTTTCGAAGCACTCGTTGTTGCAAAACCTGAAACTACCAAAGCTGTCATTGTCATTGTTGTAAGTAAACGTTTCATTGAGTGTATTTCCTCCTTAAAAATCTGAAGCGACAGAACGGATCATTACAAAATTGTAAGATTTTATGTATATTTATTTATTTTAGGGAATGATTTTTCGCCTGAGATGATTATAGCATCGTCAATAACACAAAAATATTTCAAATGTATTTCAAAATTATGCGTTATTAACATATATTGTAATGGATTAATAAGTAAAAAAGAACTGACGAAGAGTCAGTTCTTTTTTCTATGAAACCTATACTGTTATTCAATGGAAGAGGGTGAAAACACAGTCAAATGTTGTGGGAGTACCTCGACAGTCACGGGAACATGACCTGCTGTATCCCCATCGGCATTAATCGGCAATTCTTCTTTCGAGCGAATTTCGACACGTGTCGTCGTGAAGTGTTCGATTTGATCGGCTTTTGATAATCCACCCGTGATGAGTTTGGGTAATGCTTGGAGCGCATCAAAGAATCCAAGCTTCGTAATGATGAACCCATGTAGCAGTCCATCATCGACTTTTGCGTCTTCTGCAAACGATTCGAACCCACCAACGGAATTCGTCAAGGCGATAATCAACAAGTGTGCTTCTCCATCGAATTGTTTCTCAGCAGAATCAATTTCAATCGGATAGGGACTATGATCCTTGAAGGCTTTTAGACCTTCAATGAAATAAGCGACCGATCCGAGTGACGTTTTTTGTTCGACACTGACCTCCTCGACGGCTTCTGCAATCAGACCAACAGCGATGACGTTCATGAAGTAATGGTCATCATATTTACCGATATCGAGCGGTCGGGCAGGGGCATCAGCTAGAATCTGGATCGCCTCTTCGGGATCCGTCGGGATGTGTAATGCGCGCGATAAGTCATTGACCGTTCCGAGTGGGACGATCCCGAGTGTTGGCCGATGCGGTTGCTCGGCGATTCCGGTGATGACTTCATTGACCGTTCCGTCACCTCCCATGGCGATGACAGCGTCGTAATTAGACTGGGCGGCATGACGCGCGAATTCCGTCGCATCGTGTTCTTTTTCCGTAAACCGGACGTCGACGGTTTCAAAGCGAGTAGCAAGCGTCTCTTCAGCGAGAGTCGCGTGTTTTTTTCCGAGTTCTTTTCCAGAAGACGGGTTGATGATCAACATGGCTTGAGACAAGATGAATTCCTCCTTTGACGTATCTGTTCCTATTTTCCCGAGTCAAAGGAGGACTAATCATGTTAGTTCAAGTTTCTAGAATTAAGCGCTCATACAAACCTTCAATTTTTTGTAACAATGCTTCTTTTTTCATCTCGACCGTCATCCATTCTTCTTCCTCGGATACATGAGAGAGAATGGCATCAAGATGTACGACTTGAAATTCTAGCTCTTCAATTTGTTGTTCGATGGACTGTTCTTTCGCAGGCGCATTCGAACGCTTTGAAATACTCGATTTCTTCTCATGATTTATTTGAGGTGGTGTGGCACGAACGGCTTGTCGTTTCTCCACTGCGTAAGCATAGCTTCCAGCATACGAAGTAATTTGGCGGTCAAGCCAAATGATTCTCGAGAAAAGACGATTCAAGAAATAGCGATCGTGTGAGACGGCAATCAATGTACCAGAAAAATTCTCGAGTGCTTCTTCGAGTGTCTCTCTTGATTCAATATCTAAATGATTCGTCGGCTCATCGAGAATCAAGACGTTAATCGACGAATGAACGAGGACGGCGAGTTGCAATCGCACCCGCTCGCCTCCGCTCAGTGACAAAATGGACCGAAAGACAGTTGGTCCAAAGAACAGGAACCGGGCAAGGATATGGCGGGCTTCCGCTTCTGGAACGGCAATCCGGTCTCTAAACCAGTCGATTAACCGCGCGTCCTCTTCGAAATGGGCATGCTGGGACAGGAAACCGATCCGATTCGATGGTCCACGCGTGAGTGTGCCTGCGTCTGGTGATAATTCGTCAAGCAGCAGTGAGAGCAACGTCGATTTTCCGCTTCCATTCGTTCCGACAATCGCGATCCGATCCTGTGCCATGATCTCGAACGAGACGTCATCAAAAATGTGGTGGGTTCCGTAAGCAAACGAGAGTTCTTCAGCGCGAAAGACGACTTGGCTCGTGTGATCAGTGGAAGAGAAGGAGACATCAGCGGTTTTGGCTTCGAGTTGTGGTCGTTTAATCCGTTCGATCCGCTCGAGTGCTCGTTCCATTGATTTTGCTTTACGGAATAATTTCTCACTCGGTGGAGACGCTTCGTTTGCCCATTGCCGGAGTCGACGAATCGCTTCCTTCATTTTCTTTATTTTTTTCTGTTGCTCTTGGTAGGCGTGGAACTGTTCGAGCAGACGGCGTTCTCTCTCGTCGACGAACGCGCTGTAGTTCCCTATATAGGCTGTCAGTTCACCGTCTTCGAGTTCAACGATCGAGGTGACGACGGCGTCTAAGAAGACCCGGTCGTGAGAGACGAGCAGGATGGTTCCTGTGTAGTCCCGTAAGAACTGCTCCAGCCATTCCACGGCAGCTAAATCAAGATGGTTCGTCGGTTCGTCAAGAATGAGCAGATTTGGCTCCATGAGTAACATGCGACCGAGACAAATCTTCGTCTGTTCACCACCGCTCAACTGGTGGAAAGGACGAGTGAGTAACGGACGAAGGTGTAACCCGTTCACCATGCGCTCGATTTTCGAGTCGAGTAGATAGCCATCCTTTTGTTCGAACGCATTCGTCGCTTCCGCATATCGTGCGAGTAACGCATCAAGATTCTCTGGTGCTGTCGCCATCATTTGCTCCAACTGTTGCATCCGAGAACGGATCGCGAGGATGTCTTCAAACGCTGTCCAAAGGACGTCGAGTCCGGTCATCGTCTCACTATATACAGGAAGTTGTTCCAAATAGCCGATCGTCAAACCGCTCTTTTGATAGATGACACCACCGTCCGGTTGCTCAAGGCGAGCAAGCAAGCGGAGTAATGTCGTCTTGCCACTCCCGTTTCGTCCAATTAGACCGACACGGTCGTGTTCGTTTAAGAAGAGGGAAACATCCGTTAAAATTGTCTCGCCTCCGAATTGTTTGGTCAGGTGTTGAATGTCGCAAATCATCATAGTAAGTCGATCCTTTCGCGCGCATCAAAAAAAGGAGAGCGCAAATAGCACTCTCCATCACGTGTGAAAGATGCGCTTTGCTGTATTTTTCAATCATGAAGTTCTAAAAAAGGGCAGACGGGTGCCTTAGAACGCCATTCCATGAAAAATCGCGCGCAACAGATACAATTGTTCCATCAACCAGTGTTTGCACGCGGCAAAGTCCATCTTTTCACACCACCTTTCGTTTCAGATACATCTAGTTTACTATTTTTTTGTCAGTTACGGAAGTCTGAATTATTTGAACACACCCGCGATTGAACTGAAGAAGTCACTGAGTCCATCAAATAATTTAGCGAAAAATCCTTTCGTTTCTTCTGAAGTTGCGAACGCGTGGATGTCTTGTCCCGCATTTTTCAATCCACTCTCGATTTGTCCCCAGTTGATGTTCGCTTGCTCCATTTGATTGAACAGATTCGTCAGCCGGTCCATTTGTGCGTCAGACAACTGGATATTGTTGTTTTGAATGACTTGGACGATCAGGTTTTCGATTTCGACTTTGGTTTCCGGTTTTTGATTGGCGATCTCAGCCTTAATCTCATTCATCAAGTCAGCCACCTTATCCGTTCCGACCGTTTTCCCGACGTCTGATGTGACCGATAATTCTTGCTGTGCTAAATCCTTGCGTTTGTCACTTAACTTTATCCCGGTTTCAGCGGAAGTTTGATCGTACGCCTTCATGATTCCTGTCAGTGCCGATGTCCCGGTCACCTTGTAAGGGGAAGTAATCGTGATGTCGGCATCTTTGACACCCGCTGTGACGAGAGCGTTGAGATACATATCCTTCGTCACCCATGTGATGTTTTCCGTCGAGACGGAGAGTCCATCTCCTTTTTCCGTCAGTTCGATTTTAGCCGACGAATACATGTTGCCGCCTTTTTGCGACTGTGGGATGTTTTTCCCGAGATATTTTTCCTCGTCAGCAGAAGTGGCGATGATCGGTGTGATCCCTTCCGGTGCATTGAGACGTGAAAGCACCCATGCTTTATCTTTTGCGCCGAGCGACTCCCCGAGTGTGACGATCGTCTTATCGACGACTTGTTCGGCGGATGCGGCTGTTGGGAGTAATAAAGCAGAAGCGATAACGGCTGATGCCATGATTTTTGTTGGTGTATGCATAATGAAATCCTCCAATTGTAAGTAACAGAATGAATTATAGTATCAGGTACTAAATTTAGTGTACGGGAACGATGTCTGTTCGGAATCGGTCTGCAGATGGAGACGATATCCGTCTTCTGACACTCCATAGTATAGCGAAAAGGAGACAACTTGACTTCCGTTTTCAGCATGCTATAGTGAATTTGAATCGAATAATGACCACTAGGGGAGTCGGTAGACCGACTGAGACGAACGAAGACGTTCGGACCCTTTGAACCTGATTAAGTTCGTACTTACGGAGGGAAGTGGCGTCAAGTCTTGTTCTTCTTGCGCCATGCCCGTGTGTTTCGGGGTGGTGTTTTTTCGTTTCATAACTAAACGAGGAGGATGAGATCATGACATTCACACAAGAAATCAAACAAGCGGCACAAGCGTATTGGGATAGTAGTTTTACGCACCCATTCGTACAAGGAATCGGGGAGGGGACGTTACCGCTCTCGAAATTTCGGCATTACGTCATGCAGGATGCCTATTACTTAAAACACTTTGCGAAGATTCAAGCGAAGGCAGCGTCAAAAGCAGACGACTTCGCGACGATTGCGACACTTGCCGAGCATGCGACTTCGACTTACGAGGCAGAGTTGAGCTTACATCAATCATTTTTTGAGCCGCTCGGTATTACGGAAGCAGATCTTGAAGCATTTGAACCGGCACCGACAGCATATGCGTATGTCTCGCACATGCATCATGCGAGTGAAGGAACGCTCGGTGAGACGATTGCTGCCATCTTGCCATGTTACTGGTTGTATTATGAAGTCGGGCAACAATTACTAACGTGTACACCGGAAGAAAAAATCTATCAGCAATGGATCGACACGTATAGCTCGGAATGGTTTGAAAAGGTCGTCTTTGAACAGATTGCACGGCTTGATGCGCTGGCGGAGCAAGCGAGCCCGACAGAACGCGAGCGGATGAAACGTCATTTCGTGACTAGTTGTTACTATGAGTTACTCTTCTGGCACATGGGGTGGACGGAAGAGACGTTCACGTCGGTCTACGAAACGATTCCAGCTCGCCCGGTATCTTCTTAAACCAGTAGATGGTAGAATTAGGAATACCTTCTAGTGAAAGTAGGGATTGGAATGGAAATCATAGTCATCACACTCGTGATCCTCGCGGCATATGCTATGCAACGAATGCTTGGTAAAGTCAAAGTAAGATTTGTAGGACTTATCATCCCAACGTTGATCGTGTTATCCGGTATATCCGCATCGACTCGAAACTTCAAGGTAGCGTATAGCATGGGAAGCTACATTTCTGCTGTTCTTGTCATCGTCGTCTATGCACTACTGACTTATTGGTTATACCGCGTCTACCATCGTGCGAAAGAAGAAGCTGAATATCCGTATCAATCATTAAAAGACCGAGGCATCCTTTAAGGAGCTTCGGTCTTTTGGTGTATCACGTCATCATTTTTTCCAGTTTTTAAAGCCGTCACCGAATTCGAGATGCAGTTGATCGGTAAAGACACCGTTCTTAAAGACCGGCACATCAACCGGTAAAGTGCCTTGCGGTTTGAACGTTCCGAAGATCGCTCTGATACCTGCAGGCAGGTTCGGTCCCGCTGATTTTAGATTGCCTGCTTCGGAGTCTGGACCGTTTGGATCGCCTTTGAAGCCATAGACGAGGACGTGTGCCGGTGCGTCCGGTTGTACGGCGACATCGTATGGGTTACGGAGACTGAGCAGGACGGATGGTGTATCCGTTTGTTTCGCATAGCGGAAGATCGAAGCCGGAATCGCTTGTTCTGGTGCAGTAGGTAGTAGTTTAGCACTCGTGTTGACGTTGGAACCGACGATGATGTAATCTGCTGCATCGAGTTGCGCCCGTAATGTCGGGTTTTGGTCGAGCGGTAGCGTAGTAGCCGAGTAATTCGCTGTCGTCACGTGCCAGTTCCGATTCTTCGGTAGGGAAGCGATCGTTTTTTTCATGCTGTCCGTTTGATCCGCCGCAGGAGCGATCACAAGAACGTTGGCATTCTTTTTCGGTTTGAATGGTAAGGTCCGCTGATCATTTTTCACGAGTGTGACCGCGGCTTCCGTCATCGCACGTTCTTTTGCTTTATGCTCGGGACTACCGACGATTTGGTTCGATTGCGCGATTTTTTCAGCTAGGGATGTCGTGTCAGTCGTACCGTTCCAAATTCCGCGTTCTGCTTTCAGTGTCAGAATCCGCTCAACCGATTGATCGATCCGTTCCTCTGAGAGGCGACCATCTTTGACTGCTGCGATCACATCCTTGAAAATCCGGTCGAGTTTTGTGACATCCTGCTCGGAACGAAGGATCGTCGGCATGAGCGCGATATCGACACCGGCGTCAAACGTCTTTAAGACGGCTTCTGATTCCGTGAAGTTGTCGGCGATCGCCTGCATGTTCAACGCGTCTGTGATGACGATGCCATCGTAGCCAAGTTTTTCGCGCAGTACGCCCGTGATGACATCATCCGATAACGTCGCAGGTAAAGGGAAGGTACCATTTGTCGACGTGACGACTTCAGGTTCGATTTGCGGCATCCCGATGTGTCCTGTCATGATCATATCGATGTCTTCAGCAATAGCTCGCTTGAACGGTACGAGCTCGACTTGTTCTAGCTCCTGCAGGGACCGGTCAACGACCGGTAATCCATAGTGGGAATCGGTCGCCGTATCGCCGTGACCCGGGAAGTGTTTGGCGGTCGCCGCGACACCTTCAGACTGAATTCCCTTCATTAGAGCGGAACCGAGTGTGCCGACGAGCTCCGGATCACTCGAGAACGAGCGGACACCAATGACAGGATTTCCAGGATTGCTGTTGACGTCGAGAACCGGACCAAAGTTGACATTGATGCCGAGCGCACGCAGTTCCGAACCGATGATATGACCGGCATCATTGGCATATGTGCTACTGCGGGTCGCACCTAACGCCATGTTGCCAGGTAAGTTCGTCCCTGTTCCGAGCCGAGTAACGATTCCACCTTCTTGGTCGATCGTGACGAAGAGCGGAATATCGTTGCTAGCGTCTTGTTTGACGACTTCTTGCAGATCATGAACGAGTTTCGTCGTCTGTTCGGTTTCGCTGACGTTCTCAGCAAACAAGATGACGCCGCCTAAATCATAGCGATCGATGATGTTCGCGACTTCTGGGGCAAGCGACGTATGATTGCTGCCATTCCACTGCCGGAAGTCCGGCATGATCATCTGCCCGATTTTTTGTTCGAGTGTCATCGTGTCGATTTTGTGACTGATCCGATCGGCTGAAGATCCTGCCTCTGCCATGACAGGTAAACTACTTGAGACGAGTACTGCTGCGAGTCCGGCTGTTAACGTGAACTGTCCGATTTTTTTCATGATGTACGTCCTCCTTTAGTCAAACCGTGACTGGAATTCTTTTCAATACGGACAGTATAGCAAGGTGTTTGTTTTAAAACAATATTTTATTTGTAAACGATTTCAAATTGAAATAAATTTCAAAGGTGTTTTTAGACAAACTGACTTGAATGAAAAAAAGTGACTCCCCCTGAAGAGGAATCACTTTCAAGTAAAGTCGATCGATTGATCAGCTATAGCGTTCCACGATGCTTGTCAGCTGACGTTCGACGAACGATTGATCCTGCAGTTCACTATTGGACAGACGCAGTTTGATCATCGACTCATCTGCACCAGCCATTTCACTGAATAATGAACCGAGACTGTGAGCACGACGGTCGACTTGGACGATTAAATCAATCCCTGAGCTGTCTTGAAGCATGATGATTTCGATCTCATCCAGTTTATGGGCGTAGTGTGTATTGCGAGCTGAATACTCAAGCTCCTGAGCAATCGGTAAATCTTTCCGGAATCGTCCAGGTAATTTTTCCGTATCGGCTTTTTTCAATCGGAAGCCAAGTGACTCCATCGCGTCTAAGACTGTCGCTTGGTAGCGGTTTGCTTCGACGATGACGGCGTCACGGTCCGATGGATCAACGGCTTGAGCGATGTCGAGTCCCGTCTCGATCCACGATTTCGATTGACTGACGGAGAGTGGTGTATTCAGCGGTACGCGTAATGTAAAGGGAATTTCCCGCTCGACACCCGCTTCAATCGTGAACTTCGCTTCATTTAAGGCAAATCGGTCGAGCGTGAAGGTCGTAAACGTCGTGCTATCATTGACTTCTTGTTTGTACTGCGTGTTGAATTCAAGATAAATTCGATCAATTTCTTGATCGACGTTTCCGCCCTTGATATGGACGACACCGTGAATTTGACCGCCTGGTTCACAGCGGTCATCCGTCAAGCGTGTATCGACCGTTGCGGCACCGATTCCGATTTGTGAGAGAATTTTTTTGAACATGATGAATTCCTCCTTTTGATTACGTACGAATGATAAAGCGTGTAAACTTGTCGAACAGGTACGAATTTGCTACAGTTTCGAAAGAACATCAGAAAAGGACGGGACGACTAGTGGAACTACATGAATTAAAAGCGAGTCTTGCCTCGCAAATCACGCAAGGAACACTGATCCATGCAACGATAAGTAATCCGCGTCAAAAATCAAATGATCTCCGACGAATCAAGGTAAAACCGATTCTATTAAGAGATACGGTGATGATGCAGGTAGAGTTTCAATTTGAACGCGTTATGAAGCATGAAAATATTTTAATTGACGATTTCGTCGGACGACTCGATGACTGGTTCACGGAATTCCGTCAATTCTTATTCCGTTTTGAAGAAGAAGAATGGCAATTCCAGCTCTCGAAAAAGATGAAAGTCGCGATCAAGACATCCAAAAAGGAGCCGATGAAAGCTCTCTTGTCGCATGACCGGAAAAAAACCTATCTATTAGAAGACGGTGTGCCGGTTCCGTTTCTGATTCGCTTAGGCGTCATGACGGAAGCGGGTCAAGTCAAAAAACAGAAGTATGATAAGTTTAAACAAATCAATCGCTTTCTTGAATTCGTTGAGGATAGCATTGCTGCCTTGCCAAAAGGAAAAAAACTCCGGATCTTGGACTTCGGATGCGGGAAGTCGTATTTGACGTTCGCTCTCTATCATTATCTAAAAGTCGTCAAAGGATTCGACCTCGAAGTGACAGGTCTTGATTTAAAGAAAGAAGTCATCGAAGAATGTACGCAAATTGCGCGTGATCTGGATTATACCGATCTGACATTCCGCGTCGGGGACGTTCATGATTACACAGGGGAGACGGAAGTCGACCTGATGGTGACACTTCACGCTTGTGATGTCGCGACGGACGTCGCACTCGCACGAGCTGTCGACTGGAATGCATCAGTCATCCTGAGCGTACCGTGCTGTCAAAAGGAATTGAACCGTCAACTGGACTGTTCGCCACTCGATGTCATGCTACAGCACGGACTGATTAAAGAAAAATTCGCATCACTGGCGACAGACTCGATTCGTGCCGAGTTGCTGACGCTCGTCGGATACGAAGCGCAGCTTCTCGAATTCATTGATCTCGAGCACACACCGAAGAACATCTTGATTCGAGCATACAAACAAAACAAGCGACCAACGGAAGAGAAAATCGATCGTTACATCGCGTTCCGTGATTTGTTGCATGCCCGACCATTTTTAGAAACTGAATTAAGCGGCAGACTTGGACAGATTTCACCGAAACTCGTACAATAAGAAGGAGAACGAATCAAAGGAGGCAATACGATGGATTTCCAAATGTATTTTGAAGATGTCGTCCAAACAGCCCGCAAAGAAGCGCAAGCTGCTGGATTTGAAGAATTAACGACGCCAGAGAGCGTGGATGAAGCAATGAAACGCGAAGGGCTAACACTTGTCCTTGTCAATTCGGTGTGTGGATGTGCTGGCGGGATCGCCCGTCCTGCTGCAGCGTACGTTAATCGGAAAGAGGGCATCAAGCCCGATCATTTCGTCACGGTATTCGCTGGACAAGATCGCGAAGCGACAGACCGTGCGCGTGAATACTTCGAAGGTTACCCACCTTCATCTCCATCATTTGCATTAATGCAAGATGGAAACATCCTCTCGATGGTCGAGCGCTTCGACATCGAATCGTTCACGGCGGAAGAGGTCGTCGAGAAACTTGAATCATTGATTGAAATCTACGCATAAGCAAAGAAGGCTCCTGATAAAGGAGTCTTTTTTTGCGTATTCATGAGATTAAAATAATAAATTTTAAAATTGAAAGCGTTTGCAAAATTGTATAAAAAGTCATTTATGCATGATTTATGAATAGAAACTCAAAAAAATTTATATATTTATGCTTTACAGTGAATAAATATTCGTATATCCTAAAAGCAATAGAACAGGTCAGGCTTTTCGGTATTGAATTGGACATACACATAAGTCATACTATTGTTAAAGTTCTGACAATTGAGCGTTGGAAGGGGAAAACTCGAATGAAAAAATTATTAGCAACGGCAATGGCAGGCATTCTGGCAGTCACGATGGCAGCATGTGGCGCGTCGGAAGAATCAACAGGTGGATCAAGCAAAAGCGATAAAGTATTGACGATGGGAACGTCAGCGGATTACTTCCCATTTGAATACATCGATACGAAAAAAGGAGAGGACATCGTCGGGTTCGACGTTGCTATCGCCAAAGAAGTCACGAAAAATCTCGGGTATGACTTAAAAATCGAAGACATGGAATTCGGTAGCCTACTTGGTGCCCTCAGCTCAGGTCGTGTCGATTTCGTCATGGCGGGTATGACACCGACAGAAGAACGGAAGAAAAATGCTGACTTCACAGACATTTACTTCGAATCGAAAAACTTGGTCATGACGAAGGATAAAGCGATCAGTTCGGAAGACGAACTCAAAGGCAAAAAAATCGGTGTCCAGCTTGGATCAATCCAAGAGGGACTCGCAAAAGATCGCTTCAAAGATAGCGAAGCGGTTCCTTTGAACAAAATCCCAGAAATCATTCAAGAATTGAATACAGGTCGGATTGATGCCCTCATCATTGAGGACGCAGTTGCCGTCAAATACATGGATCAAGATGCATCCCTGAAAACGTACCAGATTGAAGAAGATGGTCCAGCTGGATCAGCGATCGCCTTCAAAAAAGGTGACAAGATGCGTGACGATTTCAACAAAGAGTTGAAGAAGATGATTGACAGTGGTGAAATCGATAAATTGGCAGAAGAATGGTTCCAAAAAGAAGCAAAATAAGTCAAGTGCATGGGGGTGGGGGTAACCTCATCCCTTTTGTGCGACGTTAGGAGATTGATTATGATAGACTTTACAAAGATTCAAGATTCAATTCCATATATTCTTGAGGGGATTCCGGTCCTTTTCCAAGTCGTCATCGTGGCGGCCATTGCCGGGATGCTGATCGGAATCGTCGTCGCGGCACTGAAAATCACGAAGAGCCGTTTCATCCGTTTCATTGGTCATACGTATACGGCGATCTTCCGGGGAACCCCATTGATCTTGCAACTGGCGATCGTCCACTTCGGATTACCACAGTTGACAGGGTATGTCACGACAGGATACCAATCGGCAATCATCGCCTTCTCCTTGAACTCCGGAGCGTACATCTCGGAAATCATTCGGGCCGGGATTCAAGCCGTTGATCGTGGGCAGTGGGAAGCTGCAGATGCGCTTGGTATTTCGTATTTCAAACAACTCCGTTCGATCATTTTGCCGCAAGCCTTTAAAAATATCCTTCCAGCGATCATGAACGAATTGATCACGTTGACGAAGGAATCGGCACTCGTCTCGACGGTCGGTGTGCTCGATGTCATGCGTCGTGCACAAATCGTTGGAGGAGAAAAGGCGATTTATTTCGAACCGTTGTTGTTTGCCGGATTCGTATATTTTGTTCTCGTCATGGGATTGAGCTTGATAGGCCAACAAGTCGAAAAAGCTATGAGAAAGAGTGGGTAATCAGATGGAACCTATGATCCAAGTCACCGATTTGCATAAGCAATTCGGAAAATTAGAAGTATTAAAAGGTATCTCGACGACAGTTACACGCGGTGAAGTCGTCGCTGTCATTGGACCGTCGGGATCCGGTAAATCAACATTTCTACGTTGTATCAACTTACTTGAACAACCAACGAGTGGAACGATCATCGTCGATGGTTTTGAACTGACGAAACCAAAAGCGAACATCTCGAAAGCACGTCAGAACATCGGAATGGTGTTCCAACAATTTAACTTGTTCCCACATAAGTCTGTTCTTGATAACTTGACGTACGCACCGATCAACGTCCTTGGTATCTCAAAAGACGAGGCAGTCAAGCGGGCAGAGACATTGCTTGAACGTGTCGGTCTAGCTGAAAAACGCGATAATTACCCGAACCAGTTGTCAGGTGGACAAAAACAACGGGTCGCAATCGCACGCGCTCTTGCGATGGAACCGAACGTCATGTTGTTTGATGAACCGACGTCAGCGCTTGACCCAGAGATGGTCAACGAAGTACTGGACGTCATGAAACAATTGGCGGAAAGCGGAATGACGATGGTCATCGTCACTCACGAGATGGGCTTCGCCAAAGAAGTCGCGGATCGTGTCTTGTTCCTCGACGAGGGGATTCTGATGGAAGAAGGTTCACCGGTCGAACTCTTCGACAATCCGAAGACGGACCGGGCGAAAAAGTTCCTCGAAAAAGTTTTATGAGCACAGCACGCTAACTCTGAAGAGGGTTAGCGTTTTTCGGTTTTTAGTAGAGAGGGGGATAAGAATGAAAAAATTGCTTGAAGGTCATCATACTCGTCTGACGCGTTTTCAGTCGGAAGATACCGAAGTGATGCAACGTCTGCTTGACGATGCAACGTTTGCTCGTCATTTCAGTGCGACGCCATATCGTCACTTATCGAAGGAAAAGATTGAACAGATGATGGCGACTGATGCTCCGGAGACGTTTCGGTTTGCGATTCGTAACTTCGAAGATGAACGGATGATTGGTGTCGTCGCATTAGAAGATATTTTACCGACACATGGAACGGCATGGCTGATGATTGGCATCGATCCGGATTGTGAAGGACAAGGGTATGCGACGGATGCGCTACAGACGATACTAGAGTACGCCTTCTTAGAGTTGAACTTGTACCGGATTCAATTGACGGTCTTTGAGTATAATACACGTGCGGTTAAGCTGTACGAACGACTCGGGTTCGTACAGGAAGGAAGATACCGTGCCTTTTTACGACGAGACGGAGAGCGGCATGATATGTTACTGTACGGATTACTCGAACCGGAATGGAGAGATCGACAATGATTCAAGAAACGGAAATCTTCGTCCGGTCGTTTCACGCGACGGACTTTTCAGGTCATGATTATGCCCATATCGAACGGGTTCGCCGTTTAGCGTTACATATTGCCAAACAAGAAGGCGGGAACGTCAAAATCATCGAACTGGCGGCCTTACTTCATGACGTAGCAGATAGCAAACTCGGAGGAACGGCAGAGACGGTCGCATCCTTTTTGCAAGGAAAAGTGACGGAAGAAGAACAAGAACAAATTCTAGACATCATCACGAGCCTGTCCTATAAAGACGGTACACGCCCACCGATGCAAACAATCGAAGGGCAAATCGTTCAAGATGCTGATCGTCTCGATGCCATCGGTGCAATCGGGATTGCGCGCACATTTCAGTTCGCTGGTCGGTTCGGGGAGCCGATGCATGTACCTGGTCTAGCACCACGAGAACCGGGTGACCGAACCGGAGAGACGAGTGCCCTGAATCATTTTGAAGAAAAGTTATTCCGGCTAAAAGATTTAATGAATACGAACACAGCACTTCATTTAGCAGAGGAGCGACATCGCTACATGGAAGAGTTCGTTAATCGTTTTAAGCAGGAATGGGAGGGTGCTACGGGAGAAATAGGTGATATGTAAATCGATTTAAACACATAAGGCGCGTTGTCCGGTTCATTTTCCAGACAACGCGCTTTATGTTGTATTTAACTAAGGATGATGGCAGTAATTAACCCAAGTGCTGCGAACAGACCAACGATCGCACCACCTTCCTCGTGAGCTTCCGGCATCATCGTCGAAGCGAGCATCGCAATGATCCCACCGCTTGCGAAGCCACCGATCATGGCGAATTGCATGTCCGGGAGTTCTGCGAGAATCGTGTAGCCGGCGAGTGAGGCGAGGGCGGAGATCAACCAGACGACTCCCCACATCAGTAATACTTTGTTCTTCGAAAAGCCATCTTTTCGCAAACCGGTCGTACTCGATAAGCCTTCCGGGATGTTGCTGACGAAAATCGCCGCGACGAGTGCCGCGCTGACATTTCCCGATAACAGACTGGCACCGATCATGATTGATTCCGGGATCGCATCAAGAATCGTCCCGAAAAAAATCGCTGTTCCCGTGCCTTCGTTCCCACCAGACGAGCGTTTCCGTTTACTCGCGCCGCGTGACGAAACGAATAGGTCAAAGCCCGTAAAGACGAGTGCGCCGACGATGAAGGAGATTGCGACGACGAGCGTCGTTGACTTCTTTAATGCTTCATCGAGTAACTCGAACGTCGCTGCTCCAATTAAGATGCCGGTCCCAAACGACATGATATAACCAATCAGGCGTTGCTTTAAGGGTAAGTAGAGCCCGAATAGGGCACCGATGACAACGGCACCACCTGCTAGCGCTCCCCAACCGAACGCTTCCCACATACGATCGCCTCCTTCTTGTCCTTTCTACCTGTTCTAGATAATTCATAAACATAGCGAAAAGAAAGAAAAAAGTTCGCGACGCATGCAAGGGGCTGACTTAAAAACAGAATGACGCGTCATTTCACGCCTTTTCCTCAGGGGAGATACAAAATCCTGTAGGAGTGGCGTGAAACGCATGATTCTTATCTTTGTGGAGACCGACTTCTTGAGTCATTCCATCTCAATCATTAGAACGGTTGTTTATTTAACCAATGTCCACCGTCAAGAGCGATACATTCTCCGTTCAAGTAGCGGGCTTGATCTGACACCATCCATGTTGCAAGTGTTGCGATCTCTTCCGGTGTCCCGAATCGACCGAGCGGGACGTTGCGGCGAATTCGTTCCGCGTGTTCCGGTGACAATGCGAGTTTATCAGCACCACCTGTCCGTTCGATCGGTCCCGGACTGATCGCGTTGACACGGGCTTGATATTTATAGCCCCATTCGACGGCAAGCGTCCGCGTCAAGTTCAGGACACCGGCTTTCGCAGCAGCACTCGGAGCGACACCAGCTCCGGCCTGCCACGCATAAGACGCAACGATGTTGACGATTTGTCCGCCAACGACTTGATCTTCCTGCCATCCTTTGACCAGAGCGTGACAGCAGTTGAATGTCCCGTTGAGGACGATATCGATGACCGTCTTCCATCCATTCGGTGATAACTCGTCGGTCGGGCAGATGAAGTTCCCGGCAGCATTGTTGATCAATGCTTCGAGACGACCGAACCGTTCCCGTGCTTGATTGACAGCAGCCAGACAAGCGTCAGCATCACGGACATCCATCTGAATCGTCAGATGTTCGCCTTGAATCTGATCCAATGCTTCATCCATCAGTCGCAAGCGTTCCGCGTCGCGTCCTGTAACGACGACGTTCCAGCCGGCTTCCTTTAAGGCGAGCGCCATCGCTTTCCCCATTCCGTTCGTTCCACCCGTCACCATGATCGTTTGTGTCATATTGCTTCCTCCTTTATGTAATGAATGAACAGCCATTCATATTCTTTATTCAAAAAAGAAGGAGCGAACTCCTTCTTTTTCTGACTTATTGTGTTGCAAGAGCCGTATCTGTTAAGACAGGAACGACTTGTTTCTTACGTGAAACGACACCTTCAAGGTAAACAAGGTTGTTCGTCGCTTCAAGACCGTAAGCACGCTCGACGAGATTCGCTTCTTTCCCGAGGACGAGTCCAACAGAGTTGTTCGTCAAGATATCCGTGACGATGAAGACGAACAGATCAAGACCTTTTGCAAGGATGACTTCGTTGATCGCTGTTTCGAGTTCTTCTTGGCGAAGCAAGACTTCTGCTGTATCGACCGTGTTGACTTGAGCGATTTCGACTTTGAGTGTTCCCATCGTGAATTCTTTTGCATCAAGTGAGATCAATTCAGGAACGGATTTTTTCGAGAGATCAGCTCCAGCTTTGAGCATCTCAAGACCGTAGACGTTCGCATCGACACCAGCGATTTCTGCGAGTTCACGTGCTGCGATGATATCTTGCTCCGTGCAAGTCGGCGATTTGAATAGGAGCGAGTCAGAAATGATCGCTGATAACATCAACCCAGCGATTTCTGGTTTGATGGCAACACCATGCTCTTTGTAGAGCTTGTTAAGGATCGTTGCTGTACAGCCGACCGGTTCTGCCCGGTAGTAAACAGGATCCGATGTCTCAAAGTTTGCGATCCGGTGATGGTCGATGACTTCTGTTACGGTAACAGCGTCGATATCGTTCGCACTTTGTTGACGTTCGTTGTGGTCGACTAAAATGACGTGTGATGCTTCCGTCGCGACTTCTGTCACGAGACGTGGTGCTGAAACTTTGAACGTATCGAGTGCGAATAACGTTTCATCATTCATTTCACCGAGGCGGATGGCTTCGGCATTGACACCGAGTGCTTTCTTTAATTCTGCATAAGCGATTGCCGATGTGATTGTATCGGTATCAGGATTTTTGTGACCAAATACTAAAACTTTTTCCATGACGTGTTCACTCCTCAATGATTGTTGTCTCGCCCTATAGTGTATCATATCTCGGATTTAGAAAGCGTTCATTTTCACCATGATACCAGCGATTTTTTCACTCCAGAAGGGGTCTGACGCGTAAAAGACGTTCATGCCTTTTTGTTTGTTCCCAAGGTACGCTCCACGGAAATAACGTCCATCCCGATCGAGATAATCCTTTGCGATGAATCGACCGGTTTGCTCGATCGAGTCCGTCAAGGATTTATAGACGGTCGCATCTTCTCCCGGAGCGGAATCGGTCGCATTGACGCCGAACAAGTTATTTTTCTCGCGGGCAATCTCAGACCGTCCATAATCGGATTCGTGGATGGCGTGTGCAAGCAGATAGGCCGCGTTGACACGGTATTTCTTTTCAACGGACTTAAAGACTTTTCCTTTATCGATCAAGGGACTGTCCGGTGCTTGCTCCTTGATGAACGCATCGAGTTGTTTCGCACTGAGACGCGTCGGCTTCGTCAAATCACGTGTTAATGTCTTCGATTCGACATATTTGCTCGTCCGAGGCGTCGCGTTCGTTGCTTCACCGGCAACGATCAGTCCACCAAGTCCGCTGTCTGCGACGATGTAGTGAAGGAGACGATCGCCCTTCGTCTGATAATACGATGCATTCGAGACGCGTTCTGCCGGGAACGGACGTAAGCGGTCCGTTGGGACATGACCCGTCACGCCGGCGATGCTGACACGACTTGTCTGTTCCCCGAACTCAAGCAACTGAACACGAGTGCCAGAAGCGACGTACGTGAGCCGTTTCTTTAACTCAGGATCACGATGAATCGATAGGATACCACGATCATCGACGATCCCAGTACCTGGTCCACCGAGGTAGACGTAGCGGTCGTCCGATGAACGCTTGACAGCACCACGCTGACCCGCATATTCCTTCGCTTCGGCGAACGTCTGGAAGTCTTGCTCGTTGATTTTACCTTTTTCATAGCGCTCAGCCGAATAAGGCGCTGGTGGGGTTAAGACGGTCTTCGGTTCCTCGCGGAGCCAAAAGAACAAGAGAACTCCGATGAGGAAGAAAAAAAGTAATCCTTTTATCGAACCGGTCCGGCGCACGGGGCGACCGGGGCGGATAGTGCGTGTCGTCAAAGTAAATCACGTCCTTTAAAAAGCAATGGACATTCGTGTCCAACGTAGGTAGTCTAACAAAGAAAAACAAAAGGGGGTGAACCTGTTGAAAATCGGTTATCGCACGCTGAAGACAGCGGTCGCGGCTGCGCTCGCGATGTGGATCGCAGAACAACTCAAGCTCGACTATTACGTCTTCGCGGCCATCATCGCCATCTTGAGCATCCAGTCGACACGAAAGAAGACGTTCCGGTCCTCTTACGAACGCATCATGGCATCATTACTTGCCATCGTGCTTGGATTCATTCTATTCGAGGTCATCGGCTATCGTCCGGTGACGTTATTGATCTATTTCATTTTATTCCTTCCATCCGTTCAACGCCTCCGACTTCAGGACGGTTTCATCACGAGTGTCGTCATTCTGACACATTTGTATACGGAACGTCAGCTTAACGCGCACATCTTATTGAACGAATCCTTATTGCTTGGCATTGGTGTTGGTGTCGGATTACTTGTCAACATGTACATGCCAAGTCTCGATTTGTTGATCGACGAACGACGAGAAAAGATTGATCAACGGATCGCTGCCTTATTCTTCGAAGTCGCGGCTGCGATCGAGACAGGGCGGGTCAATCATCATGCGTTGACGCTTGACGAGACAGAACGTCTGTTACGTGAAGGGAAAGATGCCGCCTTAAAACGAATGGGAAACGCGATCGGTCGTCGGAACGATGATGAAGATTATGCCTACTTCCGGATGCGCGAACAACAATTCGAGTTACTACGCGGTATCGTCCATCATGCCGAGGAACTCGTCCTCGTCGTCGAAGAAGGAAAAAAAGTCGCCGACTTCTTTCGGACGATTGGTGACAATGTCCGACCTGAAGCCGACGCAATGGTGTACATTTCAGAACTAGAGGCATTATTGACACGTTTTCGTGCCTCTGCCTTACCCGTCACGCGGGAGGAGTTCGAGGTCCGCTCTGCCTTACTGCACATGCTACAAGAAGCGGAGCAGTATTTACGTTTAAAACAACGCTACGTCAATCAAAAGAAATAAAACATCGTCGAGGCGAACGTACCGATCAGGAAGATTGCTAAAATCCCGATCGTCGTCCATTTGATGATACGTTGTTGTTTCGATGGTTTTGCCATATCCACTACTCCTCTCTTACATCAACTGATTACTGCCATTGTACAAACAACCTTTCAGAAGTGCAAATGACGATGGGGATGGTATACTAAAAAAGCGCTAATGGATTGAAACATATTAGGAGGAGGGTTTTGTCATGGTCAATGAACAACGTGTATTAGATACGTTTTTAGAACTTGTCCAGATTGATTCGGAATCAAAAGAGGAGGCACGGATTTGTGCCCATTTGAAAAAAACGTTCGAGGATCTCGGATGTGATGTGTTCGAGGATGACGCTTCATCCAAGACGGAACATAAAGGAAACAATTTAATCGTCACGCTTCCGGCAACAAAAGACGGCGTCGATAAAATTTATTTCACTTCCCATATGGATACGGTATTCCCGGGTCAAGGCATTAAACCGATCATCGAGGACGGTTACGTCAAGACGGACGGCACAACGATTCTTGGGGCAGACGATAAAACAGGTCTCGCATCTCTGATCGAACTCGTGCATGTATTGAATGAAACGAAACAACCTCACGGGAAAATTCAGTTCGTCATCACAGTCGGTGAAGAATCTGGACTCGTCGGTGCGATGGTTCTTGATCCATCAAAAATCGATGCCGATTACGGTTTTGCACTTGATTCAGATGGAAAAGTCGGAGACATCATCACGGCTGCTCCAACGCAAGCAAAAGTCAATGCGAAGATTTTCGGGAAAACAGCGCATGCTGGTGTCGCACCGGAAAAAGGTGTCTCGGCGATTACGATTGCGTCGAAAGCGATCGCGAAGATGCCGCTCGGTCGGATTGATGAAGAGACGACAGCGAACATCGGACGGTTCAGCGGTGGCGGTCCATCAACGAACATCGTTTGTGATTATGTCGAAATCTTCGCGGAAGCACGCTCACTCGTCGCTCCGAAGATGGAAGCACAGACAGAGAAGATGAAAGCGGCATTCGAAGAAGCGGCAGCAGAGCTTGGTGGTCGTGCAGAAGTTGAAGTCAAAGTCATGTACCCAGGCTTCAAGTTCGAGGATGGAGATCAAGTCGTCGAAGTCGCGAAAGCAGCGATCACACAACTCGGACGCACGCCACGCCTCTTACATTCTGGTGGCGGATCAGATGCCAACGTCATTGCTGGTTTTGGTATTCCAACGGTCAACTTGGCTGTCGGATATGAAGATATCCACACGACGAATGAGAAGATGCCGATCGAAGAACTCGTCAAAACAGCGGAACTTTGCGTGACGCTAGTTGATTACATTACGAACAAATAAGCTGATGAGACACAAAAAAGAGTGTACCGCAACATTGCGGTACACTCTTTATCATTGTACGATTAAACTACTTGAGGACGATCAACATATTCCATAGACTCTAGAACGAGTTCTTCTGTACATAATAAGGTCGAAGCGATTTCATCGATTTGAATCGACTTTCCGTATTTTTGCCGATAACTCTCGTTCAGTTTGCGGGCTTCCCGGACGATGCGGGCATAGGTCCGTTCAATCTTAGTCATGGAAAAAACCACCTTCCAAATCTGAATAGGTACAGTTTACCATGCTTCAACAGAAGAAAGGTGTATTTTGTGTATAAAAAATGCTAATTTTACGAAAAGGGGAAAAAGATGGAATTTTATTTTTTAGGGACAGGAGCCGGTATGCCGTCGAAACAACGAAACGTCACATCGATTGCCTTGTTACACCCCAAAATGACATGGTTGTTCGATTGTGGAGAGGCGACGCAACATCAAATCTTACACAGCCCGATCAAGCCACGAAAAGTCAACGCGATCTTCATCACCCATTTACACGGAGACCATATCTTTGGGTTACCGGGGTTCATTAGCACAAGAGCAGCGCTGGAAGGAACGACACCGCTAACGATCTATGGACCGACCGGGATCAAAGAATGGATGGACGCGACATTACGCATCACAGGAACATATCTACGTTATCCACTCCGGATCGTTGAAGTCGAAGACGGTCAAACCTATGAACAGGACGGATTCCGCGTGACGGTGCGGTCGCTTGAGCATCGTTTCCCGGCGTTCGGTTATCGACTCGAAGGTCCCGAGGAAAGAGGCGCCTTGCGTGTGGATGCACTGAAGGCACTAGGAGTGCCATCCGGTCCGATCTATCGCCGAATCACACTGGAAGAAACCTTCGAATTCGATGGAACGGTCTATCCATCGTCCGACTTTTTAGAGTCACCAAAACCGGGTGTCAAGCTAGCCGTTCTTGGCGATACGATGCCGTGCGCGGCCTCGGTCGAACTGGCGCGAGACGTTGATGTATTAGTCCATGAAGCGACGTTTGCCGATCGGGAAATCGAACATGCGGGACGCTTCGGTCACTCGACCGCTCGACAGGCAGCTGTCATTGCAGAAACGGCACAAGCGAAAAAGCTTCTATTGACGCACGTATCCGCTCGTTATGTCGATCAAGAGGAAGTACTGGAACAAGAGGCACGAGAAGTATTCGCGAACAGCCATCTCATGTTTGATCACCGGGTCGTCCCGGTCAAAGGATAGACGATGGACTTTCTCATTTTATGGGCACTCTTTTTACTGGCTGCTAGCGGATTAGGTTTTTTGCTCGAACGTCGGACGGAAAAAGAAAAATACTTGTACATGAAGTTCGTTTTTTATGCGTGTCTCGGTGCCGTGTCGTTTCCAGTCTATGATATTCAGTTACCGCTCGGCATCATCATTTTCCTGATCGTCCTGCACCCGAAAAAGAACTCGCGTTATAAACGGTACATGGCACTCTTTGGGTTCTTATTCTTCCTGTTCCAACTCTTTCTCGGTCCGTTTGATGCGGGGATGTTGCGGGAAGAAACACAACAGATTGGTCGCGTGACGATCACGGATGACTCATTCGACAATTTCCTTTCTCAAATCGAACGTCGTGTCGGTGAAGAGGGACTGCGGATGGAACAAAGTCAGTTGATGTTCGATCGGGGCGGGAATCTCCGGAACGCCTCGTTTGAGATGCTCGTCGAAACACCGAAACGTTTCATTCGTTACGATGTCAGTTACCAGGAGCTGACAGGAACGATTTCCTATCGACCACGTGAAGAGTTGACGACAAAATCGTTGACGTCGTATTACCAGAAACTGATTGATGCGAATCAATCGTTTGAGACGTTGCGAAAGCTTTCGATTCATGAGATTTTACATGATTCCAAAACACCCTATGTCGAGATGGATCTCGATGGGCTCTATGAAACGTTTAGTCTACAGGATGCAACGGTCTTCTTGATTGATGACGAAGGGAAATTGATTCCGTACGTCAATACAGGGGACGATGTCTTAGCGAATGCGGTCCGTTTGACCTATTATCGTTCTGACGGTCAATCCTTACGAAATAAAACCATTCTGTTATACAATTACAGCTTTGAGACATCAAGGCGAAAAGGAGTCGTACGATGAAAAAATGGCTATTTGCTGCAAGTATCGTGTTACTTGCCGGTTGCGCGGAAGCAAAAGAGGAACAACAAACAGCGTCTTGTGAGGCGGAAGTCAAGGTATCGGTCGTGGATCACGTCAAGGATAAAACGTTATTTAATAAAGACGTATGCTTGAACAAAAAAGATACAGCACTTGATGCACTTGAAGATACGACGCTCGATGTCGTCAAAACAGGCAAAGGTGAGATGGCATATGTCACGGCAGTCGATGGGATTCGAGAGAAATCAGCTGGAGCAGGTAGTGGCTGGGTCTTCGGAGTCAACGGCAAACCAGGCGAAGTCGGTGCTGGAAGTTATGAACTGAAAAAAGGAGATCGTCTCGAATGGCGATTTGAAAAAGATGCAATGGCTTATTTTGAGTAAGCCAGAACGGGAGCGACTTCACCCAGTGAACGTCGCTCTCTTTTTCATCGGGATGATTACGATCCCGTTCGTCCTCACACATGATCAATCAGTGATCGTCGTCTATCATCTGCTCTTGTTTTTATTCGTTCAAGAACGGACTGTGTTTCGCTATTTAGTCCTCCCGGCTCTTTATGCGGTCATGATGTGTGTCCCGCTTCTTTATGGTGCAAGTATCGACACGGTGGCAATCTATGAAACGACGGTCCAAGTGACGTTATTCATCACGTCGAGTCAATGGATTTTTACATTGGTTCGACTCGATCAGATGGGACCGTTGTTTCGTTTCTTACCTCGACTGACACGATTGACGGGGATGGTGCTGGCGCTGATTCCGTCTTTCTTACGGACTTGGCCGGAAGTCAAGATGAGTCATCCGAAAGCGTCGCTTGCTGTTCGACTGGAGCGGATGGCCGCCTATCATATCGTACCGATCGAAGCGGTGCCGTCTCGCTTAAGACCGATCACGCGACGTGATGTTCATACAGGCTTATTGCTTGCGGCAGGACTGGCTCTTTGTCTGACACCATGGGCGATCATTCCGGCGCTGATCTTGCCTATAGTGCTATTATTTACAAAAGGAGGAATCCGGGATGCCTATCATGTATATCGACACAAATCGCGAAGAGCGGCTACGTCAACAGGCGAGCGAACATGAACAACCGGTATTGACACCGGAGCGGTTGCTTCATGGACGTGTTCGAGATCTTCTGGCGACGGGTTCCTTGTTTCGGGCAGGAGAACTCGCGACCTTGCTTGGGCTAGAAGCTTTTTTTGAAGCGGAGTCGAGTGAACTCTCATCTGGAGAACAACAGCTCGTCGGTCTCGGTCATGCGTTGTCTTCGTCACCAAAGGCCTTGTTCTTGTCGGAACCGTTTCTCTTTCTTGATCATGTCAGGCGAAAGCGATTAATGGGATTGCTTGAAGAAATCGAACGACGGTTTGGTTGTCAGATCCATTGCTCGATGACGATACAATCCGATTTGTCCATCACGAGTCGCGCCACTGAACTGACAGGTCGTATCCTGAATCGGATCGAAAACGTCCAACACCGTTATCCGTTACAGACACGCTATGCACTCGTGACAGAAAAATTGTCGTTTCACCAAGGTGAACGCATTGCGATCGTCGGTGCGAATGGTAGTGGGAAATCGACGTTACTACGGCTCGCGCTCGGTGTCGAGCGACCGCTATACGGAAAAGTCCGGCGGTCGGGGGAGACGCATTATGTACCAGCGCATCCGATGCTTGCGCCATTATACGATCGAAGCGGTAGTTTTACGATGCAAAAAAAACGTCTCTTGGACGGTATCGATTGGAGTAAAGACAGCTATTACTTTGATGAACCGACGGCTGGACTTGATGACAGCGCACGAATGGCTTTTGTCGCATCGTGGAAGCAGAATCCGACGAATCTGATCGTCATGGCGACGCATGATCCAGTTCTCATTCGGGCAGCACAACGGGTCATTTATCTCGTGCACGGAGAGGTTGCTTTCGATGGACCGACGAAGCATTTTTTACAAGAAAGTCGGTTGTTCGTATGATCGTCGCAACGGTTCTAATCGTTTGTCTGTTTTTAGTCATGTTCGAGAGACTTCAGATGACGGATCAACGATTACGGTTCATCGCCATCATCACGGCAGCGGCAATCGTCGGACGATTGTTGTTTTCTAGTTTGCCGAACGTCCAGCCGGCAACGGCACTCGTCTTATTATTAGCCGTATTCATCCATCCGATCGTCGGAGCCATTTCTGGGATGCTTGTCGTTGTGTTAACGAGCTTATTTCTCGGAAGCGGTCCGTTCGTCCTCTTTCAGGCGCTGGCGTATGCAACGATTGCCAGTTTAGGATTCGTTCCGTTTCTTCGATCCCGGATCGTATTGACTGGATATGGATTTCTAGCTGGTTTCTTATACGGATGGGTGAGCAATCTCGGGTTCTTGGTATTGACCGGATTCTCGTGGCAAGCTTTTTTGACACTGCTTGTAGCCGGGGGAACGTTTGATATGCTTCACGGATTTAGTAACGCGATATTCATTTGGATATTGTTTCCGATTTTTTTACGAATTATGCATTCATTCGATGAAAAGAGGGGTACAGAATAGTAACATACCGAACAGGAGGGAAGGCATATGCTGGGATCGTCGATTTCGCTTGCTTATGTCGTCATGTTGCTCATCGTCTCAAGTGTCGGCTTAGTGTTTGGCAGTATTCTGTTGATGAAAGGTACGATTAGAGGACGTTACGCTGCTTGTTACTTACTTGCTGCCGCCATCTTCCCAAGCGCCATGCTCATTACCTCATCAGAAGGATTACTTTGGCAACATTTACGATTCGAGAGTTCATGGTTCCTCGCGGTTATCTCCTGGTTACTCGTCTTATCGACGGGCTACATCGTCTCGATCACGGGTGCGCTCGTCATTCGTTATCTGTATCGCTATACGACGACCTTTGATCGCGTCAAACGTTATGCGACGCGGCGTTTTCGTCATCATGAGGCATAAATACAAAAACGGAAGAACCAGCTATCTGGTCCTTCCGTTTTTTTCATGAATTCGCGTACAGGAGTTCTTCTTCTGTCGAGGATTCTTGTTGGCGAGCAGGATCTTGAATTCGACCTGTCACTTCTGTCAGGAGACGGCGTGGCAAGAGACGAGACAAGGAAACCATGGCGCGGTTGCTTGCACCTGGAACGACGACGCGGCGTCCTTTGAGCATGCCACGGTACCCGGCGAAGGCAACGAGGTGTGACGGCATACTCTTGAATGGTAGCGTGATGTTCGCCCGGTCGAAGAAGTTCGTATCGGTCGGTCCCGGGCAGAGACAAGTCACACTGACACCCGAGCCGTCGACTTCTGTCGCAAGTGCTTCCGAGAACGACAGGACATAGGCTTTCGTTGCGTAGTAGACACTCATGTAAGGTCCTGGCATGAAGGCAGCGACCGACGCGACATTCAGGATGCGTCCGAAGCCACGTTCAACCATTCCTGGTAAGAGACGTTTCGTCAAATCCGTCAAGGCGACGACGTTGACCTGGATCGAGTTAATGTCTTCTGTTGGATCGATTTCCGCAAAGCGTCCTGACGTGGCGAAGCCGGCGTTATTGAACAATAGATCGACCGTCAATTCTTGTTCCTCTAAGTATTGCACGAGACGATCAACGCTGTCGCTTAGTGATAAATCAGCAGCGAATACATAGACTTTGATCTGATAGCGTTTTTCAAGGACCTGTTGAAGCTCCTTCAATTTCTTCTCATTGCGGGCAACGAGTACACAATCGAAGCCATCTCGCGCCGCGAGGACAGCGAGATCCAGTCCGATTCCACCCGATGCACCGGTAATCAGTGCCGTTTTTCGTAACATAGGACATTCCTCCATTCGAAATCGTGAATCTGAGTCTAGTGTATACCATTCCATACCGTTCCCGCGAATCCTGTTTCGTAAGCATTTACTTTTCTTATCACTGGTCCAACCAGTATGATAGAACAGTAGAGGGGAAGTGGAACGAATGAGGAAAAAAGTAACCGTCGCCTTGTTGCTCGCGACGTTTTTAGCCGCGATCGAGGGGACGATCGTTGCAACAGCAACACCTGTCATGGCGAGTGAATTGAACGGGGCGAAATTAGTCAGTTGGATCTTTGCTGGATTCTTGTTGTTCATGGCGGTATCAACACCGATTTATGGAAAGATGGCAGATTTATATGGTCGAAAACGGGTTCTGTTATTCGGGATCGGCGTCTTCACCGTCGCTTCGTTAGCCTGTGGACTCGCTCAATCGATGGAGATGTTGATCGTTTTCCGCGCCGTCCAAGGAATCGGGGCAGGAGCTGTATTGCCGATCGCGATGACGATCATTGGGGATTTGTATACATATGAGGAGCGGGGGAAAATCCAAGGAGTGCTCAGCGCTGTCTGGGGAATCTCAGGTGTCGCTGGACCACTTGTCGGTGGATTCCTCGTCGAATCGCTTTCGTGGCGGTATATTTTCTTACTAAACGTACCGTTTGCGTTATTGTCGTTCTTCATGATCGTCGTTTACTACAAAGAGAGGGTCCGTGAAACGGAGAGGAAAATCGATTACCGGGGTGCGTTATTGTTTGCGCTCGGGATGAGTGCGTTTCTTTACGGCTTATTATCGGGCAGTGAGTCGGAGACGTTCTTGCGTCCGATCATTCTAGCGAGCTTTTTCATTAGTTTCGTTTTATTGTTCACGTTCTATCGTGTCGAGAAAAAGGCGAGCGATCCACTCTTACCACCAGCAGTCATTCGCCATCCGGTCATTCTCGTGATCAACTTAGCGGTCTTCTTTTCCGCCTGGGTACTCGTCTCGATGTCAGCGTATATTCCGATTTTTGCCCAAGGGGTACTCGGCAAGAGTCCGACCGAAGCTGGTTTCATGTTGATGCCACTGTCGCTTTTTTGGACGCTGACCGCCATTATCGGTGGACGGACGATTGGTGCCGCCTCACCCCGGTATCGGACGATGATAGGAATGGGACTGCTGATCGTCGGTACAGTGATTTTATCGTTGATCACGCGCGAATCAAGTGATGTTTTCATCTATCTTGCCGTTTCGCTGATCGGAATTGGTTTTGGTCTCTCACAACCCGTCTTCATGGTCGTCCTGCAGACTTCCGTCGATTGGTCACTTCGTGGCTCAGCGACGGCCGTCAACTCGTTCTTGAGTACGACGGGACAGACACTCGGTGTTGCGATCTTCGGTACGATTTTCAACCTATCCATCCTTCGTTCGTTTGCAGCGTCGGACACGCTCTCAGGGTACTCGATTGATCCATTTTTCCAATCGAGTACGGCAAAAACGTTCGGACAGGATGTGCAGTATGCGGCAGAAATCGCGTTATCACATGGATTACGTTACGTCTTCATCGGTGGCGTTCTTTGTGCCGTTCTCGCGTTTGCGATGACATGGCGTTTACCGAAAGTTCGACCTGACGATCCACGATCGTAATGAAGGGGCTGACTCAAAAAAAAGAATGACGCGTCTTTTCACGCCCTTTCCTCAGGCGAGACACAAGCCAGCTTTCCTGCTTCGTTGAAGCAGGAAAGCGGGTCTTGTTCGTCTCTGACAGCGCATAAATGCGCTTGTTCCTGTAGGAGTGGCGTGTGACGCGTCATTCTTTTTGTTACGAGATAAGGATGGCAGATCATCATTCTGCCACCCTTATCTTTGTAGAGACTGACTTTTGAGTCAGCCCCTTGTCATTAGGAAGATTGACTAGTGGCACTCTCACGCTGGGCGAGTTGTTCGCGAATATCGCGTTCGTTGCGTCGGAGGAACAATCCGATTCCGATCAATAGTAAAGCGGCACCGGTGATTTGAATCCATGTCAGCTTCTCATCGAACAGATAGTATCCGAAAATCATCCCCCAAACCGCTTCACCAAGAATCGTGATGCTGATGATACTGGCACTGACACGAGCGAGCGCCCAGTTGAATAAATTGTGACCGAGTAACGTCGGGAAGACGGCAAGAAGAATATACAGCCACCAATCCTGTTGGAACGCAGCAACGAGATTCGTTGATTGAATCAATGATAACAAAAGCAAGACGAGCGACGCGACAGCGTAGACACCGAACGAATAGAGGTTCGTCGAGACGCTCGTGCGGACGTGTTGACCGAGCAGCCAGTAACCAGCGACTAAAATCGTTGCGAGCAAGGCAAGACCGTCCCCGATCAAGGCGCGCATGCCGACAGCGATATCTCCATAAGCGACGAGACCGCCACCAAATAAGGCGACAGCGACGAACAGGAGTGCTTTGCGCGACGGGTGTTGTTTGAAGAATAACGCGTTACCGGCCAGGACAAAAATCGGACTCGCGGTCACGAAGAGCGTCGAGCTCGCAACTGTCGTATAATCAAGAGAGAGGAACCACAGCCAAAAATGACCGGCGAGCAAAATGCCACTTAACAGCATATGCCGGATCGTCGACGAACTGAGTTGCAACAGTTCCTTCAATCGAATGAGTGGGAGCAACAACAAGGTCGAAAACAACATGCGGTAAAAGGCGACAGCCTCGATCGGTGTCTCCGCCCACTTGACGAAGATTGCCGATGTTGAAATAAAGAATAAAGCCATGAATAACGTAAAATAGGGCATGGGTACCTCCACATGTCTGAAGTAAGGAAATGAGGGTGAAGCGTGTGCAATTGATCATTGCTGAAAAACCAAAACAAGCGGAAAAACTGGCAGCTCCGTATCCATCGGTGAAGCGGGACGGCTACATTGAAATCAAACCATGTGACCGGTTTCCACAAGGAGCAAAACTCGCTTATGCGGTCGGACACTTATGTGAACTGCAGGAGCCAGCGCATTATGACGCCAAATGGAAACGATGGAACTACGATCATCTGCCGATCATCCCGGAACGATTTGATTACCGACTGGCAAAAGGCAAGAGTAAACCATACCAGGTCATCAAGAAATTATTGAATGAGCGGACGACGACTTCCATCATTATAGCATCGGATGCCGAGCGAGAGGGAGAGGCAATCGTCCGATTGATCTTACGTCTCGCGAACAACGCAAAACCGTTGCAACGACTCTGGATTTCGAGTCTGACGCCTCAAGCCGTTGACCATGGTTTTGCGAACCTGCTCGATGGCAAGGAAACGGAGAACATTTTTCACGAGGCGATGAGTCGCGCTTGTGCCGATTGGTTGATTGGGATGAATGCGTCCCGTGCGTATACGACGTTACTGAAGAAGAAGGGCATCGCCGACGTCTTTTCCCTCGGACGGGTCCAGACACCGACGCTTGCACTGATCGTCGAACGGGAAAAACAAATCGAGAATTTTCGACCGGAGACGTACTACGAAGTCGAGGCGGATTTTACGCAATACAAAGGAAAATACATCAATGCGAAGAAACAGACGAAACTGAGTGACCGGGACCAGGCACAAGCGATCGTGGATCGGACGAAAGGAACCGGAGTCGTCGCATCAATCGAGAAAAAGCGGCAGACGGAACGACCACCGTTTTGGTTCAGTTTGTCACTCTTACAAACAGAAGCGAGCCGACGGTTTGGTCTCGGTGCAAAAGAGACGCTCGATATCGCGCAAAAACTCTATATCCGTGGTTGGATCAGTTATCCGCGAACGGACTCTTCCTTCGTGACGAAAGAGGAGGCGGGACAGTTCCCGGTCATTCTTGATCGGTTATTGAAGCAAGCGGAATATAGCCCAATCAAGGATGTCCTGACGAACAATCCGGCTAACGATAAACGCTACGTCAATCCGGCAAAGGTCAGCGACCACTATGCGATCATTCCAACAGAAGAGGCGGGTGCCGTCGCGAAGCTCTCTGGACGAGATGCGCAAGTCTACGATTTAATCGTTCGCCGTTTCCTTGCTGCCTTTGCACCGGACGCCGTCTCGGAGAAGACGGAAATCGTGACGACGCGTGAGATGGACCGTTTTTTGACACGCGGCAGTCGGACGATTGATCCGGGCTTTAAACAGGTCTTACAAATCGAGTCAAAAGAAGTCGAATTGCCAGCCGTCGAACAAGGACAAGAGATGCCGATCAAAGGCTGTCGTCTGCTCGAGAAACAAACGGAGCCGCCGAAACGCTATACGGAAGGGACGCTCATCCTCGGTATGAAAACAGCTGGTAAGTTGCTTGAAGACGATCTGCAAGCGATCATGAAGGAAGTCGAGGGACTCGGGACGGAAGCAACTCGTGCCGGGATCATCGACGGACTAAAACGGCGGGAATACATCAAACTCGTCAAAAAAGAGATTCATCCGACGCCAAAAGGTCGGATATTGATCGATGCCGTGACGGGGAGTATTCTTGCTTCGCCAGAGATGACAGCGAAGTGGGAGAGCCGTCTCGAGCAAATCGGTAAAGGGGAGGCATCTGCTGCCCAGTTCATTGAACAGGCGAAAAAATTGTCGGAGCATCTCGTCGTCGATGCCAAACAACGAATTGAACAACTCGCCGTTGATCCGACACAAGTCAAAAGCAAGTCCCCGCGGGGTGCAACGAATCGTCCGGTCGGTCCGTGCCCGCTGTGTCAATCAGCAGTGCTTGATCGTGGGAAGTTCTATGGCTGCAGTGGATATCAAAAGAACAACTGTGGCTTTACGTTACCGAAAACGATCCTTGGTGCCCGACTGACGCAAACGGAAGTCAAAAAAGTACTAGCGGGTCAAAAAACAAAGCCACTCGAGATGAAAAAGAATGCGCGCCAGTTTAAGGCGATGCTCTATCTCGAACGTGATCAATTAAAATTCGAATTCACGAAAGGGGAAGACTGATGCAATACGAACTGATTCAAAATCAAACGTTTCGTCCTGTCTTTGAACGACTGTTACAGGAAGGGCGCCGCTTGACGGTCTGGTTTCCGGATCATATCGAGGTACAGTCGGCAGAAGGACTGGTCGAAGAAGCAGAAGAACTGTTTGGTGTGACTGCGGAAGTGATCGATGATCCACAATCATTCGGAAAACACATCCTACTTCCGTACTTGACGGAAGTCGAGCACCGGGAAGATGGATTCATCCGCTACGAAGCTGAGCTGACGGAAGAGTTACGCCAACTCGTACGCGAATTGACCTTACCGATGCTGACGGAAGGCGACTTCGAAGTGTTGTATTCATATCAAATCGAGACGGAGACGGAACGCTTCTTCGTTGAAGACTGGTTCCAAGCTGACTTACAAAAACTACCTAACTAGGTGAAACTTTCTTGAAGAGGATGACGTAGGATAAGTGATCGTCATCATTCTATTCATTTGGAGGGTTCACTATGTTCACAGTAGCATTCATGGAAAGCGAATTGGGAGGCGACGGCTTCTTCTCGGGCATGCCGATTTTCATGGTCGGATTTTTTGTTCTCATCATCGGTTTCATTCTGTTTGGAGTCATCTCTGCAGCCTCAAAGGGAATCTCAACGAATTCATTGACGCAACAACTGCGCGAGCATGCGGCGCGTCTCGTCAGTCCGGATGAATCGGATGCACAGAATTACGTCGCTTACTTAGAAACGTTGACAAGTTTTCCAGTGGAAAAGACGAATCTCGAACCGTTTCGGATTGCGACTGGCATCTTAAGACTCGTCCAAGGAACGGATCAAATTTCCGAAACGACGAAAAAACAAGTCGTCGCTCAGTACTTACGGCTCGGTATTTTGGATGCGGATCATTTAGCGGACGAACAGCCGGTCCGGAGCCATAGCCATAGCCATCACCATCATCATTAAAAAAGGGTCCTGAGGGGCTCTTTTTTTGTTGAAAACGATCGAATCGTGACATCTAATTGTCATATACAACGATTTAGATTAAAGTTGTATGAAATTGAAATCTTTTTGAGCAGAATGCTGTGTATCGGTTGAAAAAAGTTTACAATGAATGGACGGGAATACCTTTATTGCTGGAGAAAGATAAAGGGAAAGGAGTTGAATTCCTTTAATGAAAACATGGCTGAATCGAACGATTGGACGGCAAATCATGTCTGCGTTTTATGTGATTTTTCTGACACTGCTGCTAACGACAGGTGGTGTCTACCTATATACGAAACAACAGGTGGATGAATCACGCCAAGAGTTAAAGATGTTAAACGAACATCGGACACGGGCGACGGATTTGTACGAATCATGGCAAAGCATGCAGTACGAGATGCGTGGCTTCGTCTTGCTTGGTGACGAAGAGATGTTAAAAGAAATCGAAGCAAAGAAAAATGGCATCAATCAACAAACGACATGGTTCGAGCGCAATGCACGCTTCAAAGAAGAACGGCAGTATGCAACGGACGCACGGGAACTCTATACAGCGTATACCCAACGCGTCATGCCGAGCCTCGTCAATTATGTCACGGCGAAAAAAGACGGCAAAGTGACGGAACCGTTCTTGAAGATGCCGACGCTTGGAAAGGTCACAAAATCAAAACCACTCGATCCACAGCGGAAGTTTAACATCAAGACGAAGAGTGCGGCTGATATGAGTTCAAGTATCGTTGATATGGAGACGGTCTTCACAAAATATCGTAATTCCTTAAACGATCAAGAGATGGCAGCGCAAGAGCGACTTGGTAAACAAGTCAACTCGTCGCAAATTCTCGGAGCAGTCAATATCGCAATCCTCTTATTGATTACTCTCGTTTTCGTCCGACCATTCGTCCGCCGCTTGACGCGTCAGTTGCGTCAGTTGAACCGGGAAAGTGGACGACTCGCTAAAGGTGAGGATGCGACACCAATCGTCATCACGAATCGTCAAGATGAGATCGGTGAATTGACGACGACGTTCAACCAGATGGCAGCCGCCATTTCCGGGCAAAAACATCAACTCGTCGCAAGTAACGACGAACTACAAAGTCAACAGGAAGAATTAATTGCCCAGCAAGAAGAGCTTCAATCGCAACAGGAAGAACTTGAAGAAGCGCTCGACATCACGTTACGCAACGAGACCCATTTGCGTTATCGCAATGAGTTGACCGAGACACTCGCTTCTCGTGAAACGTTGACGGCATATCCGGCAATCATCGAAAAATTGATCACGATCACCGATGCGGAGCTCGGAGCGATCGTCTTCCTAGAGCAGGACCGCTATACGAATCTCGTCTCGTACGGGATGACGGCAGCTCAGGAGCACCAGTTATTACATGCTTCGACGTCATTACTCGAACGCACACGTCAAAACAAGCGAGCCGTTCGCTCGACGAAACAAGTCGCGAGTCATCATCCGCTCCCGTATCCATACACGATGTACGAAATCGTCGTACCGGTGATGGACCCAGCAACGAACACGATGATTGCAAGCATTTATCTCGTCCGTTACCGGGATGCTTTCACGGAAGACCAGACAAATGAAATCTGGTCGTTCTCCCGTCAATTGGCACTCTCCTTGCTCCGGATGCGCGTCTTCGAAGAAGTCGAACGAGAACGGGAAAAGACGTCCAAACTTCTCCATTCGATTCGGGAAGCGGTCATCTATATCGAAGGAGAGACGATTTTTGCCAATAAACCATTGCTCGCTTTATTCCATCATCCGGCGCACGATCAAGTGGCGGAAGAAGGATTGATGACGCTCGACGTCAAAATCGAAGAGTTGGCAGTGCAGGTCGATCAACATGAGGCGTTCTTAACCTACATGGATCATGTCTGCAGTCAGGAAATTCCGACGGAGAGCTTGGCGTTGTCCTTAAACAAGGAAGAGCGATTCGTCACGCTGTATGCAGAGGAAATTCATTACGGTGGTTGTTTCCGCGGTACGATGCTCGTCTTACGTGACGTGACGGCAGAGACGGCGATCGACCGGATGAAATCGGAATTCGTCTCGACCGTATCGCATGAGTTGCGGACACCGCTTGCCTCGATTTACGGCTATACGGAATTGATGCTCGCGCGCGACGTCCAGGAATCAAAACGTCAACGGTATCTCGAAACGATTCATGCGGAAACCGAACGGTTGACGAATCTCGTCAACGACTTCCTCGATGTCCAGCGCATGGAATCGAGTCAGCAACAGTATGACTTTAAACCGCTTGATCTGACGAAAGTCATTCAGGAAACGGTCGAGTTCCATACCGCTTCGGCAAAAGATCACGAGCTTGTCCTTGATTTTGAAGAAACGACGACGGGTCGGATTCATGCCGATGAACAAAAAATGCGCCAGCTGTTCACGAACCTGATCAACAACGCGATCAAGTATTCACCAGATGGTGGTCAGATCACGATTACGATGCGTCAAGTCGAAGACCGGGTTCAGTTGAAGATCGAAGACGAAGGGATTGGTATTCCACGTCACGCGCTACCACAACTGTTTAGTAAGTTTTACCGAGTCGATAATTCGGATAGTCGAAAAATCGGCGGTACCGGACTTGGTCTTGCGATTTGTCAGGAAATCGTTCGTTCGCACGAAGGAATGATTCATGTTGAATCAACGGAAGGTGTCGGGTCCGCGTTCATCGTCGAACTACCGATCGTCCAGTCCGTCGTACCGGTCACGGAACCGGTGGAGGATTGTTAATGTCAAAAACGTTCTTTGATTGAAAAATCAAAGAACGTTTTTTGTTGGTTTCATCTGCAAAACGGGAATTAACTACTATCAAACAGAAAGGAAGTGAGGAGATGCGGCGAAGCAGATGGCCTTGTTAAGTCCGACGATCACTCATGCTTTGGATCCTGATCGAAGCCAGTAGTTCGTTCATTCCAGCTTATGTGATTGAACGCTTTTACTGGGAAGACCGGGGAATGAGCATTGCCGACGTCGTCATCGCAGAAATCGTCTTTGCTTGGGTCATGTTGATTGGTGAGGTTCCGTTCGGTTTGTTATCCGACCGGTGGGGTAGAAAGCCGTTCATTCTGGCTGGTTTCGTATGTGAGTGGTTATCGTTTACGGTGTTGCTTGAAGCCTACTCATTACCTGCTTTCCTCTTGGCGATGGTCCTTGCTGGCATCGGTGGCGCAGCACTTAGTGGAGCGCTTGAAGCCCACGTCTATGAAACATTGCGAATGCAAAGGATAGAAGAGCGATTCGAGACGGTCTGGCGAGTGATTTCAATCGGTGGTTTATTGACATCAGGACTCGCGGCACTTGTCGGAAGTTACGCCGTGCGATCGGTAGACTTGATTTGGCACTATCACGTGTCCTGGTGGGTATTGCTCGGAACAGTACTGCTGACGTTTTTCTTAAAGGAAGCATCGCGAGAACAAGACGGAGAGACGAGTTCATTAAAGACATTGCTCAAAGGATTCTCGATCCAGCGCGTTTATGTTCGGATCCTTAGCCTCGTCTTGTTATACGCAGCAACGATTGATTTCGTTGATGAGTTTTGGCAACTCTATTTGCGTGACCAGTCGATACCGATGATCTATATGGGTCTCATCTTCGTGTTGTTTCAAATCATGCAGGCAATCGGTGCGTCCTTGTCACGGTTTCGGTCACCCATCGGATGGGCGATGATCTATATCGTGTGTCTTGCCGGATTGTCGGTTGCCTCTCCGCTCGTCAGTATCGGTTTACTCGGTATGCTGTACTTGTGCTATGGCTGGGCTGAGCCTTATGTGAACACTGTCATCCAAGATGTTGCGCCGACAAATGGACGCGCAACGTTTACGTCGCTGATCTCAGTCATTGAACGTTTAGCTGTGCTTGGAACCGGTACGCTATTCGTCTTCGTCGAACGTGTCTTCTCGCTTCAGATGACCTATGCTGCGCTCGGTCTCGTCTCACTTATATTGCTTCTGTTGTATAGTGTGACGCGAACGCGTCAGAACTGAATCAAAAAAAGGACAAAGGTGCATTGACCTTTGTCCTTTTGACTGTCATTTATTACGACACGTGTCGTTGCTCCTGAGAGGAACGTGCCAATACCTGGCGAGCCGGTTGCCACATCAACAAGGAGAGGGCTCCTGCGAGCGCATAGACAAGCTCGATCGCAAACAGATCGGCAAGCCATCCGAACAGCAGACTACCGAGACAGAAGCAGAGTGCATACACGGTTTGTTGCACGCTATAGACATACGGTAACCGTTCGAGTGGTGTCGTCGTCTGCAACAACGTATTAATCTCGATCGCCCGGACCTGACTTGCGAAGCCTTGGAACAGACAAGCGATCACGGCAAGTGTGACGATTGGAGCGAAAGCAAACAAGAAGGTCGCCCCAATCGAAAAGGCGATACTACAATAAAGCAACGAACGCGTTCCACGACGACGTAACATCATGTAACTACCGGCGATCATGCTCAGCAGATAGAAGGCATTTAGAATGCCCCACCAGCGTTCCGATAGCTGGAAATGTGTATCGATGTAGACGAGAAACAGAGCAGAAATCCACGCCGTACTGACGAACGCATCGATTCCGACGAGGTAGGTGTTGGCTTTCGCGAAAGAATGCGATCGCGTGTAGCGAATACTCGACCGGAAGGAGACGTCTTCTTCTTCCATCGAAGGGTCGGGTAGAGAGCGGACACTTCGATAGAACAGATAGCTGATGAGACTGGCACCTAAAAACAGACCAGCCGAGACGGACAAGACGGAAAGAGGCGATAACCAGCTGACCAGGATGGCGCCGAGCGGCCACATGATAAGTTGAATCACTTGATTCGAACCTTGTACGAGACTGTTAGCTTTCTGGACATCCTGACACAGTCGAGGGATGAAGGCACTTTCGATCGGACGAGCAAATCCATCGAAGAAAGCGATACACCCAACGAGTGCGAGGATAAGTGGCAGTGGTAAATCAAATCCCCAGATGATGCCTAATAGAATCGTCTTGAGGAGTTGACTGCCGAATAACAAGGAGGCATGGGGAACACGTTGAGCGACTTGGGCGAATAAGAAGCCGCTTCCTGTCATGCCTGCTGTGACGAGAACGGGAAACAGGGCAGCGAGACTCGCTTGCCCTGTCGTTTGATAGATCATCGCGATCAGGGAGACGATATAGAGCGCATCTCCCGCATTCGCAATCCATTGACTGACCAATAAAAGCGTAAACCGGTTCATTCTGAATGACCTCCATATCGTACGTATTTAGTTAGGAGTGAGAATTCAGAATGACTTACATTGGACGCCCTCATTTCATGTTTTTTTCTAGTGTAAGAGGAAAAAAATGGATTGTCAATCAGAATCGTGACGGGAGTTCCGGGCAACGAGTGTAAAGGGATCGACCATCGACGTCGCAGCGGCTTCGTCTTGAGCACGAGATGCCGATAGCTTGATTGGTTTTAGTTGCTGGCGGAAGCGGAAAGCCCGTTCGAGTCGACTCATGAATAGATTGCTGAAAAAGACGACTAATGCTAGCCCAATCAGTGGAACAAGGAACATATGATTGAGCCAAGACGTCGCTGAAAACTGGTTATAGTAATAACCGAACATCGAGGACCACTCAAAAATCGTTGGGGCAGTTCCTACATGTAAATTAACCGTTCCAGCGAAGAAAATTTTGAAAAGTGATAAGTGAACGAGTAACATCAACGTTTGGATGAACTGTTGCATAAAAACGATTGTCAACGTTGGAACAAGATGTGGCCAAATGTGGCGTCTGAACCGATGCCACGGACTGCCACCAAGCGTCTGGGCGACAATCATGAACTCTTGACTAAGTAACTGACGGGTCTCAGCAATCAGATAAAGCGATAAAGAGGGGAGACCAAGCAAAATCAAGACGATCAACTCGAACGATACACGGTCGAACAACGGTGGGATAGCAGTCGAATCAAAGAACGTAAGTGATGGAAGCAAAAGGAGCAACGCGACAAGAGAGAGCGGTAAAACTAAAAATCCATCAAGAATAAGTTTTAAGTATCGATTGACGCGAGCACTTCTAAAAGCTAGCGGAATCGCAATCACTAGCGAAAGAAACATTCGACCGAGCGCAACAATCATACAAATACCGGCTGTCCATTTAAATCCTTCAATCATCAATTGAAAGAGGTCATAGCCAGAGCGGTCTGTACCGAGCCATTGATCACTTGACGGTTTTAGTGGTGACGTCGCAAGGAACGTACCGTCTTCAGCATACCGGTTCGAGATTTGATCGACTTGACCATCACGGAAGATCGTATTTCCAAAACTAAGCAGCAGTAAACCAGTAAGTAAAAATAAACATAGCCAGAAGACAGGATCTCGCATCAAAGTACGACGCATCAAATCCCCCCTTTCCAGGCGTTAGGAATAAGCCATTCTGCCAACAAATCAATGATGAAAATCGGCAGATAGATTAAAAACAAGATGACCATCAAAATCGGCATTTGTCCATTATAAAAGACGAACCGGAACATACCTTGGACTTCGAATGTGTATTCAATGATCACGAGACTCGATAAGACCGTAATGATATTCGCTCGGAAAAACAGATAAAACCGATAGATCACTGTCGGAATCAAGTGTTTCCAGAAAAGAGCGGCAGGATGAATGCCTTTAGCCCGTGCGAGTTCAAGGAAAGGAGCAGCTTCCTGTTCGAGTACTTGCGTCGTCAACCATTTGATGAAGAAGAATAGTGTTGTCAACGTTAGGGTAAGAATCGGTAAAAAACGAATGTACTCAGCATAGGATCCCGCAATTTCGATTTTGTCATACCCGGTCGTTTTAAACAGATAAAGGACAAGGAATTGTGAAAGAATGATCCAGAACAAATCCGGAACCATCTCAAGCGTCCGCGTCGTCTGCTTCAGCATCATGCGTGTTTTGCGACCGCTCCGATAAAACAAATAAGCATAAAAAATCGCACACACAGCGGAGACCAGCATAGCTGTCGTAAAGATGATCAACGTCTCTTTAATAAAGGGACTGATGGTAGGAAGCAACAAGAATTCCTTTTGAGCGGTTACGTTGAAATAGGTGATCTCATCAAGTTTCGTTAATTGAGCAAATTGCTGTTTCAGACCTTCCCAGTAGCTTGCTGGGTTGAATTTCATTTGCGCGACGAGCGCCGGAAGAGCGCTGATCGCAATCAAGACAAAAAAAGCCACGATGAGCTGAATTGATTTTCGGGCGATAAACACCATGAGGTAAAAAACTCCTTTCTTTGGATCCTCAGCCGATGGCGAGGATCCGATCATTGCCAATCTGGATCAACTGACTGTTCATATGTTTACGGCGCAGTACGTAGCGTTCGAACTGTTGTGTTGCGATGAACGAATCACGCGTCGAGACCGTCGAGAGCGTCATCAGGACATGTTTTAATTGTGGTTGTCCTTCTTGTAATGAGAGATGCGTCATTCGGTTCGCTCCGTCGAGTCGATTGAGGAACAGTTCAATCTTACAGCCTTCCTTGATCAATTCACTAATCAAGAACGCCGCTTGTTCAATGAACGTCTCAAATTGTTGGTGGAGACCATAACCGCTCGGGGCCGATAAGTTCAAGGCAATCGTGAACGTATCCTGATTGCTCGTTTCGAACACTTTCGCCTGCAGACGACCGGTCTTCGCCGTCGCATACCAATCGATCTCTTTTGACGGTTCCGCCGTATAAGGTTTTGCACTAAGCTGAACCAGTTTGTTCTTGAGCGGTGAGTAGCGGTCCGGTCGATCACCGATCCGTAAACGTTGTAAAAGAAGCGGCGTCGCTTGCGCTGTCAAGGACGGCAAGACTGTAAACGACGGATACGTATCGAACGTGAAGAGATAAACGCCCATCTTCCACGGCAAACGAATCGTCAAGATGATCTCATCGAATTCGGCTGGTCCACGACGAACCGTCTGAATTGGGATCGTCACTGCGTCTTCAGAGTCAATCACTGCATGAAACGTCGCCGGGTGAAGTGGATCCATCTCCGGAAAGATGACTCCACCATCCGTGTGCAAACGAAGTGTCGCTTCGAGTCCAAGCTGACTCAAGGATTCGACACCGAAGACTTGTAAATGGAGTGTCGTCTGTTCCTGGTTGAACATCAATGATTCATAGTGCTTCCATTCAATTGCGACGTCCCGTCGGAGCTGCTTTTCTGTTCGCCCGACGACGAAATGAATCGTCGCCAAGGCTGCAAACAGGAAACCGAGGACGGAAAGACGCGGAATGAAGAGGAAGATGAACGTCATCGTGACGTACAGTGGAAAAAGTCGGCGTTCAAGCCAAAACGGGACGGAACGTTCAATCTGCATGATTCGTCACCCCATCTCGACCGGAACCGGCACGTCGTCCAGAATATGCGTCAAAACAGCCGCTTTCGTCGTCTTGATTCCACCTTCGAGTGTCAGTGTCAGGCGATGGGATAGGACGTGTTTTGCAAGATATTTGATATCTTCCGGGATGATGAAGTCGCGTTGATTCAAGAAAGCGTAGCTTTGCGAGGCGCGAAGTAATGCAATTGCTCCACGCGGACTGACACCGACTTCAATGAGTTCATGGTTTCGTGTCGCTTGAACGATGTGTAATAGATAATCAAGCACGTCTTGCGATGCATGGACGCGGCGTGCCTCTTCCTGCCAGGAAATCAAGTCGCCACCTGACGCGATGCCGACAGCTGACCGACGGACGTTCGTCAGAATTTCAGACAATAAGCGCCGTTCGTTCTCAAAATCCGGATAACCGACTTCGATCGCGACCATGAACCGGTCGAGTTGGGCGTCCGGTAGTGGGAACGTTCCTGCCGATTCGATCGGATTTTGCGTCGCGATGACGAAGAATGGGGCTGGCATCTGATAGGTCGTTCCACCAATCGAGACCTGACGCTCTTCCATCGCTTCAAGTAATGCCGATTGTGTCCGCGGAACGGCACGATTGATCTCATCGATCAAGACGACGTTCGCAAACAAGGGACCGCGTTTATTCTCGAACTCCTGCGTCTTTAAGTTGAAGAAGTCCGAACCGATGACATCGGACGGAAGCAAATCCGCCGTAAACTGGATCCGCGAGAAGGCACTCTCGAAGCTCTGAGCGAGCGCCTTGGCGAGCATCGTTTTCCCCGTTCCCGGTACATCTTCTAGTAGAATATGTCCTTCTGCGATGAGTGCCGTCAGACAAAGATCGATGACGTCCGGTTTACCGAGATAGATCGAATTGAGTTGGTCTTTTAATTGTTGTAGTTTCATAGGAAATCCCTCCAAAGTTAAATGGTTGAGTAGCGTGCTAGTTGTTGTTCGAAGCGTAGAATCTCATCGTCCGTGACGATTGTTTCCGACATGTCACCGTAGCGGATATCCCGATATAACTGAAAATCGACAGCGACTTCAATCCGACGTAACCAGTCTTCAAGCGTTTCGTTCGGACGACGTTGCTGACTGCGCGGTAACTGTTGCTCAAAACGAATGACGAGATCACGGACACGTGAAGACGAATACGATGAATACAGATAAGGCGATTTTCTTAAAGAAGCAGGACGAAAGATTGATTGAGCGAATGGAACGTCATCCGTTACTTCTCCGGTAGACCTGCGCCGTTTTTTCACGCGACGCGACTGACTGAGTTTCCAGACCATGAAACTAAACAAGCTGATTAAAATGATGTATTGCAGATAAGAAAGTGGAGAGTCAGAATCAGATACATCCGCTTTAAAAGATTTCCAAAACTCCTTTGGACCAGGTCGTGGATCAATCAATTCAAAAGGCATCTTGCCTTTTTTGTTAGTAGGTGAATGACCTTTTTTAAAAGTAATTTCACCGTGTGCTTCACTTTGTGAAATCGAAGGCTTTTTAAAAGGATCCGGCATGATGTAATGCGTATAGACGTACGTCGTGACGGTTTGAAACAAGAACAGACCAATCAGAATGACACCAAGCGACATGATAAAGCGTTGCCGTAACACAAGCGATCCTCCTTCCTGTTTTTAAGGAAAAAATATCCATATGTACTTAGGAAGATTTTAGCATACACGCTTAACAAATAAAAACAATTTTCTGAAAATAAAGACAAGGTGAGACGATTCATTTTCAAGTAGTAAGGGTATGATGGAATCAGTGGTTCTTGAAAGAGAAAGGATGTTTTGTATGAAATTGATTATTTTTGGAGCGACGGGTCAAACGGGGCAAGAACTGGTCAAGCAAGCGATTGATCACGGTCATGAGGTCACAGCATTCGTCCGTAGTCCGGAAAAACTGACACTACGTGACGAACGGTTACACGTCGTTAAAGGCGACGTGCTCGATCAAGAAGCGGTGACGGCTGCTGTTGCCGGGCAAGAGGCTGTCCTGACGGCTCTTGGCACAGAGAGTCTTGCATACAGCGGCTTTTTAGAACGGAGTCTCGTCCGGATTGTGACAGCGATGAAAAAACAGGGGGTAGACCGGATCGGTTATGTTGCGTCTGCCGGTGTTGATGATGAATTACCGGGTGTACAAGGGATGCTCGCTCAGCGGATTCTGAAAAATCCACTGAAGGATCACCGCCAAGCGATCGCGCTTTTGCAACAAGCAGATTTGAACTATACGGTAGCCCGACCACTTCGCTTACTGAACGGTCCGTTGACGGGGCTTTATCGTCAAGCAGATACAGGTGTACCGGAAGATGCGAAACAAATCAATCGCGCAGATGTGGCGCATTTCCTCTTACAGGCAATCGAGACAGAAGATCATATCAAATCGAGTGTTGGACTAGCTGAATAGGGAGGCGAATTTTAAATGGCCCAAGGAACATTTGGTGGATCTAGCAGATATGATAATCAAACTTTGGGGGATATTGTTAAAGATATAAAAGTTTGGATTCGTTTTTGTGAGGAAACTCTTCTACTTTTCAATGAAACAATCTTAAAATTAAAAGAAAATAATTATTACGACACTGTTCCATTCAATTTACGTGCCCTTTTTGAAGTTACTACAAGAGATATAACTACTTTTATTAGTGATTTCAATTCTATTCTTTCCAGTATATCCGAAGATAAAATTTATATGCGCGACGTTAGACTCCTGAAAAACATAGGAACTTACTCTATTGAAAATAACAATACTTTCGGTCGTGTATACCATGCTTCTTTTGACGATTGGATTGAAATGCCTAACCACAGTGATATAAACTTCAAGGCTGTAGAAAGACTTTATGGTGATGGTAGAGATCTGTTTGTTACTTTAATGGATGCGTCTAATGCTGCAGAAAGGTTGAGAGACTATATGAGTAATGAACACCAAAAAAATCAGCAAGTTATTATTAACGGTCATGGCAATCAAGTTCAAGCTGCTTTCGGAGATAATAACGAATTTGTAATGGAGTTAGCTGATTCTCTTGGTCAAGATCAGGCTGAACAACTGAATATGTTATTAGCGGAATTAAAACAGAACCTAAATCATTATTTCGCTGAACATGAAGAAGAGAAAAAAGAAACTACGAAAGAGTTGATTGATGGACTTCGAGAAGAAATCACAAAAGAACATCCTAAAAAAGGAATGGTTCGAGCGTGTTTGAGTTCTTTAAACAGTCTAAGTACATCTGCAGATTTCGTTACAATTGTAAGTGGTATTACAAGTATTGTGGGATCACTTCCGTTTATGAAGTGATGAAAAAAAGACTATATTAGAGGTTATTTTTTGAAAAGATTAATCAATGATATTCGTGCTACGAAGTCATTAATTGTATGCTCTATGTAAGTGTGTAGATGCAAATAAAGGTTACGATTTCTCTTTGATTAAAGGTCTCTCCCGTCATACGGAAGAGACCTTTTTGAATGCTTATTGTTGACGATAGACGGAGACCGAACCACCATTGACGAAGAATTGACCGTAGCCATCTTGGTTGATCGTAACTGATGCCGTGTTGTTTCCAGTGATGTCTGTCCAGATTTCTCCTTTGTTCTGAAGACCGACATACATCCATTTGCTACCGCCAGGACCATCTGATAGGATCGTCGCAAGACCAGATTTCGCACGGTCCGAGACACCTTCACGTGTCCAACCGATGACGTCTTGGTTATCGAGGTAATCGTTTTGTTTCCCGAACGCGAAGTCTTTCCGTGCTTTAAGCAATGGATCAATCTTCGAAGCAAGTGCTGGAATCTCGCGATTTGACGTGCCTTTTGTGCCATAGTAGTCACCATAGAAGACCGACGGATATCCTTGTTCCCGTGTCAGGATCATCGCGTAAGCAAGTGGTTTGAACCATGACTGAACCGTTGATTCAAGTGATTGTCCGGGTTGTGAATCATGGTTCTCAACGAGTGTGACGGCTTGAACCGGATTACTCTTAACGAGAGTACCGTCAAAGATTGTCCGCATGTCGTAGTACCCGCCGCCTTTACTTGCCTGTTCGAATTTATAATGAAGCGGCGCATCAAAGACGGATTGTTGATAATTAGTCCGGCTTAAGTAGTTTTGCAACGTGCCGAGATCGTTCTGCCAATACTCTGCGACTGTAAACAATGGTTTGCCCGTCGTCTGACGAACATTCGCGAGCCAGTCCGCTAAGTAACCGTGTTTGATATGCTTGACGGCATCGAGACGGAACCCATCAAGACCAAGTTCGTTGACGTACCATTTACCCCAGTTCTTCATTTCTTGCTGGACTTCTGGATGATCGAAGTCGAGATCCGCATACATCAAGTAATCGTAGTTGCCATTTTCAGTTGAGACATCCGTATCCCACGCTTTACCGGTACCGCGGAACTTGTAGATGGCACTCTTAGAACGTGATTGATCCCAGTCCGTGCCGTCGAAGTGGTACCATTTCCACTTGAAGTTCGAGTAGAGGTTATTTCGTGCTGCAAAATTGAAACCCGTCCATGCCTGGATTTGATAATCGCCAGAGACTTCTTGATTACGGTTACCCGGGTTGACTTCGACTGCCGTGACGGCTTCCGTGAAATCGGCGCCACCTTTATGGTTCATGACGACATCACCATAGACATCGATTCCAGCGGTATGCAATTGTCCGATCGCCGTTTTTAATTGCGCCTTTGTGCCGTATTTCGTACGGACCGTTCCTTTTTGATTGAACTCACCTAAATCGTATAGATCGTAGGCGCCGTATCCGACATCATTTTGCGAGGTACCTTTGTAAGCAGGGGGAATCCAGACCGATGTGATTCCGAGCTGATCAAGCTTTGTTGCGTCACTCCCGAGACGGTTCCAATGGTTACCGTCATTTGGCACATACCATTCGAAATACTGCATCATCGTTCCGTTGTCTGCCGTTGCGCCGACTGCAATCGGTTGCGCAAGTGGCGCTAAAAAAGCAGCGGATGCGACGGTTGCTAAAATCCATCTTTTTTGTTTCACGTAAAGACCTCCTTATGATTTGTGAAAGCGCTTGCATTATTTATTATAGGGAAGCTTCAGACAGGAGGAATATCGTCCCGGATTCTTATTTGTAAGTCTCTTTTGTTCGTGACTTTTGACCCTAGAATATTTCTTCTGAAGAATTATTTTGATGAGATTGACGTCATGAATGAAAAAAATCAGGACCATCTAACCGTTGCCTTTCGATGAATATTCTGAACGACGACTCACCTTTAAAAAAGCAGGTCTATCGTCCATCTTCCACCAGGAATGGATTCGGTGTGAAAATGAGCGTGTAACACCAGCTCTCATACATACCATTTAAGGGGGAACACACATGAACTGGAAGTCAAAGGTCACAGGTGCGCTTGCCGCAACACTTGCACTCGGGTCAATCGTCTTTACACCGGTCACAGCAAAAACAGTTGATCCAAAACAAGTTTCAGCAGGTCCGCAGATGGTCACGTCACAATCGACGATCGATGCGTACTATCTACCAGCAGCGGGGAAGACAGGGGCAGCGTTGAAGGCATCGCTGCACGATATCATCGACAACCATACACAAGTGTCATACGACACGGTATGGACAGCACTGAAAGAAACGGATCAAGATCCAAATAATGCGAATAACGTCATCGAGTTATACACGGGGAAATCGATTGCGAAAAGTAACAACGGTGGGAATGTCGGTCAATGGAATCGTGAACATGTCTGGGCAAAGTCGCACGGTGACTTTGGTACGACGAACGGTCCTGGAACAGACTTGCATCACTTGCGTCCGGAAGACGTCGTCGTCAACAGTGCACGTGGGAATCTTGACTTCGACAATGGCGGTACGAAATACAGTGGTTGCGATTGCTACCGTGATGGCGATTCATGGGAACCACCAAACCGCGTCAAAGGTGACATCGCACGGATGATCTTCTACATGGCGGTTCGTTATGAAGGTGGCGGTGAAATCGATCTCGAAGCTTCAGAAAACGTCAATAATGGTACGAACCCGTTACACGGCAAATTGTCGACGCTGAAAGCATGGAATAAGCTTGACCCAGTTGATAGCTTCGAGAAACGTCGCAACGATGTCATCTTCGAGAAGTGGCAAAAAAACCGGAATCCGTTCATCGATCATCCGGAATACGTAACATCAATTTGGGGAAATTGATGACGAGTCAGTAAATAGGAAAGGGGCTGACTCAACAGTCAGTCTCTACAAAGATAGGGGTGGCAGAATGATGATCTGCCACCCCTATCTTGTAACAAAAAGAATGACGCGTTTCACGCAACTCCTACAGGGAAAAGCGCATCTTTGCGCTGACAGAGACAAATAAGACCCGCTTTCCTGCTTGAATAAAGCAGGAAAACTGGCTTGTGTCTCGCCTGAGGAAAGGGCGTGAAAAGACGCGTCATTCTTTTTTGAGTCAGCCTTTTTTCATTGAGTCCGAACCTGTTATGCTGAACCTTTTTTGGAGAACCATTCGTATTGCCTACCGTAAGCCATTTTTTAGTAGAGAGGTCGTACGGTATGATCAAACGCACGTTTAACAAACGAAACATCAAATGGATGGTCGGTGGGGGACTAGTCGCTTGTGTCGCCTTCTGGTACAGTGTCGGTATTTTCGTCAATAAAGGGGAACGGCCACTCGCTGATGGGACGTCACCGTATGTCATCGTCCTCGGTGCGGGTGTCAAAGGAGAAAAACCGTCGCAAATCCTACATAACCGGATTCAGGCAGCTGCGGCATATGGGAAACAACATTCAGAAGTCCGCTTCATCTTGAGCGGTGGACAAGGTCCGGATGAAGATATTTCAGAAGCAGAGGCGATGCGTCGCGGGATGGTGGCATCTGGGATTGCTGAAGAACGGTTGATCCTTGAAGCCGACTCGACATCAACGACGGAAAATCTACAATTTTCAAAAGCGTTGTTGCCAAAGGACGTTCGTCGCGTCTCGATCGTCACGTCAGACTTTCATCTGTACCGTGCGCGACAAGAGGCGAAACAACTTGGTTTACAGACGGATGCGATTCCGGCTGAAACGCCACTTTCAGGAGTCCTTCGATTTGGAATGCGCGAACGCGTTGCGATCGTTGTTCAATTCCTACGCTAAAAACCCCGACATGCTGAACATGTCGGGGAGAAAGAAGAAGTGCATTGAATGATTAGATGCCTTCACCTTTATGTTTTTCCTCGGAAGATTGAGAATCATTTGCTTGTTTGTCGGAAGCATCATGCTCAGCAGGTGGTTCTTCTTTGCCGAGTGCGACATCCTTCGCTTCGACGACTTTATTGCTGATTGCATTCAAGTCACCTTTCGTCTCATTTACTGTCTCTTTCACCGTCGAGGCATCTGATTTCACCGTTTCAAGCTCTGTGTTCACTTTGTCATAGACATTTTGAACGTCAGATGCGACTTCTTGAATGATGCTTGAAGCACTCTTCACTTGATTGATGACTTGTGATGCTTTACCTGACGGATCTTCCTTAATAGAAGAAGCGAGGGTAGAGACGGAATCTTTCGCCCCCCGTAAACTCTGTTTCGTATTTTGGCGAGACGAAGAACTAAGTAGCGTCAATAGACCGCCGACAAGGGCACCGAGCAACATCCCTGTGACGAGATTGATTTGACGACCTGATGATTCTTCCTGATCGAACTGGCGATTCGGATGTTCTGCGTGTGCTGCGTGTGGATCATGTTGAAGCTTCGGTTCCATGATGAACACTCCCTTGAGATAATATTTAACCATGATATGGATATACCCTTGTGAGTGAATAAAAAACATTTAAAAATAACATGTATTTGAAATGAATATAAAAAAGACCATCGTGATATGATGGTCTAAGAGGTTCATTTGTTGGATGAATCATCATCATTTTCGTGACGAAGTTTTCGGTTGATTTCATCATAATCGATTTCGATATCATCTTTGTTGCCTTTGTAGCCATATCCTTTCGAAATGACGATGATCGAGGCGACCAAGACGAATACGATGATGAGAATGGAGACGACATATAACCACATAGTCCACTCCTCCTTTCGTTCACTTTCTAGTATGACGGAAAACGCAGCTTCCGTCTAAACGAAATTGTAGGTTGTGTGCTAAACTGATGTCAGATAAACATGTTAAACGGAACGAGGTGACGGCGTATGAGTATTTTGGTCGTAGATGATGAGTTAACGAATTTAATGCTCCTAGAGCGATTGTTAGAAAATGAAGGCTATGACGTCGTCAAGGCGATGAGTGGGGAAGAAGCAATCGAATTGATGGAGGATCCGTTATTCATCGAACAGTTGGACGTCGTTCTCCTCGACGTCGAAATGCCAGGAATCAGCGGAATCGAGGCGACACGTTTGATTCGAAAACGGTTTGGTCTTGATGAATTACCGATTCTGATCGTTTCCGGGCGATAAAACGAAGAAGATATCGTTGATGGACTGAATGCAGGAGCATCGGATTATACGACGAAACCGATCCGTAAAACGGAATTGCTCGCGCGAGTTCGTAACGCGATTGGTCTGAAGCAAGCAATCGATGCGCGAAAACGATATGAAAAAGTATTACAGGAAGACTTTGATTTGGCGCAAAAACTGCAACAGAGTGTGCTCAGTGCGAATATCGAAGACGATGAGATCCGCATCATGGCGACGTATATCCCTTCTAAAAAGCTCGCGGGAGATATGTACGCTTGGTACCGCATCTCTCAAAATAAATACGGCATCATCTTGTTTGACGTCATGGGACACGGTGTCTCTTCTGCGCTGATCACGATGGGAATGAGTTCGATTTTGTTCGAACTCGTGCACCGGATTGGTGATCCAGCACAAGTACTTGAAGAATTGAATCAGCAGATGAGTCGTTTGTTCCCGGGAGACGAGACAGAAATCTATTTCACTGCCGTTTACCTCTACATCGACCTAGATGAGATGAAGCTCAGCTATGCGAACGCAGGGCACCCACCTGGTTTGTTACGCATGAATGATCGAATCATTCCGCTTGAGAATACGGGACTTCCTGTCGGTATGTTCGAAGACTCGACGTATTCGAGCAAGACGATCGACATCGTCTCACCAGGATGTGTTTACTTGTACACGGATGGTTTCATGGAACTCTACAGTAAAGGCATTGATGAAGGAATCCATGCCATCCAGAATCTGATCGAACAACAAGGACCGAACATCCATCAGTTGATTCAACCGGATCAGAGCGATGAAGCGGATGACCTATGTCTCGTGACGGTCGAAATCAATTAACCTGTAAATGAAAAGACTCAGCGACGGAAGCACCGTCGCTGAGTCTTTTTTGAGTCATACAAGCTCTGGATCTACTTGAACTAAAAGAACCTTCTCCGCCATAAGATGAAGGCGGCAAGACCAGAGAAGAAGATCATCATACCGAAAACAATCCAGAATCCGATGACTTCTCCTTCCCATGGAACGTGGACGTTCATCCCGAACATCCCGGAAATCATCGTCGGAATCGAGATGACAATCGTAATTGAGGCAAGGAACTTCATAACGAAGTTGACGTTGTTCGAGATGACAGAACCAAACGTATCCATCGTCGAACTGATGATGTCTTTATAAATTTGAGCCATCTCCATCGCTTGTCGGTGTTCGACGAAGACGTCTTCCAGTAAATCTTCATCATCTTCATGTTTCTCAAGACTCGGTGTCTTAATGATTCGGTCGAGCACACCATCGTTCGATTTCAAGGACGTCATGAAATAGACCAATGATTTTTGAAGATTCATCAATTGAAAGATTTCTTGATTTCGCATCGAACGTTGAAGTTCTTCCTCAAGTTCGTCCATACGACGATCGATTTGACGCAAGAAACGTAAATACGAGGAACTGACTTTATAGAGAATCTGGAATACGAAGCGCGATCGGTAATTCGTCCGGAATCCTCGCAACTTACCACTCGAGAATAACGTCAGGACATCGAGCTGTTGCGAACAAACGGTGATGAAATGACGGGATGTCACGATGATACCGAGCGGAATCGTATTATAACGGCGTCCTGATGATTCTTCTTCGATGTAGGGAACGTCGACGATCATCAGTAGACCTTCTTCATCTTTTTCAAAACGTGGTTTTTCTTCCACGTCCAAAGGGTCATATATGAAATCCTCTGGAATATTCGTAGCAGCGATGACTTGGTCGGCTTCGTCCTTTGTCGGATTGACAAGATGGATCCAGGAACCCTTCGTGAACTCCTGTATCTCGTTGACTGCCCCGGTGACATCGCTTCGATAAATCGTCAACATATTGTCTATCCCTCCTGCTCTTCACTGTCTCATTATAGAAATAGATGTGACAGCGTGTAAATGATTCTCCGATTTTTTTTTACGAAGATTAGTGATAAGATGAAAACAGAGGAGGGGAAGACATGCCTTTTTTTAATGCTAAGAAGCTCGAAGAACTTCAATCGATTGCGGGTGGGGATCACGCGTTCCTTCAAAAAATCGGAGAAACGTATATCGCGCAGTTCGATCGAAAGTTTCCTGAACTAAAAGATGCCGTCGCCAAGCAAGATGCTGAGCAAACTGAAAAGCTCGCTCACTTGCTAAAAGGTGCTTCCTATTCCGTTGCCGCTGATGATTTAGCTGATGATTTCGAACTGCTTGAAAAAGAAGCAGAATCTGGTTCAATGACCGGAACACAAGAAATCGTCGATCGGATTGAGCAATGCATGGTGGAATTCCGTGTCGTCTGGCTCGATGTGTTTACTGGAAAAAATCTTGACGCGCTGCGTTGAGCAATCGAATAGATCAAAAAAGCCGACATGCTGTCGGCTTTTTTCTTATAAGACGTATGAATCGACCGTTTCGATCAAACGACCGATTTCCGGTTTCGTGATTTGTGCATTGACACCAACCGACTCACCTTTATGGCGTAAATCGTCGGAAATCAAGGAAGAGAAGACGATGATTGGCAATTCCGCATAACGATCATCTTCACGGAGTCGTTTCGTCAAGTGTAGTCCATCCATCTTCGGCATCTCGATATCGGTGATCAGGAGGTCGCAGTTGCTTCCGTTTTCAAACGCATCAAAAGCGTCCTTACCATTGATGAACCATTTCAGACCATGGTAACCGGCTTCCTCGAGTGTTTCGATGATCAATGTCCGAAGCATTTCCGAGTCTTCGGCGATCCAGATGACTTTGTCGGACCGGTCACGGGACTGGACGCGACGCCCTTCTTCGCGGGCGAAGATATCCTTGCGTGAGAGCTCAAGTGCGATTTTTTCGTAGTCGAGCAAGATGATCATCTTGTCGCCCGTTTTGACGACACCGTTCGTTAATCCCTCAATGCCACGAGCGAGTTCGTTTGGTGTATCGATCTGTTCCCATGAGATACGACGGATTTCCGTCACGGAATCGACACGCAGGACGCTCTTTTCCCCATTAAATTCACAGATGATCAATCGATCCTCGGTTGCTTCATCGTGAGGAACACCGATGACGGTCGGCAAATCGATGACCGTCATGACTTCGCCACGGAGTTCAATCAATCCTTTGACAGCATCCGGTGTACCTGGGAGTGGTGTCATCGGGAGCGGAACGATGATTTCCCGGACCTTCATGACGTTGATTCCAAACGTGTATGGTCCGCAATGGAAGATGACGATCTCGAGTTCGTTCGTGCCGGCTTCTAATAAAATATCGTGCTGATTATACATATGGTTGTGCCCCTTTCCATTACCTTCACTTCACTTCTGACTAGTTATCGGCATGCTACGCTGAAAATTCTAGTTCTGAATTGACAAAAAAAGTGTTGTAATCGCTTTCATAATATGTTAAGCAAAAAGTTTGGCATTTGTCAGACCAATTGATTACAATAAGCTATGCAGCCACACACTGAAATGAGAGAGATAAAAATAAATGGAGGTAGAGTGGAATGACTACAGCAACAACCTACACATTTTTACTAGATGGACAATGGCATGAAAGTGAATCAAAAGAGACAATTGAAATCTCTTCACCATATAAAGAGGATCTTGTCGGTCGCGTTCAAGCGATGACGAAACCGGAAGTCGATCGTGCCATCGCTTCAGCGAAAGCGGCACAAGCAGAGTGGGCAAAACAACCAGCGAACAAACGGGCTGAATTGCTTCACGCTTGGGCAACGGAACTCGAAAAACGTGCGGACGAAATCGGTGAAGTCATCATGCGCGAAGTCGGTAAAGGACGTGCAGATGGCGTCAAAGAGGTCAAACGGACAGCTGAAATCATTCGCTACACAGCGGAAGAAGGTCTCCGTTTCGACGGTCAGATGATGCAAGGGGATTCGTTCCCTGGTGGTAGCGCGAAAAAAATCGCGGTCATCAAAAAAGCACCACTCGGCGTCGTGCTTGCAATTTCACCGTTCAACTACCCAGTCAACTTGGCAGCAGCGAAACTCGCACCTGCCCTCATGACAGGAAACGCCGTCGTCTTCAAACCGGCAACACAAGGTTCGATCAGCGGTATCTTGATGGTCGAGGCACTCGTCGCAGCAGGTCTTCCAGCTGGACTCGTCAACATCGTCACAGGTCGTGGATCGGTCATCGGTGATTACTTGACGGCTCACCCAGGCATCAACATGATCACATTTACTGGTGGTACAGGCACAGGACAACATTTGTCGCGTCAATCGGCAATGATTCCACTTGTCCTTGAACTTGGTGGAAAAGACCCAGCGCTCGTTCTTGAAGATGCGAATCTGTCACTTGCGGCAGACCATATCATCAGTGGGGCGTTCTCTTACTCAGGTCAACGTTGTACAGCAATCAAACGCGTCTTCGTTCTTGATCACCAAGCGGATGCACTCATCGAAGAACTCAAGACACGAATCGCGAAATTGACAGTCGGTTCACCTGAACAAGACAGTGTCGTCGTACCGCTCATCGATACGAAATCAGCGGACTTCGTCGAAGGCTTGATCACGGACGCAACAGACAAAGGCGCAACACTCGTCACAGGTGGCGGACGTACGGCGAACTTGATCGAACCAACACTTCTTGACAACGTGACACGCGATATGCGCGTTGCTTGGGAAGAGCCGTTCGGACCAGTTCTTCCAATCATCCGTGTCAACTCGGTCGACGAAATGATTGCATACTCAAACGAATCAGAATACGGTCTTCAAGCAAGTGTCTTCACAGAGAACATCGATGCTGCGTTTGCAGTAGCGGATGCGCTTGAAACAGGTTCTGTTCAAATCAATGGTCGGACGGAACGTGGTCCTGACCACTTCCCATTCATCGGTGTGAAATCATCGGGTCTCGGCGTTCAAGGCGTCGGACGTAGCCTCGCTTCGATGACACGCGACAAATTAACAGTCCTCAACTTAAAATAAGTTTCTGACCGACCTTTCAATCTGCGGAAAGGTCGGTTTTTTGTGCATCCATTTCTCGCGCTTTAACGTAAGCTAGAAAACAAATGTTACCCTTTGACGCACAAAGTTTGGCGCTATAGCTTCATTCTCTCTATAATGAAAGAAAATGGACGAGAGAAAAGAGGCGTGTAGGTATGACTGTATCAGACGAAATCATCCCGATTCCGATTCCGACACCATTTCCGGTTGGAGACGTGAACTGCTATGTACTACGAACGGAAGGGGAAAACATCCTCATTGATTGTGGACCGGATACGCTTGAAGCATGGCAAACGATGCAACGGACGCTTGCGCGACATGAACTTCAGGTCGAGGATTTAGATCGTGTCATCGTGACACATCACCATGCGGATCATGCTGGGATGGCACATCGCTTTTCAGAGAAAGGCATTCCCGTCTATGGACATGCGCGATTACGCCCATACTTGGAACAGGACGAGACCTTCTTAAACAACGGGGACGTATTCTTGCGTCGATTGGCGACATCGTTTGGCGTTCCGCTAGCGATTCAAGAGATGTTACCAAGCTATCAATCTGCCTTGAAATGGCTTGGAAAAGGTCAACTTGATTTCACATTAAAAGAAGGCGACGCGATTACGCCGTCTGGGCGATACCGGGTCATCGAACTACCGGGGCATGCAAGTGACCAAATCGGAATACTAAGTGACGATGGTGTGTTGTTCGCGGCTGATCACCTGCTCGACCGGGTCGAGCCGAATCCATTGCTCGAGCAACCACAACCAGGTGATGATGTGCTCGTAAAACGTCCTGTTCTTGCGTATCTTGACTCTTTAGAAAAATTACAAAGTGAGCAGATTCGAATCGCCTACACTGGACATGGTGCTCCGATTCGAGATGTTGCGGTACTCGTCGAAGAACGATTGATGCAACGCAAAGCACGTGGTGATCAGCTCTTGAAGTATTTTACGGGAGAACATACGTTATTCGAATTAGCACAAGTGACGTATGGAAACCGATTAAAAAAATCATTCCCTCTTGTCATGAGTGAGATGAAAGCACGCCTCGATACACTCGTCGCCCGCGGTGCGATCACGGTCGAGAAACGATCAGGTATCCTCTACTATTCAAAAGCGGAGGAAGTCTAATGCAACTCATCAACCGGACGATCGTCATCACAGGTGCTTCAAGTGGACTCGGGGAAGCACTGGCGCGCACTCTGCATAAAGAAGGCGCAAACTTGATTTTAATTGCACGACGCGAGGATCGATTACAAACGTTAGCATCTGAACTCCATGCAGACTACCTGCTCTACGATTTGGAAGAGGCGCCTGAAATTCTTGCGAAAACACTCGCAAATCGTTATGGACGGATTGATATTTTGATTAATAACGCAGGTTTCGGGGAATTCAGCTTCCTAGACGATACCTCGATTGAAACGATTGAATCGATGCACCGGATCAACGTCTTAAGTCCCGTTCGCTTAACGAAGGCATGTCTGCCATTACTCAGAGAGGGTGGCATGATCGTCAACGTGGCCAGTCAGGCGGGAAAACTACCGACACCGAAATCGACGATCTATTGCATGACGAAAGCAGCGATGTTGCAGTTTTCGAACGCGTTACGTCTGGAGTTACGTCCAAAAGGCATCCACGTCATGACGGTCAATCCAGGGCCGATCGCGACAGAATTTTTTGTCCGTGCGGATGTCGACCGGAAGTATGAGCAAAATGTCGCTTCCATCGTCCTATCGAAAGAACGACTAGCTTCGACTGTCGTCCGAGCAATAGAGCGGCGTAAACGTGAAGTCAATGCACCATGGTGGATGGAGCTATCGGCAAAAGGGTACGGCGTGATGCCACGGTTGATCGAGTGGTTAGGAAAACCGGGCTTCGATAAAAAGTGATGACGGAGGAGAACGATAAATGAAAACAAAGGTAATCAGCTTTCTTGCCCTAGGTACGCTGCTCGCAGGCTGTGGAACACCGGATGCGACACCGGAACCGAAGAATGTCTTAGGGACTTCTTATCAGACGATCGAAAAAGAAGCGGAAAAGTCAGCGGTTCGGATGTATATGTGGGGCGGCGATGACGGCATCAATGCCTATATCGATGAATACGTAGCACCGCGTCTGAAGAAGGAACACAACATCACGTTAGAACGGGTCCCGATCGAGACGGCGGATATCATTCAAAAACTGCGTGCTGAGAAACAGGCAGGTAAGGAAAAAGGTGTCATCGATGTCGTCTGGATCAATGGTGATAATTTTTTAAATGCTAAAAAAGATGATTTACTCTATGGAGAAATCACAAAAGTCCTCCCGAACATGAAATATGTTGATGCTGCCGCACAGAGTTCAGATAGTGGTACGAAAACAGACGGACTTGAAGCCGCATGGGGGAAAGTTCAATATACGTTGCACTATGACGCAGCTGACGTGAAGTCGCCACCGACCGACTTGAAAGCACTGAAGTCATGGGTCAAGGAAAATCCAGGACGTTTCACTTATCCGGAAGTGACGGACTTTACGGGGAATGCCTTCGTCCGCCACGTCATGTATGGTGTCGAATCGAATGAAACCTTAAAAGACCCGAAAGCAGACTTCAAGAAGACATGGGCTTATTTGAACGAAATCAAACCGTATCTCTGGAAAAAAGGGAAGACCTATCCAAAGACACTTGCCCAACTCGATCAGTTATACGCGAAGGGAGACGTTGATTTCACGATGGGCTTCAACGAACGACGGGCTGAACAAGAAGTGAAGTCAGGAACGTTTCCGAAACAAACACGTCCGATCGTCTTGAAGGATGGATCAATCGCGTCGACGCATTTCCTTTCCGTACCGTTCAACGCACCGAATCCGAAGGGCGCACTCGTAGCGATCAATACGTTGTTATCACCAGAAGCACAGTTGAAAAAATACGATGCGACGTATTGGGGAGACGGAACGAGTCTTGATTTATCGACACTTGATTCATCAGAACAAAAGCAATTCGCTGATGTACCGGCTGCACCGTCGACACCAAAGCCAAGCGTCTTTGAAGGAAAGGTCCGGACGGAACTCGACCCATCCATTTTCGAGATGATCCGTAAGGAATGGCCGTCTCGTGTGGCGCGGTAACGCGTATCCTGCTGCACTCTTGATGGCAGGGATGGTCTTATACGGGTTATGGGTCAGTATCTCGATGACGACATCTGCTGATTACCGCGAGCTACTGACGGATGAGGTCTTTTTAGAGAGTCTAGCCGTCAGCAGTTACGTGGCCATCATCAGTACGGTGCTCGCGCTGATCATTGGTGTGGTGCTCGCAAGGCTCTTGAGCAGAACACGACTAGCTGCGTTACTTGCGATTCCTTTATTCATCCCTCATCTAGGAGCAGCATACCTCGCGATTCTCTATTTGAGTGATGTGCCTGTCATCGGACCGCATGAAGGGAATTATTTTAGTGTCATCCTGACGTATCTGTATAAAGAAATTCCGTTCGTGTTTTTTTATCTCTTACCGGTGGTCCGGCGCCTTGATTCGCGTTATCAAGAACTCGGTATGATGCTCGGTTTATCACCAGTGCGCCGATTCTGGCATGCGCGGGGCGTTTTCCTACTCGTTCCGATGCTTGAGGCAGCATTTATCTTGCTTGCCTTCATCCTGTTCGCATATGAGATTCCAGCACTGCTCGGCGTGACCTATCCAAAATTACTTGGCGTCTATGCATTCGATTTGTATACACAAGGCGATTTATCGGAGCAACCACTCGCTTTTGCAATGAGTGTCGTCTTGACGGGAGGACTCTTCCTCCTGCTATTGCTTATGACTGGTTTGACACGCCCACTGGCAACGAAGATCAGTAGGGGGCGAAGCGAATGATGAAAAAAATCAGTGTGACCGTATTCGTTGTACTCCTGTTCATCGTTCCTTTAATTGGTTTGATTCCAGGAGAGTGGAATTGGAATCCGCGCCTAGAAGCGACGCTCGGCACGACCGTCGCGATGATTTGTGCCGTCGTATTGTTAAATCATCTCTTCGGATACATGGCAGGAAAAGCGATTGCCTTTCAAACGGGGAAACGGATTCGTATAGCAGAGTTCTTGATTAGTTTGCCGCTGTTCGTTCCCGTGTTATTGCTATCATTCGGTCTCTATTTGACATGGATCCGTCTTGGTTTGGCAGATCGATTTTTTGGTGTCCTGCTCGTGTTGCTTCTGCCGACCTTACCCTATACAGTTCGCTTGTACACGAACGGATTTCAGGCGCTCGGAGAACGGATGCTTGAACAGATGGTCTTGATTGAGGGAAACCGGTTCAAGCGTTGGTTCTATTTGACGGGACCGATGCTTCGGTCGACGTTACAATCCGTGACGCTACTCGTCACGGTGATCACCATCAGTCAGTACGCACTGGTTGCGTTGATTGGTGGCGGAATCGTCCGCATGATTGCACTGGAAGTTTTTCCGGCGTATTCCGGTAATTCTCAGGGAGCGGCTCGTCTAGCGACACTCTGGTTGATTGGTTTACCCATCCTCTTTTATGCTGGACAAGCCATTATTTTTTCTAGTTGGATACGAATCGTACGGAGGCGTTTAAATGGAAGTCACGATACAACAAGTCAATAAACGTTTTGGAACGAAGCATGTATTATTTGATATCGATGTAAGCATTGCGTCTGGACAATGTGTGGCCTTAGTCGGACCGAGTGGTAGTGGGAAAACGACATTACTCCGTCTGATTGCAGGTCTTGAGCGCGTGACGAGCGGAATGATTCAGTTCGGCGACCGAGATGTCACTGTTCTTTCGCCGAATCAACGTGGTGTGACGATGATGTTTCAACGGTCGCTATTGTTCCCACATTTGAACGTCGAACAAAACATCCGTCTCGGTGCCAAACAATTAACACCGATCGAGCTCGAATCCTGGTTACATCGCGTCGGACTCGAGGGAAGAGGAAAAAGTGCTGTTCACGAATTGTCAGGGGGTGAACAGCAGCGGGCGAGTTTAGCTCGTGCGCTGGCGAGTCAACCGGACTTCTTGTTGCTCGATGAACCGTTCTCGAGTCTAGATGTACCGAGACGACGTGAACTACGGACATTGATTCGGAAGTTGACCGAGGAACAAGGTGTCACGACGCTCCTTGTCACACACGATCGGGAAGAGGCAATGGCGATGGCAGATGTCGTTTATGTCTTAGAGCACGGACGAATCGTCGATCATGGCACTCCAATCACACTTAGTCAGACAAGTCCGTTTTTTGGCGAAGGCATTCAGATTGAAGAAACATGGCATCCGCTGACGGCAGTCAACTTGGTCTCAAGACCGACGAAGGAAACGGATGAACGTGTTACGATTACGAAAGAACTCATTCAATACGGCGTTCGCTTCTACGAAGTAGAACGGGCGTGCGGAGAACGGCTCGTGCTTTCTTCAGACGAGACGATTCATGAGAAAGAAGGCTATATCGTTAGAAAGGAGGGGTGACATGTTAGATACGCGTGCGCGTAAAATCGTTCAACCCCTGTTTGATCAAGGGGCGACCTTATTTAAGAAAATTGGATTATCGGCGACACAGGTGACGATCATTTCCGGCATCATCGGTGGTGCGACGGGATTTTTCGTTTATAACGATATGATGGGAACGGCGATTGTCTTATTGTGGATCTCGGGCATGCTTGATGTCATCGATGGAACGATGGCACGAAAAGAAAAGACAACTCCGATTGGTACGATTCTTGACCTTGTGCTCGACCGGATCGTCGAGCTGTCAGTATTGATTGGTCTTGCGCTTCGGTTTCCGGAAACGCAGGTCGTTATTCTGTTGCTCGTCGCATCATTCGTCATTGGGATGACGATGTTCCTTGCAATCGGAGCAGTCAGTGAAAATTACGGCTACAAGTCGTTTCAATATCAACCGGGACTCGTCGAGCGGACGGAAGGGTTCTTATTCCTAACAGCGATGATCCTGTTCCCAAGTGCCATCATTTGGATCGCAATTGTCTTCTTGATTGCTGAACTCTATACGGTCGGGGAGCGATTCCATCAAGCTTCGAAGGTGTTACGATGAGTGAACAAGAGATGATCATGACTGTGGATCGAGCGGGCAACCTGCTCGGACCTCGTCCACGATCAGAAGTCCACGCAAACGGCTTGTGGCACGAAACGTTTCATTGTTTCGTTTACGATCCAAAGCGGAACGTCGTGCTGCTCCAGCAACGGTCTGAACAAAAGAAGGACTTTCCAGGAATGCTTGATATCACGGCAGCGGGTCACTTGCTTGCGAATGAGACAGTCGAGGATGGTGTCCGGGAACTCGAGGAAGAGATTGGTTTGACGTGTACGTTTGATCAATTGATACCGCTTGGCATCCAGGAAGAGGAGTTTCGGGATGCGTCACTATGGGACTGTGAGCGATGCCATGTCTTTCTTGCTCGAAGTGATCAAGCGATAGACGCATACGTCCTCCAGGAAACAGAAGTGAAGCGATTGATTGCTTTTTCGATCGAGCAGTTTGAGCGAATCGCTGACATGTCCATCGAGCGTATTCAGGACACGACAGGCGAGTGGTTCGATCGTCGTCAATTCGTTCCGCATCCTTCTTCTTACTGGAGACATGTACGACAAGGAATCGAGCAATTACGTAAATAGAAAGAATGGGAAAGAAATAACGCATGAAGACCTACGATCGAATGTGATTTCGCTCGTAGGTCTTTTTTTAATCGTACATTCGTTCGACGCAAGAGTAGCGAAATTAAGATATATTTGAGATAATTAAGTATATATACAAAAGAAGGAAAGAAGGTGCAGCCAGTGGCATTACGATTTGCACTACTCGGGCTGCTGACCCAAGGGGAAGCGACCGGTTACGATTTAAGCGCGACTTTTAAAAAACAGATGATCCACTTCTGGACCGCACACCATACTCAAATATACCGAGAGTTGTTGAAAATGGAAGAGGCAGAGCTCGTGACGAGTGTTCATATCGTCCAAGAAGACTTGCCGGACAAGAAAGTCTATTCGATTACCGATAAAGGGCGTACGGAGCTCGTTGAATGGTTACGGACACCAAATGAATTCAAACCGAAGATGAAGGATGAGAACTTGATGCGGGTGTCGCTCTTGCATCTGCTCCCACCAGAGGAAGCCGTTGCTTATTTGGAAGAGTCGAAGCGGCACCATCAATTTGCCGTCGAGATGATGCATAGTTGGCGTCACGACCACCTCGAGAACGGTGCAACACTAGGGGAGACCTTGACGAGTGAGTACGGCTTGCGTATGATGTTGAATTACTTGGATTGGTGTGACTGGGCAATCGCGGAAATCAAAAAGAACGAAGCAAACGTCTAACAATATTGGCTCGACTGTCATGTAGATGGCGGATTCGAGCCAGTTTTATTTTGTAATAGGATTTAGTAAGGAGAGAATCGATGTACTTTAATGACTATGAAGACTGGATTGAGGAAGAGGCGGAAGCCTTATTTCGCTTACATGAAGAACGGTTGATACGAGAAGCAATCTCGTATTCGCAATTCACGGCGTATGTAGAAGAGGCACTCCTTGAACCATTATTACTGAAACTACGTTGGCTAGGAGAAGCAGAAGAAGAGGAGATTCTAGAACGGGCGGATTCAATCGTTTGGGAGAATGCCTCGGGTCATTCGGAAGCTTCCCTTCGGCGAGATGTGTTACGACGGGTCGTCGAGCGAGACTTTACTGCGCATATCCTCGCGTACCTCACACCAATTCTTGAAGCTAGACAAGCTACTTATGAGGCGGAATTGAAGCAGCTTCAATTGGCGCATGCTGAACAAATAGATGAGGTCAAACAACACGAGCAACAGATTGAACTCGGACCGCCACCTAAAAAAGTCAAAAAATGGTGGTACCTCAAAGAAAAAGAAGTAGCACGTTCCTATACGGAGGAAGAACGATCTGCATTGCAAGCCCAACAGCAACAACTCGAGGACGAGTTAAAGCGACTCGAACAAAAAACACGTGAGACAGAAGCTGACCTCGAACGATTGGATTCAATTCACCGTCTATAACGTATGAAAAAATGGAGCATGCGACATGATGTCGCGTGCTCCATTTTGTATGAATACTATCTATTACGCTTGTGTCGCCAGTTTTGCGAGGACTAGTTTTGCGACTGCTTCACTTGACGCTGGGTTTTGTCCTGTGACGACGTTGCCATCGATGACGGCGAATTCCTTACCGGCATCCGATGTGAGGAAAGTAGCGCCTTCGCCACGGAGTGTCGTCTCAAGCAAGAATGGTACTTTATCTTCGAGACCTGTCGATTTTTCTTCTTCGTCTGTGAAGCCGTTGATTTGACGACCTGAAACGAAATGTTTGCCATCGATCATGACGTGCGCGAAGGCCGCTGGACCGTGACAGACTGATGCGACGACGCCATCTTTTTTGATGACAGCTTCAATGGCACCAGCCACTTGTGGGTTATTCGGGAAGTCGACGACTGCACCGTGACCACCTGGGAAGTAAACAGCATCAAATGATGCTGGATCGACTTCCGAGAGTGCTTTCGTGTCGTGCAATGCACGGCGTGCATCTTGGAATTTTGGCAAGATTTCTTTGACGATCGATGCTTTATCGATCGGGACGTCGCCACCTTTGATCGAAGTGACCGTCACGTCATGTCCTGCATCCTTAAACAGGTTGTATGGTGCTGCGAACTCTTCGAACCATAATCCTGTTTTGTGACCATTCATGTCATCTGCACTTGTTGATACGATTAAAATACGAGCCATAATAAAACTCCTCCTCTGTATGAACGTTACAAAGAAGGAGTTTCCCGGAGATATGAAGAGTTAAACCTCACCGGTGTTCCGTATAGTGATGAACCGGTAGTGTAGCAAGTGCCTGGTCGATTTGAGCTTGTGAGATCGACTCTTTCATCGCTTGGACGTTTGCCTGAAGCTGTGACACGCTCGACGCACCAGGAAGGACGATGTCGACCTGTTGATCGATGGCTTGCAAAGCAAGCGCAGGAAGCGGGAAATCTTGAAGTTTTTGTAGACTCGCCTCAAGCGTTTCCTTATCGAATTGTTCGAACCGATCAACCGACTGCAGGCGTGAAGCACTCTCATGTGTCAAGAGTCCTTTTGCCAGTGGACCACGGGCAACGACTTGGATGTTTTTCTCTTTTAAGCGTGGCAACAACTCTTCGATGCGGCGATCGAGCAACGAATAAGGCGTCATCAAGTAAGAGAAATTACTATGCTCGAGCCAATATTCGATGACATTCGGGCGCAGTGACGACAGACCATATTCCTTGATCTTCCCCTCTGCTTTTAAATCTTCCATTGCGCGGATCGACGCATCGATGTCATCATCGATCGTGCCGCCGTGGACGTAATACAGGTCGAGATAAGGTGTTTCAAGACGATTCAAACTTTCAAGACAAGCTTGCTTCAGATAGTCATAACTCGGATCCCATGTCCAACCGGTTCCGGTCGCGTTCATCCGATTCCCACCTTTTGAGGCGAGGAACAATCGACTGCGATCCTCTTGTGAGAAGGTTTGACCGATGATGGATTCGACCGCTCCGTTCGCATAGACGTCCGCTGTATCGAAGTGCGTGATTCCGGCATCAAGTGCCGTCCGCAGGATTGCTGTTGCTTCCTCCTGACCACGCTTTAAGATCGTCATCGTACCTAATCCTAATGACATGTTCAATTCCCTCTTTTCTTAGATGAACTATAAGTTTGGAACTTCTGCTTTCTAGTGTATCATATCTGATGAAAAAGACGATTTCGAAGTCTTGCGGCAATACGTCGGAAACGGCATACTAATCATGATAGAGAACGTAAACTAAGAACGTAAACTAAGATAGAAGAGGGGAACACATCCGATGGAAGAAAAAACGATTGAACGTGAAGTGATCTATGAAGGAAAAGTCTTTGATGTCGAGAAACATGTCGTCACGTTACCGAACGGCAATACCTCGGTCCGTGAATTGGTCTATCATAATGGTGCCGTCGCAATCATTGCTTTTGATGAACAAGGTGATTTGATCGTCGTGGAACAGTACCGGAAGGCGTTCGAGAGTCTATCGATCGAGATTCCAGCAGGAAAACTCGAGAAAGGCGAAGATCCACTCGATTGTGCCGGACGCGAATTAAAGGAAGAAACAGGATACGTCGCGAAAGAGTTACGACATGTCTTTGATTTCTACGGTGCGCCTGGTTTCTGCAGTGAGCGTGTACATATCTATGAAGCGATTGGTCTGACTGCCGGTGATCGTCAACTCGATGAGGATGAGTTCCTTGAGAATAAGACATTGAAGCTCGAAGAAGCACTCGAACTCGTTGCAAACGGAACGATCGTCGACGCGAAAACGATCATGGCGATCCAGCATTGGCAAATTCGTACTTTAAAATGATTCTCATTTAAATGATTTTCAGTTGATAATCATTTTAATTTGAAAAAAGACTGATTATCAGCTATGATAATAGCATCAGTTCGAACAAAGGGGGCGTTATGATGGAAAGTCGTGTAGAACGCATCAAAAAACAGCTAAGCGGTAAAGGATATAAGCTGACTCCCCAACGTGAAGCGACTGTGCGTGTCCTGCTCGAACACGAGTCGGATCACCTCAGTGCCGAAAATGTCTTTCTCCTTGTAAAAGAAAAGAACTCCGACATCGGACTTGCGACGGTTTACCGGACGCTCGAATTATTGACGGAGCTTGAAGTCGTCGATAAGGTCAACTTCGGAGATGGCGTATCCCGGTTTGATTTACGACAAGAAGGTGCGAGTCATTCGCATCACCATCTTGTCTGTATCGAATGCGGATCCGTCGAAGAGATTTTAGACGATATGCTTGAAGAAGTAGAGAAAGAAATCGTGTCCCGATTCCACTTTAAAATCAAGGATCACCGCCTGACATTCCATGGCGTCTGCCGTGTCTGCCAAGAGCGCCATGCTCGGGAAGCGTTGGAACAATCGCAAACACAAACAGTCTGACCGTCCGACGAAATTTCGGATGGTTTTTCTTTTTCAATTTTTATAGGTCAGACCTCTTCACAACGGTTTACACCTTTGATATGATGGGAAAGTAAGCGATTTCGTAAACGAAGAGGATGAGTTCAGTGCGTGAACAACTGGAAGCATTTATCAATTATTTAGTGATTGAACGGCAAATGTCCGCGAATACGGCAGCTGCGTATCGAAATGATTTAAATCAATACTTACAGACGCTTGAAACAGCGGAAGTTTCCTCGTTCGAACAGGTTCACCGACATCATATCGTCGACCATATTGAACGATTGCTTGAAGCACGAAAGTCACGATCGACGGTTCGCCGGGCGACGAGTTCGATCCGTTCGTTCCATCAATATCTGGTCGAAGAGAGACTTGCGACACATGATCCGTCTCGTCATCTTGATTTACCGAAACCGGAGAAGAAGTTGCCCGTCGTCTGGAGTCAAACGGACGTCGAACGCTTGCTTGATTCGGTCGTCGGTGTCGATCCGCTTACACGACGAGATGCAGCAATGCTTGAGCTTCTCTATGGAACAGGCATGCGCGTCAGCGAACTGCTCCAACTGAAGTTGAACGATTTGCAACTCGAACTCGGGTATCTGTCGTGTCTTGGGAAAGGGAACAAATCCCGGATCATCCCGATGAGTACGACATCGATTGAAAGTGTCAGGACATATCTTGACCTCGCGCGCAATAGTCTCGGCGGTCAACAGACGGACGATGTCTTCTTGAACAGTCGCGGTGATCGTTTGTCACGGCAAGGGTTTTGGAAGATGATCAAGCGACGGGCAAAGGAAGCGGGTATTGAAAAAGAGATCACACCGCACGTCCTGCGCCATTCGTTCGCGACCCATCTACTTGAAAATGGTGCCGATTTACGCGTCGTACAAGAAATGCTAGGACACGCTGATTTGTCGACGACACAAATGTATACACACGTTAACAAAGCACGACTTCACGACGTGTATAAGAAACATCATCCACGGGCATGATGGTTCTATCTTTTAAAGGTCTGACTTCAGACAAATGATGCGTTTTGTCTAGTCCCTTTCCGGGAAAAATCGTAACGGGAATCGCACAACTACAGCTCGTATATAGGAGGAACAGCAAATGGCTCAATCATTTAAACGTGTATTTTTGATCGTCATGGACTCCGTAGGAATCGGAGAAGCACCGGACGCTGAACAGTTCGGAGATCTTGGTTCGCATACGCTCGGTCACATCGCGCGTGAACGCAACGGACTCAACATGCCGAACATGGCAAAACTCGGTCTCTCGCATATCGAACCGATCGAAGGTGTCTCAGCTGAAGAAGCACCGCTTGCAGCATACGGAAAAATGCAAGAAGTATCTGCAGGGAAAGATACGATGACAGGACACTGGGAGATCATGGGACTCCGGATTGATACACCATTCCGTGTCTTTGAAAAATTCCCGGATGATTTGATTCATCGCCTAGAAGAGTTCTCAGGACGGAAAATCATCGGGAACAAACCGGCTTCTGGCACGGAAATTCTCGACGAACTCGGACAAGAACATGTTGAGACGGGCGCATTGATCGTTTATACGTCGGCAGACTCTGTTCTTCAAATCGCAGCACACGAAGAAGTCGTGCCATTAGAAGAATTATACCGGATTTGTGAATACGCACGTGATATCACACGGGATGACCCGTACATGCTCGGTCGTATCATCGCACGTCCATTCCTTGGCGAAGCAGGAGCGTGGGTCCGGACAGCGAACCGTCACGACTATGCCCTTAAGCCATTCGACCGGACGGTCATGAACGAACTTGAGACGGCAGGACTCGATGTCATCTCACTCGGTAAGATTGCTGATATTTACGATGGAGAAGGTGTCACGGATGCAATCCGGACGAAGTCGAACATGGACGGCATGGATCAGCTCGTAAAACAACTCAATCGTGATTTCAACGGACTTTGCTTCTTAAACCTTGTCGATTTCGATGCGTTGTTCGGACACCGTCGTGATCCGCAAGGCTACGGACAAGCACTCGAAGAGTTCGACGCGCGTCTTCCGGAAGTGTTTGCTCGCTTAAACGAAGACGATCTCTTGATTATCACGGCTGACCACGGAAACGATCCGGTTCATGCTGGGACTGACCATACACGGGAATACGTACCATTGCTTGCCTACCATAAAAATGGTGTTGCAAAACCGCTCGGTATCCGTGAGACGTTCGCTGATCTTGGAGCGACGGTCGCAGAAAACTTCGCCGTCAAGATGCCGGCACATGGAACAAGCTTTTTAACAGAACTATAATTCGAGGGAGCGATTCAGATGACAGTCAACTGGAATGAAACACGTTCGTTTTTAGAAAGCAAGATGCAGGCAAAACCGGAGATCGGATTGATTCTCGGTTCAGGACTAGGTGTCCTTGCGGATGAGATCGAAAACCCGATCGCGATTCCATATCATGAAATCCCGAACTTCCCGGTATCAACGGTCGAAGGACACGCGGGACAACTCGTCTTCGGTACTCTTGAAGGGAAACAAGTCGTTGCGATGCAAGGGCGATTCCACTTCTACGAAGGATATTCGATGGACATGGTCACGTTCCCAGTCCGTGTCATGAAAGCGATCGGTGTCGAGACATTGATCGTCACGAACGCAGCGGGTGCTTGTAACGAAGCGTTCGAACCAGGTGATTTGATGTTGATCACAGATCACATCAACTTCTTCGGTACGAACCCATTGATCGGGAAGAACGTCGACGAGATGGGACCACGTTTCCCGGATATGTCGAAGCCGTATGATGCGGAATTACTTCGTCTTGCACAGGAAACAGCGGATGAGCTCGGAATCCGTGTCCGTCAAGGTGTCTACTTCGGAAACACTGGTCCGACGTATGAGACGCCAGCAGAAGTCAAGATGGCACGGATGCTCGGTGGCGACGTCGTCGGTATGTCGACGGTCCCTGAAGTCATCGTTGCCCGTCATTCGGATATGCGTGTCCTTGGGATTTCGTGTGTCTCGAACATGGCAGCAGGTATTCTCGATCAACCGTTACATCATGATGAAGTCATCGAAACGACAGAACGTGTCCGAGCACACTTCCTATCGCTTGTTCGCGGTTCGATCAAAAAAATGTAACGACTGTTTTAAAACTCACAAACCACTCCTGAGGAGGAACTAGATTATGCGTATGGTAGATTTGATTGCAACAAAACGAGACGGTGGCGAACTCGCAACAGCTGATATTCAAGCAATGGTAGAAGGATTCACGAATGGTGAGATTCCAGATTACCAAATGTCAGCGATGTCGATGGCGATTTTCTATCAAGGAATGTCAGATCGTGAAATCGCTGATTTGACGATGGCGATGGTCAACTCGGGCGACGTGATCGACCTTTCACGTATCCACGGGAAAAAAGTCGACAAACACTCAACTGGCGGCGTCGGTGACAAAATCAGTTTGATCGTCGCACCACTCGTTGCGTCAATCGGTATTCCGGTTGCGAAGATGAGCGGTCGTGGACTCGGTCATACAGGTGGAACAATCGACAAACTCGAAGCGTTCCCTGGTTTTGACGTCGAGCTTTCAGAAGAAGCGTTCGTCTCACAAGTCAACGACATCAAGATGGCGATCATCGGTCAAACGGGTAACCTGACGCCTGCAGACAAAAAACTCTACGCACTTCGTGATGTCACGGCGACGGTCAACTCGATTCCATTGATCGCAAGTTCGATCATGTCGAAAAAGATCGCAGCAGGAGCAGACAGCATCGTACTCGACGTTAAGACCGGTTCTGGTGCCTTCATGAAATCGTTCGAAGATGCAAAAGCACTTGCGACAGAGATGGTTTCGATTGGTAAGAGTGTCAACCGTAAGACGGTTGCTGTCATTACGGACATGGATCAGCCGCTCGGCTTTGAGATCGGAAACGCAAACGAAGTCAAGGAAGCGATCGAAGTCCTTCAAGGGAAAGATGTCCGTGACTTGAAAGTCATCGCCTTGACGATTGCATCACACATGGCAGTCCTCGGTGAGTTCTACCCGACGTTTGACGAAGCATATGCGGATCTCGAAACACGTCTCGGTAACGGAGCAGCACTTGACGTCTTCAAGAAGTTCATCGCAGCTCAAGGTGGCGACGCGTCACTCGTTGACGACATGACTAAAGCACTTGAAACGAAATACGAAAAAACATTCGTCGCTTCAAAAGCAGGTTATGTCTCTGAAATCATCGCTGACGAAGTCGGTGTTGCAGCAATGATCCTCGGTGCTGGACGCGCGACGAAAGCAGATGAGATCGATCACGCAGCAAGCGTTACGTTGCACAAGAAAGTCGGCGACCGTGTAGAAGTCGGCGATGTCATCGCAACACTTCGTTCAAACAAAGAAACACTCGATCAAGCAATCGAAAAAATGGATCACGCGTACCATATCAGTGAAACGAAACCGGCAGAACGCCCGCTCGTTCACGCTGTTATCCAGTAAGCAATCCAATCAGCAATACTTGAGTAGTGGACGTCGTCCGCTACTCTTTTTTGTGATAAAATCAAAAGTGTAAAAAATTGGTATTGAAAAAGAGGGGGAGTATTCATGAAGCTTATGAAACGTTTGACCATCCTGTTATTCAGTCTAATCGGAGTCATCGGATGCGGCATTGTCATACTAGTTTTTTCCTTTTGGCAAAGTACGAAGCCAGACGCAGCAGAAGAAGCGAAAATAAAAAACGAAGCCAAGGTTTATTTAGAAAAGCAAAAGTATTTAAATGAAGCACGAGTGACCGGTAGTCTTTACGACAACATGGGCAATTTTCCATTTGAATATGCCGCACGCGCGATAGACGAAAAAACGAATACTGAATTTTTCGTCTATCAACAAGAGGAGTCGGGGAGGTTCGTTGACTCGTATCATGCGTCACTTTGGGAAGATCGGTTAGAGCGACGGATCCCGTCGCCGACTCTCGAACAACTGAACAATCAATTGAGCGTAACCGTACTTTATGACAACGATAAAATACAGCAGCTAGGTGACGCGCGTTTTGATTCAAAGGCTTATTTACGGAAGAAAGTCGCTCCGACGCTCTTAGTGGACGTTCCACGCAAGCGACACGAACAGGATAAAGCGCAGATCACAGCGTGGGCAAAGTCGTTGCGCGAACAAAAGATCCTTCAACATATGACAGTCAAGGTTGACTATATCTCGAAAAAAGGGGAATTGCTTGAGAACGGAGATTCGCTCTTCGTGAAGCTGTAAGATGGATTGAAAAACAAGATGTGCGGTTCCCTTTCGATTTGTTATACTGGAAATACTTGTAATGAATAAGGGGGAACTTTCATGAAACCACCACGTTTACAAAAAGGGGATAAGATTGCCATCGTCTCACCGGCGTCTGCTGTCGCAGCATACGTACCGCGTCGTCTCGCCCGCGGTATCGCAACACTTGAAAAAATGGGCTTTGAGGTCGTCTTGATGCCGAACGCAACAGCTGTCCATAGTCATACGGCAGGAACGATCGGGGAACGGCTACAAGATTTACATATGGCGTTCGCTGATCCGTCAATCAAGGCGATCATCTCGACGATCGGTGGGTTTAACTCGCACCAGCTACTCGACGAACTCGATTATGAATTAATCCGGAACAATCCGAAGATCTTCGTAGGTTACAGCGATATCACGGCACTGTTTGCTGGGATCTATCAGCAGACAGGATTGACGACGTTCGTCGGACCCGCACTGCTGACGCAGTTCGGTCAATTCGATGGTCTTGATCCGTATACAGAAGAATCGTTCAAACGTACGTTCATGCAGACGGAGCCGATTGGTCGGATCGAAGCGTCTGAGGAGTGGACAGATGAGGTTTTACGCTGGGATGTCGCGGACGACCGAAGACGAGAACATCAAGTGAACGCAGGGTACACGATCGTTAAGACCGGTGCCGCAGAAGGTCCGATTCTGACGGGGAATACGGGAACACTTTTACTGCTTGCCGGAACACCTTACTTGCCATCGTTTGACGGTGTCGTCTTGATGCTTGAGGATGACGAGAGTGAGACACCAGAAACGATCGACCGGTATTTCACGCAATTGCGACACATGGGTGCGTATGACAAGATTGCGGCACTCGTCGTCGGACGCTTCCCGCGAAAAGTCGATTTTGACCCGGACTTCCCGCTCAAGGACATCATTCTGCGCGCGACGCGAGGCTATGATTTCCCGATCATTCTCGATGCGGACTTCGGGCATACGGATCCCGTCACGACACTTGCGAATGGAATTCGGATTCGTGTCGAAGCAACAGATTCGGTGACACTCGATATTTTAGAGGCAGCCGTCGAGTAAAAAGGTCTGCACGACGTCCTGAAATTTGGTACACTGTACCATGGAATCACGATCTTGAATCGTGACGAATCTCTTGCTGAAAAGCACGAAAGGTTGGTCAAACATGCAAAAAACTGGTCATATCTTATTAGAAGATGGAAATAAAATCGAATTCGAATTGTTCAACGATGAAGCACCGATCACGACTGAAAACTTCGAAAACCTTGCAAACTCGAACTTTTACGATGGATTGAACTTCCACCGTGTCATCCCAGGCTTCGTCTCACAAGGCGGATGCCCAATCGGAAACGGTACAGGCGGTTCAGGAAAAACGATTCCTTGTGAAACGTCAACATCATACCCACACAAACACAAAGCGGGTTCACTTTCGATGGCACACGCTGGTCGTAACACAGGATCGAGCCAGTTCTTCATCGTACACGAGCCACAACCGCACCTCGACGGCGTACACACGGTCTTCGGACAAGTGACTTCAGGTCTCGAACATGCACAAAAAATGAAGCAAGGCGCTGGCATTAAAGAAATCCGCGTCGAAGCGTAAGTTCTTGCTCCTCTTCGAACGTTCGAAGAGGAGTTTTTCTTTTTTTAGAACCGGGTACAATCAGTAAGGGAACTCAACTCGAAAAGGAGTGTTTGTCATGCGTTTAGAAGGAAAACGAATCATCCAAGTCGTCAGCAATGACTTCGAGGATTTAGAATTATGGTATCCAGTCCATCGCTTACGTGAAGAAGGCGCAATCGTCGACATCGTCGGTGAGAAAGCGGATGAAACATATATCGGGAAGTACGGTGTCCCAATCAAATCGAATAAGACGTTCGATGAGATCAATCCAGCAGAATACGATGCGATTCTTGTTCCAGGTGGTTGGTCGCCCGATCTATTACGCCGCTTTGACTCTGTTCTGAACATGGTGCGTCATTTTGACCAGAACAAACAACCGATTGGTCAAATCTGCCACGCTGGTTGGGTGCTAATCTCTGCCGGCATCTTAAAAGGTGTCAACGTCACGAGTACGCCAGGAATCAAGGATGACATGACGAATGCGGGTGCAATTTGGCATGATGAAGCCGTCGTCGTCGACGGACATATCGTCTCGAGTCGTCGTCCGCCCGATTTACCGGACTACATGCGTGCCTTCATCCAAGTGATGGAAGAACAAGCGTGATTCAGATGCAGGGGACGTCACGAGACGGACTCCTGCATTTTCATGGATTATGAAAAAAATGCAGTAATTCTGTGTGAGAAGGTGTAGAATGAATGAGTCTCAGTCGTTCATGCTCCTGAGAGTTGTTGAAATTAGGAAGGTGTAGAATCACATGCTAGTAAAATATAAGAAGTTGAATGAACGGACCGCGATGGGGCTGATCGCCTTTTCGTGCGAAGTGAAGGATCCGAAGTATTTGCTTGAAACGGTTCAAGCCTATGAACAGGAAGAAGACCAACGCTTGTATTTGTACAAACAAGATGAGGATTTCGTCGGTGTCATCGGGTTTCAATTAATGGATGGCCATGCTGAATTGAAACATATCGCATTATCACCGTCTTTCCGTGGAGAACGGATGTCGTATCTCCTACTCGATGAAGCAGCCAAACTTCTTCGAACGGATATTACGGGTGCGACCGAAGAGACGCAACGCCTCGTCGACAAATGGAAAAATCAATAAAAAGACCGGTCCATGGCTCAGATGGACCGGTCTCTTCGGTTTTGTAGCGCTTCTTGTCGTGCCGTGACGACATCCGTACGATCGCGCAAACGGTGTTTATGCGTCACATAGTCGAGATCAGGTGCTGTCGCTTCAAGTGCGACGGTTCGGATGACGTCCGGGAAGACAGGTAACGGGATGTGCCGATAGATCTTATTCGTAAAATGGTCGCGATGATCGAGCAAATATGAGACGTCGATCCCGGACGCAATCAGTGTTGCCCGGTGGCGTTCGATTTTATCGAATGCTTTCGCATATGTCCGCTGTGCCCCAGTCGTATTGCCGCGGCGGTGATGATAGCGGGCGACGGCCAGCTGGATCAGACCGACAAGCGCCTCGTCCTGGCGTTGTCCTTCTTGCCAGACTTCCTCTAAGATTTCATGGCACTCGAAGTAATCGTGCCGGATGTTGAATTCAAATACGAATCGTTCAATCGGATTCATGGAATCACCTCTTCCTTGGAATATAACATAGTCGAACCCACCAGTTGTATGGTATACTAAGGCGCAAAAAACGTTGATGGGCAGGGAGAATCATGGAATCATACAGTGTAAAGATGGATGCGTTTGAAGGCCCGCTGGACTTGCTGTTACACTTGGTTGGTAAATTAGAAATCGATATTTATGATATATCCGTTTCCATGGTGACGGATCAATATGTGTCCTATATCCGTGCGATGCAGCATCTTGAACTAGATGTTGCTAGTGAATATCTTGTCATGGCAGCGACGCTGTTGCAACTGAAAAGCAAACAACTCTTGCCGATCGAACAGACGGAATACGATGAGATTCCCGATTTCGAGGAAGAACCGACGCGAGAAGGTCTGATTCAACAGTTGATCGAGTATAAAGCATACAAGGAAGCAGCACTCGTCCTGAAAGAAAAGGAAGAGGCACGCCTTGAGCTGTTCTCGAAACAACCAGAGGATTTGATGCGTTATCTCGATACGGATGCACAAGAGTATAACGGTACGTTATCACTGAGTGATTTATTACGTGCTTACGAAAAAATGCGCCAACGGGAAGCCTGGAAGGTACGCCGTTCGAAGACGGTCAAACGGGAAGAACGTTCACTCGAGCAACAGATGGAGTCCGTTGCCCGGTACGTCGCGACCCGTGAGCGGACGACATTCTTCGGTTTTTTTGCGGAGCAACCGACGGTCGAAGAACTAGTCGTCAGCTTCCTCGCTGTTCTTGAGCTCGTGAAGCAACGGGTCATTGATTGTGAACAGATGACCGATGATATCCTATTGCGGAGCATGGTGAAGGAGGAGAGTCAGATTGGCGTATGAACAAATCATTGAGAGCCTGTTATTCGTCGTCGGAGACGATGGAATCGATCCGCGTGGTCTCAGTCAAGCGCTAGAGATCAGTGAAGCGGCAGCGCGTGAACAGTTGCTGGCTCTTCAAACGACATTCGAAGCAGAGCAGCGTGTGTTGCAAATCGTGGAGTCGGGTGGTGTCTTTAAGATGGTGACACGAAAAGAGATGTCGCCATATATTCAGGCATATGCGGGTTCGCTCGCAGAAGATTCCTTGTCTCGAGCAGCGATGGAGACACTCGTCATCATCGCATACAAACAACCTGTCACACGTGCTGACATCGAAGTCGTTCGTGGTGTGAAGACGGAGCGTGTCATCCATACGTTAAGTGCAAAAGGTTTGATTGAAGAGGCGGGACGCGCTAAAGGCGTCGGTCGCGCAAAATTGTATAAAACGACGGATCATTTCCTGGACCATTTTGGTCTGAACAGTATTGAAGAGTTGCCGCCACTCGAGTTCGAAGAAACGTTCGAATCGGATGGAGATCTCTTCTTCCGGAATGATCCTTCATTAGAGGAGAGAGTGAATTAATGGAACGGTTACAAAAAATCATCGCACAAGCAGGTGTCGCTTCGCGGCGTAAAGCAGAGGAATTGATCACAGCAGGTCGCGTCAAGGTCAACGGAAAAGTCATCACGGAGCTTGGAACGAAAGTCGGAGCACGTGCCGAAGTCGAAGTAGACGGTGTGAAGCTCGAACGGGAAGAACACGTCTACTACATGCTCTATAAACCAACAGGTGTCGTTTCGACGGTTGAAGACGACAAAGGACGTAAGACGGTCGTCGATCTCGTACCACCCGGACACCGTGTCTTCCCAGTCGGTCGACTCGACTACAATACGAGCGGTCTTCTTTTAATGACGAATGACGGTGAATTCTCGAACCTCTTGCTTCACCCGAAATATAAGGTACCGAAGCGTTATATCGTCAAAATCAAAGGTGTACCAGAATACTTCCACGTCAAAGGTCTTGAAAAAGGTGTCGTCTTACCGGATGGTTTCAAGACAGGTAAAGCACGTGTCGAGATGCGCGATATCGATAAGAAGAAAAATACAGCGATTCTTGAAATGGTCATCTACGAGGGACATAACCGTCAAGTCCGTCAAATGGTCGAGACACTCGGTTCGGAAGTCTTGAAGTTGAAACGTGAACAGTTCGGTTTCTTGACACTGGCCGGTCTTACTTCTGGCGAGTGGCGTGAACTTTCAAAAAAAGAAGTCAATCAATTGCGTGAGCTAGCGGATCCAGCCGCTCCACCTACGAAAAGACGTAAGAACACAAAAAAACGTTAATTTGTAAAGCGAGAAGCTCATCCTCCGGGTTGAGTTTTCTTTTTTTGTGACAAAACGATTAACGAATTTCACATTTTGTCAACGGTAAAGCGATTTCAAGTACAATATGGGTGGAGGCGGTAAAATATGAAAAAAACGAAACAAAATCCGGAAGAACGCTTAGCAGCGGCCCAGCAAAAAAAGAAGAAACGCTCCTTCTGGCGTCTGATGATCATGACGATTGTCTTGTTCGCCGGAGCAGTCGTCATCATGCAATTCGTCGATCAAGCGACACGTGATAAAAACGGTCGTGTCATGGCAGGCGATGATGCCCCTGGTTTCGCACTCGTCGATCTATATGGTGAGAAACAGCACTCGATGGACGAATACAAAGGAAAAGGACTTTTACTCAATTTCTGGGGAACATTCTGTGAACCATGTAAGAAAGAGATGCCATTGATCAATGACAACTATCAGATGATGCAAGACCAAGGCGTCAATTTCGTAGCGGTCAATGTCGGTGAAACACCAGTTCGTGTCTCAAGCTTCATCAAGGATATTGGCGGAACGGACTATCCGATTCTCATGGATACGAACAGTTCGGTCGAGAAGGCTTACGGGATCTACAACTTACCTGTGACGTTCATCATCAATAAAAAAGGTGAAGTCGTCGAGAAGTATGAAGGTGAGATTGATCAAGCGAAGCTCGAAGAGATGGTGAAGAAGGCGAACGAGTAACGCATCGAAGGGGGATTTAAGGATGCAGGAGCAAGAAGATTTCAAACAACTGGACATGCGTTACGAGGAAGCGGAGCTTCGATCGAAACGTAAGAATCCATCTTGGATCGACCGGGCATGGACGTTCTTCTCGTCCGTCAAGGTCGGGTTATGGTTGATTGCCTTGATCATCATCGCGAGCGGGGTCGGAACGATCTTCCCGCAAGAGATGTATATTCCACAGGCAACACCACCAGAAGAGTTTTACCAAAAGGAATACGGCACGGCAGGTGACATCTACTATACGTTAGGATTCCATAACCTATTTGAATCATGGTGGTATATCGGATTGATCACGCTTTTATTACTCTCGATCATCATCGTGTCGATTGACCGATTCTTCCCGCTCTACCGAGCACTGAAGAAACAACCGGTCATCCAGTCGGACCGTTTCATGAACGGTCAGCGATTTGGCGCGGAAGCGACTGGCGATGTCAAAAAAATCGATGCGATCGCACCGTTGCTTGAGAAAAAAGGCTATAAAGTCCGTCGACAAGACGGGGCACTCTTAGCGGAAAAGCAACGTTTCGGACGATGGGGTCCATACATCAATCATATCGGACTCGTCTTATTCTTCGGTGGTGCGATGCTTCGAGTCGTACCAGGGATGCACGAAGATGAATTACTTTGGCTCCGCGAAGGAGAGACGTTGCCGATCGAGGCGACGGACAATCAGTACTACTTGAAAAATGAAGCGTTCAACATCGAGTTCTATGATCCTGAGAAGGTCGATGAGAAGTTCAAGAAATCACTTGAAGCAGCAGGCGGAAACGTACCGAAGAACTATGATACGAAGATGACGCTGTACAAGAAAGTCGGCGAAACAACCGATTTCAAACCGAAGCTTGAAGAAATCAAGTCAGGTGAGACGGCAGTCAACCGCCCATTCGAATTCGATGATTATCAAGTCTTCCAGGAACAATACGCGGCAGATCCGGAATTCAAGACGATGTCGTTTAATATCGTCAACCAGAAGACGGACAAAGTCGTCGATACGATCAAAGTCGACTTGCGTGATCCGAAAGAAACATATGCTTTAAAAGATGGATATGAAGTCGAACTGAAGGACTTCCTTCCGGACTTCGTCGTTAAAGATGGTCAGCCAACGACGAACTCGGGACGTCCAGTCAATCCAGCCTTCGTCTTTAGTATCAAGTCACCGGAACATCCGAAAGGTGAACGGAGTTTGATTGGGATCAAATTGAACGTCGGTGGAGATGAGAACCAGTACAAAATGGCATTCGCGGGTACGGAACTCTCGAACATCTCGGGTGTCCGGATTAAAAAAGATCTGACGCTACCGTTCCTGTTTGCAGGTGGTATCATCTTCATGGCAGGTCTATTGATCGGAATGTACTGGCCACACCGTCGTCTCTGGCTCAAAGAGAAGAACGGTCGGATCCAGATTGCTGGATTTACGAACAAAAATGCATTGGGGCTTCAAAAAGAAGCTAATCTCGCGTTGACGGAAGTCGGTCTACCAGAACTTGAGGATCGACAAAAGTTGCGGGAAGAGGGGGAAGCTAAATGAATTTGCTTCAGTTGAGCAGTAACCTGCTCCTTACATCATTCATCGTCTACCTCGTCAGTACAGGATTCTTCGCTGTAGCGACGAGTGGTAAAAAAGGACCGACGCGTTCTGGTAAAATCGCCTTTACGCTCGCGATCATCGGTTTCCTCGCGCAGCTCGGATATTTCTTCACGCGCTGGGCTGGAGCTGGGCACGTTCCAGTTTCGAACTTATATGAATACACGACATTCTTCGGCATGATGATGGTACTTGGTTTCTTGATCGTTTATGCCATCTACAAAAACAACGTCCTTGGCTTGATTGCGATGCCAGTTGCATTGCTCGTCATCGCCTATGCGTCGATGTTCCCGGATGAAGTCCAACCGTTGATCCCAGCACTACAAAGTGTTTGGCTCAAAATCCACGTCACGACGGCAGCGCTCGGCGAAGGGATTCTGGCCGTCAGCTTCGCGACGGGATTACTGTATCTGATTCACGCGACGGATTTCAGTAAGGAATCGAAAACACGGACGTGGCTCGAAGTCGTCATGTTCTCACTCGCATGTGTTGTCGGTTACATCTTAGTTGGGCTGTTGTTCAAAGCAACAGGTTCTGCATCGACGATCGAATACGTTGCGAAAAACGGTGCAACGATGACGCATGACTACGCGATGCCAGTCTTGACCGGTCCTGAAGGCGGAAAAGTCTTATCGGGTTCAGGTGCCGTCATCGAATTACCGAACTTCTTGAACGCGAACAAAGTCAATACGGTCTTATGGTCGATCATTGGTGGCGTCGTCTTATACGTCTTGCTTCGCTTCGTCATTCTTCGCAAGCGTCTTGCTGAAAGCTTGAAGCCGATTGCACGTAAGATTGATCTTGAGACAGCAGATGAGATCAGCTATCGTTCTGTTGCGATTGGTCTTCCAATCTTCATCCTGGGCGGTCTGATCTTCGCGATGATCTGGGCGCAAATGGCTTGGAGCCGTTACTGGGGCTGGGACCCGAAAGAGGTATGGGCACTCATTACGATGCTCTTCTACGTCTTTTATCTCCATATGCGCATCCAGCGTGGTTGGATTGGTAAAAAATCAGCTTGGTTATGTGTCGGCGGATTTGCCGTCATCATGTTCAACCTTGTCTTCGTTAACCTTGTCGTAGCAGGATTACACTCATACGCGTAAGAAAAAGCAAGCAGCGGACCCGGAAACGGTCCGCTGCTTTTTCGTGTGCGTCTGACCGAAGTGTGCCTTTTCGGAGAAATCAGCCGGAGCAAGCCATTCTTTTCGTTTCATAGTATACTAAAAGAGTAGTAGGATAGAGGAGTAGAGTTTAGTTCATAGGAGGAGACAGCATGTCAGAAGAAGCACGTATTTTAGTCGTCGACGATGAAGAACGGATTCGTCGCCTGTTGAAGATGTATCTGGAGCGGGAAAATTTCACGATCGAGGAAGCAGACAATGGAGAGACGGCGCTTGAAATGGCGCTTGAGACAGAATACGATGTCATTCTCCTAGACTTGATGATGCCGAAGATGGACGGGATGCAAGTCTGTGAAGAACTGCGGAAAACAAAAGCGACGCCAATCGTCATGTTGACGGCAAAAGGCGAAGAGACGAACCGCGTCCATGGGTTTGAGATGGGGGCAGATGATTATATCGTCAAACCATTCAGTCCACGTGAAGTCGTCTTGCGTGTCAAAGCGATTCTTCGTCGGGCAAGTGCGACGAAATTCCTCCACACGGATGCGAAAACAAAAGATGTCATCGTCTTCCCACACTTGACGATCGACAATGATGCGCACCGCGTGACGGTCGAGTCGCAAGAAGTCAATTTAACACCAAAAGAATACGAACTCCTGTATTTCTTAGCAAAACAAACGGATAAGGTATTCTCGCGAGAACAATTACTCAAGGAAGTCTGGAACTATGAATTTTTCGGAGATCTGCGGACAGTCGATACACACGTCAAACGTCTGCGTGAAAAGCTGAATCGTTTGTCTCCGAACGCCGCTCAAATGATCACGACGGTCTGGGGTGTCGGATACAAGTTCGAGAATAGTCCGACCTGACGATGAAATGGTTGCAAAGCGTTGTCATCAAACTATGGGGAACGATTCTGTTACTCGTTTCGGTCGTCTTGATCGCCTTGACGATCTTGTTACTTGAATTTTTCAACTCGTTCCATATCGAACAGGAACGGGGGCACTTGGCAAAGCTCGGTCAACAAGTCGAGACCGTCTTTCAGGCGCACTCCGGCATCGAGGAAGGGTCGAGTACTGCTGTTGAAATCACGGATATCTACGGGGCAACACTGATCGCAAAGACGCAGGATGATTCCGTCGAAGCGAATATCTCACAAGCGAAGGCGAACCGGATCATCAAGGAACTCGAACGTCAGAACTGGAAAGCAATTGATGGTGAAGAAGGCGAGACAGCGATAGGCAACTATGAGACCTTTGATGGAAAAGCAGCACTCGCGTATCGGGCACCGCTCATTACGGATAGTGGCAACGGAACGATCTACTTGATCGAGCAATTGACGAACATCGAACAGGCGAATGAGGGTGCACGTCAAATCATTCAACTCTGTGTCCTGTTAGCGATCATCGGAACGACCGTCTTTGCCTTCTTCCTCTCGACACGAATCACGGCGCCACTGCGAACGATTCGCCAAGCTGTCGTTGAGGCCGGTGAAGGAAAGTTTGATCAGAGCCTGACGCAACGTTCACGGGATGAGATCGGTGACTTAGCGCTTGCGTTCAATGAAATGAGTAGTCAACTCAATCAATACGTCACCGATCTCGACAAGGAGCGGCATTTACTCTCCTCGATTCTGCGCTGTATGGCAGACGGTGTGTTGACGTTCTCAAAATCAGGTGAGCTCCTCGCGACGAATCCACCGGCTGAAGCCTTTTTGGCGGGTTCTCCCGTACCGGATGAACTAATTGAGTTATTCCAGACGGTCATGCGTGAAGAGACGGAGATGACGGTCTCCTTTGAACGAGAGGGACGCTTCTACATCATCATCGTCAGTCCGTTACTCGAACAAGAAGAACAGATCGGAGCGGTCGCCGTCTTGCGTGATATGACGGAAGCGCAGCAACTCGAGAAGATGCGCGCTGATTTCGTCGCAAACGTCAGTCATGAATTGCGGACACCACTCGTCATGCTGCAAGGGTACTCGGAAGCAATTGTCGATGGGATGACCGAGAGTGATGAGGCAACGAAGGAATTCGCTTCGATCATTTACGACGAGTCCCAGCGACTGTCGAGACTCGTTAACGATCTTCTTGATCTTGCACGAATGGAAGCGGGATATCAGGAGTTACGGATTGAATCCGTCGAAGCAATCCCTTTTGCGAAGCGGGTGATCAAGAAGTTCAAACAGATGGGACGCGATAAACAAGTTACCTTCTCGGTTTCTGGTCCGAACATCGCGTTTGAAGCAGACCCTGATCAGATGGAGCAAGTCTTGACGAACCTGCTTGGGAACGCCCTGCGTTATACGGAGAACGGTGAAATCAAGATTAAGATTGACGAAGATAGGGAAAACATTACATTATCCGTCATTGATTCGGGTGACGGAATTCCAGAAGAAGATCTACCGTTCGTCTTTGACCGTTTTTATAAAGCGGATAAAGCGCGGACACGTGGCAAGACGGGTACAGGAATCGGTCTTGCGATCGTGGCGAATGTCGTCCGAGCTCATGGTGGTGAAGTCGAAGTCGACAGCCGCTTAGGAGAGGGAGCGACCTTCCGGATCCGATTACCGAAAAAACAAGGGAAGCGAACATTATGAGTCGCTTCCTTTCGCTATAGGAGTGAATGAAAAATGAAAATTTACACGAAGTCTGGTGACGAAGGAGAAACATCTCTCGTTGGTGGGAGAGTCAAAAAAAATGATCGGTTGATTAGCTTGATGGGAGAACTCGACGAATTGAACAGTTTCGTCGGACTTGCCCGGACGAAAGCATCGTCAATCGAGGTGCGGGAACAGCTGACAGTGATCCAGCACGCCTTATTCGATTGTGGCAGTGACTTGATGTATGTCGAACCGCGCCCGTCACGTTTGAGTCAAGAAGCGACGATTGATTTAGAAAGTTGGATCGACACGTTAACGGAGTTATCGCCGCCGCTCGATAAGTTCATCTTGCCTGGCGGAACGGAAGCAGCTGCAACGTTACACGTGGCACGGACGGTCTGTCGTCGCGTTGAACGTTCGATGATCGATGTTCCTCAAGCGGCTCATTTATTACCGTTCATCAACCGACTCAGTGACTTCTTCTTTACAGCAGCTCGTTACGAGAATGCCGTCAAACAAAAAGCAGATATTGAATATGTCCGCAGTGCGCATGTATTCAAACGAAAGGATGGAGAGCAATGAGTCAGTCATTTAGCACATGGAAAAAGGAAGGAACGAGCTACCATCTCGTTCCGACTAATAAATTCAAGACGACGACGATTCTCGTCACATTTTCAGCACCGTTAGAAGCGAAGACGCTGACAAGCCGTGCAATCCTACCGTATATCATGGAAAAATCGACAGCCGCTTATCCGTCGATGAAAGCGTTACGTGAGCCGCTTGAAACACTATATGATGCGGGACTTTATGCGGACGCGTCGAAGTTCGGAGAAGAGCATGTCATCTCATTCCAACTCGATGTCATCCGGGGAGAACTCGTCCATCATCCGTCGTTGTTAAAAGAAGCACTCGAATTGCTCGAGCAAATGGTGCTGTATCCAGATTTGACGGAAGGTGGCTTCCGTGAACAGTTCGTCAAACAAGAAAAACGATTGCATGCCTTACGGATCAGTTCACTATATGACGATAAAATGCGCTACGCACAGCAACGTCTTCTCGAATTGATGGCACCAGGTGAAGCCGTCGCGTTGCCATCGCTTGGAACACTCGAAGAACTCGAACAGATCACCCCGTCATCCTTGCGTGATACATACCGTTCGATGATCGAAGACGACCGGATTGATGTCTTCGTCGTCGGACATGTAACGAAGGAGGAGATGGAAGACGCTCTATCATTCTTGCCAACGCATTCTGAAAAAATCAGTCATTACATTCCGGCCCAAAAAGCAGTCAATGGTGTAAAACGGTCGAGTGAAACGCAACCGATCAAACAAGGTAAATTGCATCTTGGTTACCGGGTAGCGGTCGATCCGACATCTGCTGACTCGATTCGGATGCAAATCGTCAATGGTCTGTTCGGTGGCTTCCCGCATTCAAAACTGTTCATGAATGTCCGTGAAAAAGAGAGTCTCGCCTATTATGCGGCTTCACGGTATGCGGCATTGAACAGTGCACTCTATGTTTATGCCGGGGTCGACACGAAAGAAGCAGAACGTGCCGAGAAGATCATCTTGGAACAACTCGTTGATTTGAAAGCAGGACAGTTCACGGATGAAGAATTGACACAGACGAAGGCGATGTTGATCAATGCGCGCCGTCAAATCCTTGATCAGCCAGGTCAACTGATTGGTTGGTTGAATGGTTCGAAGATGCGTGGACTGACACTGGAAGATGAGATTCATATCATTGAAACGGCGACACGTGAAGACGTCGTTCGATTAGCAGCGGCAATCGATCTTGATGCCGTATATCTATTGCGAGGTGAAGCATGATGGAACAACTAACCTATCACGATACAGACGAAACGGTATACCACGAGCAGCTCGATAACGGCTTATCCGTCTATTTGTTGCAAAAAAAAGGATACGAAAAGACGTATGCGACGTTTACGACGCATTATGGTTCGATTGATCAACGATTCAAAAAAGGCGAGGAATGGATCACGGTACCGGACGGCATCGCCCATTTCCTCGAGCATAAGATGTTCGAATCCGAAAAAGGGGACGTCTTCCAAGAGTTCGGTCGTCTCGGTGCCTCTGCGAACGCCTTTACCTCGTTCTCGCGGACAGCGTATTTGTTCTCAGCGACGTCGTTGATCGAACAAAACCTCGAGACGTTGATCGATTTCGTACAAGATCCCTACTTCACGCCGGAAAGCGTTGAAAAAGAGAAAGGGATCATTACGCAAGAAATCCAGATGTATCAAGATAATCCGGGATGGCGCCTGTTCTTCGGTCTGATCGAATCGATGTATGCATCGCATCCAGTTCGGATTGATATCGCGGGAACTCCGGAATCAATCAATCAAATCACAGCCGATGACTTGTACACGTGCTACCGTACGTTCTATCATCCATCGAACATGGTGTTGTTCGTCGTCGGAAACATCGATCCGGAAGAGACACTGGCATTGATCAAGGCGAACCAAGCGAAGAAAGACTATACGGATCGCCCGGCAATCGAACGAGATTACGGTCAAGAGCCGCATGGCGTACATCGTCCACGTTTTGAACTCGAGCTCGACGTTAAGACACCAAAGGTATTGATCGGTTACAAGGACGAATCGCTTCGCGGCGAGGCACAAGTCCGCCGTGAGTTAACGAGTGAACTGCTGTTACACCTCTTGTTCGATCAGACATCATCGACGTATTTGGAACTGTATGAAGACGGTCTGATTGACGATACGTTCAGCTTTGATTACTCGAGTGAGGAAGAGTTCGCCTTTGCGACGTTTGGCATGGAGACAGAGGATCCAGACAAGTTCATCCAAGCGTATGAGACACTCCTGCAAACGCGTCCTGACTTCACGGAAGATGAAGTCACGCGCAAGCGGAACATGATGCAAGGGAAATTCCTCCGTGCCTTGAATTCACCGGAATTCATTGCGAATCAGTTCTCGCGTCACGCACTTGCCGGTACGAATCTGTTCACGCTTCCGACATTGATTGCTTCGATTACGAAAGAAGAGATTGAAGCCCGTTTCGACGAGTTGTTCGCCATTGAAAACCGGGCGATCTCAATCGTCAAACCGTACGCGTGATGCGAATCCTCATCACCGGTGCGAGTGGCGCCATTGGTCTTGCGGCAGCAAAACAACTTGCTGCCGCCGGACATGAATTGGTGCTTCAGACGTATCGACAGCAAGCGGTTTTAGAACGGATGATAGAGGAGTGGCAAGGCGAGCACCACATCCTGACTGCGAATTTAGCAGACGAGAAGGACTTGCAGGCATTTTGTGCGGCATTACCTGTCGTCGATGCCTTCGTCCATTGTGCCGGAACGAGTTATAGCGGTCTGTTGCTCGATCAATCAGCAACATCAATGCACGAACTCTGGAAAATTCATGTCGAGGCGTTGATGCGCATCAGCCAAACCGTGACACGGACGAAACCGTTTACGTCGAAGCTTGCGATCGTCGTCATCAGTAGTGTGTTAGGAGAACAAGGTGTCGCGGGTGAGGTCGTCTATTCGACATGCAAGGCGGCACAGCTTGGATTCGTCAAGGCATACAGTAAGGAACTTGGACCGATGCATGGACGCATCAATGCGATTACGCCGGGGTGGATCGATACGCCGATGAACGCGATTTTTTCTGAGGATGAAAAGGCAGAAGCGATTGCTGAAATTCCTGCCGGACGATTCGGAAAAGCAGAGGAAGTGGCTACTGCGATCCGCTACTTAGTGCAACCCGAATCGAGTTATGTATCGGGAGCCATCCTTAAAATAGATGGCGCGTGGATGTAAGCATTGGAATTTCAGTTCAGGAATGCTTTTCATTTTTCAAAAAATCATTTAACATGAGGAATGGATAATCGTATCAATAGAGGAGGATGGGCGCGTGAGTGAGTTCGAGCAATGGTATCTCGAATATGAATTAAAGGTCAATCGTCCCGGTATACTCGGGGACATTGCTTCGTTGATGGGAATGTTACATATTTCGATCGTGACGATCAATGGTGTCGATCATCAACGACGCGGTATGTTGCTCCAAACGAAACAACCGGATCAAATTCCACGACTCGCCGCTATTCTCAAGACGATGTCAACCATAGAGGTCATCAAACTACGAAAACCAAAACTACGTGACCGAATCGCGATTCGTCACGGGCGCTATATCGATCAAAGCAGTGATGAACGAAAGACGTTCCGCTTCGTCCGGGAAGACTTAGGGATTCTCGTCGATTTCATGGCAGAGCTATGTAAACAGGATGGGCACTTGTTGATTGGTGTCCGCGGCATGCCACGCGTCGGTAAGACGGAGTCGATCGTCGCAGCGAGCGTCAGTGCAAATAAGAAATGGCTGTTCCTATCGTCGACGTTGATTAAACAGACGGTTCGAACATCGTTGTTCGACGACGAGCGGACGGGTGATTATGTTTACATCATCGATGCGTTAGTGTCACAACGAAATTTCGATGAACGACACTGGCAAATCCTGCGGGAAGTCATGCGTCTACCCGCGACGAAGATCGTCGAACATCCGGATGCGTTCGTCAAATCGAGTGAGTATACGTGGGATGATTTTGATTACATCATTGAATTACGCAACACGACTGAAGAAATCATTGTGACTGAACTGCCTCGTTCCCATGGGGGAAATGATTGGTTCAACTTTGAATAAGTATGAAAAATGGAAGGTGTGTTACCGATGACCGAGCTCGGAACCTACTTAAAGGAACAACGGGAGGCGCTAGGCGTCTCTCTCGAACAAATTCAAACGACGACAAAGATTCAAAAGCGTTACATCGTCGCGATCGAAGAAGGCAATTATGATCAATTGCCGGGAGCCTTTTACGCCCGGGCCTTCATCAAGACATATGCGGAAGCACTCGGTCTTGACGTCGATGAAGTCTTTACGACTTATAAACGTGATCTTCCGGAACCGGAAGCACAACCGGTCGTCGAACTGTCACGGCGCGCGACGTATTCGAAATCCAGTGCTCCGAAAAAGAGCGTTGCGAAGCGTTGGATTCCGAATATCATCATCATCGTACTAATCTTTGCAATCGGTACTGCCTTGTATTATGGTCTGCAGACGTTCCTCGACGGTAACGAAGAGGCGAAGACGTCCGCACCGAAGCAAAATGATGTCACGATCGATCAAGGGGACGCGCCAAGTAAAGAGACGGATGCGCCTGCGAAGACGGAAGAAGAGCCGAAGGAAGAACCGGCGAAACAGGAAGAAACAAAAGAAGAACCTAAAAAAGAGGCACTTGCTGCGAAGTCGACATCTGGTCAAGATGTCACGTATGAAGTCGCAACGAAAGATACGATGAGTGTCTCGATTCAAATCAAGAAAGATGCCTCTCCGTCGCCATTCGTCGGTGTGCGTGATACATCACTTGAAGGAAAAGCACTCGCGCCAGACCACATCAACGCATCGGATCCGAATCCGATCGTCGTGAAGGACGCGAAGACGGACTTGATCCGCATCCGGATCGGTTCGATTAAAGGGATTGATAAAATCGTCGTCAATGACCAAGAACTGAAACTGAACCGTTCGCTTCTCGTCCAAAACATCTATCTAAAGAAAGTAGCCACGCCGTAATCCGGCGTGCCTTCTTTTAGATGGCATGTCATTTACATATGAAATGAAGGAGGAGGGCGTTACATGAACTTACCGAATCAATTGACAGTATTACGTGTTTTATTAATTCCCGTGTTCGTCATCGTACTTGCGATTGATCCGAACTGGGGACAGTGGGATGTGTTGGGAGCCGAGCTTCCCGTCTCACACTTCGTTGCAGCTATCATCTTCCTTGTTGCTTCACTGACGGACTGGCTCGATGGATATATCGCTCGTAAACAAAAATTAGTAACGAACTTTGGAAAATTCATGGATCCACTTGCCGACAAGATGTTAGTTGCAGCTGCGCTTGTCTACTTGGTGGAACTTGGATTCGTCGCAGCATGGATCGTCGTTATCATTCTCTGTCGAGAGTTCGCAGTCACGGGTCTTCGTCTCGTCGCATCTGACGAAGGGATCGTCCTTGCTGCCGGAAACTCTGGGAAAGCCAAGACATGGGTCCAGCTGACATCAATCACGGCATACTTGTTGCACGATATCATCTTTGCGATGTGGAACATTCCGTTCGCAGATATTACGATGTGGCTTGCTTTGATCTTGACGATCTACTCAGGCGTCGAATATTTCTCGAAAAACATTAAGTTAATTACGAAATCCATGTAAGATGGATCAATTTAGACTGTTCGTCATACCGAACAGTCTTTTCTTATACTTCAAGAAGGTGAGGAATCAACATGAAAGCAGAAATCATCGCAGTCGGAAGCGAACTCCTCCTTGGGGAAATCGCGAACACGAATGCACAGTACCTTTCCGAATGGTTAGCGAGTGCCGGAATTGACGTTCATTATCATACAGTCGTCGGTGACAATCGCGAACGGATGCAAGAAACATTCCGTCAGGCACAACAGCGGGCAGATCTCCTCGTCATCACAGGAGGTCTTGGACCGACGGAAGACGATTTGACGAAAGAGGTGCTCGCTGATCTCCTCGGACGTGATCTCGTTCTCGATCAAGCGGCGTACGAGCGAATCGAAGGGTTTTTAAAGACACGTCAACGAGAGATGACGATCAACGAACGAAAACAAGCATTAATCATCGATGGTGCAACGGTTTTACGTAATGATGCAGGACTTGCTCCCGGTATGTCGGTCCAAACGGAGCATCACCAATATATCGTCTTACCCGGTGTGCCACGCGAGATGAAGCAAATCCTCAAAGATCACTTCAGTCATCTATTCGGTCAAGAAACGATTCGTTCTCGAACGTTACGATTCTTCGGAATCGGGGAATCGGCTTTAAACGACCGTCTAGAAACGTTGATCAAGGAAGCTACCAATCCATCGGTCGCACCGTATGCGGAGCTCGCTGAAGTCCGGTTGCGCCTGACGGCTAAAGCACTCGATCAACAGGAAGCCGATCGTATGCTCGATGAACTCGAACAACACGTCCTTGCTGAAGTCGGCATGTACTTTTATGGATATGGGGAGACGAGTCTGCCGGAAGTCGTCCTAAAACGGTATCAAGAAGCAGGATTGACACTTTCGCTCGCCGAATCACTGACGGGAGGAGCTGTCGCGAGTGGTCTCGTTGATGTCAGCGGTGCGAGTCAAGTATTGCGCGGGAGCGCTGTCGTCTATGATGATGCAGCGAAGCAAGCCGTGTTATCGGTACCAGAGGATTTATTACGAGAGCATACTGCTGTCAGTAAAGAGGTAGCGATTGCGATGGCTGAAGGGGCACGAGAACTGTATCAATCCGATATCGCCGTCGCCTTGACGGGGGAAGCAGGTCCGACGAGCAACAGTGGAAAAGTGGTCGGAACGGTCTATTGTGCTGTTGCGGACGCACATGGAACACGGATCGTCGAATGGCAATATCCATCGTTCGACAGAGGCATGATTCGACTGCGCGCCGTCAAGGATACCTATTTCCTTTTACTGAAACATCTCGAAAAATCATCAGAGTAAGAAAAATGATCGAAGTGCAAGTATGCGAATAAATGTTCGTAAAATGCTTGTCATTCGGTCTCAAAAGAAGTACAATAATCTCAGTAAGATAATTAAAAGGAGGCCTGCTACGTGAGTGATCGTAAAGCAGCACTTGAGATGGCGTTACGCCAGATAGAGAAACAGTTCGGTAAAGGTTCTATCATGAAACTCGGAGAAAATGCGGATCAGAAGGTATCAGTAATCTCTTCTGGATCGATTACATTAGATATTGCCCTAGGTGCAGGTGGATACCCACGTGGACGGGTCATCGAAGTATACGGACCTGAATCGTCAGGTAAAACGACGGTTGCGCTTCATGCAATCGCAGAAGTTCAAAAACAAGGCGGACAAGCCGCATTCATCGATGCGGAGCACGCGCTCGATCCAGCATATGCAAACAAACTCGGTGTCAACATCGATGAGCTCCTCTTGTCACAACCGGACACTGGGGAACAGGCACTTGAAATCGCGGAAGCACTCGTTCGTTCTGGTGCGGTCGATATTCTTGTCGTCGACTCTGTTGCAGCACTCGTACCAAAAGCAGAGATCGAAGGCGAGATGGGTGACTCACACGTCGGTCTTCAAGCACGTTTGATGAGCCAAGCGCTTCGTAAGTTGTCTGGTGCAACGAATAAATCGAAGACGATCGTCATCTTCATCAACCAAATCCGTGAAAAAATCGGTGTCATGTTCGGTAACCCGGAAACAACTCCAGGCGGTCGTGCACTTAAATTCTACTCGTCTGTTCGTTTAGAAGTGCGTCGTGCAGAAGCGTTGAAAAACGGTACGGATGTCGTCGGTAACAAAACGAAGATTAAGGTCGTCAAGAACAAGATCGCACCTCCGTTCAAACAAGCGGAAGTCGACATCATGTATGGTCTCGGGATTTCGAAAGTCGGCGAGTTGATCGACATCGGAACAGACCTTGATATCGTTCAAAAGAGTGGTGCATGGTACTCGTACAACTCTGAACGTCTCGGTCAAGGGCGTGAGAACGCGAAACAATACATGGTCGAGCATCCGGAAGTCGCAGCAGAGGTCGAACGTTTGATTCGTGAACACCACGGTCTCGTCGATCGCGAAGAGCCGGTTGATTTCGAAGCAGAACAACCAGAAGATCTATTTGCTGAATAAACCGTTTCAGAGAGGATTCGCGTGCGAATCCTCTCTTTTTTAGTGTAAAAGAGGAAAACAGTGGAATTCTTTCCCGTCCGTTCGTTGACAATGAACGAGTGCTATCCTTACAATATAGATGTACGTTTTTTAGACAGCTTCGATGAAATACCGAAATGAACTAAGAAACACCTTGCAAAGGGGAGGTGAACCCATGAGTACACTGACTTGGATTGTCATACTTCTCCTCACTTTGCTGATCGCATTCATCGTAGGCTACTTCTTGCGGAAATCGATTGCAGAAGCGAAAATTCAAGGCGCAGAAACGGAAGCGAACAAAATCGTCGAACGTGCGCGTGAATCGGCTGAGGCAACGAAAAAAGAAGCAGTACTCGAAGCGAAAGATGAAGCATTCAAACTTCGTAACGAAGTGGAAAAAGAATTGCGTGAACGTCGCCAAGAGCTAGCGAAACAAGAAGCCCGGTTGCTCCAGAAAGAAGAGACACTCGATCGCCGTGTTGACGCTATCGACCGTAAGGAAGATCAAATCAATACACGTGATGCAGAGATCGCGAAACGGAAGCATCAAGCTGAAGAACTAGAGCGCAAAGTAGAGGACCTGTATGAACAGGGACGTCAAGAGCTTGTCCGCGTCGCGAATTTATCGCAAGACGAGGCAAGAACGATCATCATGGATGAGACGAAACAGGCTGCTTTACATGACGCAGCCATTCTTCAAAAAGAAATCGAACAAAAAGCAAAAGAAGAAGCCGACAAGAAAGCACGTAACATCTTGTCACTTGCGATTCAACGGTTCGCCGCTGAACATATCGCAGAGACGACTGTATCGGTCGTCAACTTACCGAACGATGAGATGAAAGGTCGGATCATCGGACGGGAAGGCCGCAACATCCGTACGCTCGAGACCTTGACTGGGATCGACTTGATCATCGATGATACGCCGGAAGCCGTCATTTTGTCTGGTTTTGACCCAATTCGTCGCGAAGTCGCTAAAATGGCGCTCGAGAAATTGGTTCAGGATGGTCGGATTCACCCGGCCCGTATTGAAGAGATGGTCGACAAATCCCGTCGTGAAGTCGACGAGCGGATTCGAGAAATCGGAGAAGAAGCGACGTATGATGTCGGAATCCACGGCATTCATCCGGACCTTGTCAAAATTCTCGGTCGCTTGAAGTACCGTACGAGTTACGGACAGAACGTCCTGTATCACTCACTTGAGGTTGCCCACCTTGCAGGTATGATGGCAGCTGAACTTGGAGAAGATGTCACGCTTGCGAAGCGTGCGGGTCTTCTGCATGATATCGGGAAAGCGATCGACCACGAAGTCGAAGGCAGTCACGTTGAGATCGGAGTCGAGCTCGGTACGAAGTACAAAGAGCATCCAACCGTCATCAATGCGATCGCGTCCCACCACGGGGATACGGAAGCGACATCTGTCATTTCCGTCTTGGTTGCAGCTGCGGATGCATTATCTGCTGCTCGTCCAGGTGCACGTCAAGAGACACTCGAAAGTTATATCCGCCGTCTCGAACGCCTCGAGGAAATCTCGGAATCGTTCGACGGTGTCGAAAAATCATTTGCGATCCAAGCGGGTCGTGAAGTCCGTATCATCGTTCGACCTGACGTCGTCGATGATGTACTGGCTCACAAGATGGCGAGTGACATCCGGAAAAAAATCGAAGAAGAACTCGATTATCCGGGACACATCAAGGTCACGGTCATTCGGGAAACACGAGCAGTCGAATACGCGAAATAAGTGGAGTGGCGGGCGACCGCCACTTTTTTTAATGAACGGAGGAACAGCAATGAAGATTTTATTCATCGGAGACGTCGTCGGTGCACCCGGTCGACACATCCTGCAACAATTCACAGCACGCCTGAAAGCGAAGTACAACCCGAACGTCATGCTCGTCAACGGCGAAAACGCGGCACACGGACGCGGCATCACGAAGTCGATCTATCATCAATTCCTTGAACTCGGATTCCACGGAATCACGATGGGGAACCACACGTTTGATAACCGCGACATCTTTGACTGGATCGACGACGCGGATCGAATCGTCCGTCCGGCGAACTATCCGGAAGGCACGCCAGGTCGTGGGATGATGATCGTCAAAGCAGGTAATAAAAAGATTGCCGTCATCAACGTCCAAGGAACGGTCTTCTTACCACCACTCGGTGACCCTTTCCGTACCGTCGATGCACTGATTGCCGAAGTCGAAGGAAAAGTTGATGCCATCTTCGTTGATGTCCATGCGGAAGCAACGAGTGAGAAAATTGCGATGGGCTATCACCTCGACGGTCGAGTACAAGCTGTCGTCGGCACACATACGCACGTCCAGACAGCAGATGAGCGTGTCCTTGACGGAGGAACAGCTTACATCACGGATGTCGGGATGACAGGTCCGCTGAACGGCGTGCTCGGAATGCGCCAGGAAGATGTCCTACGAAAATTCAAGACACAGCTCCCAACACGGTTTGAAGTTGCCGAAGGACGGGAACAACTTAATGGAGTCTTGATTCATATCGATGACACAACCAAAAAAGCAACGAAGATTGAACGGATTCATCTGACGGATCAGTCAGTATTCTTCGACTGATTGCCATTTCTGGATGGGGAGGTACACGCATGGACGTCCTGAAAGTATCAGCTAAGTCGAATCCAAACGCGGTAGCAGGTGCACTCGCGGGTGTCATTCGAGAGAGAGGTTCCGTCGAGATTCAGGCCATTGGTGCGGGAGCGCTCAATCAGTCTGTCAAAGCCGTCGCCATCGCACGCGGATTCGTGGCGCCTTCTGGCATCGACTTGATTTGTATCCCAGCCTTCACAGACATTTTGATTGATGGGGAAGAGAGAACCGCCATCAAACTCATCATCGAACCACGATAACGAATTGGACATAGGTCCTATTTGCAAGTAGACCATTTACTCGACTGGAGTAGATGGTCTTTTTGCTGCGCCTTCGAAATTTTCTCACCTTTCCACCGAGGGAGCATTGTACTACTTCCGGTAAATCGGTATCATGAGGGAGGATAGAGAGAACTATCATTTCAGGGGACAGAGAAGGAGCGAACGTCGATGTATAATCAGTTATCATGGAAAGTTGGCGGTCAGCAGGGAGAAGGGATCGAATCAACAGGCGAAATCTTTGCGATTGCCTTGAATCGACTCGGCTATTACCTGTATGGTTACCGTCACTTTTCGTCACGTATCAAGGGAGGACATACGAACAATAAGATTCGTGTCGCGACACAGGAAGTCCGGACGATTTCCGATGATCTCGATATTTTGGTCGCGTTCGATCAAGAGACGATCGATGTTAACTTCCATGAATTGCGTCAAGGTGCCATCATCATCGCGGATGCGAAATTCAATCCGACGAATCCGGACGAAGCACGCGCTTCCTTGTATGCGATTCCATTTACGGAAATTGCAGCTGATCTCGGTACGGCTTTGATGAAGAACATGGTCGCGATCGGTGCATCGAGCGCGATTCTCGGCATTGCACCGGAGCGCTTCCAAGCCGTCGTCGAACAGATTTTCGGTCGAAAAGGTCCAGACATGGTCGAGAAAAATTTAGCGGCAATCCGTGAAGGAGCAGCAGCGTTTGAAGCACTTGCAGGAGAGGGCGAGCGTTTCGTCTTGGAACCGGCTGACGGAAAACAACGGATGTTCATGATCGGAAACGATGCGATCGCCCTTGGTGCAATCGCCGGTGGAGCGCGTCTGATGGCAGCTTACCCGATCACACCATCATCTGAGATCATGGAATACTTAATCAAGAAACTGCCGCAGTTCGGCGGAACGGTCGTCCAGACGGAAGACGAGCTGGCAGCAGTCACGATGGCAATCGGTGCGAACTACGCAGGTGTCCGTGCTTTGACGGCGTCTGCTGGTCCAGGATTGTCATTGATGGCGGAAGCGATCGGATTATCCGGGATGACGGAAACACCGCTCGTCATCGTCGATACACAACGGGGCGGTCCGTCAACCGGTCTACCGACGAAACAGGAACAGTCTGACCTGATGGCGATGATCTACAGCACGCATGGTGAGATTCCAAAGGTCGTTTTGGCACCGTCAACGGTCGAGGAAGCGTTCTACGATGCAGCAGAGGCATTCAACATCGCAGAGGAATACCAGTGTCCTGTCATTCTATTGACGGATTTGATGCTGTCTCTTGGAAAACAATCGGTCGAACCACCGGATATGTCACGCGTTGAAATCCGACGCGGGAAGTTGATCCAGGAAGACTTACCGGAACTTGAAGGAAAAGCGTACTTCAAACGCTACGAAGTGACGGAAGATGGGATCAGTCCACGTGTCATTCCAGGCGTCAAGCACGGAATTCACCACGTAACAGGTGTTGAGCACAATGAGGAAGGACGTCCGTCGGAAGCGACGAAGAACCGAGTCGATCAGATGACGAAGCGACTCCGTAAGCTAAACACGTTCCGCTTACAGGATGCCGTTCTCGTAACAGAGCATCATGCAGAACCGGATATCTTATTCGTCGGTTTCAACTCGACACGTGGAACGATCGAAGAGATCATGCCACGACTCGAAGCACAAGGAATCAAAGTTGATCACTTGCATATCCGTCAAGTCCATCCGTTCCCAAGTGAGCTCGTCACGCCGCACTTAGAGCGGGCAAAACGAGTCATCGTCGTCGAGTACAACGCAACGGGACAACTGGCGAAGCTGATCCAGATGAACTGTGGACATGCATCGAAGATCGAGCATATCCTGAAATTCAATGGCGACCCGTTCTACCCAGCAGAGGTCGTCGAGCAGGTCGTAGGAGGGGTATATCATGGCAACCTTTAAGGATTTTAGAAATGATGTCAAACCAAACTGGTGTCCAGGGTGTGGAGACTTCTCGATTCAAGCAGCGATTCAGCGTGCTGTCGCGAACGTCGGTCTCGAACCAGAAGAGTTGGCATTGATTTCCGGGATCGGCTGTTCTGGTCGGATATCCGGTTATATCAATACGTATGGCTTCCACGGCGTTCATGGACGGTCCCTTCCGATTGCCCAAGGTGTCAAGATGGCGAACCGCGAATTGACTGTCATCGCGTCTGGTGGCGACGGTGATGGATTTGCGATCGGCATGGGACATACGATTCATGCATTCAAGCGCAATGTCGACATGACGTACATCGTCATGGACAATCAAATTTACGGCTTGACGAAAGGGCAGACATCACCCACTTCTGCACCTGGATTCAAGACGAAATCGACGCCAAAAGGGTCGATTGAAAAGAGTGTTTCACCGGTTGAACTCGCCTTGACGGCTGGCGCGACGTTCGTTGCCCAAAGCTTCTCGAATGATTTGAAGGGCTTGACGCAATTGATCGAGCAAGCGACGGCACATAAAGGATTTGCCTTCATCAACGTCTTCAGTCCATGTGTCACGTTCAACAAGGTCAATACGTACGATTGGTTCAAACAGAACTTGACGAAGCTGTCCGATATCGAAGGATACGATCCGTCGAACTTGGATCTTGCGAAACAGACCGTTCATGCTCACGACGGACTCGTCATGGGATTGATCTATCAGGATGAAACACGTCCTGATTACCAGTCACAAATCGATGGCTATCAAGAATCTGGTCTCGCGTATGCGGATCTTGAGCTAAACGAAGAAACATTCGGTAAACTGGCAGCGGAATTCATGTAAGATAGAGGAAAGATGTGTTTGGTTTTTTGGGGATGCTAAACATTTGGAAGTTCGCCACATATAAATAAACGTGAACTTCCGCGAAGGAGTCGGGGAAAGATGACGAAATTAGTAACGACGGTAGAAGAGACGACAACGACGAAAACGATGCGTGCACTCGTCAAAGAAGAACGCGGGTTCGGTGCGGCACTCAAAGAAGTACCGGTACCCGTACCGAGTCGTGGAGAAGTCTTGATTCGAGTCGAGGCAACATCGATCTGTGGGACGGACGTGCATATCTATGAGTGGGACGCGTGGGCAGCCTCGCGTGTCAATCCGCCGTATGTCTTCGGTCACGAGTTCTCGGGCGAAGTCGTCGAGCTCGGAGAAGGCACGAAACGTTTGAAACTCGGTGACCGTGTCTCGGCGGAGACGCATATCGTCTGTCATCAATGTAAACAGTGTCTTCGTGGTCAATATCACATCTGTAAGAACACGAAGATCATCGGTGTCGATACACAAGGCTGTTTTGCAGAATACGTCGTCATGCCGGAAGAAAACCTCTGGGTCAACCCGGAAGATATGCCAGCAGGGATTGCCTCGATCCAAGAGCCGATGGGCAATGCCGTCCATACGGTTCTTGCGAGTGATGTCAGTGCGAAAACGGTCGCAATCGTCGGTTGTGGTCCGATCGGTCTGATGGCGGTCTCCGTCGCTAAAGCAGCTGGTGCGGCGGAAGTCGTCGCGATCGACGTCAATCCGTATCGTCTCGAACTCGCACGGACGATGGGGGCGGATGTGGTCATTGATTCACGTCATGACGATGTGTTAGAGCGGATCGAGCGCATGACGGACGGCGACGGGATTGATGTCGTCTGTGAGATGAGTGGTCATCCGGTTGCGATTCGTCAAGCCTTCGAGATGGTGACAGCAGGTGGAGACGTCAACATCCTCAGTCTGCCGGTCAAACCGGTTGAAATCGATTTGACGAACCACGTCGTCTTCAAAGGTGTCCGGGTCCAAGGGATCACCGGTCGGAAGATGTATGAGACATGGAGCCAGGTTTCTGCTTTCTTATCGAGCGGAAAAGTCGATGTCCGACCGTTGATCACACACACGTTGCCGCTCGAGCGGTTCGAAGAAGGATTTGAATTGATGCGTCAAGGGAAATGCGGGAAAGTCGTATTACAACCAAGGGGGACGAATTAATGGGATTTGAACACTTACGGACAGAACTAGAAGAGATGAAACAGGCGGGCACGTTCCGCAACCTCGTAGCACTTGAGAGCGCGCAACATAACCGCGTGACGATCGACGGGAAGGAACTCATTCAACTGTCGTCGAACAACTACCTCGGACTCGCAGCACATCCACGTCTCGCTGAACAAGCTGCGGAAGCAGCGCGCACGTTCGGTGCTGGAACAGGGTCAGTTCGGACGATTGCCGGAACACTCGAGATGCACCAAGCATTCGAACGGGAACTTGCGACATTCAAGCATACGGAAGCAGCACTCGTCTTCCAGTCGGGATTCGCAACGAATCTCGGTGTCTTATCGGCACTGCTCGGTCCGGAAGACGTCGTCATCTCGGATGAGTTGAACCACGCTTCGATCATCGATGGGATTCGTCTGACGAAAGCGAAACGCCGAATCTATAAACACGTCGACTTGGCTGATCTTGAAGCGGCCTTACAAGAAACGCAAGACGCGCGGACGCGCCTTATCGTCACGGACGGTGTCTTCTCGATGGACGGAAACATCGCACCACTTCCGGAAATCGTTGAATTAGCCGAGCGATATGACGCACTCGTCATGGTCGATGATGCCCATGCGTCAGGTGTGCTTGGGAAAGCGGGACGCGGTACGGTCAATCACTTCGGTCTTGACGGACGTGTTGCCCTGCAAGTCGGTACGCTCTCAAAAGCCATCGGTGTCCTCGGGGGATACGTCGCGTGTGAACAGCACGTCAAAGATTACCTGATCCATAAAGGACGTCCGTTCTTGTTCTCGACATCACATCCACCAGCAGTCGTCGAAGCGAACCGGGAAGCGCTCCGTGTCATGGAGGAAGAGACGGAACTCTTCGATCGTCTGTGGGAAAACACGGAATTCTTTAAACAAGGACTCCGGGATCTTGGATTCGACATCGGAACGTCGACGACGCCGATCACACCTGTCATCGTCGGGGATGAAGCACGTTGCCACGAGTTGTCGGACCGCTTACGTCAAGAAGGTGTCTTTGCTCAAGGCATCGCCTTCCCGACGGTTGCAAAAGGAAAAGCACGTGTCCGGACGATCGTGACGGCGGAACATACGCGTGAAGATTTAACGACGGCGCTTGCAGCTTTCGAAAAAGTCGGTCGTGAATTAAACTTGATCGGTTGATATCGATCACGGACGAACCAGGTCCGCATACTTTCAGGCAGTGGGTCGATGACCCACTGCCTGAAGTGCGTCACGGGCGAAAGAATCAAAGTCGACCGTTTTTACTTTTGCAAGATAGGGAATAACAGATGAGGAAAGGATGTGACCTAATGAGTACGAAGAAGAAAGGGATATTGCTCTCATTTTTGATGCTGACGCTGCTCCTTGGGGGTTGTATTCGCATCCAATATGATGCGACGATCCATACCGATCAGAGTGTTACCTTAAAGACGACATATGCCGCAAAGGAACACCCAGTGGCGCGTTTATTGAATCTAAATCCGAATTGGAATAGTTATGTCAAACAGGCAGAAAAGAACGGCTATGCAGCGAAGACGTTCAAGACGAAGGATGACTATGAAGGGATCCGGATGCAGAAGACATTCGCGAACTTCAAGGACATGACATCGATCAAGGACGAATGGAAGACAGGTATCGGTGGGATTCTCATTCCACCCGATACGAAGTTCGACATGAAAAAATCGGACGGTTTTTGGTTTGATACGTATCGACTGGATACGAACATCGATCTCAGTATCGATCGTTTGAATATCAAAGGCTATCAACCGACAGGACAGGTCAAGAAACTCGCCGATCGGTATATCCGTCAAGCCGATATCGAGATCAAGCTCCACGGTCCGAAAGTGATCGGTCTCCAAAATGGAGAAAAGATCGACTGGTCGAATTACCATGATGTGTCATGGAAATTATACGGAACGAAAGCCAACCAGCTACAGTTGATTGCGTATGTACCGAATCCGACAGGTTGGATCATTACCGGTATCGTGTTATTAATCGGTGTCGGATTATTCCTCTACTGGGTCTTTCACCGTGTCCGTCGTTTGCGCCGGCAACAGTTGAAGACGATCAGCATCTCGCTCCTCGTCTGTTTGATCGTCGGGGGAGGAGCGTGGTGGGTGTTCGCGGAAGATACGTCAAGTGCGCCGCCACCAACGCGTCAGATCGTCACGCAAGGAAAGAGTGAAATCGTGCCGACGTTCCTCGTCCACGGGTTATTCGGAACGGAGCGGACGTTCGTGCCGATGATTCAAAACTTCACGAATAAAAAAGTCGCCGATGATGGTGGTCGATGTGACGTAACTCGTTCCGGAAAAGCAACCTGTAGCGTCAAACCCTCGCCGACGGGCTACCCACTTGTCCGAATCGTCTTCGCAGATGATGAGGCAAGTCTTGCCGATCAGCAAAAGTGGTTGAATGCGGCGATTGCAGCTTACGATGCGAAACAAAAAGCGACCTTTGCCGATATTCAGCTCGTTGGGCACAGCATGGGTGGTGTCGATGTCGTCGCCTACACGGTCCAAGAGGAGATGCCGTATCACGTCCGGAAAGTCGTGACGCTCGACTCACCGATCGCCGGTTCGGATTACGCGAAACTCGGATTGACACTTGCGCCACTTGGCACGAATACGAACAGTCCTGCGATACGCGATCTTGCGAAGGGCTCACCAGCGATGAACAATCTGACCCAAAGGCTTGAGACGTGGCCACGCGACGTACTCGTCTATTCGTTTGGTGCCAAAGGAGGCGACTTCAATCTGATTTCGTTAAATAGTTCGTTTGCACTCGAGAACTACACGGATAACATCCAGACGAAATCCTATAAGTATGATCACTTCACGATTCATCGCCGGGAGCCGGTCTTCCGCGAAATCCGCAATTTCCTGTTTAAAGAAAATCGAGTCACGGAGGAGGAACCATCATGAAACAGGTCGCCATCGTCGGCGGAGGAATTGCCGGTCTAACGGCTGCGGCATTGATCGCACAAGAAGGACATGCCGTCACGGTACTTGAAGGAAGCCGTGAATGGGGAGGGTCAGCCGGGAAGTTCACACGCCGGGACTTGACGTATCCCGTTGGAGCGACCCTTGGGATGGGATTTGAACCGGGTGGCATTCATGCTCGTGTGCTCGATCATCTCGGAGTGACGCACCAAGTCGAGCCACTCGACGTCGTCATGACGATTCGCATCGAAGGACGATTGATTCATTATTATCAAAATCGTGATGCGTTTCTAACCGAATTGACCTCACATTTTCCGGAGCAGGCATCGTCGATTCGGGCATTCTTTGCTGAAATCGAGCAGATACACGAGGCAATTCGTCCACTGATGGCAGAACTGCCGGCATTGCCACTTCAAGATTTAGCCGACGTCCGGCGGTTAGTTCGTCACACGAAAAGTGTCGTCCTCTTACCATATTTTCCGCTGACGATTGGTCATCTGTTACGCAAACATCGACTAACGGATACGCTGTTCGCACAAGTGATCGACGGGATCCTACTCGACAGCATGCAGACAGGGCAGGAAGCATCAGCTTTACTAGGAGCCGTCGCCTTATCGATTTACCACGAGGGTGCTTATTATGTACCGGGTGGATTATACCGACTGGCCGAGCAATTGAAAGAGACAGCAGAGGCGAGCGGGGCGACCTGTCTCCTTGGGCGAAAAGTCACGACGATTCGTAAGACACCGGATGGTTTCTTGATCGAGGATCGTCGCGGGCGCTTGACGCTTGCAGATGCGGTCATCTGTGCGGTTCCGCTTGAAGGCATCCGGGAAGTCGTCAGCGCGGATATGCGACGAACGTTACGACGGACGTACCAGCGACAGGAAAAGCTACAGCAATGGGCGACCTTTACGTATTATGCGTCGATACCGGAGTCGGTCATTTTGTCTGATGAAGCATTCCGGCAAGTCCATGATCCGTCCCTACCTTCAGGTCATGCCTTCATCTCCCTCTCCCGTCCGGACGACCGATTACGTGCACCAGTCGGTCAACGGACGCTGACGATGTCATGTCATGTTCCGATTGGTACGTTCGATAAGACGAACCGGAAACGCTACGACGAACAGGTCGAGGTGATGTCGGCGATCTTCGAAGCTATTCTTGAACAACAGTTTCCGGGTTTCCGTCAACAGGCAATCGAACGCCATCCGGGTGGACCCGGTGCGTGGGTACGCTATACGTTCCGTCCGGACGGTGGAGTCGGGGGATATCCGCAACGTCCGAGTACGAGTCTCTTGTTCGCAGCGCCGTTTCGAACAGGCATCAATCACTTCTTTGCGATCGGCGACACGATCTTTCCGGGTGCCGGGACGATCGGGGCGACGACGTCTGCGATTCATGTTGCCCGACAGTTTGATGTCAGATTATGAGAAATCATCGTAAAATGATGAAAGAAGCGACGCATCTGTCGCTTTTTTCACATTTGAGGATTATGATGAGGAAGAGTCGGGAACATGATATCCATGAACAGAAAGAGAGAAGGAGTGAAGAACCATGGAGACATTCGAGCAAAAATGTCAGTCGTTCATTCAGGAACGACGACCTGAAGTCGGTCCGATTCAATTCGAGTCGGCGCGTACGTTTCTCAATGCACGCGGTTTAAGTGTCTACGAACGGATTTATCAAGGGAAAGAAGAAGTCCGATTAGCATTCGTCGAGCAGACGAATGGTCAACAACTCGTTTCATTGATGGAAAATACATTCGGCAACGGACTGGTCTATTTTGTCTCAACGGCAACCGCGACATGGGATGGCGACCGTTTTGGTGAATACACGTTTTAAGTACATAGGGAGTCCCAGTCGATGACTGGGGCTCTTTCGTGTCGAAACCTAATCCTTGTCCCGTTCGTAAGGTAGATAAGTGACTCAGTTGAAGGAGGAAACGATGTGTCATCACTTGAACAACCTAAAACATCGACACGGCGGCTTGCGACCGTCTCGTTGATTTTCATGGCGGTCGGATTCGTCGTCTCATTGCCATTTAAAGAAAATGCGTGGGTCTTTTGGCTCCAGAGTGGTTTTGAAGCCGGACTCGTCGGTGGGATTGCCGACTGGTTTGCGATCACGGCATTGTTTCGCCATCCGCTCGGCTTAAAGATTCCCCATACGAACCTGTTGCCGAAAAATCGGGAACGGGTCATCGAATCAATCGTTCATATGCTCGAGACGGACTTGCTCAATAAAGAGAGTATCGTCGCGAAGCTCCAGCATATGACGCTCGCAGACCGTGTCATCAAAATCTTACGTTCGATTCTCGTTCTGCCTGCTTTTCGAGCGACCGTTACCGAACTATTGGTCGGTCTGATCCGGAAATTACCGAAAGAGGCGATTCTTGAGTTTGCGAATACACGGTTGACGGAGACGATCAAAGCGTATCCGTCAAAACGGCTGGCGGTACGGGCGATGGAGTTAAATGAGGAACGTCGACTCGACGAGTGGCTGATGGATCAGTTACTCGGTTATGGGCAACGTCTGCTCGAAGACCCCGTCATCCGAGACCAGATTGGGCGCCTTGCCTATACGGCGATGATCGACCAAGAAAAGAATACGTTCTTGCGGGTGACGGCGCGAACCGTCCAAAAAGTCTATTCAGAAGAAAAACTCAGTCTTGTCATTCAAGGTGTCTTGTTGACGGTCATTCAAGATATGCGACACGTCCATCACCCGAATCGTTTAGCGATTCTTGATCATCTGCGTCGTAATCTGGCACAGTTATCGATTGATGAAGAGCGTCTAGCAAAAATCGATGCTTGGAAGGCAAGCGAGGTCGACCGGTTTGACTTCGTTCCGGTCATTGAACGCGCGTATGATGCTGGTTTGATCGAACTCGAACGCTACTTGACGTCAGATGCCTTCTGGACGGAACGGGCGATGCCGATGCTTTCGCGCGCTTTAGACGACTGGGAACAGCATCCGACGTTCAAAGATAGCAGTGATCAATGGATGAAGGAGCAACTCGTTCGTTTCGTCGAACAAAATCACCAAAAAATCGGTGGACTCGTCCGCGAGAACTTAAACCGGTTCGATACGGAGACACTGATTCATATGATCGAGGATAAGGTCGGCAGTGACTTGCAATGGATTCGGGTCAACGGGGCATTGTGTGGATTCATCATCGGTTTGATTCTCGGTGCGATCAAGGTGTTCGTCGGATGAGCCGGTGGACGCATGATGTGACGTTGTCGGAAGCATTTGATTTTAAAGGAATCGTATCTCGTTTGACGGAAGACCCGTTACAAATCGAACAGGATGGGCGACTCGTCGTTCCGATCTTCATCAACGATCAGGCATACATCACGACGATGGAAGCCATCGATGGTTACACGTTACGGATTGACGGTTCAGGACCGCAAACAGCGGTGCTGACGCAACTCAATCGACGCTTTCGACTCAATGAGCCAAATCCTGCGCAGCGTCTCAAGGCGACGTCGTTACACGCGATCGTCGAACGGTTCGGCGATGAACGACTCGTGCTTGATCATTCACCGTTCACGGCCTTGATTCGCTCGATCATTCATCAACAGATCAATCTCTCATTTGCCCATACGTTGACGGAACGTGTCTTTCGAACATTCGGAACGGTCAAGGACGGGATCATCCTTCCACCGACACCGCGTCAATTAGCAACTGCGCGTCGCGAGGACTTGCTTGCTCTGCAACTATCAGGACGTAAAGTCGATTATCTGCTTGGCGTAGCGACAGCAACGATTGATTATGATGCATTGACGTCAGCCGACGACGCAGAAATCGCTGAGACGTTGATTGCACTGAAAGGCGTCGGACCATGGACGGTCCAAAACGTCCTGATGTTCGGGTACGGTCGTCCGGATTTATTTCCGGCATCGGACATCGGGATATTACGGGCTTTCGAACGGTTGCTCGGTTACCGACCGACGGTGGAAGAAGCGACGCGACTGGCGGAGGAATTTGCCCCTGTCCGTAGTCACGCCGCCTATCTATTATGGCGTTCGATTGAATAAGGAACTATTCTTGTCACTCTATCGCGAGAACGGTATAATGAATGCGACAGAACGAGGAATCGTTCAGAATGCTAAGGGAAGCGACGTGTTCGCTAACGATAGAGGGGACGAATGTGGATGTATACAGATGAACAAATCATCGAAAAAGCCAATGAAATCGCCAAAATGATTTCAGAGACACCGGAAGTAGAACGATTTAAAGCGGCAGAAGCCAACATCAATGGGAATGAAAAAGTCCAAAAGATGATGAAACAAATCAAGTTCCTTCAAAAAGAGGCAGTCAACTGCCAACATTACGGCAAAACAGAAGCACTCGCACGTGTCGAAGCGAAGCTCGATAAATTGTTCGCTGAGCTCGATGAGATGCCTGTCGTCCAACAGTTCCAAGAAACACAAGAAGAAGTCAACGGACTTCTCCAATACATCACGGTGACGATCTCGAACGGGATTACGGATCAAATCATCGAAGCGACGGACGGAGATGTTCTCGCTGGTAAGACAGGTAGCGGCATGGAAGCAGAAAACAAAAGCGGCGGTTGCGGCTACTAATCACGAAATGAACGAAAAGCCGACGGACATCCGTCGGCTTTTTCTACGAATGAGGTGGAAGAATGGAAGCAGTACACAACACTCCGATGATGAAACAATACTTCTCAATCAAGGCGGATTATCCGGATGCCTTTTTGTTTTATCGACTCGGTGATTTTTACGAATTATTCTTTGAGGATGCCAAGAAAGTCGCTCATGAACTGGAGTTGACGCTGACGGCGAAAAACGGCAAGAACGCGGAACATCCGATTCCGATGTGTGGCGTGCCCCATCACGCAGCGAACGGCTACATCGAACAGTTGATCGAGCGTGGTTATAAAGTGGCGCTTTGTGATCAAGTCGAGGATCCGAAGTTGACGAAAGGACTCGTCAAACGCGAAGTCATCCAAGTCATCACACCGGGAACGTTGATGTCCGCCTTGACGGAAAAAGAGAATCGGTACTTAGTCGCGGTCGTCGAACAGGACGGTCGCTTTGGGATTGCTCGCGGTGATGTCTCGACCGGTGAGAGTGCCTTGACTAGCGTTGCGACACTCGACGGTGTGGTCAAAGAACTGAGCATCATCCTGCCACGGGAAATCATCGTCACGACAGAGGAACACGAGACAGCGCTCGCGCACTTACGGATTCCACTGACGCGTAGTTCACGGCGCGAGACGCATCCGCACGGTGACCGTGCGATTGATACAGCCCAAGCGGAAGCCTTTGCGGTCCTCTATGCCTACATGCACGATACACAAAAACGAGCGTTGACACATCTACAACCTGCTGTCGTCTATGAAGCGAGCGACTTCATGCAACTCGAGCCGAATACGGTCAAGAATCTCGAGCTCGTCCGCTCGGCACGGACAGGAGATAAAAAGGGTTCGTTGCTTGGTCTGCTTGATGTGACAGGTACAGCGATGGGCGGACGGATGTTGAAACGCTGGCTTGAAAAACCGTTGTTATCGGAACGCGTGATCACCGAGCGGCTCGACGCTGTCGAGGAATTGTTGCAACACTACTTCGAACGTCAGCAATTAAAAGATACGTTACGCGAAGTCTATGATCTCGAGAGACTCGTCGCAAAAGTCGGTTACGGTACGGCTTCAGCGCGCGACCTCGTTCAATTGAAGTCGACGTTACGGCTGATTCCCCGCATTCAATCAGCGCTCGAGGAGATGATGAGCGAACGTCTTGGTCAGCTCAGTCTCGGACTCGATCCGCACGACGAATTGAGCGATTTGCTCGATCGTGCTTTCGTTGAAGCACCACCAATCTCAACGAAAGAGGGCGGAATGATTAAGGCTGGTTATTCAGCAGATCTCGACGAGTTACTCGTCGCCTCAAAAGACGGAAAGACATGGCTTGCGACACTTGAAGCCAGTGAACGGGCAGCAACCGGCATCAAGACGTTGAAGATCGGCTACAATCGCGTCTTCGGTTATTACATCGAGGTATCACGAGCCAATGCCAAGCTGTTGCCAGAAGGACGGTATGAACGGAAGCAGACACTTGCCAATGCCGAGCGTTACATCACACCGGAACTGAAGGAAAAAGAAGCATTAATCCTTGGTGCGGAAGAGAAGAGTGTCACGCTCGAGTACGATCTCTTCTGTGGAGTGCGCGATGAAGTCAAAGGACACATCGAAAGCTTACAACGGGTCAGTCGCCGGATCGCGGAACTCGACGTCCTCGTCGCACTAGCTGAGATTGCTGAAACGCACGACTATGTCCGACCAATCACGACGACGGGACGAACGGTTGATATTCAGCAAGGACGTCACCCGGTCATCGAAACAGTCTTACCGCGCGGTGAATATGTCGCGAACGGGATCACCTTAAACGAAGGACGCGAGATGCTGTTGATCACTGGACCGAACATGTCCGGTAAATCGACCTATATGCGACAATTCGCATTGATTGCTCTATTGCACCAAATCGGCTCGTTCGTACCAGCTGCTCAAGCGGAACTGCCGATCTTCGATCAAATCTTCACCCGGATCGGGGCGGCAGACGACCTCGTCAGTGGACAGTCGACATTCATGGTCGAGATGGTCGAGACACAAGAAGCGTTGACGCGTGCAACGGACCGGTCGTTGATCCTGCTAGATGAAATCGGTCGCGGGACCTCGACGTACGACGGGATGGCACTCGCACAAGCGATCGTTGAACACATCGCCCGGCATGTCGGAGCGAAGACGCTATTTTCGACCCATTACCATGAACTGACGGTGCTCGAAGAATCGATTGATCGATTAGCGAACGTTCACGTCCGTGCCGTTGAACAAGATGGGCGTGTCGTCTTCTTGCATGAAGTACGCGACGGAAAAGCCGACCAATCATACGGAATCCATGTCGCGCGGTTAGCTGATTTACCAGATAGTCTGATCGAACGGGCGCAAGTCCTCTTGTCCGAGTTCGAGCAGGCTGAGCCTGTTCCGGTCGCAGCACCTGTAAAAGCTCCTGTTCAGGAGGAGCCGATTGATCAACTCAGTCTGTTCTCAGATGCGGATCCTCTGCGAGAGACGATGGCGAGTCTTGATTTGATCAATATGACGCCGCTCGAGGCATTGAATACGCTGTATCGTCTACAAGCCGAAGCGAGAAAGTGAGGAGAATGCAGTGGGAATCATTCGTGAATTATCCGATAGTTTAGCGAATCGGATCGCGGCGGGAGAAGTCGTCGAACGACCAGCATCGGTCGTCAAGGAACTGGTCGAGAACGCACTTGATGCCGGTGCGACCCAAATCGATGTCGAACTCGAAGAAGCTGGAATGAAACGGATGACGATCCGCGACAACGGACACGGGTTTTACCCGGATGACGCTGAACTGGCTTTCGTCCGTCACGCGACGAGTAAGATTAAGGACGAGCATGACTTGTTCCGAATCAAGACACTTGGTTTTCGCGGAGAGGCACTTGCCTCGATCGCGTCCGTCAGTAAAGTGACATTGAAGACGAAACGTGAGGACGCGGAAGGAATTCAAGTGACGCTTGAGTACGGGACGGTCGTTGAACGGACACCAGCAGCAATGAACCGGGGAACGGAATTGACGGTCGAGCATCTCTTCTTCAATACACCGGCACGGCTGAAGTATTTGAAGACGACGCATACGGAGCTTGCGGCGATCACGGACGTGCTGAACCGGATGGCGTTCGCTCATCCAGACGTCAAACTTCGAGCAACGCATGAAGGGAAGACATTGATCCAGACGAACGGATCAGGAGACGTCCGGCAAGCACTGGCGAGTGTCTACGGTCATCAAACGATTCAAGGAACACTAGTCGCCAAAGGTGCGAATGCCGATTATCAATTGACGTGTCATCTCGTCAAACCGGAAGTGACCCGTGCCTCAAAGAATTACATCACGTTGATTCTCAATGGACGTTCGGTCAAAAACTTCGCCCTGACGCAAGCGGTCTTGAACGGTTACCATACGCTCTTACCGATCGGGCGGTATCCGATTGCGGTCATCGAGGTGACGATGGATCCACTCTTGATCGATGTCAACGTTCACCCGGCGAAACGAGAAGTCCGTCTTTCAAAAGAGATGGAGCTCTGCCAGTTGATCCAGGAGACGATCAAGATGACGCTCAGCCGGGAGACGCTGATTCCGAAAGTGACGCCACCGAAACCAAAAAAAGATCCGAGTAGCCAGGAAAAACTCGATTTTTCTTATGTCGCTGAACCGGTCGAAGAAACGTCATCGCGAGCGGTCTGGAATTATCCGATTCCGAAAAAGCCGCAAGAAGACGATCGACCACCTGTCGAGAAATCATTACCTTTTAGCAACGAGGATGATCTATTCGAGCCCATCGCACCGGTCAAGCAGGAGTTTGCTGAACTGATTGAGGAACCAGCCGCGCGTCCGCGCTTTCCGCATCTCGACGTCATCGGTCAACTTCATTCGTCCTATATCGTCTGTGCCGGGGAAGACGGGATGTATATGATTGATCAACATGCAGCACAGGAACGAATCAAATACGAGACGTATAAGGTCATGTTCGGTCGACCACCGGAACAGAGGCAACAATTGCTCTTACCGTATACGTTCGAAATCTCGTCGGATGATATGAAACGGATGGATGAAGTCCTTCCGTTGCTAAAAGACGTCGGCATCGAGTTCGAAGCATTCGGTCCACAAAGCTTCATCGTCCGAGAAGTTCCGACGTGGTTCCCGTCCCATCGGCAGGAAGAGACGATTCAGGAATTACTCGATGAAGCCTTGATGAAGCGAAAAATTGATCTCGAGACGTATCGGGAAGATGCCGCCATCATGATGGCATGTAAGAAATCAATCAAGGCGAATCATCCGTTGAACGATGAGATGATGCGCCGGTTGATTGACGATCTAGCGAAAACGGAGATGCCGTTCACATGTCCACACGGACGTCCAGTCATCATCGAATGGACGACGTATGAACTCGAGAAGTTATTTAAACGGATCATGTGATTAAGATGAGTAGACGATCCCATTCAGGTGTCGTCTTCAGATTGAAGACAAGGCGCAATTTTTCTCTAATGAGAAGGATTGCGCTTATTGTTCGTCTCGAATCATTTTTTGTACTGATACACGACTGACTGGTTTTTGTTTGTGCTAATACAAAAAAGGTGAGGATTTTCATGAGAACGGTTACTTCAGTTGATTAACTAGATTTCATTGATTGTTGAAGGAAAGAGGCGGATAATAAGACCCGAAACTGTTAACAAGGGGACCTTTATCATGCTTTCACGCGTTATGCGTATCATTCAAATCATTGCTCAAATCGCACTTATTTTTTGTTTTTCACTCAGTGGGGACTGGGTGAGCGAAACTTTCCAGTTACCATTACCCGGTAACATCATCGGCTTGATTCTTCTGTACGTGACGTTAAAAAGTCAATTGCTTCCTCTCGTCGCTGTTGAACGGGGCGGAACCTTTCTGCTGTTCGTCATGCCATTATTCTTCGTTCCAGCACTGTCTGGAATCATGGATTATACGGCATTCCTTCGAACATCTGGTCTTCAAGTCGTGTTGATCGTCGTCGTCAGCAGCCTGCTGACGTTAGTCGGCTCAGCGTACATCGTCGATCGCTTGGCACACCGGAAAGAGGCGGTGAACCCACATGAGTGAGACACTGTTCTGGATCATCCTAACCATTCTTTTATTCAGTGGCGCGATGTTCCTTTATCAACGTCATCCTCGTGTCTGGACGTTACCGATCCTGACGGTGACGGCTGTCCTGATCGTGATTCTCGTCTATAGCGGCGTCTCACATGCAGAATACATGCAGGGTGGACAATACTTGTCGAAGATGCTCGGTCCAGCGATCACAGCGTTCGCGATTCCACTCTATCGCGTCCGACATCACGTCCGCCGTTTTCTGCCGGAAATCGGACTCGGTGTATTGCTTGGAACATGTATTGCAATGAGTTCAGATCTGTTACTCGGTCTGCTGCTCCATCTCGAGCGGACGACGAACCTTGCCTTGTTACCGAAATCGGTCACGTTACCCGTTGCCTTAGCGATCTCACAAAAAGCAGGCGGGACGACGACGCTGACGGCAGCTTTCGTTTTATTGACCGGATTGACGGGATCCATCGTCGGACCAAAATTAATGACGGGCTTGAAGATTCGGCATTTCGTCAGCCGTGGAGTAGGCTTAGCATCGATTGCCCACGTCATGGGTGCGACGAAATCGATGAGTCTTGATCAACGCGAAGGGGCGGTCGGTCTGTTGACGATGGTCTTGACGGCTGTCTGTGCTAGCATTCTCGCACCGTTTTTAATCACATGGTTATATGGCTAAACACTCTGTTTTTTCAACGGAGTGTTTTTTTGTAACCGATTGAAACTTGTCGACCACTTTTGCAGTATAGTACAACAGAAAACAGGGTGGAGGAGAAGAAGATGATCATTTGGATTAACGGTACGTTTGGTGTCGGGAAGACGACAGCAGCAAAAGGATTACAAAAGCGTTGGAGCGGATCATACATTTTTGACCCGGAAGAGACGGGTTATTTTCTACGGGCGCAACTGCCGGAAAACAAGGACGATTTCCAGGATGAGCCGTTGTGGCGCACGTTTAACCGACAGCTCCTCGAACAGCTCGATACGGAAGATGCGCGGATCATCGTGCCGATGACCTTGACGAATCCAGCGTACTTTCAGGAAATCATCGGCACGTTACGAGCGAACGGTCATGACGTCCGTCATATCGCCCTGATGGCGAAGGAGACAACTGTCAAACGCCGCCTGATCAGCCGCTTTGAGCGTCCAAACTCGTGGGGCGGTCAACAGGCAGAACAACGCTTACGTCAACTGACCGATCCATTGTTCAGTCAACAGATCGAGACGGATGATCTGACGAAAGGACAAATCGTCGATGCGATTGCCCTCGTGACCGGGATTGGACTCTCGCCTGCCCGACCGTAAAGGATTCAAGAGGGATGTTTCCGGGAATCATTAGATGATAATAGATGAGGAGGAAACAATCTTGAACGAAGGGCAACTTATTGCTAGGAGGATTTATGAATATGAAACACTGGATGACTGAGAAATTGGGCAGACAGTTGATGGCGATTTTTTATAGTGTCTTTGCACTAAGTGTCATCACATCGGTTGCCAGTTATTTATACGTGGATAATGCAGACGGTCGGACGAAGGAGCAAGTACTTGACCAGTTACAAAAGACACAATGGTTCTGGTTCTTGAACTTGATGATTTTTTTATTTTGTCTATTGTTCATCGTCCGTCCGTTGATACATCGGGTGACGTCACAACTCCGCGAATTGAACGTCAAGAGTCGTCGCCTTGCAGAAGGCAAGTCGATTTCGCTCGAGCATGATGTCGACAGCCATAATGAAGTCGGTCAATTGACGGCATCGTTTTACCAGATGGCACGGTCGATCTCATCACAACATGCGGAATTGTCAGCTAAGAATCAAGAAATGGAACACAATCAGGAAGTATTGAAGCAAAAACAGAATGAGCTTGAGCGTGCTCTTGAAGTGACGCGGACGAATGAACTCCATTTGCAGGATCGGAATGAACTGATCGAAACGCTTGCTTCAAAGGAGAGTTTATTCGATTACTCGTCTGTCATCAGTACGATTGTCCGGTTGACGAAGACAGAGTTCGGGGCATTGTTATTGATTAAGAACAATGAAATCGCGCAAGTCGTTCCAAAAGAAATGACAGAAGAACAACAAGAAAGCCTGAAGACGGAGTCGTTACTACTAAAGCGAGTCATGATTTCAAAGGAAACCGCACATTCTTCAAAAAAGGTCGCGAACGACGATCTGATCAAGTATCCGTATCACGTATATGAAGGTGTCATTCCGATCATGGATCCGGCAAAAGAAGAATTGATTGCTTGTCTTTATCTAGCACGGTTTGACGCACCATTCAACCAACAGGATTTAGCGGAACTGGAATCGTTCTCAAAACAGATTGCGATCTCATTGATGCGAATGTCACTCTACGAACAGATGGAATACGAACGAAAAGAGACGGCACAACTGCTGAATTCCGTTCGGGAAGCGATTCTCTACATCAAACACGAAGAGAAGACGATCTTAGGAAATCAGGCGTTATTCGATATCTTCCAGTCGTTACAAGTCGAAGAAGACAACGATTCGATGACATTCCTTGAAGTCCGACCGGAAACGATGTTCGAACAGATGGATCAAAAGGAAGCGTTTGAAGCATACTTTGAAGAAGTCTTATCGGGTGAGATTCCGGAGGGCATGTTCTCCTTATCGATTGATCAGGGGGAATACTTCATTCAAGTCTATGCCGAAGCCATTGCGCACGGGGGACATTCAAAAGGAACGATTCTCGTCTTCCGTGACGTCACGGCTGAGACAGAAGTCGACCGCGTGAAGTCGGAACTCGTCTCAACGGTCTCGCATGAACTTCGAACACCGCTCTCTTCGATTTATGGCTTTACGGAGCTCATGTTGAAACGGGATTTGGATCCTGAGCGGAACAAGCGATACTTGCAGACGATTCACGATGAATCGAAGCGTCTGACCGATCTCGTCAGCGACTTCTTGAACGTTCAGCGGATGGAGTCAGGAAAGCAAGAGTATGACAAACAAATCTTTGACCTGAAAGAAATCGTCAAGGAACAAATTCAGTTTTATCAAGCAGCGACGGAGCAACACAGTCTGAAACTTGATTTGAATGATGAACAGGACTTCATGGTCGAGGCAGATGCGAACAGCATGAAACAGTTACTCGGTAATCTCTTGAATAACGCGGTGAAGTACTCACCGGACGGCGGGGATGTCGTCGTCACGATGACTCACCAACACAATCAAATCGAACTCAGCGTTCGCGATTTCGGGATCGGGATTCCGAGTCATTCGATGCCGCATCTATTCAGTAAGTTTTACCGGGTCGACAACTCAGACAGCCGAAAGATTGGCGGGACAGGTCTTGGATTATCGATCTGTAAGGAAATCGTTCGCGCACATGATGGCAATATCGAAGTCGAATCAATCCTTGGAGAAGGAACGGTCTTCCGGGTCAAGTTGCCGAGTGCGACAGACGCGTTACTCGAAGCAGAATGAAGAGATGAAGAAGAGGCGATATCATGAGCCTCTTCTTTTTTGTCGTGCCTCGTGTGAGATTCGTCCAAATTCCTGCGTTTGGCTAAAACGAGTAAGATGCAGACATTTGAACGATAAATCGAACAGATTGATGACAGAACGGCTGAAACAGTTGAAAAAATCGTAAGTTGTGCAGGGATTGCGAATGTTTCTGAACTCTCGCTATAGTGATTACAAAAAAACGTGGGAGGAAAAGAATCATGGAGAGCTTAGAAGCGTTACTCACACCACCGCAAGATATCGAACAAGAGAATGCAAACATTGATGGCAAAACACCGCTAGCGAAATTACAGCGGATTGCTGGGGAAGCAGCGCGACAGATGATGCGACAACATCTCGAAGCAGATGTCTTGCAGGCGCTTGACGACAACATCTTGTATATCCACGACGCCGATTATTACGTGACTGGGACGACGACTTGTGCCCAGATTCCGCTCGGTCAGCTACTCTCAAACGGATTTCAGACGACACATGGTTCAATCCGACCAGCGCAAGACATCCGTTCGGCCCTTGCTCTTGCAGCAATCATCGTCCAAGCGAATCAAAACATGCAGCATGGCGGACAAGCATTCGCAACCTTTGACGATGATGTAGCACCATTCGTCGAAAAGACCTACCAACGCGAATGGACCAAACTACATGACCTCGTGCCGCATTGGAAGCGACGCAAGCGGGAGCGGCGCGCATGGCAGGAGACGTATGAAAAGACGTTTCAGGCGTGCGAAGCGTTCATCCATAATACGAATTCGATGCATTCACGCGGTGGGGGACAGGTGCCGTTTTTATCCGTCAATTATGGAACGAATACGACGCAGGCAGGTCGGCTCTTCCAGCGCGCCATGCTGACAGCGACGGAACGTGGGTTAGGAAGAGGGGAGACACCGATCTTTCCGATTCAAATCTTTAAAGTCAAACAAGGCGTCAACCTGTCACCGACAGACCCGAACTACGATTTGTTTCAACTTGCCACCCGCGTGACAGGAAAACGATTGTTTCCGAACTTTGCGTTTCTTGATGCACCATTCAACCGTCAGGAGCAACCAGGGGGAGCCGAGGTCGCGTACATGGGATGCCGGACCCGTGTGTTTGAAGATCGTGGAGACATTCCGTCCGTCACAGGGCGAGGGAACTTATCGTTTACGAGCATCAATCTCGTCCGTTTGGCACTTCAGAGTCAAACCGTCGATCAAATGTTCGAAGCCGTCCAAGAGACGACAAGACTTGCATGCCGGCAACTCATTGCGCGTTATGAGTTCCAGGCAAGTCGAACAGCTGACGCGTTTCCATTTTTATATCAACATGTCTGGAAAGACGGTGAGATGCTAAAAAGTACGGATCAGGTGGGTCCGGTCCTCAAGCACGGGACGTTAGCGGTCGGCTTCATCGGTCTCGCGGAATGTTTGACCGTTTTGACGGGCAATCATCATGGGTATTCCGAACTGGCGCACCAGATTGGTATTGCCTTGATTCAAGCGATGCGAACGGTCATCGACAACTATGGCGAGATGACGGGATTGAACTTCAGTTTACTGGCAACTCCAGCTGAAGGGTTATCAGGTAAGTTCACACGTCGTGATGCTAGTGACTTCGGTGAAATCAAAGGAGTGACCGATCAGCCGTATTACACGAATTCCTTTCATATCCCTGTCGATGCGCCCGTAACGATCCGTGAAAAGATTCAACTCGAAGCACCGTTTCATGCATTATGTAATGGTGGACATATCACCTATGTCGAGACAGATGGCGCCCTTGCCGGAAATCCACAAGCGATTGAAGACATCGTTCGTTTGATGGCGGAAGCTGGAATCGGCTATGGGTCAATCAATCATCCCGTCGATCGTTGTCTTGATTGTCGAACGGAGCAGACGATCGAGGATCAGTGTCCGGTTTGCGGAAGTAGATCGATCGAACGGATTCGACGCATCACAGGATATCTCGTCGGTACACTGGACCGTTGGAATGAGGCAAAACGGGCTGAAGAGCAGAATCGGGTGAAGCACGATGTTACGCGTTCTTTCCCTTCATCCTGATTCTGTCGTTGATGGACCCGGTCTGCGAACGGTCCTGTTTCTTGCCGGTTGTCCACACCACTGTGTCGGCTGTCATAATCCGTCCTCCTGGGACCCGACAGGTGGAGTGGAGTGGACGATTGAAGAAACAGTAGAACGGATTCAGGCGATCGGAAATCGTCGTTTGACATTGTCCGGCGGGGAGCCGATGCTTCAAGCGGCAGCACTTGTGCAACTACTTGAACGACTTGGACCAGACTATGACGTCATTTTATATACTGGCTATGTACTAGAGGAAATCTTAAGACGTCAACGATGGTATCCACTAATACTGCGACTAGATGGACTCATCGATGGTCCGTTCATCCTGTCGAAACTCGACCGAACGACACGTTTTCGGGGCAGCACGAATCAACGAATCTATGATCGACAGCAACTGCAAAAAAGAGTGTTACACGAAAACAAAAACTCCCCCGTCTGAATAGACAGGGGAGAAGCAAATCATGCATATTTTTGTTCTTGATCGACGGATTCGACGACTGCAAGTGTCGTCGTCCGTCGTTTTTTGATGAAGAACGATAAAATCAATGCCGCGAGTGCAAGTAACGTCGCGATGAAGAACGTATCATTGATCCCTTCGATCATCGCTTGCATCTGTAACCACTCCGGATTAGCAGCTTCTGGTTGTGAAGCGAATTCCGGGACGTGATGCTTCGTCCGCGACGTCATGATCGTCACGAGCAGACCTGAACCGATCGCACCCGATACTTGTGACAACGTATTGTTCAATGCCGTACCATGGGGCGTCAAGTGTTGCGGAATATGGTTCAATCCGTTCGTCATGACCGGCATCATGACCATCGAGATTCCAAGGAAACGTAACGTATACATGATGACGAGGAACGCATATGACGTATCCGCAGCGAGCTGACTAAACGAGAACGTCGTTAAGACCGTCAGTGATAAGCCGATGATCGCAAGGATCCGGGCACCGAATCGGTCGAACAGACGACCTGTGATCGGTGACATGATCGCCATGACGATCGCACCTGGTAACATCAAGAGACCAGAATGAAACGGTGAGATACCGCGAATCGTTTGGATGTAAATCGGCATCAAGATCATTGCGGAGAACATCGACATGTTCAAGACCATCGAAATTCCTTGCGATAAGGCGAACATCGGATAACGGAAAATCCCGAACTCAAGCATCGGTTCTTCGAGCATGAATTGGCGTATAATAAAGGAAGTCAGACTGATCACACCGATGATCAATGATCCGATGACCGTCCAAGATCCCCATCCAGCAGAACCAGCGGAACTAAATCCATACAACAAACCACCGAAACCAAAGCTTGAGAGAACGAGTGAGAACAAATCGAGTTTGAGTGTGCTACGAACTGTCTCTTTCTTCAATAAGAAGGCACCCGTGAACAGTACGAGTAATGCGATCGGTGTAACGAGATGGAACAACATCCGCCACTCATAATGTTCAAGAATCCAGCCGGACAATGTGGGGCCGATGGCTGGGGCGAACGTGATGACAAGTCCGAAGATCCCCATTGCTTGTCCGCGTTTCTCGATCGGGAAACCGGTCAAAAGAACATTCATTAATAATGGCATCATGATCGCAGAACCTGACGCCTGCATCATCCGCGCACCGAGTAGAAGCGGGAAGACGTGTGCTTGTCCAGCGATGATCGTACCGAGTGAGAACAGCGTCATCGCCGTCAAGAACAGTTGACGTGTCGAAAACTTCTGGACAAGGAAGGCTGACGTCGGAATCATGATTCCGTTGACGAGCATATAGCCCGTCGTCAACCACTGGGCGGTGCTTGCCTGAATACCGAACGATCCCATGATTGACGGTAAGGCGATATTAAGTAACGTTGAGTTCAGGACCGCAACGAACGCACCTGCCATAAGGACAGTTAAAATTAAATAAAGTCGTGATGATTGCTTGCTTGATTGCATTTCGTTATGCTCCTTTTGTACTACGAGTCTAAAATGTTAGACTTGAATTCTATGACTAACTTGGCTATCTTACCAGGCTAAGTCGAATGAATTCAAATTATTTGCTTCATACACTAAAATAAGTGATTGTTAAACCATTGCAATCATTTGAACAGAAAAGGACAAGACCATGAATCCAAAAAAGAAACAACTTCTAGATGCCGCCTATCAGCTATTCGTCGAAAAAGGATATCAATCGACGTCCATCCAGGACATTCTTGAGCACAGTAATGTTTCCAAAGGAACGTTCTATAACTACTTCTCCTCTAAAAATGAATTATTTATCGATGTATTCAATACCGTCTTTGAAAAGATGCGGACAGCGCGCAAGGAAATTCTCGTCGGACGAGATGTCTCGGATTATGAGACGTTCATTCAACAAGGTAACTGTTACTTGGAACTGATGCAAAAATATAAATTGTATACGTTGTTCGAAGAGGCGATTGCTTCAAATGAAAAAGAACTGAAGACGTTTATGGAGAATAACCGTCTTCTCGAGATCGAATGGACGTTTGAACGATTACGTGATTTATTCGGTCAGACGAAAGAACCGTATCTTCTAGATTTAGCGGTCATTTATACAGGAATGTTGCAATATGCGATGTACTTCTTCCGACAATCCGAACCGAACACACAACCGGAACGTGTCGTCCGTTACGTATTCAATCGATTGACGCATCTCGTCGAAGACGTCAGTCGGACGGAAGAACAGTTGATTCCGCCGCGCTTCCTATCCGTTTGGCTCGACCGTCCACAAGATGAAGTCGTCATTCGGAAGGATTTGTTTGAGAAGACGAGTGCGCATATGAAACGCTTGATTACCCTGTCATCGATTTCCGATGAATCGAAGGAAGCCCATGAAGAGGTTCTTGATTTCATCTATGAAGAACTACTCGAACGGAAGAAACCAAAAATTCATCTTCTACGCCGGGCACTCGAGACGATGGACGAAGATCCGGTCTTTGCGGGTCAGGAGATCATGGCAACCTATAAGGCGATGGTCGATGAGATTGCCCGTGTGCGGACCAAAACTTCCTAAAAAGGTTGCTTTTTGAAACTGACCAGATTACACTGAGACCATTCATGTTAGAAAAGGGGTCTCATCATCATATGTTTACTCAATGGAAAAAAGAGTGGTTCCTGCAACCAAAAGCGGATTTGCTGTCCGGAATCGTCGTTGCCTTGGCACTCGTTCCGGAAGCAATCGCGTTTTCGCTGATTGCTGGCGTTAATCCGATGGTCGGTTTATACGCTTCCGTCATCATTGCGATCGTCATCTCGATTGCCGGCGGTCGTCCCGGAATGATTTCAGCTGCGACCGGTGCGATGGCACTCGTCGTCGTCCAGCTCGTCAAGGACCATGGTGTCGATTATTTACTAGCTGCCGGTATCCTTGCCGGAATTCTACAAATCGCGTTCGGATTTTTAGGAATTGCTAAGTTATTACGGTTCATTCCTCGATCCGTCATGGTCGGATTCGTCAATGCTTTAGCGATTTTGATTTTCTCGGCACAACTGCCGCAGTTCGAAGGACAGAACTGGATCATGTACGCAATGGTCGCCGCATCACTCGCCATCATCTTGTTATTCCCACGCGTGACGAAAGCGATCCCGGCACCACTCGTTGCGATCACGATCATGACAGTGTTGACGGTCGTCTTCTCACTTGATACACGAGTCATCGGGGACATGGGGCAAATCGAAGCGGCGTTACCAAGCTTCTTCCTGCCGGATGTTCCGTTCTCGCTTGAGACGCTCCAAATCATCTTCCCGTATGCTTTGTCACTTGCATTCGTTGGGTTGATCGAATCGTTGCTGACAGCACGAATCGTCGATGAGATGACGGATACGACGTCGAACAAAGCGATGGAATCACGCGGACAAGGAATTGCGAACATCATCGCAGGTATGTTCGGTGGCATGCCGGGCTGTGCAATGATCGGTCAATCGGTCATCAATGTCACGTCGGGTGGGCGTGGTCGCTTGTCGACGTTGACAGCAGGTGTGTTTTTAATGCTGTTGATGTTTACGATGAATGATCTATTGATGACGATTCCGATGGGAGCACTCGTCGGCGTCATGTTCTTCGTCTCGTATGCGACGTTTGACTGGGGCTCATTCAAGATGCTCAAGACGTCACCGAAGAGTGATTCTGCTGTCATGCTCGCAACCGTTCTCGTCACCGTATTGACGAACGATTTATCAATGGGTGTTCTTGTCGGAATCTTGCTTGCTGCGTTATTATTTGCGTCAAAAATTTCTCGTATTCAAGTCGAGCGCAAGGAGCAAACAGATCGAGTCCGTTATACGATTCGTGGACCGTTGTTCTTCGCATCGACGACAGCATTTGCAGAACAGTTTCAGCTCGAAACTGATCCATCATCCGTCATCACACTTGATTTCTCAGCGTGTCACTTGTTTGATGATTCCGCTATCGAAGCAATCGAAAACGTCGTCTTGAAATACGAACGACTTGGAAAAAAAGTCGAACTCGTTGGATTGAATGAAGAGTCGCAGGCTCTTGTCGATCGACTAGCTCAGCGGATTGCGTAACGAATTTTATAAAAGGGGTGGCATTCCTAGGTACATTGGGAATGCCACCTCTTTCTATTGTCTCGACGAGTCATATACGCACTATGTATCCAATAATTGTATGATGTGATAAGGTGTAAGCTATTAAAAAAGAAAGTTATTATGAACTAACGTTAAAAACTTTAATTCAACTCACTTTAATAAGTAAACGAGGTTCACTAAATGAAAAATTACCATTTGAATAGAATACTCAATTTAAGGACAGTCGAAGCATATTTTTTGAGAGATGGTTATTTAACACCACCTATGTATTGCCTAATACTCATTGACTATCAACGTCCTAGCACTATTGACGATTTTCCTTATTTAAAAAATATTGATGGAATCTCGGAAGACGACTTTGGATATGATAATTTTATAAAAGCAATCATTATTTCACCTGAGGAAGTTACTCAAGAAACGTATGATGAATTATGTACCGTGGCAGGTGGTTTTTTAGAGGATAAAGAAGAGTGTCGATGGAATTTGGATATTGAAGTTATTGGTAATTTCAAACATAAAAATAATTTGGATGACATTTTTCCTTTACTCCAAAATGTATTAGAAAAATACAAGTGTCCTATAAATATTCATCATATTCCTATAGAAAAATTTAACTTCTTATCACAGGAATAAATGAGTATGATGTTTTAACATTCAAACCTACTACTCGTCCGATATGATTTATAAGATATCTATATGATCTTCAACTGTTGAAACGAACTAAAAGTCAAAGAATGACTGAATACCATGTATGAATTATGTTTTATCACTAAAAATAATAGCGAAACGATTTGAGGATTGAACATGTGCTGGAGAGGATAAGTGCGACGTGCTTTCAGTTTCGCTATACTAGAAACAAAAGGGGGCATTTAGGATGAAATGGTTTCGATTTGAGCAAGAAGGAAAAGTAGGTATCGGGGTTGAACGGGATGGCTCTACATATGATGTGACGGCACAAGTCTATACGGATTCATTGTTTGAAGTGATTTCACGTGAGTTCGATGTTGATCTTGATTTAGATATCGCGCCACTACTTAAAGGGGATGTTCGAAAACTGGCACCGTATATTCCGGCACGAAACGTCATCTGTGTCGGCAAGAACTACGCCGATCATATCAAGGAGATGGATACGGCGGGAGCGGGGAAATTCGTCTTGTTCACGAAAGCACCGACATCGATCGTTGGTCCGTTCGAATCGATTGAGCGGCATGCGGATTTGACACAGCAACTGGATTATGAAGGTGAACTCGCCATCATCATCGGCACGACGGGGCGTGATCTGACACCTGAGAATGCACTTGATCACGTGTTTGGCTACAGTATCGTCAATGATGTGACAGCGCGGGACTTACAAAAAGAACACGTCCAGTTCTTCCGTGGCAAATCACTCGATGGGTTCTGTCCGTTCGGACCGGTCATCGTCTCAGCGGACAGCTTTGATCCGCGTGACGTCCTTGTCGAGACGCGTGTGAACGGGGAACTCCGTCAATCGGGATCAACGGCCTTGATGTTGCGTGATGTCGTAACGATTTTAGTTGAAGTGTCACACGGGATGACACTTGAAGCAGGGGACATCATTGCGACAGGCACTCCGGCTGGTGTGGGTCACGGCATGAAACCACCGGTCTACCTTCAGACAGGGGATGTCGTCGAAGTATCGATTGAAGGAATCGGTCGCTTGCAAAATGAAGTCCAGTGAACGAAGATGACTGAAATGACCGATTTTCATTCACCACTTTCCAAGTTGCTTTGGAAAGTGGTTTTTTATTTTGTGAAAATCATCAAAAATTTAAAAAATGATTGATTCTAACCAATAAAACAGTCATAAAATGACCGTTTTTGATGTATAATGAAACTATAAGAACGGTTTCATGTCGAAAAAAGTCGTATTTTGAACGTTTTATAAAGAATTTATAAAAATTTTGAACGTTTTTGATTGATTTTTAGATGTAAACGCTTTATATTAAAGATGCGGAGGGAAACCTTATGTTAACCAAAAAACGCCATCAACTCATCCTTGAGCTTTTAGCCCGAGAAGAAGTCGTCAAGATGCAAAAGATCGTCGAACAAACCGGTGCGAGTGAATCCACGATTCGTCGGGATTTATCACAACTCGAGACAGCAGGTCATCTGCGTCGGGTGCACGGGGGCGCGACAGCGAACCATTTGCAAATTGAAGAACCGAGTTATTTCGAGAAGAGTGACCAACACGTCGAAGAGAAGGAACGGATCGCGCGAGCGGCTGCCGATCTGATCGAAGACGGGATGTATGTCTATCTCGATGCCGGAACGACGACGCTTGCCATCGTTCCGTATCTCGAAGAGAAGGCGATTACGGTCGTAACGAACAGTCTTCCTCTAGCGAACACGTTACTCTATCACCGTATCCCGACGTTCGTCGTCGGAGGGCAACTCAAGCATTCAACGCAAGCACTCGTCGGTTACAACGCACGTGAAGGAATGTTGATTTACCATTTTGATGTCGCGTTCCTTGGGATGAACGGTGTTCATCCGGCACAAGGCTTCACGACACCAGATCCGGAAGAGGCACTCGTAAAGAAGACAGCGATCGAATTAGCAAAACAATCGTATGTACTCGTCGATGAGACGAAGCTGGATGCGATCAGTTTCAGTCGTGTGGCGTCCTTGCAAGCGGCGACGATCATCACGACGACATCCAGTGAGCAAGAAGCGAAATACAGTCAATACACAGAGGTGGTGAACGCGAAATGATTTATACACTGACACTCAACCCATCCATCGACTATTATGTCACGTTACCGGTATTTGAGGCAGGACAAGTCAATCGTGTCGAACAGGCGGAAAAAGTGGCCGGAGGGAAAGGGATCAACGTCTCTCTCGTCCTAAAAAACTATGAGGTGGAAACACAAGCACTCGGATTCCTTGGAGGAAGTACCGGACAATTCATTCGGACGGAACTCGAGAAACGAGGCGTGTTGACGGACTTCACACCGATTCAAGATGAGACGCGAATCAACGTAAAGATTCGCGCCGATCAAGAATCTGAGCTGAATGCAGCGGGACCGAAGATTCAACCGGAAGAGCTGGAGCATTTATTATCCCGATTCAAGACGATGGAAGCCGGTGACATCGTCGTCTTCGCAGGTAGTATCCCAAGCAGTCTGCCGCATGATCTCTATCGTCATATCGCGACGATCCTGAATGAACGGAACGTCCGCTTCGCTGTCGATACGACGAAGGAAGCGATGCTTGAAGTCTTACCGCTCGGTCCATTTTTAATCAAGCCGAATCACCATGAACTCGGTGAAATCTTCGACGTCGAGATTACGTCGAAGGAGATGGCCGTTCCATACGCCCAACAGCTCGTCGAGCGAGGTGCCGAGAACGTCGTCATCTCATTTGCAGGAGACGGAGCACTGCTTGTCAATCGTGAAGGTGCCTATACGGCAAACACACCGGCAGGGAAGCTCGTCAATTCCGTCGGTGCTGGAGATTCACTCGTCGCTGGATTCGTCGCCAGCCACGCGCTCGGTAAATCACCAGAAGAAGCGTTCCGCTATGCGGTGACGACTGGTAGCGCGTCTGCTTATTCCTTTGGTCTTTGTACGAAGGAAGATATCGATCGTCTCATCAAAGACGTCAACGTCGTTGAACTCATTCAATCCTAAAAGGAGTGTGACTACTCATGAAAATTACTGATCTCTTGACACGTGATACGATTCAGCTCGATTTACAAGCGTCATCTAAAGCCGCTGTCATCGATGAACTCGTCAACGTCCTCGATCGGGCAGGAAAACTGAACGATCGCTCGGCATATAAAGAAGCGATTCTCGCACGGGAAGCGCAAAGTACGACAGGTTTAGGGGAAGGCATTGCCATTCCACACGCAAAAACAGCAGCAGTCAAAACACCAGCGATCGCTTTCGGTCGTTCGGCAGGTGTTGACTACGAAGCACTCGATGGTCAACCAAGTCGGTTGTTCTTCATGATCGCAGCGGGTGAGAACGCAGATAATGCGCACCTTGAAACACTTTCGAAACTATCGGTTTATCTGATGGATATGAACTTCCGCGATACGATCCTTGCGGCTAAAACGAAAGACGAAGTCATCGCAGCAATCGAAGCGAAGGAACGTGAAGAAGAAGGTCCAGTTGACGTCTCAAGCGACAACGTTGACCAAGACGCACCGTATATCCTCGCTGTCACAGCTTGTCCGACAGGGATTGCACACACGTATATGGCGGCTGATGCCCTTCGCCAAAAAGCAGAAGAGATGGGTGTCCGCATCAAAGTCGAGACGAACGGATCGACAGGCGTCAAGAACGGTTTGACACAACAAGACATCAACGATGCGACAGCGATCATCGTCGCTGCGGATAAAGCGGTTGAGATGGATCGTTTCAACGGGAAACACGTCGTTGAAGTACCGGTCGCACAAGGAATTCGTAAACCACAAGAATTAATTAACCGTGCCGTCAAACAAGACGCACCTGTATACAAAGCGAGCGGTTCAAGCGAAAGTTCAAAACCAGCGCGTGGTGGATTCTACAAACACTTAATGAGTGGGGTATCCGCAATGTTGCCACTCGTCGTCGCTGGTGGTCTCTTGATTGCGATCAGCTTCTTCTGGGGAATCAACTCTGCGAACCCGGATGATCCGTCATACAACGAGTTCGCTGCTCAGTTAATGTCGATCGGGAAAGCTGCATTCGGTCTCTTGATTCCGATCCTCGCCGGATTCATCGCGATGTCGATCGCTGATAAACCAGGTCTTGCTCCTGGTCTGATTGCTGGTTTCCTTGCAAGCAACGGTAATGCTGGTTTCCTCGGTGGATTGATTGCCGGTTTCCTTGCTGGTTACGTCGTGCTCTTGCTCGTTAAAGTCCTCAAAGGTCTCCCAGCAGCACTTGAAGGAATCAAACCAGTCTTACTCTATCCATTGTTTGGTTCATTCATCACAGGGATGATCATGTTGCTCGTCATCAATGAGCCGATCGCGAAGTTCATGACATGGCTCACGGATTCGTTGAACGGGCTCAGCGGTGGGAACGCAATCCTCCTCGGTATGCTCGTCGCAGGTATGATGGCAATCGACATGGGTGGTCCAATCAACAAAACAGCATATGTTTTCGGTACAGCTGCTCTTACAGCAGGTAACACGGAAGTCATGGCAGCCGTCATGGCAGGTGGGATGGTTCCACCACTCATCGTGGCTTTCTCATCAACATTATTCGCACGTAAGAAATTCACACCGCAAGAACGTGAAGCAGGTATCGCTGCTTACGCAATGGGTGCATCGTTCGTCACAGAAGGTGCGATTCCATTTGCAGCAGCCGATCCACTCCGCGTCATTCCTTCAAGCGTCATCGGTTCAGCTATCGCTGGTGCATTGACGATCGTCTTCGGCGTCTTGCTCCCAGCACCACACGGCGGTATCTTCGTCTTCCCGTTACTTGATGGTCCATCAGGTACGGTCATGGCAATCGTCGGTTACGCGGGTGCGATCCTCATCGGTTCACTCGTCGGTGCGGCAATCCTATCCTTCCTCAAAAAACCACTTGTTGACCAATCGGTCGCGAAAGCGGAAATGACAGAAGGAACAGGTACGAAAGCATCATAATTCATCTAAATCCTCTCCGTTTTCAAGCGGAGGGGATTTTTTGTTGAATTTTGACGGCTAACGGTGAAGAATAGAGGGCATACTGAATAAGAAGGAGGGATGGACATGGGTGGACAATCCTTACAAATCGGACCACGGACCATCAAGACAGGTCTTGCGGTCATCTTGGCGCTGTTGATCAGTAATCTGTTCAACCTCAGCCCGATCCTGCCTGCAATCTCGGCAGCGACGACACTCCTGCCTTCGGTCTATCAGACATGGAAACAATTTCTCGAGGAAGCAGAGGCCAACTTGATTGGTGCCTTTTTGACGTTACTCGCACTTTGGATTTTAGGGGATAATCCAGCCAATCCGCTCGCGATCGGAATCGTCATCATGGCAGCAATCTCGATTTTGCTAGCCTTTGGTTTCGGGCGGACGATTCCACACGTCGTTTTGATGATCATCGTCATTCTCGAAAGTGTGGCGACAGCGACCGAGCCACTTTGGCAAGTCGTCCTGATCCGTTACTTGCTCGTCATGCTCGGGATCGGCTGTGCGCTTGGCATCAATGCGCTGATCTTCCCGCCGCGCTATGGCAATGTCTACTATCAAAAAGCGACGAAACTCTTCGAAAAGCTGCTCGTCGTCACGCGAGCGATTGCCTTCGAAGGCAAGGTCGCCCCATATCGGGCGGCAATCGATAAAATGTCAAATTCGCTCCTTGAGACACAAAACTTGTTCAACCTACACAAGGAAGAGATTCGAGGAACGCGTCAGAAGCACGCCTCGCTCTTACGGAACCTCTTGATTCTCAAACATATGCAATCGTGCCTCGAACGTGGTGTCGCGACGGCAGAGCGCTTCAGAGAGCGAGAGAAGGCCCTTGACTCGATTGCGGACGATCTTCGGAGTGAATTGTTTTATCACTTGATGCATATCGCCCAGCGACAAGAGAAGGTCTTGCTGACATATGATCTCTTGTTGACGGAAGAACCACTCGCAATGGAGGATCTCGTCAAAGAGAACATCGCCTTCGTTAAGCACTCTTTCCTTGACCGCGATGAACTCGAGGAAGAAGTCATCATGGAAATCTTACCGATCGTCGTTTCGATGAATGAGTGGATCCAAGAGCTTGAAGCATTCGAAAAACGGCTCAATGGTGCGCTTCGTCGTCATATCACATCACTGACGATCGAACAAAAATCAGTCCGTGATAAAACATTTAATCGATTTAAACGTAAAAAAGCCATTGACGAAAGTAAAAAGTAAGCGTATAGTCCTCCTTAACGATACTTTACTTGCTAAAAGCATAACAGTATAACAGCATAACAGAACGAAAGATTAAGCGATGATGAAACCGAAGTAAAGACCATCTCCCTGTTTCAGAGAGCACGTGGCGCTGCGAACGTGTACACAGATGGTGTTGAATTACAGTTTCTGAGCTTCTTGCGTAAGCGAGCGGAGCACACCGTTATCCCAATCATAAGTGACTCAGTCGATGACTGGGTAATCAGGGTGGTACCGCGGCTTTCGTCGCCCCTGTCGAACAATATGTTCGGCAGGGGCTTTTTTGTTATCTCACATTCATTCAAGGGGGAACTCATATGTCTACACCAATCATTCCAAGTCATTTACGTCCACACGTCGCACCACAGCACTACGAAGACTACACGCCAACGGATCATGCCGTTTGGAGATACGTCATGCGACTGAATTTAAATACGTTACAAGATACAGCACATCCGGCATACCTCGAAGGGCTTGCTGCATCGGGCATCAGCCCGGAACGGATTCCGGACGTGCGTGAAATGACAGCGAACCTAAGCCGTGGAGGCTGGGGAACAGTCGCTGTTGATGGTCTCATTCCTGGCGTCGCCTTCTTCGATTTCCAAGGGCACGGACTCTTGCCGATCGCGACCGACATTCGGAAGGTCGATAACATTCTCTACACACCGGCGCCAGATATTTTGCATGAAGCAGCGGGGCACGCGCCAATCTTGATGAATCCGGTCTACGCGGAATTCGTTCGACGCTTCGGTGAGATCGGGGCACATGCCTTTAATCATAAAGCCGAGCATGACGTGTTCAAGGCACTAAAGAAATTGACGATTGTCAAAGAGAGCCCGTTCTCGACGCCAGCCGACATCGAGCAAGCTGAAGTCGAACTCGCGGAGACACGGACACACGTCAAAGGAATTTCGGAAGCGAACGAAATCTCACGTCTGTTCTGGTGGACGGTTGAATTCGGTCTGATTGGTAATATCGACAACCCACAAATCTACGGGGCAGGTCTTTTATCATCCGTCGGTGAAAGTCGCCACTGCTTAACGGACGCGGTCGTCAAACATCCATTCTCACTTGAAAAAGCACTTGCAACGAAACATGACGTGACGAGCATGCAAAAAGAACTCTTCGTTTGTGAATCGTTCGAACAACTCCGCGATGCACTTGAAGAATTCGCACAGTCGATGTCTTACATCCGCGGTGGCATCCACGGACTAACAAAAGCGGTCGAATCGGGTAACCTGTCAACGCTCGTCTTCGACAGTGGTCTCTCGCTCGTCGGTGTTCCTGAAACGCAAGAGATTCACGATTCGCTTCATCTCGTCAAACTAACAGGTCCGACAGCGCTTGCTGCGAACGGCGAAGTGTTGACAGGTCAAGGACTTGCAGATCATCCGGAAGGCTTTACACTCCTTCACGGCAAGGAATTGAACGAAGTATTGATGCAAGTCAAAGTCGGTGAACGTCTCGACTGGGCGGAAGGAAATGTTCGCGTCACAGGGGACATCACAGCGATTCAAAACGTCAATGGAAATCGGGCGCTCGTCGTCTTAGAAGCAGCGACGCTTGCAAACGACGGGAAAACGATGACGATGGACCGGATGGAATTGATCGTCGGTGACATCACGTCAGCATTCCCGGGAACGGAAGTTGAAGCACTGAAGCCGATTCCGGAAACGGTCGAGTTCGAACGAATCGAACGTCCGTTGACAGCGGCTGATCCGATCTTCGAAGTCGTCCGCGAGATTCGCGAAGGTCGTGCCGGACGAGAACGGTTACCGCAACTGATCGATCAGACACTCGTCCAGTTACCGGACGCTTGGTTACTCCGTCTTGAATTACTCGAGTTAGCGGATGAAGTCGATCAACCACGTCTGATTGCAGATCTCGAGCGCTTAAAAGCGACATCTGAGCAGCGAGATGAATTGATCACGCGTGGGATGGCCTTACTCGACGTCGTTCATCAATGAGTCGAACTCCGGTTCTGAACCTGTTAGAATGGAGACATTCGGTAAAAGGGGATGATCGGTTATGACAAATTATTATCAAGACGTAAAGGAATTCCACCGTGTGTTTTCACACCCTGGCGCAACGACGCCAACACCTATGACGGTCAATCGTGGAATCAAACGCTCGACCTGGACGGCAGAAGAAGCGGTCGTTGAGTTCCTGCATCAATCGGCGACGAGTGAAGCAGAATTTCTCGAAGCAATCGAACGTTTCAAGTCAGGACTTGATACAGCGGTCGAAAAATCGCTTCAGATGAAACAACCCGAAACAGATGTCGAACGGCTCGTCGGACAAGGGGATGCCTTGACGGACGCCCTCTACTTCATCATGGGAAGCTTCGTTGAGATCGGGCTTGATCCGGCTCCATTGTTCGAGATCGTCCAGCGTGCGAACATGGCGAAGCTTGGACCGGACGGAAAACCAATCTTCCGGGAATCGGACCAAAAGGTCATGAAACCGGAAGGCTGGCAACCACCGGAACCACAATTAGAAGCAGAAGTGCGTCGGCAAATCGCTGTAGCTTCGAGTTCGTCGAAAGCGTGATTCATGACGATAAAAAGAGAGGGATGACTGGTCTGCGAACCTGTCATCCCTCTCTTGTTGTATTTATTCACTTTTGACTTGATAACGCGATAAATCGAGTTGACGGGCGGTCAGGAACTCGACCCCTTCTGCTTCAAGTGCCAGTCGCTGTTCATCGCCTTCAAGCGATAGTTTTCCGCCAGCAGCGAGCACGCGGTGCCACGGTAGACGTTCCGTCTTACTCATACTGTGAAGAATCCGCGCTACTTGTCGGGCGCTACGCGGATGGCCGGCGAGTCGAGCGACTTGCCCGTACGTCATGACCCGACCAGCAGGGATCGAACGAATGATAGTCAGGACATCTTGCGTGAATGGTGTCATGTTTCGTCCGTAGCAACGACATACTGTTGAATCTTATCGTCTTCATCAAAGCCGATCGTCACATCGATGATGCCTTGTTGCAGGCGAATCTGGAGTTCGAGACGGTCCTTGATATCGTCCGCTTGTGCGATCGTCAACGTCGGGTCGACTTCAATCTCGACTTCGACGTGGAAATGATCGCCTTCCTTAATGACTTCTAGTTTACTAATGTCCTTGACGTCAGGGTCCTTCATGATTAGTCCGCCGAGACGTGCTGCCATCGTCTCATCGGCTTCACCCAGTGCACCAGCTGCGTTTTGCAGGAAGACATTCCCGACGACGTAAAACATCATCAGTCCGATGAGGATCGAAGCAATTCCTTCTGCCTGATGGAACGGTGTCACATGCGAGATGATGACGGCGAGCATCGCGACGACGCCACCAGCCGTTGCGACCAAATCTTCTAGGAACACAAGGCGTGTGGCTGGTTTCGCTTGTTTGAGTGAGCGGAAGCTGTCAAGAATCAAGCGTGGTCCTTTCGAGTCTAACTTCGCATCGTGCGCGATCTCTTGCATCGCTTTAACAAATACGCCACTCTCTAAGACGACACCGACGAACAAGACAGACAACGTAATCCAAAAGCCAGTTGATTCTGTCGGTTCGATGATGTGGGCGATCCCTTCATGAATCGTCTCGTACGCCATGATACCGACGAAGAGGATGGCACCGAGCAAGACGAGATTGACGAGACGACCGAAGCCGTTCGGGAAACGTTTCGTCGGTGCCTTTTTACTGAGGGCAGAACCGATGAAGACAAAAAATTGGTTAGCAGCGTCCCCGAGCGTATGCATCATCTCCGCGAACATTGCGACATTTCCCGTCAGGACGTAGGCAATTGCCTTGATGATGGCGATGACGGAGTTAACGATGCCTGCCGTCAGCGCCGACCGGTTTCCCCGGCGTAATAACGTAAAAAATTCTCCCATGATTGTACTCCTTTTAGTTAAGTTACATATTAGTTCATTTTATTATGTTACATCATTTTGAGAAAAACGACTATCTTCACACGAAAAAACCCACGCAAGCTGCGCGGGTTTAACTCGTCAAGACAAGTCGACTGTTTTATTGATTTCGTTCTCATCGTCCTTGCCGACAACTTTCTTCAATACTTGTTTGACGGATTTAGCAGTATTTCCAGTTTCCCAGTACTCGGCTGCTTCCGTGTTGACTTTAATCAAGACGACTTTCGGATCTTCATATGTCGTTCCGAGATAGGCTTCATAGCGTGGGCTCCAGAGCTCTTTTTTTCGTTCGATGTCTTCGACGAGTTCCGCTGTCCCGCGGATCGAGACATATGATTTGTCAACATATGCGACGTTGACGCTCGGATTCTTAAGTAGTTCTTGGTACTTGTCTGTTTCTTTTGAAGTGAGGAACCAGAGGTCGCCATCAAATTCGATATCCTGTGTCTGCATCGGACGCGATACGAGTCCTTCTGCTGAAATCGTCGTCAGCATCGCTGTTTCGATTTTATCAATCAGTTTCTTGACCGTTTCGACTGCTTCTTGATTCGTAGTATGGGTTGACATGTAACTCCACCTCATTCGTTAGATTTTTATGCTCACTTAGGCATTGTTCCCTGAATTTCAAAATGAAAACGTCCCCATGATAGAAAGAAGCAGTTTCGTTGCACCGTACAACGAGGAGGCGTACAGTGTAGGTACGCATTCGAAAGAAAAAGGAGAGACATACATGAAACTTAGTATTTTAGACCAATCCCCGGTCTCTAAAGGACAATCGCCATCTGATGCCTTACATGAAACGGTCGAGCTCGCGAAAATCGCGGACGAACTCGGCTACCATCGCCTGTGGGTATCCGAACACCACTTCGCTAAAACATTGGCTGGTTCAAGCCCGGAAGTCTTGATCGCTTACATGGCGGCAGTGACGAAACAGATTCGCCTCGGTTCAGGCGGTGTCATGCTGCCGCATTACAGTGCTTATAAAGTCGCGGAGAACTTCCGTGTCCTTGAAGGGCTTGCACCGAACCGGATCGACCTTGGACTCGGTCGGGCACCAGGCGGTATGCCGCTTGCGACACGTGCGTTGCAAGAAGGATCGTCGCCACGTTTTGGTGGAGCCGATTACGGCGAACAACTCGATGATCTCGTCGATTACTTGAAAGACGGAGCACCTGCCGGACACCGGTTCGCGGGACTCGTCGCAACACCAGAAGTCGATACGACACCAGAAGGTTGGTTGCTTGGATCAAGTGGGGGTAGTGCCTTGAACGCTGCGCAACGCGGATTCGGATTTGCCTTTGCCCACTTCATCAATGGACAAGGTGGACAAGAAGTGATGGACTACTACCGTCATAACTTCATGGCGACGTCGTTCAATGAGACACCACAAACGCTCGTCTCGATCTTCGTGACGTGTGCTGAAACGACGGAAGAAGCAGAACGGTTAGCTTCAAGCCTGGATCTGTCACTACTCCTACTTGAAAAAGGGGTCTCGTCGACAGGAACGCCAACTCCAGAAGAGGCAGCGGCGTATCCGTATACGTTCCAAGACCAATTCCGGATCGCTGAAAACCGGAAGCGGATGATCGTTGGTAACCCGGAATCCGTTGCAAAACAATTGCAAGAGCTCGCTGATTCCTACGGCACAGACGAAGTAATGATCGCTTCGATGATCGCTGACAAGGAAGCAAAACAACAATCATTGAAATTAATCATGGATGCCGTCAAAGCGACGGTCTGACCGATACGCACGTCCTTTCTCACGAAGTGAGGGAGGACGTGTTTTTTGCGTCTGCTACGGGAATGCTCTCGGATAAGATGTCATTACGAAGTCGGAGGAATCCGAATGATGCTGCACCGAATAAGCCGACTGTACCGACTCCAAGTAGCACGATGATAGATACATGATCACTGAGTAAACCAAACAATAGGGTACCGATCGGCATCATCGCCATTGCAATGGATTCCAGCACACCGATGACACGTCCGAGGTAAGCCGGATCGGTCTGTTTTTGAACGATGAGCTGCAGTGGAATGTTCATCCTTAAGACGAGCATGCCGTCGATGAACAATAGAATCATGAAAAAAGGTAATAGTAGAGCAGATGGAACATAGCCGAGTAGGGCAAGTGCAGGAAGCGCATAACAAGAGGCGATTAAAAAGAGCGACTCGAATATCGTGCGTAACGGACGTTTCACCGTAAAGCGAGGTAAGGCAAGAAGCAACGAAGCGACAAGAAGACCGGCACCGAGTGCGGACTCGACCAGTCCAAACCGAAATGGTGTGAATTGCAGTCGATCGAGCAAAATGATTGGTAACAGGATTTCGAAAGCGACAAAAAAGAAGTTCAGGACAATCGCCATCAGGACGAGTGTCGTCAAGACCGGTTGACGGAACAGATAACGGTAGCCCTCTTTAAACTCCGAGACGAAAGACGGAGTATCGGTAGTAGCCAGAGGAGAGGTATCCACTGCAAGAAAGCGGAGGCGGCTATTCCACCAGGCAGCAGAAGCAAACAAGAGGAACGGTAAGATCAAGAATTGCGTGATGGAGACAGTGGCGATAAGCAATCCCGCAACGAGTGGAGCGGTGATCGTTGAGGTCGATTGAATCGTCGAGAAAAGCGCGTTTCCGCGTTGTAACTCATCTTCTTCTACGAGTCGCGGTAACGAGCTTGATAAGGTGACGGATAGGAACGTCGACAGGCTCGTCAAGAGGACACTAGCAACGATGTAATGAACGGTATGTAGAGGGGCTTGTAGCGAATAGAGCAGAAGTCCGAACAAGACGAGTGCACTTAAGCTTTCGGTCATGACGATGATTCGTTTCCGGTTCCAACGATCAGCGAGGACACCAGCAACCGGTGAGAGCAAAATCCGTGGCACTGATCCTGCAAGCAGGACGAGCGCAAACTGAAAACCAGACGATGTTTCCCGTAAGACGGTCAGTCCAGCGACGAACGTAAAGAGACTTGCCGCAAATAATGAACAAAACTTTCCGAATAAGACACGCTTTAAATTAAATGACATCCTGTTCACTCCTTCAGAGTTAAATTTTATTGAACTTTAGTGTAGAATAAAGGAGTGGAAGAAAAATGTAAAGATAAAGTTCAATATAATTTAACTTTTATGATAAAAGGAGTGACCAGTGTGTTAGGGGAACGTATCAAACAGATCCGAAAACAGAAAAAAATGACGCAAACGGATGTTGCGACCGGCATCATCACGAAGTCAATGCTCAGTATGGTCGAGAACGGGAAAGCGACACCGTCTGTGCCCGCACTACAGGCGATTGCTAAGCGATTACAAGTGACGGTCGAGGAATTGATGCTCGATCCGCGGGATGTTCGGATGCGGGAACTCCTTGAAACAATCCGTTCACGAGATACCTCATATCATTCGGACGAAAAAGTTCGAGAAATTCTGCATCCGTATTTAGTGCCAGAGACAAACTCTTACTGGCAAGGACAGGTCTTTCAGGAATATGGGGATGCCCTCCGACCGTCTGACCCGGAGCTTGGTTTGACATATTTCGAGAAGGCAGAGCGAGTTTTTCAACAGCTTGGTCGTCAAGATGAACAATTACTTGCCCAAATCGCAAAAGTTTACTTTTTATTCAATCTCAAACGGACGAAGGAAGCATATGAGCTGATCGAAGCAATGGATATACCACGTGAGATTCCACTTGCACCGAAAACCTATTTAAAGCTTCAAATCCTGCGTGCGCTCCGAGCAAGTTTGTTCGATGATCACTACACAGAAGCGATCGCCTTATTGCGTGAAGGGGTTCAGTATATGCGGGAGCAAGATGTCTATTATCATGTCATTTCGTTTCAACGTTTCCTCGGATTGTTTTTATATCTAGAAGGGGAAATCGAACAATCACGGCAAGAGTTTGATCGACTGGAGCAGTTTTTTGCATTTAGTGAAACGACTGCCGTCGGACGAATCGAAGTCGATTTAACGAAAGGACTCATCGCGATTTTTGAAAACGATACGGACGGCATGCAAATGGCGTGGGAAAAACTCGTCACTGTGGCGATCGATGACGCGAAGCATTACATCGGACAACTCGAAGTCCATCTCCTTGTCAACGGCATCGAATTACCGAATCAGACGCTGCAGCAGAGCGTCGATAAGATATGGGAGATGCAAGATGCGTGGCTTGCCGCGAGTGGATTCGACCAAGCGATGATGCTACAGACTCTCGTACTAGCGATGCAACGAGGGATTGGTCAGGAACGGCTGGAGGATGTCATTCGATTGAAGGATGATCTTCAAAGCGAACGACTCAAAGGCGATCTTGAGCGAGAGATACAAGCATTGGTTAAGGTTCAATGACAAAAAAACAGGCATGAGGCGAGTGCGCTTCATGCCTGTTCGTGTAAGGATGTCGTTCTTCTGAAAATCAATAAGACGCATGCGGCGACGGAAACGATCAAGTGACCGATATAGACGTCTCCCGTCTGGATATAATGCAAGAGCATCGAGCCACCAAAAATCAATAAGGCAAGAAAGAGAAGCCGAACATACAGTGTTTTGTAAGACATGCAGACACATCCTTTCCATATCCAGTATATCCCAAAGTGAAGTGGTAAGACAAAAAACATCCACCCCGAGGGATGGATGAGGAAAGTTTAAAGTGATTTAAAGCCTAATAGTTTTTGCGTCCAGTAACGTTCCGATACACGGCTGATACCTAAAGCAGGTTCATTTGCATGAATGAACTGATCATTGTTCAGCATGATGCCAATATGTGTCGGACCAGCGGCATAGGTGTTTTCGAAGAAGATGATATCGCCACGCTTCGGTTGACGTAATTTTGATAACTTCGCTCCGAGATACCGATCATCGTTCCAGTAACCGTTGACGTTCGTCCGTCCGACAGCATAGCCAGCGGCATTCAACGTGTAATTCACAAAACCAGAGCAATCGAATCCACCATTGACGGGGCTACTTGATCCCCAGACGTATGGTGTACCAAGATATTGTTGCCCAATCGAGATCGCACGTTCCATCAATGTCGAACCAGGTACGGTCGTCACAGGAGGTGGTGGCGTGACCGGAGGCGTCGTCGTGACGGATCCCGTCGTGATGTAACTCTTCGCAACATAGTAGAGACCCGTTCCAATCTTGATCTGGTACCAGCCGCTATCTTTTCCTGTCGTTTCACCTGTGACATTGACCGTTGAGCCGTGTCCGACTTGCGTGAAGACTTTAGAAGACGTCGAAGGCAATGTGCGGACGTTCAGCCCGGTTGGGGCATTGACGCGATACGTCTTCGAAGCATCAACCGGCGTCACAGAGACTCCGGGAGTCGTTGGTGTTGTTGGTGGCGAAGCTTTTGTTGAAGCTTTGACATAAGTTGAAGCAACATACGCTTCTTTTCCGTCGAGCTTGACTTGGTACCACGAATCAACGGCACCTGTGACATCGAGTACTGTCTGATGGGGTAATGTCTTGTAAATTTTTGCGTTCGTTGCTGCAGCAGTCCGTACGTTCAAGCCTTCCTTCGCATTAACCGTGTAGATCTTCGAGCGATCGACCGCTTTAATGACGTTCTTGACGGGTGTCGTCGTAGCAGGTTTTGACGTAGACGTTACTTTCACTGTCTTTTTATCAACTAATGATGCATGGATAAAAGCTACTTGCTTCTTATACGTGATTTGATACCAATCACCGGATTTTTTCGTAACAGTCAGAACGCTATTTTTTGCCAGTTTTCCGAGTGATTTCGAACTCGTCGTTGCTTGTTGGCGGACGTTGACAGCATCGGTGTTCGTTATGTAGGTCGTCGTTGTCGTAGTCTTTACTGTCGTCGCCTTGACGTATGCTGAAGTGATGAAGGCTGGTTTTGACTGGTAACGGATTTCGTACCAGCTGTTGACCTTCTTGACTGCTGTCAGCTTCGTTCCTTTTTTCAGTGTCGTGATGACCTTCGCGGAAGTCGAGGCAGCCGAGCGAATGTTGACGTTATCCGTCAATGTTAAGGTCGTTGACGCAGCAGAGACCGGTCCAGTTGAACTGATCAAGGCGATCGTCGTAAGAGCGAGAAATGTCTTCTTCACGTGACGTAGCTCCTTCCAAATAGATAGGTAAAAATCGTTGTTACCATTTTGTCATAAAAAGTGCTAATTCCCCTGATTTTAAAATATATTTTTGTTCTAAAAAACTACGCGGTTGTTTTAATAAAAAAATGAATAGCTCGATACAGTATTTTCAAAAAAGTTCGAGTACACTAGAAGTACTCGGAAGGAGGCTACACATGTTACGCCGTTTTTATCAATATTATATCCCGCATAAACGTTTATTTTGGCTTGATTTCATATCTGCCTTATTCGTCGGGGTTTTAGAACTTGCTTTTCCACTCGCTGTCCAGTGGTTCATCGACTCCTTGTTGCCAAACGGTGAGATGAACTGGATCATCCTCGTCAGCGTCGGATTATTAGCACTCTACATCATCAGCACGTTGATGCAGTTCGTCGTCAACTATTTTGGACATAAGCTCGGGATCAATATCGAGACCGATATGCGTCGTCAACTGTTCAGCCATGTGCAGAAACAGTCGTTCCGCTTCTTCGATAATACGAAGACCGGTCATATCATGAGTCGGATCACGAATGATTTGTTTGATATCGGGGAACTTGCCCATCACGGTCCGGAAGATGCCTTCATTGCCGTCATGACATTGCTTGGTGCGTTCTCGATCATGTTGACGATCAACGTACCACTCGCGCTCGTGACGATCATTGCGGTACCGTTTTTGATCTGGCTGATTAGTTATGCGAACGTCCGGATGAATAAATCGTGGGACCGGATGTATGGTAACATCGCGGAAGTCAATTCGCGCGTCGAGGACAGTGTCTCTGGTGTCCGTGTCGTCCAGTCATTCACGAACGAAGCTTACGAAATCGAGCGTTTTGAAAAAGACAACGCGACGTTCCGGCAGTCGAAGATCAATGCCTACAAGGTCATGAGTAAGAGTCTATCCGGCATCTACTTGACGACCCGTTTGATGACGCTTGCCGTCTTAGTCGTCGGTGCCTACTTGACGTATCGCGAAGCTTTAACGGCAGGGGAACTCGTCGGATTCATTCTTTATATGAACATCCTGCTGAAGCCAATCGACAAAATCACCGCATTACTTGAGATGTATCCAAAAGGGATGGCTGGCTTCAAACGCTTCCTCTCGATGATTGATGAGGATGCATCGATTCCGGATGCGCCAGACGCACTCGTCGTTGATCGGTTGAACGGTGGCATCACATTCAAGGATGTGGCGTTCGGTTATGAAGCCGATCGTCTCATTCTAGAGAATATCAATCTGACGGTCGAACCGGGTCAGACAGTCGCGTTCGTCGGAACATCAGGGGCAGGGAAGACGACGATCTGTTCGTTGATTCCACGTTTTTACGATGTTCTAGATGGCGCAATCACGATTGACGGAATCGATATCCGGCAGATGACGAAGGAGTCTCTGCGACAACAAATCGGGATCGTCCAGCAGGATGTCTTCTTGTTCTCAGGGACGATCGCTGAAAATATCGCCTACGGTGACCTGAATGCGACGCACGAAGACATCGTGCAAGCGGCGGAACGTGCCCATCTCGGTCCGATGATCGCGGATCTTCCGGATGGGTATGCGACACAAATCGGCGAACGGGGACTCAAGTTATCGGGTGGGCAAAAGCAACGACTTGCCATTGCACGGATGTTCCTTAAGAACCCGCCGATTTTGATTCTCGATGAAGCGACGTCTGCGCTCGACACGGAAACGGAAGCACTGATCCAAGAATCGCTCGCCGAGTTGTCCGAGAACCGGACGACGCTCGTCATTGCCCATCGTTTAGCGACGATCCGGAATGCGGATAAGATTTTCGTCGTTACGAAGGACGGCATCGTCGAAGAAGGCTCGCATGACGAACTGATGAATCAAGGTGGTTATTTCTCCCGGTTGTTAGAGAGACAACGAGTTTGAATCGATTTGAAAGATTGGAAAGCAATGGACATGTTCCGTTGCTTTTTTTGTTCGTTCAAAAATAAGATTGTGTATGCTAATTTTAGGGAAAACGATTTATAGAAAAGAAGGCGAGGTGGAAGGATGTACGGTCAATTCTGTGAGAACTATGATGAGAGTTATCCCGTCTTGCGGGAAGAGACGTCACATGATTTCCATCGTTTTTTTGCACTGTCTTACACGATTCATGATACTGTCTTTGAACAAACTGTATATGAAAGACTAATGCGGACGATCAAACACAAGACATCGCGTTTTTCAGCGCTTCGGAGCCGTTATACGCCGTTACTTGTCGCCCATGTTCAATTGAATAGCACGGATCCCGATGTTCTCATCGAAGAGATCATCGTTGCGGAAAAGAAGATTAAACATCGCCTGATTCGTGATAAAGGGGTTCGTCCATTTTTTGCTCTCAACGAAGTATTGAATCGGCGTCAAGGAATCGATGCCTTTCCCTATATGGAACGGCTGCACGCGACACGACCTCATCTAAATGTAGCAAAGCAGTACGTCGTGACATCGACCTTGCTTGAACAGCAGCCATTACCAGAAGAATTTCTAGAGCGGGTCAATACATCGGAAGAGTGGCTCGCGCAATTCATGGAACGAACGAGTGAACGTGTCATTACGGCGCAAATCTTAGCGGCGCATCCAGATCCTTCAGCGCAACAGGAACGAATCATTGCGTGGCGGGAACTGTTAGAGCGGAGAGAGATCATCATCTGGGATCGTTTAATGCCGATTCTTGCGTTACTCCCTACAATGGAACGTGTCGACTGGATTTATGTGACCCGGATCGTCGACCGGGAGCGGGCACGGAATCGATTTTCAGACGAGGTCAACTGGTTGATTGCCTTTCATTTGTTGCTCGCTAAAACAGGTGTGACACGAGTTCAAGCCACGTTGTTATTGCTGGCTGCACTAGAGTTGACGAAAAAACCGTAAAACGAAAAACGAACGAGGAGTGGCGCGCGCCATTCCTCGTTCGTTTGGTTTAGTGACTTAATCGAACGTCGTAAACGTCGCATGTCGTTCGACCGGATACAGTTCCGTACCGGCGACAGCGTTCAAGATCAACTGGTTCCGCGAGACGGACATACCAAGATTATCCGCAGCCGGACCGTGTGATAATTCTAAATTAGCGGTTGCGTATAGATGGTGGGCTGTCTCGACCGAACGCACGATTTGGTAGTCGGCATCGACTTTCCAGGCATTCGGTGCTTCGAATACGATATCAAGTCGGTCGATGAAGCTCGGAAGGGATGGCGAAAAACCAGTTGCCGCAATGACGGCATCTGTTACGGACATACGTTCATCCTCAAGTTCTTGATGTTGCATCGCAATCGTGAACCGCTCATCGTACGTAATCTCTTTTACTTCAAGATTCGCGCGGATCGCGACCTGTCGTTGTTCCTCTTCCGTCAAATCATAGAGATGGGCGTAGATCGATTGCAGGGTCTCCGGACTGATACCGTTCTGAGAGCGGGCAAACTTCTTGACCGACTCTTGTCGTACTTCGAGTGGAAGTTGGTTGAAGTACGTGACGTAGCTCGGTGAAAAAATTTCTTCTCCGAGTTTGCCGGTCTCAAGTGTCTCAAACAGTGTCGAACGCGCAATCCACTCGAGTTCAGGACGCTCTGAAGCAGGCGTCGTCAAGAGATCAAGGAAAATCTCGGCGGCACTTTGACCGGAGCCGACGATGCTGATTTTGTTGCGCTGAAGTAAATTTGCCTTGTTCATGACATATTGCGTATTGTGGATGACGCGTTCGTCAAACGTATCCGGGATGGCGGGTTTTGAACCAGTGCCGATGACGACGTTTCGTGCTTCGAACGTTTCGCGTTTACCGGTCGAGACATCTTCGACGAGGACTTCAAAACTATCACCGGTGTCTTGCACGTCGATGACACGTGTCGAAAAGCGGAGATCTTCAAGTTGTGTTGCGACCCAACGTAAGTAATCGTTGTAACCTTGTCTTGAAATCAGAAGTTTTTCATAGAAGTAAAACGTGTGGAGACGGTGAATCGATCGTAAGTAATTGAGATAGGAAAACGAACTTGTCGGATCGGCGAGTGTGACGAGATCGGAGATGAAGCTCGTCTGCATCATCGAGTCCTGGATCATCATGCCGGGATGCCATGAAAATTGTTCGCTTTCGTCAAAAAATAACGTCTTTAAATCTGTCGGATGCGCAAGTGCGCTCAATCCTAAATTCATCGGACCAATGCCAATGCCGATTAAGTCATACATAGAAAAAGCCTCCCAATTCGATATTGTTCTAAAACAATACCCGAAAAGGAAGGCGGACGAAACGTCAGGCTGAAGCTTTACAGCTGGTCGGTCGTCGTTGTTTTGGTTTCGACCGTCATCGTTTTCCCATCACGGATGATCGTCAAGGAGAGCGGTCCATCTGATTTGATCAGTGCCGTTTTGATGTCAACGAATGCTTTGATTTCGGAGTCATTGATTTTCGTGATGACATCACCTGTTTTCAGTTTAGCCGCAGCAGCTGGACTGTTCGGTTCGACTGACATGACGACGACACCTGTTTTTTGACTGTCTGGTAGTTTGACTTGATCTTTAAGATAACCGGCAGGGAACGCCGCAACGTCTTGTAAGGACACACCGAGCGTCGGATGCTCAACTTTACCGTTTGTTTCAAGCTGTTTGAGGATTGGTAATGCATCATCGATCGGGATACTGAAGCCGACGCCTTCAACACCAGACTCAGCGATTTTCATCGAGTTGATTCCGACGAGTTGTCCTTGTTCATTGATCAAGGCACCCCCTGAGTTACCAGGGTTGATTGCGGCATCCGTTTGAATGACTGTCGTATTGAAGTCGTCTTGTCCATCACTGTTCGTATCGACCGGTACGGTCCGGTCTTTCGAACTGACGATTCCGCGTGTGACGGAGTTTTGGAACTCACCGAGCGGGTTACCGATTGCAAGGACCGTTTGTCCGGCTTTTAAGTCCGCTGATTTCCCGAGTGTGATGACGCCCGGAACATCGCTTGCGTCAACTTCAAGCACAGCTAAGTCATAGGTTTCGTCGCTACCAAGCAACTTGGCTGAGAGCGTCTTGCCGTCATTCAACGTTACATCGAGTTTTGATGCCCCATCGACGACGTGATGGTTCGTAATGATGTATGCTTTACCGTCCTCTTTCTTATAGATGACACCGGACCCTGAACCAGCCGCTGCTTCTTGTTGCGACATCGAGTTGCCCGCTTGATAGTTCGTTACGGTCACGACAGATTTTTGAGCCGTAGCAACTGCGTTCGTCACCGGATCATTCGTCGTCGTTGAGACTTGTTTTGGCATACCATTTGATAGTGGGGTATCAGCGACCTGCTGTTCTTGATCGAGTAGGATCGGAAAGGCAACCGTAGCCGTCAAGACCGCGCCGATGATGCCTCCAGTCAATCCAGGTAAAAGTGCTTTCGTTTTTCCAGCCATAAGTCATCATTCCTCTCTGTATGATTTCTGATTTCATCATAGCAAATGAAACAACCTCTTCACTGATTACGGGAGACATTCCGAAATGACTCATCATTCCCCATAATTCGACGACAATTTCTAAAAGTTGAGATAATCAGGTCAGTTCGATACACTGAAGCTGTCTCGAACATATATTTCATTAACAGAAAGAGAGTGTGGAACATAATGCTATTGCGTCTAGTCTATGGAGCAGGATTGTTGTTTGCGGGAGTTGGTCATTTCCGTAATGAAAAAGGATTCGTCAGCATCATGCCGTCGTTCATTCCGTTCAAGCGCTTTTTCGTTCAAGTGACAGGTGTCATCGAAATCGCTTACGGTGTCATGTTGTTGACAGGAAAAGGGGTGCACCTCGTCCGTAAGACTCTTCCTGCCTTCTTATATGCAGTCTTACCCGCAAACGTCAACATGGCAGTCAATCCGAAGCCGATTAATGGAAAACGTCTTCCGTCTTGGTTGCTTTGGACACGGTTGCCGCTCCAATGGGGACTCGTCTCTCTTGCGAAACGCCTGAAATGAATCGGAACAAAAAGCCGCCAAATTGGCGGCTTTTATTGTTAAAAACGTTTGTTGACAGCAAGTAAGGAAGCTTTTGCAATCTCTTCGTAGGTAGAATCGTTCGGGTGGAATTGGTCACTCGATAAATCACGTTTGACGTCACGCACGAGATTAAACGTGTCGATGATCTCGACATCGTACTCGATACCGAGCGTCCGTGATTTTGCGTTCCAATCTTGGACGATGGCATCGAATGCTTCACCGTTTTCCGTCGCGCGGAAAGGATTATAGAGCCCGACGTAGAAGATGACAGCATCCGGATTTTGTTCTCGTAGGATACTGAACGTCTTTTTCAAGTTCGCTTGTGCCGTCGTGACGGTTTCGGCTGTCTTCTTCGCATTGAAGTTTGCGACGCCTTCACCACGATTGAATAAGTCATTTCCGCCAATCGTCACCGAGATGACTTTTGCTTGTTTGATTGAGCGTAAGACTTCTTTTTGTTCTAGTTGTTTCAGTAAATCTTCCGTCCGGGCACCACTGACGGCAAGATTCTGGAAGCGTTCGACAGTGTTATCTTTGACAAGATCGCGTCCGACGATTGCAGCGTAACTATTGCCGTTTGATGCTCCGACACCACGTGTCAAGGAATCACCAAGCGCGACGTACGTCCCGCCTTTTTTGACAGGCTCTTCCTTCGTAGGTGTCAAGACGGCACGTTTTGGTGGGTTGACGACGTCACTATAGGCACTGACGAAGCCGTATCCAAAGATTGCCGTCAAAACGAGTGAGACGGTTAAAAACAGGGGCCAGCGTAATCGCTTCATGAACGTTCCTCCTTCTAGGTTCTAACCTGATTGTAGCAAAAGTTGAAAGAATGTGCGGAAATGAAGTGTTCTGACAAGTCAAATGATTCATTATTCCGCTAGAATAGACAATAAGAGGTGAGAGACGTGAAACCAACAGTGAAATTAGAAGGTGTAACAAAGGTGATCGGAAAAAAGACGATCATTGATAATATCTCGTTTGAGATCCAACCAGGTGAAGTCTTTGGCTTCCTTGGACCGAACGGGGCAGGAAAAACGACGACGATCCGGATGCTCGTCGGCTTGATTAAACCGACGTCCGGTAAAATCACGGTCTGTGACTTCGACGTCCGCAAACAGTTCGTCCAAGCGATGGAGCGGATTGGCTCGATCGTCGAGAATCCAGAGTTGTATAAGTATTTAACGGGTCGCGAAAATCTACAAGTCTTTGCCCGGATGTTACCGAATGTCGATGAGGCTCGGATTCAGGAAGTCATCGATCTCGTCGATTTGACGGCGCGTGTTGATGATCAAGTCCGGACATACTCGCTCGGGATGCGTCAGCGTCTCGGCATTGCACAAGCATTACTCGGACGACCAAGCGTCTTGATTCTCGACGAACCGACGAATGGTCTCGATCCGATGGGGATTCGGGATTTACGTCAATTCATCCGCCGGCTCGTCGAGGAAACGGGACTGTCGGTCCTTGTCTCGAGTCATATCTTGGCTGAGATTGAAATGCTAGCTGATCGAGTTGCGATCATGAGTTATGGCAAAATCGTTCAAGTCGGAACGGTCAAGGAACTGGTCGAGTCGCTCGCACCAGGCGTTGACTGGCGTGTTGACGATGCCTTTAAGGCGAATGAGATTTTATCAGCATCCGATTTAGTCCAAGTGTCCGAAGTCGTCGATGCGAATACGGTTCATACTTTGATGGATGCAAGCAAGACACCAGCGCTCAATAAGCAGCTGCTCGAAGCAGGGGTCGAAGTCTGGACGATTGAACGGAAGGTCCAAACGCTCGAAGATCTATTCATCACGTTAACGGGAGGCGATCACATTGCGTAATCCGAACATGATCGGTCTCGTACGAAATGAAGTGACGAAAATTGCTTCGAAACGTCGTTTTGCCGTCGTTGCGATCATTCTCGTCGTTCTTGTCTCGATGTTTACGTACGCACAGTACCGAGACATCCAAGAACAAATCAAAAAGCAGGGAACGCTCGATTGGCGGGTTGAGTTACAACAAGACATCGTCGACACGCAGAACCGTCTTGCTTCCAGCAGTATTCAAGATGAGTTCCGTCAGTTCCTGGAGTTTGACCTCAAACAAAATCAATACTATCTCGATAACGACATCAACCCGAACTATCCGGGAGCCCCGACGTTCATCCGGATCTTCTTCTCGCAAGGATTGACGCTGATCTTACCGCTATTCATCATCGTCATCATGGCGGATATCGTCAGTGGGGAGCAAAATGATGGAACGATCAAGACGCTCCTGTCGCGACCAGTCCGGCGCTGGAAAATCCTGATGGCGAAATGGTTGACGGTGTTACTCTATACGTCGATGTTGATGGCATTGACCGTTGCCGTCTGTTACGCGATATCCGGGATCGTCCTCGGCTATGACGGCTGGACCGCACCGATCTTGACCGGTTTCCAAGCCTCACCGAGCGGTACGTTCTCGACCGAGTTCGTGCATACGTTACCGATGTGGGAGTACCTCTTGATGGCAGTCGGTCTAGCGTGGATCGTCACAGCCGTTGTCGGAACGATCGCCTTGATGGTCTCTGTTCTCGTCAAAAACACAGCGACAGGGATCGGGATCATGATGGCAGTCTTGATTTCCGGTACGTTACTGACGACGCTTGGTTCAAGTTGGACGAGCTCGAAATATCTCGTCAACGTCAATTTCGGACTGATCAACTATCTCGATGGACAAGCACCACCAATCGAAGGAATGACGCTTCCGTTCTCACTTGCTGTCCTCGGTTGTTGGACGGTCGCGGCGCTAATCGTTGCGTTTTGGAACTTCACACAAAAAGATATGTATTAAGACGAACGGGTCCACCTATAGAGGGGGACCCGTTTTTCATGGATGAAGCGACAAACGATCGTATGTCTCGATTATTTTTTGATACTGAAGTTGTGTCGATAACGAAGCATCTACTATCAGAATCGGGGAAATCGACTGGTCCATCTGATACTGGTGTTCTGCGAACGTACCGATCATCGATGGATCCGTCGCCGTGTGATACGTCCGGCACCAGTCAAGGAATTCATTGGAGCCTGTAAAATCTGGGTATCGTGCTTTTTCGCGCGCGATGAGACGTTCCATCCGAACCGATTCGTCGAGCGACAGGAAGACAAGCAAGTCCCGATTGATGAAACCATCCGGATGCCAAGCGAAGACAGAGCCGGAGACGATGTAATCGTTGTAAGACATAAGATCTGCTTCATACATGGAAAATCGCTCGGAGACGTCTCGCTTTTCAGTGAACGTCGTATCTGTCCAAAGATAATGGTCGGTATCAATCCAGGGAATCTGTTCAGCTTGTCCGATGAAGGCGCCCAGTGTACTTTTTCCGGTACCTGATCCACCAATGATTTGAATACGCACGACAATCGGCTCCTTTCGAAATAATGTACCGGCACGCAGAACAGGCCCGGGCATGATGCCGGACCTGTCGCTTGGAAGAACGAATTCTCCCTATGTCGCCTCGTGCAAGCACAAGACATGGAATCGAGAGGCAGTGCCTCTAATAGGAAGCCGATGCAGGTCAGCCTCCGCGCTACGTACCAATCGTACTTTTATCATACTGATTCCAAGAATTGGTGTCAAACCTGCTCGAAAGGGTTTATATTCTGTGTAAACCGTCAAAAGAGAGAATAACGATGATTAGAGGAGGAACGACCATGGCAGATTGGGGCATCATGCTGACAGGCGTCGTCATTTGTGGGTGGTGCATCTTTAGTGCCATTTATGACGATTTCATCCGTCGCGTATAAGACGAGCAAGTGGAAGCCGTCCAGAATGGGCGGTTTTTTCATTGATTTTTTTAATCCGAGTAAGTGGCTGTGGTACACTCGAATCAGAATGAAAAGATAGAGAATGGGTGAAGAAAAATGAAGAAACAACCAGTCATCGTCATCGTCGGACCGACGGCAGTCGGAAAAACGAAGACGGGCATTGAACTAGCCAAACGATTAAACGGAGAAGTCTTATCGGGAGACTCCGTCCAAGTCTATCAAGGCATGGATATCGGATCAGCAAAAGTGACGACCGAAGAGATGGAAGGGGTGCCGCATCATCTGCTTGATCTTGTGACACCGGATGATGAGATGAGTGTAGCGCGTTTTCAGACGGTTGCCCGAGCGACGATCGATGAGATCGCAAGTCGGGGTAAGTTACCGATCATCGTCGGTGGAACAGGGCTTTATATCCGTTCGATTTTATATGATTACCAGTTCACTGAGCAGGCGGAAGATCCAGCCTTACGGGCTGAACTCGAAGCGTACGCGGCGACGCACGGTGCGAACGCGCTACATGATCAGTTGAAGGAACTTGATCCGGTGCGTGCCGAAGCGATTCATCCGAATAACATTCAGCGGGTCGTGCGGGCGATCGAGGTCGCGCGGACCGGTCAGACACAAACGACCGGTAGTAAGCCTGCACTTTACGAGAGTCTACTGTTCGTCCTACACATGGAAGACCGGGATCGCTTGTATGATCGGATCGATCAGCGGGTGGATTTGATGGTCGAAAGTGGGCTTCTTGAAGAAGTGGCGCGTCTGGATGCTGCCGGGTATCGACACACGAAGGCGCTACAAGCGATTGGTTATAAAGAGATGTTACCGGTCCTTGACGGGGCACCACTCGATCCTGCCGTCGATATGCTGAAACGGAACACGCGACGCTTCGCGAAACGTCAATTGACGTGGTTCCGTCACCAATTTGATGGCGTTTGGGTGGATATGGGAAAGTTTTCATTTGAAGAAACGTTCAAAATTATCTATGATAGAACTGTAGAGTTTCTGAAAGCGGTTAAATAAGAGTTGCCCGAAGACAGAAACAGATAAAAAGAGGGGGCACGGGGAATCATGAAAGCGACATACAACATTCAGGACGTCTTTTTAAATCAATTACGGAAAGATGCAGTCCCGACAACGGTTTTCTTAATCAGCGGGTATCAATTACGGGGGCTGATCAAGTCATTCGATAACTTCACGGTCATTTTGGAGTCGGAAGGCAAACAGCAGTTGATCTACAAGCACGCAATCTCGACGTTCGCACCAGCGCGCAACGTGACGTTATATGAGCAAGAAGAGACACAAGAAGTCTCTCGCTAAGTAAAAAAGACGACCGGGGGGTCGTCTTTTTTTGTTGACTTCATTATTTATACGCTGGCTGAGCAAGCGTACGAAGAACGTCGACAGGATATCGTTCTAAGTCAAGGATATCAAATCCGATAAATCCGGTATGATCGGATTCAGCGAAGTAGAACGTAACTCCTTGGAGGTGAGACGAACTTTTCGGAATCGTGTTTCGCAATCGGAGCGAGAAACGATCTGTATGTTCTGCGTATAAGAATGCTTGTGAATGGACGGCGCGGATCACGTTCGCTTCTTCATTGAAACATTCAATCCCGACGATGCGTCCCTCTTGATCAACGTCTACGTTGAGGAATTCATTTTCTTCTAGCTCGTCCGTTTCTTCAATCGCGGGAGTAAATGTTTCTGGGAAGAGATATAGATATCCCATTTCTGCTTCTTGATCATAAGTCATTCGAATCGTCATCTATGTCACATCCAAGCCTAATGATTTTTTTACAACAACGGTGTCAGTTCCTCGACCGCCTCTTCATAACGTCGGAGCGAGACATCCTTATAGAGGCATGTCTTCTGCAGACGTTCTTCCTTCGTCATCTCGTCCTGATACGTTTTTAAGATGAAACTGTTGCGTAACATCGACGGTGTCAAGACCCGTTTATTATCGGACCGTTCATTCAACTGACGCATCATCTTCGTGATCATGACGATCGACAGTTGCTTCGGTGCATTTTTGCTGTAAACCCAGCGGAACGTCATCCGAGCAAAGTCGAAGGCGACGAAAAAGGGGTCGGTGCTGTGATAACGGGGACGGACCGGTTCCGGAATCGTCTTCAAGTAACGCAACATGATGTCTTGATCTTCCCGCTCGAGATGGAGCAGGTAACGGTTACCAAGGCGATCGTGGACAGTCATCTCTTGCTGGGCGAAATTAAGGTCATGCATCTTCAAACCAATGATGTGATGAACACGTAGACCGTAGCGATAAAACAATCGAAGGATCAGTTCGTTTCGATCGATTAAAAACGGACGTGCCTTCAATTGATGTTCCGTCAAGCCGCGATCGGATTGATTCGTCCGGACCAATTGTTCATATTCCTTGAAGGAAGCGACGTGTTTTGCCGTCAATTCGTGCGTCGGTTGTGCGTATTCAATCAGCTTCGCCTTCGTTTGTCGAATCTGATAATTGACTTGATTGATGACGGTGACGATCCGGGCAACCGTTGCTTGCTGGTAGAGTTTCTCTTCGATCAAGTATTCATTGATGAACGTCTTCCACGTCTCGATCGAAATCGCCTTGAAATCGTCGATCGTCTCGAGTGGTTGGTCGACATCGGTCATGTAGCGATGGACTTCGATTAAATCATAGCGATAGCGGCGGACGGTCGAAAGTTGCCGTCCACTTGTCGTTAGATAAAACAAATAGCGTTCAATGAACTCTGGAAGCGTATACGACTGTTCGCGTGCCATGGTTTTCCTCCCCTTATCGTAATCTTTCTTCCATCATAAACCGAACGGATGTTTCCTGTCCAAAAAAGTTCAGACGAACCGGTGCCTGTGGTATGATAAAGGGCGCAGTACGTCTTTACTCGTGAAAGGAATGATATTATGTCAGAACGCGTCATCGTCGTTGGTTGCCAGCTCCCCGGTGTCCCGGACCATGTCTATGAAGAATCGGTCACGGAGCTCGAAGCACTCGTCACGACTGCGCATGGTGTCGTCGTCGGTCGTCTGGATCAAAAACGACAAGTGATTGATCGCCGTACGTTCATCGGAAAAGGAAAGGTTGAAGAACTCGTTGCTTTAGCAGACGAACTTGAACCTGATTTAATCATATTCAATGCCGAGGTCACGCCCGGTCAGATGAAGAATATCCGGATCGCCTTGTCGGACCCGGAAGCGATCAAATTGATTGACCGGACGCAGTTGATCCTCGATATCTTCGCTGGCCGAGCCCAGTCACGCGAAGGGAAATTGCAGGTCGAACTGGCACAGATGAGTTATCTCTTACCACGTCTTGCCGGGCAGGGAACACAACTGTCACGTCTTGGTGGCGGAATCGGGACGCGTGGACCAGGTGAATCGAAACTCGAGACGGACCGCCGTCATATCCGGCGTCGGGTCGATGAGATCTCGAAACAACTCGAGACATCCGTCGCGCACCGTGCCCGTTACCGGGAACGTCGCAAAGAGAACCAAACATTCCAAATCGCGCTCGTCGGTTATACGAATGCCGGCAAATCAACGATCTTCAACCGGTTGACACAAGCCGACACATACGAGAAGGATGAGTTGTTCGCGACGCTTGATCCGTTGACACGTCAAGTAGATTTGCCGGAAGGTGGTCAAATCCTCCTGACGGATACGGTCGGTTTCATTCAAGATCTCCCGACGAAGTTGATCGCGGCGTTCCGTTCGACACTCGAGGAAGTGCTGGAAGCCGACTTGATCCTCCATGTCGTTGATGCGTCGAGTGAGCATTACTTGAATCAGATGCAGACGACGAACGATGTCCTCGATGAACTCGGTGCCGGTGACATTCCGCAACTGGAAGTCTACAACAAGAAGGATCAATTGAACCGCTTGTTCACAGGTGGAAAACTGCTGATTTCTGCGCTTGACCCGCAGGATATCGAGCGCTTGATCGAAGAGATCGAACGTTCGATCAGCGAAATCCTCGAGTATCTCGAGATTCGTATTCCAGTTGACGGATTTGCCCATTACAATCCGGCGAAGGAAGTCATGATGAATTTGAAGGAATCGTTCGAAGAAGATGGTTCCGTCATTCTAAAAGGTTACTTGCGTAAAGATACGCGTCTATACGCGACATTGAAACAATACGAGGTGTAAACATGTTTTCAGAATTAACCCATTACGAAACGCTCCGTCCGCTCATTGACCGGGCGGAGGAACAAATCGCCCCGTACGTTAAGAAAGCGCAAGAGGTCGCGGAATACAATCAATTCCGTGTCCTCGATGCGTTCCGACGTCACAAGGTCAGTGATTTTCACTTCATGCCGTCAACAGGTTACGGCTACAACGATGAAGGACGCGATACGCTCGAACGGATCTATGCCGATGTCTTCGGTGCGGAAGCCGGTCTTTGTCGTCCGCAAATCATTAGCGGAACCCATGCGATCGGTATCGCGTTGTTCGGTTTGTTATTGCCAGGAGACGAATTGCTATATATCACAGGAAAACCATACGACACGCTTGAAGAGATCGTCGGAATTCGTGGTGACGGACGCGGTTCATTAAAGGAACTGGGCGTCCAGTATGATGTCGTCGAGATGAAAAACGCCGAGACGATCGACGTACCGGCCGTTCTCGAACGGATCACACCGCAGACGAAGGTCGTCGGGATTCAGCGTTCAAAAGGGTATGCGACGCGACGTAGTCTGCCGGTCAACGAGATCGGAGAAGCGATCGCTGCCATCAAAGCTGTTCATCCGCATGTACTGATCTTCGTCGATAACTGCTACGGTGAATTCGTCGAGACGATCGAACCGACGCACGTCGGGGCGGACTTGATGGCAGGGTCGTTGATTAAGAATCCGGGTGGTGGTCTTGCGAAGACCGGCGGTTATCTCGTCGGTCGGACTGATTTGATTGAACGAGCGTCATTCCGGATGACGACACCAGGGATTGGCGCCGAAGCCGGTCCATCGTTATCCGCACTTCCGGATATGTACCAAGGTTTCTATATGGCACCACATACGGTGAGCCAAGCGTTGATGGGTGCGATGTTCACGTCGAGCATGCTCGGTCAGTTCGGCTTTGACACGGCACCGCACCATACGGCAGAACGGACGGATTTGATTCAATCGGTTTCGTTCCATGCGCCGGAGCCGATGATTGCCTTCTGTCAGGCGATTCAAGCCGCTTCACCCGTCAATGCACATGCGTTACCGATTCCGGATTATATGCCGGGCTATGCGGACGATGTCATCATGGCAGCAGGAACATTCGTACAAGGATCATCGATTGAGTTGTCAGCGGATGGTCCGATCCGTGCGCCCTATACCGCATACGTCCAAGGTGGTTTGACGTATAGCCACGTCAAGATTGCCATTATCTCAGCCGTCAATCACTTGATGGAAAAACAATTAATTCCAGAAAAAAACGTTTAATACTAGAATATCTCGTGAAAAGACCTCTGAACGACTTCATGTAAAGTGATTAAAAAAGTTGTGTTAACTTTTCTTACATCGCTTGACAAGTTGCCTGACAGAGGTTTATTCTCATGGAGTAAGGAAAAAGGAGGAACCACATGGCAGACTCATCACGCCAGTCCAAGCCACTATTTCCCATCGGAGTCGTTCAAGAGTTGACCGCGTTATCTGCCCGCCAGATCCGATACTACGAAGAACAAGGACTGATCAAACCGGAGCGGACAGAGACGAAGCGTCGCCTCTATTCGTTCAACGATGTCGATCGTCTGTTGTCGATCAAGGAATACCTGGATCAGGGACTGAATATCGCAGGGATCAAATTGATTTTTGAAAACGATCTCGTCAAACGCGAACGCGTTGCGGAGAGCGTCGTCGAGACGCGCCCGGAACTATCTGACGGCGAATTGTATAAACTCCTGAAAAATGAATTGAAGGAAGCAGGACGACATGGAAAGACGTCGCTCATCCAAGGTGAGCTCGGGCGTTTCTTCAAGTAAGGACCTGTAACCATATAAAAACGAATCGGAGAGGGGATTTGTCACATGACACGTCGCAACATTACACGAGAAGACATTTTGAAAATCGCTAAAGCTGAGGATGTACGCTTCATTCGCTTACAGTTCACAGATATCCTCGGAACGATCAAGAACGTTGAGATTCCAGTAAGCCAATTGGAAAAAGCACTTGATAACAAAATGATGTTCGATGGTTCATCGATCGAAGGATTCGTCCGGATCGAAGAATCAGATATGTATCTCTTCCCAGACTTGAACACATGGGTCGTCTTCCCATGGACAGAAGATGGAACAGGGAAAGTTGCACGTTTAATCTGTGACATCCACAATCCGGATGGCACGCCGTTCGCAGGAGACCCACGTGGTCAGCTCAAACGGGTACTTAAAGAGATGGAAGAGCTCGGTTTCTCATCATTCAACGTTGGACCAGAGCCAGAATTCTTCCTCTTCAAGAAAGATGAAAAAGGTCGTCCGACACTTGAATTGAACGACCAAGGTGGATACTTCGACCTCGCACCAGTCGACCTCGGTGAAAACTGCCGTAAAGAGATCGTCATCGAGCTCGAGAACATGGGCTTTGAAATCGAAGCATCACACCACGAAGTCGCTCCAGGTCAGCACGAAATCGACTTCAAATATGCGGATGCGATCACGACAGCGGATAACATCCAAACGTTCAAACTCGTCGTCAAGACGATTGCTGCGAAGCACAACTTGCACGCGACATTCATGCCAAAACCACTCTTCGGTGTCAACGGATCAGGCATGCACGCGAACATGTCGCTCTTCAAAGGCAACGAGAACGTCTTCTTCGATGAAGGCAACGAAGACATGCAATTGTCGGATGATGCACGTGCCTTCACGGCAGGTATCCTCAAACACGCTCGTGCGTTCACAGCGGTTTGTAACCCGACAGTCAACTCATACAAACGTCTTGTTCCTGGCTACGAAGCACCTTGCTACGTCGCATGGTCAGCACGTAACCGTTCACCACTCGTCCGTGTTCCTGCAGCACGTGGACTCTCGACTCGGATCGAAGTTCGTTCAGTCGACCCAGCAGCGAACCCGTACCTTGCGCTTGCGACATTGCTCGCTTCAGGTCTTGATGGAATCAAGAACAACTTGAAAGCACCGGCTCCAATCGACCGCAACATCTACGTCATGGACAAACCGGAACGCGTTGCAAACGGAATTGATGATCTTCCATCAACACTCAGCCACGCACTCGAAGTCTTGAAAGCGGATGACGTCGTCATGCACGCTCTCGGCGATCACATCGCAGAGCACTTCGTTGAATTGAAAGAAATCGAATGGGATATGTTCCGGACGCAAGTCACGGAATGGGAACGCGATCAGTACATGGTCTTGTTCTAATCCAACTCAAGCACTTTCGGACTTCTGTCCGGAAGTGCTTTTTTCATAGCGCCGACAGGGATTGAGTCAAGGATGTGGAAAGATACAAGAGTACAAAGAAAGGGAGACGATACATCATGAAAAAAGGATATGAAGGCAAAGAAATCACGGTCTATTTTGATTCGGAAGTCTGCATTCACTCTGGTCATTGTGTACGAAGTCTACCAACTGTCTTTGATGTCAAGCGGCGTCCGTGGATTGAAGCGGACGGGGCACCAGTGGACGATGTCATGCGGGTCGTCGACGGTTGTCCGAGCGGCGCCTTATCTTACGAACGGAGGGAAGCAAATGGAGCTGAAACGAGCGGAACGTAAAATCGAAGCCCATCAGGAAGGGGAAGTGATTGGGGAAATCACTTACAGCGATACGAACAACGGCATGTGGATCATTGATCACACATACGTCGATCCCGCGCACCGCAATCAACAGATCGGGGAACAACTCGTTGCCGAGATCGTCAACTGGGCACGAGAAGCAAACGTCAAGCTGTTACCGTTATGTCCGTTTGCGAAAAAAGAGTTTGAACATCAATCCGATTATCAGGACGTACAAGCAAATACGTGAACACAAAAATCTCCTCTAGTCTCTCAAGACCAGAGGAGATTTTTTCGAGTCATTGTTTATGATCCCTAACTTTCATTTTGCGAGAAACCATCAGCGTGCCGAAATAGGCGATGACGTACAACACAATCAATCCTTGTTTTAGCAGATAAGGCAGATCCATTTGACTCGCGATTATAAAAATGACGCACAGCAATATCAAATAGGGTATGAACTGCTTATTTGGCATATCAGGACCTCCTTCACTATCCATTTATTTCTATTATAATGATAACACAAGAGATACATCGAAATAGGCTAAAGATGAATAAGTTGCTTACAGATACAATCGTAGAAACGCCATCGTGACGACACCCATCACGACCGTCCAGGATAAACTTTTACTGAAAATCGCGACCGCCATGGTCGGGAGGGCGGCGAAGACATGAAGCGTCGAAACCGTCGGAAACGCCTCATCTTGAGCGATGAGGAGATTCTGAAAAAAGAGGGCACCAAGCAGGCAGACAGGAATGAACGAGAGCCATTCTGTTACGAGGCGCGGTAACGTTAGTCCATGAAGGATGAGAAACGGTAAGACGCGTGGAATCCAAGTGACGAGTCCACAAGCTAAAAAAAGAGCGATTAATTCCGGGCGGATTTCCATCGTGTGATCACGACTCCTATACTTGCACCACCGAGCGTCGCGCAAAGAACGGCGACTTCTGGAGAAAAGTAGCGCATGGTTATGTAAAGCAATAGTAAGACAATCAGTAGGAGGCAACTATTCACGGCAATACGGGAACGTTCCCCTTCAAACTGTAAGTATAATAAGCCGATGAACATCGCTGTCAGGGCAAAATCGAGACCGAAGCGCTCGGGATCAGGAAACCAGCTGCCGACAAGGGCGCCGAGAACGGTTGCGACGATCCAGCTGAAGTAAGCAGTCAGATTCAAGCCATGCATGAAGGACGGGGAGAGCTTCCCTTTTTGGGCAGTGTTCATCGCGACAGCGAACGACTCATCCGTCAGTAGCGTTCCGGTACCGAGGCGGTCGCGGAGATGACGTGTCTCGACATGTGGCGCAAGCGTCAGACTCATTAACAAGTGCCTGAGATTGACGATGAACGTCGTCAGAATGATGGCAGAAGCAGGACCATTTAATAGTAAGAGACTCGTGATGATGAACTGAGCGGCGCCGGCATAGATGAAGACGGACATGAATCCGACTTCAAGAGGGGATAAGCCGGAGGCACGACCGACGATCCCAGCTGAAAAACCGATGCCGATATATCCGAGGACAGTGGGTAGACAGGCACGGACGCCTGCTTGAAAGGCTGATGACATTCGATTCCTCCTCTTTTTTAAGAGCATAGCACTCATGCGGAATATCGTCACCAACTGGTCAATATTTTCATCATTTTTTTCGACATATTCGACTTGATTTGGTGGTAAAGAGTAAGTGGTACGGCAAAATCAGTTAGGTAAAGGAGCGTTTTTCATGCACAAATTAATGAAAGATTCAAACCGGTTCGTTTCAGACATGGTCGACGGACTCGTACTAGCTCACCCTGATTTGTATAAAAAGGTCGAAGGGGTCAATGTCGTCGCACGGAAAGTGCCGCTTGATGGAAAAGTCGGACTCGTTTCTGGTGGGGGAAGTGGGCATGAACCAGCGCACGCTGGATTCGTGGGGGACGGTATGCTTGCTGCGGCTGTTTGCGGGGAAGTCTTTACGTCACCGACACCGGACATGGTGCTCGAAGGTATCAAGGCAGCCCATGGTGGAAAAGGTGTCTTACTCGTCGTCAAGAACTACTCGGGTGATGTCATGAACTTCGATATGGCGAAGGAACTCGCTGAACTCGAGGACATCGAAGTCGACACGGTCGTTGTCAATGATGACATTGCTATCAAAAAAGAGGAAGACCGTCGTGGTGTCGCGGGAACCGTCTTCGTCCATAAGATTGCTGGTGCTGCAGCTGCAGATGGAAAATCACTGAGTGAAGTCAAGGCAGTCGCAGAAAAAGTCATCCAGGGCGTTCGTTCGATCGGAATGGCACTCTCGCCATGTTACATGCCGGAGAGTGGCAAGCCAGGTTTTGAGTTGCATGATGACGAGATGGAAATCGGAATCGGGATCCATGGTGAAAAAGGACTTGAACGAAAAGCGGTCGCTTCCGTTGATGCGATCGTTAAAGAGTTGCTCGATCGTCTGACGAAAGAGGTACCAGACAAAAAAGTTGCCGTCATGGTGAATGGGATGGGTGGAACACCAGAATCCGAACTGTATATCACGTATAAATACGTCGCGGAAGAACTTCAGGCACATGGGTACGAGATTGCCCGTTCGTTCGTTGGAAACTATATGACGTCGCTCGAGATGCACGGATTCTCAATCACGCTTTTACCAGTGGATGATGAACTGCTTGGGTATCTCGATGCAGAAACGAAAGCGATTGGATTCTAATTTAGATAAACGGGGTGTACAAAGATGAAGTTGACGACGGAACAGTTACGAAGCGCGCTCATCAAAGCAGCGGAAAAGATTGAACAGCACAAGGATGAATTGACGGACCTTGACCGGGAAATCGGTGACGGGGACCACGGGATCAATATGTCACGTGGCTTCCAAGCAGTCCAAAAGACGTTAGAAGAACACGGCGAGTATGAGGACTTAGGAGCTTTGTCGAAAGAGGTCGGGATGACGCTGATCAAGACGGTCGGTGGGGCATCCGGTCCTTTGTACGGCACGGCATTCGTTAAGTTCGCTGGTGCGTTCAAAGGGAAAACGGAAGTCGAAGGTGCAGAACTCGCGGATGCTTTCCATGAAGCGACGGAAGGCATCAAATCGCGTGGGAAATCGGAATTCGGTCAAAAGACGATGGTCGATATCTGGACACCGTTCCAAGAGGCGCTCTCGCAAGAAGAGGATTTGAAAGCGGCAATCGATCAAGCGCTTGCTGATACGAAAGCGCGTATCGCAACGAAAGGGCGTGCGTCTTATTTCGGTGAAGCGACGGAAGGCGTCCAGGACCCAGGTAGTCTATCAAGTGCGTTGTTACTTGGCGAAATCGCGGAGGTGCTTCATGGTTAATCTTGTACTCGTTTCCCATAGTGAAAAGCTTGCGACTGGACTAAAGGAACTGTTGGCAGAGATGGCACCGGATACGCCAGTCTTAATAGCAGCAGGTCTTGAGGACGGTAGCATTGGAACGGACGCGACGCGAATCGAAGAAACACTAAATACACTGGACGATGATGGAGTCGTTTTAACGGATATCGGTTCTGCGACGATGAACACGGAACTGGCCCTTGAACTATATAGTGGCGAACGGACGGTTCGGTTTATCGACGCACCACTCGTCGAAGGTGCGTTTTTAGCGGCAGTCTTAAGCGGACAGTCGAAATCCGTTGATGAGATTGAAGACGGATTGAAAAAAGAGTTCGGTAAATAATTGGTGAAGCCCTCGATACTGAAGACAAAGTGCAATTGTTCTCTAATGAGAAGGATTGCGCTTTTTTGTTCGCTTCGAATCGTTTTCCTGGGACAAGCATCGCGCCGCTTCGCTTCGCTGCAGGGTCGCTCTTGCTTGTTTTTCCCTAGGAAGCGATGTCGAGTGAACAAAACGCTTCTCTGATCTTTCTTCCGAGTATAAAAAAAGATGCGTCACACGCCACTCCTACAGGAACAAGCGCATATTTACGCTGTCAGAGACAAATAAGACCCGCTTTCCTGCTTGAATGAAGCAGGAAAACTGACTGGTGTCTCGCCTGAGGAAAGGGCGTGAAAAAACGCATCATTTTTTGGAGTCAGCCCTTTTGTCTACAGTCTGAGCTCTCTTTGCAATAAAGCGAAGAGTGGTTTTTTATTTGGATATCAAAAACCCGGTCCCTCTGCAAAAGGAACCGGGTCAATTGTTTTATTTTGATGGTTTGAAGACCATTGTCGCTTCCACCGCTTTTTGCCATCCAGCATAGCGTTGCTCACGATCGTCTTCTTTCATCTCTGGTTTGAACTGGTGATCCAGCTTCCATTGTTGTTTGATTTCCGCTTTATCTTTCCAGTAACCAACAGCTAATCCAGCAAGGTAAGCTGCACCGAGTGCTGTCGTTTCGTTAATTTGCGGACGATCGACAGGAACGCCGAGAATGTCCGATTGGAACTGCATCAAGAAGTTGTTGGCTACTGCACCACCGTCGACACGGAGTGTCTTCAGTTCGATCCCAGAATCTTGTTCCATCGCTGTTAACACGTCGCGTGTTTGGTAAGCGAGTGATTCAAGCGTTGCCCGAACGAAATGCTCTTTATCTGTTCCGCGTGTTAACCCGAAGATTGCGCCACGAACATCTGAATCCCAGTACGGCGCACCGAGACCAACGAAGGCAGGAACGACATAAACACCGTCTGTTGAGTCAACTTTCGTTGCGTAACCTTCTGAATCTTTCGCATTTTTCAGCATCCGGAGTCCATCACGGAGCCACTGGATCGCAGAACCGGCGACGAAAATCGAACCTTCCAGCGCATATTCCACTTTTCCATCGACGCCCCAAGCGATCGTCGTCAAGAGTCCATGATCAGAAGAAACAGCTTTCTCACCTGTGTTCATGAGCATGAAGCAACCTGTTCCGTATGTGTTTTTCCCTTCACCTGCTTCGAAGCACGTTTGACCGAAGAGTGCTGCTTGTTGGTCACCCGCAATACCAGCGATTGGCACTTCGTAACCGAAGAAGTGATACGGTACCGTTTTGTCGTAGACTTCACTCGACTGACGAACCTCTGGCAACATCGAAGCAGGAACACCGAGGATATCGAGTAACTCTTCATCCCATTTTTGTTCGTAGATGTTATACATCAATGTTCGTGAAGCGTTCGTGTAGTCCGTGATGTGCGTTTTTCCACCAGACAGTTTCCAAACGAGCCACGTATCGATCGTACCGAAGAGCAATTCACCGTTTTCCGCTTGCTCCCGCGCACCTTCGACATTATCAAGGATCCATTTGACTTTCGTTCCAGAGAAGTAGGCATCAATCAGAAGTCCTGTTTTATCGCGGAACTTCTGGTTCAAACCTTGTTCTTTTAAATCGTCACAGATACCAGACGTTTGACGCGATTGCCAAACGAGTGCGTGATAGACCGGTTTACCTGTTTCTTTGTTCCAGACGACCGTCGTTTCGCGTTGGTTCGTAATGCCGATTCCGGCGATTTGCTCAGGTTTGATATCTGCTGTTCCGAGTGCTTCGGCCATGACGGCAAGAATCGAACCCCAGATTTCGTTTGCATCATGCTCGACCCAGCCTGGTTGTGGGAAGTACTGTTTGAATTCCCGTTGTGCCGAATTGACGATTTTCCCATCGTGATCGAAGATGATCGCACGTGAGCTTGTCGTACCTTGGTCGAGTGCTAGGATATACTTGTTTTCCATTTCGAAATCCCCCTTGAGCGGTATGTGTTAGTGAGACGTGATCTTAGTAGATCAATTGATAGATGAACACGGCAATCGCTCCACCGATGATTGGACCAACGACAGGAATCCATGAATAGCCCCAGTCAGATGAACCTTTATTCGGAATCGGTAGGATAGCGTGCGCGATACGCGGTCCAAGGTCACGAGCCGGGTTGATGGCATACCCTGTTGTACCACCGAGCGAGAGACCGATGACGACGACGAGTAAACCGACGATGAGTGGTTTTAAGCCGTCTCCGAACGTCGTTAAACCAAGTGCCAAGATACCGAAGACGAGAACGAATGTCCCGATGATCTCAGAAATCAAGTTCGACGGCGTATGACGAATCGCTGGACCTGTTGCGAACACACCGAGTTTTGCGGCTTGATCATCAGTCGCTTCAAAATGTTTCATGTAATGAAGCCAAACGAGAATGGCGCCGATGAAAGCTCCGACAAGTTGTCCGGCAATGTAGATCGGAACGTCTGCCCACGGTAGGTCAGAGTTCAAAGCAAGTGCAATCGTCAATGCGGGGTTCAAGTGTGCTCCGCTTTCAGCAGCGACGAATGCTGCTGTCATGACGGCAAGACCCCAAGCGAACGTGATGACGATCCATCCGCTGTTTTCCGATTTCGTCTTTTTCAAGACGACACCGGCGACGACTCCATCCCCGAGCAGGATGAGGATCATCGTACCGATCATTTCTAGTACAAAGTTATTCATGCAAAAACCCTCCCTTTGGATTAAAGCAGATAATGGCCTTTCTACTTTAAATTACTCCGATTTGAGAACGTTTTCAATACATATAATTGAAATATAGGAATGGAAATTTTTTATTTTGATGTTTAAAGATACGAAAAAGTGGATAAGAAAACACCTCTTCCTGCCTGCAAGCAAGCAAAAGAGGTGTTACCGACGACGTTTTTTTCTTTTTTTAGGTCGAAACCAACTGCTGGAATAATCTAGTAGGATATGAATCGTACTCGCCACCATGATGCCAACGATGAATGCAGGCAAGGAAGCAAACCACGAATCAATCGTAGCAGAATCAAGAACCTGAAAATATAGACTTATAAATAGTAGGGGAATCAGAATCGCAGCACTATAAAGAAGCCGAATGATGTCTCCGATGATCAGTCCATGCGACCAGATCGATCGGTGAGGCATGATCTTGACATACGGCATCCAAAGAACTCGAAATGGTCCAAAGCGATAATACGGTTCTGACTTTAAATCGAGGTCGGGTGACAACCAAAGGGTACCGACAGCGATACCGATGGCAGTCGGTAACCAATCGGTTTGTTGCGTTGCGACCGAATACGCAACGTAACCCGTCAGTGCGACGGTATTGACGGTATCATGTACATTTCCTGATGGCATGAAAAAAGACCAGTCGTAACTGGTCCCTCCGTCAATGAATCGTCCGATACACGCCGATTACCTTACCAAGAATGGAGACATTATCGAAATACATCGGATCCATCGAGTCATTTTCTGGTTGTAGACGTACCTGTTGATCTTCTAAGAAGAACCGTTTCACCGTCGCTTCGCTATCTTCGGTCATAGCTACGACGATTTCTCCGTTTTCTGCTGTGTTTTGTTGGCGCACGATGACACGATCGCCGTCAAGAATACCTGCGTTAATCATCGATTCACCATCGATCGTCAACATGAAGACCGTCTCGTTCCCTACATAATGTGCAGGGAGTGGGAACTGTTCTTCGATGTTTTCAATCGCTGTAATCGGAAGACCTGCTGTGACTTTCCCGATGACGGGAACATGGACGATGGCTTCCGTGATTTCTTCAGGCTTATCAAGCAATATCTCAATCGCACGTGGTTTCGTCGGGTCACGGCGAATCATTCCCCGTTTCTCGAGTCGATCCAAATGACCGTGTACCGTCGAGCTAGACGCGAGTCCGACTGCTTCTCCGATTTCACGAACTGATGGTGGATACCCCTTCAGTTTCACTTCAGAGACGATGTAGTCGAGAATCTCTTGTTGGCGCTTAGACATTTTCCGCATACGAATTGCCACCTCTTTCTGGATTGAAGTTTGAAATGTAAGAATATATGTTTCTAGATTCACTATAACATAGAACAAATGAGCGTACAAACAATTGTTCGACATTTTGTGTTGACCGAACACGGGTTCTGTGTTTATTATGAGTTATGCGAACAATTGTTCCGCGAACGTTTATTCTAACTCATTCATTTCATATTTGGAGGGATTCATGATGATTCATACGATTCGTACTCATGCTTTTTCAATTCTCTTCTATGCATTAAGTATTGCCTTCGTGATCTTTTTACTCACACCGCGCCCGGATGAAAAAGTGGCGCAACTAATGACTGCTTCCGTTACGGTCGATGAGAACGCTACAGTTGAACAAATCGCTGAAGTCTACAATGACGGTTCGATGTCAGATGAAGAATACGTCAACTGGTTGATTAAAAATAATGATGTCGAGACAAAACACGTCATCTCAAAAAGCAAAATCGTTGTACCAATCGCACAACAATGACAAAATGGAAAAGTTGTGAAAGAACGAACAGGGATGTGAGGTACGATGAAGGTCGTGATTTATTGTCGGGTGTCGACCGAAAAAGAAGCACAAGATAGTTCGATTGAACGCCAACGGATGGAACTTTCGAAGGTCGCGTCTCAAAAGGGTTTTGATGTCGTGGATGTCGTCTCTGAAAAAGAGAGTGGATATGACGTCGATCGGGAAGGGATGCTGACGGTTCTTGATCATGTGACACGTGATGCGGTAGATGCGGTCCTCGTAACGGATGACACACGGATTGGTCGAGGGAATGCGAAAATCGCTATTTTGCACACGTTTAAGAAGCACGGTGTTCGGTTGATGACACTTGATTCCGATGGAGAATACCAACTTGCTGATGCAGAAGCGATGGTCCTTGAGATCGTCTCACTCGTGGAAGAATATCAACGTAAACTGCATAATGCAAAAATCGCGCGCGGCATGCGGCGAGCGGTCGAACAAGGCTTTCGCCCGGAACGAAATCTGAATCGCCAAGGAGAGAACGCCGGGCGTAGCCGAAAGGACGTACCGATCGAAGAAATCGTACGTCTTCGAGAGCTCGGACTGACGTTTTCAGATATCGCCATTACGCTTCGCGGGATGGGACATGATATTTCAAAGGCAACGGTCAATCGTCGATACCTTGAATACCGCGAATTGACGCCTAGCCCGGAATGAGAAGCAAGTAACCCGTCGACTGACGCGGTTAACTTGCTTTTTTTAGTAAGCTCTTTTACAGTAAGAATACAATTGAACTACTCAAGTTTGAGTCGTACAGAAAGAGGGATTCCATGTTATCACAAGAACAATTAGATCGAATCAACGCATTAGCGAATAAATCAAAAGTCGAGCCGTTATCAGAAGCAGAAGCGGCAGAGCAAAAAGAGTTACGTGCAGCGTATCTCGCAGCATTCCGTGGATCGTTCAAAAACCAACTCATGGGCATGAAGATTGTTGATGAAGAAGGTACGGACGTAACACCAGAGAAATTAAAACAAGCACAAGAAGAAGAACGGAATAAACAATAATCGTTTGTTTCTTCTATAGAAGAAAGAGGTTCGCGTTAAGCGGACCTCTTTTTTGTTTAGCGCTGTTAGATGAGGAAACATTGCACGATAGCAATACATCTTAATAACGATCTTTCATCAATTCATGCATCCTGTATGAGTCGATAGAACGGCTATAGATAGCGCATTCATTTTAATGTGACATACTATTTAGAAAAGTTGTATCACATTTAAGAGTGTGCTAAAATGAGTAGGAATTTGTGAAAAAGAGAGAGGATGATTGTTTTGACGAACATGACGACAGTAGAACAATTAGCAATTAATACGATTCGTACCTTATCGATTGATGCCGTACAAAAGGCGAACTCGGGTCACCCAGGTATGCCAATGGGAGCAGCGCCGATGGCATTCTCGCTTTGGGCGGATCATATGAACCACAACCCTAAAAATCCAGAATGGTTCAACCGCGACCGTTTTGTACTTTCAGCCGGACACGGTTCGATGCTTCTCTACTCACTCCTCCACCTATCGGGATATGATCTATCAATGGATGATCTTAAATCATTCCGTCAATGGGGATCAAAAACACCAGGTCACCCGGAATACCGTCACACGGCTGGTGTAGATGCGACGACAGGTCCACTTGGTCAAGGGATTGCAATGGCAGTTGGTATGGCGATGGCAGAACGTCATCTTGAAGCAAAATACAACCGTGACGATCTCAACGTCGTCGATCACTTCACATACGGAATTTGTGGAGATGGAGACTTAATGGAAGGTGTCTCAGCTGAAGCGGCTTCACTCGCAGGTCACCTTGGTCTTGGTAAATTGGTCGTATTGTATGATTCAAACGATATCTCACTTGATGGCGATCTCGATAAATCATTCTCTGAAAACGTCCAGAAGCGCTTCGAAGCGTACAACTGGCAAGTCATTCGCGTAGAAGACGGAACGGATATCGATTCGATTTCGAAAGCAATCGCGGCGGCGCAAGCAGAGACGACAAAACCAACATTGATCGAAGTCAAGACAGTCATCGGCTTCGGTTCACCGAACAAATCAGGGAAATCGGCTTCTCACGGTGCACCACTCGGTGAAGCGGAAATCAAATTGACGAAAGCTAGCTACATTTGGGATCACGAAGAGTTCTACGTCCCTGAAGAAGTCAAATCATTGTTCGACGAGCGGATCGTCCAACGTGGTGCTTCTGCGGAAGACGCATGGAACGAAACGATGAAACAATACGAAGCAGCTCATCCAGAATTGCATGCGGAACTCGTTCGCGCGATCGCAAACGAATTGCCAAGCAACTGGGAAGCAGATCTTCCGACGTACGACTTGTCATCGAAAAAAGCGACACGTCAAACGAGTGGTGAAGTCTTGAACGGTCTTGCGAAGAACGTTCCGACATTGTTCGGTGGTTCAGCTGACCTTGCAGGATCGAACAACACGATGCTCAAAGGCGAAGCAGACTTCGATATCGACCCAAGCGGTCGTAACATCTGGTTCGGTGTACGTGAATTCGCAATGGCTGCGGCTGTCAACGGTATGGCACTTCACGGCGGCGTCATTCCTTACGGTGCGACATTCTTCGTCTTCTCGGATTACCTCCGTCCAGCTGTTCGTTTAGCAGCATTAATGGGGCTTCCATCAATCTTCGTCTTGACGCACGACTCGATCGCTGTCGGGGAAGATGGTCCAACACACGAGCCAGTCGAGCACTTGATGAGCTTCCGTGCAATGCCGAACGTCACGATCTACCGTCCAGCAGACGGAAAAGAGACGATCGCAGCATGGAAAACAGCGGTTCAAGCGAAAGACAAACCAACACTTCTCGTCTTGACACGTCAAGGTCTTCCTGAACTTGAAGGCACGACGACAGAGGGCGCTGAAAAAGGTGGTTATGTCATCGCTGGTGACGTCACGAAAGCTGATACGCTCTTGCTCGGTACGGGTTCAGAAGTGCACCTTCTTGTCGAAGCACAAAAAGAACTTGGTGAATCAGCAGCTGTCGTTTCGCTTCCATCATGGGAAGTATTCGAAGCACAGTCAGCAGAGTATAAAGAATCAGTTCTTCCAAAACACATCACGAAACGTGTTGCGATCGAAGCAGGCGCTTCGCTCGGTTGGTACAAATATGTAGGAACAGAAGGACAAGTCATCGGAATCGATCGTTTCGGTGCATCTGCGCCTGGAGACTTCCTCTTGAAAGAATACGGCATGTCTGTTGAGAACGTTTTAGCGACAGTCAAACAACTCGGATAATCTTTTCCGGAAAAACGGGTCCGATCTTACGTCGGGCTCGTTTTTCATCTATTATCATCTATGCAAACAATTGGAATTATAGTATAGTAAAAAGCGACGTTTTAAGTTAGAGGAGGAAGCAACTTGGCTACATGGATTTGGATTTTAATTGCCCTTCTTTGCTTGGTAGCAGGTGTCGCCCTTGGTTTCTATATCGCTCGTCGATACATGATGAACTACTTGGAGCAAAACCCACCAATCAACGAAGATATGATTAAGACATTGATGATGCAAATGGGTCAAAAGCCATCACAAAAGAAAGTCAACCAAGTGATGCGTTCAATGAGTGGTTCAATGAAATCACCTAAAAAATAAGCTGTACGAAAGGGGACTAAATGGTCTCCTTTTTATTTGCTATTTTTTAGAAAGAGAACTAATCTAAAATGTGAGACTATTTCAAATAATCATAGGATTTAAAAAAGGGGGGAGACTTGAATGGGAGTCTTCAGGAAACTCGGTTGGTTTTTCCGGCGAGAATGGAAAGCGTATAGTCTTGGGGTCGTCAGTTTGATTTTTGTAGCGGCGTTAGAGTTGATTCCGCCAAAAATCATCGGGACGACGGTCAACGGTCTGAGTGAGGGAAGCTTGACGAAAGATGATTTGATTCGTCTCGCAGGTACGTTGTTGCTCATCGGGGTCGCGACATATATCATTCGTTATTTTTGGCGCTTTTATATCTTTGGAGCATCGATTCGTCTCGGTCGATTATTGCGCAGCCAACTGTATGGACATTTTTCAGATTTGGATCAATCGTTCTATAAGAAATATCGGAGCGGGGACTTGATGGCGCATGCGACGAACGACGTACAGGCGGTATCGATGACAGCAGGTGCCGGTATTCTCACGCTCGTCGACTCGGTGACGATGGGGAGCTTTGTCATCATCACGATGGTCACGACGATCAGTTGGAAATTGACGCTCGTATCACTTCTACCGATGCCGCTGATGGTCTACTTGACGTCACGCTACGGGAAAATGTTACATTCGCGTTTTCACGACGCGCAGGAAGCATTCTCCGATTTGAATGACAAGGTCGCGGAAAGTATTAGTGGTGTCCGCGTCTTAAAAGCAACAGGGGAAGTGGAATCTGACGTGCAGACGTTTACGGATCTATCGGATGACGTCGTCCAAAAGAACCGTCGTGTCGCAAAAATCGATGCATTATTTGATCCGACGATTTTTGGATTAGTCGGTCTATCGTACATCATCGCTGTCGGATATGGTGCATATCTGTTACAACAAGGTGAAATCCGAATTGGTGACATCGTCTCATTCACTACATATCTTGGTTTATTGACATGGCCAATGCTTGCCTTCGGTTGGTTGTTCAACATTGTCGAACGTGGTCGTGCTTCCTACGATCGGATCGAGCGAATGCTTGCGATCGAACCGGAAATTAAAGATGCGAAAGAAGCAGCAACAAGTGTTTCCTCACCTGAACTCCACGTTGGGATTGAGCGTTTCATCTATGATACGCAACCGGTCTTACAAGACATCGATGTGACGTTGAAGCCCGGTAAATCGCTCGGAATCGTCGGGAAGACAGGTGCTGGGAAATCGACGTTCGTTCGCTTATTGTCTCGCGAATACGACGTCAAACAAGGCGCCATCACGATTGGTGGACGAGACATCAAACAATTGACGCGTGACACCGTCCGTCGTCAAGTGGCGATCGTTCCACAGGATCATTTCTTATTCTCCGCGTCGATTGCTGATAATATTGCCTTTGCAAAACCGGATGCATCAATGGAAGACATCATGGAAGCAGCTCGGATCGCAGCGGTTCATGATGATATTCTTGGATTTAAGGAAGGGTATGCGACGATGGTCGGGGAGCGTGGGGTGACGTTATCCGGCGGTCAAAAACAACGGATCTCGATTGCCCGGGCATTACTAGCAGACTGTCCGATTTTAGTGCTCGATGATGCCTTATCTGCGGTTGATGCCAAAACTGAGGAAGCGATCATCCACCACTTCCGCACGGCGGATCACGATCAGGCACAAATCATCGTTGCTCATCGCCTGTCGGCTGTGTCACATACCGATGAGATCATCGTCCTTGAAGACGGTCGGATCATCGAGCGAGGCACACATGAGCAGTTACTCGCTCATGACGGTTGGTATAAAGAGACGTACGATCGTCAGCAACTAGAATCACTCGTCGAACAAGGAGGGCGTTCTAATGAATCATGATATCAATGAAAAAGCCGTCCTGAAACGATTACTTGATTTCGTCAAACCGTTCAAAAAGCAGGTCAGCATCGCCTTCATCCTGCTGTTCATTACGACAGCGGCAAAACTCGGGGGACCGTATCTCGTCAAGATTTTCATTGATGAATACGTCGCACCGGGTACATATCCCGTACAGGAAGTCGCACTTTTGTTTACAGCGTACTTGTTACTGCATACGACAGGGATCATCGTCGATTACTTACAGGCGTTCGAATTCCAAAAGATTGCCTTGCAAGTCATTCAACGCTTACGGATTGATGTGTTCCGGCACGTCATGCACTTACGGCTTGCCTATTTTGACCGGACGCCTGCTGGAGTGCTCGTGTCCCGGATCACGAACGATACGGAAGCGATCAAGGAGCTCTACATCGGTGTCCTGTCGACATTCGTGCAAAGCGGCGTTCAGTTGATTGGAACATATATCTTCCTCTATCTGCTAGAGCCGCGACTCGCGACGATTGCGTTACTATTGTTACCGCTGTTTTATTTCATCATTTGGATTTACCGGAAGTATTCGACGAAGTATTACGCGGAAGTCCGCGATTTACTATCGAAAATCAATGCCCAACTGAACGAATCCATCAACGGGATGGCAATCATCCAACAATTCCGCCAAGAAAAACGCTTAATGGCAGAGTTCGAGGAGACGAACGTCGCCCACCAAAATGGACGTTATAAGAACTTGAAGCTCGATAGTTGGTTACTGCGACCCATCATTGAATTGTTACTGGCGGTTTCGATCGCAACACTCGTAACATATTTCGGTGTCCTATCGTTCTCGCAAACGGTCCAAGTCGGTGTCGTCTATGCCTTCATCAGCTACATGGAGCGGATTTTCCAACCGGTTCAGCAAATCATGCAACGGTTGTCCGAGTTCCAACAAGCTGTCGTCTCAGCAGACCGTGTGTTCAAGGTCCTCGATACGGATGAGCCGGAACCAACGAAACAACTCGAAGGAGATGCACGAGTATCGGAAGGACATATCGTCTTTGAAGACGTGCGCTTTAGTTATGACGGAGAGAAAGATGTCTTGAAAGGAATTTCGTTCGAGGCGAAAAAAGGACAGACGATTGCCCTCGTTGGTCATACGGGAAGTGGAAAAAGTTCAATCATCAATATCTTGATGCGCTTTTACGCATACCAATCGGGTCGGATTTTGATCGATGGTCAACCGCTTGAGCAGTTATCAGAAGAAGAACTACGACAGCATGTCGGACTCGTGTTGCAGGATTCATTCTTGTTCACGGGAACGGTCGCGGACAACATTCGATTATTCGATAGTTCGATTTCCTTTGATCGTGTCGAAGCAGCTGCTAAATTCGTACAAGCGGACGGATTCATCAATCAACTGGATCATCAATATGACAGTCCCGTTGCGGAACGGGGGGCGACGTTCTCAGCTGGGGAACGTCAGTTAATCTCCTTCGCACGCACGATGGCGCGGGATCCGAAAATCCTGATCCTTGATGAAGCGACGAGTTCGATCGATACGGAGACAGAGGAGAAAGTGCAAGTCGCACTTGAACGGATGCGTCAAGGGCGGACGACGATTGCTATTGCCCACCGTCTATCGACAATTCAAGATGCAGATTTGATTCTTGTATTGCATCAAGGGGAAGTGATCGAGCAAGGAAATCACCAAGAATTGATCGCACAAGATGGTCTGTATAAGAAGATGTATCAGTTGCAATCCGGTCATGTCACGGTTTCTTAAAAAAATAGACAAAAAAAGCCTGCCAGGCGATCTCGCCCGGCAGGTTGTTTGTTTTGATTAGTAGACTGTAACTGTAACGTTTTGGCGTCCCCAGTTGAGTGCTTCTTGTTGTGAACCAACGAGAAGGTCAAGTTTGTTACCTTGGATTGCGCCACCACGGTCGAGTACGATTGCTTCACCAATGCCTTCGATGTGCATACGTGTACCGATTGGGTATTGTGAAGAAGCTGCTACGATACGCATACCATTGTACGTGATCGTATTTGTAACGTCATAACCGCTTGCTGTCAACGCACGACCGTTGTAGAGTTGGCTACCGTTGTTAGATGGGTCGTTCGTGTAAGCACTGACGTTCATCGTCACTTTCGTACCTGATTTTGCAGGTGTTGATTGTTTTGTTGCAGTAGCTGGTTTAGCTGCTGCTTTTGGTGCTGGCTTCGCAGCAGGTTGTGCTTTTGCTGCTGGTGCTTTCGATACGCCAGCGAGTGAAGTATAGTCGCTGTGTACGTAGCGCGTTTTACCATCGATTGTTGTTTTGATCCATGCACCAACTTTACCTTCTACGTTGACTTTTTCGCCTTTGTAGAGGTTACCGACATCTTTCGAGCTTGTCGTTGGTTGTGTGCGGACGTTTAGTACTGCCGTAGTAACTGTCGCTTTTTTAAAGTCGAATGAGCCTGCTGCAGACGTATACGCACCATGGACATAACGTTTTTGACCGTTAACTGTTGTTTTGATCCATGCGCCAGAACGTCCTTCGACATTTAATGTTTGACCTTTATATACATTGCCTACGTCTGCTGATGCAGTTGTAGGTGCTGTGCGTACGTTGAGTACTGGTGTATTTACTGTTACCGTTTCTGAGGCAGCCTCTGTCTCTTGGGCAAATCCTACTGATAGAGCTGTTGCTGCAAGACCGGCAGCGAAAACTGCTTTTTTCATTATTGATGTCCTCCTGACATATGCTGTGTTTACTGTTCCTACTTTACACGGCAAATCTGACCTGTGCGTTTACAGGTCAATGTCATTCGAGTTACAAACCGAGCTTTTGTGACAACAAGATTGCAAAAGGACGGTTTTTGTCATCGATAGGACATACTGATTATGAGAAACGGACGTTTATAGGTATTTTGGCTTACTGAATATAAAAAATTCGCACAATTCAACAGAAAAAAGCCTTAAAGATAGAAAGTGTTGAATCCTTCTATCGTCTGATGATGAAAAAGTGAAACGGATGATACGTAGATCAATACTTGACGATCGTCGTCACGCCGAACGCTGTCAGGTAAGAACGATGATACAATTCCTGCATCCAATCGTTAGCGGAGAGCTGAAACGTGCCGTGAATCGTTTGGTACGTTCGCTGGCGAATATTGATTTCGATTGGCTCTAGTAGCGGAGTGGACGGTAGATGGTCATGCATGCTGTCATTTTGATTTTCGATATAGAGCAGCTCGAGGACATCTCCTTCTTCCATATAACGCTGTAGATAAATCATGAACTCCCACTGATCGGCACCTTCGATCGTATACAAGTAATGCATCGTGAATCGACCGCGCTTCAATGAGACATATTCAAGCGGCTCGACCTCATGTACGTATAGTTGAGGGAGATCGTCAGGTATATAGAGGGAACGAGAACTAGCAATGAGTGTAAGAGCGGACGTCAAGCACCTCATCAGAAATAAGAAGCCATAAAAAAGTCAGCATTCACACTCGAATGCTGACCAAATCGTGCATTAAGATAAGAGCGGTTCGTTCGAACCGTGAATGGTGTAGTTTTGGACTGTCCGTGAATATTCTAAAAGCAGAACATCAAGTTCATGGCTAAGTTGTAGAACACGCGGGGAGGTGAAGCTGGACTGGTCAGCTTGATGATATAGTTCGCTACGTTTGGCTTCGATGGCTAACGTCAATAGTTGTTGTGTCGTCATAGCAGTCTCCCTTACATTGGTGTCGTATCCATATTCTAGCAAGTCCATTTACGAGGTGCAATGAGATTTCAGTAAAATCGATGAAATGTAATTTTTTTGTAATTTTGGCGGACACGAATCTTTTGCAACTTTCTGTGAGATAATAGGTGCTAAATGCAGAGGAGTTTGGCAAAATAGAGGAGGAACTTCTTCTATAGTAGTAAAGAAAGGGGATGCTCATATGGAGCTCTCATTATGGTTAGCGTTTGGAGCAGGATTATTATCTTTCGTCTCTCCATGTACGCTACCACTGTATCCTGTGTTTCTCTCATACATCACAGGCGTGTCGGTAACGGATTTAAAAGAACGGGGCGTACGAGAAAAGCGATCCTTGTTTCATACGTTAGCGTTCCTCGTTGGTTTTGCGATGGTGTTCGTTGTGCTCGGTTTATCGACATCGTTATTCGCAGATGTTTTTATCACATATCGCGATACGTTACGGATGGTTGGGGCACTCGTCATCTTCGTGTTTGGGATTGTTCTCGTCGGATTATGGCAACCAACATTCTTGATGCGTGAAAAGAAACTGAATCTCGGGGAACGAAAAGGAGGATACGTCGGGACGGTACTCGTCGGAATCGGTTTTGCAGCCGGTTGGACACCGTGTACAGGTCCGATTCTCGCAGGAGTCATCGGATTAGCTGCGACCAATCCGAGTCAAGGCATGTTCTACATGCTCGCGTATGTCCTTGGCTTCTCGATTCCGTTCTTATTGATGGCGTTCTTCGTCGGTCGTTCGCGCTTGTTCGTGCAGTATAGTCTGAAATTAACGAAATTCGGGGGAGCCTTGATGATGGTGTTCGGAGTCATGCTGTATTTTGATGGCTTGAGTAAATTCGCAGCATGGATGAGTGACATCGTCGGATTCACTGGATTTTAATCAAGGAAGTGATCGGATGATTTGGATATCAACTGGGGTAGCGCTCGTCATGGGATTGCTGATCAGCTTCATTCGTGTGAAGGCATCAGCAAAACCGACGAATGCTAAAAAAATCTTGATCCCGCCCTTTGCGATGTCGACGGGGATGCTACAGTTTTTATACCCAGCATCCCGTCTGACATGGACGGAAGTGGCAGAAGCATTGCTCATTGGAGCCATCTTCAGCATCTTTTTGATCAAGACATCCAATTTTTATGAAGCAGAAGGGCAGATTTATTTGCAACGTTCGAAAGCATTTTTCATCGTCTTATTCGGTATCTTATTCATTCGGACGGTTGCGAAGTTCTTCATCGGCGGGCAGATTGACATTTTCGAAACGGGCGGCATTTTTTATCTCGTCGCTTTTGGAATGATCGTCCCTTGGCGCTTCGCGATGTATTTGAAATACAAACGAGTCAAGTCGGGCACCGTGCCGGTCGCGCACTTACCTCACTAAAAAAACCGCTGAAGGCGACTTCGGCGGTTTTTCGTGCATCCTTCAATTTTGGAAGTATAATGCGTAGTCTCGCCAGTCGATGGCGTGCTCCGTTAGTGCTTTTTTCAAGAATTTATGATCGCGTTTCGGTGTCGCAGAAATATATCCTTTGACGACCAGTTCGGATGTCATCTCTGTCGCCCGTTCTTCAAGTGCGAACTGTCCGATCCGCCCGGCAATCTTGCGGCGTGCGACATCACGAAATGCCGATGGAACCGGCATGACGAGAGCGTTCAACAATTCCATCGTCTCATCCGTCCAAAGGTGTCGTGTTTGGTCGATGTACTCATCTTCCCAGTCCATCATCGATTTACCGTCTTCTTTCGGTAACTTCTTGAGGAACTTCCGGAACATGAAAAACCCGCCAATTGCCATGAGTGTGATCATGATAAAGCCCCAGAGCAGAATCCCGTTCATGAACCATTCCATGCGCGACTCATCCCCCTTTCACATCAAATATAGATTAGCATAAATCAGGTGGACGTGCTATGATGAATGACGGAGAAAGTGAGGCGAAAGAATGCTGCAACCATACGTACAATTGGACGAGACCGGACAGCCCCGTAAAGGTGTTTTACCTGAAACAGCGGACGGTCGGATCGTTGAATTCTATTATGATACGAAGGGTGAAGAGATCACGGTCATCTTCGTCACCGTTCCGGCAGAAGATGCGAGCCGGAAGCGTGCGTTTACGGTCGGGAAAACGTTCAAGACGGTTTCGACACTCGAAGACTTCACGTTACTTCACTATGAATGGGCAAATGACCAGATTTTTGCGACACTTGAGATGTTCGCGGATGGGTCGAAACGTCAAATCGACGCTTCGAGATTGCTCGACTATTAAAAAAGAAGGAGATGCGGATTGCCGCGTCTCCTTCTTTTGATATTCAAGAAATATGAAGTCGGATGACCTCGTCATGCAGTTCCACCTGACCACCAATCGGGAACGTGAACAAAGGACTCGTATGTCCGAAGTCGACATTCGCAAGAACCGGTACGTGCTCTAGGAATGGATAGAGTGAGATCAGATATCGCAGATGCTCTTCCGTCATCTTCGTTGTGAGTTGGAAGCGTCCAAAGACGATCCCACGAATCGTTTCCGCACCTGGTTGTGCCATCAAAGAGGCGAAATCACGGGCGAACGTCGCTGGATGGACTTCGTAATCATCTTCAAGGAATAAAATCGTATCCCGTAAATCAGGGAAGTGCGGTGTGCCTTGCAGGAGATTTAACGTACAAAGATTCCCACCGAGCAGTCGACCGCTTGCTTGCCCATTGGATAAAAGAATCGGTCCTTTGTTTGGTAACGTAATGACGTGTCCGCGATCGGTATCACGCCAATGCACCGAAGGCTTGATCGTAACGGGATCCGTTCCAAACAACACTTGCTTGAAGTAATCGATCGTATAGGCGTCGCGATCACGGAAAGCCCGTAACATTGGTCCCGAGTACGTCACTAAGCCGGTATTCGTTAGAATGGCGTGACTGAGTGCTGTGATATCGGAGAAGCCACAAAGGATTTTCGGATGTGTCCGAATCAATTCGTAGTCAAGTAAGTCGACAAGTTCATTCGTACTGAACCCACCGCGAACGCACAGAATCGCATCAACACTCGGATCAGCGAACGCGGCATGGAGGTCTGCGACGCGTAACTCAGGATCACTGGAACCGAACGGATTGACGGCACGCGCATGTTGACTGATCGAGACACGTAATCCGAGCGATTCGAGCGTTTGGATCGCACCATCGATGATCTTCATCTCGACCGTTGAGAGGCTAGAAGCGGGTGCGATTAAGCGGACATGAGAACCATCCGTCAACTTCTTTGGCGTTAACGTCGGCAGGTGGGCAGCGATGATCTCTAAACGATTACCGAATGGATCGGTTGTGAAGAAACGACGACGTGGCGCAAGGCGTGTGTCATGCTCAACCGGATAACCGGCAGCTTGAAGAGAATCGCTCAAGGCTTCGAACGCAGCGACGGTTAATCCAGGATGCGCTTTTTTAGCAGGGGAGAAGGGATCCTCGATGCCGAGATGAAGTGCTGCACCATGTTCTTCGAACCAGACACCACCACTGGCTTGAACACCAGTCGGTTTTTCGACTTCCTTCATATGTAAAAGCCCGGCATAAAATGCACGGGCGCGATCTTCTTCGTTTTTCGGCATAGCGAGCTGGACATGATCTAACATGAAGACACTTCCTTTACGAATTAGATTCAGGCAACGAACTGAGTGATCCGTTTCAGTTCACGTTCGACGAGGTTCAAGTAGAAGACACCTTCGATCCGGCGATCGAGAGATTGTGCGATCTCATAGAGATTCGTCCGAAGCGCTGCGAGATACGACGCTTCCTCACCAAGAGATTGACGATGGGCGAACGCATAGTGAGCGAGTAAGAACTGAAGATACCCACGATCAGTCAAGAATGGAATCAATTGTTTTTTCTCTTCCATCGACCAGGTATAGTTCGTATCGTAATACATCTTCGCATATAGGTGGTACGGCTCGTCGCCACCTGTGAACAAGGTTTCGCCACGTTTAACTTCTTCGATCAAGCGTTCACTCCAATCGAAGCGTTCTTTTTTGCGACTAAGGAACAACGGTAGGATGTATGGATGTGCCTGATCCGGCATCCGTGAACAACCCCGTTCATGCCGAAGTGCTGCATAAAGTAACAAGGCACGATCTTCGAAGCCACGTTCGATCGCATACGTCATCCGGCTAAATGCTTCGCAGGATGGGCAATCACTAAGTTCGTCACTTGGCGCGTCAACCCATTCCGATAGATAATGATCGGCTTGTTCCTCGTCACCGAGTTTGCTGTAGACCATGAAGCTGATATAGTCGCGCGTCCGAATAAAGCCATGCGCGTCACAGAAATCGATGAAGCGATCGAGATCTTCTTCGAGAAGCGAGACCGTCACGTCTTCTTGTTCTGCCATATAGATCAAGTAGGACTTGTAGTTCCAGTACAAATCAAGTTCTTGTTTTGGAGTCAGTGTCATCTCATCTTTTCGGATCCATTCCATCAAGAGCGTGAAGGACACAAGAAACGATCGGAAGTGTCCTAAATCAAATTGATTTTGTGAAAATGTCCATAAGGAGAGGAAGCGGAGTGAATCATCAGCTGTTTCCTCAAAGATGGCCCATAAGGCCTCACCGCGTGCAACGGAGGGTTCTTCTTCCTTTAAACGAAGATATAAGAGATGGAGTTCTTCTTGAGGGTTCATCTGTACCCCTCCTTTCTTATATAAGTATACCACGAGCGTTTTGAGAAATCGCAATTGAGCGAGGACGGAATAAAAAAAGATTCCGAACCCGCTCAATCGCGGTTCGGAATCATTTCAAGTATTTGTGGATGAGTTTCAGCTGTCGGATGTAGCAAATCATGTACTGTGTAACCATTGAGTACTTGATGGAACGCCGCAATGGCATCATCGAAAGCATCACGTGCTGGATTGAGCGAAGGAATCTCGTGAATGCCTTCTTGCGGATCGAGAAAATGAACGGTTGGTTCAAACAGTTGTACGACGTCACCGATATGAATTGCATCCGGAGGGCTCGCTAATCGAAAACCACCTCCACGACCACGGACAGATTCAATCAGACCACTCTGTCCTAAACGATAGACTACTTTCATCAAATGATTCTTAGAAATGTCGTAACAATCCGCTACTTCCTGGATTCGGACTAAACGATCGGGATGAGCTGCTGCGAACAGCAGGGACCGAATCGCGTAATCCGTATAACGTGTCATGCGCATTTTCATCACCTACTTAACACACATACTAGGGGGGGACGCAAGCATTTACAACTTTCAATGTGCAAAAAATAAGATGCATTTTAGAGATTGTTTTTGAGAGTGGATTCACGCATAATGGACGGTGAAAGGTAGGTTAAATTATGCATTTCGATCAGGCATTACACCTTTTGCAACAGCTCGGTCCATCGATGGAGCAAAAGGGATTGCGGATCGCGACGCGCTTCTATGACTCGCTCGAGGCGACGTACGAAGAAGAATTGCGCGCGCTTCGAGAAGCGGGGGCTCAGGACGGAACTCGTGCCTTACGGATTTTACGCCTGAGTCAATTATTGAATCAGATTACAAACCAGCATGAATCGAGTGAACTGTTTAAATTGATTTTACTGAATGAAATCGATCAGACGAAATCGTTTCTGTTGACGTACCCGGACATCATCAGTCGTGAAATTCTTCAAGCTATTCAAATCGAATATGACCTTAAAGAAGATGCACCTTTACTTCAAGCATGGGCAATTGTTCACCATCAACTCGTCGATACGTGTCGGCATTTTTGTAAATACCGTCATGCTGAAAACTGGCGTCAACAAGATATTTTGTTGATTGCAGAAGAGCATCATCTTGGAGCCGTCATCGACGAAGCTCGGCATGCACTCCTTAGTGGTCGAAAGACGACGTTACTTCACATTTCAGCTGAAACACTAGCAGAGCAGATGCTAGCGAATGTCGTATCCCTGACGACGAAAGGAATGGTCCTTCATCAAATCCAGCAAACTGGCTGGGAGCTACAGATGCACGAGTTCCTGACGATGATTACAGCAAATGATCCGATCGTCTTCGTCAGTGGATCGACGAATTTCATTGATGAAATTCAGCAACGACTCGATCCGTTACCGGTCCTGTTCGGTCCGTTCGTAGCGGCAAATCAATTACCATCTTAACGAGAAAAGCGACGTGTAACGCTCTGACTGAAGTCGGGGCGCTACACATCGCTTTTTTAGCTTTAAGCAGATTTCGTTAATCGTTTCGCGCGCTGAATCGAACGGTCGAGTGCAAGATAGACGCCACCCGACACACAACAGAGCAGTCCGATAAATGCTAGGGCAAAGTCACCTTTTCCTGAATCGAGGAACAACGATCCGAGAAGCGGTGCGGTGACGCCGCCAATCAACCACTGGAGACTCGCAGCACCATTGTACGTTCCGCGGAGGTGTTCTGGGGCGATCAAAGCGATGAACGTCATCTGGACAGGTGACATGATCATCTCACCAAGCGTATAGAACGCATAAGTCGCAAGCAATACCGTTACGAGCACGACATAACTCGTTCCGAGTGAGAACAGGTAGGACGGCACGAACGCGAGGAAAATCATACCGATGCCGAAAATCGATGCCCCGAGCAACATGACTTTTCCGAATGCTTTGCCGGACAAGCGAGCAGCAATCGGGAACTGGAACAAGACGACCATGATTCCGTTCAGAGCCATCAGATAAGGGAACGGATTTTGTTTCGTTGGTAATCCCGGTAGTGCTTCCTTCAAGAAGACCGGTAACATACTCTCGACGAGGGCAAATCCCATCGAGATGAAGACACCCGCCCCGATGAAGATTAAAAAGACATGATCCTTCCGCAATACAGTGAGCGGTGATACTTTGACTTCGTCCGTCTTTTCGATATACTCCGGTTTCGTTTCTTCGATGAAGAAGTAGAGAACGAGTCCGTACAGGAAAAAGACGAAAGCGGCAGAGTAGAAGATGAGTGAACGGTCAACGAACAGGACGGCACTTCCGAGAAGTGGACCGAATGCGGCCCCGACGTTATGCCCCATCCGGAGCAGACCGAACGATTCGTTCAGGCGTTCTGGTGGTGTGACGTCAGCGACCATCGCGCTTGCTGCTGGATGGAACAGTGAACTGGATAAACCGAGTAGCGCGTTCAACGCGAGAAGCGGTCCGAATGAATCAGCGAACGAAAAACCGATTAAAGCAATGACGTCACCGATGATCGAGAGGACCATCAGTGGTTTTCGACCGAATTTATCGGCGAAGTGACCACCGAGAACGGCGCCGACGAGCGACATGATCGGTCCGGTCGCCATGATGACACCGACCAAGAAGTAGGAATCGAGTCGATCCGCATAATAAAGAACTAAAAATGGTGCAATCATGAACATCATGATCCCCGTGATCGTTTCCCCGACGAACCGGATCCAGATGTTGCGATCAAGCTGTTTGAGTGCGTTAAACATAGTAAAAACCCCTTATATTCCGTTTTTAGACAATAGAAAAGACGGATACGCACAAATATGGGCATACCCGTCCTAATATAAGAGGGCAGCATGTACGTATACGCATACGCACACCCTGCTTAATTAAAAATTAAACGATTGGGTGACGTACAGTTGTAGCCGATACAAAGACAGTGTGGACAGATGTCCGGGCTTGATGGAATACCATTGTACGTCTCCTCCTTCTGTAATAGTGAACTTCCTAGTCATCGTAAAGAAGATCGTGATGAATTGTCAACATTTAATCTGAAAATTAAGTCAATGAAGTGAAATGGACGAGACCTTGAAAATTCGGTATGATAGACTAGTTGCGAAAAAGATTGATCGGACTTTTGAATATATCGGTGAAAGGAACTACCATACATGACAAACATTCTACAAACGGAAGTCGAAAAGCGTCGGATTTTCGGCATCATTTCCCACCCGGATGCGGGTAAGACGACATTAACTGAAAAATTCCTCCTGCATGGAGGCGCAATCCGTGAGGCAGGTTCTGTCAAGGCACGGAAAAACTCGAAATTTGCGAAATCGGACTGGATGGAAATCGAAAAACAACGCGGAATCTCCGTTACGTCTTCGGTCATGCAATTCGAATACAACAAAAAGATCGTCTCGATCATGGATACACCGGGTCACTCGGACTTCGGTGAAGATACGTACCGGATCCTCACAGCGGTTGACTCAGCGATCATGGTCATCGATGCGGCGAAAGGAATCGAGTCGCAAACGAAGAAACTGTTCCAAGTCTGTCGGATGCGCGGAATTCCAATCTTTACGTTCATCAACAAGATGGACCGTCAAGCACGTGACCCGCTCGAATTGATGGAAGAACTCGAAGAAGTCCTCGGCATCCCGTCGGTTGCTGTGACGTGGCCAGCTGGTTCGGGTCAACAGTTCGAAGGGGTCTATGACCGCGTCAAAGGACAATTCCATTGTTTCAAGAACGATCGTAAGTCGATCGAACTCGGCGAGGAAGGTCTCGCGAACGAAGAACTCGCGACGACAATCAACTCGGAAATGTATGAGACGTTGATGGATGAAGTCGACTTACTCGACGGCGCAGGTAACGAATACGATGAAGAATTGATCGCAAAAGGTGAACTGACTCCAGTCTTCTTCGGATCAGCACTCGTCGATTTCGGTGTCACACCACTTCTTGAACATTACTTGAACTTGTCTCCTTCACCGACACCACGCGAGTCGAACAAAGGGAAAGTCGAGCCGGCACAAGACTTCTTCAGCGGTTTCGTCTTCAAGATTCAAGCGAACATGAACCCGAACCACCGTGACCGGATTGCGTTCGTCCGTATTTGTACGGGTAAATTTGATCGTGGAATGGACGTCGTCCTGACACGGACAGGCAAGAAGATGAAGTTATCTCAATCGACACAATTCATGGCGGATGAGCGGGAAACGGTCAATGAAGCGTTCGCAGGAGACGTCATCGGATTGTACGATTCAGGCAACTATCAAATCGGTGATACGATCACGAACGGTGATCCATCATTACAATATGAAGCACTACCAACGTTCGCACCAGAACTCTTCTTGAAGGTCTATACGAAAAACGCCTTAAAGTCGAAACAGTTCCAAAAAGGTGTCGAACAGCTCGCGCAAGAAGGCGCGATCCAGGTCTACAAGACGGAATACAACGAAATCATCCTCGGAGCGATCGGACAACTCCAATTCGAAGTCTTCGAGCACCGGCTCAAAGGCGAGTATGGCGTTGATATCTTGAAGGATGCTGCGAACTTCCAAGTCGCGAAATGGATCAAGCCGGCTGAAGTCGCTGCCGTCAAACAATTGACGGATTCACGGACGGTTCTCGTTTATGACCGTTGGGAGAATGCTGTTCTGTTATTTGCGAATGATTTCGTCTACGAGCGATTCGTTCAGAAAAACGAAGGAACGATCACGTTGGTCGATTCACCGCAACAACTCTAAGTTTTTGACGGACTACTTTTCGAAGTGGTCCGTTTTTTCGTTCCTGAAATCTCGTTTGATGGCAAGCGAACAAGGGTAAAAATAGAGCGTGTTTGAATTCATATGAAAAAGGAAGGTGTCATGTGATGGCGAAACGGTTTGTTGGGATCTATCAGGATCAATCGAGTCTGGAACGAAAAATCGAGGAATTGAAACAACAGGGGCATCACGATTCAGATTTTTCCGTCGTCGGTCGAGATGACGCGGCAGACGAAGCATCGGGTGCAAGTTGGATTGATCAGGTCAAATCAAAATTTTCTAAAGAACCACCGCTCCGCGAGACGTTAAAACGTGTTGGACATTCGGATGATGAGGCAGAACGGCATTACGCAGAAGTCGAGCGTGGCGGTCTTGCATTGTTCGTCAAGGATCGAGATCACGATCATGACCACGACCATGAGCACCATCATCACCATGACCATGATCATGACCATCGACACGATGATAACAAGGTCGAAAATCCGGGGAACAATGCCTATGAATCCAATCACCGCGGGGACGGTGAGAAGAGCGACCGGGCGAAGTGGAAAGCGGACGATCTCGACTAATACCTAAAAGTGAAGGCGCCGCTTGCGGTGGACTTCACTTTTTTTCATATCTGGAGGCGTAGGGCGAGATGTGTGAGGAATCGAGGTGCTATACTGAGAGCATCGAAGAGGTGATAAGACATGAAAAAAATAGTGACAGCTTTAGCAGGAATTGGTCTTGCCAGTGCTTGGTTCATTAACCGGTACCCAGTTTTCGGGAAACGACCAAGCCGTGCAGAGCGGCTGAGTTTCGAACGATCAGATCGTTTTGTCGACGGGAAGTTCAAAAATGAGATGGATTTCCAGTTGAAGATGGAATGGGACTCGATGAAAAGTATCTTAAAGGATTACGGAAGAAACATTCCGAATCTGCGTCCTGTCAAAGCGTTACCGACGCTTCCGTATCAGCGACGTCAAGACGATAGTGAAACACCACGTGTCACATGGTTCGGACATTCGGCATTTTTACTCGAACTCGATGGGCAAACGATTTTCTTTGACCCGATGCTCGGGCGCGCACCATCACCGTTTCCGAAACTGGGCGGAGGACGTTTTCAAACGACGCAGAAGGTTGATTTCGAACGTCTACCGTTGATTGATGTCGTCGTCTATTCGCATGATCATTATGATCATCTCGATTATCCATCCGTCCTCGCCTTGAAAAATCGAGTCGGTCGCTTCATCGTGCCGCTCGGTGTCGGAAGTCGTCTCCGTGGATGGGGCGTCTCGGCTGAGCGAATCACGGAACTCGACTGGCATGAATCGACACAAGTCGGTGGCATCAAACTGACAGCGGCTCCTTCGCGCCATTATTCAGGACGAAATGGTCTTGATCAATTTTCAACGCTATGGGCGTCATGGGTCATCGAAGGCTCGCAAAAGGTCTTCTTTAGTGGCGATAGTGGATATGGTCCACACTTCAAAGCAATCGGCGAACAATATGGTCCGTTTGATTTGACGATGATGGAATGTGGACAGTACGATGTCCGGTGGTCCAATTCGCATATGTTACCGGAACAAACAGTTCAAGCTCATCGAGATGTCAAAGGTCGCGTCCTGATGCCGATTCACTGGTCTGCTTTCATCCTCGCTTTTCATGCCTGGTTCGAACCAGTCGAACGGTTGCTCAAGGAAGCGAAACGCGATGAGATTCCGGTTCTGACACCAATGATCGGGGAGAGTGTGACACCCGAGAGCACGACACGAAAATGGTGGCGGGAAGTGCGTTGAGTAAAATAACTTTTTGATTTTAATTGAATGAAATGAGAAAAAAGTAGCCTTTTCGAATCACATCGAAAAGGCTACTTTTTTAGGTGAATAAACAGACGAAATGTTCATCCTCGACTCTTATAGAAAAGCGAGGATGATGCCATCGTCCGGTCGTACAATACCATTTAGCTCGCCAATCGATCCGCTTGCTTTACGCGACGAGAACGAACTTTTTCGATGATTTCGAAACCGAGCACAAGCATCGTTCCGACGAGTAATCCGTTACTGAGGAACGGACGAAGCGTCAAAGGCAGGACTTCCGCGATGACGGTCGATTGCAACAAGATACTGATGCCGATGACGGCACTGATCGCAAACGCATGGCGGCGGCGACTGTTCTCCATGTTACTTTCCGCAGACTGCCAGGCAATCAGGAACATGTGCGGCAATGTCGCAAGCAACGCGGCACTCGCAACGCTACGCGGTAATGTCGCGATGATCCCGATCAAGCTTGGGAAGAAACCGATCAGTGCGATGACGAGCGAGGCAATCAAGAACGGGCGACGTTTCCGGCTTCCCGTTTGCGCGATGAATCCGCTCGTGATGGGTAATGGCACCGGGACAAGCGTCGAGAATGTAGCAGCGAGTAAATGAATGACACCTTCGATGGATAATCCTTGGTGCAGACGTCCTTGTTTTTGAAGCGTCGCTTCGACGGCGCTTAAAGCGGCAATTAAATTGACGACGAGCAAGATCGCGAACGGAATCGCGACAAGGAATGCACTGCCGTCAAACTGTGGCCATCCGAACGGTAGCGCTTGCGGTGGTGCGAACAAACTAGATGATGCAGGAAGCGACGGACGGCTGACGAGCCAACCGACGATGATTCCGATCATCAAGGCAAACGGACGTAAGCGACTCGGTCCAAATTGGCTGAGTCCGAGCACGAGCAAGAACGTGACGATTCCGGCGAGGCGTGTTGCCTCGACGGCGAGAACGGCACCGAGCATAACACCTGTCAATTGAATACATAATAAGAGCAAAAACGTTCCGCTGACGAGCGGTGTAAAGACGGGTAATAAGTACTTCGTCCATCCTGTCAAACCGAGAATGATGAGGACGACGCCGGCAATGACGACGGCTGCCATCGCGATTGTAAAGGCAGTTTTTGAATCGACCGGTAGTGCGGCGATGACGACGAAGATGCTGACCCATGATCCGGCAGGTCCCGATACGATCGGAAGCCGGTGGCCGAAGGCTCCGTGTAGGAAACAGGCAATCCCGCCTACAAAGAACGACCGTTGGACAAGGGAAGCAGTCTCAACTGATGAGAGGTCGAACAGACTGGCGACGACGATTGGTAAAGCAATCGTGTTCGCGAGTAAAAAGACGATCCACTGGAAGGTAGAAGTCGTTTGTTTCATGAAAAAGCTCCTTTCTTAAACTTCAGATATTCCTGCATCATAGCATATGATTGATGTTATGATTCATATATCTTTATACATGAAAACATATGAAAGAGATGATGAATATGGATTTACGCCAGTACCGCTATTTTTGTGCGGTCGTCGAGGAACAATCCGTCACGCGGGCAGCGGAGCGCTTACGGATGGCGCAACCTGCCTTGACGCAGCAAATTCGGCGGATGGAAGAAGAGCTAGGCGTTCGTCTGATTGAGCGGGCAGGACGCGGGATCCGGATTACCCCGAGCGGCAACCGCTTATATGAACGAGCGGTTTCTTTGCTGCAGTTCGAGCAGGAGACACGGATGGAAGTGAGCGACATCGAAGCCGGACGAACGGGAATCTTGCGCATTGGTGTGAACACTTTATCAGCCAGTCGGCTCGTCGAATGGATTGAACAGATGAAACGACGACATCCTGGCATTATCTTACAAGTCCATCAAGGAGAATCGAGTGCGCTCATCGAACGGTTGAAAGAGCGGTCGCTTGATGCGGCGTTCGTCCGTCTGCCGATTGATGCGAAAGGGATTTCGATTGAATGGATGGAAGAAGAACCGTTTCATCAAGTCTGGCACCCCGATCATCCGACTGCGGATCTCATCATTCCGAGTCAGGAAGGACTCGGTGTCTTTCAGACGTTAAGTCAACGGCTCGGCGTCGTATCGCAAGAGACGTGTTCCGATGTTTTGACGCTGATCGGACTTGTCCGCAGTGGACAGGCGGTGACTGTATTGCCGGAGAGTACGTTGCGGGAACTGGATATGACAGGACTGCACCAGACATACCTATCCGGTGCAGCAAGTACGACAGCCTTCGTCTGGTTGACGGAGACGGGACCGACGACACTGACGAAACAATTCATTGAAATCATGAAAGAAACAGCAGATTGATCAACTGACAGGAAAGAAAGGATAGATCGTATGAAAACGATTCAAGGCACGTATGGAGAAGCAAAGATTTTCACGGATAACGTCGACGACCTGACGATTAAGCAAGTCACAGCTATGTTAGAGGAACAATTTGCGACAGACAGTCGCGTCCGGATCATGCCAGATTGCCATGCTGGAAAAGGATCTGTCATCGGAACGACGATGCATGTGACGGACAAGGTCGTACCGAATCTCGTTGGTGTCGATATCGGTTGCGGCATGTTATGTACACGACTTGCTGAACAAGAACCAATCGATTATGCGAAACTTGACGCGACGATTCAGCGTCTCGTTCCAAGTGGCATGTCGGTACGTCAGCAAGCTCATCCATTGTCCGAACAGGTACCGTTTGATCAAGTACTTGCACCGTTTAACGAGACACGGGCACGATTATCGATTGGTACGCTTGGTGGAGGGAATCATTTCATCGAACTGAACCAGGATGCAGCAGGACAGCGCTATCTCGTCATTCATTCTGGTAGTCGCAATCTTGGGAAGACGATTGCCGAACATTATCAAGCAGAGGCAGAAACTGCACGCTTCCAATTTGACGCTGACCAAGTCATCGCCGAATTAAAACAACAAGGGCGCGAGTCGGATATACAGACGACCTTACAGCAATTGAAGGAAAAACGGTCTACGTTTAACAAAGATTTAGCATCTGTTTCCGGCGAAGCGATGGAGCGTTATCTCCATGATCTTAAGATCGCTCAACGATACGCAGCATTGAACCGTCAGGCGATGACCGAGGTCATTTTCGAGGCGATGGGATGGACGGTAGCGGATCAATTCGATACGATCCACAACTACATCGATCTTGACGCGATGATTCTACGAAAAGGTGCCATCTCTGCAAAAGCCGGCGAGCGGGCAATCATTCCGATGAACATGCGTGATGGTTCCTTGATCGTCGTAGGAAAAGGAAATCCCGATTGGAACTATTCCGCGCCACACGGAGCAGGACGAATCATGTCGCGGTCAAAAGCATTCAAAACAGTTGAACTGGATGCGTTCGAAAAGACGATGACCGATGTCTGGTCAAGTTCAGTCGTCGCATCGACGCGTGACGAGTCGCCGTTCGTCTACAAGCCGATGGACGAAATCATCCGTAATACGAAAGAAACGGTCGATGTCGTCGAGATCATTAAACCGCTGTACAATTTTAAGGCGAAATGATGGAAGGTTATTATCAATTGGGGAGGATATTCTATGAATTATAAGGGGACTATGTTGATTCTGTTTTCAAGTGTGTTTTTGATCGCTGGATGCACGGATGAGGCGGTCACGACGGAACAGAAAAAAGTAGAAGTCAAAACTACTACGCATACGAATCAGACGAAACACCCCATCTTAAATCCAGTTCAGTATGAAAAGCTGTTCAAGCATATGAATGAACACTTGAAGATGGATCAGTTTCAGTTGAAGGATAGTACGATCGGTGCAGATTTCACGGCTGTCGACCAATCCTTGAGTTTTGAGAAGAGAAGATGGTTAACGGTTGACGGAACGATTGATACGCCATCGACCCAGGAGACACTTTATTTTGAAAACCAAAAACAAGATACGCAGTTAGCGATTCATTTTGCGTATACGAATCGATACATAGGCAATGATCTGGTTCAGTATCAATCAAACGGTAGTTACGGCGAGCTCCTCATCATTAGCTACAAAAACATCCTCATATCCGTACAACAAAATTCATTAAACAAAGTAGATCCTGACACGACACAGGAAGCAGCAAAACAGGTGATCCAGGAATTAAAAAACGTCCCCGTTTAAAACGAGAACGTAAAGGTGACAACTCTGATTTGATTAGACCGTACCATCCGGTAATGTCTCACCAGTCCGACGAATCGTCGCGCCAAGTTCAGCAGCGATTGCATTGACGGCTTCTGAATCTTCGTTGACCTCACTGATCAAGATGACACCGTAATGGTCAGGATTGATCTGATTCAGCGTCCGGTTGAACAAATCAAATGATTCCCGCTCGTTCTTCTCATCCCGGTTCGCACCAATCAAGTAACCAGCAACGGAGCCGACGAGCATACCGAACGGACCACCAACGACACCGATTGCCATGCCGATCAATGAGCCTTTGAAGGATTGGTCCTGTTGCGTGAAGTCGATGGCATCGATGAAAGAGAAGCCCTCTGCTTCGTCACGTTTTGCGAGAACCATCTGATCCATCTCGATTTCCTTGATTGCCTCGAGATCCTTAATCATCGCAAAGCCTGTTTTTGCTTTTTCTAAATCACTAAAAATGATTGTCGTAATAACGTGCGTTGCATCGCTTTTGTATTTCGCCATAATAAACGCCTCCACAAGAATCGGATATCGTACTACACTTTTTAAGTACCCTGAACATTCTAAATGGAAACGCGAGACTGGAAATATGAAAAAAACAGGACAACAGAATAATTTTCTAATATCGGCAATAAGTAAAACTTATCGAAAGTCTTTCGTTCTTTCAAATTGTAACGGAATCCATATTATACTATGATAGAACTGTACAAGTAAGCGGTATCAGGGGCTTGATGTCGTGAACACTTAAAGGGGGAATCACCATGAAGCAAACAGATGTGTCGCAAGATGTCTTTGGCGCACGCCGTTCGTTTGAAGCAAACGGTAAGAATTATCAGTACTATAGTCTTGAAAAATTGGAAGAACTCGGATTGACGGAAGTCAAACGCCTTCCATACTCGATTCGTGTCCTGCTCGAGTCAGTACTTCGTCAACAAGATGGTCGTTCGATCACACGTGAACACGTCGAGAACTTGGCGAAATGGGGAACAGCTCAAGTTTCGAACGATGTCGATGTTCCGTTCAAACCGTCACGCGTCATCCTTCAGGATTTCACAGGTGTTCCAACGGTCGTTGACCTCGCGTCACTTCGTAAAGCCATGCAAGATCTCGGTGGAGACCCATCGGTCATCAACCCAGAAGTACCAGTCGACCTCGTCGTTGACCACTCGGTTCAAGTCGATGCTTACGGTTTTGCTGGAGCACTTGCAGAAAACATGGATCTCGAATTCGAACGTAACGAAGAGCGTTACAAATTACTTCGCTGGGCGACATCGGCATTCGATAACTACCGTGCCGTACCACCAGCAACAGGGATCGTCCACCAAGTTAACCTCGAGTACTTGGCATCTGTCGTCCTTGAAAAGGAAACAGCAGACGGTACAGTTGATGTGTACCCGGATACACTCGTCGGAACGGACTCACACACGACGATGATCAACGGTCTTGGCGTCCTCGGTTGGGGAGTCGGTGGGATCGAAGCGGAAGCGGGCATGCTCGGACAGCCATCGTTCTTCCCAGTACCAGAAGTCATCGGTGTACGCATTACAGGTGAGATGCACCCAGGAACGACAGCAACAGACGTTGCCCTTCGTGTAACGGAAATGCTCCGTCAAGAGAACGTCGTTGGTAAATTCGTCGAGTTCTTCGGTCCATCACTCCACTTGATGTCACTTTCTGACCGGGCAACAATCGCGAACATGGCGCCAGAATATGGTGCAACATGTGGATTCTTCCCAGTCGACACAGAAACATTGACGTACCTTCGTCTGACAGGTCGCGATGAAGAATTGATCGAAAAAGTCGAGAACTACTCGAAAGCAAACGGTTTGTTCTACACGCCACAAAACGAAGATCCAACATTCACGAAAACAGTCGAACTCGATCTTTCGACAATCGTTCCTGCCCTTGCTGGACCAAAACGTCCACAAGACCGGATTGATTTGACGGATGTTCATACATCATTCAAAAAAGCGTTGACGGCTCCACAAGGAAACGCTGGATTCGGCTTAGCGGAAGAAGAAGCGAACAAAGTCGCTGTCGTTCAGTTCGAAGACGAAGCAGTTGAAATGCGTACGGGTGACGTGGCAATCGCTGCGATCACGAGCTGTACGAACACATCAAACCCATACGTCATGATCGGTGCTGGACTCGTCGCGAAAAAAGCGATCGAACTCGGTCTTTCGGTTCCAAAATACGTCAAGACATCACTTGCGCCAGGATCGAAGGTCGTTACGGATTACCTCGAGAAATCAGGACTCCAAACGTACCTTGACGAACTCGGCTTCAACACGGTCGGTTACGGCTGTACGACATGTATCGGGAACTCTGGTCCACTCGACCGCGCAGTCGAAGACGCGATCCTCGGTTCAGACTTACTCGTATCGTCTGTCCTCTCCGGTAACCGTAACTTCGAAGGTCGTGTCCACCCGCTCGTCAAAGCGAACTACTTGGCTTCACCGCCACTCGTCGTCGCGTATGCACTTGCAGGAACAGTCGACGTCGATATCATGAACGCGTCACTCGGAACAGGCAAAGACGGACAAGAAGTCTTCTTCGCTGACATCTGGCCGTCACGTGATGAGATCCAAACGATCATCAACACGGTCGTCACACCAGAAAGCTTCCGTGCAGAATACGATTCAGTCTTCACAGGAAACGAACGTTGGAACAACCTTGATGTGCCAACAGGGGATCAGTACGACTTCGACGGTGAGTCGACGTACATCCAAAACCCACCGTTCTTTGAGAACTTGGCGAAGGAAGCTGGTCAAGTCGAAGCCCTCAACGGACTCCGTGTCTTCGGTAAGTTTGCTGATTCGGTTACGACGGACCACATCTCACCAGCGGGTTCATTCTCGAAAACGACACCAGCCGGTCAATACCTCGTCAACAAAGGGGTTGCACCAAAAGACTTCAACTCATACGGTTCACGTCGTGGTAACCACGAAATCATGATGCGCGGAACGTTCGCGAACATCCGCATCCGTAACCAAGTCGCACCAGGTACAGAAGGTGGCTTCACGACGTACTGGCCAACAGGCGAAACGATGGCGATGTACGATGCTGCGATGAAGTACAAAGAAGATGGCACAGGTCTCGTCATTCTTGCTGGTAAAGACTATGGTATGGGTTCTTCACGTGACTGGGCAGCAAAAGGAACGAACTTGCTTGGCGTCAAAGCCGTCATCGCGGAGAGCTTCGAGCGGATTCACCGTTCAAACCTCGTCATGATGGGTGTTCTTCCACTACAATACGTGGCAGGCACGACAGCTGAAACACTTGGTTTAACAGGTGAAGAAGCGATCAGCATCGCAATCGATGAGTCTGTTCGTCCACGTGACATCGTTAAAGTCACAGCGACAGCGGCAGATGGAAAAGTCACTGAATTCGAAGCGATTGCTCGTTTCGATTCAGAAGTCGACATCGATTACTACCGTCACGGCGGGATCCTTCCAATGGTCCTTCGTGAGCGTCTCCAACAAGCATAAGTTGTCTAATCAAAGGTGGGGGAAACCCCACCTTTTTTTGACGAGAGGAGGAAAAAGGTGAACCGATTCAAGAAGTGGTTTCAACCGAAGGAGGACGACCAGCCATTACCGATGCGTGACGTGACGCTTGATGAAGTCAAACAAGCGACGCATGCCTTTGAATCCGAACTACCGAAAGGGACGAATCGGACAGTGCTTCTAGATAATGAGCAACGCATCGACTTAAAGCAGTTGGAGCCGTATTTAAAGGTTCGTTCGACACAAGTGTTTTACATGTCGCGTGAGACATTCACCATCATGGAGGCAAAAGATCGGGAACTCGTCTATGAGATGGATCATGTCCAAGTTGCCGTTGATCGGTATTTTGATCGGGTGAAGAAACTCCCGTTGAAACCGTATAGCAAAACGTTCCAAGTCGACTGTGCGATGTTGTTTCAGGAAGGCTATTTGCGTGAAATGCCGCATCATAGCTATTACTTGGTCGATGAGTCGATGATCGTCTCGCTGACGCCGAAGGAAGCGTAAACGTAATCAAGGGTGGACCGAATTCATTCGGTTCGCCTTTTTTTGTCGTCCTGACCGTTTTCTGATTTGTTCAAAAGTCTGACGAATTTAGTCAGAAATCGTGAAATCTCGGACAAACCCTTTGTATTCTCCTTATAAAACCGATACGATGATAAGGAATAGAGACTTGAGCTAGGAAGGTGTACATGGCATGACGAAACGAACGAGCACGTGGATTGCAGTAGCAATCGTGGCAATGGCGATCCTCCTTGCCTACAATTTTTATCTCTTGAACAAGACGCAGACCGCAAGCGATGAAAAAGCCGCGACGGTCAAACCGTTTTATACGATGACACGCATCCAATATGTTGAGAAGAAGCTCGCGACGAAAAAAGATGAACTTGAATCACGCACGTATGAAGTCGTCTTTAATGACAAAGGTCATTTTCGGACAGAAGTCGTAGACGGTCCGTCAAAAGGATCACTTGCGATTTGGAACGGGACGATGTTCCGTGAGTATGATGCGACAGGGAAGTTAGTCAATGAGACGAAAGCGGGCAAAAGTGTCAGTGCGCCGCGCCCATTCCTCTCACGTGGCTTCAACGAACAGATCCTCGCTTTCATCAACAAAGGTGACTTTGGACAAGTCGAGGGAGAAGCGGACATCGCCGGAATGGCAGCGGACGTGTATGTGAAAAAAGAACCGTCCAGCACGGTACCAGAAGAATGGATCAAACAATATCCATCGATTTTCGATAAAGAAAATAACCAAGAACAAGCAACGTATTATGTCGCTTCCGACCGTTCGAAAGTACTCGGTGCGGAGTCACGCAATAACGGTAAATTGTTCTACTCTGTCAAGATGAAGAGTTTTGAAACGATTGATACGTTCGATCCGGATTGGTTAAAAGCAAAATAAACAAGAGACGACCGGCGATGACGCTACGAAACGGTAGCGGGCAAAGTCGGTTTTTTCGAGACGCAGGAGGTTCAACATGGAAGCATTCTCGAAAGAGGAGATGTTCAATCAAATCAAAGCGTGGGAAGAGGGCGCGAAGGTCGAGGAGGTGCTCGCGCTACGTTATGCTCAAAGTAGCCGGTTGCTTGGAGAGACGGAAGCACTCGTCCGCATCTTGGCGTTACTCGTCGAACATCGCTATATCATGACAGGACGACTGGATGCCTTAGCTGAGAGTTGGATGCAAGAAATCCGTCAGCATGGCCGCCTGCCAGCCCGTCTTGAGCAGTTGTTGACGGAACAACAATTACAAAGTACGTATCAGCGCCTTGTCGCGCATACGTTTCCGACGATTCGCGAGACGGACAATGCAAACGCAAAACGCTCGGCGACGAAAGAACTGATCCTCCAAGCAAGTCAAATCGTCGAGGAGACGGAACAAATCGTCGAACTGACGGAACGACTTCGTCGGTTGGATGCCGGACGCTGGACGGAACTGTTCGAGGCTGGAACGGCATTATTGCGTTCAAGTGCCACGCTTGAACAGACAGCGCAGACATTCGTCGACAGCTTACAAGAGCGTTTCTATTCCCGGGAAGCGTTCCGCGAGATGACGGAACTGAAAGCGACGACGATCCAGGATCTCAAACGTGTCGTCGCTTTGCTCCCCGTCGAAAGCAAACAAGTCGAACGCTCAGCACTCGAGGAACTTGACGCGATGATTGGTCTCGAAGACATCAAACAACGGGTCCATCATATGTATCGCTTCTTGAAGTATCAACAGAAACGATCGGAAGATGGCTACCGTTCAAGCGATCAACCATCCTTACACATGATCTTCATGGGGAACCCCGGAACCGGAAAGACGACGCTTGCCCGTTTGATGGCAAAGATCTATCACGAGCTCGGATTACTCGAACGACCGGAAGTCGTCGAGACGGATCGTTCATCGCTTGTCGGTGCGTTCGTCGGTCAGACGGAAGAACAGGTCATGAGTAAAGTCCGCGAAGCCGTCGGAGGGGTGCTCTTCATCGATGAAGCCTATGCCTTAAAACGTGCCGGACAAAGTGGGAACGATTATGGTCAGGCCGCGATCGATACGCTCGTCGCAGCAATGACGAGTGGGGAATATGCAGGGCGATTTGCGGTCGTGCTTGCTGGTTATCCAGAAGAGATGCGTGATTTCCTGAAGGCGAACCCTGGACTGCGGAGTCGTTTCCCGGAATCAAATCATTATCTACTCGCCGACTATACGGATCAGGAGCTGCTCGCCATCGGACGCTCGATCGCGACCGCGAACGATTATGTCTTGACGGAACAAGCGGAGCGGGCATTACTCGGACGGCTTGAGCGGGAACGCGTCGACGCCAGTTTCGGAAACGGACGCGCTGTTCGCAATATCGTGCTCGATGCCATCTTCAAGAAGGGTGCGAGCCTTGGAGAGAGTGCCAGTCATGAAGACTTTGCCTTACTCGAACAAGAAGATTTCGAGATGGTTCAAGAACCGGACGCAACCGTTGAGGAGCGGATCGCTTCGCTCGTCGGATTATCCGATCTCAAAGACGAACTCAAGCAGATTGAAGCCTTATTGTCGATGCAAAAACGTCGTCGGGAAGCGGGCTATAAAGTCTTGCCGGTTGAACTGCATGCGGTCTTTAGCGGCAATAGCGGGACCGGAAAGACGACTGTCGCGCAGCTTTATGCTGATGTCTTACGACAATGCGGTTATTTGAAACGCGGACATCTGAAAGTCGTCAGCCGGGCGGATCTCGTCTCCGGTTACGTCGGACAAACGGCGCAAAAGACGCGTGACGCGATTCGCGACGCGCTGGGTGGTGTCTTATTCATTGATGAAGCGTATGCGTTAAACGGTGGAGCGAACGACTTCGGGAAGGAAGCGATCGATACGCTCGTGGATGAGATGACGAAACATCAAGACAATCTCGTCGTCGTCCTTGCGGGTTACGAGCAACAGATGAACGCCTTGCTCGCAAGTAACCCAGGACTGAAATCACGCTTCAAACGGTCATTCCACTTCCCGAATTACTCGCCAGACGAGTTGATTCAAATCATTGAAGGATACGCGGCACGGTTCGGATACGAGCTGACGGAGGACGCACGATTGACGCTTACCGAGAAGATTGATGTCGTTCCGAACGGAAACGCACGAGCGGCGATCACGATCGTCGAACAGGCGATCGCGAAGCAGTCGATGCGATTAATTGACAAAGTTAGCTTATCCGGTTCAGAATGGTCCTATCTTGAAAAAGAGGATTTTTAAGGGGGAAGCTACATGCACACGATTGAAATACCTGTCCGCTACGCCGAGACGGACATGATGGGCATCGTCTATCATTCGAATTATCTCGTCTATTTGGAACTGGCGCGGACGGAATTGATCCAGTCCTTAGGTCTTGACTATAAGCAAATGGAAGATGCGGGATATGTCTCCCCGGTCACGAATGTCAATCTCGATTACAAACGCTCGTTGACGTACGGTGATACAGCGGTCGTCACGGTCTGGATTGATCATTACGATGGATTGCGGACGATTTATGGCTATACGGTCAAACATCCGGACGGGAAGCTTGCGGTCTCTGCGAAGACGACACACGTCGTCGTCAAGAAAGAAAACTTCCGACCGATTCGCTTGCCGAAGGTGTTCCCGAACTGGCACGAAATTTATGAGAAGATGAGCGAGACGGACGCAGCACTCTTAACGGAAGCATAAAGAGATACATCAAAAGCGGGATCGATTTTTGAATCGGTTTCGTTTTTTTCATTTTTTTCAGTCTGAACAGTAAAAATTAGCACTTGGTACTAACGACCGATGACAAAGTCAGGATCATTTGCGAAAATAAAGAAGCTGAAGTAAGGTAGGGACTTACTCCATCTGTCGGAAGTAGACTCGACGGATGGAACGATTAGCGGTAACATAGAGAAGCATAAAAAGAAGAGGGGTCTTACTCATGAAAAAAATCGTAACCGTCAGTACGTTAGCGCTTCTCCTTGCAGGATGTAATCCTGGGGATCAACAAGCGGATGATACAACGAAAACGGAACAGAAATCAGATGAGACAAAACAATCAAACGACGAAACGAAAAAAGAAGACACAGCAAAAGACACGAACAAAGAAGAAACAAACAAAGCAGACGAAACAACAAAAGACGATACGTCAGAAGAAGCAAAACAAGAAGACAATTCGTCTGATGCGGCAACGCAAGAAGATCAAGAATCTTCGGATGAGACGAAAAAAGAAGAAGAACAAAAAGACGATACACCAGCATCAGAGAACAAGACGGAGGACAAAAAAGACGAATCGACGGATAAACCGGACAGTTCATCTCAGGATCCAGAACAAGAAAAACCGTCGAAACCAGAAGATGAGACACCGGACGTCGATAAATCAGCAGAAGCCAAAGCGGATTTATCACTTGGTAATCTTGTCGTCGTCAATAAGAAATACAGCTTGCCAATCGACTACAAACCATCGGATCTCGTCGTACCGAATGTCAGCTTCTCATACTCAGGTGTACTTGAGCAAAGCTACATGCGGGCGCCGGCTGCGAAACAGATGGAAAAGATGTTCGCCGCTGCTAAAAAAGAAGGCGTGACATTGAACGCTGTCAGCGGATTCCGTTCAGGCGCACGTCAAAAAGTATTGTATAATAATTATGTCGCACGTGATGGCAAGGCAGCTGCTGATCAATATTCAGCTCGTCCTGGTAACAGTGAGCACCAAACAGGTCTTGCTTTTGATATTTCGGCACCAAGCGTTGGTAACGGGTTAACAGCTGCCCTTGGTGATACGAAAGAAGGAAAATGGATTGCGAATAACGCAGACAAATATGGTTTCATCGTGCGCTACGATCGTGGTTTCCAATCACGGACAGGCTATACGTATGAGCCATGGCACATTCGTTATGTCGGTGTCGATGTCGCGACACAAATTAAAAATAACGGACAGACTCTTGAGGAATATATGAAAGTCGGTCACTAAGAGGTTGGAGGTTGACTATGATTGAAATCATAGGGATTTTAGTTCTTGGCTATCTGCTTGGTTCGATACCGTTCGCACTTCTTGTCGGGAAGTGGGGACACGGGATGGATATTCGCCAACATGGTAGCGGGAATCTCGGAACGACGAATACGTTCCGTGTCTTGGGAAAAAAGGCGGGAATCATCGTATTGATCGGTGATTTCGGAAAAGGAGCCGTCGCAAGCCTTGTTCCAATCTTAATGGGAGCAGATATACATCCGTTGTTTGCTGGATTAGCAGCTGTCATCGGTCATATCTATCCGATCTTCGCGAAGTTCAAAGGCGGAAAGGCAGTTGCGACGTCCGGAGGGATGTTGCTCGTGACGAGCCCTGTTCTGTTCATCTTCCTGCTCGTCTCCTTTTTGACGACACTTCGTCTAAGCCGGATGGTGTCGCTCAGTTCAATCGTGGCGGCAAGTGTCGGAATCGTTGTTTCCATCACCATCGGCTTTTTGACGAACGATTGGATCGTTCCGACGTTCTTTACGGTTCTTGCTTTGTTCGTCATCTTCAAGCACCGCGAGAACATCCAACGGATTCGCCAAGGAACAGAATCTAAGATTCCACTCTTTGCAAAGAAACCGTCTGAATGAGTCATTAAGACGCATCTACATCTCGTTCATTGAGATGCGGATGCGTCTTTTGTTTGTGAAAAAAGTCGGATAACGGACGAATTCAACGACATTTCATAGGAACTACACGTTTATTTACATCGGATTTACAAGACCTTTACAGACGTTCGATACACTAGAACTAGAACTTGTCTGTGAAGGGGGAAGCGCACGTGTCGTTGTTAGGAGAAGAGCGGAAATCACGCATCATGGAATGGCTGGAAGAGGAAGGGAAAGTCATGACTAAGGATTTGATCGAACGTCTCGATGTCTCGGGAGAAACGGTACGACGCTACTTAGAGGAACTCGAACGGGAACGGCAATTGAAGCGCGTCTATGGTGGCGCCATCTATCAAGGAGGAAAACGAGAGACGCCGATCTCACGTCGGACGGATCAATTGTCTCGCCGTTTAGCGCGTTATGCGAAAGGATGGCTCAGCGATTATTCCTGTATCTTTCTTGGTCGAGGTGAGCCGGTCGAGCATCTGTTGCCGTATTTAACGGGGAACGCGACGATCGTCACGAACTCACTGATGGTCGCTAGTCACTTGGAGCAGTGCCGTAAGACGGGACCGTTCAAAGGTGAAATTCGATTACTCGGTGGAACAGTCGATGCCTACGGGCAGACGGTCGGAGTCGAAGTCTTGCAGGCGCTCGATGCCTACGCTTTTGATGCCTGTTTTCTATCGTTTGACGGTGCCGAAATCGAGCGTGGCTTTGTCAGCGATGATATTGAATCCTCGCTGATTCAAAAAGCCGTCATCAGTTGTACGAAAGACGTTTATGCCTTTTTGGCGAATGATGAATTCCAGGGCAATCGTAAATATAAGGTGGCAGAGTTCCGACGTGCGAAGATCGTCCTCAGTCCAGCCTCCTATCCACCATCGTGGGAGATGAAACTATTCAACGAACGCGTGAACTGGATGGTCGTCTCATGATACACTGATGCGGGAGGGATGCATCATGTTAGAAATCATCGCATCGACCGTAGAAGAAGCGGTCGCAGCAGAACAAGCCGGAGCGGACCGGATCGAGCTCGTTTCCGCATTATCCGAAGGTGGGTTGACGCCGAGCTATGGACTGATTCGTCAAGTCGTCTCGACGGTCGAGATTCCGGTTCACCTCCTCGTTCGACCACATAGTAAGTCGTTCGTCTATTCGAAATCAGATGAGGAGACGATCATCACGGATATCGACTTGATCCGTGAACTCGGTGCTGCCGGGATCGTCGTCGGCTCATTGACCGCAGACGGTCGCATCGACGAAGGCTTCCTTGGTCGAATCATCAAACATAAAGGGGAACTGTCACTGACGTTCCACCGGGCGATCGACAGTAGTCGTGATATTTTCGAAGCGGCAGAAGTCCTCGCTGATTTTCCGGAAGTCGACCGGATCTTGACGTCAGGTGGTCAAGCGACGGCACTAGAAGGAAAAGAGACGATTGCGCGCTTGATCGAGGAACATCCAGACTTGATTATCTTACCAGGTTCCGGGATTACGCTTGAGAATGCGGAAACGCTTCTCAAAGCGACGAAGGCATCGGAACTGCATGTGGGATCCGCTGTCTTACAAGACGGTATCATTCAAAAAGAACGTGTTGAAGCATTGAAACGACTTCTCGGCTAATCCTATACCGCACGAATCCATTTTTCAAATCTTATGAGATGAGAGAAATGGATTTTTTTGTATGTGTTCGTGACGGATTTTCGACGATTCCGTGACGCGTTTGAAAAGCAGAGTGGGATAACTAGGTTTTTTAACGGGACTACGCTAGAATCAAAGATGGAAATAGTGGAAATGAAGGAGTACGACATGAACCCTAAACAATTAAAACAAGACGCCCTTGGTACACTAAAAGGACGCTGGCTGGTCGGGCTAAGCATCTCGATCATCTACTTCCTGATCTTTGCGCTTGCAGCAAGCCGGATGTCCTTTGACCAAGGTGACATTGACAGCATGGTCCGTTTCGCCGGACTGAACATGGTCGTAACGATCGTCCTTGCTCCGGTGACGGTCGGACGAACGATTGCTTACTTACGCTTCACACGCGGGGAATCTGCTGGCATCGGAACGTTATTCGAAGGATTTTCTTCGTTTCGACGTGCTTTCCGGACGATTGCTGCTTACGCGATCGTGACGGTATTGGTGTACGTCGGATCATTTTTGATTTTACCGGCATTGTACTTTTATCTAGCGTATCGCCTTGTACCGTACATTTTGGTCGACCGACCGGAATTGTCGTTTTGGCAAGTACTCGGTGAGAGTCGTCGGATGATGAAAGGGCATAAGCGTGAACTGATCATGCTTTACCTGAGTTTCATCGGTTGGGGTATCCTCGCACTACTTAGTACTGTGGGGGTCATCTTCTTGACGCCATACTTTGATACGACGATGGCACACTTCTATGAACGCTTGAAACCAACACGTCAATCATCCGTCGAGGGATGAACGAAAAAAGCCTGTACATTACGTCAGTAGACGTAGCGTACAGGCCTTTGCTCATTCTACCGAAGCGCGTGAACGTTCGGCGAGCAACAGATAAAGCGCTTGTGTACCGGAATCGGCATGACCCAGCTCAGCAAGTTGTTCATATAAATCCTTCGTCAGTGCAAGACCAGGTGTCGCGATGCCCATCTCAGCGCCGCGTTCGAGGGCAAGCCGCATATCCTTGATGAAGTGTTTGACGAAGAAACCAGGTGAGTAGTTTTCAGCGATGACGCGTGGAATCAAGTTCTCAAGACTCCAGCTACCGGCAGAACCAGATTTGATCGTCTCGATGAACTGCGTCGGGTCAATCCCGGACCGCGTGACGAACAACAGCATCTCCGCTGTTCCGATCATCGAGCCGGCGATTGCGATTTGGTTCGCGAGTTTCGCCGATTGTCCTTTACCAGGACCACCGAAGAGTGAAATCGATTTTCCCATCGCTTCGAATAATGGCTTCGCTTGTGCGAAAGTCGCTTCTTCACCACCGACGAGAATGGCGAGTGTTCCGTTCTTCGCACCGAGGTCACCACCTGTGACAGGTGCGTCAAGTGCCTGAAGACCGCGTGCTGCCGCTTCCTGCGCGATGCGTTCTGCAAGAGCCGGACTGGATGTCGTCATATCGATCAGAATCGTTCCTGGTGCCGCATGATCGAGGATTCCGTCTTCGAAGTAGATCTGCTCGACGTCTTGCGGATAACCGACGATCGAGATGACGACGTCGACATCCGTGACGACGTCTTGAATCGTATCGACGATCTCGACACCATCTGCTTCAAGGACAAGTCCTTTTTCTTTCGTACGATTGTATCCTTTGACTGTAAAACCTGCCTTGCGCAGATTGCGGACCATGCCTTGTCCCATGACACCTAATCCGATGAAACCGACTGTCTTCATACGTGATTCCCCCTTGCACGTTCCGTGCCGATGAATTGTTGCGTTACGAGCTTATTATACAATGGATTGTCGACGACAAGACGATCATGTGTCCCGATGCCGGAAATCCGACCATCTTCAAGGACGATGATTTGATCGGCATGACGGACTGTCGCGAGACGATGGGCGATGACGAACGTCGTCCGTCCGACCATCAATCGTTCAAGTGCTTCCTGAACGACCCGCTCGGACTCAGAGTCGAGGCTTGACGTGGCTTCATCCAGCAATAGAATTTCCGGATCTCGGAGGAGTGCACGTGCGATCGCAATCCGTTGGCGTTGACCACCAGACAACTTGACACCTCGTTCCCCGATTTCAGTTGCATACCCCTCCGGAAAACGTTCAATGAACGTATCGGCATTCGCCATCCGTGCAGCCTCCCGGATTTTGTCTTCACTGACGTCTTCCGCAAGACCGTAAACGAGATTGTCACGGATCGTTCCCGATAAAACAGGGGAGTCTTGGGCAACATAACCAATCGCTTGGCGCCAAGACGATAACGTTAAATCAGCGATGGATTGATCTCCGAGTCGGATTTGCCCGGACGTCGGTTGATAGAATCGCTCCAGTATCGCGAATAATGTCGTCTTCCCGGATCCACTCGGACCGACGATCGCTGTCGTCTTGCCGCGTGGTAACGTAAAGCTGACATCCTGGAGGATGGGCGTCTCATTGTATCCGAATGATAGGTGATCGACCGTGACGTCCGTAAACGGACGCGGCGCAACAAGCGCTCCAGGTGCTTCCGGTGTCTCATCGAGAAGCTCGATGATTCGCTCTGTCGCCCCGCGAGCCTTCTGTAGCTTCGTGATGAATTCAGTCATCGTCACGAGTGGCGTCATGATTTGGAACAAATAGAGTGAGAAGGCGACGAGTTCACCTGCTGTGATCTGGTTCGTCGCGACGCGGTAGGCACCAAAGCCGATGATCAAGATCAACATCGTCGTCAAGGTGACGTTAAAGATTGGCAACAAAAGGGCTTGGATTCGTCCTTCCTTGACGCCATAGCCATAAAGATTCTCAATGCGAGTTTTCCCACGGTCGAGCTCATAGGATTCAGTCGCTTGCGATTTGACGAGTCGGACTTCACCGAGCATCTCGGCAAAAAAACCGGATAATCCTGCGAGTTCCTTCTGAGTCTCACGAGATATCTTATGCAACTTCCGCACGAGTGGAATGATGATTAGTAGCGTCACGGGTACAGCGATGACCATGACAAGTGTCATCTGCCAGTCGAGGAAGAACAGGATCGTGATCGCTCCGATGATCGAGACGAGTGATGTCAGCAGGCGGACGAGTTGCTCCGACAGCAATTGCTGGAGTGTCGTAGCGTCACTATTGAGCCGAGAGACAAGCTCACCTGATTTCGTCTCATCATAGAACGGAATCGATAAGGTCAACAGGTGTTTCCATAAGAGCGTCCGCAAATTGGCGACGATCCGTTGACCAACGATCTGTAACCAATAGATCGATAAGGCATTCGCGACGACTTGGACGACGAAGACGATCACGAACAAACTGATCAGCTGCGGAGTCAGTCGATCGACTGTAAAACCGTCAATCAACGTCTTTAAGAACCAAGGGATGGCGAGTGCTGCCAGCGCTTGGATGACGGAGACGGAAACGGCAGCGGATAATAATCCGACCGGGGGTTTCGTTTTTTTCAATAACAGGTAAAAAGATTGGAACGTCGCAGCGTTCATTTCAACACATCCTCTCTTTTCCATTGTCCGAAAGAACGAAGAAACGGTCAAATGGGAAACGCGACTTGACAAGAAATCTTTTGGTTTGTGACACTGATAGTGGAAACAACAAGGGAGGATTCAGATGTCTATTTTCGTAGATGCAGACGGATGTCCCGTTGTCGATCTCGTCGTTCGACACCGACAGGGACGTGACGTCTTTTTAGTTTGTGATACAGCACACCAGATGATGCGGGAGGGGGCGACGACGATCACGGTCGGACAAGGACCAGATGCCGTCGATTACGCGATCGTCAATCGGATGAAACGTGGCGATCTCGTCGTGACCCAAGACTACGGTTTAGCAGCACTCGTCTTAGCGCGAGGAGGCTTCGCGATGGACCAAAATGGTCGTCAGTTTACGAACGAGAATATCGATCTATTGCTTCATACACGCCATGTCGGACAACAAATCCGACGAGCGGGTGGACGGACGAAAGGACCGAAAAAACGGACGCGCGATGCGGACCGGGCCTTTGAAGAGGCATTTCGCGCATTAGTGCAAAGCAGCATATAAGGAAGACAGTACTCGAACTGTCGATCAAATAGGGACCATGCTATAATTTGTAACAGGAATGAATTTTGAAAGGAGGATACACGTTGAAACGAATCTTACGCGACCACTCGAAGGACCGTCCTTACCGATTGCGCCAAGGAACGGTTCCAGCATCAGCTGAGGCACGACTCACATCACTCGATCAACGTGAAATCAATCGATTACAACAGAATTTACGAGAAGTCGAACTGAAATTGAAGCAACGCAATGAAATCATGGAAGCGTTAGCGACGCAAAATGTCGAAGCGGCCTGTGAGACCGTCCTGACGATCCTGTTGCAACTGCTCGATGTAAAAGAAGGTGCCATCCTCTTGTACCGTCGTGAACAGTTGAATCATTTCGTCGCGCAAGGCATCGACGAGATGGAGCTGATCGAAAAAGATCTCGATCAATATTCTGTCTTACGTCGGGCGTTCGTCATGCGTAAATCGGTTCAATTACCGATTGGCGATCAGTTCGAATCGGCGATTCCCGTCCAATCTCCAAGTAATGGACAAGTCGTCGGGTTACTTTATATTCGTCATGCTTTTCCTCAGTTCAATCTAGAGCAAGTCGGGGACTTACTTGATCTATCACGAAAACTCGGAATGACGCTTGAACGCCATCTCCTGTTCCATCAGATGGAGCATGAAAAGATCAAGACGTATCAGCTCCTCGACTCGATTCGGGAAGCTGTCCTATACATCGAGAGTAGTGGGGAACAGATCTATGCGAACCAAGCTTTGTTGAACATGTTTCCACCGAAGCTCGTCAATCAAGCGCAAGGATTCCGCCACGCCTACGAACGGGCGACGTCGCTGTTTGAACATGTCGATCAGCCAGACGCACTCCATGACTACATCGGTCAACTGATGAATGGAGATATTCCGGGAGAAACGATCGAACTATCAGCGTTTCGGGGGAACTTGCTACTCAGTGCTTACGCCGAGCGGATTGCGATCGCAAACGTCGAGTGGGGCATGATGCTCGTCTTACGGGACGTGACGAAAGATAAGGAACTTGATCTTAAGCAGGCAGAATTCGTCTCGATCGTGTCGCACGAGTTGCGGACACCGCTCTCTTCCATCATGGGCTTCACGGAATTATTGATGAAACGAGAAGTGGATCCGAAGCGCCAAAAGCGATATTTGCAGACGATTCATTCAGAAACCGTTCGTTTGGCGGAATTGATCAATGACATCTTGGAAATTCAAAAAGGAGAAGATTCGACGCATGGGACGCAAAAAGAACCGCTTGATGTGAAACAATTGATGTTCGAGATGAAACCGATGTTTGATCTCGCGAGTCGCGCGCATCGCATCAGTGTCCAGTTCGATCCAGGCACCTATACGATTTCAGCAAGCAGTGAAAAGATGAAACAGCTGTTCACGAACTTGATCATGAACGCGATTAAATATTCACCTGAAGGTGGCGCAATCCGGATCAAAGGGTCAAACCAGTCGGATCAATTACGGATTGAGATTTCGGACGAAGGGCTCGGTATACCAGAGAAAGCCCTACCTTATATCTTTGATAAGTTTTACCGAGCAGATAACTCGGATACACGTAAAATCGGTGGAACCGGCTTAGGACTCGCGATTTGTCGCATGATCGTGCTTGATCATGGTGGAGCTATTTCCGTCCAATCAACGGAAGGAAAGGGCAGTACATTCATCATTCAACTCCCGCTCGACGCATGACCGACAATCGACTGAGAAAGGAGGAAGACACGGTGAATAATTCACACATTCGTTATGAAGCATTGCATCCGCTCGTCGAAGAGATTCTTGAAAAACTGAGTGAACGGATCGGCGTCAACACGTTGTTTTTTGCATTAAATGATTCATATAGCAACTTTGTCGTCAAGGCGATCAATCAAGAGCGACAATTGATTGAAGAAGGCTCGACCCATGTCTTCCAACACGTTCTCTGTAAGCTGGTCGTCGATGAAACGGATGGAAAGGTTTCAATCAGTGAATTGCTCAACGATCCATTGACGGTCAATCATCCGGTCACGAAAGCACTGGGGAACGGAAGTTTCATGGGAGTGGCAATCAAGAATGCTGAGAATGAGAAGATCGGGACGTTGTGCGCCTTCGACGATCAACCATTCGACTTCAAGGAGCAGGATATTGCACTTGTGGAACATTACGCTGACATCATTAGTAAATCAATCAACGTTGAAACGTATGTCATCAAAGACGCTTTGACAGATGTCTATAACGAACGCTATATGAATCGTTTAATTTCGAGTGTGACGATTCATCCAGCTTTCTTGATGGTCTTGAACCTCGACCGTTTTCATGCGATCAATGCTACGCACGGTTACCGGATAGGGAATGAAGTATTGCGTGAAATTGCAAGTCGTCTAAAATATGTACCGTTACCGAATCATGTCGTCGGACGGATGGATGGTAATGAGTTCGTCGTATTGGCAGAACTTGAGCAAGAGCAAGAATTCGAACAGCATGCAATAGACTATGCCCGCATCGTCACGGAAGCAATCGAGCAACCAATCGTTGGTGTCGCGGACGAACCGATTCACGTGACGGCATCGTCTGGGGTCAGTCTCTTGACGGGTGACATGGCGAGTCGTCAGACGCAGATTTATGCAGCGGAAGCCTTGATGCAACAAGTGAAACACGACGGGAAACGACGGACCTCGTTCGTCAATCCGAACCGACATGCGGAGCAACACCCGTTTGCATCGGTCCTTGAATCAGAGCTGTCACATGCACTGGAACGAGGGCAGTTCGAACTTTATTACCAATGGATCGTCGATGCCAAACAAGAACATTATGTCGCGGTAGAAGCACTTTTACGCTGGAACCATCCAGTGCTTGGCTTTGTCAGTCCGACGGATTTCATTCCGATTGCTGAGAAGATGGAGATTTTTCCGGACATCGGTCGATTTACGATCTGTCAGGCCATCTTGGACCAACGACGGCTAGAAGAAACGTTTGGTCGTAAGATTTCCGTCGCTGTCAATCTATCGGCAAATCAGTTCGAGTCGGATCAACTCTTTTCCGAGTTAATTCGACTAACAGAAGAGTCTTACTTCCCGAATGAGCGTCTCATTCTAGAAATTCGTGAGGAAGTACTGCAAACACATCGTCGTTTTGCGATCAAACGCTTGGAACAGTTACGCCAAGCAGGCTATCGTCTGACCGTCGATCACTTCGGTAGTCATTATGCGTCACTCAATTCGTTGTTACGCCTGCCTGTTCAAGCGGTCAAACTCGATCCAATCTTTACGCGTCGACTCGTTCAAAATCAGCTGGAACGCTCGATGATTCGCTCTGTTCATTCCTTGACGTCGACGTTGAACATCGCGCTCGTGATTCAGGAAGTCGAAACGCCGTCTCAGCTGCAGCACATTCAAACGTTAGATGAGTTGTTGTATGTACAAGGATACGAGGTTCATCATCCTCAACCGATCGATCAACTGCTCGTCGAGGACATCATACGAGGGCGTGCTGAGGTTTAACCGTTCTTCAGTCGGGAATACCTTAAAAGGTGGAACAAGTACATTTTAAGGGGGATGCCAAATGGCTGATCAACACGATAAAGAAACGGATCCGATTACTTCAGGTAACCGAATGACGAAGGATGAGATTGCGGGGCGTGATCCGCAGAACCATGCGGAGGTTCCGGAAAAATCGAAGGATGAAAAAGAATCGAAGCATCAAGAGCAAGAACAAGATGCTGAGAAAACAGAACGACCAGACAACGATGCTTCGAGTGAAGAGGCACCCGATTTGTCCCATGCTTCAGATGAAGATGGGGATGTCCAGCCGTCTGATGATGACAACCAACAAGATAAGGAATAACTAAAATGAAAGGCAATCGATGTCCGGCAGAAATGCCGGATACCGATTGCCTTTTTTTGATGGAGTAAAAGATTACTCGCCACCCCCGCCGCCGTCACCACCACCATCAAATCCTCCGTCGATCCCGCCGTCTGTCGCATGGGACGTATCGGTCAAATCAACAGGGAAGAGTAAGAACGGAATCGCGTCGGCGCCGTCCGGTGGGAGAATCGAAGATGGGAAGAGTTGTTGCAGGATTGTTTGTTGACTTAAATACAATCGGATTGCTGTCAAATAGACTAAGTCTTTCCGGTACTTAAAATGTAAATCGGAGCGTAACGCCTCTGCCATCCGTTCGAGTGACGAAGCGTGAACATTTGGATCACCGAGTAACGCAAGCATACCGTGAAACGACAGCGGAACATGGTGTTTACGATGTATCTTACGGGATGCCTCCACTTGTGCGATATAGCGATCCCAATCGTCTTCAGGCAATAAAGCGAATATCAAGGCGACGACATACGTCTGTTGAGCGCGTCCGAATCGCCGTTTGAGTCGTTGATAGACCGTTTCGATACGCGAGGCGAGCTCGTCTAACTCACCGCGTGTCGTAGCGTGAAAATAGACGAAAGAGATCAATAGCGGTGACACGATGAACCGATGTTGTTTTTTGAGGCGTGTGTATAATTGTACCGTTCGTTCAAGTACCACGTCCTGCGGAGTAAGACGGCTGATGAACAGGGCAGTAGAATAGGCATTCAAGGGATGCGACAATCGATGCGATTTAAAATAGCCATGAATCGACATCATCTCAGCAATCCGACTCGGTGTGTGGGCGTCAAAGGCATGAATCTTCGAAGCAAGTAATAATGCCTGGGTGGTTTGTGTATGCAAGCGTATTTTCAAGTCATCTGCTGTCTCAAGCAACACACTTGCGGAAACCTGCTCCGTTCCGATCGTTCGGTCGAATGCCAGTTCGATGAGAATGCCATCCTGATAGGTTCTGAATTCTGGTCCGATGTTATCCAGCTGTCGCAAGAAAGTCGTCGCGATCTCCATGACTGTTCCTCCTCTGCCTTTTCTTATAGTGTATCACGCAGTGAAAGCGTTCTCTTATTTTTTCAGTTGGGTGTCAATCAATTGTTCTGCTGCGCGCCGGTACAAGTTACTCATATGAGCCATCGCTAAGATCTGTTCCAGTGGGTCGGTCGTCGAGGCGGTCAAAGCCTCTTGTTCCGTTACGAAGCGAGATGTATTTTGCTCTGCTAACATGAGATAGTCACGGTAAAATCCTTCAAGATCGAGTTGATCCTGTTCGATCCCTTCGTTCAAGGGCGCGAGAATCGTTTTGATATCATTGATCGAAAACGAACTTTTCAATTGATAAATCAAGCTGATCAGAATCAAGTGCTCCTTCGTGTACTTTTTATTCGTGACCGGAAAGAATAATTTCTTTTTGGCATAATTGTTGATCATCGTCTTCGTCAAAATCGTCTCGTCTGCACTTCGCGTCGTTTCCTCGAATGTCCGCTCGAACAGTTGGATGACTTGATCCATATAGAGATCGATATTCGGGATATCTTCGAGCCGTAATTGACGATCGTATCTAGTGTCATCAGAATGTGTCATAAAAAAACCTCCAAAATCGCTAAAATAGGACTTTCTACTTCTCCATCATATGATAGAATACGTATATAACGCCATGTAGTATTCAAAACTACATATCAGGGGAGGAACGAAAGTGAAAGCTTATATGAGAGAACCGATTAATGGATTAACGCATCTTGGAGGGGCTGTCTTTGCTTTTGTCGGGTTACTGGCACTTGTCATCAAGGCATCGTTAGAACGGGGGGCATCACTTGCGATCGTTGCAGCGATTATTTTTGGTGTCAGTATGATGGCGCTTTATGCCGTCTCAGCGACCTACCATATGGTGCTTGCGAGCGACCGGGCAATCGCGATCTGGCGTCGGTTGGATCATTCGATGATTTATCTGTTGATTGCCGGGTCTTACGCACCGTTTTGTCTCGTCAGTCTGAACGGTCCGACCGGTTGGGTCTTGTTCAGCATCGTCATGTTGATTGCAGTCTCTGGAATCACCTTTAAATTGGTTTGGTTCAACAGTCCGCGTTGGTTATCAACGACGCTCTACATCGGAATGGGCTGGATCATGGTATTTGCGATCACACCACTCGCGCAAGTCTTATCACCGCTCGGCATCGGATTGTTGTTCCTTGGTGGTATCTTCTATACGATCGGTGGCATCATCTATGGGCTGAAGCCACGTATCTTATCGTTCAAACATCTTGGATTCCATGAAATCTTCCATATCTTCGTATTACTTGGTAGCTTAGCACATTTCCTATGTGTCTACTTCTTCGTCTTATGAGGATGTCCTCCTTCAGTCAATGGCTGAAGGAGTTTTTTTGTGTCTGATGGAAATTACAGGAGAAGTCGAGTGTTCTCACGAATGAAAGAACGAATAGATCACGCATAGGGGGAAAAGCATGAAACACACACGATGGCAGTTAGAGACACTCTACACGATAGATGACGTCAAATCAGGAATTACTAAGATACAAGCAGCGTTGACGAAACATCCGACTAATGTGGCAGAACAGGTCGAGCGTTATCAGCAAGTCGCGCGCGACGTCGAGGAATGGAGCGACTTCATTTATTGTCTGTACGCTGAAGATGTCACGCGCTCAGAAGTCCATCCATTGCTCGAAGAGATCGAAATCGTGCAAGCGATGGTGCGCAGTGAGGCGGCAGCACTCGATACGAAGATTGCCGCACTGTCACAAGAAGAGTGGGAGGAGCTCGTCACGGGTTCACCATACGCCTTTTTCTTGAATGAACGCCGTGACATCCAGTCCCGTCGTGCACCACTAGTTCAGGAACAATTATTGCAGGATCTCGGTGTTGATGGGTTCCAAGGCTGGGGGCAGCTCTACAAACAGCGTTTCATGGCATTGCGCGTCGACTTGGACAAAAAGCAGGTCACGATCGGTCAAGGGCTGCACGAAGCGATGTTCTCACCTGACCGTTCGGCTCGTTTAGCGGCAGCGACAGCAGTTGACACCGCTTGTGCACAAGAAGCTGACCTGTTTGCGACGATTCTGAACCGGATTGCCGGCTTCAGATTGCAATCCTACAAGATGCGGAACTGGGAGCAACCGTTGACTGAGTTGCTTGAGCAGAACCGGATCTCGGAAGCGAGCCTAACAGCGATGATGGAAGCACTCGATCAACACCGCGATCTCTTTCACGCCTATTACTCTCGGAAGATTGCCCAGGCGGAGCGGGTGACGGGAGAATGGCATGATTTTGAGACGAACACCTATCGCTCCGCGCGTCACGTTCCGTTTGAGATGGCAGAGACCATCGTCACGACACAATTCAAACGATTGAATCCGCAGCTCGGCGCCTTCGCGGAAAACGTGTTTAGTGAGGGATGGGTCGATGCAGAGAATCGTCCTGGAAAAGCAGAGGGCGGATTCTGTGCTGCCTTTCCGATTGCCAAAGAGAGCCGGATTTTCATGACGTACCGTGATAGTTATCCGGACGTCGCGACGCTCGCTCATGAATTCGGTCATGCCTATCATAATTATTTACTGCAAGACGAACCGTATTTAAATCAAGTCAAAGGAACGAGCATTGCGGAGACGGCTTCGACGTTCATGGAGAATCTCGTCCTCGATGCTGCCATCAAAGAGACGACGGAACGGGAGGAAGTGCTTGCTCTGCTTGAAGTCAAGATCCGAGAAGGGCTGAAATATGCCAGCATCGTTCCCGGCATGTTCCGTTTCGAGCAACGTTTTTATGCGGAACGTCAGCAAGGGACGGTCAGTGCCGAACGGTTAAGTGAACTCCTGCAAGAGGAAGAACGGTTAGCCTATGGTCCGGTATTGCCTGAACCAGCGCGCTATAAATGGATGTACATCAGTCATCTGTTCAATCCGAATCTTGCGTTCTACAACATTCCCTACACGATCGGTTATCTGCTCAGCAATAGTCTGTATCAGACGGTTCAAGCGGATCCGAGTCAATTTTCGACAGTCTTTGAAGCCGTCATGCATGATTCCGGTCAAGCGACGATCGATGAGATCGTTAAACGTCATCTCGACGCTGATCCGACATCTGTCGCGTTTTGGATGGAAGCTCAACAACCGCTCGTCCAGGCAATTAAGCAGTACCTGACGTTAACGGAATCCTCTCTCTCCGTCGATTGAAGACGAATCGAAACGGGAACAGAAATGTAGGGAGGGATGCGGATGTATGAACAGGAGAAACAATTAGTCGCTGAGGCAGCACTAACGTACGTGAAAGATGGGATGATAGTGGGTCTTGGGACGGGTTCGACGACGGAACGGTTCATCGAGGCGCTTGGTCCACTTGTGCAGGCGGGACTACAGATTCAAGGCGTGGCGACGTCACTTGCGACGGTCCGACTCGCGGAACAGTTACACATTCCGTTGATCGACTTGGAAGAGGGAATGGAAATCGATGTGACAATCGATGGGATTGATCAAATTGACGGACGATTTCAAACGATCAAAGGTGGCGGCGGTGCACTATTTCGCGAGAAAATCGTCGCACTGATGAGTCGAGAATTGCTCTATTTGACGGATTCTTCGAAGTTCGTTCATCATTTAAGCGGACCGTTACCGGTCGAACTGGATCCGTTTGCCTTACCGTATGTGCGGCAACGGTTGCGTGATAAGCATGTTTCCGCAACACGACGCGTGAAAGACGATCGTCCCTTCGTTACAGATGGAGGTCACGTGATTCTTGACGTGAATTTATCATCCATCTCGGACGTCCGAGTATTCGCAAAAGAAGTGAAAAGTTGGTCGGGTGTACTCGAGACGGGTTACTTCGAGCGACAGCCCGATCATGTCCTGACGGTCGAAGAGGGAAAGGTCAAACGCATCGCGCATCCACGCCTGCGTGACGGCGGTGGGTTGGTTTAAGGAAAGAAAGAAGGAAACCATATGGGCTTGAAAAAACGGTATTTATTCGGAGCAGGTGTCATTGCCAGTGCGAGTCTACTGTTGTTCAGGAAGCGGGAACAGGGCACACAGACCGATGCGTTACGTGATTATTTAGCGCATCTCGATCAGGATCCGAGTCCCGATGCTACGAAGGACCCGGATGAGGTCGGATTGACGAAACTGGATTCGATCTATCGGTCGGAGTGGCAAGCGAATGGTTTTCCGCGTTCGCGGACAGAGCTAGAAGAGCTTGAAAAATAAAAGAACATGAAAACAGCCTTGAATTCAATGAATCAAGGCTGTTTGACTTAGAGGTAACCGACGAGAGAAAAAGCTTATCGTTCCACGAGGAATGTTTTAGAAGTGTCTTACTTCTTTACTTAATCGATACAAATAGATACCAAGCAAATCGTGGATACCTATTTTTTCTGTATTTATTTGCTTATCTTCAACGCTCACGTAATCTGTGGACGAGTTTTAGGAGACTCTTACAAAAAAATCTGAGCATATTCGGCACATAAAAACTTCTAAAATTAACTTTCGGCGAATTACGTCTCGCCTTGATAGGATGAATAGAAAGATACTTCTATAAAGAAACGTATATTATTAATTACTTAAAAGTTAATAATTTCTAAATGAGGGTGAATCAAGAAAGGGGATGATACAATCAAGAAAATAGGAAGGAGAGACATGATGAAGAGATGGATTACGTTGTGGGCTGTTAGCATCCCCGTTTTCTTGATTTCATACATCGGTTCGTTTTTCATAACAAGCAAGATTAGCATTTTGCCCCACGAAGAATGTAAGCCGCGTTTTATTTTTACGCCTCAAGATGTATCCTATTGTAGCGACATTTATCCTATAGACATCTTTCTCATCAGTTTGAAGACACAACCTCTCGCTTACGTATGCGTCGCTTCAGGACTCTACATAGTTGGGTTCATGGGTTACTTCATTTATCAAAAAGTGAAGAAAAAGAATTGAATACTCAAGCGATGGCTTCATATAGAAGTGAGGAAGAAACGGAATGAACGAGACCGTTCACAGTGTTTCTACTATTCTCTTATTCTCTCTCCGATGTTCGGATTGTTCTATTCGATTTGTCATAACAATGATATTTGGAGTAGATTTCCTTTTGGTTCACTTGTGATAATTATCTATTATCACAAGTGAGTTTTTAAATAGTAGTTATCATCTTCTTTGTAGTTCATAGTCCCTTCAGTCTTAGTCATCAAATCTATCCACACCAAATTGAACGTAATAAATTGGAATTACAAAAAGACATTTTCGAAATAGTGCGTAACACTACAAACAAAGAGCTTTAATCAAAGAATCGACAGGGATCAGGTTTTGACTAGAGAAAAGCTCATAACTCAAAAATAAAAAGAGACGAATAACACGAATTTAAAGATAATACGACAGATTCGGAGAGTAGTTGTTGAGAAGCAAAGGAAAAGTAATTTGGATATTTATGCTATACATCATATGATCATTTTGGCTTCGTTCTTGAAGTAATCGTAATAGCTAGCGATACCTAATTACGAAGTGGAGTTTTAATCTAAACAGCCCTGAATCCTAATGATCCAGGGCTGTTTTCATGTGTCTTAATATGTAAGCGATCCTGCAATGATCAAACCAATCGAAATCGATAAGAAAAGGAGCAGCAATCCGACTGCTTCGTTGTTCGCATCAATCTCTTTCGTCATGCTCAAACGTGGGATTAGTAAATCCGCGAGATAGAATAAGACGATTTGTAAGACGATCGCGAGTGCGCCCCATAACACCATATCGAGAATGCTGACAGAGTTCGAGATACTCGAATAGAGGACGATGGCGAGACCAAGAATACGTCCACCGAAGGCGTAGACGGCCGCTTTCTTCCCATTACGGATGAGTTCGAGTTCCTTCGATTTCGTCGTCACCTCGAACAGGACGACACCGATGGCAAGGAGTACGGTCGCGACACCGATATACGAGAGCGTTGAAAGAAATAGATCACTGAATGTCATGCTGGTACCTCCATCATGATTTTTTATTTTTTTTGCGTTGTTCGTATGCAACATACAATTCAAGCAGTGCTCCGACGAGAATACCTGCTGATACATACAAATAGAAGTTGTCACCAATGAATCCGAACAAGAGACCTAAAATGAGGCCGATCAGGATATAGGGACCTTTTGCTAACTTCATGCCAATCACCTACCTCTTCTTTAAAGGTAGCGGATTTCAGAGGTGGCGTCCATCGTTATTCTTGAAAGCTGACCGCAGATTCTGCATTAGGAGAAAACAGGACGACTTGGTTCCGTCCTTGTTGCTTTGCCTGATAGAGGGCAGCATCCGCATCCAGTAGAAGATCGTCGATTTGCAGTGTCGTCTCATCGTACACGGCTAAACCAAACGATGCCGTGAGCGATAGCTCTGTCGTCGCTAGTCGAAACGTACTAGAAGCGATGCGTTCACGTAATTGTTCTGCTAAAGGCAAGACTTCAGCAAGCGGAACACTCTCAAACAGGACTGAAAACTCCTCACCGCCGTTACGGGATAAATACCCGCTTTCTGCCACTCCATCGCGCAGTCGATTGGCGAACTGCCGTAGCACCTCATCGCCCGCCTCATGTCCATACGTATCGTTGACCTGTTTAAAATGATCAATGTCGATCGTCAACAACACGACCGACTGTTTGGTTAGAATCAATCGCTGTTTGACATCCGTGAAGTATTCATTGAAGGCGCGTGAATTGTTCAATCCTGTCAAAAAGTCGAGTTGCGCTTTTTGCCGAAGCATCCGTAATGATTGTTTGGTCAACCGAATATCGCGGATGATCAGTAGGGCGAGCCAACTACTGACGAACGATGCAGGAATGACGACTGCTATCACTTCAAGTAGAAGAATCTGTTTCGGTAAGACAATCCATAAGACAAGAGCGTGTATAGCCGTCGCGTAGAGCGTCACGAGTGTGAATGTTCGTTTTGCATAAGGTGGCATTTCGCGAACGATTAAGCTCGTTCCTAAAGCAATGGCGACAATGAAGCCGAATGCGGTGAAGGCTGCTAGATTCGTTCCTAAACTGAAACGATAGATGATGATCGCGATCGTCACGATCGTTGTCGGGATGGCGCCACCAAAATAGGCAGCGACGACGACCGGAATATGACGCAAATCAACCATGACGCCAGGTGCTGCTTCAATCGTCATCTGCATGAGTAGTAACGAGATGACAGTTAGAGCAAGACCGTACAACACGCGTGTCAGCCGTGGGGATTCACGGGTGATCGGGAGCGGTGATAATTTTCCGAGCAGATAGAAACCAGCCATTAATAGCGTCACGTTATGCAAGACGTCAAAAAGGATGCTTTTCATGAAATGTCCATCCTTTCAAATAAAGTACGTTACTTAAAAAGACATACGCCATAAAAGGACTAACTCCTGTTCCTTGAAAAAATAATCTATTTGATGCAATTGTGTCTATAATGTGAACTTATGATTTCTATAAGCTGTACTTATAGTTTAACGGAATTTAATTGACCTCTTCGACACTGCGTTGTTAAATGATGAAGAAGCGATATGAAAGCGCTTACTAAAATCGAAGGAGATCTACTTATGGAACTTGTCATCATTCTTCTTGCCTTATCCTTATTGATGTTCGTTGCCTATCGTGGTTTTTCTGTCATCCTATTTGCGCCAATCTGTGCCTTGTTCGCCGTCTTACTGACGAACCCGGATTGGGTGTTACCTTTCTTCTCGAATATCTTCATGGAAAAGATGGTCGGCTTCATCAAGGCGTACTTCCCGGTCTTCCTCCTCGGGGCGATTTTCGGAAAAGTCGTTGAGATGTCCGGTATCGCGGAGTCGATTGCAAAGACGATCATCCGTATGATCGGTGCGAAGCGTGCCATTCTTGCTATCGTCTTACTTGGCGCCATTCTTACATATAGCGGCGTCAGCTTATTCGTTGTCGTCTTCGCTGTGTATCCGTTCGCAGCAAACTTGTTCCGCGAAGCGAACATCCCGAAACGCCTCATCCCGGGAACGATCGCCCTTGGTGCATTCACGTTCACGATGGATGCCTTACCAGGAACACCTCAGATTCAAAACGTCATCCCAACGACGTTCTTCAAAACGGATATCTACGCTGCGCCAATCATGGGAACGGTCGGTGGATTGTTCATCCTAGTCGTCGGTATGTGGTATCTCGAGTCACGCAAGAAAAAAGCCCATCAAGCAGGGGAAGGCTACGCTGGATTTGAAGCGACGGCGGCAAGTGCCGCACCGCAGATGGAGTTGAAGAACGAACCGGAAATGACACTCGAGACGGATCGTCAACCGGTCTATCGGCAAGTCCTTGCCTTCGTCCCACTCGTCCTCGTTGCCGTCATGAACAAAGTCTTCACACTCTCGATTCCGAAATGGTATCCAGAAGGGTTCGATTTTTCAGCGATTGGTTTAGAAGCATTCGGAAAGATCGAGACGCCGGCCGTTCTTGCAATCTGGTCCGTCCAAATGGCGTTATTGATCGGAATTCTCGCAGCGATGCTGTATGACTTCCCGAAGATCAAGACGAATTTCCAAGCTGGTTTGAATGTCAGTATCGGTGGCGCGCTTCTAGCGGTCATGAATACAGGTGCTGAGTATGGTTTCGGAGGCGTCATCGCCGCACTTCCTGGATTCAAGTCCGTCTCAAGCGGAATCTCAGAGACCTTTACGAATCCGCTCGTCAACGGAGCCGTCACGACGACGACACTTGCCGGCGTCACTGGTTCCGCATCGGGTGGAATGGGGATTGCGTTAAGTGCGATGTCGGATAAATATACGCAAGCCATCACATCAGGCGGCGTGCCACCGGAAGTCATGCACCGCGTCATCTCGATGGCGTCCGGCGGGATGGATACGTTACCGCATAACGGTGCCGTCATCACGTTACTTGCCGTTACGGGGCTGACGCATCGTCAGTCGTATAAGGACATCTTCATGATTACGATTCTCAAGACAGTGACGGTCTTCTTGATGATCGGATTGTATAGCTTGACTGGTTTGTATTAAGAGTTTAGAAGGGGGCATCATCAGATGAAACAGGGGAAAGTATACGGATCATTCGCGGAAGCAACAGCAGACATCTTTGACGGGGCGACGCTAGTCGTAGGGGGCTTCGGACTCTGCGGAATCCCAGAAAAATCAATTACCGCGTTGCAAGAGAAGGGCGTCAAGGATTTGACGGTCGTCAGTAATAACTGTGGCGTCGATGACTTCGGACTCGGTCTCCTCTTGCAGACGCGACAAATCAAGAAGATGATTTCGTCGTATGTCGGGGAAAACAAGACGTTCGAGCAACAATACCTTAGTGGCGAAATCGAAGTCGATCTCGTCCCACAAGGTACGCTTGCCGAACGTATCCGTGCTGGTGGAGCTGGCATTCCCGGTTTCTATACACCAACAGGCGTCGGCACACCAATTGCTGAAGGGAAGGAACAAAAGGAGTTCGACGGGAAGACGTATCTCCTTGAAGAAGGAATCGTCGGTGATTTTGCGATCGTCAAGGCATGGAAAGCAGATCGACTCGGGAATCTCGTCTTCCGGAAGACGTCACGCAACTTTAACCCGATCGTCGCAACAGCCGGAAAAATAACGATCGTTGAAGTCGAAGAACTGGTCGAAGTCGGTGAACTTGATCCGAATGAGATCCATACACCTGCTGTCTACGTTCAGCGCATCGTCGTCGGAACGGATTATGAAAAACGCATCGAACGCCGGACTGTCCGGGAAGCTTGAGGAGGAGACGGATATGAAAACGACACGAGAGATCATCATTGAACGCGCACTTCAGGAAGTTGAAGATGGGATGTACGTCAATCTCGGGATCGGGATTCCGACATTGATCGCCAATGCGATTCCGGACGATATGCATGTCATGCTGCAATCCGAAAATGGACTGCTTGGCATCGGACCGTATCCGCTTGATCATGAAGTCGATGCCGACGAAATCAACGCCGGTAAAGAAACGGTCACGGCACAATCTGGAGCATCTTACTTCGACAGTGCCGAATCGTTCGCGATGATTCGCGGCGGACACATCGACCTCGCGATCCTCGGAGGGATGGAAGTCGATCAGAACGGTGACCTCGCGAACTGGATGATTCCGGGCAAGATGGTCAAAGGCATGGGCGGGGCGATGGACCTCGTCAACGGAGCGAAACGAGTCGTCATCATCATGGAACATGTCAACAAACACGGCGAATCGAAAGTCAAACAGGCGTGTACCTTGCCGTTGACAGGACGCGCCGTCGTCAACCGTTTGATTACGGACCGGGCCGTCTTTGATTTCACACCGGACGGAATGGTCTTGATCGAGACGCTGAATGGTCATACGGTCGAAGACGTCAAACAAGTCACGGAAGCACGATTCACGGTCAGTCCGGAACTCGAGCGCGTGACGGTAGGGGAGTGAAGCAGATGGTTCAAGGAGATATCGTACTCGTCACAGGTGCAGGAAGCGGCATCGGTCTTGAAATCTCAAAGGCGTTTGCTGCGGCAGGAGCGAAGGTCGTCGTAACGGACGTTCGCGCAGAAGCAGCAGAAGAGGCGGCGGCAGCGATTCGCGCAGCTGGTCATGAAGCGGTCGGCATGACGCTCAACGTCACTGATGAAGCACAGGTCGAAGTCGTCTTGAAGCAGACGGTCGAACAGTTTGGTCGACTCGACGTCTTGATCAATAACGCGGGTCTTCAACACGTCTCACCAATTGAAGAGTTTCCGACTGAGAAATTCGAATTGATGATCAAGATCATGTTGACGGCGCCGTTCATCGCTATCAAACATGCCTTTCCGATCATGAAGGAACAAGGCTACGGACGGATTCTTAACATGGCATCGATCAATGGTTTAATCGGTTTTGCTGGGAAAGCGGCGTATAACTCGGCGAAGCATGGATTGCTCGGTCTGACGAAGGTCGCAGCCCTTGAAGGAGCAGAACACGGGATCACCGTTAACGCGATTTGCCCGGGGTATGTCGATACACCGCTCGTCCGAAATCAAATGGAAGACTTGGCGAAGACGCGTCACGTCGAACTTGAGAAGGTACTTGAGGAAGTCATCTATCCGCTCGTTCCACAAAAACGGTTGCTCGCCGTCGAGGAAATCGCGGATTATGCATTGTTCCTTGCGAGCCGCAAAGCAAAAGGAATCACAGGACAAGCGAACGTACTCGATGGAGGATATACGATTCAATAAGGAGATGGAGCAGATGAGTGAAGCAGTCGTCATCGTAAGTGCGACGCGCACGGCGATCGGAAATTTCAATGGGAGTTTGAAGGACGTCAAAGCAACCGAACTTGGAGCGACAGTCATCCGTGCAGCACTTGAAAAAGCAGGTGTCGCTGGGAATCACGTCGATGAAGTCTTTTTCGGTAACGTCCTCTCAGCAGGACTTGGTCAAAATCCAGCACGGCAAGCGGCACTCGCTGCCGGATTACCGGAGACATGTCCAGCGATGACCGTTAACAAGGTCTGCGGATCCGGTCTCTCAGCCGTCCATCTCGCGTATCAGGCGATCAAGTCGGGTGAAGCCGATGTCATCGTTGCCGGTGGGATGGAGAACATGAGCCAAGCGCCGTATGTGCTATCGGGCGCGCGGTCTGGGCTGAAGATGGGTGACCAACCGCTCGTCGATACGATCATCCATGATGGACTTGAGTGTGCGTTTAATGACTATCACATGGGAATCACGGCGGAGAATTTAGCCGACATCTACGAACTCTCCCGCGAAGCCCAGGACCAGTTCGCGGCGACGAGTCAGCAAAAAGCGCAGACGGCATTAGCAGAAGAACGGTTCGTTTCGGAAATCACGCCAGTGTTGATTCCACAACGAAAAGGCGACCCGATCCGTTTTGATCAAGATGAGTTTCCACGTGCCGGAACATCTGTCGAAACACTCAGTCGTTTGCGCCCGGCATTCAAGAAGGACGGAACGGTCACGGCAGGCAATGCATCTGGCATCAATGACGGAGCTGCGGCGCTCGTCATCATGTCCGTGACAAAGGCACAAGAACTCGGCGTGACACCACTCGTTGAGATCGTCGCGAACGGAATGTCCGGTGTCGACCCGAGCATCATGGGAATCGGTCCCGTCCAAGCGGTCCAAAAGGCACTCGATAAAGCGGGACTGACGCTTGAGGAGATTGATGTCATCGAAGCGAACGAAGCGTTCGCGGCACAATCTCTCGCGGTCGATGCGGAGCTACAGTTCCCGCATGAGAAGCTCAACCGAAATGGCGGTGCAATCGCGCTCGGTCATCCGATCGGTGCGAGTGGGGCGCGGATTCTCGTTACGTTGATCCATGAACTCGAGCGGACGGGTGAGACACATGGTCTTGCGACGTTATGCGTCGGGGGCGGTCAAGGGGTAGCGACGATCGTCAAAAAATACGAAGGTTAACTAATAAAGCACGAGACGAAGGAGATGTTTGCTCCCGTTGTCTCGTGCTTTATTGATTTTAGCGAATCGTTAACATGTCTTTGTAACTGCTTTTTTCGAGAATTTGCACGGAGGACATCCGTGACCATTCCTTCAAGGAAATCTCGGGATGTTGCTTCACGAAGTCGGAGACGATCATGTAACCGAGTCTGTATTTTACGAACGATGGAATTTGTTTTTCGTAATTTCCTAAGAACAGATCATCCGTCGTCAATCGTTCCGCATTCAGCTCCGAAATCACATGCTCTAAAGTATGGTCAAGTAGAGGGGCGATCGCTTCCGATGATTCCACAGGATAAAGCTTGTGGGCAAAGAATTCCGCTTTTCCTTCGAGGATAATGTAATCGAGCATCGTCGCACGATTCGGTTCATCGAGGGCTACGGTATGATGGTACTCATGCGCCGTTGTGTTGCGTAATGATGTTTCCGAAAAATCCTTCAAGAAGAACAGACTCATTGAATTGTTTCCTTGCGCGACACCGCTGACACCACCATAACGTTTGGCATCATCATGCTCGATTGGTGTCGTCGGGGAGACGAAGACGACGAGCTTCTCATCCCGTGGAAGTTGTTTCATCGAAGTCAGGAGACTGGACTTGATCTGTTTCATGATGCGCTGATGGTGTTTTTTCAAATATGTATTCATCTGCTTTAAGTCCTTGATGTTTTCCGATGGCTGTTCGTAAAGGCTAGGAACGGGCATCGCTTGGAGCTGTTCTTTTTTGATGACGCTATTTTTAGCGCCCAATACATATTTTTTAAATAGTGCCTCATTGTCCTCTGGATGTTTCGAAGCCGCTTGAATGTAATCGTCATACGCCTTGTACAAAGGAACGATTTGAATCTCTTGTTTCTCATGCGTAAATGAGATGTCATACGTCTTCGGTTTTTCGGCAGCGGGGGAACAACTGGCAAGTAAAAGGGTGGCGCTAAGAAGATAGATCGATTTCATAGAAAAACCTCCTGTTTGATTATCCATATATTTACTTTCTTCATGAAGCCTTTTAATCCTACTACGTCATATGAACTTATGAATCCGGTTTCATGCTTCGACGCACAGACGTAACAAATTCTATAGACCATAGCTCCACCAAACTTTCTGCGCAATTTTCAGAATATTCTCCAGATAAACTCCTAGCACGAGCTCTTAAACGTATGGTATCCTTTCGAACGAAGTACTTCATCCGCTTAGGGAGCGAGATGAAGTCGATCATCATCAGTGGGGGTTTATTATGTCTAAAACTGTTCCAACATCATTTATCATCGTCATCGGCATGATGCTCTTCGCCTTATTCTTCGGGGCAGGAAATCTCATCTTTCCGCCGATGCTCGGACAGCTCGCAGGGGAGCATGTCTGGGTCGCCAATGCCGGATTCCTCGTCACTGGTGTCGGTCTACCATTGCTTGCGATTCTCGCATTCGCGTTTTCAGGGGAACGCGATTTACAAGCGATGGCGTCACGCGTTCATCCTGCGTTCGGAATCGGGTTCTCGGTCATTCTGTATCTTGCGATCGGTCCCTTCTTCGCGATTCCTCGTGCCGGAACGGTCTCGTATGAGATCGGCATCAAGCCGTTCTTCAGTGAATCGACGAGCCACTGGCCGCTGCTCATCTTTACGGTCTTGTTCTACACGGTTGCTTGTCTCTTATCATTGAATCCGACGAAAATCGTCGATGTCGTCGGGAAAGTACTGACACCGATTAAGATCACGTTCATCGGTCTGTTGATCGTCGTTGCTGTCCTGAATCCGATCGGAAGTTTTCAGAATCCTTTGAAGACATATCAGTCGAATGCCTTCTTTAACGGTTTCCAGGAAGGATATATGACACTCGATGCACTCGGTGCCTTCGTCTTTGGGATCATCATCATCGCAGCGATCAAGGAAAAAGGTGTCACATCGAAGCGACAGTTACTATTGATTTGTACGAAAGCGTCATTGATCGCAGCAGCCCTTCTAGCAATCACGTATTCGGCACTTGCCTTCATGGGTGCTTCAAGTGTCTCGGAAATCGGACAACTGGCGAACGGCGCAGAGATCTTGTCAGCTGTGTCGGATCATTACTTCGGTGAATACGGTGCGATCTTACTCGGTCTGATGATCACAGTCGCCTGTATGACGACAAGCGTCGGCTTGATCACGGCCTGTGCGTCGTTCTTCTCAGCACTCGTGCCAAAAATCTCGTACGTCAAATGGACGGTTGGTCTATCGGTCTTCAGTGCACTCGTTGCGAACATCGGTCTGAATCAATTGCTCGCCGTCTCAAAACCAGTCTTGATGACACTTTATCCACTGGCAATCTGTCTCATCTTCCTGACATTCTTGCATCCACTCTTTAAAGGTAAACCAGCCGTTTATCAAGGGGCGCTGTGGATGACATTCGTCGTCAGTTTGTTTGATGGATTGAAGACAGCAGGGATTAACGTCTCAGCTGTCACGAACGTGTTCGACGCGGTATTACCGTTTGCTTCCGTCAGTCTCGGATGGGTCGTACCAGCCATCATTGGTGGAGTGATCGGAGCAGTCGTCGGTAAGAAAACAGCGGAGACACAATCGTCGTCGCGTGTGGCTTAAATTAAATCCCTTCACTCAGATTACACTGGGTGAAGGGATTTTTTTGTAACGATGAAACGTATTCTAACAACAGTTGTTGACAAAAACCGGAGGAATAATGCTATAGTGTTAATGCAAATGATATTCATTATCAATTAGAAGGAGTGATAGGTGATGTTCATCCAATTAAAAACATTTAAAGTCAAAAAAGGAAGTGCTGTTGAAATGATCGAGCGTTTTTCAGGAAAGGGAATCATCGAGCAACAACCAGGGTTCCTCGATTTAAGTGTCTTACATAAGAAGCGTACAAAAGAGGAAGAAGAAGTTCTTGTCCTGATCCGCTGGGATTCGGAACAAGACTGGAAAGCGTGGGAAACGAGTGAGGTACACCTTGCCGGTCACCGAGAAAGAAGGGGGCAACCAGGTCCCTCCTTCATTCTTGACGGTCAGCAACATTACTATGATGTGATTGGATTTAAGACAGCAGATACATGATCGACACAACAATAAACAATCACGTAGGCAAGTGAAAGAAAAGCATCTCGAAGATTCCCTTACATATTGATCAAGATTGAACGGATACGGAAAAGCGTCAGATGGTATATGTTTTTTAGGAGTGAGTTGAAAATGACAGAAGCACTGCATGCATTTCGAGTGAGGAAACACGCTTTACAGACAGGAGGACAATTAGCGATACGTCCGGGTTTGATTGTCGTCATACAAGGCGTTGGCATTACCTACACGGAAAGGAAACGTCTAGAATCGGGCGAAGCCTGTTTCATCATGAAATCAGGTGAACGATTCATCGTCAAGGAGGGACATTGTCTCTTGTATCAGTTAGAGGTTGAACTGACGCCATTTCTAGTCTACCGTCAACCAACGAATGAACTAGTGGAGTGTTTAGAACGAATGCGCGGATGTCCAAACACAATGACCGGTTCTCTTAGACAACATCGCTATCTGTATCAACTACTGGAGCAATTAAGTGAACGTCGTCATGAGCAGACGTTTGAGGAAGTGACGTCCCAGTGGTTAAAAGAACTCGGAAAATCAAGAACAGTCAGTGACTTGGCAAGTGAGTTAAACATGTCACTGCCGACGTTTTCCCGCCAATTCAAAAAGCACTACGATCAATCACCAAAGGAACTGATTCATCAATTGCGGATGCAACGGGCGAAGGAGTGGATGATTGCACATCCAGATTGGACGATTGCTGAGATCGCAGAACGTGTATCAATCAATGATGAATTTTATTTCAGCCGTCTCTTTAAAAAACGTGAGGGACTATCACCAAGTCAGTACCGGAAACGGTTGTTTCCAAGGGTCGGAATCTGGAGTCAAGCGTTGTTGCAAGATCACTTATTGGCACTTGGCATTCAACCTGTCATCGCACCGTCTTTTCCGACACAATATCGTTCGAACGGTGTGCCAGACTATTTAAGTGAACTCGAAGGTACGCAACTATACGACGCGTCAGCAACGATTTTACCGGAATGGTTCGAGACATCAAATCTCGATCTCGTTTTACGGACACCGATACGAGGTGAATCACCACCTATGTTGACGTCTTGTCCGGTCATCGATATTTCGAAACAAACTTGTTGGAAGGATTACTTGTATGCTGTTGCTACGGCAACCGATACGCTTGAGCGAACGACTGACATCATCAACGAAGTCGAAACGCTTGAAACAATTGTGAAGCAACAGTTCGAATTCAATCGGAATGTGACATGGGCAGTTATTTGGATCAGAGACTCAGAAATCCGACTGTACGGACGAACAGGGCATACGATGTTAGATTTTCTGTTCAGTGAAATCGGTTTACAGCCCGTGGAAGGACTCCCGCACACCGTCTACATGACAATCAGCCTAGAAACATTACAGCAGTTGGATCCGGATGGTTTGTTCATACTGTGGAGTCAACCTGCAGATGTGGAACGAATTCGAGGAACGAGGGTGTGGCAAACGCTTCGTGCCGTTAGGTCGGAGCGTATATTTTACCCAGACAGTGTCGATTGGGATCCGTGGGGACCACTTGGGAGAATGCATATGTTACGTCAATTGCATACATATATCAGCGATAGTAACTGTTTTGTTTGTCCATGAAGAATGAAAAGAAAATCCATGTCACTCATCATTGATAATGATTATCATTACAGATGGAGTTCACGATGAGGCAGAGAAGACTGACAAATGAACCTAAAAAGTCGTCGCCTTGTCGTACGAATATTAGGGAGGATCGTTTGTTTGATTGGTGTTAAATCTCACGACGATATGTGACTTCTGCATTTAATCGATTGTGAAAACGGATTGAAGGAACTTGAAAACGTTTTACTTAAAATAAGTGTGTATACGCACCATCAAAAACGGGGAAACCCGTTTTTCTATTGATGTGGAATGAGAATGATTTTCAATAAGGGGAGGAACAGAGCGTGCGAACATGCGAAGAACAAATCGAGCGATTAGCGACCGAGGTGACGCTTCAATCGTTCATGAACAGCTACATCAGAGAAGTGAACCCGGGCGAATGGGTCAACGAGAGACCGTTTGATGCATCCGAGACATCCTCTTTTTATTGGATGAAGCCGTATCTCATCGAAATCAAACGTCGTTCCATCATCGGACGCCACGAGATTGGAATGATTCGTGAAGAGACAAAAAGCGGATGGCGGGAAGTTTCAGCCATGTCCTGTATCATCACCTGTTGCATCAAGCTTCAACAAAAAGACCCGAATCAAACGGACTTACTCTTTCGCGTTCTTGACAGTCACCGGACAGTGCAATTGATTTTAGAGGAACAGCTGAACGCACAAGAGCAAGAGACGTTCATCGATTATGAACAACGCTTGTGGTGTGGTCATTGGTTCCATCCGACCCCGAAAAGTAGAGTCGGTATGACCGACTGGCAACAAAAGGCGTATGCGCCTGAATTCCGTCAACCGTTTCAACTTCACTATTTTACAGTACATGAGACATTGCTCGAAGAACGTTCAGGTAGCTACGAGACGATCAGTCAGCTGATGGAAAACCAACTGGGTGATTCGATTCAAGTGACAGCGCAAGAGCGACTCGTTCCGATTCATCCACTTCAAGCCGAGTATTTGTTGCGTCAGCCGACAGTCGAGCAATGGTTTGAGCAAGATATTATCCGTTATCACGGCGCATCTGGACCACTCTATAACGCAACTTCGTCGATCCGGACCGTCGAATCACTCGACCGAAGTCATATGTTGAAGTTATCCATCCCTGTCCAAGTGACGAACTCAAGACGCGTCAACAAGCGACACGAATTAGAGGCTGGTTATTTGATGTATCGCTTGTTTTGTCATCTGTCTCTGCCTGATACGTTTGACCTTATTCACGATCCTGCATATTTAGCGATCCGGACTAAAGAAGAGACCGGATTCGAAGTCATTTTGCGAGAGCCAGCACCCCACGCGGTAAATGTTGCGGCACTCGTCCAACCGGCATTACCGAATTCAGAATCGCTCCTGCTGCGGCTCATCCGGCAGTCGGGATCAATCGCATCGAAACATGTCACTCGGTGGTGGAAACAGTACCTGGAGTTGACGTTAGGAGCAATCGTTACACTGTATGAGGAACAAGGAATCGGACTCGAGGCGCATCAGCAAAATAGTCTCATCACATTCGAAGACGGATGGCCGGTTCGATATCACGTCCGGGATAATCAAGGCTATTACTTAGCAGACACGAATCGAGATTCCTTTACCCTGCTGGAACCGGAACTGAAGCATACGACGTTATTCTACCCAGAAGAAGTCATTGCTGAGCGTTTGACGTACTACATGATTTGGAACCATCTAGCGAGTATCATCGACCGATTGGCAGCAGACACATTATTGAAGGAAGAAGTTGCTATCGCGTTACTGCACGAATGGTGTCAAGTACGAGTTAAAAGTCTAGAAGGGCGAGGCAGAGCTTGGCTTTTGATGTTGTTAGAATCGCCGACACTTCCATACAAGGCGAATTTACTAACACGCCTACAAGGACTCGATGAACTTGAAGTCGAGGGGGAACGGGTTTGTTTCATCGACTTGGATAATCCGTTACGGGAGGGCAACTATGCTTTACGACAGCAAAACACGCATCTGCAAACAACTTCTTGAGAGTTTGTTATTCGAGCGGATTCTTCCTTTTACTGAAATGATTGTCGGAATGAAGAATCGTTTTACATTTCACATAAAAGATAGTGAAGTGACAGTCGAAGGAAAACGCGGTCCTTTCGACCGAATCCGGCTCGACATCACGACGTTACGCTCATCGAAGTCATCTGGCGTCAACGACTGGTTTGAGCATCTCTTGACGCAGTTGCCGATCCCGGACGACTTTCAGGAAGAGTTGCGACGTACACATGATTTCGATGACTTGTCGCAGCGACATCGTCTACGAATCCATCGAGCAGGCTTAGATTATGAAGAGTTGGAGCAGACCATCATCGAAGGGCATCCCTATCATCCTTGTTATAAATCAAGGATTGGTTTTTCGCGAGCTGATCACGAGGCATACGGACCTGAAGTGGGCAATCGCTTCCAGTTACATTGGATTGCCTTACCTTCTACGCTCGTTCAAGGGAATGGAATCCTACCTATTCCACTGATTCTTGGAGAACCGCTTCTACATATGTTTTTAGTCAAACTGGAAGAACTCAAGCAAACCGATTATCAGATTCTTCCTGTCCACCCATGGCAATGGTTACGTATCAAGCAGGAGGTGGCACAAGTCGGAGGTGTCGACTTAGGCGAAGGCGGGGTATTCGTGCAAGCGACGCAGTCGATTCGAACCGTTTTTTGCCCAGGTCAGCCCGAACTACCGCATATCAAATTGCCGCTCGACTTGAAGCAAACGTCAGCCGTTCGGACTTTTTCCGTGCCGAATGTCGTGGCAGCTCCTGCAGTATCGGATTGGTTGAAAAAACAGGCGAGTGAATTGCCGATGACGTTGTTATCTGAATTTGCTTCATGCGTCGGCTCGAGCGGTCCACTTGCGGGTCGGGTCGGCTGTGTCTTTCGTGAAAACGTCTTGACGTATGTTCACAAGGGGGAACAGGTCATTCCCTTGACAGCACTTGCTCAAATCGAGGTGGATGGACGACATTTTTTAGGACCGTGGTTGGAACGATATGGTCATGAACGGTGGCTTCGTCGATTCTTCGTCGTCTATCTCGAACCAGTCATCCGACTCGTGACCGAGAAAGGCATCGGTGTGGAAGCTCACGCCCAAAATACGTTACTTGTCTTACGGGACGGATGGCCGGAACGGATCATTCTCCGCGATTTTCATGATAGCGTCGAGTTCGTCACCGAGTTACTCGACGATCCATCGGATGTACCCGATTTTAAGAGGCTACATCCTGATTTTGATGCACCGCTCAATACCTATTATGAAATGTCACACCCGCTTGCCTTACGCGAGCTGCTGTACGATACATTATTCGTCTATCATTTGACGGAACTAGCGTATCAACTTGGACTGACGGAGAACTTGAATGAAGCGACATTCTTTGATTGGATGCATCAGACGATCGAGGGGTTGCCGATTGATCGAGACCGACTAGAACGAATCGGATGGTACGAACAAAGAGTAACGGCAGAAGCCTTACTGGCACCACGGTTTGGTTTGACGAATCAAATCGATGTAAAAAATTCACTAGTTCAACGAGGAGAGGAAGACGATCATGCTATGGATTGAGAAAGAATGGGTGACAGCAGAAGAATTGACGACACACGAACTGGTGAAGCAATCGTTCATAACGGAAGGGAAGACCGTAGCCATCTGTACGTCAGATACAAAAGCATGGTTAGCCCTCTGTCTTACGATGCGACGTATGAATGGAACAATCCTTCCCATTCATCCGGAGACGCCTGTTTCTGGTGCTGAGCGTCTAGCGATACAAGCCGGATGTGGCTATTTGATTTATCAAGAGACCATCATTCCGCTTCCGGAAGCGGAAAAACGTGCGGGTGGATTGATTCAATTCAGTTCCGGTACGACGGGGCAACCAAAAATCATTCACCGGACATGGGAGTCGATCGAGACGGAACTGAATGCTTATACGAACAGTTTTCCGCTGACGACGAAAGCGACGATCGTTGCTTGTCCGACGACACACTCATTCGGATTACTGTGTGGAGTGTTCGCGACTTTAAGACGCGGAGCAACACCAGTCATCCTACAAGACTTCTCACCACGTCATGTGCTAGCAATCCATCGTTTGCATCCGGACGCTATCATCTATATGGCACCGGGACTAGCGTATGCGATGAGTTTGTTCCCGGAATCCGTTCACGCAGTGATGATTTCCGGGATGACATTACCAGAAAAGTGGTTCCGTTCGATCGAACGGAAGACACGTCATTTGCTTCAACAATATGGCTGTTCAGAAATCGGCTGTATCGCACTTCATCCAAATCCGCCGAGTCCGCAAGCGATCGGCTTTCCACTAGAGCATCTTGAGATCGAAACTGGAACGAAGGAAAAACCAGCAGAATTAGTCGTTTCGCAACAAGGCGTACGGATTGGTACGAAGGATTTAATGTACGTTGAAGACGGGCTGCACTTTCTTAGCCGACTCGATGAGATGATCAATGTGTCTGGCTTATCCGTCTACCCCGGGGAAGTCGAAGATATCTTGTATCAGCTGCCAACCGTCGAGGCTGTCGTCGTCTTTAAACGAATGGATGCGTTCCAAGGAGAGCGCGTCTGCGCTCAACTCGTGACGACGGCATCGGAGGAAGAACTAAACCTACATTGCAAGAAGCATCTCGCACCTCATCAACGACCGACGGAGTGGCAACTCGTTGAGCAAATTGAGCTGTCTGTGAATGGGAAAGTGAGTAGAAAACGATTGGGGGAACAAACATGTCCCGTTTAACGATTGCGCAATTCGAAGATATACTGACCGAACAGCTCGAATGGTCATCATCTGTCGCTATTTCGACAACAGACTCTCTACGAGATGATCTAGGACTGGATTCGATGCGCTTGATTCATCTGTTGCTTCACCTCGAATTGGAACACGGATTAGTGATTCCCGATGAGCACATGTCAGCCCTTCCCAAAATGCGAGTAGAAGAGTTGATGTCTGTTTTACAGGAGGTCATTCATGATTAAAGTACACTGTCTCGTCAGTTGCGTCTGCGAGACGATCAAACGATCGGCCGCGGACCATCGTCCCTATTACTTTGGCGTGTGGGACTCTTCCTTTTCCATGTCAGCCGATTATGTCCTCTCGCATCATGATGAAACAATCAACCATCAGGAGATGCTTGTTTGGTATGAACGTCTTTACGGAATCCCAGTCGAAGAATGGTACGATCACAAACAATCAAAAGAAGAAAACATCACTCAGCTGATTCAACGGATTGAACAGAAAAATAAGGACGAGTCAGTGATCGTCATGTTGGATTTAGCTAGTCTACCTGAGCGCGAAAATAAATTTCACCATGATGTGTTTCCCCACTACGTCATGTTAGAGGCGACAGAAGATCCGGAAATATGGCATATGCTTGATCCTGATTTCCGGTATGAAGGTGAACTAGAAAGAGAACGTATTCTTGCAGCAGTACGCCATCGTGCTGTCGCTGGTGGGTTTGCGTTTCGAAGTACGGATGTTCGAATACCGAATGCGATGACGGTAAGTGCGTATTTCATGAGTTGTATAAAAGTACAACATCCATTGACTGAGGCAGTCAAACGTGTTGTGCATCACTATCGTGAACAACCTGAGGGATTACCGAATGCCTTAAAGCAGTTACCTGTCATTGCTATTCGAAAATATGCCTATGAGCATGCATTTGCTTATTTATATGAAGCGATTGGACGCGACTTGCAGACATCTGATTTTGAAGAATGGACGGATGAGGTTGAAACACTTGTCAATCAATACTCTGTCATCCAACATCGGGCTGTCAAATATGCTATAACGCGTCAACCGAAAGTGTATTTAGAAATCGAACGATTGATTGAAGAACAATGGGCACGGGAGAGTGCCATTAAACGGCAACTCGTCGACACGTTCCATGCGTATCAACGACAGGAGGGGATTGAACATGAAACTCGCACTCTGTACGATCAGCTATCGGCATCATCTGCGTTCATTTAATGATTTGATCGATTTTGCTTCAGAAGAACACTTTGACGCCATTGATATTTGGGGAGTTCATGCTGAACATTTAAGAACGGAAGAAGTCGAACGGCTGAAATCGTCCCATCTGAATGTCAGTATGCTAAGTCATTATTTAAATTTAGACGCACCGATGTCAGAACTGCTTGCGGAGACGAAACGACTCTCGCGATTAGCGACACGAATCGGAACGGAGCGTATCCGCATCTTTGCGGGGAATGAGGCGAGCCATACCTTATCCGATGCCAAATGGGATCAACTCGTTTATCGGTTGAAGGGGATTTGCCGTGTCCTTGATTCTGCAGGACAGCGATTATTACTTGAATTTCATCCGAATACTGCAACAGATACGGTAGAGACAACGATACATTTACTACAAGCGATCAACCACCCGGCATGTCGGATCAACTTTGACGTCTTACACGTCATCGAATCAAAGGCAGATCCCGTCGAAGCATACTTCAGACTCGCATCGTATGTGGATCATCTACATTTAAAAACAGTGGGGAATGTTGATCAGTTCTCAGTCTTTGAACCGACGAATGTCTATGCGGCAAGCGGATCACGGGAAGGGATGGTTCCATTGTTCGAAGGGATCGTCGATTATCACCGGTTCTTCCAAGACTTATCAGGTCATCTCGATCACTTGACGGCTAGTCTCGAATGGTTCGGTCCTGATCCAGACAAGCGTTTAAAAAGTGATCGACGTCTTATTGTTCAAGCACTTGAAAGAGTACCCGTTTTGTTAAAATGATTCGAATCGATGGGGTTTAAACGTCAGCAGAAAAGGCAATTCCTCTACTGTATGTCATTGATCATCGTGTCCCTTACAGAAAGGATGTTGAAACATGTCAGAACGTGTCTTCATTAGTCCCTCAAAGTATGTCCAAGGAAAGGATGTCATTGACCGGCTCGGTACATATGTGAGCCCGTTCGGTGAAAAAGCGCTCGTCATCGCGGATGATGTCGTTTGGAAAATCGTCAAGGAACGTGTCGAGCATTCGTTGTCCGGCGAAAACGTCGGCATCGAGAAGGCGGACTTCAGTGGTGAAGCCTCACGGCATGAAGTGAAACGAATCGCTGAGCAAGCACAAGCAGCAGATGTCCGGTTCGTCATGGGTGTGGGAGGCGGAAAGACGCTCGATACGGCAAAAGCCGTCTCGGATGAGCTGAACGTCTCCGTCGTCATCGTTCCGACGCTTGCTTCGACCGATGCCCCGACGAGTGCCCTGTCCGTCATCTATTCCGACGAAGGGATTTTCGAAAGTTACCGATTCTATAAGAAGAATCCCGATCTCGTTCTCGTCGATACGAAGCTGATCGCCCAAGCACCAGCGCGTTTCTTCGCGTCCGGAATCGCGGATGCGCTCGCGACGTGGGTCGAGGTCCGGAGTGTCGTCGCTTTTGGTGGACAAACGATGGCAGGAGGACGACCAACGATTGCGGCACAAGCGATCGCTAAACGGTGTGAGGAAGTCTTGTTCGAGCATGGTCGCTTGGCGTATGAATCCGTTCAAGCGCAAGTCGTCACGCCGGCACTTGAAGCCGTCGTCGAGGCAAATACGCTCTTAAGTGGACTCGGCTTCGAGAGTGGTGGATTAGCTGCAGCGCATGCCATCCACAACGGGTTCACGGCGCTTGACGGTGAGATTCACCACTTGACGCACGGGGAGAAGGTCGCCTTTGGTACACTCGTCCAGTTGGCGCTCGAAGAACATCCACAAGAAGAGATTGAACGCTACATCGCGCTCTACACGGATCTTGGTTTACCGGTGACGCTCGAAGACGTCAAGCTAAAAGATGCGTCGCGTGAAGACATCGTCAAGGTCGGCGAGGCAGCGACTGCTGAAGGCGAGACGATCCACAGCGGTTTTAACGTCACGGCGGACGAAGTCGCGGATGCGATCATCGCAGCTGACCGCTATTCGAAAGCGTATCTAGCGAAACATGCTTCTTCCTGATTGATGCGTTTAAATCCGCTTCCTCTACCAAGGGGAAGCGGATTTTTTATGAGTCTATATCAATTTGCCCTTGAATTCTTCTTAAAAACACGCTATCTTTATAAAACGTAATGATTACGATTTAATTCGGGTAAAGGAGTTTTTGTGATGACGGATCGATATGAATGGGTGATTGTAGGTGGAGGAATTCATGGAATGACGGTATTCAATGCCTTACGTGAAAAAGGAATCGATCGGGAGATGATACGGATCATCGACCGTCATGAGCAACCATTGATGAACTGGCGGAAACAAACCGAACGGATCGGCATGCCTTACCTACGTTCAACTCGGGTCCACCACACTTCGACGAATCCGACGAGTCTCAGGCATCATGCGGAAGAACAGGATTATACACATCAAGCCTTCAAGGATACATACGGGCGGCCATCCTTGGAATTATTCAACGACCATGCCCTTCAATTGGCGCAGCAAAATGAAGTGGAGGCGAGTTGGGTCCAAGGGGAAGTCGCACGGCTAAGACGAGAAAGCGGAACGTGGATCGTCTCGACAGATGAAGGCGAGTTACGAGCAAACCATGTCGTTCTCGCTCTCGGACAATCGGAACATAACGTCATGCCAGAATGGGCGAAATCGGCGCGTCACGTTTTCTTATCAAAGCACGATACACCACCGGTCGTCATCATCGGAGGTGGGATTAGTGCTCTGCATCATACGATTCAATGTGCCGAGCGCTATCCCGGGCAGGTGACCCTTCTTTCACGACGTCCGCTCGAAAAAAGTGCATTCGATGCCGATCGAAAATTCATGGGACCAAAAGGATTGACACCATTCAAGTCCTTGTCGGCTAGCGAAAAACGAGCGCTGATCGTACAGGAGCGTCGCCCGGGAACGGCAACACAGGATTTGATTCAACGTGTCCGTCATCTGATTCGAGAAGGAATCATCAGTCATGTGATTGGTGAAGTCGAGCAGGAAGTCGAAAGCGGAGTAAAGCTGATGGATGGTCGTATCCTCACCGCTGAATCGATTATTTGCGCAACGGGTATCCGTCCGATGGTCGTCGAAGGATCTTGGCTTGAAGCGGTACAGCAAGAGTTGAAGCTGCCATTATCTCCTTGCCGGACACCGTTATTAGATGAAGAAACCTTTGAATGGGGAGAGAACTTATTCGCGACAGGCAGCCTCGCTGACTTAACGGTTGGTCCGTTCGCTCGCTCGATTTACGGAGGACAAGCCGCAGCGCGTGCGATCGCCTCGACGATTGAAGCGAAACAGACAGAAATGCTCGTCTAACACTATATCGCTATCCCCGTAGACATTACGAGAAGTCATGTTTACGGGGATTTTAATGTTTTAATGAAAGAAAGACAATCTTATCAATTCAACGAATTAGTCTAGTAAGATTTAATACTAGTCGCTTGCTATCATCATGAAAGTAAGTTGACTCATTTGGGTGTAATTGGATAAAATGTAAAATTGGATGGAATTCAAAAAAGGTACCCCGTACGGAGTACCTTAAAAGTGATTATAAGAAAGCGAGTGGGTTGACGCTGCTTGCTGCAGACGAACCGCTGTAGGTGTAGTTTCCACGGTGGATCTCGAAGTGCAGGTGAGATCCGAATGAGTTACCAGTGCTACCGACAGCTCCGATGTTCGCGCCTTTCGGGATTGATTGACCGACGAAGACAGAACGTTTGCTAAGGTGAGCATACACGGTTGTGTACGAAATACCGTTCACATTATGTTCGACCATGACATGGTTACCATAAGCTCCCTGATATGACGACTTGATGACTTTTCCGGCAGCAGCTGCTTTAACTGGTGCTCCAGTCGGTGCTCCAAAGTCAATTCCGTTATGGAACGTGTAGCCGTACTTACCGCTAGCATTCCCGTAGCCTTGCGTGATTGGTCCGCTTGTCGGACGCATGAATCCAGTTGATGAAGAGAACGAAGCTTTTTTCGCTGATTTGCTAGAAGTACTGTACTTCTTGACGTAACCAGAATAGACGTAGCGTTTTTCACCTTTATGCATGATTTTCGTCCAGTTCCCTGTCTGACCGAGGTACTTGAATGTTTGACCCGCATTGACGCCGTCGACGATACGGTGTTTTAACGATGGACCAGTCCGGACGCGAAGTCCGTCTGCTTTAATCTTTACTTTATACGATGAGCCAGAAGAGGCTTCAACTTTACCTGTACCCGTAGCTGCAAAACCTGAAACAACGAGGGCGCTCATTGCTAACGTCGTGATTGTTCGTTTCATGAATGTTCCTCCTAAGTTGAATATCTAGTGTTGTCGTCGGAATGACATCTATAGAAGTGGATGCGTTTAGTGTGTATTGAAGTGAGTGATGCGGTCATTTGACTAACGAGAGTATAGCATTCAACTATCAGACCGTTGTGTTTCAATTCGATTGCTAAAATATATTCTAATAACATTTGTTGTAATATTGAGTGATCGTTCAATTCGAAAATCCTTTAAAATCAAGATGAATTTATGTTACAACGAGATGAATTTGATGACAAAATAGAATCGTGGGAAATGATGAGAAAGTATGGGAATCTAATAAGAAGAGAGTAGGAAATAAAATGGACTTAACGTTTACAGTAGATCAAAAAAAGCTTAACATTCGCGCAGTGGCGCTGCTCATACAAGATGGACATCTTTTGATTCATCGTCAAGGAGAAGATGATTTTTGGTCATTACCGGGAGGACGCGTCCAGTTCGGTGAGAGTGGTGCAAAAGCAATTGAACGTGAACTAATTGAAGAACTAGGACAATCGATCGAACCACCAATCTTTCGTTTCCTGCATGAAAACTTCTTTGATTATGCGGCGCACCAATTTCACGAACTGGGACTATTTTATGAAGTGACGTGCCGTGAACCATTACCGCTCTCAACGGATGACTTCTATGGACCAGAAGGTGAAGGATTGACATATCGGTTCGTACCGTTCGAAAAGTTAGATCAATATACGTTGTATCCAAGTGAACTCACGCATATGCTCCGAACGAGTATATTCCCGCCCCTGTTGACGAATGACATCTGACTTTTTTAGAAAAGCGTTTACATATACTTCGCAAGGGAATCGTTGAACATATGATTCATTATGTCATCGATGAGGGAGTGGAACGTTCATGAGGGAAGAGCAGTTCGAAGCGTTACATCAGGAAGCACGAGGGCAGACGCAGGAGCGACAGCCGGGCATCGAATATATCATGAAACCGGAGCCGATCTACGATGATCCAGATTATGTCGGTTCAGGTAAGTTAAAAGGGAAAGTCGCGTTGATTACCGGAGGGGATAGTGGAATCGGGCGTGCTGTTGCCGTCGCTTTCGCTAAAGAAGGGGCGAACGTCGCGATCGTTTACTTAAATGAGGGGAAAGACGCTGAAAAAACGGTGACAACCATCGAATCATACGGCGTCAAAGCATTAAAGATCGCGAAAGATATTAGTCGACCGGAACACGCACAACCAATCATCGATACCGTCATCGCAGAGTTTGGACAATTGAACATTCTCGTTAATAATGCCGGGAAACAATTCCCGCAAGATGACTTTCTAGCCATCACACCGGATCAACTCCGAGAAACGTTCGAGACGAATGTATTCTCGATTGTCTACCTGACGCAAGCCGCATTGCCGCATCTAAAAAAAGAAGACACGATCATCAATACCTCGTCCGTGACAGCATACGCCGGTGCACCAACGTTGATCGATTATTCGGCGACGAAGGGAGCAATCGCGACACTGACGCGTTCACTTGCATCAAGCTTGATCAAACAAGGGATTCGGGTCAATGCCGTCGCACCAGGTCCGATTTGGACACCGCTCATTCCAGCGACGTTCACGAAGGAAAAAGTGGAGGCACACGGGGAAAACACGTTAATGAAGCGTCGGGGTCAACCGTCTGAGAATGCAGCGGCCTATGTGTATCTCGCCTCCCGCGATTCAAGTTACGTCACAGGTCAGACGATTCATATCAACGGCGGCGATTACATTACGTCTTAAGGGGGAGATCAAGATGAAGAAAAATCCGAATGAAGTGCCAAAACGCGAACCGGATCATCAACCGGACGAGGTCCCGCAGACACCACCGAGTGAGGTGCCAGATACGCCACAGGAGGACCCAGTCCGTCAGCCGGAACCGGATACGTTCCCAGAACCGACCGAGATTCCGGATACACCGCAGGAAGATCCGAATCCCTATTAACGAGTGAAGTGACCACCATCCAAAATCGGATGGTGGTTTTTTCGTGATAAAGAAGACAAACTATCTTGACAGTCAAACTGTATGGTGAGTATGATACAGAAGAGAAGTGTATTATTGTTTTAATACATTATACAGGAAAGGGAGGTCTACCGATGCATTTCGACCAAAGAAGCCCGGTGTACCTGCAGGTCGTCCGTTGGTTCAAACAACGAATTGCGACCGAGGAATTGCAAAGCGGGCAAGAAATCCCGTCCCGCCGCGAAATCGCCGCACAGCTCGGAATCAATCCGAATACCGCACAAAAAGCATACAAAGAGATGGAGGAGCAGCAATTGATTACAACAGAACGGAATGTCCCGAGTAAGATTACACGTGATCCACAAGTCGTCCAAAAAGTACGTGCCGAGATGCTGGAAGAAGCCGTCTCTGAATTCATCGATGCCGTCAAGGCAATTCAAATCCCACTCGATGAGGTCGTCTCGAAGGTCGAGACGGTCTATCAGGAAACGGAACGGAGGAAGATCGATGCTTGAAGTCCATGGCTTACAAAAGAAGTACGGGAAAAAACCGGTTCTTCAAGGAGTATCGTTCTCGGTTCCGATGGATCAACTGACGTGTCTGATTGGACTTAACGGTGAAGGAAAATCGACGATCCTGAAGGCAATCGCAGGTCTCGTCCCAGTCAACGCGGGAACAGTTCTCGTCGATGGCGAGGTCAATCGAAACAAGATCGCCTTCGTTCCGGATATCCAGACGATGCCCGGCTACATGACGGTCGGTGATGCGCTGACGTATATGGCGGATTATTACTCCGACTGGAACCAGGCGACAGCGGATGAACTGATGCGGATTTTCCAGTTGTTATCGACAGATAAGATTACGGACTTATCAAAAGGAAACCAGGCGAAGGTCAGCTTGATTCTTGGTTTTGCGCTCGATCGTCCTTACTTACTACTCGACGAACCATTCGCTGGGATCGATTTGTTTACGAAAGAACAGATCGCAGGACTATTCTCGAGTCACTTCATGGAAGGACGCGGTATCCTGATGACAACACACGAAATTCAGGAAATCGAGCACTTGATCGACCGGGTCGTCTTCTTACAGGACGGTCGGATCATCGATGAACATGAGACGGAAGAGATGCGAGAACTGTACGGGAAATCGGTTCAGGACCGGATGCGGGAGGTCTATCAGCGATGAAACAATACATACAATTGACGAACGAAGAAATTAAGCGGAGTTTTAAGCTTTATGTAATCGTCGTGCTTGCTATGGTAGCAATTGAGCTGGTGTCGGTCGTTGCGCAAGTCATGTATCACGCACGGAAAGTCGAGAATTTCATGGAACTTAATCGAGTTTCCGTCGCAGAAGCACTTAAACAAATTGATACACTTGGATACTCTGAGGCGTCCTCTTTCTTTAGTTATGTGACTCTGATCGGAATGGCGATTGTTGTCATCTATGCGATTCAAATTTGGTATCGAGATTGGTTAGGAGAAACAAAGTATATTTATCGTTTATTGATGCTTCCAGGAAATCGGGCAAGTATTTTCTTCTCAAAATTGACGACAGTCTTTTTAATCATCGTAAGTTTTATTGGCATTCAGTGGTGTGTATTGCAATCAGGTTTTTATCTGTTTGATTGGTTGATTCAGCCGGAATATCAAAATCAAAGTAACTTAAGTCCAGTCCGAAACGTGATGAACGATTTTTATACGATGAATCTGATCGACTTAGGGATCATTCTCGCCATTTCACTATTCATTGTCAGTTTTATTTTCTTGTTGGTTTTAATCGAACGTTCATTCCGTAAAGGAAAAGCCATTATCAGAATTGGACTTGAAATTTTTGTTCCTGTTGCTTTAACGATTGGTATATTAGCGCTTTTAGATGAGACGCGTTACTTACTGGAGACAGAGGCGATGTTTCTTCTGATTGGGTTAAGTCTCTGTTACTTCGTGTACATGATCTGGAAAAGTCTTCGATTACTGCAACGAAAAATTACGGTGTAAGGAGTATACTATGCGAACCTATAAATATATATTGTGTTTGGGAGTCATTTGTATTTTGACACTTGGAGTCTACGCCGTGTACTCTTCTTCAACAGATGAGCCCACATTTACGGTCCAAACGTTACAGGGAACTTCAGATGATCCGTTGGTGAAACAACTTCAATTCGAATTCAATGATCCTGAAAGTTATAAAACAGATTACGAAGTTACGTTAAAAGGAGAAGTTGAAAAAAAGCGAACGAATTATTTGTCTGAGTTCGCTAGAGATTACTCCGATGTGACGGATGCCCCGCGTAGTTTCCGGCATTTCATGAACCAAATCGAATTATCACGATATGAGCAAGACAAAGAGGTATTTGGATTACACGTCAATGAAGATGGATCATGGGATCTACAATCATGGAAACGTGGCACGGAAAAGGTGCAGATTGTTTCTTTACCAAAACCGGCAAAGACTAAAGGGATCTACTATCAACCATTTCAACGAACGAAACAGAAGTTATATGTCAAACGAATTGGCGATGTTATACAAAAACCAGGTACAAATCATATCTACGTGATTGATTTAAAGAAAAAAACAGTCCAACTTATGGATTTACCATTTCAATTAACAGAAGACGATGAGGTACTCGCCATCTATCAGAATCGTGTCTTATATCGACAGATGCCTGACGATTCCAAGACAAGAGTTTATCTGAGAGACAATTCAAAAACGACACGATTAAAGTTGTTTGAAGTTGAAGACATGTGGGATACACGTGTGATAGACGAAGGTACCGTCGTAGGGATGACAGAGAACATGACCGAAACAAAAATCAAATGGTCGACGTTTGACTTACGAACAAAGCAATTCACGCAGCATCGTTATGATTTACCTAAACGAGATGCCAATGAAGTGCAACGACACACATCGGCAATCCTTGAGAACGATTTAGTGTATTCCTTCATCGAAACAAAGAAAAATGGCACATCTATCCTTGTTTTAGATGCACAGACTGAAGAAGTTCGATACGAGGGGACAATCAAATATGACATGCCTAAGAGTGACCTTCAACTCAACGGGATGACAATTAACTGAACTACGAAAAAAGTAAAATATTTGAAACCTCCTGTTTTCTTCCAACGTATAAAGACTATACAAAGGGGGAACTCACATGCAATTCTTGATTTTTGTCGTATTCGCAGGTGCTATGTATTGGTTCTACTACAATTTCTTACTCGGGTATCGTAAGAAAAACATCACGATGACGTTTGACGATCGGTTTTATTCACTCGACGAACATGTCGCAGCAATCGAACAAAAGCTCGCAACGGATGGGCATTCGGCACGTTATCTCGGTGACCGTCGCTTTGAAGTTGATGGTAAACCATACCTATTCCTCGAGCGTACGGTCTCAGTCGGCGGGACCCCGACACAACAGACGATTCTTGAGCAACAAAAAAAATAACTCTCCCGCGTTTGGGAGAGTTTTTTTCGTTAGACCGGAATCCGGTCCAGGGGATGCGGTTGCTGCGACGAACGATACCAGCGGATGATCCAGTGATCGATGCCGATTTGATAGGCAAAGCGTCCTGCAGCCAGTAAGGCGATTGACGCTGCTAAGAATACTGGATTCAATGCGATCGTCCCAGCGAGTAAGTAATTGAGATTCATGATGCTTCCGACAACCAGTGCAGGAACTGTCAACAGACTAAGAATCAACAGAATCCCGACGACGAGTTCCGCGAACGGAATCAAGGCGTTGATCAGCCCGATGTTCGGTAAGGCGAGTTGCTCGATCCACGTCGCATACCAGGAACTGACGAGTGCGTCTTCGCCCGTTGACTTCGCGAGCGCTCCTTCGAGAAACGGTTTTGCATCAAAGCCATTAATGTACTTACCGATTCCAGCGATGAACCACTGGATTCCGAGCCAGAGTCGGATGATCGTCAACAGACCGAGACCGATGATGTGTAATGCTTTCACTTTCAGACACTCCTCTACTACAACATAGTCCCCATCATACTGAAAAATCATCAGCGAGATGGGGACTATCATCATAACGTCATCGAACCGTCATCGACCTGTTACAAAAAAGGATAAGGTAACGGTTTCATGACCGTTGATCGAGGCGATGACTGACTGCAGTCAATAAAGCAGCAATGAGCGCGACCAGTCCACCGACGAGTGCCGTGTTCATCATCGGACCGTTCGCATAGACGATACCACCGAGTGCCGAACCAAAAGCAATCCCGACGTTACTCGCAACCGGCATTAATGAAGCGGCTAGTCCTTTTGCTTCCGGGTTGAACTTTTCAGCGAGGTCAATCAAGTAGATTTGTGTCGAAGTGGTCAGTAAAATCGACATCAACGACATCAAGGCGATGTTGAACAGACCAAGCGGAAGGGATGCTGTCGTGAAGTATAACGCAGCAAGAACGATTGCTTGCACGACGAAGACGAACCGTAAGCGTCCCATCGGATTTTTGCTAGCAATCTTGCCGGCAAGGATGTTACTAAAGATTGAGACGACGCCGTAAGCGAGCAAGATCGGACTGATCCACGTTTTCGCAATCCCGAGTTCTGTTTGCAGAATCGGCACGAGATATGTGTAGACGACGTAAGTTGCCCCGAATCCAAACGACGGAATAAAGAAGGCGATCAGGATCCGTGGGTTGGCGAGCAATCCAAGCTGTTCCTTAATAGAACCAGAACCCGTCGATTGCTGGACCGGAACGATTTTCCACACGGCGAGAAACGCGATCAATCCCATGACTGTCGTCAGCCAGAACGTGGCTTCAAAGCCAGCATGTTGCCCGATGAACGTTCCAATGGGGACACCGAGAACGTTCGCGAGTGTAAAACCACCGAAAATGAACGAGACGGCGACACCGCGTTTTGCGACAGGCACACCGTCACTTGCGACGACCATCGCGAGTGAGATCAAGACACCAGTCAAGATCGCTGTCAGAATGCGGGTTGCGAGCAACACTTCGTAACTTGGAGCAAAACTACTGGCAAGGTTCAGTAAGACCCAGGCGAGTAAGAGACGTAGGATCAGGCGACGCCGTTCCAGGTGACCGGTCAGCGACATGACGATCGGTGTACCGATTGCAAAGGAGATGGCAAAGGCTGAGACGAGCGTACCGGCTGTTGCGATCGTGATATCAAGGGCTGAGGAGATTTCAGCGAGGATCCCGACGATGACGAATTCGCTTGTTCCGAGTACGAACGTCAGGAGCGACAACGTGGCGATCAAGAGCCAATCGCGTCGACTTAAACGAGTAGTAGGTGACATGGATAATTCCTCAATTCTAGCGCTTGCGCGCGAAACTATGAGTAACAGGATAGCATGAAACGATTTCGCCGGGTATCGCAAAGCGAGATTTCGGGAAAAGAACCATTATTCAAAATAGCGTGTGAATTTCCAGGCTTGCTGTTTTTTGCGTATACTACAGAAGAAGACTACTTATAAAGGAGTGGAAACGATGCAAGCGACAGTGACATGGAACAAACAGATGGGGTTTAGTGGACAGACGGAATCAGGGCATCACCTGGCGATGGATGCAGCACCCGAAAACGGGGGTGAAAATCAAGCGCCGCGACCGACTGAACTACTGCTACATGCCGTTGCCGGCTGTACCGGAATTGATATCGTTTCGATCTTAGAGAAGATGCGCTTGACGATCACCCATTTCGAAATGGATATCGAAGGAGAACGGGCAGAGGACCATCCGCGGCGTTTTACGTCGATCTCGATTCATTACCGGCTCGAAGGAGATCTCCCGGAAGATAAAGTCCGTCGCGCCATCTCGTTATCAAAGGATAAATATTGTTCGGTCTCGCAATCCCTGAACGCTGAGATTTCCGTCTATTATTCGATCAATGGTGTCCGGAGCGAGGATCCTTTGTGAAGAAAGTCGTACTGATCGGTTGCCTGTTGCTTGCAGGGTGTGCGCAGGAGACGACGGAACCAACGAAATCATCACAACCGGAATCGAAACAACCGACAGAAGAAAAGAAACCGAAGCCTGAGCCAACGAAGGAAGAACGACAACAAGCAAAACTAAAGCAACAATTAAAAGCGATGTCGACGTCAGAAAAAATCGATCAACTGCTCTATATCGGAGTCGCCGGCACGGAACTTTCAGCAGCTGACCGGAAATTGTTACAGACGCATGCGATTGGCGGGGTCTTATTGCTCGGCGGAAACATCACGTCAGAAGAACAACTCTTGACGTTCACACGTGCGATTCAAGAGACGAATCAAAAACCGTATGCGTTTGTTGGGATCGATGAAGAAGGCGGACGGGTCAGCCGGGTACCGGATCAACGATTACGTCTACCGACGAGTCAACGGATGGCGCAAGGAGCAGATGATGCGAAAATGGAAGATGTCGGACGTACGCTCGGACATTTGTCACGATTTTATGGCTTCAACATGGACTTCGCACCGGTCCTAGACGTCAACAGTAATCCGAACAATCCGATCATCGGCGACCGTGCGTTCAGTGCTGATCCGAAGACCGTCGCGACGCTTGGTACGGCCCTGATGCACGGGATGCAGGAGACGGGAACGATTCCGGTCGTCAAACATTTTCCCGGTCACGGCAATACGAGTGTCGATTCCCATGTCGGGCTACCGAAAGTGACGGCATCAAAGGAAGAACTGAAGCAGACGGAACTGTTACCGTTTAAAGAAGCGATTCAAGAGGGCGCCGAGATGGTGATGGTTGCCCATATTCTCTATCCCGCGTATGACGATACGAATCCATCCTCGCTCTCAAAGCCGATCTTGACTGACCTCTTGCGTCAGCAACTCGGATTCAACGGTGTCATCATCACGGATGATCTCGTCATGGGAGCGATCACGAAACGATATGGTCTCGCAGAAGCGGCACGTCAGTCGCTCGTCAATGGAGCTGATATGGCGATGTTTTCAGAGGCAGGTGCTTACGCAAAAGTTCATGCTGAAGTGATGCAAGCCGTCAAAGACCAAACGCTGACGCCGGAGATGCTCGATGCTAAAGTAATGCGCATCCTGAAGCTAAAGCAGACGTATGCCGACAGCCAAGAGCAACAGCGACCGACGAAATCGGAGCTGATTCAGCAAGTGGAAGCGCTCAACTAGGACTAGCGAAGCAAAGCGACTCATGCTAGACTAATGGGGCAAGCCAATTAAACACGAAAAGACACTAGGGGAGTCTCCCAGCAGACTGAGACGGAAGTATCCGGACCCTTTGAACCTGATCTAGTTCGTACTAGCGGAGGGAAGTGGCTCGAAACCCTAGATATCCTTAGCGCTTCAGCGCATTTTCGGACCACTCCCTTCAACATCGGGAGTGGTCCTTTTTCGTATGGAAAGGAAGAACATGATGCGTTTACATCTGATTTCGACGGGATCCATTCATCCGCTTGACGAAATAAAGACCTTTCAATCACTTCAACCCTATACGGATCAGCTGCATCTACGTGAACCGAACTTATCGGCGGCAGAATTACTTGATCTGATTGACGCACTCCTTGGGCATGGTTATTCGCCTGAACAGTTAACGGTTCATGACCGGGTCGACGTCGCCCATGTCGCCGGCATCGGTGTGCAGCTGACGCGCCGTTCCATGCGTGTCCGCGATGTGCGACGTCATTTTCCGAATCTCGTCATCGGGAAATCGGTCCATTCACTAGCAGAGGCACTGGCAGCAGAAGCGGAAGGAGCCGACCGACTGCTGTACGGTCATATTTATCCGACAGCGTCGAAGCCGGACCTACCACCCCGAGGGATCGACGCCTTGAAGCAAGTCGTCACCTTCACGACGAAGCCAGTCATTGCGATCGGTGGGATTACACCAGAATGCATGCCTGAAATCGCAGCAACCGGTGCAACCGGAATCGCCGTCTTATCGGGTATTCTCGGTCAATCGGATCCACTCGCCGCCATCAGGCGTTACCAGGGGGTTCGCGTATGACGGATCACATCATCATCGGCGGCGGAGTCATCGGGTTGACGCTTGCTTACGGTCTCGCCTGTCAGAATGAATCCGTCGTCGTCTTAGAACGTGGAACATGCGGACGAGGAACGAGCCGCGCAGCTGCCGGGATGCTTGCGACGGACATCGAGCTGAGAGCAGAATTGCATGCACTTGCCGCGCGAAGTCGTCGTCTGTATCCACTGCTTGCACGTCGACTCGAGCGAGAGACAGGCATCGATTGTGGGTACCGGGAACAACCGTTTTTGTTAAAACGTAAAGGACGCGAGCATCTGTTTCCAGCTGTCGGTCAAATCGATCCACGACGACTGACGACTGCATTGATGTATGCCTTACACGCACGTGGCATATCGATTGAAGAACAGGTAGATGTCACACGCATCGAAGAGAACGATGACTTCATCAGGATCGAATCGAACGCAGGAACGTGGACCGGACGAACAGTGACGGTCGCTGCCGGACGCGGGTCGCAAGCCTTGCTCGATACAGCTGGTATTTCGATCGCGACATATGGGGTCAAAGGGGAGTGTCTCGCCGTCCGTCTCGCGGGTCAGCCGTTACGCTCGATTCTGTTTGATGAAGCCGTCTACCTCGTGCCAAAAGCTGACGGACGGATTTTGATCGGTGCGACCGAACTGCCGCACGACGAGACGGTCGGCGTCAGTGTCGCTGGGATCATGTCACTGCTTCAAGCAGCAGAACGACTGTATCCACCGATTCGTGACGCGGTCATCGAAGAAGTCTGGTCCGGTGTACGACCGCAAACGGTGTCCGGCTTGCCATATATCGGAGTCACCGATTCATCCCGTCGGATCTTCCTAGCGACAGGGCATCATCGGCATGGCATATTACTCGCACCAGCGACAGCGGAAGTCTTGGTAAATACATTACGGTTGATTCAGAAGGAGGAAGTCCGATGAACATTACGATTAACGGCAATGACCACACGATCGAACAGATTAAAACGATCGAGGACATGCTCACGCAACTCGGCTTAGGGGAAAAGCTCGTCATCGTCGAACAGAATCGACAAATTATCGATCGCATGGCGTACGGTCAGACAGTCGTTCGGGACAATGACACATTTGAAATCGTTCATTTCGTAGGAGGAGGATAAACATGCTGAAAATTGGAGAAAAGACATTTGAATCACGGTTATTGCTCGGAACAGGGAAATATACGGATGCTACGGTACAGCAGAAAGCAATCGATGCGTCTGCTTCACAAATTTTGACATTTGCCGTCCGTCGGCTCGATATCTTCGACAAACAACAAGCGAATTTCTTGGAGTCGCTTGATTTAGCGAAGTACGATCTACTTCCAAACACGGCTGGTGCGAAGACGGCGGAGGAAGCTGTTCGGTTAGCGAAGCTTGCGCGGGCATCCGGTATGTGTGACATGGTCAAGGTCGAAGTGATTGGTTGCGATAAGACGTTACTACCTGATCCGATCGAGACGTTACGGGCTTCTGAAGAATTACTCAAAGAAGGCTTCATCGTCTTACCGTATACGTCAGACGATGTCGTCCTTGCACGGCGACTCGAGGAACTCGGTTGTCACGCCATCATGCCGGCTGCATCACCAATCGGTTCCGGGCAAGGCATTCTCAACCCACTTCATCTACGATTCATCATCGAGCAGACGACGGTCCCGGTCATCGTCGACGCCGGGATCGGCTCGCCGACCGACGTCGCCTATGCGATGGAACTCGGTGCGGACGGTGTCTTATTAAACTCCGCTGTCGCCCATGCGAAAGATCCGGTCAAGATGGCGCACGCCATGCGACTAGCTGTCGAAGCAGGGCGCTTCGGATACGAAGCGGGACGAATCGAGAAAAAACAGTATGCGGTCGCGAGTAGTCCAACGAGTGGATTGATTCGATGAACCGTTACTCACGGCAAACTCGATTTCAACCGATCGGGGAAGCGGGACAAGCACGCTTAGCAGCAGCAAAGGTACTGATCATCGGCATGGGAGCGCTCGGAACGGCGTCGGCAGAGCAACTCGTCCGCGCCGGTGTCGGTGTCGTCCGAATCGTCGACCGCGACTATGTCGAGTGGAGTAATCTACAACGACAACAGCTTTATACCGAGGAAGATGCGCGTCACATCGTACCAAAAGCGATTGCCGCAAAAGCACGGCTTGAAGCGATTAATTCGACGGTTACGATCGAAGCGCATGTAGTAGACGTCGACCGGGCAGCGCTGACGTGGCTTCTCGATGATATCGATCTGATCATCGACGCGACGGACAATTTCGATATTCGTTTGCTGATGAACGACATGGCGTCGATGCGTTCGATTCCGTGGATTTATGGTGGATGCGTCGGCAGTTATGGAATCACGTTTACCGTCCGTCCCGGGGAGACGCCGTGTCTGCATTGTCTGCTCGATCAATTACCGCGAGATCAGGAGACGTGTGATACAGCGGGAATCATCGGACCAGCTGTACAGATGGTCGCTTCCTTGCAGGTGACGGAAGCGTTGAAGTGGTTGAGCGGAAAAACGGACACCATGCGGACGCGCTTGCTTGCGTTTGATGTCTGGTCGAATACGTTTCAACAAATTAACGTCCAGTCACTGAAGCAAACGGAGTGCCCGTCGTGCGGCATCGATCCGTCCTACCCTTACTTATCGGATCAAACGGTTCGTTTCACGGCACTGTGCGGTCGGGATGCCGTTCAAATCCGCGGAGACGGACAGCGGGATCTGGAACAGTTGAAACAACGTCTCCAGCCGGTCGCTGCGATTTCCGCCCATAATCCATATTTGCTGGCGTTTACGACGGACGAACATCGGATGGTCGCTTTCCGAGATGGACGTGTTCTGATTCATGGCGAGGCGGATCTCGTCAAAGCGAAACGGCTCTATCATGCCTATTTCGGCTAACGTTCATAAAACAGTAAAACTAATTTTAAATATATATGTTTTAAATGTTTGAAAAACAGGTAAATAAGACTTCAGACATAAATCGGTCTACAAGTTTTGAACGTGAAGAGGAGTGATTCAGATGAAACAAGAATTCGATCCAATCAAGGATCAAGCACAGACGGAAGACGCCCAAGCAGTTGTTCAGCAAGCCAACTGGAATCCGGATCGGTACCGGACAAACTTGAACCCATTCTATCTGTCACCTTGTAGTGTCGAACGTAGAGAAGACGTGCATCAGGATGCATCGAAAATTCTCGAAGTCGAGACGTCGTCGCCCCTCCAACAACTTTTTGAACACAATCAAGCAACGCATAAATCAGAACAATCGGGCAAAAAATTTAAAACAGGCATCGTAGTCGGCGTCGGTGCGATCATCGGCGGATCGGTTTCTGTGATTCGTTCCGTTCAACGCTTTAGAAAACAACGGACGAAATAAAACGTTCGTTGTTCGAACACAAAAAGCAGGAGGCAATCGCCTTCTGCTTTTTGTGTTCCAAACGGATGTTCGTCGCAGAACGAACGCTTGCATGCTACACTTAAGCTACTATATTCAAAAAGTGAGTGTGATGAAGATGAAATGGATACATACTGCCGATTGGCATCTCGGCAAAATCGTTCATGGCGAGTCGATGCTCGAGAACCAGCGGGCGGTCTTAGCGGATTTTTTGACACTCGTCGACCGCGAACAACCGGATGCGATCGTCATTGCAGGTGACTTGTACGACCGCGCTGTACCACCAACGGAAGCCGTCGAACTGCTTGACGAGACGCTCGCTGCCTTGATTCTCGATAGAGACATCCCGGTCGTTGCGATCAGCGGAAATCACGATTCGGCTGAACGGTTAAGTTTCGGAACAACGTTACTCCAACGGGCCGGTCTGCATCTCGTCGGAAAACTAACGCCGGTCATTACTCCGGTCACGATTAAAGGAGTGTCGTTCTATCCAGTGCCATTTGCCGATCCTGCGACCGTTCGGTACGTGTACAAGGACGAAACGATCAAGACACATGATGATGCGATGCGGACGATCCTTGCCGGGTGTAGTCCGGACGGACCGAGTGTCCTCGTCGGTCATGCCTTTGTGATCGGTGGACTCGAGACGGATTCGGAGCGGCAATTGTCCGTCGGAACAGCAGGACAGGTCAGTGCGAGTCAGTTTGCACCGTTTACGTATACGGCACTCGGTCATTTGCACAATCCGCTTGCGATTCAATCCGAGACGGTTCGCTACAGCGGATCGCTCTTGAAATATTCATTCTCGGAAGCCCACCATGTCAAAGGAGTCGATGTGTTGACGTTGAACGATGCGGGTACGTTCGATCGTCGGTTCGAACCACTTGCACCAAAACGTGATTTACGAGAACTGACTGGAAGTCTCACTGAACTGACAGACCCGGCATTCGTCGCGACACAAGACACGGACGATTACTTAAAAATCAATCTAACAGATGGTGAAGCCTTGATGGATCCGATGGGCAAGCTGAAGAAAATCTATCCGAACATCCTGCACCTCGAGCGAATCGGATTCGTCCGCGAGAGTACGCGGGCAGTCAAGGCGTCGCGGGAACAAGTCAAGGATGCGTCCGTTGCGGACCTGTTCAGTGAGTTTTATGAAGCGGTCCGTGAGAAGAAACCGACGGAAGCGATGCAAGCCGTCCTGAAGGAGGAAGCGACATGCGCCCAGAACGACTGACATTACGCGCCTTTGGACCGTTTGCTGGTGAAGAGACGATTGATTTCACGGCACTTGCCGGACGGACGATGTTCGTCATTTCCGGGAATACCGGAGCAGGAAAAACGACGATCTTTGACGCATTGACGTTCGCCCTGTATGGCGAAACGTCAGGCGGCGAACGGGAAATGAGCGAACTGCGAAGTCATTTTGCCGTGCCCGAGCAAAAGACGGAAGTTGAACTGGAGTTTACGCTGAAAGGGGAACGGTACCGGATCATCCGCCAACCGAGTCAACCGCATCCGGTCAATAAAACCGGCTACTCGCATGAAGCCGAGCTCGCTCGGTTCGACGGAACGACGTGGAAACCGCTCGCGGTCAAAATTCCAGAAATCAAGCAACGGGTTCAAGAGCTGATTCAGCTCGACCATAAACAGTTTTCGCAAATTCTCCTGTTGCCGCAAAATAAGTTCCGCGAACTGTTGATGGCAGAGTCAAAAGACAAACTCCAGATTCTCAAACAGCTGTTTAAGACGGAACACTACGGTGAGTTCCAGCAACGTTTGCACCGACAAGCGCTCGATCTTGCGGCACGCATCAAGGAAACGAAGACGAAACAATGGGCCAAGCTTGAGGAACTACCTTTGCAAGCGAACTGGAGTGAGTTGACGGAAGGCGACATCCGGTTACGGATGGAGGCATTGACGACGGAACGGGACGAATGGTTAACGGCTGCTCGTCAAGCTGAAATAGAGACCCGTGCGATCGTCGAGAAGAAAACGACACAATTGCAACAAGGCGAGCAACTCGAAGCGGTTTTCCAAGAGCAGGAGCGACTTCAACAGACGGAACAGTTGCTAGTGGACCGCTTACCGGAAATCAAACAGATGCAAGAAGAAGCAATGGCAGCTGAACGCGCTCAAATCGTCGCACCGATCTATGACCAGTGGCAACAGGATCAAGAACAATTGACGCAACTCACGCATCGAAAACAGGAAACTGAACAGCACATCGCTCGCTTGAAAGAGCAACAAGAGGTCGTGCAAGCAAAAGTGGATCGATTGCTAGCGGAGGAACCACAGATCGAGCAACTCAGTCGTCGCCTCGAAAAGATTCAAGAAGAACGCGAACGGTTGGAAGCAGAAACGGCTTTACGACAACAACAGCAACAACTAATCGAACGTTCGAAGCTTCTGGACCCAGAGCCATTACGGAAGCAACTCGAACAAGCACGGACGGAGCGTAAGACAGTTCAAGAACAACTGCATCCATTGCAAAACATCGGAGCAGAGCGCTTAAAGGTGCAAGAACGGCGCTTCATCCTGCAACAGCTGGCGACGAAGATGGCGGAACATGACAAATTGGAAGCAGAACGGCAACAGCTGATTGTCCGCGGCACAAGCGTTCGGGACCAAAAAGAGGCAGCAGCGCGCCAATACGAAGAAGCGCGTAGATACGAACGGGAACAACTGGCTGCTGAACTTGCCAAAGGATTGACAGACGGGACGGCTTGCCCAGTCTGCGGCAGTACGTCGCATCCACAGCATGCTGTCGCCGTCGTAAAGGAACTATCCGTCGATGTAGCGCAACAGCGGTTCCTAGAAGCCCAACAAGCGCATCAAGAGTTACAAGCCTCGTACCGAACGGTTGCCGAACGTCTCGGACAACTGACGACCGAGATTCAAAAGACGAGTGAAAACGAGTCATCTCATGCAGATGTTTCAGCACAGCTTCGGGAAGTCGAACAGACGGAAGCCCGATTAGCGTCAGCACAGACGGAAAAAGCGCGTCTTGAGACTCGCCTGCAACAACTCGAGCAATCCATGGATCAGCTACAACTGAAAATCGATGCAATGATCAAAGACCGGACCGTCATCGAATCGGAAATGGCACACTTGTCTGGTCGCCTAAGTCAATCAGGAGAGTCCACGAAATCGCTACCAGCACTACGTGAGGAACAACAACAGGCAGAAACACGTATCGAGCAGTTCAAGCAAGACAAACAGCAACAGCTACACGAGAAGGAACAGCTCGATCGAGACTTCGCGGAACACCAAGGTCGATTCCGTCAATTGACTGAGGCATCTGCTGAACAAAGCGACCGATTAACGAAACGCGAAAACAAATTACACGCAGTCTTGGCAGAAGAAGCGTTTCCGACGATTGAAGCCTTCCGCGATGCGAGACGGTCTCGTGACGAACTCCGTCACCTCCAAGAACGTTTGGAACAAGATCGTCTAGCGCGGCAGGAATTGAAGCTGAAGCAGGAACAAGCCCGTTTGAAGACAGAAGGTCAAGTGCGTCCGGATCTCGAACAGTTGCGGATGGATGTGAAGACGTCGTCGCTCGAACTGACGGAGCAGACCGACCGACGAGTCGGGCTCGAGAAGGAACGCGCACATATCGATCAATTGATGGCGGCCTGGGAAAGCTTGCAACGCCAGATTGAGGACGAGGATGCGAGATACGGCATCATCGGCGAACTCGCTCGCGTTGGTGTCGGGGAGAATGCGCAACGGATGACGTTTGAGACGTACGTCCAGACGGCATACTTTGATGAAATATTGTTCGCCGCAAACCGGCATCTGCACGAGATGACCTCCGGGCGTTTCCAGCTTGAACGGAAAACGGAGGCGGGAAAAGGGCTTAAGAAATACGGGCTTGATTTAAATGTCTTTGACGCGTACACGTCGCAAACACGGCATGTCAAGACGTTATCCGGTGGCGAAAGCTTTAAAGCATCCCTTGCCCTTGCGCTCGGGTTGTCGGAAGTCGTTCAAGAAGCGAGCGGTGGCGTGTCACTTGAGACGATGTTCATCGATGAAGGATTCGGAACACTTGATCCAGAATCACTTGAACAAGCAATCGAGACGTTGCTCTCGATTCAAGCGAGCGGTCGCATGGTCGGGATCATCAGTCACGTCCAGGAACTGAAGTCACGAGTTGACGCAAAAATCGAGGTCAAACAAGGAAAAACGGGGTCGACGATTGCACTAGTCGTCGAGTAAGGAGATAAGATCGATGGAAACACGAAATATGGTCACGAAAACACAAATCAAAGAGGCGTTACACGAATTAGGTGTGACGCCCGGTATGAAATTGTTCGTCCATTCGTCTCTCAAACAAATCGGCTGGATTCCCGGCGGCGTACAAGCGTTGATCGAGGCCTTACAGGAAGTCGTCACGACGGAAGGGTTGATCATGATGCCGGCGCAAAGTACCGATAATTCGGATCCGAAGAACTGGAGTCAACCGGCTGTGCCGGAAGAATGGTGGGAAACGATTCGCCGGGAAATGCCGGCATATGATCCGGCAAAAACGGTCACACGCGGCATCGGTCGTGTTCCGGAAGTTTTCCGGACATATCCCGGCGTCGTTCGAAGCGATCATCCGATGTGGTCCGTGACTGCCTGGGGGAAAGATGCGGCGACATTCGTTGCTGATCATACATTAGAAAATGGCTTCGGTCCCGGTTCACCGATCGAACGCTTCATCGAGGCAGACGGTCAAATTCTGCATATTGGTTCTCCTTGGGATACGACGACCGTTTGGCATTATGCAGAATACGGGTTAAATCGTCCGGACGTCGAGGATGGTTGTAAAGTCAAAGAAGGAACGACGGAACGATTCATTCATTACCGACATCGCCAAATCGATAGTGATGCGTTCGGTCCGATCGGTGAAGGGTTAGAAAGTGCCGATTTCGTCACGTCCGGTTTGATCGGACAAGCGAAATCTTACCGCATCGATGCCAAAGCCTCGATCCCAGTCGTCATGTTGCAATTAAAAGCGCTTGATCAATGGTTATTTTGAAACTTTTTCGGGAAACCTTCGTAGTAGAAAACAGAATCATAAAAAGGAGTGAAAGCAATGGCTTCACGTTTTAAAGTAAACCCGGCATTGCGTCGCGGATTCGATACGGCACGTGTCGGAGAACGACCAATGACAAAAAGCGGGACGATGAGCAAGATTTTCTTGATGCTCGCTCTCGTCACGGCAGCAGCAGGGGGAAGTTGGTTCTTCCTCGCAGAAAACCAAGCGTTCCTATTCCCGGCATTAATCGGTGGATTCGTCATCGGTCTGATCCTTGCCTTGATCATCACATTCAAACCAGCAACAGCACCGGTCCTTTCACCGATCTATGCGTTGGCAGAAGGTGTCGCCGTCGGAGCATTGTCGCTCGTCTTTGAAAGCATGTACCCAGGTATCGTCGGGAAAGCGGTTCTTGCGACTTTCGTCGTCGCGTTTGCGATGTGGTTCGTCTACTCGACGGGGATGATTAAAGTGACGCAACGTTTCCGTTCTGCGGTCACAGCAGCGATTCTTTCGATCTTCGTCTTGTACGCAGTCAACTTGATTCTCTCGTTATTCGGTGTCGATCTCCCATTCATGACAGGTAGCTCACCGCTTGCGATTGGTATTCAATTCGTCATCGTCATCGTGGCATCCCTGTCACTCGTGATGGACTTCGATTTTATCTCGCAACAAGTTCGTGCGGGTGCTCCAAAATCGATGGAGTGGGTTGCAGCATTCGGATTGATTGTGACGATCATCTGGCTCTATATCGAATTACTCGATCTCTTATATCGACTCGCGGCGCGGGATTAACAGCAACGGAGCTGACTCAAAAGTCAGTCTCTACAAAGATAGGGGTGGCAGAATGATGATCTGCCACCCCTATCTCGTAATAAAAAGAATGACGCGTTTCACGCAACTCCTACAGGAAAAAGCGCATTTATGCGCTGTCAGAGACAATCAAGACCCGCTTTCCTGCTTGAATAAGGCAGGAAAACTGGCTTGTGTCTCGCCTGAGGAAAGGGCGTGAAAAGACGCGTCATTCTTTTTGTTGAGTCAGCCTCGTTTTTTGTCGCAAGCAGGGATGATTATGTGAAATGAGAAATAAAAGAGTGGTGAAACGAGAAGGAGGATCCCATATGAAAGAACGTATCGTCATTGGAGCAGGACCGTACCACAACAATCCCGGTTGGTATCATACACAGGAAGATGAGCTGAATCTACTCAATCGGTCCGATTGGGAACGATTGTGTTCGAACGACACGTTGCAAGCGATTCTTGCGGAACATGTCTGGGAGCACTTGACGTTCGAAGAAGGAATTGACGCGGCACGTCATTGTTATACATACCTTGCACCAGGGGGATACGTCCGTTGTGCTGTGCCGGACGGTTATTTTCGGGATGACGCATACCAATCGATTGTTCAAGTCGGTGGACCCGGTCCAAATGACCATCCAGCGGCGAGTCACAAAATCGTTTATACGCACGAAACATTACGACAAGTATTTAAAGAGGCTGGATTTCAGGTGCGTCTTCTCGAATATTTCGATCAGGATGGAATCTTCCATCAAGCGGACTGGGATGGCGCAGACGGTGTCATTTTCCGTTCGAAGCGATATGATCCCCGGAATGCAGAACAGATGAGATTTCCTTCGTTGATTCTTGATGCAATCAAATCGAAATGACAAATAACGGTGAGCGCCCAAATAGGTGCTCACCGTTTTCTTATGAATGAAATCCTTCCTTGATTGTTCGCAGTAACACGCGCGCACTGGGCGATAAAGTCGCCTCTTTTTTCCAAATCAAATGGACGTCCGAGACGACGGGAGGATCGAGGGGAAGAAAGATTAGATCGGAAGCGGTCGTATCGATGATGCCATCGATTGCTAGAGCGTGACCCACCCCTTGACGTACAAGTAAGGACGCATTGAACAACAAATTATATGTTCCGATGATCTGACAATCCTCAAGCGTTAAACCACTCTGTTCATGGAAATACGTGTCGAGCTGTGTCTGCTCGGATAGGAGCAAGGGAAGGGAGAGGAGCTGCTCCCGCGAAATCGTTTTAGACTGTGCGATCGAGGCATCACGACGTGTTAAGATCCCCCAACGGTCCTGACCGGGTAACGGTAAGGAATGAAATGTGGATAGATCGAACGGAGCAATGACAAGTCCAAAATCGAGCAATCCCTTTTCGAGCCGGTCGAGTACATCATTTCCATTGCCACTATACATACGAATCGTTACATCAGGATGAATGGCGTGTAAGTCTCTAAACGCTTGCAATACTGTCGTCAATTGTTGGGTTTCGCCACCACCGATATGAATTTCACCTGTCAATACTTCTTTTGTATTCAAATCGACCAATACCTTATCTGCTAGTGTAACCATCTCGCGTGCGCGCTCTTCAAAGAATCGTCCCTTTTCTGTTAAACGCAACCCTTGTTTCGACCGTTCAAACAATTCGACCCCAATCGTTTCTTCTAGCTGTTGCAACTGACGCGATAATGCCGGTTGCGACAATCGAAGAATCCGTGCCGCTTTCGTAATGTTTTTTTCTTCAACTAAAGCTAAAAAATAACGTAGTTGTTGTAATTCCATCATTTCACCTCTATCCATGCGAAAAACGTATGGTTTATTACTTAAGATTAGCATTAGACATGAATGGTTGTCAGCCGTAAGATGAGACCAAGCAATCAAAAGAAAGGAGAATATACGATGACTGAACTACAAACTTATGTGAAAGAATATACGATTCTTCCAACGGATCCGGTCCTTGAGCGCATTCATGCCATTCAAGATGAAATTGAACCGGAAATACAGCGATTGAATCAAGCGGTCTCACAGGAAGAGAGAAGACAGGCACTTGCCGTGATCACAGGGCAAGACATCGATTCGTCTGTTAGAGTCTTAACGCCTCTATTTACGGATTTCGGACGGCATCTATCCATCGGCAAGCACGTTTTCCTCAATCGAGGTGTCATGTTCACGGATCTTGGGTCGATTCGGTTAGACGATCATGTCTTGATTGGTCCATTCGCACGGTTGCTGACTGTCAACCATCCGGAAGCACCGACGAAAAGAGGCGGCGTTGAGACAGCACCGATTCATGTCGGTCGTAATGCTTGGATTGGCGCTGGGGCGACGATTTTGCCTGGCGTGACGATTGGTGAGGATGCAATCGTCGCAGCGAACGCAACAGTGACACGTGATGTCCCGCCCCGTACGATCGTCGCAGGTACTCCGGCGAGAATCATTCGAATGGTTGAGATGTCGGATGAGTAGATGGTACGGTTGTCTACTTGCATTTTTTCTATTGAGTGGATGCACCGACATGAAAGAATCGTCACGATCGAGTGATTTAGAACAAAAGGAGTTGAAATCCGTCTTGCTTCAAATCGATGGAACAACCGTGCCGATTCGTTTTGCGGACAATGAGACAGCGATGGCCTTGCAAAAAAGACTGCCGCTGGCGATGCAGATGAAAGAGTTGAATGGGAATGAAAAGTATCATTACGTGCAATTCTCGTTACCGACGAATCCAAAGAATGTCGGAACGGTGCAAGCGGGAGATCTCATGCTGTATGGATCAGATTGTCTCGTCCTGTTTTATGAGTCGTTTCAAACGGATATAAAATACACGCGAATTGGTTGGGTCGAACCGAATCGATTATCCGAACTATTATCGGCTGATACAGTACGTGTTCAAATGAGCACGAAACAATAAGAAAACAAGAGAGGAAGTCATCATCATGGCCATTCAAGGAAAAGTCATTATCATCACAGGAGCAAGTTCAGGTATTGGAGAAGCAACAGCACGCTTACTTGCAAAGCAGGGGGCAAGGCTAGTCTTAGGATCACGGCGCAATGATCGACTGGCGAAACTCGTCGATTCGATTCAAGCGGACGGTGGGGAAGCAATATACCAAGAGACAGACGTCGTGAAACTGGAGGATAATCAACGACTCATCGAAGCAGCATTGACGGCGTATGGTCGAATTGATGCGATATTCCTTAACGCGGGGCTGATGCCGAGTTCTCCACTATCTGCTTTACAAGTAGACGAGTGGAATCAAATGATTGAAGTCAATCTCAAAGGTGTCTTGAACGGGATTGCGGCTGTCATGCCGACATTTACCTCCCAACGTGCGGGGCATATTCTGACGACCTCATCCGTAGCAGGTCTTAAGGCGTATCCGGGTGGAGCCGTATATGGCGCAACGAAATGGGCAGTACGTAACTTAATGGAAGTCTTACGGATGGAGTCGGCGCAAGAAGGAACGAATATCCGCACAGCGACGATTTATCCGGCAGCGATTCATACCGAATTGCTCGAGACGATCTCACACGGAGAGTCCCTGGAAGGAATGACGGCACTATATGACCAATACGGTATCTCACCAGAGAGTATCGCGCGGATCGTCGCCTTTGCGATTGATCAACCAGAGGATACGAACGTGAGCGAATTTACGGTCGGTCCAACGACTCAACCGTGGTAAAAAGGAGGAGTATTAATGTTTCCACGAGGCGAAAAGAACGAAGCGTATCAAGAGGTATTCACAGGTATCAGTTATTTAGCACCACTTGTCGACGAATCATTACCCGTTTCCGTATCACATGTGACGTTCGAGCCGAAGACGCGGAACCATTGGCACATCCATGATGGAGGATATCAAATTCTCCTCGTCACGGAAGGGGAAGGATGGTATCAAGAAGAAGGGCAACCCGCTCGACATTTGAAAGCAGGAGATGTCGTCGTCACGCATGATGGTGTGAAGCATTGGCACGGGGCAACACGGTCTTCCTGGTTTTCGCACATTGCGATCACTGCTGGGACACCACTCTGGCTCGAGGCAGTTTCAGACGAACAATATGAAGTAACGGAATGAATAGAAAGACCATCTGAACTTCGCTGTCAGATGGTCTTTTTGATCATAGTCCGTGCTCGCTTTTCAGTTGATCGACGTATTGTTTTGCCTCGAGCAAAGACGATCCGAGTGTCTCTCGAACGCGTTTGACAGCTTCAACCGTCTTTCCTTCATGAAGCAACTGAACTAATTCGACTTGTAACGCTGCTTCTTCTAGTGACACCTCATTCAGACCGAGGTGCTCCTCGATCCGTTGTAGCTTCTTCAGAATCGTTTGTTGGCGGCGTTTCGCTTCGTCCGCTTTTTGTGATAAGGACATCCAGATGAAGAATAAGACGATCAGTGGTGCGAACGTGACGACAGAATCCATAGTGAACACCTTCCTTTGTTTCACCGTACCATAGGACAGTCTCCATAACAAATAGTGGAAAATGATGCAGAAATTGATTATGCTGATATAGTGGAAAATAAAGGGTTAATATGGAAAGGAGATAAATCTAGTGGATAATGTGTTAGTGACATTTTTACCGCTCTTGATTCAAATCGGACTGATCATGGTACTGTTCTTCTTCGGAACGTTTGGTCTGTTTTTCTTCGTAAAACGCAGTTCGTATCACAGTAGTCGTTATTATCGTTTAACGCGCGAACCGTTTTTACGGATCGTTCGTGATAAAGGGAAATGGGGCGAATACTTGACGACACGTCAACTCGATCAAGTTTCCGGATACGGCACTTATGTCTTTAATACATACTTACCACGTGCGCGTGGAGAAGGAACGACGGAGATCGATGTGACGTTCATTCATGAAAGTGGCATCTATGTACTCGAATCGAAAAACTACAGCGGGTGGATTTTCGGACGCGAGCAGGACCGTCAGTGGACGCAGCAGTTCCAGAATCGCTTCAAGCAACGGTTCTATAATCCGATCAAACAAAATGAAGGGCATCTCAAAAGCATGCAACGCTTCTTAGAAGGAACGGATCCCGCGCTCTTTCACTCCTTGATCGTTTTCAGCGAACGCTGTGAACTGAAAAAAATCACCGTCGATTCAGCGCATGTCCGTGTCTTGAAACGAAATGTCCTTCGCAAGACGATCGAGCAACTCGCGACAGGAAAACCATTGACACCGAGTCAAGTTGATACGATTGCAGGGAAACTCGGGGTTCATTCACAAGTCGATCGTGCCACGCAACAAGCGCATATCGAAGGGATTCGCCAACGCCAGGCAAAATGAGACCGTTGACGGACTCGTTCTTCTTCAGGTATAGTGGATAAATAATAAGTAGTGCAACTATATGGAGATGATGGGATGAAAGAATCGGAATGGTCGCTTGGAATGCAATTATCCCGTAGTTATTATGCGTTCAAACGTGCTGCTGCTAAACGGATGGAAGCGTTCGGTCTGACACCGGAGCAGTTTTCTGTCCTGAGCGAACTCGCTAAACAAGATGGTGTTTCGCAAAAGCAGCTGGCATTCGTGACAGAACGTGATCAAACGACGATCGGTAAGATTCTGGATAAGCTCGGTAAAAAAGAACTAATCGTTCGGACGCCGGACCCCCGGGACCGACGAGCGGTTCTGCTCTTGATGACACGAGAAGGACGCGACATTGTCGATCGCCTCGGGCCAGAGCTCGATCAACTACAACTCGAAGCGTTCCGTGGACTATCGCGAGAGCAAATCGAGCAATTAAAAGAAACACTTGAGACCATTCACCGGAATGTGACGTGAATGGTTTTCCTTCGGACATATAGTTGCACGTGATATTATAAGTAATGCATGTAAAAGGAGATTGTAATATGAAAGCATGGAAAGATGTCTGGTCAATGACACAAACGAAAGTGGGGCTCGTCTTCGCAATCGTCGTCCCGCTCTTGTTCCTCGTCGTTTGGATGACCGGTTACGAAGGAACGACGGAACGGCTCGATCAATTGAACGTCGGTGTCGTTGGCGAAGTGAATGACCCGTTCGTCAAATCACTAAAGGAAGCACCGTTCACGGTCCAAGCACTTTCGACCGAAGTGAAAGGATTGGAAGCACTCGATGCCAATGAAGTCGATCTCGTTCTACAAAAGGATGATGTAACGCGTCAACTGACGGCACACGTCAGCCAGACGAATGCCGAATTCGCGAATGCGATTCTCGAGCGGGCAACGGAAACGATCGGCAAACAGTTGAATGGTGAGCCAACGTTTACGACATCGATCGTCACGGAGCATGCCGTCTCGGATTTTGCCTTGTCGATGCTGCCACTCGTCCTCGGGTTCGTCATCTATATCGCGACGATGACGATGGGGATTCAATTCAATCTTGTCAGTACGATCTTAAGTAAGCGTCATTCGATCTGGTCGCTATTTTGGAGTCGCCAACTGTTGCACGGGATCGTTCTTTTGGTCGTTCCATTACTGCTCGTTTCCATGGCACATGTATTAACGGACATCACGACACCATTCATCAAACTGTGGGCGTTCGAGCTCCTCGTCGTCGCGACCTGTGTCGCCGTCACGCAGATGAACTTTGCGATATTTGGACCGATTGCTCCACTCGTCAATGTTGCGTTGATTCCGTTCCAGTTGATGACTGCCGGAAACATCGTGCCGGCGAAGATGCTGGCACCGTTTTATCAATCCCTCGGAACGTTCTTACCTGTTCCGAATGCCGTGGCTGGATTCAGTCGATTGTTATTCATGAATGGATCCATCGGTACGCAAGTGTTGCATTTATCCCTGCTTTGTTTCGGTAGTTTTATCATAACGTGCTTAGTGCTGAGTTGGAGGGAGCAACGACAAGCACAACGTGTTGTTGCATGAAGAATATAAGAAGAATCGTCATCGAATGAGATGGCGATTTTTTTTATTTGAGATCGATTTATGAAAAAATCATTGCATAACAAAAACGTTATATAATAATATGGTTATGTGAAAAGCGAAAAAGATAAATTCGCTCCTGTATCAGGTATGGATTATACGTTTAAGAGAAAGGAGGACTCTCCAGTGATCGAGACAGCAAAACGGGTAGAAGAGATGAGTCAGTTCTTAAAGCTACTGAGCGATGGAACACGTCTTGAAATTTTGCGAAGACTACACGTTCGGGAACATTGTGTCTGTGATTTCGTCGAAATGTTTGATATTTCGCAACCTGCAGTCAGTCGTCATCTAAAATTATTGCGTCAGTCCCATCTCATCTTGGAACGACGTGAACGACAATGGATTTATTTTCGAATCAATCCAGATCACCCGCAACACAAGTTGTTATTGACGATTTTAGAAGAAATGGACACTCCGGACATCCCGGACAGAAGTTGCTAAGGACACACACCGTGGATGAAATGGATTAGCACGAGCAAGGCATTGGAATCGAGACGATATTCCATTCTTGATGACACGTTCAAGATTGGCGAATCGTTAACAAAGCCACTCGAAATTTAATACAGAAATGAAGTGAACGCATTGACCGGTACACATTTACTAGCGATCGGAATTTTTCTAATCACCTTATTCTTAATCATTAAACAACCGAAAGGACTCGGCATCGGTTATTCAGCGATGGGGATGGCACTCGTTGCGCTATTGACGGGAGTCGTCAATCTCGATGATGTTTCGACTGTCTGGGGCATCATATGGAATGCCACCTTTACGTTCATCTCCCTGATCATCATCTCATTGATTCTTGATGAGATCGGATTCTTCGAATGGGCGGCACTCCACATGGCACGCATCGCGCGAGGTGGTGGTGTCAAACTATTCGTGTATATGACATTACTTGGTGCTGTCGTTGCGGCTTTATTCGCGAACGATGGGGCAGCATTGATCCTGACACCGATCGTCCTCGCGATGGTTCGTCACTTGAAACTTCCGGATTATGTCGTGTTAGCCTACGTCTTCGCTTCCGGATTCATTGCTGATACAGCCAGTTTACCGTTCGTCGTCTCGAACCTCGTCAACATCGTCTCAGCAGACTTCTTTAACATCGGGTTTACGGAGTATGCGTCACGGATGGTATTCGTCAATCTCTTTTCTGTCGTAGGCAGTCTGATTGTCTTGTATCTCTATTTCCGAAAGAGTATCCCAAAGAATTACGATGTCGCGCAACTCGTCGCACCCGCGACAGCGATCAAGGATCAACGGATGTTCAAGTTATCTTGGTTCGTACTCATCTTGCTTGTCGTCGGATACTTTACGAGTGACGTCATCGGCATTCCAGTCAGTCTTGTCGCTGGAATCATCGCCTTGTTCTTCTTATTGATGGCACGTCGTTCACCGAGCGTACCGACGAAAAAGGTCATCGGTGGTGCACCGTGGGCGATCGTCTTCTTCTCACTTGGAATGTACATCGTCGTCTACGGACTTCAAAATGCAGGATTGACACAAGTTCTCGCTGACATCATTGATGGCTTTGCGACGAATTTAGCAGCTGCAACATTTGGTATGGGCTTTTTGGCTGCTATCTTGTCGTCGATCATGAATAACATGCCGACCGTCATGATCGATGCCCTTGCAATCGACTTGAGTCAGGCGACTGGAACGATGCGAGAAGCGCTCATCTATGCGAACGTCATCGGATCCGATCTTGGACCGAAGATCACGCCGATTGGTAGTTTAGCGACGTTACTTTGGTTACACGTGCTTCGAACGAAGGGTGTAAAGATTGGTTGGGGACAATACGTTAAGATTGGAGCGATTCTAACGATCCCGACACTCGCGATCACATTGCTTGGCTTGTATATCAGCTTGATACTTTATTGATTTTCAAGGAGGAACGAGAGATGAAATTGATGATTATTGGTTCAGTTGCTGCGGGAACGTCCGTTGGAGCAAAAGCACGTCGTAACAGTGAAGAGTTGCAAATCACGATTTATGATCGGGATCAGGACATCTCTTACTCAGGTTGTGGGATTCCCTACTTCGTCGGTGGGGAGATCGCTGATATCGATGAATTGACACCACGCGATGCCGCTTTCTTTAAAAAACGGTATAACATCGATATTCACACACAACACGAAGTCGAGTCGATCGATCATGCGACAAAAACGGCGACGATCGTCAATCTCCTGACAGGGGATCGTTTCACGGACACGTATGATACGTTAGTGCTGGCAACCGGTGCTTCTAGTATCGTTCCACCGCTTCCAGGCGTTGAGCATGAGAATGTCTTTACGGTTCGAAATGTCCGCAATGCCGACGCGATTCGGTCCTACATCGACGCCCATGATCCGAAGACGGCAACGATCGTCGGCGGAGGATTCATCGGACTCGAGATGGCAGAGCAATTGACGTATCGCGGTATTCAAGTCACGCTCGTCGAACGCTTGCCGCAAGTCATGCCGCCACTTGATCGCGATATGGCAGAACGCGTAGCGGATCATTTGAAAGATAAAGGGGTATCGCTCTTGCTTGGCGAATCCGTGACAGCGTTCAACGGAGAAGAACGTGTTTCTGAGGTCGCGCTTGAGAGTGGAAAAACGATCGAGACCGATCTCGTCATTTTATCGGTTGGCGTCAAGCCGAACACGGGTCTTGCGAAGCAGATCGGTGTAGAGCTTGGTAAAACAGGGGCGATTGCAGTCAACCGTCACATGCAGACGAATGTAGCTGAAGTTTACGCAGTCGGTGACGTCGCGGAGAGTTTCTCCGTCATCACGGGTGAAGCACTTTATCGTCCGCTTGGGTCAACAGCGAACAAGATGGGACGGATTGCCGGCATGGTCATTACTGGAGAAGAAGCGGAGCACCGTGGGATCTTAGGAACAGGTATCTTCAAGGCATTCGATTTGACGGTCGCTCAAACAGGTTTGACGGAAAAAGAAGCGCGTGAGTCAGGCTATGACATCGAAGTCTTGCATAACATCAAACCAGATCGTCCGGAATACATGGGCGGGAAAGAGATGACGATCAAAGCGATTGCCGATCGGGCAACAGGGCGAGTTCTCGGAGCCCAAATCGTAGGTCCGCAAGGTGTCGATAAACGGATTGATGTCCTGGCGACGGCAATCACCTTTAAAGCAAAGGCAGAGGATTTATTCCATCTCGATTTAGCCTACGCACCACCATTCGCGACGACGAAGGATCCCGTTCTCTATACGGGAATGGCACTCGATAATGCCATCAAAAAAACAGCGCGCTTGATGACGCCGAATGAATTGATCGACCAAGTCGCGAGCGGGAAGTCGTTCCAAATCATCGATACACGCTCAAAAGCACAATTCGAAAAAAATCATGTTGATGGAGCGATTCATATCCCGCTTGGTGAACTGCGGACACGCGCGAAGGAACTGGATCCGACGTTACCAACGATCGTCTACTGCAACAAAGGGGTGACGGGGAATGCTGCGCAAAATGTCTTGAAAAACCTTGGATTTACGGATGTATGCAACTTATCAGGCGGCAACAAGAACTATCAACATATCAAAAAATGCTTGTCATAAAATCGAACAATCTAGCGTGATGATCCTATTCATTTAGGAATCATCACGTTTTTTTGTTGCCAAATCGTTAAAAATAGGATATTTTTAGTATATCGGAAGACGATATAACGGAAGACGTAATAAGGAAGTGGGAAAATGGCACGAACGGTTCAAGAGACAGCATTAACAGAAGCTGTCTATTATATTTTACTGTCACTTCAACAACCCCGTCATGGTTATGGCATCATGCAATTCGTCCAAGAGTTGAGCAATGATCGTGTCAAGTTAGCTGCTGGTACGTTGTACGGCGCACTCAGCAGTCTGGTCGATAAAGGGTGGATTGAAGCGATCGAGCAAGAAGCAGGGCGAAAGAAAGAATACATCATGACGAATCAGGGGCGGGAGAGATTACAGGTAGAGCTAGATCGACTAAAAGAACTCGTGCGACATGGACAAGAAACGATGGGAGTGGATCAAGGTGAGCAGTAAAACGGTCTATCGCTTTTACGCTGATTATGCAAAAGAAGAAGTGTGGTTAAACGAGATGGCAAACAACGGCTGGTACTTACAGCAGTTTCGACTCGGACGTTATGTATTCATCAAAGGTGAACCTGGTATGTACACGTATCGAATCGAGTTATTAGAAAACATGCCAAAGCATCCGAAGTCGCAGGACTACTTTGCGTTTTTGGAAGAGATGGACATCGAAGTCGTGGATACATCGTTCCGCTGGGTCTTCTTAAGAAAACGGACCTCGGATGAACCGTTTCATATGTATTCGGACTTTGATTCACAGATCCATCACGAACACCGGATTTTGCAACTCTATAAAGTCGTTTTTTTCGTGAACATCATTGCAGTGCTTATTAATTTGTTTAATCCGATTACCGACACGATGATTTGGTTCAATCTCGCGATCGTGACGGGTCTCTCATTCGTAATGCAACGCCACGAACGTAAAATTCAAACATTACGTGGATTGCGTGCCATCGCGGAGCAGGATTAAACATCGGAATCCGAGCTAGCGAGGAAACATTACGTGCTCTCATTCTCGACGATTGCTGAAACGATGTGAACGATGTATCTGCAACTTCACCAATGAGTGATTTCATCAAAAAAAGCTCACGTCTCGGAAATGGAGACGTGAGCTTTTGTATTAAAATAACTCGTTGATCGGTGTGTCACCTTCGAGTAGTGTGACGACTTGCTTCGACGCCTTGTCGTGACCGATTGCAGCTAGAATGACGCGTGCGACATCCTCGCGCGGAATTTTTTTAGTTGCTTGTTCGGACGGATCCGTAGTGATGTTTCCTGTGCCAGCTTCATCCGATAGTCCGCCTGGACGAAGAATCGTGTAGTTGAGTGACGATTCCTTCAGGACACGATCCGCGTAGCGTTTTGCAATGTAATACGGTTTCATGCTGTCGGACCATGTTTCCGGCGAATCGGCATTCAAGGCACTGACCATGATGAACTGTTTTGCATGGATTGCTTCCGCTGCTTCGATCGATTTGACGGCACCGTCGAAGTCGATCAGCATCGTCTTGTCCGCACCCGTGTGACCGCCGGATCCTGCCGTAAAGATGACGACATCTGATCCTTGTAATGCATCAGTGATCGTCGCGACGTCCGCTTCAAGATCGAGATGGACCGGGGTATGACCTAATTTCTCAAAATCACTGAACTGGTCCTTGGAACGTAATCCTACTTTGACATCGTGCTCCGAATCCTGCAGTAAGCGAGCAGCGTGACGACCTACTTTACCATTTGCACCAATGATGAAAATCTGACTCATGTTCCATTCCTCCATTTCACGATTTGATGATTCTGTTTCAGTATGGAAAAGACGGGGGGATTCTGTAAAGAGAGACGACTTGTAGAACTGTAACCGTCATCAAAATATCTTTTTAACGCTTTTATGCATAAAATCATCAAATTATCTTGAAATCACGTGTAAGTGTGGTAGGATAATGACTATTACCCACACCGAAAATCATTTGGGTTAAATTGTAGCAATATTCGGTGAATGGGCAACGACGAAACAGAAAGGAGAGATACGATGAGAAAGAAACCATGGCTACTGGCAGGGCTTGTTTTGACAGGGGTTGCCGCTTGGATGATCTGGAATCAACAGACGGATGCCGAAGCACATGACATCTTCGAAGACCGAAAGCTGGTCGTCGGAACGACGGGAGATTATAAGCCCTTTACATACTGGAACGAGGAACGGAATCGTTATCAAGGCTTTGATATCGATGTCATCCAAGCGTTCGCAAAAGCAGCAAATCTTGACGTGACGTTCGTCAAGACGACATGGCCGACATTATCGGAGGATACGAAATCAGGAAAGTTTGATATCGCTGTCGGTGGCATCACGAAGAAAGTCGAGCGCGAGGTCGTCGGAGACTTTACATCGTCGTATTTCTCCTTTCAAAAAGCACCGCTCGTAAAGAAGAAAGATGTCGAACGCTTGAATTCGCTCGCTGCAATCAATGATCCAGGAGTCAAAATCGGTGTCAATCCGGGTGGCACGAACGAAGCGTTCGTGAAGAAGCATTTTCCGAAAGCAGATGTGACCGTCTTTGAGAACAACTTGGATATTCCAAAAGCCGTAAAAAGCGGACAAGTCGATGTCATGGTGACGGACGACATCGAGGCGTTGCATTACGCGACAGAACTCGATCTTGCGGTGCCGAAACTGACAGAGGCATGGGAACCAGCTGAGATGGCGTATTTGATGAAACCGGACCAAAAACAGCTTGGAGACGTTTTCCGGGTCTGGATTGAAAGTGCAGAGGGGCAAGAACAAGTTCAAAAATTGAAGAAAAAATGGAACATCGTCTCGACACGTGAGACGGTCGGAGCGAAAGGAGCGGGAGCACATGAGTAAATGGGGATGGATCGTCGTCGGAGGTGGCGTCTTATTTGCGAGCTTACTGACGCTATGGCAAACGGAGCAACCACGACGTGTACAAGCGAAGAACGTCTTTGCGACGAAAAAAATCGTCGTCGGAACGACTGGGGATTACAAACCATTCACGTACTTGAACCGGAAGACGAACGAGTACGAAGGGTTCGATATCGAAGTGATCCGTTCATTCGCCAAGACGACCGGCATCGATGTCGAGTTCGTTCCGACGACATGGCCGACGCTGTCTGCTGATCTTGCTAGCGGGAAATTCGATATGGTCGTCGGGGGTGTGACGAAAAACATCGAGCGCGAGATCATCGGCGACTTCACGTCGAGTTATCTGTCGTTCCAAAAGACACCGCTCGTCCGTAAAGAAGATGCTAAACGGCTTGCTTCGATCGAACAAATCAATCGTCCAGACGTGACGATTGGTCTAAATCCAGGGGGGACGAATGAACAGTTCGTCCGTAAGACGTTCACGAAGGCGAATATCATCATGTATGAACAAAACCTCGATATCCCGCACGCGGTCGCATCGGGCGAAGTCGATGTCATGATCACCGATACGGTCGAGGCGATTCATTATGAAGCACTCGACAAACGACTTGCGGCACCAAGAATTCAAGAAAAATGGATTCCGGCGGAGAAGAGCTACCTCGTCCGAGAGTCGGAAGGGGACGTCGTTGATGTCTTCAATCTGTGGATGCACTCGCACGAAGGTCAAGAAGAGATGGAGCAATTAAAAGAGAAATGGCAAGTGGCATCATAAGTGAATCGTGTCTCCTGACAGCAGGAGGCACGATTTTTTAGTAACAGGAATCTAATGGGAAAGGGCGAACAAGTATGTAGAAGTAAATTAGGAGGAAACCAATATGTTGAAAAATTTGTCAGCGAGACAATGGCTCATTATGACCGTTCTTTTTGTTTGTATCACTTATGGATGGATCGTCATCGGAGATGCATGGATCAATCCTACGTTGTTATTCGGAGGGGCGCTTATATTTACAAGTGGTGCAGTGCTGTCATTTAGTCTCGCGTTAGCCCGAACTGTTCGATTAACAGGAATCGGATTAACGATGATGCTGGTGTCGATCGTCACAACGCTCGTGGTATCTGCCAGCGTCTTGTATGGTGTGTATCAGATTGTTGCGTAATAGTTATAGAGTGAATCAAGGCACCGAATCAGGTGTCTTTTTTTTGATTCGAGATCAGAAAAAACGGGAAAATCTTGGACATGACTTGGAATTCAGAGAAAGAAGGAATGAAGATGATTCATGTCGAGAACTTGACGAAGACGTACAATGGGAAGGATGTTGTCAAAGGTATCTCGTTCGACGTTCAGGCAGGGGAGATTTTTGCCTTTCTTGGACCGAACGGGGCCGGGAAATCGACGACTGTTCAGATGCTGACGACATTGATTCCGATTTCCGGAGGTCGGGCGACGATTCAGGAATTTGATGTCGTCAAACAAGAAAAACAGGTTCGCTTGCAAATTGGAGTCGCCCTTCAAGATACCGGCATCGATGAGGATTTGACCGGTCTTGAGTTACTCGTTCTACAGGGAAAATTATTTGGATTAAGTCAGACGGAAGCTAAGAAACGGGCAGAAGAATTGCTACGACTCGTCGGACTCGATCGAGACGGCAAGCGTCGATCTGGCACTTACTCCGGTGGGATGAAACGTCGGCTTGACCTGGCTTTGACGCTCGTCCATCAACCGACTGTTTTGTTCCTTGACGAACCAACGACAGGACTCGACCCGGCGAGTCGTCTGCAAATCTGGAACGAGGTCCGGCGACTAAATGAAGAGTTCGGAACGACGATCTTTTTGACGACTCAGTACTTGGAAGAAGCCGATCAGCTAGCAGACCGGATCGCGATCATCAATGAAGGGCAACTGATTGCGGAAGGGACGGCAGCTGAGCTGAAGGCAGCAAACGGGGAAGAGCGGATCGAATTGACACTTGCGGAAAAAGAGGACGAACGAATCGTCTTAGAGACGTTTGCCGGTCGTCAGGAAAAGGATCGCCTCGTCATTCCTTCGCGGGGAACGGAGACACTGCGCGCGGTCGTCCGTTTTCTCGACGAACGGAAAATGGTTGCGACGTCACTCGTCGTCAAACAACCGTCACTTGATGATGTCTTCATTCGTTTAACCGGACAAGCTTATAAGGAGGAATCGTGACATGATACGTGAAACGTGGTTTTTGATGCGTCGGAGTCTACTCGTCACGTTACGTAATCCGTTTTCCTTCATTCCGAATTTGATCATCAGTGTCTTCTTCCTGCTCGTCTACACGAGTGGTTTGTCCGGAATCTCGAATTTACCGCAGTTCGACGGCGTCGATTATTTGAACTTCATTTTGCCTGTTTCGATCGTCTCGGGTGCTGTCGGCGGAGCAGGGGGAGCGGGGCAAGCACTCGTCAAGGACATCGAGAGTGGTTATTTCGCTCGACTCTTATTGACACCGGTCTCCCGGACCGCAATCGTCCTCGGACCGATGCTTGCCGGGATGCTGCAATTATTCGTTCAAACATTACTCATCTTCGGAATGGCATTCTTGCTTGGTCTATCGATTCCAGTCGGTGTCAGTGGCTTTTTCTTGACGATCTTACTCGCGCTTGGCTTCGGTCTCGCCTTTGCCGGTTACTCGGTCGGTGTCGCTTTGAAGACACGGAATGCGCAAGCCGCGCAAGCCGGAACACTTTTGTTCTTCCCGTTAATTTTCCTGTCGACGACGTTTGTACCGAAAGACTTAATTGAAGCCGAGTGGTTGAAGATTGCCGCGACGATCAATCCGACGACCTATATCATGGAAGGCATGCGTAGTGTACTGACTCGTCCGGAAATTGATTGGTCGGTCTACTGGCAAGGTTTGATCGTCGCTGCTGTTCTCAGTATTGCGATGGTGATCTTTGCTGCGTTGAACGCACGTGGGGCATTGAAAAAGTAAAAAATGGACCCGTTTTTAAGCGGGTCCATTTTATGCGGCTATCTAGTTGACTGTCTTATTTCAAATCGCGTTTTTCTTCCTCTTCTTTCGACGATTTACTTTTTGCGTCGAACTCAGAACGTGTCATGACATCTTCGACATGCATGTTGATTTCGATGACATCGAGTCCTGTCATATCATGGACTGATTTTTTGATTTTCGTTACAGCGTCTTGGAAGATGGACGGGATGTTTTTGCCGTACTCGACGATGACTTTTAAGTCGAGTGCAACTTGTCGTTCGCCGACTTCCGCGTCGATGCCTTTTGTGATATCTTCCGTGCTCCGGAAACGATCTGTCAATCCACTCATGAAGCCACCACTCATTGAGAGGATGCCTTTGACATCATTTGATGCGATACCGGCGATTTTCTTAATGACTTGATCTTCGAATGTGAGTTTATTTTCGCGTACTACTTCGTTTTCGTTTTGTTTAGTGTTGATTTCGTTAGCCATGAGAAATCTCTCCTTTTAGTGTAAGTTGAATGATTTTTTATTTTCTGTATGCTCAATCCCGTTGAAAGAACTGAATCCATCCTTCGACATCGAGCGCGTTATCCCGCCACTGACCGATCAAGTAACCGATTGTTGCGAATACGATGATCAACAACGTCGGTCCAAAACCGATCGTCAAGAACAAGGTGGCGAGGATCAGTCCGACTAGCCCGCCGAGTAGACGGTAGCGATACGGACGAAGTGCTTCGCTCGTTTTCATGATCTTCCTCCTCTCGTATCTTAGACGACGCGTTCAGACGTTTTTGTCTTCGTGTCACTGATCCGGACGCGTGTTTTTGTGACAGGTAGTTCGAGCAACGATTCGACCGCGTTCTTGGCGCGTTCTTGAATGTCTTTTCCGATTGTCGGCAAGCCTTCTTGACCGAAGACGGAACAGTCGACTTCAAGCGCGATGGTTTCTTTTTTCGAGTGAATGTCTGCGTTGACGCGTGGCGAACGTACGCCGTTGATACCGCGAATCGACTCGAGTGCCGTTCGTTCGATTGTTTGCTTAGAGATCGTGATATTCCCGTCACCCGTTTGAATCAGGAGACGTTGTCCTTTTGAACGACTGAGTAGTCCAGTGAATAATAGAATGACAAATACGAATGCTAGGAAGCCACCAAGTGATAAAATCGTGTAGCTATACCATTGTTGATCTTGCCACTGTTCAATCAAAGGACTGAGTCGTGGAACATCATAGACGCCAAGTACAAGAAGACCGACGCTGACTAAACCGAGAATGCCGATCAGGACGAGTAGGAAACGATTGAATCCGTTCATGTTACATCTCTCCTTTCTGCCGATAAATTGTTTTAATGCGATTGTTCTACACATGAAATATTATGTGTATGGTGAGAATATTCCCGCTCAAACGAACTCGAAACATAAAAATACACTTAGGATAAAAAGACTATTTATTCTGATAATTTATCTATTTATTAGAAAAATAGTAGATGAAATACGGCTTTATGTACTGAAATCAAGAATGATACGATGTCCTAAGGGTATAAGCGTTCGTGAAAGATTATTTATCATGAACAATATGCAATGTCAATATAAAAAACATAGACACAAAAAAACTCCTCTCATGCGGCCATGAGAGGAGAGACAGACGTTTATTTTTCGATTTTCGGTACTTTTACGATGTAATAGACCGTACTTAAGATCAAGAAAGCGACTCCGATTAAGATCGAGACGCGTGTCTCATCGTTGAACAACATCCCGACGAGCACTGTCAACAGCGCGACGATCGACAGATAGTTCGTCACCGGCGCACCGGGCATCTTGAACGGATGTGAGGCTGTCCGTTCACTTTCGAGTTTACGATACCGGATATGACTGATTAAAATCGCGAACCACGGTACCATCCCTGGTAGTACCGAAGCACTGTAGACATACACGAAGATGTTCGTATCCTTCCCGAGAACGAGTGGCAAGGTGATATCAAGAATGACACCGAAGAAAATCCCAATTGAAATCGCGAAGACCGTGTAGAATGGAATGCCGCGTTTGTTGACCTTTAAGAAGAAGGACGGTACTTGTCCTTTTTCAGCCAATGCATAGATCATCCGGCTTGCGCTGAAGATCCCGGAGTTACAACCGGATAAAGCGGCCGTGATGACGACGAAGTTGATGATACCGGCAGCAATCGTGACACCGACCTTGGCGAATGTCGCAACGAACGGACTGCCGAGATCCGACAACTCATTCCATGGATACACCGTGACGATGATGAAGATAGATCCGACGTAGAAAATCAAAATTCGCCAGACGACACCATTGATTGCCTTCGTGATGTTCTTTTCTGGATCTTTCGTTTCTCCAGCTGTCACGCCGATCAACTCGACACCGATGTAAGAGGCGAAGACGATCGAGAGCGCAAAGAAGAAGCCGGTGAAACCATTCGTGAAGAAGCCACCGTTCGCCCAAAGATTCGAGAAGCCGACTGGGTTTCCGTCATTCCCTAGACCAAAGAAGATGATGCCGAATCCGGCGACGATCATCAGAAGAATCGTTATTACCTTGATTGAGGCGAACCAAAATTCGAGCTCACCGAACATCTTGACGGAAGCAAGGTTCGCGAGCGTCAAGAGAATGATGACGACGACGCCTGGAATCCAAGTCGGTAGCTCCGGCCACCAAAAGCGCAAGTATGTCCCGACAGCGATGACTTCACTCATCCCGACGACGACCCAGTTGAAGATATTACTGCTTGCTGTCAAGAAACCAGCTGCTGGATGGATATAGTCGTTTGCAAACTTTGCGTACGAACCACTGTGAGGATGGGTGTAGACCATCTCACCAAGTGCCCGCATGATGAAAAAGATAAAGACTCCTGCTAGCATGTACGCGAGTAAGACGGATGGTCCCGTCCAAGCAATCGTACTTGATGCTCCAAGGAAAAGACCGACCCCGATCGTTCCTCCGAGTGCAATCATTTGTACCTGTCGTGCTGTTAAATCTCGTTTCAAATTCGAACTCATCATTTCCCCCATAAAAATTCTGTGACGTCATAATGTTCAGACAATTTGTCCGAATAACTATAATGCTGAGTATACTATCCTCAGATAGAACTCGCTAGTCTTTTTGAAAATTTGGGTTAGAGGTTTTCAAAAGTAAAAAGATTATGAAACAACTGTGTAATGGCTTTCATTTGCCTGCTAAGAGAGAGACAAGTCGCTGACCGAGTTTCCCGAAATATAGGTGTTCCGAGGTCGCTAGTACGATCAAGTCATTACGCATTGTAAGGTCACCTGACAGGGTATTTCCCTGTTCTGTCATGAATCGAATCGAACGAACACTTTCAAAGAACGTACCTTTCCGTTCGAGTAAATGTGCTTCATCAGAGTTTGCGGCAAGCAGAAAATCGTCGTACCGAGCGAACTGAGAAAAGGCGATTGTAGGTGCCTCACAGACGAGATCTTCCTCTTGGTCGATACGAATGAAACGGTAATCAGAGTAGTAGAAGAACCAGACTTCTTTTGATGAACAGACGTTTAAGGCGTAACAATCATCAATCGGGTATTGACGGTTTTTATATTGTACTTCGCCCGTATCGTCAAAAGCGACGAGACCAAAGGCACCATTTGAACTGGTTACGGCGTCAGCATAGATACCTTCGTCAAAATAACTGACCCAAATCCACCCTCGTTCATCGATTTGCATGTTTTGAATCCCATCATCTAAACAAAATTGATTGACTAGATTTCCCTGAACATCATAAATAAAGGCATTCGGCAACCACGTTCCGTCTACGTCATCATCGCAACGGGAAGCGACGAGTAACAAACGTCCATCCGGAAATCGATCGACGAGCGAAAAATCAATTTCGCTTTTTTTAACGATCGTCGTCTTACGCCAATCATCCTTCAATTGATGAATGGAAAGGACGTGTTCATTGCGTGCTTCGTCGAGGGTTTCTTCGACGATTAAAATATGTCCGTCGACGGTGATCCCGGTCGCGACAGGATGACCCGCCCGATAGGATGCAGTCAAACGACGTAACGGAAAATGAGCAAGTGGGGATGTGAGCATGGCAGGACCTCCTGTTTGTTTAAAAAAACAGTCCGTCGTCAGACAGACTGCTAGTTGTTCAAACCGTTCGTTGACGGCGTTTGTAGATGACATAGAAGATGATCAAGACGACGGCAGCGATTAGGACACCGTTCGTGTACGGTGCAGCCACTTCCTTGATCGAGCGCCAGTTCGTTCCGAGCGTTTCACCAAGATACAGGAACAAGATCGACCACGGAATGATCGCAAGCACCGTATAAAGAGAAAACTTCGTTTGATCCATCTTGGCAAGACCTGCCGGAATCGAGATGGCATGACGGACGACCGGGATGAAACGGGCTCCAAAGATGACGCCTTGTCCGTACTTTAAGAACCAACGCTCGGCTAGATCGAGATGATGTTCTGAAATCAAAACATACTTCCCGTATTTCAGGATAAGGGGACGACCGCCGTAGCGAGCGAACCAATATAAGAATAATTGCGAGAATAATCCACCGATGACGGCAGCGACGATGGCGAGCGGCCAGCCGATCGTTCCTTGAGAAATCATGAATCCACCATAAGAGAGGACGATTTCACTCGGTATGATTTCAATCATCAACCCGAGGGCGATGCCGAAATATCCGAGATCGGCAAGCGAAAGTAAAATCTGGTTGACGACTTGAGATAACACGTTAGACAACTCCTTTGTATCAGTTCATTCCTTTATTTTAGAGAACCGACGACGAAATGAAAAGGAAAAAAACGGAGACAATTCAAAAGACGGATTCGCGATGACAGCGAATCCGTCTTGTTTTTATAATACGACCGCAGCGATCGTACCGAAGATGAGTAATGGAATGTTGTAATGTAGGAACGTCGGAATGACGGTCTCCCGCATGTGATCGTGCTGACCATCGGCATTCAGACCACTCGTTGGTCCGAGTGTCGAGTCAGATGCTGGGCTACCCGCGTCACCAAGGGCACCCGCAGTACCAATGATTGCAATCGTCGCTTCTAAGCTGAATCCGTATTGGATGCAAAGTGGAACGAAGATCGCGGCGATGATCGGAACCGTCGAGAAGCTCGAACCGATTCCCATCGTGACGAGAAGTCCGATCAAGAGCATGATGAATGCAGCAACGAGTTGAGAGTCGCCCATCAACGCTTTCGAGTTTTCGACGAGCGGTTCGATATCGCCCGTCTTACGCAAGACGCTCGAGAAACCGTTCGCTGAAATCATGACGAAACCGATGAAAGACATCATGCGCATCCCACGTGTGATGACGTCATCCGCTTCACTGAAACGAACGAGACGAAGCAAGAGGAAAAGGATCAAACCAGTCGTCGCAGCTAAAATCATCGATTCCGTTTGCAACTGGACGATCAATGTCGCGATGACGACGACACCACTTAAAGCAAGCTTCGTTTTCGTGATGACCGGAATTTCATAATCTTCCGGTGCGATATCTCGAATCTCATACGTTCGTTCTTTACGATACGTGTACAGACCGATCAAGAGACCAACGACCATTCCGAGGGCTGGAATCGCCATCGCCTCGATGACGGAGGCTCCAGTCGTATCCAATCCGTTCGCTTCCAAATTCTTCAGTAGTATCTGATTGAGGTAGATATCCCCGAACCCGACTGGTAAGAACATATAAGGTGTAATGAGACCGAACGTCATGATGATCGCTATCCGGCGTCGATCGATCTTAAGCTGAGAAAAGAGACCGAGCAACGGCGGAATGATGATTGGAATGAATGCGATGTGGATCGGCAACACGTTTTGTGAACTGATCGCAAGCAAGAGAATCGCGAACAAGATGAATCCTTTTAATTTTTTGACGGAAGTGGCACTTGCGTTACCACGCGAACGCGCAATCAAAGAGTGAGCAAGTGCATCCGGTAAACCTGTTTTCGAGAGGGCGACGGCAAATGCACCGAGCATCGCGTAGCTAAGGGCGATTTCTGCTCCGTCACCAAGACCACCGGAGAATGCTTTTGTCGTCGCAGTCAGGTCAAGACCACCGACGAGACCACCAGCAAACGAACTGATGACCATCGCGAGCACGATGTGGACGCGGAAGATCGCTAAAATAAATAGTAAAAAGACGGCAAACAATACGGCGTTTATCATTCAGTAAAACCACACTTTCTTTTGTTATCACTGTACTATACTAAAGTATCTTACAGCCATGTTGGAATGCTGTCAAGAGTAAAAGTCTGACCTCGTAATCGAAAGATGAATGATACGCTTTTTAGCTCTCCACAAGAAGTTACATTCTGTTATACCCCGAAGCATGAAGTGAGAAGCGTTTTGATCACTGAAAATGACTCATACGAAAAACGTGCCATCCTTCTCCGTTACGAGAAAATATGGCACGTTATCTTTAAATTAAGACGGAGTAGAATATCCGAGTCTATTTGCGTTTCTTCTATAGAGAGTGATCAGCAATCGACGACAGAGAGTGATCAGCAATCGACGACGTCGAGCTTACCAGTACCCGGATCGATGACGAGTCCGTGGACGTTCGTTCCTGGCGGTAGTAATGGATGGTTCTTCACGAGGCTGACCGAGTGAGCGACGCTTTCTTGAACTGACGTGAAACCACGCAACCATTGATTCAAATCAACGCCAGATACTTCGAGCGTGTGAAGAATCTGTTGGTCGATGCCCCGATCCTTCATCTCGTTGATCATGTGGTTAGGATCAATCGTGCTCATGCCGCAGTCGTGGTGACCGATGACGACGACTTCTTCAGCACCAAGAGCATACAACGCGACGAGAATCGAGCGCATGACGGAACCGAATGGGTGCGATAGGATAGCACCGGCATTTTTGATGATCTTCGCATCCCCGTTCTTAAGACCAAGTGCGTGTGGGAGGAGTTCCGTCAAGCGGGCATCCATACACGTCAGGATGACGACCTTTTTGTCTGGGAACTTATCCGAGACGAACTGTTCATACTGTTTTTCGGCGACGAATCGCTCGTTGAAGGCTAGCATTTCCTGTACAACTGACATTCAAGTGTCCTCCTTTAGTGGTAGCTCTTAATATGTACCCCATATCAGAATACAAGATGATGAAACGGCTATCAAGTCAGGAAAATGCGAGGTGTGACAAATCGCACACATCCATGTACATGAAGCAAAACGATGAAAAAGAAGATTTCACAACAGTTGTAAACGCTATCAAAGGTGTGAGGGAATTCACAGGATGGTCATGCACAAAACAGGAAAAAGGGGTTATGATTGATTTGTGAAGGAAAGCACAAACTATTGAAAAACAGCTTGGCATTCCTGACATAATGGTTGGCAAATCAAACTCAGATTCGTTCCACGACAGGGAGGAAACCACTCATGGCTGTGAAAGAAAAAACAAAATCGACGGCAACGCCGGTCGAACAAGCGGTTGGACAAATCGTTGAAAAAGGGCAACGTGCATTACAAGAATTACTGACATTCGATCAAGAAAAAATCGACACGATCGTCCGGGATATGGCACTTGCTGGACTTGAACGGCACGTCGAACTCGCTCGTCTCGCGGCAGAAGAGACGGGACGCGGTGTCTTTGAAGATAAGATGATTAAAAATATGTTTGCGACAGAATACATCTACAACAGTCTACGTCATGAAAAAACAGTCGGGATTTTAGAAGAGGATGTCCAAAACGGCATCACCTATATCGCTGAACCCGTCGGTGTCGTCTGTGGTGTCACACCGGTCACGAACCCGACATCAACGACGATGTTCAAAGCATTGATTGCGATCAAGACGCGCAACCCGATCGTCTTCGCGTTCCATCCATCGGCACAACGGTGTTCCGTCGAAGCAGCGAAAACACTCCGCGACGCAGCCATCAAAGCAGGGGCACCGAAAGACTGTATTCAATGGGTGGAAGAACCATCACTTGAAGCAACGAAAGTCTTGATGAACCATGAAAAAATCGCCATGGTCCTTGCGACAGGTGGGGCAGGAATGGTCAAATCAGCGTATTCAACAGGTAAACCGGCACTCGGTGTTGGACCAGGGAACGTTCCGTGTTATATCGAACAGTCTGCGAAAGTCAAACGGGCAGTCAGCGATCTTGTTCTTTCAAAAACGTTTGATAACGGGATGATTTGTGCGTCTGAGCAAGCTGTCATCGTCGACCAAGAGATTTATGCGACGGTTCGTGCGGAAATGGAAGCACTCGGTTGTTACTTCTGTACACCGGAAGAAAAACAACGCCTCGAATCACTCGTCATCAAAACCGATACATGTGCCGTCAACGCGGACATCGTCGGGAAACCTGCGACATGGATTGCAGAAAAAGCCGGAATCGATGTTCCGGAAACAACGGTCATGCTCGTCGCAGAACTCGAGCACGTCGGAGCGGCAGAACCATTGTCTCATGAAAAACTCAGTCCCGTCCTCGGTGCGTACCGCGTCGCATCAACTGAAGAAGCGTTCACGATTGCAGAACAGATGCTTGAAATCGGCGGTCTCGGTCATACAGCCGTCATTCATACGACGAACGATGACTTGATGACAGCGTTCGGACTCCGCATGAAAGCCTGCCGGATCCTTGTCAACAGCCCATCTGCTCATGGCGGAATCGGTGATCTGTACAACGAGTTGACACCATCACTGACACTCGGTTGCGGATCATACGGGAAAAACTCTGTTTCTGAAAACGTGACAGCGAAACACTTACTCAACGTCAAAAAGGTGGCGAGACGACGCGTGAACATGCAATGGTTCAAGGTCCCTGAAAAAATCTACTTCGAAAAGAACTCCGTTCAGTACTTGCGGTCGATGACTGACGTCTCACGTGTCATGATTGTCACTGATCCAACGATGGTACAGTTCGGGTATGCCGATAAAGTAATTCAAAACTTACCACAGTCCGTCAGTTACCGGATCTTCGACCAAGTCGAACCAGATCCATCGGTGACGACTGTTCAGACGGGTGCTCAAGCGATGCGTGATTTCAAGCCTGACTTGATTATCGCCCTCGGTGGTGGTTCGGCGATGGATGCTGCAAAAGGAATGTGGCTCTTCTACGAACAACCGAACGAAACGTTCTCGAACTTGCGTCAAAAATTCCTCGATATTCGCAAACGGGCGTATCAATTCCCGACACTCGGTCGTCAAGCGAAGTTCGTCGCGATTCCAACGACTTCGGGTACGGGTTCAGAAGTAACACCGTTCACCGTCATCACGGATAAAGAGAAAAACGTCAAATACCCGATTGCTGACTATGCATTGACACCAGACGTCGCAATCGTTGATCCGGAATTCGTCATGACCGTCCCGGCTTCGATCACTGCTGATACCGGAATGGATGTCTTGACGCATGCGACAGAAGCATACGTCTCGGTGCTTGCGAACGACTACACGGATGGACTAGCACTCAAAGCAATCAAGATGATCTTCGACTACTTGCCACGAGCATATGCTAACGGATCAGACGCCGAAGCACGCGAAAAAGTGCACAATGCGTCAACGATGGCAGGGATGGCATTTGCGAATGCCTTCCTTGGCATCAACCACTCGATCGCACACAAAATCGGTGGCGAATTCCACACACCACACGGTCGGACGAACGCGATCCTGATGCCACACGTCATTCGCTATAACGCATCACGTCCAACGAAACTAGCAGCTTTCCCGAAATATGAATCATTTGTTGCTGATGAACGGTACGCGGACATCGCGCGTTACCTCGGTCTTCCGGCAGCAACGACGGAACAAGGGGTCGAATCCCTCATCCAAGCCGTTGCCGATCTTGGACAACGTCTCAACATCAAGATGTCATTCAAGGCGCAAGGCATTCAAAAAGCAGACTTCGAGGCAAAACTCGATAAGATGGCAGTCGATGCCTTCGAGGATCAATGTACGACGGCGAATCCGAAGATGCCGCTTGTCGCTGAGTTACGGACGATCATGGAACAAGCATACGAAGGCATCTAAATAGAGAAAAAAATACCATGGCACCTGATCGTTCAACCGGCTTCTCATTCTGAGAGGTCGGTTTTTATTTTGGAAATCAGTGGAGACAGTCAGAGAAAAGGTGGGATATAATGGCTGTTGAATGAATTTGATGTTTTTGGTTTCGCTGTAGCAGGAATATTCAAACATCAGACATAAAAAGGAGGAAATGGGATGGAGTCAAGGCAAGAAAGGAAACAACGACGGTTTTCCGTCTGGGATGTCCTGTTTGGCGTCCTTATCGGTCTCATCTTTTTCGGTGTCATCTATGGCGTGATGGCATTTTTGACTTCACAAATCACTTCATCCTCAGACTATCAGGATCTCGTGACGCAGATGCAACAGGCGGATGTCTCCTGGAAAGATGCAGACATCACGGTGTCATTGATGCTACTGTTCGTCGGTGGGCTGTCGATCACGATGCCGAGTGCGGTCCGGGAAGGGATCATCAATCAGGTACTCGACGCGAGTTCTGCTGGTGATGTCTTATCGTTGTTTGGGATCGACTTAAAACAGGTCCTCGCACCACTTACGTTCGATGTCTCTTACGGCACGTTACTTTATTCTGTCTTTGGCATCGGTTTAATCGTCCTGTTATTTTTAGTATTACGGATTAAGGCAAGTCGTCTTGGGTGGACGATTCGATCGGTTAGTTTCTTCTTAACCGTCGGGATCATCTGGTTCGTCCTTGCCGGACGCGGAAACGACGTGCCATTCCTCTCGTTACAAGACGGCTATGCGATGAGTGGCATCTTACCGCTTCTCGTCGTCAGTTTGCTTGGTTGGATGGCGTTCTTCCCGCAAAAGTTATCCGGTCTGACAGCTGCTGGACGTGCCAGCTTACTGATTTTGATGCTCGCAAGTACGCTTCAACTCGTCTTTACGGTACAGGACGAAGCGGAATATGACGGCGATTCTTCACTACGGACGGCATTGACCGTCGCGAGTCTGAACGCCGGAAGTGGCGGGATGTACGACTGGATCCACGGCGGTCAAGTCGTGTATCAAGCAGACGTCCTTGGAGCGAGTGCGGAAATCCCCGTCTCGATGTTGAACGGGGAGACCTCAACGGATCAGCTCAATGACTCGATCCAAAAAGTCGTCGATGGGATCGACACGGACCGGGTGACAGAACAATTGTTGACGTTACTCGGTGGAGAACGTCCGGATTTGTCAGCAACACAATTGAAGCTCGATCCTGTTGATTACGGCGTCGCGCGGCAGACGATCCAAGTGATTGATGCGGAATCGGCAGGAGCGACGCCACCGAATGTCTCCAGTGAGAGTGCGTATTGGGTGTTGTTGCTCGTAACGTTTGCGATCTACTTCGTCTGTAGTATCCGAAGCTTCAAATCGATCATCGATCCGTTCGTCTTTGCGATCGCGATCGGTGTCATCAGCTTCATCGTCAGTCAAGCTTCGTACGTTCAGTTCGCAATGAAATGGCGCAGTGACGTCTTATTCGAGTTCGCTCAACAGACGGCAGGCTGGACGGTACTATACGCTGCAGGTCTTGCGTTACTTGGTGGAATTCTTGGTTATGTCGTCCGACGGAAACCAGATAAAACGGTGTAAGGGACGTGGAGTGATGAAGCTCCTCCACTAGGAGAGATACCCTGAATGGGGACGACGAACGTTACTGTCATCCTCGCTTTCCACAGACGAGAGGTAAGTCGCGTATCCTAAACTACGACCGGGTCTTACCAGACCCTGACTTAAGCGAAAACCATGCTTTTTTTCCTGTAGGAGTCGAGAAGGAACAGTTAAGTTCTACATCAAGCATAAACGATACGTTTTCAGGTTCATGACCTGAAATGTATCGTTTTTTTACGTGGTTTATCTCATTTGCATCATCTCCTTTTTTTACCATGTAAACTTGGTTTGTAAAGGGAAAATCAACAATGTTAAGCCAGTATTTGGAATTAGTTAAGTAGGTTAAATAAGACGGATGTCCGACCTATTTGAAAGGACTATTAGCTATAATCGAACCATGCTAAATTAATGAAGCAGTCAAAACATCCTGGGGGGAAAATCCATATGAAAAAAGCAACGAAACTCGTCATCGCGTCGACATTGATCGCACCGATGCTCGTACCAGTCGTTCAAGTCAAGACACTTGCTGCCGACAACAGTGTCGTCAAGTTACGCTTCTTAGAAACAACGGATTTACATACGAACTCAATGAACTACGATTACTTCAAGGATGCGCAGGACGAAACGATTGGTCTCGTCAAAGCGGCTACAGTCATCAAAAAGCAACAAGCTGAAGTGGGCGTTACGAATAGCTTCTTGTTCGATAACGGAGATACACTTCAAGGAACGCCATTCGGTGATTACGTCAAGAACCAGTACGACAAAGGAAACAAAGGCAAACATCCGATGTACGAATTGATGGAATACCTCGGTTATGATGCGGTCACGCTCGGAAACCATGAATTCAACTTCGGTCTTGATTTCCTCAAGTCAGCGATGAGTGCTTCGAGCGGTTCAATCAAGTTCGTCAACTCGAACGTATTGGATGCAGTCACGAAAAAGCCAATCGTCGCGGACTACAACAAAGATGGAAAAGACTATCAAATCATCGAACGTCAAGTCAAGGACCAGAACGGTGACATGAAAACAGTCAAGGTGGGTGTGTTCGGAGTCGTCACGCCACAAATCATGGCATGGGATGCGGGGAACCTGACGGGGAAAGTCACGGCTGAAGATATCATCCCGACTGCTAAAGCAACAGCGAAAAAATTAAAAGATGCTGGCGCAGACGTCGTCGTTGCACTCGCACACACAGGTATCGGGGATACGACGGATCAAAAAGATGGCGATGAGAACGTCGGCTACGCGTTGACGAAAGTCGCAGACATCGATGTCTTGATGACAGGTCATCAGCACGGGAAGTTCCCAGCAGCCGATTCAGCGTTCAACAAACTGCCGAACGTTGATGCAACGAACGGTCTGATCAATGGCAAGCCGGTCGTCATGGCAAACACACAAGGGAAAAACGTCGGTGTCATCGATCTTGAGTTGAAGCAAGTCGACGGGAAATGGGTCGTTGATACGTCTGGCGCTAAACTAGCGGACGTGACGAAAGACACGACAGCAGATGCCGGTGCTGTCAAATTGATCGAAAAAGCACATGAAGGAACACTCGCGTACATTCGTCAAGAAGTCGGGACGATTAATGACGACATCCAGAGCTTCTTCGCTCTCGCGCAAGACGATGATTCAGTTCAGTTCGTAACGAACGCTCAGAAATGGTATGTCGAGAAACAACTCAAAGAAAATGCCGATCTTGCGAAATATAAAGATCTCCCGTTGTTGTCTGCTGGTGCACCATTCAAGACAGGTGGTCGTAACCAAGTCAACGCATCCGATTACACGTTGATCAAAAAAGGACCAATCGCACTCAAGAACGTCGCCGATCTCTATGTTTATCCGAATACACTCGAAGTCGTCAAAGTAACCGGTGCTGACGTCAAAGACTGGCTCGAAATGTCAGCCGGTCAGTTCAACCAAGTCGGCGGTGAGCAAACGAACTTGTTGAACAAAGAATTCCGTAGCTATAACTTCGATATCCTCGATGGATTGACGTATGAAATCGACATCACGAAACCAGCGAAGTTTGACTATAACGGTGTCGTCGTCAATAAAGACGCAAATCGCGTCCAAAATATCAAGTATCAAGGTAAAGCGATCGCAGACGATCAAGAATTCCTTGTCGCGACGAACAACTACCGCGCAGGCAGTGCGACGTTCCCAGGTCTTGGTGGCGGAAAGAACATCGTCTACAAATCAGCCTACGAAACACGTAATGTCATTTCGGACTTCATCAAAGCGAAACAACCGGTTGATTATAAAGCCGATGACAACTGGTCACTCGTCGCAAGTAAGCCGACGACGGTCAGCTTTGATTCAGCGGTTGCAGCTGCACCGTACGTCAAGCGGTATGAAGGCATCACGAACACAGGTGAAGCACGTCCAGGTGAGACAGGTACGTTCCTTAAATTCAATATGAACGTTCCGATGAAAGACTTCACGGTCTCGGCAAAAGCAGTTAAACCGGGTGCAAAAGTCGTTACTGGTCAAGCCGTTCCAGGTGCGAAAGTCACAGTCAAACTTGGCGAAAAAGTCCTTGGAACAGCAACAGCAAACGAAGCGGGTCAATACGAAGTCGGAACACGTCCGCTCAAATTGCGTGACAAGTTGACGATTGTCTCTGAACTCAGCTTCATGAAGACAGAAACGAACGTTACAGTCGGCACAGGTGTCGTTGCGACACCAGCGATCGATAAAAAGTCAGCAGTCTACGGTTCAACGGTCCTCCGCGGTAAAGCAACGGAAGGTCTTGACGTGACGCTCTATAAAGGATCAACGAAGATCGCGAAAGCGAAAACGACGGCAAGCGGCTTCAAGATTGCGGTCAAGAACGGTCTAACGACAGGTACGTACACGGTCAAGTCGACAGACATCTCGAACAAGATTACGAAAAAGGCGTCGTTCACGATCAAGAACACGTATCCGGTCAAAAAATGGTCAGGCAAAAAGACGTTGACAGGTAAAGTCGAAAAACGACAAATCGTCCGCCTCTACCAAAAAACAGAAACTGGTTATCAATTGATCGCTCAAGACGTGGCGGATCAGCACGGGAACTATGTCTTGAAGATGCGTCAAGCATTGACGAACGGCTCGTACAAACTCAACATCTATACAGCGAAAGATCATCTCGATCAGTCACGCTACTTCATCACGAAGTAACATGTCACACGGATGTCTGCACATGCAGACATCCGTTTTTATTTGGCTAGATATGTGCGTTGTGAGAGCAGAAACCGTTTAATGCGTTCATAGATGGTTGCTTGCTCGACTGTTAATTGGTTCGTCACGTGCGACATGTAGAGTCGTGACGTAACGGTAAACACATCGTCCGTAATGAAGGGCAGCCCCATCTCGCGACAGACGGAGACAGGAACGAAGCTGAAATACCGTTGCTGACGTAAGGCGAGTTGCAGCGAGACGTCATCAATATAGTGCGTGGTATCGGCATAAATGTTCAGTTCCGCCATCTTCAATTGGATGAAGCGGTTGTAATCCTTATTGTGAGAGGGAAACAAAAAGGCAGTCTCCGTTGCGTCCGCATAGAGCGCCGTAATCGCTTCTTTCTCTGAATAGGAAGCAGGATAGGTGATGACAATCTCCTCTTCCACGATCGGTTCGCTCGTAATGAGCGGATGCTTGAGTTCCATGAAGCTGATCGAGAAATGGAATTCTTGATGGAGCAGGCCACTTAAAATGTCGCGATTCGAGAGGATGTCCGAGTTGAACAAAGGCGCAGTCTGCGGCAAGAGAAATTCCCGTAGGATTAATTGGATGAAGCGACCGTGCGAACTGGCAAGACTGAGTGGTGTTTCGGTAGAGGCATCATTTCGCGCCATGCGTTCCTGGACCCGTGTCAGCTCGTGTTCGATTTTTTCGACTGATTGCAACAGAAGTCGTCCATTGTCGGTCAAGCTGATCGTTCTGCCTTTTCGATGAAACAACGTCGTGTTCAATTCACGTTCTAGTTTTTTGATCGTCGCACTGAGGGCGGGTTGGCTGATGAATAATCGTTCGGCAGCACGCGTCACGTTCAATTCCTCCGCGACGTGACGAAAATAATTCAAATGTAAGAGTTCCATGATATCCTCCTAACATAACCTATAGGTTATTAAAATATATAAATATATATATTTCTGTTTATGATGAAACCAGTATATCGTAAATACCAGAGGTGATAGATATGAAAATCGGAATTTACGGAGCAGGATCACTAGGAACCATCATGGGAGCTTATTTGAGTCAACAGTATGCGGGTGTCGATCTGATCGATACGAATCGCGCACATATCGAAGCGCTAAACACAACAGGCGCGCATGTCATTGGACCAGATTTGACGCAAGCCGTCCATGCGATGCATCCGGATGACATCACGGAGATGTACGATATCGTATTGTTGCTGACGAAACAGGTCTACAATGAACCGGTTCTGGCGAAAGTCCGGACGATCTTGAAGGAAGACGGTATTCTCGTCTCCTTGCAGAACGGTGTACCAGAAGAATTCATTCAACAACAGATTCCGCGCGAACGTATCATCGCGGGATCCGTCGAGTTCGGAGCGACGTACGTCGGACCAGGTGAGTCACGTCTGACATCGGATTACGAGCACTTCAAGACATATGCGATGCAAATCGGTGAACTGGACGGTAAGAAGACGGACCGGATCATTCACTTGAAGGAAATCCTTGATCACATCGGTGGGACGGAAATCTCTGATAATCTACCGGGAACGAAATGGTCAAAACTCGTCATCAATAGTACGTTCAGTGGGTTATCCGCTGCGTGTAACGGTACGTATGGCGACGTTCTCGATCATCCGGTCTTGCTACGGGCAGCGATCCATACGATGCAGGAAGTCGTTGAAGTCGGTCACGCCCACGGCATCACATTCGCGCCGATGAGTACGTTTGAGCCGGCAGCCTACGCAACACTAGACGATATCGATGAAAAACTGATCACCGTGCCACAATTGATGCACGGGTCGCGTGACTTAGAAGCGAGCATGTTGCAGGACATACAAAAAGGGCAACCGACCGAAATTCGTTTCATTAATGGGATCGTCACGATGTACGGCAACACGTACGATATCAAAACGCCGTTCAACTCACTCATTCAAGAAATCGTCGAAGAAGCGCAAGCAGCGAAGACGGTTCCAGATTTTGAAACAAGTGTCGCACGCTTTGCCGCATTGTTAAACGCATAAAGGAGGGATTCAGATGAGACAGAAAGATGTAAAAAATATCGTCGCGACACCGATCAATGCACCGGTCTTTCCGGCAGTCGATATCTTCTTTCGGAATCGGGAATACTTGAACATCATCTATGAGACGGACATCGAAGCGTTACAAGCAGTCGTTCCGGAACCGCTCGAGGTGCTGAGTAATCAGATCAAGTTTGAGATCATCAATATGCCGGATAGCACAGGTCTTGGGAGTTATCTCGAGTGCGGGCAAGTCATTCCGGTTCGGTATCAAGGAGAGGTCGGTGAGTTTTACCTCTCGATGTATGTCAACAATCAGCCGGCGATCGCCTCTGGTCGTGAAGTGGCTGCGTTTCCGAAGAAGTATGGTTCACCCCGGCTTTATCTCGACAATGATGTACTCGTTGGAACGCTTGACTACCATTCACTCCGTGTCGCCCAAGCGACGATGGGATACAAGTATGTTCCGATGGCGGTCGAAGAGGCACAATCGATTGTCGGTGCGCCGCAGTTCATGCTCAAACAGCATCGCGGTTATCAAGGCGAGTTGATCATCTCCGAACTGACGCGGAGTCAAATCACGGATCTTGAGATTAAAGAAGCATACCGTGGACCGGCGCGACTTCAGTTATTCGAACATGTCATGGCACCACTCGCTGACTTCCCTGTTCGGAAGATCGTCGATGCCCAGCATATCATCGCTGATCTTCGACTTGGTGGACCTGCGAAACTGTATGATTATTTAACGGATTAACGACTCTCTAACATTAACGACCTCCAAAATGGATGGTCGTTTTGTTTTACCCCAAAAACTGGCATACTGAATTGAGAGGGGGAAACGACCATGCGACAAGTCATTGTGTTACCGTATCAATCAGAATGGGCGAGTGAATACTCACGAGAAGCGGATCAGTTACGAGAGGTTTTCGGAGCACGTCTTAAGCAGATCCATCATATGGGAAGTACATCAGTTCCGGGACTCGCTGCAAAACCGATCATCGATATCTTACCCGTCGTCGATACACTCGAGGGAATTGAGCAGTTCGACGGACGGATGGAAGCGCTCGGTTACGAAGCGAAGGGTGAATTCGGGATGCTGGGGCGTCGGTACTATCGAAAAGGTGGAGACGAACGGACGCATCACATCCATCTCTATGCGGCAGGAAATCCAGAAATCATGCGTCATCTCGTCTTTCGGGATTACTTACGTACCCATCCAGAAGAAGCCGCTGCTTACGGAGCATTAAAGGAACAATTAGCAACGACATATCCGCTTGATATCGAAGCCTATATCGCCGGCAAGGATGCGTTCGTCAAGGAACTCGAACACCGCGCAATCGCTTGGAAGAATGCGCATGACTGACTGGGAACATGCCCTCATTCGCCATGTCGGTGTTGGTGTAAAGACGTCGAAAGCATTATTTGAGAAAATCGAGGTGCAGGATTGGGACGCGCGACCAATCCCCGGGAAACGGACCGTCGGTGAAGTCGCTGTCCATCTCGCTGTGTTACTTGAAGCCGATTTGATGCTAGCAGAAGGGGCGACGGCTGAAGCAATGCAGGCGTTTTATACGGAACCGGTCCCGCGCGATCAGTTAAATGAACGAATCAATCGTGCGTTTTCTATCTATCATCATCGATCCCAGTTATTTGATTACTTGAACATCCTTGGGTACGAGCTAGAGATCTCGTTATTTGAATGAATGGAAGTAGGGGTAGTGTATGGAATATATCGTTGAAACATCAGCCGGTCGCTTTGATACCCGGCTGACAGGAAGTGGGGACGTCACATTCGTCCTCGACCACGGGATGATGTCGAACCGACACCAGTGGGGCTGGTTACGAACTGAATTATTGAAACGGGGGCGGGTCTTTGAATATTCGCGTCTCGGGTATGGTCGGTCGAGTCGTGGCAAAAACAAACGACTCTTTACGCATCAAGCGGATGAGCTCGCGGACGTCTTACGGATGCTTCGTGTCGAAGGACCGTACATCTTCATCGGGCACTCGCTCGGAGCCTATATCTCGCTCGCGAGTGGACGATTGTTTGCAGACGAGACACGCGGCATCGTCTTGCTCGATCCCTCGCATCCCGATGTCGACGAGGCATTACCGAACTGGTACGAACGAACACAAGAGGAGTGGAATCGATTCCTCTATTTCCTTAGTCACGTCCGACCGATCGCCTGTATGATTCCTGATCGTCTCGGCAAAAAGATGTTCAGTGTCTTACCGGAAGCCGATCAATTACCGATGTGGCGGCATTTTGCGGCACCTGGACATTGGCGGGGGACGCTCGACGAATGGCAAACGGTCGAGGAGAACAATCAGCTGATTCTTTCGTTGCTTGAAGACGTGACACAGCCGGTCCTCGTCCTGTCCGCTTCGAACTGGGCGGGTGGTATGCCAGAAAGTTGGTTAAATCCAGCATTGACCGAACAAATCAATGCGGCTCACGCTGCGTTCGCCGATAGTTTACCGAACGGGATGTATCATGTGATTGCGGATACAAATCATTACACGATTGCCGGGTTTTCGCACGAGGCAGCGGAGCGGATCACGGATTTGATTGGTACAACATGGGATTTACCGATTCATAGTCAGTAGTAAGGTTACGCTTTTTCGTTTCGCTCGAATCGTTTTCCTGGGACAAGCATCGCACCGCTTCACTTCGTTGCAGGGTCGCTTCTGCTTGTATTTCCCTAGAAAGCGATTCCGAGCTAAAAAACGTTTTTTTCTTGTGCTTCGGAATATCTGACGGAGCTGACTCTAAAGCCAGTATCTACAAAAAATGACGCGTCACACGCCACTCCTACAGGAAAAAGCGCATTATGCGCTGTCAGAGACAAACAAGACCCGCTTTCCTGCTTGAAGGAAGCAGGAAAACTGGCTTGTGTCTCGCCTGAGGAAAGGGCGTGAGAAGATGCGTCATTTTTTTGGAGTCAGACCGGTCTACTCCTTGAGTCGATGCTTATCGGCTTTTTTTTAGGGAACAAAATAAATCGAAATCATTACGATTGACGTCAGGTAAAAAGTCGGTTACTCTATAAAACGTAATGATTACGTTTTAGGAGATGAATGATGATGCAACCGATATCGATCACCGTTTTATCTGGATATCTTGGATCCGGTAAAACGACACTATTGAACCATTTACTACATAATCGCGAAGGGCGCCGCCTCGCGATCATCGTCAACGACATGAGTGAGGTCAACATTGACGCGGCATTGATTGAGCAAGGCGGGTTCTCGCGGACGGAAGAGTCGTTCGTCACACTTTCGAACGGGTGCATTTGCTGCACGTTACGTGACGATTTATTACTTGAAGTCAAACGCCTCGTCGACCAAGGCGATATTGACGGTATCGTCATCGAGTCGAGTGGTATCTCGGAACCGATTCCGGTCGCACAGACTTTTACGTACGAAGATCCGGACAGTGCCATCGACTTATCACAAGTCACGAAAATCAACGCGATGGTCACGGTCATCGATGGATATCGTTTTCTGAAGGACTTCGAGTCTGGTGAATCGTTGATTGAGCGGAAACAGGCAGTCGATGAAACAGACGTGCGCGAAGTCGTCGATCTACTCGTCGATCAAGTCGAGTTCGCGGACATCATCGTCTTGAATAAAGTCGATCGCCTGACACCGGAAGAGCGCCATACCGTCATCGGTTATCTAAAGGCATTAAATCCAGTTGCCCGTTTGATCGAGACGACGTATGGTCAAGTCGATCCGGCAGACATCTTAGATGTTGATCTATTTGATTTTGAACAAGCGGCAGCGAGTGCTGGTTGGATCCGTGAGTTGAATGCGGAAGAACATATTCCGGAAACGGAAGAGTATGGGATCAGCTCGTTCGTCTACAAGCGCGACGTGCCGTTCCACCCGGAGCGTTTGCTTGCCTTGATCGAAGACTGGCCGCAAGAAGTCGTCCGGGCGAAGGGATTCTTATTCCTTGCGACACGTCCCGAGATGGCATTGCTGTTCCATCAGGCAGGATATGCGTCGAACATGGAATACGCTGGTCGTTTTGCATCAGATGAGGATCGACGGACCGAACTCGTCTTGATCGGCATCGGACTAGAACAAGAGAAGCTCGAAGCGCTATTCGATGCGTGTCTCGTCCAAGCAGACGAAACGGACTGGGCGTCATTGAATGATCCAATTCCTGGTCGCGAGATGTACGAAGAAACATTTTTATAAGAGGTCAATCTTTCGAGAAACCGTATCTGCGGTTTCTCTTTTTTGTTATATTTTCATAGTGAATGGGGAAAGAATACTAGTGAAGGTATGTTAATTGAAGGAGGAAAATCTGTGCGCAACCGGATTTTACAATTCGCACTCGTATTTTTAGTCGCCGGTGGCATCATTTGGGGACTATATCAACTCGGCTATTTATTTTATGTCTTAACGATTTCAGCGACGGTCGTGCCGCTCGCCGTCATCATGATCATTTTCATCGAAAACCGGACAGCAGAATCAACGATCGCTTGGTTCCTCGTTCTGATTTTCTTACCAATTCTCGGAGTCATCATCTGGTTGATGTTCGGTCGGAATCCACGGCGTCGCCGTCGGAATCGTCGTTCGCATGACGAACGGAAATTGCTCAAGCAAGCGATTCGTCCAGTTCGGTCGCTTGCTGTCAGTGAGTTGCCACCGAATCACTTGAAGCTTGCGAACACGATTCGTAACTTCGGTGGCGGCGGGGTGGACGTTCATACAGCAAGTGAAATCCTGACGAACGGGGAAGAGACGTTCCCAGCGATTTTGGACGCGATTCGTCAAGCGCAGCATCATGTCCACATCCAGTACTACATTTATCGGAACGATGAGACAGGCAAGGCAATCCGTGAAGCGTTGATGGAACGACTCGAAGCCGGAGTAACGGTGCGGTTCATGTATGACGGACTCGGAAGCTATATGCTCGGTGAGAACTTCCTGCGCCCGCTACGCGACGCTGGAGCGCATATCGCAGCCTATGATCCAATCTCGAGTCCCTTGTTCATCTTCACGGCAAACTTCCGCAATCACCGAAAAATCGTCGTCGTTGATGGAAAAGTTGGCTTCACCGGCGGATTGAACGTAGGGGATGAGTACGACGGCAAGAGTAAGAAGTTCGGGTTTTGGCGTGATACGCATTTGCGGCTCGAAGGACGTGCCGTCAAAGAATTACAAGCGACGTTCCTCGACGACTGGATCTATGCCCAAATCGAATCGGATGACACATGGGAGACGTTTGCGGGGGGTGAGTCAATCCACCAGTACTTCCCGAAACATGATGTGGCGTCAGACGGGGCGATTCAAATCGTCACGAGCGGACCGACCTCAAAGGACCCCGCGATTCGCAATGCGTTGATTGCCGCGATCATCGCAGCGCAACGTTCGATCTGGATTGCGACACCGTACTTGATTCCGGACAATGAGACGATGACGCTACTCCGACTCGCGGCACGTGCCGGACTCGACGTCCGCATCCTGACGCCGGGGAAAGGCGACAGTTTTACGTCTTATTACGGGACCCGGTCCTACTTCGGACCACTTCTGAAGGACGGCGTCAAGATTTACACGTACAACCGTCACTTCATCCATGCCAAACTGTTTCTCGTCGACGGGAAAATCGGTGCCGTCGGGACGGCAAACATGGACATTCGCAGTTTTGTCCTCAATTATGAACTAATGGCGTTCCTGTATGACACAGAAAGTACGGAACAGCTCGAGCGTGACTTCATCGCTGATTTCGATGTCTCGATTCAGTTATCATCGAACGATTACGTCAAACGTCCGCTCCGCTTCCGCATTTTTGAGTCGCTCTCGCGCTTGATTTCACCCTTATTATGACGCAACGTTCCGCATCGATTTTCAGGTGCGGGACGTTTTTTTGGTTCATTCTTCCTTGAAGTGGGAACATGAACTCTTATACACTAGATGTGTAATCGGTTGCACACTACTTAGCCTGGAAGGAAGTGAAAGGGGCGTAAGTCCCGAACCCGTATGCGAACAATTGATGAATCCCATTTCTACACGCGCGACATGAAACCACAAGCACGACCAGACGCCATCATCCAAGGAGATGTCTACCGTTTCACGGTCTTGACGAGTCGCATGATTCGACTCGAGTACGCGGCGGATGGACAGTTCGAGGATCGACCGACCCAAACGGTCTTCAATCGTGATTTCCCGGTACCTGCTTACCGCATCGTCGAAAACGAGGAAGAATTGCAAATCATCACCGAGCACGTCCATCTGCATTATACGAAGGGACCGTTCGCTGCGAACACACTCTATATCGATGTCTTAGGGAACTTCAGTACCTACTACAGCCGCTATACGTTCGGCGGACCGCTCCGGACGTTAAAAGGAACGGCACGGACGCTTGATCATGCGGACGGCGTCATCCCACTCGAAGAAGGGATTCTTTCACGACAAGGTTACGCGGCGATCGACGACTCGAACGCCTTCGTCCTGACGGAAGACCACTTCGTCGAACCGCGACGCTCCGGTACGCATGACATCTATTACTTCGGATACGGTCACGACTACAAACAGGCACTGCGTGACTTCTACCACCTGACAGGACCGACGCCGATGTTACCACGTCAGGTACTCGGCAACTGGTGGAGTCGCTACTGGCGTTATAGTGAGAAGGAATACAAGGATTTGATGACGCGCTTCAAGACAGAAGACATTCCGTTCTCGGTCAGTGTCATCGATATGGACTGGCACGTCACCGATATCCCGGAACGGTACGGGAGCGGCTGGACGGGCTATACGTGGAACCGTGATCTATTCCCGGATCCACGCGGATTCTTACAATGGTTGAAGGATGACGACCGGATGGTAACGCTCAACTTGCACCCGGCGGACGGTGTGCGTGGGTTTGAAGAAGCCTACGAGGCGATGGCGGTCGCGATGGGCGTCGATCCCGAATCGGATGTCCGGATCCCATTTGATTTCTCGGACCGGACGTTCATCGAGAACTACTTCACGAAGCTTCATCACCCGCACGAGGCAGATGGCGTCGACTTCTGGTGGATCGACTGGCAGCAGGGCGCGAACTCGAAGATGAAAGGGCTTGATCCGCTCTGGATGCTCAATCATTATCACGCGCTCGATATCGCTCGCGATGGCAATCGACCGTTGATCTTCTCACGTTACGCGGGACCCGGAAGTCACCGCTATCCGGTTGGTTTCTCAGGCGATACGATCATCTCGTGGGCATCACTCCAATTCCAGCCGTACTTCACGGCGACAGCGTCGAACATCGGTTATGGATGGTGGAGCCATGATATCGGGGGACACCAACGGGGAGAGAAAGATGACGAGTTATCGACACGTTGGCTCCAATACGGTGTCTTCAGTCCGATCATGCGCCTGCACAGTACGATGAGCATCTTCAACGGGAAAGAACCGTGGCGTTATTCGACCGATGCGGCGAACGTCATGAAGAAATATTTACGACTTCGGCACCAGCTCGTGCCGTACATCTACACGATGAATGCCCGTAATCACTTTGACGGCTTGCCACTCGTCTCACCGATGTATTATGAGCATCCGGAAGACGATCAAGCATACAACGTTCCGAATCAGTTCTACTTCGGAACGGAATTGATCGTCGCGCCGATGGTCACACCAATGCACCGGAAGCTGCACATGACGGCGACGACAGCGTGGTTGCCGGAAGGGGAATGGTTCGATTTCTTCAATGGGCACCGATACCGCGGCGGCAAGCAGATCCGTCTGTTCCGTTATCTCGAAGACCAAGGCGTACTCGCAAAAGCCGGTGCGATCGTTCCACTCGGTCGTCATCTCGAACAGTCGAATGCCCTGCATAATCCGGACGATCTCGAAGTCGTCGTCTTCCCGGGAACATCGAACCGGTTTACGTTGTTCGAAGACGATAGCACAGGTGTCGCGCACCGCGACGGTGTCAACGTTGAGACGACGTTTGCGCTCGACTGGGAAGCACGTGAGTTGACGATCGCGGCACCAACCGGACACCGTGACTTGCTACCCGAAAACCGCTCGATTACGTTGATCTTACGTGGAGTCCGTGAAGGATACGTTCAGCGCGACGGAGAGAGTGTCACCGGCGTCTATGATCATGCGACGCAGTCCCTTCGCGTTGAACTGGGTGAAGTGACCGATACGATCACGTTGTCGCTCCAAGTCGAGATCTCGACGAACGAGAATAAGATGGACCGGTTGTATGCGTTCCTCGACCAAGCGGAAATCAGCTATGATTTGAAGGATCGTTTGTACCGTCTGCTGTCACAAAAGCTCGACCCGGTCAACATGATGCACCAGTTGCAAGCACTCGAACTCGAGAAGGATCTCGTCGACTGTCTGCTTGAGTTGATGTTGTCTTAAACGATTGTATAGGCATGCGAAAAAGCCAGTATTCGTCATACGTATGGACGAGGAATACTGGCTTTATGGTTTAGGTCATAACTCTTCGTCTATCTCTTCATCCATCCAAGATAGCAAGTCTTCTGCATCGAGATCGTCACCTTTACTGAGGATCAAGGTCGTGACGTCATCTCGTTTCTGTTCTAACAACTCCGGGTTGTTCGTCAAGACTTCCATGAGGTAATACGCATAAGAGTCGAGGAGATCAGGCTGGTTGTTTCGTTCGATCAGTGTCATGAACGCTTCGATGAGTTCTTCCTGTTCTTCATCGAGAATCATCCAGTGGGAGTAGGCAAGAAGTTTTTCGTTTTCGTCATCTCCACGGAGAATGTCCTTGATTTCAGGTAACGTCAGAAATACGACATCCGGCATGACGACTTCCGGAACATCGGTACTCAGCTTCGTTAACCACTCGTCATATGTCGCCGCGACGAAATGTGTTTCTGCGACAGAAATATCGAGGCACCAGACAGTCGGCTCAGCAGCTTCCGTGAAGTGGAAGTACCAAAAATAGCTACCTTCTCCTTCCGCGAACATCATGACGTTTCCTTCGACATCCCATTCCCGGAGGACCGACAATTCGTCCACATACCGTTCGAATGTCAATGACGTCATGGAGCGGAGTGGGAGGTGCAACCCGCTTTCTTCGTCCGACCATGTATTCTTGAACTCGACCATCACGGCCATTGCTTCTGGGGCACCACCGTTTTGTTCCCGAATTTGTTCGAGGTAACGGACGGGGAGTGAACCGTTGACGGCTTGCTCGATTCGTTTAATGTCTGTTTCTTTGACTGAAATCATCGTTTCTTCCTGTAATTCTTCATCCCAAAATGGCATCGTATGACCTTCCTTGCTATGTAATATGTAGACCTTGATTATACGCGAAGCTGATGGAAAATGTTTCAAAAAAGACCCTATCCGTTATGGAAGGGTCTGTTGTGTCATTTACGACGCAATTTTTTCGCTTTTTGTTTCATGTCGTTGTACGTGATCATCGGGCTATCGTCCATCGTCAAGCGCAGATGGTTCGGTTCACCTTTGTTCGTGATGCCGGAGCAGTACAAGATGTCGGCATATTCATTGAATAGATCCTCGTAAGCCGGTAAATGGTGCATCAGTCGACCAGGCGATCCCCAGCCACAGAGGACGACGCCATTTTTCGCTTTGACTTCAGCAAGTGTCTTTGCGACGAACTCATAGTTCGTCTCATCGAAGCTCGCTTGCGCGAACGGCAGATCCTCGCTGACGAGCAGGTCCGGCATCAAACTGATGATGTCATATTGTTTGACGGGGTCACTGACATACTTCTTCATCAAATTGTACGCACGTTGTGTCGTCGTTCCAGAGAGAAAGGCATCCGTCGTCCGTGGTGTGTAGATTAAAGCGGCGACGTGCGTCCCTTCTGCGATGTCGTCAAAGATGTAGCTTCGTAAATAGCGTTTCGTCTTGTCTCGATCAAACGTCGTCTGGACGCGGATCGACGATTCCTCAATCAAGAGTTCGGAAGAATCGGCTGGTGTCATGGGTGGTGCCTCCTTTTAATTGGTCAAACGTGAGCTGATGCGAAGGAAGAATGCGAGTGTTTTCTTCTTGAGGTCGAGGTCGTTCGCATCGATCGCCTCGACATGTTGCTGGTAACGATCATATTGGGCGAGCACGTCAGAAACATATTGTTCACTGCGATTGTATTCAAACAGTGCTGTCGCGAGCGTGTCTCGGTCTGATGTCTTCGTAACATCGTGTTGGTTCAGGTATTTCGCTGCCGTGTGGGCGCTGTCGACGAGACTCGTCGGATCGGCTTTCCCGTCGCCGTCCGCGTCCACTCCGAGACCACCATATTTCTCGATGGCTTCCGGATCCGTCACGTCGATGCCGTCATGCTCGATGTCACCGAGCGACGTGCCACCTTCGTATCCCCAACCGACCCATGTTTTCGGCATGAATTGGAACGGACCGATGGCGCCAACGGACGATTGCATCGCTGACGAGTTTGAGAAGATTGTCTCGACGCGATGGATGGAGGCGAGTAGCTTCCAGTCGATGCCGTAACGTGCCGCGGCTTGTTCGTAGATGTCGATGTTCTCGGCAGGTACGCCATGCTGTCCATAATACGTACGATACATTTCATTTTGAACACGTTCCCGATTTTGCCAGTAGATGAAACTACTGACGATGAGGGCGAACAGTACGAACAAGATGCTGATTCGAAAAACTTTTCGCATATTGTTCTCTCCTCTGTATAGGATTCCACTGAATGGTATCATATTTTAGTAGGGTCTAATAGCACTTTCTGTGACGGGAGTGTGGAATCAAAAAAGGAGTCGAAGTCATGTATCTCTTCGTAAATGGATTTTTACTCGGATTGCTCGTCGTCCTTTCAATCATCGCAGCGGTCCGACCGGTCGACTTGACGATCGTCCCACGCAAGGAATTCTACCCCTCGATGGTCCAGTCGAGCGGTATCTTATGTCTGTTGCTCGTCGGTGGAACGCTGGTCAGCGGTACGCTGTTACCGGAAATCGGCTTGACGTTTTTTGTCCCAAGTGGACCAATCTGGTACGCGACGATCGGACTGATCGTCTTTCTCTGTATCGTCTTGCTTTTGACAGCGACCGTTCCAGCGTTTCGCAAACGTTTGTTGCCGCTCTATCAAAGTGAGGCGGAACGACTGATTCTGCCGCGAACAAAAGAGGAGCGAACCGGGTTCCAAATGGTCGCGCTGATGGCAGGAGTGACGGAAGAGTTGATCTATCGCGGGTTTCTCTTTCATACGCTCGGATTATTTTTACCGTTTTCAGACGTTAGCTTTGTCTGGATCGGGGCCATCTTGTTCGGGGTCGCCCATCGTTATCAAGGGTGGTTCGCGATTCTCGTGACGGGGCTGATCGGGGCGGGGTTCGGCTACTTGTATCTAGCGCTCGAGACACTCTGGCCGCTGATCATCATCCATGTCTTGATTGATCTCGTTGCCGTCTACGTCTACAAGGACGATGTTAATTCCTGACATCGTCAAAAAGCGTTGAGTTTGATAGACTGAATGTCAAGCGAAGTTATCGTTTAAATTGGTCAAGTTGACGGTTGCAGAATAGGTCAAATGACAGGTAGAATGAGAAGGTAAACGCTTACACATCAAAAGGAGATGGATGAAACCATGCGAACGATCACTTCCACTGGCGAGCGAAAGAAGACGAGTTGGGCATTGAATATCGGCAATCAGCCACATTTGATGATGGATGGTGTGACAGAACAAACGCTTGATGCCGAGCAGCGTGTTGTCTATGACGAATTTTTAATTCCGACGACGGACACTTTGATTCATCGGTTCAAAGCCCGCTTCCCGAACCATCTCTGCGAGAACGGGTATGATGTGTATGGCGCTGCCGCTTTTGACGAACAGGTCGTCGAACTGATCTCGAATTGGTTTATCGAGCTGGTCACCGTCTTAACAGCGATGCAGCGGACGAAAGGCATTCAGCATGTCCAGATTGAAGGCGGTGTCGCAAAACGGACCGACTTCTTACCGACCGTGCGTCGGACATGCCGGGCACTGGAGTCGACGATTGATATTTATTGAAGTACCAGTCACGTGTTCAGAGGGGGCGTCCATCAGGGCGTCCTCTCTTTTTTGTTCATCTCGAATCGTTTTCCTAGAAAGCGTTTTTGAGTGAACAAAACGTCTCTTCTTTCATAAATTAAATAGCAAAAACGAAATCGAAATACTCGCAGAGTCGGACATGATTGTCCGGCTCTTTTTCATTTTCTGGATGATAGCAGGAAAAAACAGGTTGACGCTAGACTGTATGGCATGTACCATACAGTTAACAGATGTACTATTGTCTTAATACAATGGTCGTAATCAAGGAGGGAAGTCTAGTGCTTGAAGTGAAAGGGCTACAAAAGCGATACGGACGAAAAAAGCACGTCTTACGTGACGTGACGTTCTCTGTCGGTCTAAACGAAGTGACATGTCTGATCGGCTTGAACGGGGAAGGGAAGTCAACGATCCTAAAAGCAATTCTCGGTTTGATTCCGGTGGATGCCGGGACGGTGACGGTCGACGGTAAAACGTCGCGTGACAAAATCGCATTCGTGCCTGATCTTCAGACGATGCCGAGCTACATGACGATCGGACAAGCGCTCACGTATATGGCGGATCATTATCCGGATTGGAATCAAGAGACAGCGGAACGGTTACTAGAGACGTTCCAGCTGTTTACGACGGATAAAATGGCGAACTTATCAAAAGGGAACAAGGCGAAGTTCAATCTCGTCTTAGGATTCGCGCTTGATCGACCGTACATAGTACTCGACGAACCGCTCGCGGGAATCGATCTCTTCATGAAGGAACAGATTGCCTGGATTTTCTCAAGTGAGTTCATGGAAGGACGAAGCATCCTGATGACGACACACGAAATCGCTGAGGTCGAGCAGGTGATTGACCGAGTATTATTCTTACGGGACGGAAAGATCGTTGAAGTCAAAGAGACGGATGAGCTGCGCGGCCGTCATCATCAATCGGTCCAGGACCGGATGCGGGAGGTTTATCAAGGATGAAACGTTGGTTGTTATTAACGAATGAAGAACTGAAACGAAGTACGAAATTACTGGTTTTGTTGATTTCAGGATTGATTGTCGCAGAAATTGCGTCACTGCTCTATCAGATTTACGATTATCAGCACTCGGTTGAGGCAACGATGCGGATCGAACAGATATCAGAACTCGACGCCATCGAGCAGGGTGGTGGTCCGCTGTTATTTGCGCAAGCAACGAATTTTTACGATTCGATCATTGTATTAGCGATGGGGATGATTGTCCTGTTCGCGTTCTGGATTTGGTACCGCGACTGGATGGGCGAGACGAAGTACATCTACCGGCTACTATTGCTTCCTGGATCACGCCGGGCGATTGTTGCATCGAAGATGACGACACTCTTACTTGTCGTCGCTAGTCTGATCGGCATCCAGTGGGTCTTGTTGTTGCTTAGTCGCACTCTCTACTTATGGTTATTACCAGATGCTCAACAAGTCACAGCTAGCATCAACGAATACTCCTTCTACATGAAGTTGTTCTACACAATGTATCCGAGTGATATTTTATTCATCTTACTGATGACATTCATCGTCATCTCGTTCGTTTTCATGACAGTTTTACTTGAGCGATCGTTCCGAAAGAGCAAAGCGTTCTTCCTCGTCGGATTAACCGGGATTGCGCTGATTGCCGGGTGGATCGTGATAGGTGTGACGTTGTCAGCTATTTCGAACGATTTGAGTCAACTGCACATGCAATTTTATCTCGGGTACGTCGTGCTCTTGACGTTATATGTGTCGTACAAAAATCTGCGGTTAGTCCAGACGCGCCTATCCGTCTAAAGGAGAACTTTCATGAAACGATATCGTCAACTTTTGATCTATGGATTGATCATTCTCATGACAATCGGAAGCTACATCGGTTATACACTATCGATCCAAGGGGCGGACTTGTCGCTTGAGACCGTCAGTGGAAAGTCTTCGCAAATCGAAAATTTTAATTTACGTCTTCAGACGAAAGGGATGCGCTCGACGATTTATGATGTCAACGCAAAGGGTGACATCGAAAAACAGTCAAACTCTTACGTCGGACAACTATTCCGTGAAGATAAAATGACGGATTTACCAGACAAATATTATGCATTCACGACAAAAATGGAAACAAATGTAAGTGGAGATGAACAATCGGAGTATGCGATTCAGATTAAACACAATAAATTACGATTTAAGATGTTTACGTTCAAGACGGAGGAGATGTTTGAGAAAACATTTCAGTATGATACAAAACTTGAGACAGGGATTGACTTACAAGCCAGTGTCATCGATAAGCAGGCGATGAAAGTTTACATCCAACTTGATCGGATCGATCAGCCCACGAAAACGAAACTTCTTGTGCTCGATTTAACAGGCGACCGAGTCGAAGAAATCGTTCTTCAAAAACCAGTAGCGCCTAAAAACGCGCGTCAATTTTTAGCAATTCATCAAAATGAGATCGTCTACACGGAACAACCATTTGATGGCGACGAAGAGAACACGAAACATTCTTATTTCCTTGATGATGGGAAAAGCGTTCGGTCCATCAAGGAGTTAGATCAGCAACAAATCGGTTATACGCCTTATGCAAATGGTCGTTACCTGATTGGACTCCGTCTGCCAGAAGGAGAGACGAAACGCATCGAATGGTCGACGTTCGACTTGGAAACAAAACGATTATCCGAGCATAGTGTAAGTAGTCCGCTTGTTTTGAAAAAGACTGATTGGTTAGATTCGACGGACCAAATGCAGCTTTATCTCTCATCCGAGACGAACGCTGGCTTCCAAGTGTCCGTGATTGATTTGAAGCATGAGCAATTGATATATCAGGGAAAAATCAAGGATGCGAATCGCAAAAAAGGAACGAATATCTACGATTTTTCAGTTCAATGATCAACGAATACAAAAACGCTTCACACCGGAAAAGTTGTCCGGTGCGAAGCGTTATTTTTTCGTTTTGACTAGGAATCGATACGTGTTAAGGCGAAAGCATTAAGACGTGAAGTTTTTCTCTGCCGCTTTACAGGCACGCAATAAGGCATCCTTGAAGAAGCGATCTTCTTGCGAAGCGAGTTGTTGTGTCGCTTCTTCGTCACCACGCAGGGAGCGGGCGAGCATCTGGATGACCTTGACCCAGCGCCGGACGTGATCGAGTTGCGGGCGACCCATCGCGACGTATACCGTGAACCAATCGTTCTGATCGCGACGGATCATGCGTTGGAACAGTGATTTTGCAAGGTCGACTTCTTCGGTCGTCGGGAGCTCGTTCGTCTCGAAATAGCGACGTAATGCGGCGACGGCAGTCGCATACGCTGCCTTGACGTCTTCTGACGGCTGGTGTTTACCGTAATCGGATGTCGACAAATGAAGTAAGGCAGGTTTCTTTTCGACACCCGTGATCCAGGCGGAAATCGTCTTGTTGCCCTTATAGGCTTGACGGTTCGCGACCGGAAGCTTCGACGTGACGTTACCGACTTTTCCGATTAAGGTCACTTTGTTGTTGCGGTCCTGGATTTCGGTCACTTTCATCTCGACTGTATCCCCCATTTCATGAGGAATGGCTTTCGGCTGGAGCTTTTCTCCTGCCGAGAGCGGCGAACGTTTGCGGATCATCCGCAGTGCCTCTTGTTCAATCCGGTCGTCAAGCGACCACAGATGTTCCGGTGGGACGTTGCGGAACCGGCGACGTCGGACCTTGATGTACTGGTCAAGCGCGTCAGCAGCTTGCTCCCGCGTCGATTCACCACGTGCGACGGGGCCGATGATGTCTCGAAGCGTAATGGATTCGAGACGTTCCATGATGCCTTCGAACGGGATGAGTTCCATTACGTAGAGACTACAGACGACGAGTTCGCATTCGCGAGGAGTGAGTGGGCGTTTGGCCATAAATTGACTTCCTTTCAGCTGGTTGATGTTTCTAGTATACCAAAAAAAAGCCATCGTCACGTAATCCCGTGACGATGGACTGAAAAAGCTTACAAGACGAATGCCGATTCCGAACTGTTTTGCAATTCGGCGGACGCGAGACGTGTGACACCGTTCATGAACGGGTCATGGGCGACGAATAAGTCACCGATTGCTTTGATCTCAGCCACGGTCGCATTCTCCTTCGCACCAGCGATGCGTAAGCGATACGGTTTTTTCGTCACCGTATCGAACGTCAGGACGATCGTATGTTCCATCAATGGTCACTCCTTTCATGAAATGTAGAGGATGGGTTATGCCTTCAGTAAAGCGTAGTCACGACTGATTTCCGTCAGCGCATAGCGTCCGTCGAGTAAGCTGCCGATCGATTGCCCGATCGAAGCGACGACGTCTGCTGGAAGATTCGAACGTAAGCCGTTGTAGCGGCGGCGAGCGACGACGGCATCACCGTTCGCTGTCACCTTGTCCTTCCGCTCGAAGACGATGACGAGACTCGTCTTGATCTCTTCTGCTTGTGTCATGTGTATCACCTCCTTCGCCCTTATTGACAGGGGAAGAGACCGGATTGTTCGAAAGGAATGAAAAAAACATGGTCTGGTTACGTTTTTTACGAAAAGTCTCGTTTCTACGGATGCGGACGCTCGGATATGCATCGTTGATCTTCGTCTTCGGTGTCGCGGGTATCATGTATGCGCTTGAGCCGGAGACGTTCGGGTCCTACTTCCGCGCTGTCTACTGGACGATGACGACCGTCGTCACGGTCGGATACGGTGACTTCTTCCCGAACTCGGATACCGGTCGGATTCTGACGATTTTCGTGTTCATCTTCGGGATCGGGATCGTCGGTGGATTGATCTCAAAACTGGTCGATGGTGTCCAGTTGATTCGTAATCAAAAGGAAAGAGGGTTGTTACAAGTGAAGGAAACAGGACATACGGTCGTCTTCGGATACAGTCGGCGTTCGAAGCACGTCATCGAGTCATTGCTCGAACATACGGATGTCGTCCTCGTCGACGACCTAGAGCGGGAGCCATTCAGCCACCCCCGGTTCCATTACGTCTGTGGTGATCCGGCGCTGACGTCGACGCTCGAGCGAGCTCACATCGAAAAGGCGGTCCGTGCGATCGTTCTCGCGGATCATTCGATTCCCCCGGTCCATGCTGACGGACGGACACTGTTGATCGCTTCAAGCATCGAACGGGCGAATCCGAACATCTACACGATCGTCGAGATGATGCTCGAAGAACACCTCGACAGCTTTGAACAGGTCAAGGTCGATGAGGTGTTGCTTGGTGACGAGACGATTGCCCGGATGGCGATCCTCGCGTCCCATCATCCTGGCGTGACGAAGGTCGTGACGAATCTGTTGACGAAAGACGGTGAAGGGATGTTCTCGATTCCGACGCGACCGGAATGGGCGACATACCGCGATGCGTTTCATGCCTTGCTAGAAGAAGGGGTGACGATTCTGTCCGACGGGAAACGGCTTGATTTGAATCGGCGACTTGATGAAACGATTCCGAAAAACGGGACGTTGATCGTCCTTTGCTCAGAAGAGACGGCGAATCGAATTGGAGCGATTTAGGGAAGAAAGGATTTAACTAATCTTTTTTCGGGTATAGTAAACAAATTTACTGGACGGAGGAAAAGGATTATGACACAACCACAACCAGAATGGATTCAAGAATTATTCGAGACGGTCGATCAAGGCGAAATTAAAAACGCACCAAAATTACTCTATATGGCATTAACGCTTGAACCAAATTATTTTACAAAAGCAGTTAGCCGTTTTAATCAGCGATTGGAAGTCGAACCATTAACGGACGTTTCGGAATTGCTGACGGTCTATCGTCAATTCTTCCTTTCAGCTAATCCATCGGAAGAATACTGGTCGCTTGCCTGGAACGAACTCATCCAGACCCTACAACATATGATCGATCGACCAGAAGCACAGCAATTACTTAAAGAACATGTCGATTTACTCGACTGGTGGTCAAGTGAATCGTTGCTGTCGCTCCCGAGTTGGTTAACGATTCTCGACGTTGCAGAACGCATCGACGCGCTTGATCAATTTAGCAGTTATCTTCCAGATATCTTCGAGAGCTACGCGCTCGAGACAGCAAAGGATGAGCCGTTCGCTCGACTTGCCTGGTACGCGCTCGCGAGCAATCAACAAGCGTTGCTTGCCCCGTACAGAGACCGGATTGAAGCCGGTTCATCGAAGGAAATTCAGTCTCTTCGTCAAGCGGATCTCCTCGATCAAATTGAAACGACACGGGTCGTTATGTTAAAGTCGAAAGATAACGAGCCGATTGAATTAACCTTTGATCGAAAATGGACATTATAAATTATCGAAGAAAAAATGACACCTAGAAGCCGCACGAATCCAATCCAAGGGGTGTAGGGATGATTCACGTCAATTTACCGAGTGGTGACTATGTCGTGTTAGTAGAAATAAATCGTGAAGTGCTGCTGTGTCATTCGATTGAAGAAGCGGAACAAGCACAACGCGACCGGTATGAACTGGTCGGACGGATGAGCGAACGCTTGCCGGCAGAAGTGATTGGACCCTCGATTGCGGACTTCGTCCGCTTTTCGACCGGGTTCATCGGCGAAGAAGTAACGTGGCATGAAGAAGAGGAAGCGTTCTTTTGCCAACAGTTCGAGACGTTCGACGGGTCCCCGTTAGGTGAAGATCTGACAGGCATCGATGCAACGCGTTGGCGTGCGGTCCTTGCACGCTATTATGCTTACGTGACGATCGGAAAAATCATTCCTTTTGAAGTCAGCGAAGAACCGGACGGTACGGTTCCGCTTTAGTCCAGACGATTCTTCGGTCGGCGCGTAAACAGAGAAGGGCAGGGTTCCCATGAAAAAGCAACTTGCACTACTCACGCTAGCGACAATTGTCGCCATGCCAACGTCTGCCTTTGCGCAGTCTCAATACGTACAATACGACCCAACTTTTACAGAACAACAAAAACAAAGCTGGTTGGCGAATCAGGGACTGAGCGAGATTCGTGCCTTGAAACAAAAAGGATTCTCTCTCGTCGAGCCACTTGCACATCTCGAAGAAGAGGATATCGATGCCGACTTGATTCCGATCACGGACGTCAAGAAAGCGACGGATTCTGCCCAGTTCCAGCAAACGTATCTCGATCAGTCACGGATCCCTACTTACTGGAAGTACAGCCGTGGTAAGTCGGATATCCGCGTTGCAATCATTGATGACGCAATCGATACGAAACACCGTGAGTTCAAGGACGTCATTTATAAAACGACGACGATCTCGGGCATCCGTAAACCGGATGATCACGGAACGCATGTCGCTGGGATCGTCGGGGCACGGGAAGACGGGAAAGGGATCGTTGGTGTCGCATCCGGTGTTAAATTGATCGGAGCCGACGTATTCGATGGTGACTTTGCTGCGTCGATTGATATCGGTGACGGTATTTTGTATGCGATCGAGCAGGGAGCAGACGTCATCAACCTGTCGCTCGGACAATATGAATTCGATCCCTACATGGAAGAAGCAATCAAAAAAGCAGAAGCGAAGAACATCCTTGTCGTTGGAGCAGCGGGGAATGATGGGCGCAATAAAGTGCTCTTCCCAGGTTCGATGAGTCAAGTCGTCGCCGTTGGGGCTGTTGGCACACTCGGTCGAGCGTCGACGTTCTCGAATTACGGCAAAGGACTTAACATCATGGCACCGGGTGAAGGGATTTATTCAACGATCGTTGGGAATAAGTATGGTTACTTAGACGGGACATCGATGGCAACACCGGTCGTCAGCGGGGTATTGGCGCTTGCGAAATCAAAGAATCCATTCGTCACGAATGAAGCGATGCGCAGTAAACTGTATGCTGCTGCGACCAAAAAAACAGGAGATACAAGTTCACATTACGGAGTCGGTCGCTTGAATGCCGGAATGTTAGCGGCGCTTCCGGCGCCAATTTCTAAAGTGTCGCTCCCTTCAACAGTCAAACCGAATCAACTATTCGCGTTTTACTTTGACGAATATTCGAATGCGAAAACGACGACCCGTCTTTATAAAGATGGGAAAGTCATTAAAACGTTCACCCAGTCGAAATTAAAAAATGGGACGCACAAGTTCACGTATCAATTGAAACAAAAAGGGTCCTATAAACTCGTATTCAAGACGAGTGGTGGACGCCATACGCGAACGGTCGAACGACTCCTGACCGTCAAATAAAAAAAGCGCCTCCCACCGAGTGGGAAACGCTGTACGAGACCTGAAGGTTACTTCGGGTCTTTTCCTTTTTTATAGACGGGCGTCGGAGGTGTTAATGCCTCTCCAGTCCACGTGATCATCGCTTCCATTTTGTATCCTGTGTCATCCTCATGGACGAACGACAAGCGACTGGAATCGATCAATTGGTATAAACCATAAGCGACCTGGTCGGCCCAAGAGCGTAACGTCATTGCTTCATCATACAACGGGATTTGCTCAGGGAAACGTTCATTCATAAGCAAGATATCGTGTTGATCGAAATGATAGCTACGTTTTGAGAGTGCATCGGGCGCCTTGACGTTGAACGGCTCGAACGCGTGGATGAGCTCTCCTTGACGATAGAAGGCGAAGATGCCGTTTCGCAGATGAAGTGCCTTGATCTCATCGATCTCGATCAGGAACGTCAACTTGCGAACCGTTCGCCGGTTCGTACCAGAGCGTCGTTTTTTCATACTGCATGCCCCCTTCTGAACTCTTGTACTATACCGTGAAATGAGGCAGGGACGCAACTTTTTCGTTTATAAAACGAGAATTGCCTCTTGCAGGAAAGCGGCATCTACGCTACACTCATAAGCAGTGACTATGTTGGTTCGGACAATCGCGGGGCATTTCGGTGCTTTGAGGAAAGTCCATGCTCGCACAGCCTGCGATGGCTGTAGTGATCGTGCTACACAAAAAGATAAGTGTAGGCAGCGTCAAGCTGACGGCAGAAGGAACGCCTAAGTCTTCGGATAGGGCCGAAACTTCTTGAAGGTGCCACAGTGACGGAGCTTCATGGGAAACCATGAAGGTGGAACGAGGTAAACCCCACGAGCGAGAAACCCAAATTTGGTAGGGGAATTTCCGGAGCGGAACTGAACGCGAAGGAGAGCGTATGCAAATACGGAGATAGATGATTGTCGCCTGCGTGTGAGGGTCAAACCGTTTGAAACACTAAGGAACAGAACATGGCTTACAGGACCACATAGGCTGTTATTTTTAAGTTGAACGAGAGTCCAGGTCCACCCTGGGCTCTTTTTTTATTGCAATGAAACGATTCAGTGGAAGAAACAATAAAGGAGTGAACGCGATATGGCAAAACGCTTAGTCATCGCGACAGCGGCGATGGGAATCGAAGCGCTCGTCGCAAAAGAAGTCCGTGCGTTAGGATACGAATGTACGGTCGAGGACGGAAAGGTCTACATCGATTGTGAGATGGAGGACATTCCCCGTTTGAACATGTGGCTTCGGACAGCGGACCGGATCAAACTCGTCGTTGCTGAGTTCCGCGCGACGACATTCGAAAAATTGTTCGATCAAGTCAAAGCACTGCCGTGGCACGAGTTGATGCCGTGGGATGCGAACTTCATCGTCAACGGTCGTTCGGTCAAGTCGAAGCTGTTCTCGATCCGTGACTGTCAGAAGATCACCGAGAAAGCAATCGTCTCGCACATGCAAGAACAGTACAACAAAGGAACGGAATGGTTGCCAAAAACCGGCGCAAGTTATCCGATTGAAGTTGCTTTGTTAAAAGATATCGCGACATTAACGATCGATACGTCAGGTGACGCGCTGCACAAACGCGGCTACCGTGAATTCCACTCAGCAGCCCCACTCAAAGAAACGATGGCAGCAGCGATGCTGATGCTGACGAACTGGAAGCCGGATATGCCGCTCTACGACGTCTTCACCGGTTCAGGTACACTGGCGATCGAAGCAGCGATGATCGGGCGTAATATCGCACCAGGGATCAACCGCGAGTTCGTCTCACAGGAATGGAAATGCATTCCGAAGAAGGCATGGTTCGATGCGATCAACGAAGCGAACGAAAAAGCAGAGTGGGACAAACCGTTGAAAATCTACGCAAGCGATGTCGATCCAGAGATGGTCAAGCTCGCGAAAACGAACGCAGAACTCGCAGACGTCCGTGATGCGATCAACGTCATGCAACGCGACGCTGCAGACTTCAAACCAAAGGAAGACTTCGGTGTCATCATCGGGAACCCGCCTTACGGGGAGCGTTTGGAGGACGCACGTGAAGTCCATCAGTTGTACCGTAAGATTGGAACGGCGTACAAAGAATTCCCATACTACAGTGTCTATATGATCACGTCGTATGTTGAGTTCGAAAAAGCGTACGGTCGTCCAGCGACGAAGCGCCGGAAGCTCTATAACGGGAACATCGAAGTTCAGTTCTACCAATACTATGGTTTGCGTCGGAAACGTCCGCAGGCTTAAGCCATTTTTTGAGGGTGACGGACCGCGAGTTCACACTCAGTTCCCACTTTTGTATTTTTTCAGCAAAATGTCATGAGCCGCTCGGTTGAGCGGTTTTTTTGTCGTCTAGTAATGAGGCGAGCATCTTTCGAGAACCTTCGAACAGGTGTGTAAGAATATATATACTTTATCATGATAACAATCGAGTAGTGTCGATTTTTGACGAACGATTTTTTGAATACTTAGCTTAACAAAAGGATAAAGTTGGTTTGATGATATTATAATTTATAGTATCTATATATTAGATAATTATATTGGAGGTATCTAATGTCTAAAACAGTATATTTTTACAACTTTAATATTTACAGTTATGATGACAATATTCAACGAACAGTTTCTTCCCAAAGAGCAAGAAATCAGTTAAATAGATTCATCAATGGTTTACCATATCGCAACAGACAAGATGAGCAATCTGCAGCTGCAGCCTTAGATGAGATTGCAGAAGAAGTAGAACAACAAGATACAACATTAGATGAGCGTATACATTTATTTACTAACAGAGCAGAGAATGGTGATATCTTCTTGGAAGTAATAAATGTAACTGAGGAACATGTTTTTGGGCTTATAGGTAAAAATATAGACACATATTTGCATCTAAGAAACCGTCGTACAAGAAGGAGCCGAGAAATCGCTAGAGAAGAAGGAGAACAAATTGAAGCTACAACATTTTTTGTAATTGATTTTGAAAATATGATTTGTGCTTTTTTTAGGGAGCAAGGTGCTCCACAAATTGAAGAAATGAACAAATTATTTTATCGAGTTCGAGGTTTTGAAAATTATCAAGTTAATATGGCAAAAATGACAAACGATGAAGTGTTAAATTCAATAGCACGTAAAGAGATAATCTCAACCCTCGAATATGAAATTCAAGTACCCCATGATACATTTTTCGCTCATATTAATATAGATAAAAATGATGCTTTAAGAATTCGAAATCAAGGGACTACAAAAATGGTTTTAAAAATTGCATCTGTAGGGCGTGATCAATCTCTTCTACAAGATTCTGGTTATGAAGAAAAGATTGGATTTTTTAATCGAATTTCAGATCTAATAAGAGGCGTGGATAATAATGCAAAAGGTAGAGCAGGCGTAAAAGATGAAGGAGAAAGAAAAGCTGAATATTCTTTTTTAGATGATAACATTACTTTAAAAACAAGAAGAGACATCAATTATGCAGAAGTGGCTGAGATGCATAGGTTAGAACCCACACGCCCATACACAGAAATTTTATTTAATTACTTTGAGGAACAGTTATTAGAGGCATTAGCAGAATTAAATTAACATGTTTCTTGACTTTCACTTTAGGAGGGATATCATGGTGAAATTCAGACGAAATGCTTCAAATATAATATTGGGTTTAGTTAGTATAGCTATAATTATTGGTGTTTTTGTAAAACCTGATTTATTTTTGATTGATCCTGATAAAGATTTTCATAAAGATATTATTACACTATCTTCTGTGTTCGGCGGTTTTTCATTTACCACATATGGAATCATTATTGGATTATCAAGTCAAAAAATAATGCGTACACTTGAGAGGATGGGCTACACCTCCCCATACTATGTATCAGTTTCCATAAGCCTTTTTACAATTGTGATATCCTTAATTTTCTCACTAACGGGTATGTTTATTACACAGTTGAACGGATCAGTTATTGTAGCAAAATTGGAATTGGCTACTTTTATGATAGGAGTATTGTTCTTTATTTCATCTATATTTAACGTTCTCGATATGCAGAAAGTTATAAGAAATGAAATTAAGAATTCTAATGATTAAAAAGATACTTTAATTTACATGATGTTCTAGGCTAAACTAAAATCTTAAGACAATATAAAACATTTTTTGGGTAGTGCATTTTAAAAAATACTGATATTTGAATCGGAGGTTTTTTGCGACGGGTAAAAACGTATATTCGAATGAAGTGAAAGGGGAGTTGCGAAAAGTAATTGAGAACTCCTAGACGTCTGCGATGTGATCAACGTGATGCAACGCGACTCAGCAGACTTCAAACCGAAGAAAGGCTACGGCGTCATCATCGGGAATCCACCGCATTGTGAACGTCCTGAGGATGCTCGTGAAGTCCATCAGTTGTACTGATGAATTGGAACATTATGCAAATAATTCCCATACTATAATATCTAGATGATCACGTCGTATATTCAGTTAGAAAAAGCGTAAAGTCGCCTTGCGACGAAACGCTGTAAGCACTTTAACAGGAACATCAAAGTTTTCAGTTTAATCAATATTATGGTTTACGTTGGAAACGTCCGTAGGCGTAATAAAAATTGAAAGTTTTCAATAATATTGTTAAGGGATTGAAACGAATAATAAACTCCTTTTAAAAACTGCTTAATTGGGCATTTTTTTTTAAAGGAGAAAATTAACTAATTTAATTTATAAATAAAGAAACTATTGAATAGGTGATTTCATGGTATTTAATAAAAAATCAATTACTAATGCTGTTTTAATTAATATAGTTTTTTTTATAATCGTTAGTATACTTAGCTATAGTTTTTTTGAAAATCCAAATAAAGAAATAACTCATGTGCTAAATAGAAATCATATTAGAGTTTCTGAAATATTTAGTGTTGGTTTTATAGGAGAATTTTTACTTTTATTAATTTTAACTTTTTCTATTTTATTATATAGCTTATTAGCAACTACGCAAAAAATTGAAATTACTAAATTCTATATTTCGTCATTAATTGAAAGAATAAAAGTAAGTGATTTAAAATGGCATATAGCAACATTTTTTGTAATGTTAATTCTAAATTCTATATTTGTTAATTATAAGAACGCTTACAATTACATTTATGTTTTCCCATTTTTAATTTGGCTAATAGTATTTTCTATTAAATATATAGTCAATTTAAAAAAAGAATATTTTTTTACCAATTACTTAAATGTAAATTTGAATGATTTATTTCATAATTATGAAAGAATTGTTTTCTTTGTCTCATTATTTATTTCTATTGGTTTAGTAATTCCTACTAAATTACTAAATATTATTCAGATTCCCTTTCTTCATTTTTTCGTAAATTTAATGTTATTAATATTTATTGCAACTATTTCGAATATTATAAAAATTATTAATCTAGAATATTTATCGGCAAAATTGCATAAACAGATAATTACAAACAAATACATTTTTGATTGTATTTTAAATTCACTAAAAGATGATGAAAGAAAAGAATTTTTGGAAAAAACAAAAATAAATATTAAAAATAGCGGAAATTACAGATTAAATAGTAAACGAATATTTATGATTTTTTTGAAAGATTTAAATTTAAATAATATTTTGTTAGAAAAAAGAATAAAAAAAAATTACCAGGATCTTATTGTAGATCCAATCCACCTCTCAAATAGTATTGGGGAAGTAGTAAAACAGAGAAACAGTACAAATTTTCTCGTTTCTTTATTTCTTATACCTTTAACCTATATTTTTATAATTTTTTTAAAGACAAATGCTTTATTAAATTCAACAATTGATTTAATCCTTAAAGTTTTCTTTATTCTAATATTATTTAGATTGATAATGAGATCTATTGAGATTGGCCATGCTTTTTATAGAGATATTCAGCCAACAGTTAAAATTAAAAAAACAAATTTATCAAATAGGTCAAGAATAAAATTAGTTATTTATAGTTTATTTGAAGTTACTTTATTATCAAGTGTTTTATATTTGTTCTCTAAAATCATTTTGTTGAAAGAATTTACACCTATGAATTTACTATCAATATATATTGAAAATATTGAATATTCTATTGGAGTTGCTTTTTTTAACGTTTCATTTCCACTTACATATTTAGATAAAGTAAATCATTTAGTTTCCGAAGATTATTGGAGTTTGCCTAGCGCGATTAGAATAATTCATGCCATACAGTTAATTATAAGTATAATATTGGTATCTTTATCAATTACCTCTTATTCTTCAAGAGAGCGAAATTTGATGGCGTATAGTATTGAATTTTTAAATGATTACTACGTTATTAGTGAAACTAATATAAATAATAAAAAAAATAGAGTTATTTTCAAATCTTCATCTAAAAAAGGATTAAAAATGGTGATTGAGAGAGCCTGGAAAAATAATAGAATTGGAAGTGATCAATATTTAGAACTAAATGAACTAGTTAATATATACGCTCTGAAAAAGATTAATTGATTAGACTGAGGTAGCTGATACAAATATAAAATACTTTAATTAGGCTATCTGATACCGTATTTTTTCGGTGTCAGATAGCCTAATTTTTTTTGGATTCGTTCTTAGTTATAATAGTTTAAGTAATTAATAACGCGTTCAGAGACCTTATGGTCTCTTAGCGAATTAAAATTGACGTACTGGAAATCCTCAGGCTTTAAATTAGAGTGGGGAACGATTCAATAACTGTGTTGTCCCAACAGTTTCCTTTACGAGACATGCTACTTGTTAGGTGATTCCTCTTAACGAATTCTTGAAAGGCATATGATGTGTAAAAACTACCTTGATCCGAATGAAGGATGACCCCTTTGGGAGTTTCGATTCTCAAGCGCTATCTCCAACGTATCGATGACCACATCAATTTTGCAGACAAGATGGTCCTGCGGAACCAGTTGTTCCAATGTGAGGGTGACATGTTTTGATCGATGAGGGTGATTTCTCTTACCCATCATTAGAAATCCTCCTCCTTCTTCGTTTTTACTTTTTATACTTGTAAGAAAGAAGAGAGAAGCGCTTTGTCTTCAGTCTGAACCGCTTAATTGAGCGGTTCTTTATTTTTTAAAATTGCTATTTTTACTATGAATAAGGTACAAAGTTCCTTAGTATGCAACTCGTATGACCTGTTCTCTTAGTTCTTTAAAACTATTTCGATAAATAAGTAGGGAAATTAGACTAGTCTATCGAAAGTTATCCTTAGAAAAAATCTAAGAGGATTAACTTCTTTAATGAAGACTTTGAAGTGGAGGGAACATGTTGGATAATTTTTTAATGATATCGTCAACGATTTCAGCTCCAATCGAGACTGTATGGCGTCTGTGGACAGAACCGCAGCACATGATGCAATGGTATCGATCGTCGAATGGCTGGTACACGACACATGTCGAGAACGAATTAATGGAACAGGGACATTTTAAAAGTCGAATGCAACGCGAAGGAAGTCCGACATATGTCGAATATTTGGGTACGTATCAGGAGGTCTCACCCTTAGAGCATTTGCGCTATCAATTAGAAGATGGACGACTTGTCGAAGTCATGTTCATTCCGTTGCGCCATCGAACGAAAGTGATTGAAATTTTTGAAGACGATCAAGTGAATGATCCGGATGCACAACGTGCTTCATGGCAAAGTATTCTGGATCGTTTTACGACTTATGTCGAAGCAGGTAACTATACTCTTGTTGATCAGTTAAATCCATAACACTCTAAAAAAGAGAAATGTATCGTTTTGCATATTAAATCCCTTCTTACATGGACTTTAGTCTAAGAAGGGATTTTTTGTGAGTAAGGTATAGAGAGTAATGCTGTTTAGTTTGTAAAAAGATAAAAAATAAAAATATAAAATTTTTAACAATTGTTAAATGATGTTATTTAAAGTATAATATAAACATTTTATTTGGAGAGAATGATATGATGGAAAAAAGGAGGTCAAATTATGCTTAGAAAAGTGTTGCTCGTGTTTTTAACAATGTGCTCCGCAGTGGCATTATTATTCATCGCATCAAAAAATGCATTAGGAGATCACGTCATTTCGTTAGAGGAGCCGGTAGCCTTTCGTATTTCGGTAATCATGACTATCGTATTGTTCTTACCACCGCTCATTTTATCGTTCTTTAACCATCCACTAATCAATATCATCAATGTAGTCTATCAATCCTTTATTGTTCTAACATTTATTGGATTGATGCCAATTGGCTTCATGATACAAAATGGAATGACAACAACATTATTTTCGTTCATTGGAACGATTTTAAGTGTTTTCAGCATCTGGAGTATTTATAAATACCGCTCACCACGCACTTGAATACACGCGTCTTAATTAAAGTAAATGAATGATACCAAAAATGTATGAGTGAAGTAGCATGAGGCATACATAATCTTGAAAAGCGTTCAAAACGAACGGTATTACACAACGAATTATCTTTGGGGGAAATGAAAGATGTGGATCATTCTTGGATTAATGGCAATTGGATTTACTGCACTGAATATCATCTTTTATTTGATTGGTAAGGATTATCGTTTCCTGATGTTGCTTGGACTGAGTTTTACGGCACTGACGCTGTGCGCGGAATACCGACTCGTCGCGGAATTCGTGGCTCGAGAAGATTGGGCAGCGTTACAAGACGTCGTACCGGGCATGGAGCTGGCACTGTGGGTGTTGACGTTCATCTCAATCGGATTAAACGTATTGCCGCTACTGTTAGACTATCGAAAGAATCGATTGCGTTGACGAACCGAAGAGGAGCTGAATCTTGATGAGCTATACATTTTCACCGCTGACGCAACGACAGGCGGAACAGGTCGCATACGAGTGGCAATATGACGGGGCGTTTGCATTTTATGATATGCCGAACGACGAAGAAGATTTAGCAGAATTTCTCGATCCAGCAAAGCGGACGGAACATTATTTTGCTGTGTTGGATGGGGAAGAATTGGTTGGTTATTATGTATTTGAACCAAACGCAGACGTCGTTGACGTCGGGCTTGGCATGCGACCAGATTTGACAGGACGAGGAAATGGAGTGGGATTTTTAGAAGCCGGTCTTGCGTTCATCATGGACCGGTACGCACCTAAACAAATTGAATTAGCTGTTGCGACATTCAACGAGCGGGCGATTCGCTTGTATACGAAAAGTGGCTTCCTTCCAGTCGAACGCTTCCAACAGGCGACGAATGGTGGAAGTTATGAATTTTTGAAGATGCGTTTACAACTCGTCCACTCGACGGAACCTTTTCCAAACTCTATAAGTAGATAATAGAAAAGGAGATGATGTTATGGCACGCTGTACGAATTGTCAGTATAAGTTCAACACAAAAGAAGTGCTCGCTGTCAGTGTTGCAATACACGGGAAAGGCAAACCATGTCCGAACTGTGGCGTGAAACAATACATATCCCGGAAGTCACAATTTTATCTATCACTCGGGAATATTAGTCTCTTGTTCGTCCTGTTCTTGCCATTTCTGATTCGGTTGAGTGACCGGGAAGAATCGATGAGGTAAGATGTCAGTTACCTTCGATTTCATGAAACTTTTTCCTGAATCAACCAGTAGATAAGGAAGAAGGAGATGGTCAGATGGTACATTGTACGAATTGCCAGTATACGTTCAAAACAAAAGAAGTGCTTACTGTCGGATTTTCGAAACATGGGAAAGCATGTCCGAACTGTGGCGTGAAGCAATACATTTCGAAAGACTCGCAACATTACTTATCGCTCGGATATGTCAGTCTCTTGTTCGTTTTGATCCTACCGTTCGTCATCAAACTGAGCGACAAAGAAGAGACGATTTGGTAAAGCATTACGCGCATGCCTGAAAACGACAGGGTGCGCGTTTTGTCTTATACTCGGGGCAAAGGAGCTGGGAAACATGCAAATCGTATACGATGCAACCGTACAAAACGCAGCGGGCGAGACTGTTTCATTAGGTGACTATGCGGGGCGTGTCCTCGTGATCGTCAACACGGCAAGCAAATGTGGGCTTGTTAAACAACTTGGCGAACTACAGGCATTGTACGATAAATATGACGAGCAAGGAGTCACGGTGCTTGGCTTTCCGTGCGATCAATTCAATCAGCAGGAGTTCGCGAGTCAGGAAGAGACGATGCAGTTCTGTCAGCTGAACTATGGCGTGACGTTTCCGATATTTCAGAAGATCGACGTCAATGGACCAAATGAGCATCCGCTTTATACATTCCTAAAACGCGAACGCTCCGGTCTGCTGTCGTCGAAGATTAAATGGAACTATACGAAGTTTTTAATCGATCGCCAAGGTCGTGTCGTACAGCGGTTCAGTCCGGTCGATTCCGTCCAGTCAGTTGAAAGAACGCTATCTTTGTATTTATAAACCAAATAACCGTCCGGTGTGAATCGTCGGACGGTTACGAATGAATGTGAGAGGTACATATGAAAATCAATTCTATCTCAATCAGAAAGATGCAACATACTGATTATGAAATCATGTCTCAATGGTTAAGTACAAAAGAAGTGTTAGAGTTCTATGGAGATATGAACGCACCATTTACGTTGCAACAAGTGATAGATAAATACGAACCGAGAGTAAATGGAGAGATACCTGTCGCTCCATACATCGTAGAGTTAGATGATGAACCTATTGGATTCATGCAACGTTATTTGATAACGGACGAACAAAAAGAGGTATTTGGATATCCTGCGAATTTTATCATAATTGGAATTGACCAGTTTATTGGTTATCCTGAACTTTTTAATAAGGGTATTGGAACGAAAATGATAAAGTTATTCGTTGAAGATATCGCTCGAGGCAAGGAAGTAAATCGAATTATTCTAGATCCTGACGTATCAAATCTTAGAGCAATTAAAGCTTATGAAAAATGTGGGTTTCAGAAAGTTAAAAAAATCAATGAAGATACGTGCTGGATGATGGAGTATACGATTGATCATCCATAATCTGCTCCTATGAATGTTCATAGAAAAGATCCACGAAACGAATATCCGTTTCGTGGATCTTTTGCGTATGAAAATGGTTCAGGTCATTCAACGCTAAACGAATCAAAGGAATGCTTGACGATCGCATCGCTGCGCTTATGTCCGAGATCGGTCAGAACCGGTGGACGGGGAGACAAGACATGAAAATCTTGCTCGAACGCCCGGAGCCAGTAATGAACCCAGTCTTTTGTAGGATCGAGATTCATCATTTCACGTGCGAACGTCAGTAGCTTTGAATCTGTCAGCGTCAGAAGTGGAATCGGGTTGATCTCAACATCTTCTTTTAGTTCGTAGAGGTCCGGTGAACGAAGCAGAATCGCATCCGCTTCGAAGGTCAATCGGAAGTAATTACAGCTGTAGTCGCCGACGATGACCATCGTCTCCTCCGTATGCCCGCGAAAATGAAAGATCAATCGGTTACCAGTTGCGACATCCATCAAGAACTGATTGAGTCCGATGTGATAATCTTCGCGAAATTGTAGTTTCTCAAGCGTGATTTCTTGCATGATTTAGCCTCCAGTCCGAGTTTGTCGTTCTTCTGTCAAAACGGTTTGGCGCGCTGCTAGGCGAGACGAACCGATCAATAAGGCGATTCCGAGTAACAATAACGAGATTCCGAACCAGGCCGTACCATTTAACTGTTCACCGAGGACGAACACACCAAGCAAGGCGGCAGTCAGCGGCTCACCGAGCGAGAGCGTGACGGCAGTCGACGATGGTACGTTCGATAGTCCTTTCGCGAATAACCAGTAAGCGATTCCGGTCGCAACGACGCCGAGATGGAGGCTGATTCCGGCACCACGTGACGTGAACAACCAGGAGAGATCGAATAAGAAGAGCAGAGGTGACAACAGTAAGGCGCTCGTCGTAAAAATGACGGCAACGACTGACAGCGGTGCGTGTGTCTTGACGAGGTCTCGACTGACGAACGTATACCCGGCAAACGATAGTCCGGCACCGAGTGCAAGGACGATCCCGATTGGATCAATCGCAACTGTTCCTTGATTGTTCAAAAGCAACAGACAACCGGTGATCGATAGTCCGGTCGATGCCCACCACAGCAACGCTGGACGTTTCTTTAGGAACAGCCACTCGATACACCCGGAAAAGATCGGCGCGCTACCGATTGCGACGACGGTACCGACGGCGACACCGGTCATCAATACAGCGGAGAAGAACAGTGGCTGGTAAGCCGCCATGCTGACGGCAGCAAGTAAAATCGTCCGCACCGGCCAGTCGCGTAACGTCAGCGTTCCTTTGAAGAGAACGAGACAGAGTAAGAACAGTCCACCGACAGCCAGACGAACGGCACCAATTGCAATCGGATGTGCATCTTCCGGCGCAAAGGCTTGTGAGGTCCCCGTCGTGCCCCAAAAGATCGCAGCAAGTAATATGAGTAACATCGATGATGATTTAGACATGAGTCACCTCTTCGAATGCAATTTTTTTTAATGATATTAGAACGAGAATACCATAGAACGTGTAGGATGGAATACACCAAATAATTGAAAAAATGGTATGGTGTATAGGGTGAAGTCGTATGATTCACGAATGCGAAAACGAAAAGGATGGGACCCATGAAAGAAATGAACCAAATCGAAGCGATACTTGACGTCTTATCACAAAAAATCAATCACGGGTCGACCTTCATTCAGCGGCGATACGATACTGGAGTCGCTCAATTCAATTTGAATGACCCGGTGACGGAACAGGCGATTCAGTCATTTGAAAAACAGTTCAAGCTAACGTTACCAAGTGAATATAAGACATTCCTTCGTTTACATGACGGAGCAGAATTGTTCATGATTCAAGGTCTCGGTATCGAACTGTATCCACTTGAAAAAGTCATTGAAATGACGATCCAGGCTAAAGAGGACGACCTGATCCATGAAGACTACGATCATTTCTTGATGATTGGCGAAATGAACGAAGGATATGTCTTGATCCAGACGGAAGATGCAAAGACGGATGAGACACCGTATATGCACTGGATGTTTCATGAGTTATCGACAGAGGAGACTGACCCGATTGGACAGAACTTCGGCACGTTCCTCGAGTATGCGATTATTGCGCAAGGCGATATGTTCTGGGAGTTCAAGGACTTCTCGATTGCAACAAATACTTATTATGTAGAGGACTACAATTCCGAAGAAGAAGTGAGCAAACCACGACCGATTCGCTTCGTCGACTCGGTTCGCGTTGAAATCGAGTATCCGATTGCGAAAAGAGATGCGTATTTCTCGGTTAAGATTTTCGAAGGGAAACAAGAAAAAGAACGTCTTAGCAGTAGCTACGACTCGGATTCGCGCTTTGATAAAGTGATGCAATCGGTTCGAGAATATCTAATGGCAGAGCGATTCCAGTATTCGTCAATCATGGTCTTTCAAAAGGAGCATCGGTTTTGGCAGAACGAGGACGAGACAGGTGATCCGTTGATTCGTAATCATAATCCGCAACGTCAAGGACTGAGCTTCAATGGATATCGTGCCTTCGTCGAGGAGCCACCACGCCCACTCCCAGGGTGGGAATGATTTAGAAATTCTTCACACAGCACGGAGTTTTACAAATGAAAAATGGTTGTTGATCCTCATGATTCTTTGTTTCAGCGGTTGTATGATCCAACCGCAAAGTGGAAGTGAGACGAATGAGACGTCCTTCACAGGGACTACGAAAGAAGGATTCGTCTTTGAATACAAATTGACGAACACAGGAGACCATGCATTTGATGTCGTTGCGCGTTCTGGACATTTGTTGAATGTCGTCGTTCGTGAGAGCAAGTCGAGGACTGTCGTCTTCGATTCAAGAAAACAACAGATTAAAACAAGACAACAAAAGAAACGTGTCAAAGCATCAGAAACCGTCGTTCTCAAACAAACGGTACAAGGCGAGACAATCGAGCCGGGTACATACGATATCGAATATCTCGTTGAGGAGAAAGAACAGTACAGCGACAGTTCTAGTTCAGTAGAGAGTATGGAAGAGAAATTAAAATGATTTACGCCTCTGGTGAACGACTTCTTTAATAAATATCTTAAAGCCACATTCAGGTTTCAGTACGAATGATGTTATGAGTAACATGAGACGTACAAAAGTGGTCCATGTGAAGCTGGTTTTCGTCTGTTAGGCATCTAACGGGTGAAAATCAGCTTTTTATTCACTAATGATACTATGCGACGATAGGTCGGGAGCGAATGTCTGCGTTACTGGACTTTTCGAATGAGGAAATCAAAGCAAGCAGGAAATCAAGGGACTAAGCCTGAAAAAGAAGGACAAAACCTTATTTTTATATATCGAAATTTAATTTCAAAAATAAATAAATAATATTGAATTAAAATTTCTTAATTGTATAATAAAGGGAGGGAAGAGAAAGGGTGAAGCAGATGTTAGATCAATTAGCAACGGAACGTCGGAATGAACGGACGATGCAACTCGATGAGATGACAGTCGAGGATGTCTTACGGGTGATGAACGCTGAGGATCAAACGGTCGCGACGGTCATTCGGGAACAAATTCCTGTTATCGCGGAAGTCGTCAAACATGTCATTGCATCATTCAAAAACGGAGGACGCTTGATTTACATCGGTGCTGGTACGAGCGGACGACTCGGTATTCTCGATGCGGCGGAGTGTGTACCGACGTTCGGGGTCTCACCAGACATGGTCGTTGGTTTGATTGCAGGCGGCGAACGCGCGTTAATCAAGGCGGTCGAGGGAGCAGAGGATAGTCGGACGCTTGCCGTCGACGATTTAAAAGGGCTCCAGCTAGGAGCTAGTGATACGGTCATCGGGATCGCAGCAAGCGGTCGGACGCCGTATGTCATCGGCGGGCTTGATTACGCGAAGGAAGTCGGAGCGGTGACGGCAGCGATTTCTTGTAACACGGATGCGATCATCAGTGGGCACGCGCGTTATGCGATCGAAGTCGAAACAGGTCCGGAAGTCTTGACGGGATCAACAAGACTAAAGGCTGGAACGGCACAAAAGCTCGTCTTGAACATGATTTCGACGGCGGCGATGATCGGTGTCGGCAAGGTCTATCAAAATCTGATGGTCGACGTCCAGTCAACGAACGAAAAACTGGAGATCCGGGCGAAGCGGATGATTTGTGAGGCAACAGGAGTCGACGCTGTAACGGCGGAGCGTGTCTTTAGTGAAGCGCACGGTCACGTCAAGACGGCAATCGTCATGATTCTCGCGAATGTTTCGTATACAGAAGCCGTCGAACGATTACAACAAGCAAACGGATTCGTCCGAGACGCACTCTAAGGGGGAAACACGATGAAGAAGGAAGAAGTGCTGGCACACGCGATTCTCGAGCACGTCGGTGGAAAAGATAATCTCCGGCAGCTTGCGCACTGTATGACGCGGGTTCGTTTATCGTTAAAGGATCCGACGCAAGCCAATATCGATGCGTTAAAGCGGATTGATGGGGTCATGGGGGTCATCGATGACGAGACGTTACAAATCGTCGTCGGTCCGGGAACGGTCAATCGGGTAGCCGACCACTTAAGTCGCGAGACGGGACTCGCGATCGGGGAAGAGTCCGTTGATCCGAACTTGACGCCAGAAGAACGAGCCGCCGTCGAACGGCAAAAAGTAAAAGCAAAACAACAATCTCCGTTCAAACGCTTCTTGCGCCGAATCGGGAACATCTTCATTCCGCTCATTCCGGGTCTTGTTGCTTCCGGTATCATCAACGGTGGTGCGAACTTCGCGAAAAATGCGGGTGTCGATGCAACACAGACATGGATGCAGATTTTACTCTTGATCGGTGGGACGGTCTTTGCATATCTCGCAATCCTTGTCGGTTGGAATACGGCGAAGGAGTTCGGCGGAACACCGGTGCTCGGGGCGATTGCCGGTGGGATTCTATTCAACCCCGTGCTTGCGGACATCACGATTTACGGGGAACCGCTCGTTCCAGGCAGGGGCGGCTTGTTTGGTGTCATCTTCGCTGCGTGGTTGATGACGTATCTTGAGAAACACATCCGTCGCTTCATGTTCGCATCGATCGATATCATCTTTACGCCACTGTTTACGGTGCTGATTGTCGGATTTGCCTCGCTCTATGCGATCATGCCGGTTGCTGGACTGCTGTCAGACGGTATCATGAAAGCAATCAATGCCGTACTTGAGGTCGGTGGACCACTCGCCGGGGCAGTACTGGCCGGCTTCTTCCTACCACTCGTCATGGTTGGTCTTCATCATGGACTGACACCGATCCATCTCGAGTTTTTGAACACGATTGGCAACACGCCACTCTTACCGATTCTTGCAATGGCAGGAGCGGGTCAAGTCGGGGCGGCAATGGCGATTTTCGTCAAGACGCGCAATCCGCGCCTGCGTAACATCATCAAAGGGGCGATTCCGGTCGGATTCCTCGGAATCGGTGAACCGTTGTTATACGGTGTTACGTTGCCGCTCGGTCGTCCGTTCGTAACGGCATGTCTCGGCGCAGCAGTCGGTGGTGCCTTCCAAGCAACGATGAAGACGACGGCGCTTGGAGTCGGCGTATCCGGTTTGTCATTGACACCGTTGATCGACAACGGAATGTACTTGACGTACATCGGTGGTCTCGTCATCTCGTACGCGGCAGGATTCCTGTTCACGTATTGGTTCGGTTTCAAAGAAGAGATGGCAGACGGTATTTAAGGTATTGAAAAGCAGTTGAATCCTTCGAAAAAGAAGGAATCAGCTGCTTTTTCCCTAAGTAGATAAAGAGAAGGAGTGAGTAGATGAAAGGATTATCAATCTATTTAAGTGAACCGATCACAGACGAGACGAGCGAGTGGCTACAGCGGATGCGTGTTGTTGGCTTTACGTCGCTCTTTACATCGCTACATATTCCCGAGGACGATTCTTCACTGTACGTCGAACGCTTGCAAGCGCTCGGTCGTTTAGCACGTGAGCTCGGATTCGAACTCGTGGCGGACATCGCACCAGCGTCGCTCGCGACGCTCGGCAAGACATGGGAGACAGCAGCGACGTTAACGGACTGGGGCGTCACTGGACTGCGTCTTGATTACGGCATCAGCCCGCAGCAAATCGCGACGTTATCGAACCAAATGATGGTCGCGCTGAACGCTAGTACGTTAACAGCAGATGAATTAACGGAGATGAAGGCACAGGGTCTGCGAATCGATCACACGGAAGCGTGGCATAATTTTTATCCGCGACCGGAAACAGGACTCGACCGGACGTGGTTTGATGCAAAGAATACTTGGTTGCAGGCGCAAGGATTACGGGTTCAAGCATTCATACCGGGTGACGAGACACTCCGTGGACCGTTGTTTGAGACGTTACCGACACTTGAAGAACACCGGCATGCGTCACCGTTCGCCAGTTATATCGATTTACAATCGACCGTCGATCGAATCCTCGTCGGAGATCCACGATTGACGGAGGCGACGATTCGGCAATTCGAAGCAGAGCAAGACGGAATCATCCTCCTCCGAGCCGTGGCGAACGGACGACAGATACAACGAGAGACGGAAACGAATCGGTTTGATCCGGCGCGGGATGTCATTCGGTCCGTCGAGTCGCGGATGAAGCCGTCGACGATCGATCTAACACCGCAAGATCCGTCTGCCCGTCTGCTTGGAACGATTACGATCGATAATGAAAAATACGGACGATACGCGGGCGAGGTTCAAATCACGAAACGTAATTTGTCGGCAGATGAGCGAGTCAACGTCCTCGGACGCGTCATTGAGGCCGATCAACCATTGATTGCACGGCTTGGTCCAGGAAGTAAGTTCCGGATTGAATGGGTGACGCCATGAAGCAGCTCGTTGCGGAACGACTCGCCTATCTGTACCGAGGAGAATTGTTCACGGTCGTCACGATTTTACCACTCAGCTGGTTTGGCAATCGTGTCTTTCCACGACTGCAGTTATTTGAACTCAGTGCCTTTTGGATGTCACTGTTTTTGTTTGAGCTGTTGTTGATTCAAGGAGCTTGGTATTGGTACAGCAAGTCAAGGCGTCTGAAGAAGGAAGGAACGTCGATCACCCCGGAATCCGTCATCCGACGATTACGTCACTGTCGTGTCTTCAATCTGGCTTTGATCGTCCTGACAGCATGTGCATTCGGACTCGATTGGATTCGCTTTCAATCCGATTTTCCAGTGTACGGGTTACGAATCACGTTGTTTTTGTATGTCTTCGCGATTCTTGAATACATTAATTATTTCCATATCCAACTGATGTACGATAACCGGTCGGATGTGCAATACTTAATACAGAATAGACGTTTGAAACGATCGGCTTTATATAAGGATATGCAACGACTTCGTCAAGTAGTCTAAGGGTTCATCGAAAATAGGAGGGATTGTATGCTCGATATGCTCATTCGTGGCTATCGAAAGTTACGGAAGTTAAGAGGGCGATAAAAAGGAGGGTGTTATGAATGAAATGGCTCAATCGACCGACACGGATCAAGGAGGAAACACCATTACGCTTCGTGACGGATCCAGATACGGATTTTTGGCGCAATACCCATTATCAGTTTAACCGTCTGACAGGTCATGCGTTGTTACAGCATTCTCCGGACGGGGAATTCAAGTGCCGAATCGAAGTAAAATTAAACCCGAATGCGACATATGATCAAGCGGGGATTTTGCTTTATGTGAACGACGATCACTGGGTGAAAGTGTCGGCTGAATTCATTCCGGATGGTCCGTCACATCTCGGTGCTGTCGTGACGAGCTTCGGTTACTCGGATTGGTCGTGTCGGGACGTCGATAATACGCTGTTTGACGCACCGCTGGTCTTTGAACTCCATTACCTCAATCAAGACGTCACGTTGTATCACGTGACAGGAGAGCACAAAGAGCAGCTTCGCATCGCACACTTACATGACGTGACGGATTTGAAGATTGGACCGTATGCGTGTAGTCCGGATGTAGAAGCGGCAGGGTGTGAAGTGGAAGTACTAGATTTCTCATTAGAGACAATCGTTAAATAAAACGTCATAGCAAATGGACCGATGTCAGGCATCGGTCCATTTTTTGATCGTATCTAGAGACTGATTAAAACTTAGCTGCTTGTTCCGGCATCTGTCCTGTATAGGACGATTGTGGTCTGAAGATCCGGTTATCTTGCGATTGTTCGAGGATGTGTGCCGTCCAGCCGATGATACGGCTAGAGGTGAACGTCGGTGTGAACAGTTCTTTCGGAATGTCGAGTCCTTTTAGGACGGCTGCCGCGAAGAATTCAACATTTGTATACAGTTTTCTACCCGGTTTGTATTCTTCGAGTAAATCGATCGCCGTTTGCTCCATTTGTGTAATCAGGTTGAACCAATCGCTCTCTTGCGCGAGATCTTTTGAGACGACTTTTAAGGCTTCTGAACGCGGATCGCGTGTTTTGTAGACCCGGTGACCAAAGCCCATCAGTTTTTCGCCTTTTTCTAACTTGTTTCGGATCCACGGTTCGATGTTGTCGATCGTTCCGATCTCATCAATCATCTCAATGACTTCTGACGGAGCGCCACCATGAAGCGGTCCTTTCATGGAACCAATCGCGGCACAGACGCCAGAAATCATTTCCGATTCCGTCGAGACGACGACACGGGAAGCGAACGTTGAAGCATTCATACCGTGTTCAATCGTTAGGATCAGATACGCCGTCAGCGCTTTGATTTCAACTTCACTCGGCAATTGTCCTTTGATCATATAGATATAATTCGCGACATGATCGAGTTCCGGATTCGGTTCGATGAAGTCAGCGCCTTGATTTTTTTGATATTTATAGGCAATGATCGTTGGCAAGAGTGCTGTTAGATGCATCGCTTGATCGATTGTCGGTGGCCAAGCGAAAGCGGGTGTACCGAGTGCTGAGATCGCTGTTCGCATCGTACTCATGACATCCATCTCGTTCGGCAATGTATCGAGAATCGTCTTAATATAAGAAGGAAGTTCACGATAGCTCGTCATCTGTTCCTTGAATGTGACCAGTTCCGCTTCAGTCGGGAATTCACCATTCCAGATGAAATACGCGACTTCTTCAAACGAATAAGATAATGCGAGTTCCTTTGCCCAGTGTCCGCGATAAATAAGGTGACCTAACGTTCCATCGACTAAACCGATTTGTGTTTCAGCGGCAATGACGCCTTCGAGTCCTTTTTTGTATTCCATCTTCAACACTCCTTTTCTATTACCTACAGTCAGTATGACGTACGTTACCACTAAATCACCAGTAATTTGAATGCGTTTACAAAATTATTCTGAGGAGTGGTATAAACTAAGGTATGTGGGAGTCATCAGTTTATGCCGAATGTTCCATCTTTTTTCAATAAATCTAATATTTCTTGAGACGCTTGGATTTTCTATAGTTTCTCATACCTTAACGTAACTATATGTGTATATACTATCTTTTATCAAAATGCATATCGCAATCCAAGGTATGTTTTAGATGTACTCATTAAAAAAGACTAGGACATCTACACAGTCCCAGTCTTTTTATATTAAATGTAAAGAGATCATCCTCCTAATTCATTATGCATGATCTCTTCGTTTAAATAGATAGATCAGTTGTAATCCATCGCTTGGAAATCCACTAATTAAACGAAGTGGTAATAGATTGAAAATGACGAATATAGCGGACATACGTACGAAAGCTTGTAGCATGTAATGTATTGTCTCATTATGCAATAGAAAAAGGATCAGACTCCCGATCACAACACAAATGAAGTTAAACAATACACCACCTAGATAATAAAAAGATTTTTGCGTGCGATTTAACGTACTGATAGGACCGCCCGGAGTATATAACCCTTCCCAAATGTACTTTCTAGAAATAAAGAAATGTCCCAGTTGAAAAAATGGTTCTCCTTTTCCTAATGCAATGGATTTAATCGGAATACCATAACATCGTGCAGCGAACGCATGACCATACTCATGAATAATCAAACAAGGGAAATAGAAGAGAAACATGATGAAGTTGTAGAGTAAAACATCCATATTCAGTCATCCTTTCATAAACTCATGTTACAAAATATGGATGATGGTTTCAAGAGGAGAGTATATACGAAAATGAGCAAACGACACCACTGTGTGACGTTTGCTCATTGATTTAAAAAGATATTAGGTACTCGCTATCAGCATCAATAGACGGCAATCGGACCGTATGGACCTTCGATGATCTCAAGTCGTGTCTCGAAAATCTCGGATAATAGCGCTTCATCCATGACTTCGGCGACCGTTCCGAAAGCGGCAATTTGTCCGTCCTTCATCGCACAAATGTGATCGGCATATTTCGCGGCAAAATTGATATCGTGTAAGACGGTGATGATCGTCCGTCCGAACGTATCAGCGACGTGTCGCAGGTACTCCATCATCTGGACCGAGCGGGCGATATCGAGGTTATTGAGGGGTTCGTCGAGTAGAATGTATTCTGTTTCCTGACAGAGTACCATCGCGACATATGCCCGTTGCCGCTGTCCGCCCGATAATTCATCGAGGTAACGGTTCTCAAGCGACGTCAACTCGAGAAAATCGATGTATTTCGAGATGATCGTCTCATCGTCAGCCGTCAAGCGACCTTTTGAGTAGGGGAAACGTCCGAAGCCGACGAGCTGCCGGACGGTCAGTCGGGTCACGAAATGATTTTCCTGCCGCAAGATGGTGATAATCTTTGCTAAGTCTTTCGATTTGCTACTCGTGACATCCATGCCAGCGACTTCGATCTGTCCGGCATCGAGATCAAGTAAACGACCGATCATCATCAACATCGTCGACTTCCCGGCACCGTTTGGACCAATCAACGCCGTGAATCCACCTTTTGGGATCGTTAAGTCGATTGGACCGATTCGGACATCATCTGTATACGATTTTTTAACTTGTTCAAGTGATATCATAGGGACCTCTTTCTAAGCAACACGATAAGGAATATCAGTCCGCCGAACAGTTCAATGATGACGGAGACGACGCTTGGCGTGTTGAAAATGTGATACATGAAGAAATAGGCAGTCGTTAAAACGAAGAAACCGATTGCGAATGCCATCGGGAAGACGTATTTATGATCGTACGTCGCAGCGACCTGATAACTGAGTGTCGCCACTAAAAAGCCGAAGAACGTCAACGGTCCAATCAATGCCGTTGACATCGACATCAGGAGTGAAATCAGAATCAAGAAGTAGATGACACTGCCACGATGATTGACGCCGAACGATGTCGCGACCTCTTTACCGAGTGCGACGACGTTGAGTCGTCTTGACGAGAAGAAGAGCAATAGACCGACGATGAGGACGACCGGAATGACAATCGGGAAGTAAGACGCGTCGGCATTCGTGACCGAACCAAATAATCGTGCTTGTAAGATATCGAATTCGGACGGTGCAAGCATTTTTCGCATGAATGACGACAGCGAGTTCAGACCCGTGCCGAGAATGATTCCGACGAGTAACATCAGCTGCAGGTTCGCGTATTTTCCGGATAACAACCATCCGTATAATAAGAGACTCATCGCGAGCATGATCGCGACCTGTGTCAAAAAGGCGCTCGTGCCGGTAAAGCCGACGAGTGCTCCCGCACCGAAGAAGAAGATCATCGATGTCTGGATCGTCGAGTAGAGAGCATCAAAACCAAGCAAGGATGGTGTGATGATCCGGTTGCTCGTGACCGAATGAAAGGCGACGGTCGCGAGACTTTGGCAAATTGCTGCAATCGCCATCGTGATGACGGCGGTGATCCGGCGTTCGACGACCGGCCAAAAGGACGGAGAATCAAACGGAACCGGATTGTTGTAGAGCAAGAGACCAATCGTACTGAGCACTCCGCCGCTGAGGAACAGGATGAGGAGAATCCAGTAGCGGCGCTCGAGTCGTTTCGACTGAAACGCAGACGCCCGGCGATTGGTTTCACGTGTAACGCTCGGTTGAATTCGTGTATGTTCCTGTTGTCTAATCGCGGTACTCATCTGACACCTCCAGTCTTCCGTCGACGTAACAGAATGATGATGAAGACGGCTGCCCCGACCGTTCCGAGAATCAAGGAGACCGGTAGCTCAAACGGACGGATGATCGTGCGTGAAATCAAATCACTGATTAAAATCGTCGCCATCCCAATCAGACAGACCCACGGCAGATTACTACGGAGATCGTCACCGCGAAACATCGAGACGATGTTCGGAACGATCAAGCCGAGGAAGGGCAGATTGCCGATGACGGTCGCGACGACACCGACGGATAAAGCAATCAGCCCAGTCGCAATCAGCATCAGTCGATTGTAGTTGACGCCAAGACTCGTCGCGACGTCTTCACCGAGCCCGACGAGCGTCAAGCGACTCGCGAGAAAGAAGATACAGACCGTGACACCGATGATGATCCAGAGGTATTCGTAGCGACCGATCTGGACGGACGCGAACGAACCGACGAACCAGCCTTCGATCGCTTGGCTGGCACGGAAGAACAACCCGAGGAACGTCGATATCGCGGAGATGACGGCTCCGAGCATCAGACCGATGATTGGAACGATCAACGATGACCGCAATCGGACCGAACGGAGAAACCAGAAGAAGACCATCGTCCCGATGAACGCAAACACGATGGCTCCGGTCATCCGCATCAACAAGGACGGTGCCGGAACGAGTAAGTAAACGGCTAACAGTCCGAGTCCCGCCCATTCGATCGTTCCCGTCGTCGTCGGTTCAACGAGCCGATTTTGCGTGATCAGTTGCATGACGAGTCCAGCCATTGCCATCGCAGCACCCGTCAGCATCAAGGCGAGTGTCCGCGGAACACGTGTGATCCAGAACATATCGAAATCGTTCGCTGCACTCCGTAGTTCGTAGACGCCCGTGAAGAGGGAAGCCGCTGCGAGCGCTAAGACGAGACATAAGGTCAAGACGAACGGCTTCGTCCAAACGACAGAAAAGGAAGGTCGAGCGGGTGGCTCAACTCTTCCATTCATTTGTTGCTGTGCGTGTGCCATTACTTCTCGAGCGCTTTCGCGATGTTAGTGAAGAATTCAGAGTACGTCTGAATCGATTCATTCAAGTACGTGTCTTTTGGTGCGTAAACGATGTTGTCGTCTTTGATTGCTTTTGTTTTCTGCATGGCAGGCGCACGGTCAATGACATCTTGCGCCGGTACGGCACCTTCAGCGTTTCCAAGTGGTGCGTCGCGGTCAAGGACGAGTAACCAGTCCGGGTTACTTTGAGCAATCGCTTCGACCGAGACTTCATCACCTTGGTCGTTGCCCGATTTTTGTTTGACTTCGAGGGCTGGTTTCCAATCGAACAGATCATACATCGGTCCGAAGACACGTCCACTCATCGGAGCCGAGAATCCGATATCGCCGCCTGAGACGATGACCGACATGACGCTGTCCTGTCCGTTATACGATTTTTTAACGTCTTTGATCGATTGCTCAAGCGTTGTCACGAGCTGGTCCGCTTCTTGTTTTTTATCGAAGATTTGTCCGAGTGTTTCAGTCGTATCTTCAAGTCCTTTGACGAGTAACTCACCTGGCGTACCGGAGTCTTCCGGTAAAGCGATGTCAAGATCGATGACAGCGGCGTTCGGGACGAGTTTTTTGATGTCTTCGTAATGATCAGCGAAACGCTGGCCGACGATGACGACGTCTGGATTGACACCAGCAATCGCTTCGAGGTTCGGTTCGAAGTGCATGCCGACATCGACGATATCCTTGTCTTTTGCGTATGGTGATTCAGCCGGGAGCAGTCCGACTGGTGCTGCTGCGAGTTCGACGTTCCATGCGGCAAGCGTCTCGAACGTTCGGTTGTCGAGTGCGACGACTTTTTTCGGATCGACCGGGACGTTGACTGTTCCGTGTGCGTCCTTGATTTTGACTGTCTTCGGTGCTTCTGCGTCCTTCTTCGTGTCTGCTTCTCCTGCGTTCCCGCATGCCGCCAATAAGACAGCAAGCGAACTCACGACGAGTGGTGTTTTCCATTTCCCCATGATGATTCAGCTCCTCTTGTTCAATTTGATAAACATGGATCACGGATTGAGTAGCAGATGGATTATGTATACCTACGTGATTAATCTGCTCTCAATAAGTGATAATGATTATCATTGTCATGTTCACCGAGAATGATAGCAGACGATTTTGGAAGACGCAACGCTAATTTCCAGCCAAATGGCTGTCTGAATTTTTACCTTCTATAAACTATACGAAAATAAAAAAATGATAATCTTTCTCATTTAGGACTGGAAGTAGGAACATTGGACGCTTTTGACGAAAAGAGGTTTAGGTGACTGAAAAAAGAGAAAGTGGTAATAAATGTAACCTTTTCGTTTTTTAAATCAGAGACGCTACAGAAGATGACTTCGAAATGAGGTGCTGTATGAATCAACCATTCGAAGACTTGAAGATGTATCAAAATTTTGATGAGCTCGCAGATGATGTCCTCGATTTCGCAAAAGAGATTCTACCGGACCAGATGCTGTATTTATCAGCGATCGAAGCAGGGCAACAACGGATGTTGAAAATCGCGAACGATAAAGCGGATATCCCGATGGTGGAAGGCATGCAGCTTGAATTGAACCAATCGTTATGTAAACTGATTGATTTCGAGACGAAACAGCCGGTCGTCCTCGAAGATATTCCGAACGCGGAACAACTCGGCGACTGGCGAAAAGGTCTGGAGGAGGCTCACGTTCGGTCCTATTTAGGTATTCCGATCGTCTTGACGAGCGGTGAGACGTTCGGAACGTTATGTGCGATCAATAATCAGGTCAGCTTGTATGAGCAAAAGAACATTCAGCTATTGCAACGCATCGTCCGGTTGTTTTTGTACTACTTGGAGCTCGAGCGTCATGCTTGGAAAGACGCGTTGACAGGACTGCACAATCGGAGGTACTTAACGAAACAGTTCGAGGAGCATCGCGGGCAGACAGGAGCCGTCTTCTTCCTTGATTTAGATGGCTTTAAGCAGGTCAACGACGTTTATGGACACGAGACGGGGGACATCGTCCTGCAAGAAGTCGCACAACGCTTGCGACAATTCGTCCGCGAACAGGATGATGCGATAGCCGTGCGACTAGGAGGCGATGAGTTCATTCTGCATTTTGGACATGCTGATTCGAGGGAAGGCTGGGAACGACTTGCGGAGCAGATCGTCACCGCGTTAAGTGAGTGGAAAACGGACTACCGGGTGTCGACGAGCATCGGGATCGTGATGTATGACGGTGAGTACCGTCCAGAGTTGCAAGCCTTGTTACAACAGGCAGATGCCGCGCTATATGCCGCTAAGTCGTTAGGAAAGAATACGTATCAGTTCTATGAGTTGGCGAAGAAATGAAAGAAATAAAAAATGACCTGACGCTTCTGAATCTTCTCAGAAACATTCAGGTCTTTTTAGTTGCCATGAAGACGATAGACGATCCGAATGATATCCTTTTTCGGAAGATCAGGGTACTTGAGACATAACTGTTCGACACATGTCACGGGATCGACATCTTCTAACAAGCGGATGGCTTCTTGGACGATTGGCTCATGTTGTGCGCTGCCTTCAGAAGACGAAGCAGTCGAATCGCTCGATTGATGAATCAGGTAAAACAATACCGTATGTACAGATACCAGCACGACTTTTGTCGCGAGAGAAATCGTGATCGACGCAACGTAGAGGTCCATCCAAAGTAAGACGCTCAAACTGACGGAACCGTTCACGACAGCAAACAGTATGTTCGAGAAACGACGCTTGAACAGTCCGCCAAGCGCACGCATCATCCCGTCGAAGACGACGCTGACGACCAGGCTAGCGAGATAGAAACATACGAGAAACACTAGACAACCAACGAACGAGTCGTAGGACACATCTCCGACGTATAAAATCAGTCCATCGATCATCAGTAAAGGGAGCACTAAGAGCAGACTGAGCAAAACAAGCGAGACGGAGGAAACCAGTCGTGACATCCTATCATCCTTTCCGTGCAATTGATTTCGTTAGACAAGAAATGCAGCATACAAACTAGGATACCGTTTAACACAGTTGATTACAATTATTTACAAACAAGAGACGTACACAGAATGTTACTCAGTTAAGCGTGGAAATCCAGTCAAAAAGCGCCTGTACGTCCAGTTAACATCTAGATTATCCATTGACAATCCTTCCCTTTCCCTCATACAATTGAAAATGATTATCAATACAAGTTGGGAGTTCTGCCTACCATGAACGTTAACCGTAAAAAATTACTGATTTCTACCGTCTCGATCCTGTCTTTGACATCTTTATTGATCGGCTGCTCGAACCCGGGCGAGTCGACAGGAGAGCGAAAAGATAAAGATACATTGACGCTCGCGTGGCCACGCGACGTCGGAACGATGAACCCGCACGTTTATAACCCATCACAACTGTTCGCACAGTCAATGATCTATGAACCACTCGTCCACTACGGAGAAGGTGGAAAGCTCGAGCCATACTTAGCCTCGTCTTGGAAGATTTCTGAAGACGGAAAAACGTATACGTTCACGCTCCGTGACGGCATCAAGTTCTCGGACGGTTCGATGTTTGACGCAGCGATCGTCAAAAAGAATTTTGACGCGATCCTCAAACAAAAAGCCTTACATAGCTGGCTTGGCTTCATCACGAAAATCGAGAAGACGGAAGCCGTCGATGCGAAGACGTTCCGCCTGACATTATCTGAAGCCTATTACCCGACGATCCAAGAGCTCGCGGTCGTCCGCCCGGTCCGTTTCCTCGGAGAAGCGGGATTCCCGGAAAACGGGGATACGTCGAAGGGTGTCAAAAAAGAAGTCGGAACAGGTCCATGGATGCTCGACGAATACAAACCGGATCAGTATGCGACGTTTAAGGTCAACAAGAACTACTGGGGTCCGAAACCGAACATCGATCACATCAAGGTCGACATCATCCCGGATGCAGAGACACGTGTCTTAGCACTCGAAAAAGGACAAGTTGATCTGATTTACGGTGAAGGGGCGATCAGCATCGATGCCTTCAATCAGTTGAAGACGGATAAATCCTACAAAACAGAGATGTCCGAACCAGTCGCGACGCGTCTCCTCGTCTTGAATACGAAAAATAAGCGTCTGTCTGACGAACGCGTCCGCCAGGCGCTCCAGCACGGGTTTGATAAAGCTGCTCTCGTCGAAGGGATCACGTCGGGAATAGAAGCACCGGCTGACTACCTGTTGCCACCGAACATGCCGTACACGTCGAACCTGAAAGTGAAGCAACGGGATTATGACGTCAAGGAAGCGAATCGTCTTCTTGATGAAGCAGGTTGGAAACTGCCGAAAGGTGAAAAGGTTCGCGTCAAGGACGGGCAACCGCTGCAAATCGGGATGATGTATGATGCGGCCGAGCAGGTCCAAAAGGCGATGGCCGAAACGTTGCAGTCGGAATGGTCGAAAATCGGCGTCGAGCTGAAGACGGAAGCTGTCGAATTACCGGATCAAGTCCAGCGCTTCAAAGACAACCGATTTGACATCAACTTCTACAGCAACTTCGGTGCACCGTATGATCCGCATACGTTCGTGAACCTGATTGATACGGATGGCTTCGGCTTCAAAGAAGCGATTTCGGCTTATCCGAATAAAGAACAACTGTTGCAAGAGATCAAAGATGTCTTGAAGACGACAGACGAGACGAAGCGTCAGAAGATGTACGCCGACATTCTGCCATCACTCCAAGATCAAGGGGCATTGATTCCGATTTCGTACTTGAAGAAGATGGCGGTCTATCAGTCGGACGTGACGAACTTCCAGTTCCCGGCGAACCGGGATGAGAGTCCATTTGCCCGAATCGGCATTAAGTAAAGGAGGGATGACATGGGGGTCTTCCTCGTCAAACGCATATTATCCGTCATCCCGATCTTGTTACTTGCTGTCTTGATTCTGACAGGGTTGATTCATTTGTCACCAGTTGATCCGGCACAGGCCTATCTATCCGCTGCCCATATCCAACCGACGGATGAACTGCTCGCTGCAAAACGAGCAGAATTCGGACTCGATCAACCGTTCTACAAACAATACTTCGATGCCGTCATCCGCTTGGCGCAGCTCGATTTCGGCACATCGTATCTTTCCGGCAAACCGGTCCTAAAAGATGTCTTGCTTCGCTTACCACCGACGGTCGAGCTAGCAGTGACGAGTCTACTGCTCGCACTCGTCATCAGCATCCCGCTCGGGTTCCTTGCCGGGATCAAGAAGAATGGCTTCTTTGACCATCTCAGTCGGGCAATCGCCTTCATCGGTGCTTCAATCCCGTCGTTTTGGCTCGGGTATCTGTTCATCTTCTTCTTTGCCGTAAAGCTGGATTGGTTCCCGGTCGGGGGAACGGGAAGTGTGATGCACTTGATCTTACCGGCATTGACGCTCGCCTTTCCGTTGATTGCCTTGTATACACGATTGCTCCGTGGCAGTGTGATTGAAGCATTGAATGAACCGTACGTCTTGTTTGCCCGGACACGTGGCTTAAAGGAAGGACGGATTCTTGGGAAACACGTTCTCCGGATGGCGATTCCACCGATGATCACGGGTCTTGGGATGAACCTCGGGAAGTTGCTGACGGGAACGATCATCGTCGAGACCGTCTTCTCGTGGCCAGGCTTCGGTCGCTACTTCATTGAAGCAATCTTTGATCGGGATATGCCGGTCATCCAAGGCTACGTCTTTCTCGCGGCCCTCGTCTTCATCGGTAGCAGTTTGCTCGTCGACATCATTCAAGCCGTGCTCGATCCACGCCTAGCGAAAAAAGGAGGGACGGTATGAATACTCCACTTCCAGCAACGATGATCCGGTCGCGGTATACGCCGCTTCTTTATCTCTGTGCCCTCGTCTTAATCGGTATGGCAGGCATTGCGTTATTCGCGCCATGGATCGCGCCGCATGATCCGAACCTCGTCGACTTGACGCAAAAGCTCCATGGTCCGTCGTCAGCCTATCCGCTCGGAACCGACCAACTCGGACGCTGTCTCTTGTCGCGTTTGATTTACGGCGCGCGGATTTCACTCGGCTGTGCCGTGTTGATTTTCATCGCCTCGCTCGCAATCGGACTGTTCGTCGGAACACTTGCCGGTTACCGTGGCGGCTGGGTCGACCAACTCTTGATGCGACTGTGTGACGGTGTGATGGCATTTCCGAGTTTGATTCTCGTCCTCGGTCTCGTCGGTATCTTCGGTCCAGGTCTTAAGCAAGTCATCATCGCCTTGATGCTCGTCCAGTGGGTCTACTACGCGCGAATGTTCCGCGGAATGGTCATGACGCTGAAGACGGAAGCGTTCATCGCCGCTGCTCGCGTCAATGGTTCGTCTTCGTGGAAAATCATCCGGACGCACATCCTGCCGAACATCTTACCGCCGCTGCTCGTCATCGGAACGCTAGAGATGGGCTGGGCAATCATGGATATCTCGGCGATGTCGTTCCTCGGGCTTGGTGTTCAGTCACCGACAGCCGAGTGGGGAGCGATGATTCACGAAGGAAAATCGTACATTCGGACGAATCCGGAATTGATGATTTATCCGGGACTTGCGATCATGCTCGTCATCATCAGCTTTAACCTAGTAGGAGAACAGTTAGCAGAACGATTCGGTGTGTCAAAAACGATGAAATGAGAGGAGGTGCCCGTATCGAACCGATCTTAGCTGTCGACGGTCTGACCGTCCATACGAAACAACAAGTAACATTGATCGAAAGTGTGACGTTCTCAATTCAAGCTGGACAGATTCTTGGTCTTGTCGGAGAGAGTGGTTGCGGAAAGACGGTGACGAGTCTCGCCTTGATGCGTCTGCTTAATCCACAGACGACAGACGTCACTGGCGATATTCGACTGAACGGAACATCAATTCAATCCTTATCAGAACGCGCTGTGCGAACGATTCGGGGCGATGAGATTGCGTTCATCATGCAAAATCCGATGAGTGCCTTCACACCGGTCTATTCGATCGGGCACCAGATGATCGAGACGATTCAGACCCATACGCGTTGTTCAAAACGTGAAGCAAAACAACAAGCGATGACGGCACTCGAAGAAGTCAATCTGACCGACGTTGCCCGGTTGCTCAAAGCATATCCGTTCGAACTGAGTGGCGGGATGTTGCAACGGATCATGATTGCCTTAGCCGTTGCCTTGCGCCCAAGCGTCTTGATTGCCGACGAACCGACGACGGCGCTTGATGTCTTTAATCAAAAGACGGTTCTTGAATTACTCGAACGGATGCGGGCGACTTACGGAACGGCGATCTTACTCATTTCACACGATCTCGGTGTGATCGCCGAACTCGCAGACGATGTCCTCGTCATGCAGCAAGGACGAATCGTTGAGCGAGCAGATGTTTTTGAATTGTTTGATCGACCGCAACATCCGTATACTCAGTCACTTCTTGCACAGCATCTAGGAAGGGAGGCGTTCGGATGAGTCTCTTGCAGATCGATCAAGTCTCACACGTCTATAAACGCCGGTTTCAACCAGCAAAGACCGTCTTACACGATGTCTCATTGACGCTTGAAGCGGGACGCTGTCTCGGATTGCTCGGGTCGAGTGGTGCTGGGAAAAGTACGCTCGGACGATTGTTGCTCGGACTCGAACGCCCAACGACCGGAACGATTTGGTTCAATGGTGTCGATCGCCACGCGACAAAACGACCATTTCAAGGTGACGTCCAAGTCGTCTTCCAGGACTCGTTTGCTGCGGTCAATCCGAAGCTTACGGCTGCCGATATCATCGCCGAACCGCTTGATAATTTCATTCGTTTAAAGGGTGAAGCACGGCAACAGCGTCTCGTCACGCTAATTGAACAAGTCGGGCTCAAGGCGACGGATCTGACGAAATATCCGGCGCAGTTCAGTGGCGGCCAACTTCAGCGAATCGCGATTGCGCGAGCGATTGCTGCTGAACCACGTCTGATCGTGTTAGACGAAGCAGTCAGTAGCCTCGACATGGTCAACAAACGATTGATTCTTGCATTGTTAGCTGACTTGAAGCGGCTACACGGGTTAACATATGTCTTCATCACCCATGACATTAAAGCTGCCGAGCAACTTTGCGACAGCTTCGCGATCTTAGAGCAAGGACGCCTCGTCGGGCATTACCCGAGTCTAGTTGCATTTGATGCTGCGACGGATCCTGCCGTTGAACGGATGCGCCAAGCAAAGCTTGCCGTGCATCCAAGGCAACGAACGATTCGAAAGACACAATCAAACAAAGGATAACGGACGGCTGAACGGCTCCGTTATCCTTTTTTATTGTAGAGCAGGATTAGTAAGGCGTTTTTCGAAACCGAAGACCAGACCAGCCAATTGTTAGGGTAATCCAAACGAGACAAGAAGCGACACCGATTAGATGGGACGAAGAAAAAAACGACGTGTTCGATGGAAGCGACAGAAGCGCACCAGGCGTGAAAAATAATACATCTGGCATTAGCGAAGGAAGTGCAACAAGTAGTAAGGAAACGACGAGCGACAGGATACCAATTGGAACAGCACGTCGCAAAAAGGTGCTGATCAGTAGTGTCAGACCGACGACGAATAACGTCCAAAGACTAAAATCGCTAATGATGCGTAGCGCAAGCATCGGCGAAAGGAATCCGAACCAATAGACGGTCAGACAATAGGACGTGAGTGCGCCGATCAAAATCCCGAATAGACTGATCATCCCGTGACTGAACCATTTCGACAGCAGATAAACATTCCGGGAGACAGGGCGCGTCAGAATGAAATCCTGCATGCCAGTTTGTCGGTCTGAAGCAAGCAGTCCCATGAGGCTCATGATCAGGACAATCAAGCCGAGCTGATTGAACTGTCCGTGAATCGTTGCGCTGAAAACGTCAAGCGGTTGCGGAGTAGGACGATTCGGATCGACGATGATTCCGTCTGCATTTCCGACGTGTGCGAGTAAGACATCCATGTACATCAACAGCAACGGTTGTGTCACACCGAGGGCAATGAAGAACAGCGGTAACCAGACGATTTTCCATTCTTTCCATGCTTCCAACCACTCGGTCCATGTCAGTGTATAAAAGGTCCTCATACGTCTGCCACCATGTCGAGGAACCGTTCCTCGAGTCCAATCGGTTGATAGGCAATCGAAGCAATCGACCATCCTAGCTGAATCAGAGTGGTCGCTAACTGTGAGAGGTCAAGCGGCTGCTGTGCGGAGAACTGATAGCAGCACGGGTTGATTCGATCAATCTCGACTCGTGGAAATAGTGTCGCAGAAAAAGACGGGGCAGCTGTAAGCGTCTCGACTTGAATCCGATATTGATCCACGTTGCGTTGATTGTCGAGTGGACCTAACAATTTTCCGTGCTTAATGACGAGGAAGCGATCGCAACACGTCTTTGCGTCTTCTAAGAGGTGCGTTGAGACGATGATCGTCATCCGTTTCTTTAAGCGGAGGATTAATTGATTGATATCATGTCGACCACTCGGATCAAGGGCGGAAGCCGGTTCGTCGAGAATCAAAAATATCGGTTCATGTAAGATGGCTTGGGCGATTCCGAGACGTTGGCGCATCCCGCCGGACAAGCGTTCGATGACTTCTGCTTGTTGATCGTGGAGTCCAACTTCATTTAGAACGTTCGGAATCCGCTTATTTAACGTTGCGCGATCGAGACCTGACAAGCGACCGAAAAAACGTAATGATTGTTCGCATGTCATCCAAGGCTTAAAGTCGGTCTGTTGTGATAAGTAGCCGATCGATTGCTGGTTTTGACGGATGGAGCGCGAAGACATCGTGATGGAACCACGGTCACTCTCGATCATGCCGCTCAGACATTTCAGGAGTGTCGTCTTTCCGGCACCATTCGGACCAATCAGTCCAAGACATTCATGTTCGTGAATCGTAAAGGAAATATCGTCTAGGATAAGACGTCTTTGAAGTGAAAGCTGGAGATGAGAAATCTGAATCATGCTGTCATCCTCCTTCCGAGGACGAAGTAGAGAATCGAGCCAATCGGCTGGACGAGGAGAATAATCAATAACCAAGTAGTCGGTGTCGCGATCCGGTCCTTCCGTCTAAACCAATCGATACAGGCGCAGCTGAGTAGAATCAGGTTGATGGAGATGTAAATCAATAATAGGGGCAGGAATCGTTCCCAGTCGATGTGTGATAAGGCAGAGAAATCTGTGTTCATGAAAAACCCTCCTTTTCTATTACCATTATCAATAATGAAAATAGAAAAGTCAATGCCATGGACGAATCATCGTTAGTTCTCAATCAGTTAGAGCTATGATAAACTTCTCTTATCAAAATTTTCCAAATGAGATTTGAATCAAATAGTTTAAATGAAAGACGAACTATAAACGAATCATGATTTTAAGGAGGCTTATATGCAGATTTATCAATTCAAAAAAGAGGTTGGTAAGAAGATCACGAAATTTGATTCGAACTTTGTGATGTCGCGAATCATGCAAACTGAAAAAGTGACGCACATCGGATGCATCCATTTAGAGAAGGATGGCGTGGTCGGTTATCACCAGGCTGTCGTGCCGCAACTTCTATTAATTGTAGAGGGTGAGGGCTTTGTAAGAGGGGAAACGGATGACTACATAAATGTTCAGCGTGGGGAAGCCGTGTTTTGGAATCAAGGAGAATGGCATGAAACGAAGACGGATACGGGGTTAACAGCGATCGTAATTGAAAGTGAAGAACTCGATACATCATCTCTTGTTTCCATATGACGAAACCAAGTGCGATACATAAAAAAAGCTATCTCAAAAGAAGAATGATTTGTTTTCTCACGCCCTTTCCTCAGGCGAGGCACAAGCCAGTTTTCCTGCTTCATTCAAGCAGGAAAACTGGCTTGTTTGTCTCTGACAGCGCAAAAATGCGCTTTTCCTATAGGAGTGGTGTGTAAAGCATCATTCTTTTTATCTTTGTAGAGACTAAAGTTTACGTCAGCCTCTACTCTGATTCCGTACACCATTTTTCTAATTCTTCGAGGCATAGATGTAACCGAGCAGTGATCATTTCTCGATTTCCCATCTGTTGCGTTGTTTTATGAGTGAGTTGAGGCTGATGTAGAATATCGTAGTGCTCATACGCTTCTTGCAATATCCATAATGTATATTCATCCAGTAATCGTTGAATTTGAGTGGTGCGTTCGTCTCCAACCACGTTAAAGCAATATCCACTTATGAATCCGTCAGCGATTTTGTTAAGAACATTATTTTTTTCTTGATACGCTTGCTTTATGTATCGTGGTGCATTTGAAAAGGCTGGTAGCAGAAATTTGTAACAAAAAACGAAGTAAGCCGCATATTTCAAATCAAAATCCAATCTTGGAAACGGATCAATGATTGCAATGTGTTTATCACTTAAAATTAAATTTTCTGGTGTTACATCTTGATTCACGAGCGAGATGTTTTGAACCTGAGTTCGTCTATTTTCAATTAAAGCATGAATATGCTGACTGACTTTTTCTTTATCAAAGCAAAGATTAGAGTGGATGAGAGTATTTAAGGCGGTTAAGACGTGTTCATTTTCATCCTGCCATAATTTATCCTCGTTTCTTAAATCACTACCTTGTAAAGTTTCCCCTTGCCAGTGCAGTTCCCCGAAACCAACAATAGAGGTTTTCTGGTTGTGTATATTGTGATAAATTCTCCCTAATTTCTTACCGTAAGAATGGGCTTTATTCTGATCGAGTAACAATAAATCCGTTCCACGACCCATGAACGTTTCTACTGTAAATACTGTGTCATCTTCAATAAAATACTGATAAAAGTCAGGACAGACATTTTGGTCACTTGTATTGGCATGTAAATAGTAAGCTTTCGTAGACTCATACTCTGTAGTCAGCTCTTGTTTATCAATCTGTTGCAACTCCCCATAAGCTTCATTCTTTTTTATGCGAATCACAAGGTCTTGATCATCTACTCTCTTTAACTTATATACAGTGTGCCAAGCTCCTTCACCAATCTTTAGAATCTGTTCTGCTTTTACGTTCAACGTATCCAGCACAATTGCATCAAGATTTTCTTTGATCCGTTTCATGGGGTCTATTTTCTCTCCCTCGCAATGTTGTCTCGTTTCAGTTTGGTGAAAATACGCTTCTAGAAACGGAGCGTGTTTACGGCAAGATGACGAGTGAGACGGTCCGTTCAGTTGCCTGGTCTTCTGTCTCTAGGTGATGATATTTTTCGAGCAATGTTCGCATGTCCTGTTGGAAATCGTTGAAGGTTTCATCCGTCAGTTGCAATTTCGCGATCGAGAACGTCGAATGGTCCTGACCTTGCGTTTGAACTGTCTGTTCGAAGTACGTCTGGTACTGCTGCAAGACGTACATGAAGTAGAACGAGACGAAGTTCACTTTTTCATCGTACGTCGCACTGTTCCAGTCTGCTTCGCTGATTTGATAGCCGCTTGTGTTCAAGGCATAGATCTTCTCTTCGACTTTTCCAACACGCTGGACTGCGACGACCTTCAACAACTGATCGTCCATCATCGCATTGACTTGCCGGTATAAGGTCGACTGCGGTACATCCGTTAAGCGTTGATTCAGTTGCATGATTGATAAACCGTCTTCGCGATCAATTAATTCAAGTGCAATCTTAAACCGGACATGATTTTTGAATAAGTTAAAGTTCACGACGTGTTTCACTCCTTCGTTCAATCGATTCTAAAACTATCTTATCATGCTTTTGGAAACATTCTTAAAAATGATAATGTAAAAAGAGGGAATTTGATGTATTCCTTGAATGATTTAGATTAGAGTATGTTTTAGAAAGGAGTCGTCATATGAAAAATACAAGTTATCGCTATGGTACATATGCACTCATTACAAGCTTTTTCTTATTCTTCATCGTTCAGATGTTTCGTGCGTATGTTGAGTTATCACCAGAGTTTCTAGGAGAAAATCTTGGCGAATACTACTTAACATACTTTCCAATCGGTGCATTGATCCTTGGACTCGTATTACTGATCCACGGCTGGTGGACTGAGGATGAGAAAAAACAGCGTGAAAAGCTAGCTGCAAAAAATCAGCAAGAATCGAATGAATCGGTGTGACATCATACCGTTGATACAGAAGACCGACAACGCATTTTCGTTGCCGGTCTTTATCGTTTCATGTGTTCAATTATTTAAATCGCTTAATCGCGAACGGTCCGATCGGTTCGGTCGTCGATCGTTCCATGATCAATTCACTGAGTACTTTTCCGACTAAGCTGCTGAACTTGAATCCGTGACCGGAGAAGCCGGCGGCGATCGCGATGTGCGGATAGTCCGGATGCAAATCGATGATGAAATCTTCGTCTGGCGTCATCGTATAGAGACACGGTTTGCCGTGAGCTAAAGTATCGATTGAGGGCATGAACGTATTCGTGAACTGTCGTAAATCAGCCGGATCACCCGTCTCTTGACCGAAAGGACGGCGTGGTTGATTCGGATCAACCGGGATGCCGCCGTCGTGGCGTCCGATTTTCAGACCGGCTTGAGCGATACTTGGAAAACCGTAATAATAACCGGCGGGTGTATCAAAGGCGAAGGCAGGGAACACCGCGTCATTGAATACCTCTTCCGCTGCTTCGAACCAGGCGAACGTCTTACGGATAGGGCGCAGCGGTAAGGAGAGTCCAGTCTGTTCGAGCAACGGACCAGACCAGGCACCGGCTGCGACGATTAACGCGTCAGCTGAGTAGGTGTCTGTTCCGACGGTTACGTCCACACCATGAGTGTGGGCGGTAAGCGTCGTCACTTTCGCATTCGTCCGGATGTCGACACCGTTCGCGACAGCAAGATCGCGGTATGCTTCAATACAATCCTCGCACTTCAACACACCGGACGTCGGTTCAAAACAACCGATATACTCGTCGGGCATCGTTAAGCCGGACCAGCGCGTTCTCATTTCGTCAGCCGTCAGGATCTCAAGCGGTAAATCATATTGCGCTGCACTCCTGATGATCGTCTGCATCGAACGGGACGAGCGGTGACCAGCGTTTAAGACTCCGGTATTCAGAAACAGACTCCGACCGCTGATCTGTTCTAACTCATACCACAAGCGTTGCGCGGCTAAGGCGAGCGGCACATAAGCTTCACCTTCCCCGTAGGCATGGCGAATGATCCGTGTCTCGCCATGATGGCTCGCTTGATCATGCGGAGGATTATGGGCGTCTAGTAGTAAGATGTTTTGATCGGTTCGTGAGAGATAGTAGCCGGCTGCCATCCCCATGGAACCGGCACCGACGATGATGACATCATAATGGGACATTTGGTTCGACTCCTTCATATGTAAGTTCACACCAGTATAGAGTGAGAACTAGAAAAGAACAAATGAAAGATTAAATCTCAAATCGACGGGCTTCTTGTTCTAAGTGTTCTGTCCGGTCGTTCAAATCGCCGACGAGCGTATGGAGCGTCGTGATCGTCGCGATCATCTCTTCAGACGCAGCGGCAACTTCCTCGTTACTCGCCGTATGTTCTTCCGCGACAGCGGCAATTTCCGTCAAGGCATTGCGAATGAACCGTTCTGCCTGCAAGACGTCTTCCATCTGTTGCGTCATCTGCTGTGTTGCCGTTGAGACGTGCATGACTTGATCCGTCAATCGTTCGAACGTCGTATCCGTATCGAGGACGATCTGTTCACCGGCTGCTGTTGCTTCGACCGTCGTTTTAAAGCTATGTTGCATCTGCTGCGCACTGGCTTCGATTGACGTGACGATCGTTGCGATCTCACTGACACTGCTAGCGACATGGCTCGAAAGATTCTTGACCTCGGTCGCAACGACAGCGAATCCTTTGCCTTGTTCCCCCGCCCGTGCTGCTTCAATTGCGGCATTAAGGGCGAGTAGATTCGTTTGCTCGGAAATACCGCGGATGATACCGACGAGCGTTTGGATATCTGATGATTGCTGTTTCAGTAGATCAATCTGTTCAGCAGATTGCGTGACGTGCTGATGAATGTGACGCATCTGTTCGACGGAAGCGGACATTTGCTCCCGTCCGACTCGTGTCAGTGTTGCCATCTGCTCCGTCGTTCCTTGAATTTCGACACCAGATTGATTCGTCGTCTCGATCAATGTTGCGAACCGATTCATCTCATCATTCAATGAAAGCGTGACTTGGGTCTGACTTTCGGTTCCGGTCGCGATTTCCGACATCGTATGAGCGATTTGCTCAGAACCGTCGAGTACTTCCGACGTACTTTGGTCGATCGATTGACTCGTCGTCGAGACGAGGGTAGCAGTCTGTTTGATGTCGACAATCATCGTCCGCAGCATCTCGTTCATATCACGAATCGAGATCGCAAGCGCATAGATTTCGTCTTTCGAAGCAATCGTCAAATCGGTCAACGTCTGTTTTGCCTGATCCAGTCGTCCCTCGGCAATCAAGGCAGCGACTTTCTGTAACGTCTCGAGCGGACGTAACTTTCGACCGAGGACGATGTAGAGCAATATGAGTGTGGCCGTTAACAGAAGAAGTAAAAGTCCAATGAAAATCGGAGCATTTTGTTTTAATAATTCTGTTGTGAGGGCATCGATTTCCTTCGCAGCGATGTCGACGCCAAGAATTCCGATGATTTGACCAGACGCATCCTTTAACGGAACGTAGACACTCATATACTGTCCATATACAGGATCATCAATGATGTCCGTCGCGTGTGTTCCACCATTTAATACGTCCTTCATGTCAGTAACTTTTGCGCCACTCGCCGGTTCATTAATCTTTGCGGCATCTTTCTTAGGGAGACCGTCAATCAGCAAACGGACCTTGTTTTGGTCGATGCGTGCTGTGTATGTATACAAGAGTCCGTTTTGTTTACGTAAGGTATCAAGTTGATTCCGTAGGGTTTCATACTGCTCGGACGCGACAGGCGATTGTAGGAATTCGCTATAAGCCACTGTGTCGAATGTTTTGCTGATGCGAAGCGCGTCCTTTTCGGCGGTCGCTTTCAGCGTTGAGACCGCAGTTTGTTTCGTATTGAAGTATAAGGCCAGACTACTAAAAACAAAAAAGGCAATCAAAATCAAACTGATCATTACTAAAAGACGTGTTCGGATGGAATGGTTCTTGGTTGTGTTTTTCACATGCAACCGTCCTTTCAACTCATATTTTCTATCTGTAATTCATTTATCGGTCGTTAAAATACATATTAAACAGGACCTTTTGACGATTTTTTTATAAAAGGTCGTAAGAAAAACCGTTTTTTCTTAAAAAAGGATTTATTAAGAATGATTCAGGGCACATATTAGATAGAAAAAAATACAAGTTGAGGGAAGAGGGATTGAGATGGAAAGTGAAGTTGATCATCGAATCAAGGCAAGACATGTATATGAAAATGAATTACGAAGACACGCGGTCAGCACAAAAAAAGCCACATTTCGATTGATGACATGTCTACGTTGTCAATCGAAGATTCTGTTGAAACAGGGACATCAGGATAGCCATCAATGTGACGCGAATTAAAAAATCCCGCTCTTAGGAGCGAGATTGAACAAAGTGCTAGGTAGGAAAAGCAACGGCTAGAATGACAAAAACAATCATGAGCACTTGTTTTTCGGTCGTTCACGTTAGGATTTCATCGGCAACACATAGCGTAATAATAATTGTTGGATACAGGCAAGTAGCGTTCCGATTGTCAACGGAGTAAGAATCAAACCCATTCCGATGATAATCAGACCAGGCGCGTCGTCAATCTGACCAATATAGAAAAAGACGGGAAAGAGACATGCCGTTAAAATAGCAACGATATAAAAAGACAATTTCATCGATTGAATGGAAGCAGTGATGAGTGGAAAAGCCGGAGGAGCCATCGACATATATCGAAGGATTCGGAGCGCATGGAATAAAATCAAAAGAGTCGGGATGAAGATAAGGTATGCGGTCAATAGAACACTGTAGCCAGGTCGCTCGAGTAACAAGTTTTTCGTGATACCATGCCAGACAAGTGGGATACCAAGACCAGCTAAACCGAACAGACTGAAGATGATACCGAAGACGATAAAGCGTAAAAACCGGACTTGCCAGACGAAATGATTCACGATATCAACTCCTTTCGAGGCAACAAACGTTTCTTTTAGTATACTGCATCCCCCGAGAGGCTAGTAGAAAATTCAAGTGAAGAGGCAACCGCACTTTAAAATAGTGTCATTAAGATGAAATAGATTAAGGAAATGGAGGTCACGTGATGAAACGAGAGCAACATGTCACGCCACATTCTAAAGGTGGCTATCAAGTGATAGCTGCTGGTGCGACTCGAGCAACAAAGCGATTTGCTACACAGAAAGAAGCGATTGCAGAAGGGCGTCGGATTGCGAAAAAACAGAAGACGGAGCTTGTCATTCATAACAAAGAAGGGCAGATTCGCGAAAAAGATTCCTACGGACACGATCCATTTCCACCACGAGGTTGAGCTATCATATACGACACGTTCTGGGCATCAGAACGTGTTTTTTAATGATTTTCGTGTCAAATGTTTTTGACATGAGGATGGAATTTCATTACAGTAGAGATGTAAAAAGAATTTGACACGTCGTGGAGGAATGGACATGAGAAACCACATTAAGGAGCGACGTCTAGCGGCAAAATTATCGCAACAAGAACTGGCTGACCGCTGTCAGGTCAGTCGGCAGACGATCAATGCGATTGAAAACAACAAGTATGATCCGACTTTACAATTAGCGTTTAATATCGCCAAAGTATTGCAGACACAAGTCGATCATCTGTTCATTTCAGAACAGGAGGAATGGGATGTCTAAGAAAAAAACGGGTTTATTTTTAGTAACGCTCGTGATAGTGGCGAGTCTTACCATCATTAGTATGATCATCGAAAACAACGTAACGTTCTTCTCGATTGTTCAATTGGCGATTTTGTTGATCATGTTCTTCTCGTATTTTACGTGGGCACGTTCAGGAGAAGACAGTCGACCGACACCGAATGATGAACTTGGAGAAAAGATTACGACGGAGAGTGGGCTCGTTAGCTACAAAATTCTGATCGTCCTGATTTTTGGATTCATCTGTCTCGATTACTTTTTGCATGAATCAGCGAATCTGTTATTGATCGTCTTGTTCGCGATCGGACTGACACTGTTGCCGATCATTGAATTCCTAAAGGCACGATCCTATCGATGAAAAGGAATGGCAGTCGATCTTCTGCAATGGATGTTAGATACATTACTGGGAGAGACGACTCGTGTAAAAGTGCAAGTGCCAATTAACAGCGATTTTTTATGGAGGAAGGGAATCACCGTGACAGAATTAGAGTACCGATTAAGGAAACATATTGCTGAGATGGATTTCGAGAAAGCAGCGAAACTATTTTTAGAGTTAACAAAAGAAGAGCAATTCAACATGATTCTTAGTGCAGGGTTTGATACGTTTCATCTCACGATATATGCCTTTATGAATTATTTACTCCAACACCACGAATCGAGCGAGATACATGATTTGACATCTTCATTGATGCTACATCCACTTTGCCATCTCGAGGGAGCTTGCGTAATCGCTTTATTCCATGCAAAAAAAGCAGTCGAACTAGATCCTGATAACATCGAATGGTACATCAATTTGTTGATGTTTGAAAAGCATCCCGATGCTTGGTTTGCGCAATCAGAAGTAGAAGAAGTCTACCGACGGATCAAAGAGTTAGAGTCGAAGAACCTAAAGTGAGATCTTTGACAGACCACTCACTCCGCAAAATCGAGTACATATACAAATCATCGAACTGACCACGTGTTTTCTCATATTGACGAAGCAACCCTTCCCGCTGGAATCCAAGCCGTTCAAGCAATTGGTGTGAAGCAGTATTTGCTGGTAAGACAAGTGCTTCGATACGATTTAAAGAGAGCTTCTCAAACCCATATGTGATGACTGCAAGTGCTGCTTCTTTCGCGATGCCTTGTCCCTGATAGGCAGGATTCAACTCAAAACCAAGTTCTGCCCGCTGATGGCGTGCCGACTGATTCAAGAATCCGCAACTGCCGATGATGACATCGTCTTCTTGTAACGCGATCCCGAACCGGATACCCGTGCCATCGCGACGAATCGAAGCGTACCAGTCAATCTCTTCAAGCGCGTCTGCTTCTGATTGAAAGGGGTCGAGCCCCATCTGTTTGACGACTTGTTCGTCTGATAAATAGGCGAGGACACTCGTAGCATCTTCGGGTAACACTTCGCGTAAGACGAGACGGTTCGTTTTAAGCGTTGGGAAAGTATGTAACATTCAAAAAAACTCCTTTGCAAGAAAATGTATAAAGCTGTTGTGCAGTCTTTAAGTCATATGGTAAGATTCTCCACAACAAGAGCATATCATTTCGTTGACGAGAAAGAGTAATGATTGTCCCTCTGCCTTACAGAAAACCGGGATTGCTGAGAGCCGGTAGCCAGATCAATCATGAAGATCCTCTCTGAGAAGTCACGCTGAACCATTCAGTAAGCGTGACCGGGTGTCCACCGTTACATGGAATGCGCATGATAGTGTGCAACTAAGTGCTGTCGAGAATAAGCATTCTCGGCGGAATATGGGTGGTATCGCGGTGAAGTCCGTCCCTGTCAAAGGGGGCGGACTTTTTTGTATTCTCTTAGTTACCGACAAAGGAGCGAACAAGAGATGACGTCACAAAATCAAGCAGAAACCGTACAACAACGCGAGGAGCGTGTCCGCAACAGATGGAAACAAGACCAAGTCTTCGCACGATCGATTGAACAACGCACGGAAGCGGAATTCGTATTCTACGAAGGACCGCCGACCGCGAACGGCTTACCCCACGTCGGTCATGCACTCGGACGAACCGTCAAGGATACCGTCGCCCGCTATAAGACGATGCAAGGATTCCGGGTCGAACGAAAAGCTGGCTGGGATACACATGGACTACCGGTCGAACTCGGGGTCGAGAAACAACTCGGCATCTCCGGCAAACAAGCGATCGAAGACTATGGTGTTGAAGCATTCATCGCACGCTGTAAGGAAAGTGTCTTCTCCTATGAAACACAGTGGCGTGCCTTCACGGAAAAACTCGGCTACTGGGTCGACATGGATGACCCTTACGTGACGATGGAGGACGAGTATATCGAAAGCGTCTGGCATATTCTCGGGACGATCCATGACAAAGGATGGTTGACGAAGGGACATCGTGTATCACCGTATTGTCCGAGCTGTCAGACGTCACTCAGTTCCCATGAAGTCGCGCAAGGCTATCAGGACGTGACGGACTTATCGGCGACGGTCAAACTCCCGATCGTCGGCATGGAACAGACATTTCTACTAGCGTGGACGACGACACCGTGGACGTTACCGGCAAACGTCGCGGTGGCGGTTCATCCGGAATTGACGTATGTCACAGTAGCGTTCGAAGGAGAGCGATTCATTGTCGCTAAAGCGTTAGTCGCTGAACTGTTCTCGGAATCCGTCGAGGTCGTATCCGAACAGCTCGGTGCGGAACTCGTCGGTTTGCGTTATGAACCACCGTTTGATTTCGTGACGCCAGAGAATGGTCATACGGTCGTCGGGGCGTCCTTCGTCCAAGCAACGAGCGGAACCGGACTTGTCCATCTTGCTCCAGCGTACGGGGAAGAAGATTACCGGGTCGTCCGGGAAAACGGTCTGTCATTCGTTAATGTCGTCGATGCTGCTGGATGTTACACGGATGCCGTTCCACCACTCGTTGGTCGATCCGTCAAGGAGTCAGACGTCGCGATCATCCAGCTGCTCGCTGAACAGGGACGCTTGTTTGCGAAAAAACGCTATACGCACAGCTATCCGCATTGTTGGCGATGTGACTCGCCACTGCTCTATTACGCACAAGACAACTGGTTCATCGAGACGACGGCCGTCAAGGAACAACTCCTTGCGAACAATGCATCTGTGACGTGGTACCCCGATCACGTCAAGGAAGGACGGTTCGGGAAGTTCCTCGAGCAACTCGTCGACTGGAACATCAGTCGTAATCGCTACTGGGGTACACCACTGAACGTCTGGGAGTGTGAAGCGTGTGACACGACGTTCGTTCCAAAAAACAAGGCTGACTTGTTGCACCGGACGACGACATCGACGGAATCCGTCGAGTTGCATAAACCATACGTTGATGCGTTATCGGTCTCGTGTCCGACGTGTCAGGGAGTGATGCACCGGACACCCGAAGTCATCGATGTCTGGTTTGATAGCGGAGCGATGCCGTTCGCGCAACAGCATTATCCGTCACGGACGCAGACGCTTAACCGCTATCCAGCCGATGTCGTTATCGAAGGCATCGATCAGACACGGGGCTGGTTCTACAGTTTGCAAGCAATCTCGACACTCTTCACGGGACAGCCTGCTTATAAGCGTGTCCTCGCACTCGGTCACGTCCTCGATGAGAACGGACAGAAGATGTCGAAGAGTCGCGGGAATGCCCTCAATCCGGTGGCGTTAATCGAAGCATATGGTGCTGATAGCTTACGCTGGGCGCTACTCGTCGACAGCAGTCCGTGGAGTACGAAACGGTTTGCTGAGCGGATCGTCCAAGAAGCAAAATCAAAATTAGTCGATACACTGGATCATGCCGTCCAGTTCTATCTGACGTATGCCAAGCTGGACGGATTTGATGGCTCACGTCCGCAAAAACGGACGCGTCTCGACGAATGGTTGCTCTCGCGTGTCCATCAGACGACGCAAGACGTGACGGATGCGATGGACGATTATCAATTGACTCAAGCAGCACGGAGTCTTGCGCAACTCGTCGATGAGATCAGTAACTGGTACATCCGCCGTTCTCGAGAACGTTTCTGGCAAGCTGATTGGTCGCAAGAAAAACAAGCCGCGTATACGACACTCCGCTTCGCACTTTCGACGACGGCACGACTACTCGCTCCGTTCACGCCGTACCTTGCCGATGATGTCTATCAACGATTGACAGGAATGAGCGTGCATGTAGCGGATTATCCGGTTGCCGATCGATCGATGCTCCGACCTGATCTGGAATACGAAATGGCACAGGTTGTCTCTGTCGTCGAGTTAGGACGACAGGTGCGTAATACGCACGCCTTAAAAGTCAAACAACCGCTTGCTAGCTTAAGCGTCCAATCGAGTGAAACCTTTTCGTGGTCGGACTATACGGCAATCATCCAAGAGGAACTGAATGTAAAAGACGTCCAAATCGTCCCGACGACGCAAGCGACGACACAGTTCCGTCTTAAACTGAACTTCCGCGTAGCCGGAGCGAAATTCGCACAGCAAGCGAACGCGATCCATCAATGGCTACAACAATTGTCTGTACAGGAGACTTCCGACTTGCTTGAGACCGGAAGATTGATCTATCAAACCACATCAGGCGATGAAGTCGAAGTGCGTCAAGCGGACGTCATCGTCGAACCAATCGTCCAGACGGGCTTTGCTGCTGCGACGAGTGGTGGACTCACCGTGACGCTCGATACACGAATCACGGAAACACTGGAGCAAGAACGCTGGATGCGGGAGCTCGTCCGTTATATCCAGTCGGAACGAAAGGCACAAGCGTTATCGCGGGACGTACGAATCGATCTCGTCTTGTCGGTCGATGCGACGTTCCAACCAATCGTCGAGACGTTTGAGCCTTTGTTATTCAAACACCTTTCCTTATCCTCCGTGCGAACTGAACCGCTACAAGGAGCAGGGGATGTTCAGCTAGGCGGACACGATGTCGGTGTCTCGTTCACACCAACGAAAGAATATTGTTAAGGAGAAGAACATGATTGCATTAGAAGCATTAAAAGGTCGACTCGTCGACGGTTTGTTACAGGTCCAAAAAGAAGAAGGATATGTTGCCCGAGAACGTTTCATCTTTAACCGAGGAGCGACGGACGAACAGCTCGCGCTGTTACCTGCGTGGACGGCAGACGACTATCAGGCGTTCTTACGTCAACATAACGGGGCGAAGCTGTTTCAGCACGAGACGTTATCCTACAACGATGGATTCGAACTCTTTTCAATCGAGGATTGCCTGACGTATAGCGAGATTTGGGAATGTCCCGAAAACTTCTTAGCGATCGGCGCAGGACCAGACGGGGAGTGGATCGTCTACGAGATGAATCGCCCGGCAGGAAATCGGATCTGGAGTGGGGAATTTCTTAATTTCGAGGAATGGGAAGAAGACGCAATGCCGTTCGGCTTCGAGCGATGGCTCGACTACTTGATCGTCGCGCAAGGCACACCATTTTGGGAGTGGTTCCGGTAAGAGAGGAAGAGGTTCAGTGGACATTCAATTACAGACAGCGTCTCTTGCAGACGCTGCGAAGCTTCATACGCTTCAAATCAAGGCGTTTTCAGAAACGCTTGAGCGGTATCAAGATTTTGCAACGAATCCGGCGAACGAATCGATCGATCGTGTCATTCACCGGATCACGCATCCGAGCAGTACGTTTCATCAAATCATCGTCGACGATGTCGTCGTCGGCGGGATTTGTGTCGTTGCGAAAGCACCGAGTCGCTACGCGATCAGTCCGATGTTCTTAGATCCAGCCCGTCAAGGTGAAGGAATCGCCCAACGCGCATTACAGCTCGTTGAAACAGCGTATCCGGCTGCAACGACATGGGAACTGCGGACGATTCGCGAAGAGACACGTAACTGTTATTTCTATGAGAAGATGGGTTACCGATTGACGGGTGTCAGTCAACCGCTCAATGAACGGGCGACACTCGTTTCCTATCAAAAATCGGTTTCGGAATGAGCGGGTTTTGTCGGAAGGAAGCACCACCACAGATTCGTCAAAAGAGCGGCAAGAACGGCAAAATTAAACAGATAAAGGCAAAAGAAGAAGAAGAACTCGCCGATGTCCTCAAGGTTAGCTAACGGATTATCGACCAGGTATGATTCGTGACTAACGCCGAAGAGGAACAAAGGAAAGAAGACATAGAAGTATCGTTTCCAAAAGAATGTCGCACGACCTGTTTGAGACATAAGAGCACCTCCTGAAGGAATGGCACGCTTCTTCTGACCGGAAGAAGCGTGTGTTCGTTTACGATAGAGAGGGTGTACCGACGACTTCGACGTGACGCGTGACCGTATCAAACAGACGTGTCCGCGTATCGTTATGAGACAACAGCAACGGTTCACCGGTCTCGTCATAGATGAAGGCAATCGGAATCGAAAAACCACAGTTGCGGTACGAACCATCGGCATGACTCGTTCCGATCATGAGTGCTCGTTGCGCCTGACTGATGATACGCGCTTCACCGGACCACTCAACGTACTGATCCTCGCTAAACATGCCGACGCCAATCGGATTGAAGATGAGATCAAGTCCGGATTCCTCGCGTAGTCCGTCGTTTCCTAAGAAGATTTCGCGACAGAGGACGTATCCATAGCGGAATGACCCGTCGTTTGCTGTTGATGGTGTATAAAGCGGTCCGGCTTCTGGTGTTTTTGCGCGATCAAACAGAATCGTCCCGGTCGCATCGATGATGACAGCGCGATCGAGATTCGCTTCATCTTTGTAACCGAGGACGATTGCTGTTTCGAACTGCTTGGCAAGATGTTGCACGCGTTCGAGTTCCGTGACCTTACAATAGCCTTCTGGGTAGACAATCAGATCGACTTCAGGATAAGCGGCGATTTCACGTTCGAATTGTTCGAGTCCGGTCTCGCGTTTTGGTTGAGCGATTAATAATTTCATCAAAACATCCTCTCAGGTATAAATATATCTGAAAAATCAGACTTTCCATTCGTCATGATTTTACCATTAGTGGTAAAATAAAGCATATCGCTTTTTGATAAATTTTACTGCAAATGAAGGAAGGTCATCAGCATGAACATTTCAAAAACCATTCTTGTGACACGTCATCTACAAGCAATGAAAGATTTTTACATAAATCAGATCGGATTCCCGCTCGTCTCGGAAACGAACGATTCGTTTACGTTGCAAATCGGTACCGATCAACTGACGTATCGACAGACGGACGATGTTGACACGCAATACCATATGGCGTTCAACATTCCGGAAAACGTCTTCCAACAAGGAAAAGCGTGGCTCGTAGAACGGACACCACTCTTGATCGAAGATGGACAGGACGAGATTTATTTTGATTTCACGGACTCGCATTCCTGCTATTTTTATGATCCAGATGAAAATGTCTTGGAGTTGATCGCGCGGCATCAAATCAATCCATCTAAAGCGGAACCGACGTTTGATATATCCGACATCCTTGGAATCGGTGAGATGAGTCTGACGGTGAAAGACGTGCTTGAAGTGGGTGAGCAGTTAGCAGAAATCGGCGTTCTCGAGCGACGGGAACGTCCGCTCAACGGCGCGTCACTCAACTTCCTCGGACCGGTCGCGGATGGAACGCATATCTTGCTCGTCCCGGAAGGACGGACATGGTTGTTCTCACCGAAGACGGCGAAGGTCAGTCCGATCGAGATGGAACTCGACGGCAGACATCGGGTCCGGCTTGATGCAGCGGGCGTATGGCATCAAAGTGCCGTTTCTTCATAATTCATTATTCTAAAAAGTGAGGGAAGTAAGATGAATAAAGCGGTGAATGCGAGTATCGCGTTCGGATTATTGTTGTTCGTATGTGGTTTCTTTTTTCTGTTTGGTTATTTGACCCGCTCGATGCCGACTCAGCAAGGCGGTGACCCGGTCATCTTACCGGTCGCAGCACTCCTCGTTCTCCTACCGTTCGTGATCCGTGAAGGCATGCGCGTTTTGACGTATGTTACGTTGACACGTCGACAGGTCGGCGTACTCATCTTATTTACAATCAGCGGAATCCTACTTAGTAGTTGGATTGAGGTGCAACAGAATGTTGCCGTAATCGATTTCCGTTCCCTCTTTACGATTCATACGTACGTACTGTTCGTTTCGGGCATCATCTTGTTGTGTATCCTATTGACGGGACTCAAACGGATGCGCGTCCGAACGAGAGTGATTTAAATGGAAAAGGACTGAATGACATGGGATACATCACAGAATTACGAAAACTCGTCGGCACACGACCGCTCGTCATGGCAGGGGCGTGTGTCATCGTCGTCAACGATAAACAAGAAGTCTTATTACAACTTCGGCAAGATAACGGTTGCTGGGGACTCGCTGGTGGAGCGCTTGAGATCGGGGAGACGCTCGTAGAGACAGCAAAACGAGAATTAAGGGAAGAAACCGGTCTTGAAGCAGAGCAGCTCGAATTATTGAACGTCTATTCGGGTGATGCGTTTTACTATAAGTACCCGCATGGGGATGAAGTCTATAATGTCATTTCGGCATTTCTGTGTACGGCTTATACCGGTGAAGTGGTTCGGGATCCGTCAGAAGTCGCAGAATTACGATTTTTCGCTATCGATCAGCTACCAGAAAACCTCAATCCACCGGAACGACCGATCTTGATGGAATATGTTCAGAAACAACGGACAGCGCATCACGTCTCCATTTGAAGAAAAGGAAAAAAAACAAAAAATCTTGAATGAACTGTTCATTCAAGATTTTTTGTTGCACTGGGACGCGTTTCAGCCTGTAGCATCAAGAGGACACGAAAAGGAGGACACGCGATGCGATGCTTTGCGATTGATTTAGATGGAACGTTATTGAATAAGGAACACAGAATTTCGGTGGGAAATCAGGTAGCCATCAAGAAACGGCAGGATAAAGGAGATATCGTCATCATCGTCACCGGGCGAGCTGCCTTTGATGCACGACGGATTCTAGCGCAACACGGACTGGATTGTCCGGTCATTGGTGCGAACGGGGCAGAGGTCGAGGTGGGACAAGGTAGACGGTGTTTTTTGAACCGTTCCAGCAGTCGAACGATTTGGGAGATCGTACGATCTACAAACGTATTCATACATATTTATCTACAAGACAACATCCTGTTACCGCAGTTTTCGCTTGCTGCTCTTCAAGGCGGAGATCGTGCGTTTCAAGAAGCGATTCAGGCTCAATTAACGCAATACGGTGTTGAGGAAGTTGACGAAATCGCAATCGATCAACTGGACGTCATCAAATTCATGTTCGTCTCACCTGACAGATGGCAGCTCGAACACCTCGAGCAACAACTCCTTCAGCTGAAGATCTGTTCCGTGACACGTTCAGGTGCCTATAACTTAGAAGTCATGGCAAACGGCGTGACAAAAGGGACTGCCCTTCAAGACATCGCGAGAGCGTACGGGATGACAGCCGAGGACATCATTGCGATCGGTGATAATCAAAACGATCTACCGATGTTCGAAGTGGCGGGAACATCGATTGCCATGGGAAACGCTGAAGCATCTGTCAAAAGCAGAGCGACATACCTCACCAGTGATCATGACGAGGACGGTGTAGCGAAGGCATTAAACGGCTTAGAACGATGGGAACAAACGAAGGAGGAACAGTATGGCGAACATCTCGGATATCGCTAAACAAGCGGGTGTCTCGAAGTCGACGGTATCCCGTGTCTTAAACGGTCATAAGCATGTCTCAAAAGAAAAGCGGCGGATCATCTTAGACGTGATGGAGCGACTGGAGTATAGTCCGAACGGAAATGCGATCAACCTCTCACGCGGTAAGACGAATACGATTGGTGTCCTCGTGCCGCGTGTGGGTCATCCGTTTTTTCATCAATTACTCGAGGGGATTGGTCAGGTGTGCATGGAACGAAACCACACACTCCTTGTCATCCAGACGGAACACGATCCAGCAAAAGAAGAAGCGAGTATGCAATACCTTCGCGATAAGCGGATTGACGGATTGATCATTGGCGCCATCAGTCAGCCGCAGTTACTTGAAACGATGCGGACGGTTGGACCAGTCGTTGCCTGCGAAGACCATCAGGATATCGTGCCGTCGCTCTTTTTTAATCATGGAAAAGCGATGACGATGTTGCTGCAACATGTAGAAGAACGAGGAGCAAAAACAGTCGGTCTCTGTCTTGGAAATCCAGATAGCGGAGTCGGAAGAGTCAGACGGGAGGCGTTCGACCAATATCTCAAGACGTCTACGCTCTGCCATGGAATTCAATGGAACGCGGATCGGTGCTATTCTTTCGAAGACGGACAAGCACTAGCAGGTCAACTTCTAACGATAGACTTGCCAGACGCCATCATCGTCGGCAATGACGAAGTCGCAGCGGGTCTTATCGATCAATTTCGCAAGGATGGCATTCGGGTGCCAGAGGATATCGCGATTACGGGATTTGATGATGTACCAATTGCCAGAGCGCTTGAAATAACAACGATCCGACAACCGGTTGTAATGCTTGGCAGACTGGCAGCAGAACAATTATTGAGTGACGCGCTGAATCAGAGTGAAAGCGCTAGTTCTTTACTGGAACCTTCTTTGATGATTCGACAAACGACATAAGAGACTGGGGGTTATACAGATGAATAAGGAAAAAACCGGTGCTACCGCTACCGTGATGACGATCTCTGACGAACGAGTCCGTAAGTACTTTCAAGCATCGATTGAAAAACAACGGATCACTCAGGAATTTCGCATGCTCGAAGAACTTGAGCGGACGGCCATCCCGACACCAAACGTATATGCCGTTGAATTAGAAGATTCGCCTTTCATTGAGATGCAGCGGGTCGACGGCAGCGAATTGTTAGAGTTGTTCGAACCGGAGCGAATAACAGATTTTCTTAACGCCTTCGCGACATTACATCAACGGATTCATCAGCAACAATCGCGTGTAGCTCCTGAATGGTACGATGTCACCGAGCACAAAATACGTCATCTATCACTAGAGTTACGCTTGAAGGCGGAACGATTACTCCAAACACTTTTCGTTCCGCAACAGCAAGGATTGCTCCACGGGGACTTCCATTTCCAGAACATCCTCGTGACAGCAGATGAAACGTTCGTCGTCATCGATTGGCATGATGCGACGACAGGTCCACCGATCGCGGATGTCGCGCGGACGTTGCTCTTACTGCGGGCAGCGGGTGGAACAGCGGTGCCGGACGAGATGCGACGTCTCGTCTGTCGCGAATATCTTGACCGTTATCAAGCTGTTTCGTCAATCCAGCTATCGAATCTTTCAGACTGGTTACGACTCATGGCCATTCTTAGGACGCTTGAGCAAATCCCGAGTGCAGAACAAAGGCAGTTAAAGGAATTGATCAGTCATCCAGACCTAGGCGCTTATTTTTTTAATACTTAAAGTATATACAAGTAGGAGGAACACCATTCATGAGAACCATCCTCTCGATCCAAGGTGGCATGGCATCAGGGAAGACGACATTAGCGCGAGCGCTTGAAGACGCTTACCCGGAGTTGCATGTCTATTATGAAAATCCATATCCGATCGTTCAAAAACGAAAAGAGCTCGGATTAGACATCCATACCGAAGACGGATTCGTTGAGAATCAGCGCCTGTTCATTCAAGCGGAAATCGAACGATTTCGCCACTTTCCAGATGGACACATCATATTAGATCGTGGTCCGGAGGATCTTGAATTCTACACGCTTCATTATCCACAGATACATGGGCATGACTGGGATATGGAATCTCGTTTAAAGACGGAACTTGAAGCATTAAGAGAATGTCGGTCCGACCAGATTATTTATTTACAGGCATTAGACCATCTCTTACGAGAGCGGCGCGACGCTGATCAAGAAAGAACTCGTCAATCTTTTGAACAGCATCAACCGCTTTGGGCGCTCGAAGAGAAATGGTATGAACAATTTTCGGTATATCCGATTGATACGACAGCAAAAACGTCGGAACAAGTCCGACGAGCAGCGATGCAGTTACTTGCGTTTGGAAAATTCATATAAAAAAATTTGTTCACTAGGTAAAATCATCTTGGCGCTGCTCAAGATGGTTTTTTCGCTTTCCTGAAGCCGGTTGTTGTAAAATGAACTAACGACAGAGTTGATAAAGGGGCGAACCGACATGGGGAAGCGATCCATTCAAGATGCAGCCTTTCTAGGGAAGAAGAAGCAGGTCATGCGCTGTATCGAACGAGGGGATGATCTGAATGAGTGGGATGAAGAAGGATTCGCGGCACTACACTGGGCAATCCAGGAAGGACACATCGCGATCGTCGCATTGTTGCTCGACCACGGAGCAGACATCAATCTACCCAATCAAGATGGAATGACGCCGCTACACATCGCATTGTATGACCGGAAATCTGAGATTGCTTTGTTATTAATGAAGCGCGGCGCCTATTTAGATTTAACAGGTGATGGATTTACAGCACTACATCTAATATCAGGTCGGTCTGGCAATAAAAAAATCCTGCGTCAATTGGCTCAGGATATGGAATTATTACACGAACGAACTGAAGAGGGTGAGGGAATGACGCCTCTACACATTGCCGCTCAGGCAGGGAAAGCAAAAAAAGTTACCTTATTGCTTGAAGCGGGAGCGGAAATCGAGGCAGAGGGACCAGAGGGCATCACACCACTGTATTTAGCGGTTGAAAATAATCATCCGAAAGCCGTTAAGTCGTTACTCAAAGCAGGAGCAGATCATGAGATGAGCCCATCAGAGGACGGGGAGACGGTATTGACGCTAGCTAGCGCGAAGGGATACGAACGTATCGTCCGCATATTACTTTCTTATGGAGCAAATCCGCTTCACCGCGACGCTGCAGGGAATTCCGCACGCGATCTAGCTCTTGCGAACGAGCATCATCAAATTGCGGAGATTTTACGACAAAAAGAGATTGATGCGTTGTCATGATATGAGCAAAAAAAGTGATCCAACGCAGAAGACCGATGAACGGTTCTTCTACGTTGGATCTTTTTGCATTCGCATTAAATGATTACATCGAACGACAAATTCGTCGGATGTAACGGAAGAATCTCCTGAGGTAATTGATTCGTAGACGGAATAGATGTCTGAACTTCATGACAGATGAATGAATCTGCCCAAACGGTTCCGCTTCCTTCAAGTAATACACCGAAGTGAAGCGATGCGGCTTCAAGTGGTACGTCAAGGACACAAGCGCAATACGTCCAGTCCTGGTCACCGGTCAACCCACGATTCGTCATGTTATCGAACTGTACCGGGTCACCGTGGACGTCATCGACACGAAACCAGATGGCTGCCCTTTCGACTGCTTCCGTTCGCAGAAAACCTGCGACCATGATTCGCTTCTCCCGATAAGCAGTTGCTTGTATGCTTTGCATCATCGTACCGAACATGCCTGCTTCTTCCGTGTCAGATGTAAAACTGATTTTTCCAGAGCTACGTCCTTGATGGACGATCTCTGAATCGGTCTTAAGCGTGTAAGATCCGGCATGACTACCGCTTAAGAACCAACCTTCTACATGCTGTTCTTCCATTTGAATCATCTCCTTATTCGTCATTAGTTCCATCAGCTTTACATATTTTCGTGGAGGTAAATGATATAACCCTTTGAACGCCCGCGTATAGGCTTCTTGTGACTGATACCCACACATCAATGCAACTTCGAGCAAGTCGACGCCGTCTCTTAAAAGAGTGGCGCTGACCGACAAACGACGTAAACGGACATATTCCCCAAGTGTCTGACCGACTTGCCGTTTGAAGAGTCGTCCGAAATGAAAAGTGGAGTAGTGATGGCGCTCTGCTAGTTGTTCCACCAGCCAATCATCAAATAGATGTGTTTCGATATCTTTAAGGATGACATCGATGACAGTCATCGTTCAGCTAATTCCGAGCGCTTCGTAGAAGGCGAGTACATCTGACTATGCAATATTTCCGCTACAATGGACGTTAATAAATCGAGAATCATCGGCAGGACTCCTTTTCTGTTTTATTTACCTCTTTATTATAGACCCGAGCTGGAAACGTTTTTTGATAATAATTGCTATCTTTTGGAGAAAATCAGTTCAAAACAGAATAAGTTATCGTAAAATAAAACATACATTAGGCAGCAGAACTTAAAGGAGGAATACGACATGATCGGAATCAGCATCGCCACCAGATGGGAGTTCGATGCGACGCTTGCGTATTTTCATGTCTCACCTGAAGAAAAAATCACCTATCCGTATGGTGAATATTTCACGCGCGAGATGAATGGGAAAACGCTCTTGTTTTACAGCACAGGCGTTCGAAAAGTAAACGGTATCGGTGCGAATCAATATATGATCCTCCGCTTTCCATTGACGAAGGTCATCGTTGCTGGAACGTGTGCCGGGATTGATCCGAGGTACGACGTACTTGATATCATCGTTCCAGATCGTGCTGTTCAATATGATTGCACGGTTAAAGAGATTGAACCACTGATCAAACCCTCGTTCGTCGTCAATCTCGATGTATCGAAGTATGGTAACGACTTTCATCTCGGAACGATTGGAACGGCAGATCGGGCTGTCGTCATGTGGCGCGACTATATCGAACTGCGGGATAACGGATTGACGATTGCCGATACGGAAGCGGGGGCAATCGCGTACATCTGTCAGAAAAACGGAATCGAATGTATCATCATCAAAGGGATCTCCGATTTTCCGACCGAAGAGAAGGAAGAAAATGCTGTTGAGGCAAACGTTGAACAGATGCGGATTTACATCGCGAATACGCCGAAAGTCATGACAAAAATTTTTTCCGATTATATGGCACGATTCATCTAAAAAAACGCAGATTATCTGTTCGATGACGAACGAATAATCTGCGTTTTCACATGTAATGCTTTCGTTTGTACAGCTTATGTTTGATCCACGTCCAAATACGAGTTGCTAAATAGAAATCAGCAATTGCACCGATCGCCATTGTGATCAACATGAGGATGCCACTCGTATCAAAAGTAAGTAAGGGTTCGAAATGCGTAAAGATGACAACTAACACAAGTGGAATCGTGGTACCGATTCAGATGGAAGAAAACAAGAGTGCCTTCCACATCCGAATGATCCCTTCTTACAATGATTTGTTTAAGTATATTAAATAATGAGTAGGTAAAATGGAGATATAGAATAGAAAATGGAATGGATTGATGGGATTCGGAACAAAACGACGTTCATAAATCCGGACGTACGGTTAATCGACTATTTTTTTCCGCCACCTAATCCAATAAAGGTAATAAACAAACCAACTGTGAGAGCGATAGCAAGTACGATGTTTTGATATAGACCAGCTGGAAAAAAATCAACGATGAAGAGTAGTAAAAATAGTGATGCAACAATCAGTCGCGCATCGCGCACGGAAGAATCTAACGTACGCCATTTGATGAAAAGTAAGATGTACGCTAAAGGTGCAAATAAGTAAGAAATAATAAAGAAGGGGATTCTTCTTAGATAATAAGGTGATTTTTCTTCCTTACCTTCCATTTTTATCACTCCAAAAACGTATTTTTTTTGACTTAACTATATAATAGATCAATTAAAAGTCATGCAACGGAACGCTGCAGACTACTTACATCGGTTTCTAACGCAATCTTTCATTGGCGCACTTCTTTTCCATATTTTCTAATCTTCTTGTGACAGTATAGTTCGATGACATCGTATTTTTGAAAAAGGGTTGATGATTCTCTTCTTTGAGGAGAGTCATCGACTCTTTTTGATATAAACAATTAAAAATTGGGCTAGTCTGATGAAAGTTACTTGATTCCAATGTTCTCAAGGTATTTTTTTTCAGAGTCATCGATTTTACGGCTGATTTGTTTCGTGTATGTCTTCCGCGCGTAAGTTGATCCGTCTTTCTGATAAATGGCTCTTTCTCCTCCCGCTGATTGGTCGTAATAGATTTCAATGAGGCCTTGATCCTCATAAACGATGACACCAGTGTCACCGGTGTTTCGCTTTAGTTGTCGATCAACCTGTTGCTTCTTCAAGTACTGATTTTCAGATTTGAAGACTTGATTGATAGCTACATCATATTTCTGTTTTGCTTTCTCGCTAGTCGTATTTCCGTCTTGATCGTAATCACTGCATCCCGCTAGGAAAACGATCGAAAAAAGGAGGAAAGCTAAACGTTTCATTTTCAAGTACGAACACCTCCGAAGTACACGTTTTTGTACTACCGATAGTGTACATCAAGGAAACACTTCATATGTAGCGTACTTGAGAAATAGGGAAGTGCCTTGGGACGGGCACATTATAGTTCGATCGCTTCGATGACGTCTTCAGTATACGCCTAGAAGTTTCCTTCGATGAGCCATTAATGGTGGTAGTTCGAGCAAGCGACTTCCAAAGAGAAGTCTTACTACATTTCAACACCTAAGCGCCGCTCCTCAAACGATACACTATGTAAATCTTCGATGAGAATCTCATCCTTGAATTTCGAATAATGACTGATCACTGTATCCATTCGATTCCACCCATAAAGAAAGAATAAGTACCGTATAGAGCGTAATAATGCTGACATAAAAGATCTTGAATTTTGAATTGTAATCAAAATAGAATATATCAACTACATTTGATTTAAATTAATAGCGAGTACGCTGATAAGAATTAATTAGAAAGAAGAGGAGTTTAATGATAAATAAAAATTCCCATAAATGGTTATGACTTTTATAATGAAGTAGAGAAATTGATTTTTTAAGAAAACAGCTATTTAGGAGAAATTATAAATTTCATTGACTTATTACATAAAGGATTGTGTGACGATATGCAACTCATCAAACCAATGAACGGTCAGAATCTTTTTTGGCTGTTCGAGAAGGATGGACGGACACTCTACACGTTTCACGGAATCATGGGAGAGAGATTGAAAGAACCAATGAGCGAGCAAAAGTTCTCGCGCTTTTTTAATCTGGATGCCTACATTCGAGAACTCGTAGCTGAGAAAGAAAAGGACGGATACTCGGTCGTTCAAGAAGCGGATTACCACGAAGTTGTCGTCGAGATCTTTTGTCAGGATACAGAGTATGACGTCATCTTTGAGCATCGTTCGAGCATTGAAGAAAACCTCAATGAATTTCTTTTTGAAATCGGCAACGGGTATTTTGTTGAAGATGAATATGGTCCAGAAGCGATCGAATTCGTCCTTCATATCTTGGAGCCGTCCTATATCGTTGAATCCGTCATTGATTATTTTAAGGACCAGTTTAATCTGAAGAAAATCCGAATGGGGCAGGCAAAAGTTCATTACGGCAGACGTTTGACCGGACTTTATCCCAAAGGCAAGAATTTTAACCGGAAAAATTAAAGACAAAAATGTATAAGAAGGAGTCATATAGATGACATATCAAATCGGTTTACCAGGCGTTACAGAAGAGAGATTACAAGAGGTAGAAGCAGAACTTGGCTTCGAGCTTCCGAAAGAACTACGAAATAGGTACAAGCACGAAAATAAATTCAGCATCGGCGAATGGGAATTTCATCCAATCAAGGACGAGCAGTATATCAAGCGGACATGGGACGACCTTGTTCGTGTCAACACGACGGATGCGGAGGACTACCCATCCGATTTCTTACGAATTGCCAGTGACGGAACAGGTGACGAACTCGGATATCAGTTACCGGACACAGAGACGATCGTCTTATGGGACCACGAAGAACAAGAACTATTTCCGGTAGCACCGACGTTGAATGCGTTCGTTGAAAAGGAACAACAAAAGGAACAGAGTGCGGAACAAGCAGAACTTTTCTTAGAGACGGTTCTTGAAACGGGAGCTGTCTATGGTCTATCAAAATTTGAACAGTCGGGCTGGGCCTATTGTCCGTCGAATCAAGACGAGACAGACGTGCTGTTATTCTTTTCGACGGAAGCAGCGGCGAAGGCGTTACAGACGAAGGAATGGACGAATTATCATCTGATTCGATTGGATTTAGACTTGTTTATTAACGGTTGGTTACCGAACATGATTGACGACGATCTGTATTGTGGCTTGGATTGGGGACCGGAGCTCGTCGGACTTGAGCTGGATCCAGAAGATGTCCTAGCAGATCTGGAGGGTTAACATGATTCGGACGCTTCGTAAACAAGTCGATGGAATGACAGCCGTTTGGCTCATCTATCGCGATGGACGAAAATTGTATACGTATCACGGTGTCATGAACGAAATTCATCAGGAGGATATGAAACAAGCGATGGAAGAGCGCTACTTGTTCCGATATCAAGCGAAACGTCGGATGGATACGTGGATTTCGGAAAAACAGGCAGAAGGATACATATTCGAGGACGTATTCGGACTGACACCGAACCGCAAGAAAAGACAGGCGTTCAAGCGTCGAATGATCGGACTCGCGTCTCTGCTGATTAGTGTCGGTTTGTTTCTGGTAGTGATGCCTTTTCTCGTCTCTCCAATTATCATCGCAGTGCTTGCGCTACTTCAAATGGGAATGGTCGTTTTCAGTAAAGACTATTTACCGGGCTGGCTACGCACGGTTTGTTTCATCAGTTGCTGTGTCATGAACGTTGAATACCAAGAGGGGTTATACGCTGGTTTCGCGATTGGAACGGGTACACTCCTGTTGTTTTATGTCCAAAACAGATACAATCAAACGGATTTTCTAGCGGAACAGCCGAACCATGCTTCTATTTAAAAACTGCTACAGAAGACCAATTCAATTGATAAGGATGATAATTTAATGATTGTCACGCTCAGTAAGCAAGTGGATGGCATCATCTATTTCTGGTTCATGTACCGGGATGGTCGAACAATCCAGATGTATCATGGTGTCACCGAACAATGGAAACTCGATCAGGATGTCAGTGATTCAATGGAAGAACGATATACATTTCGGCGTCAAGCTAAACGACGACTGAAGGAATTGATTGCTGAGAAACAGGCTGAAGGATACAGGCAGGATGATATTTACGGGATGCAACCCGGACGTAAAGAGCGTGAGAAATTTCACCGCCGGACGTCCTGGCTCGCTTATCTTCTTCTGGGTCTCGGTCTGTTCCAGTTCGTGACACCGTTCACTATATTACCGTTTGTTGTATTAGGTATCGGTATCACTCTGATGTTCTTAGCGTTTCTTAGTAAAGATCAGTTTCCGATGTGGCTACGTGTCATCTGTTTCGTCGATTATTTCTTAATGCATGTCAGTTTTCGGCAAGAGCAGTATATCCCGCATCTATTTCCGATTCTGTCGATTGGAACGGGTTTACTCCTCTGGTTTCATCTTCGAAAAACGAGACAACAAATGAAAGTGGAGCAATGACATTTTAGAAGGAAATGAAAGATGTCGCTTCTAGATAAGTTATTACAAGAACCTGCCGTTTCTGAGGTACCACGTTTACATAGTGCTCTTCTTGCGAAAGAACGAGGCTAGCGCAAAGCGTGGTTGTTACATATGGAGGGGTTCATTGAAGAAGCGGATACATGATACTTCGAACGACAGCGGACGTTTGTGAGTGGGTCATTGACTACCTGTGAAGGAGAGACAGACGCTTCGTTCCTCTTGATTCATCCGCTAAAAGAACGTCTTCTAAAACCGACTTTGAAGAAGTGGATGAAAGAGATGTCGGATGACGTCCGACCGTATCGCTGGTATGGTCTTTTCTTTGATGAAGATGACCGTTACATCTACTTACAAGAAGCGATTACGCGAGTGGGAAGACAGGAGCAGTTAGCGATCGAGAGAATGATTGATCATCTTTTGTATGGACTTTGGTATTCTTTCCACCATCTCAATGAAGACTTATATTTAGGAGAAATAGAAGAGGATGCAGCAACCTTAACAGAGGCTTGGTTACTAATCGAGCAACTCGAAGATGCGGTTTTGAAATCGGAATGTATTAACGAATGGCAGAAGAGGAATCAAACCTTAACGTATTGGACTCGTTTCCGGCAAGAGCAAACCACCGGATTCATGGAGTGGCGGATGCAACAAGAATCAAAGGATTAAGTATGATTAATCCAATGGCATTAGCAAGTTGGAAATGTCCTCTCCGTTATATTTAAGAAAGAGGTATACACCATGAAAAAACTAGGCACGTTTATAAGTCACAAAGGGAATTTGATTGTCTCGGATCCTGCTTTCCTTGAGCCGGATGTAGAATACAACGTGACAATTCCAGTTGAACAAGGTTCGATTTGGACGGTCTTCTATGACGAAGATGAGTTCGAATCAATCAATTTGCTTTACCTAACAATGAATGAAGAAACGAAGATGGATCCATCCGATTTCGAGCCGTTATCCGATCTAGTCGTCGTCGATTCAGCGCAGCTCGTCGTCATGAACACAGCGGATTACGGGAGACGGGAAGCCATCGATTGGGAGATTCGAAATACGCTAGAGTTCGACGACGAGATCGACCCGTTCTATATCGCAATCTCAGACGAAATGATGGAAGACGAGATCTTCCTGTTTCCGTTCGGTGTCGCCGTTCAGTTAATGGGGGACGGACACTATGAAGTCCTCGTCCGACGAGAAAACGGTAACGCGACAGGTATCGCAATCGTCCTCGGGGAACATGAGGCTTTTGAAGAACACGATGACGAGGAAGACGTGTCACTAGAAGACGTTGAAGTTCCACGACTGAATCATCAGAACACTGCTTTACCAGACGATGTCTTTCTTACGAATATCCTTCAGGCGATGCGACTATTTTATGTGAACGATCAAAAATCCTTGAAATACAGTATTCCAATCGAAGGTGAGAAGGTGGAGCACAAGCTGTATTTGTATGATTATTCATCCTCCATCCAAAACTATCAAGTGTCCTTGGAGAGTCCTTGTCCAGAAGCCCGCATCCAAGCATTCGAGATCGATCATTTTGCGATTCCGGAGTGGTATAAAAATATTTTGCGAGTCTGTAACGGTGTACGTTTTACCGAAGAGTTGAACTTATACGGTATACCGCTAACGAGCTGGAACGGGTTATCGCATGAGATCCAAGACAATCTCTCGGTTAGTCTTGATGAATACGCGTTAACCGAGTTCGATGCGATCCGTGACAAGTATTTCTTTTTTGGCTTGTCGTTTAAACAGGACGAATACTATGCGGTATTGAAAGAGCGTCCAGACGAAGCCGTCTATCGCTTCGATTATAGAACGTTGAAACTCAAACCGAAGGCAACGACTTTCCAAGATATCATCCGTGATGCATGGCGCGCGTGTAATCTGAAAGCACTACATAAAAGAATGTGAGGATAATATCATGAAAATAATCTATTCTCGTGAAGACTTACTCGCACTCGAAGATCCCTTTGAATATGAGGTGGGTCTGCCGATTCGCATCAGAGAACTGCCGGCTTCCGTCATCGAAGAGGAGCTTCCGGATAGCCGAGAACAATTGAATCATTTTCTGAAAGAGGGCTATACCTTGGTCATTCAAAAACCGCGAATTCCGAATCCTTCTATATTCGCGGGGTTACACGTGATAGCCGAGAACACAGTCATGAAATTATATGTCTACGAGGCGAATCATTGTGAGGATGCGTTATGGGATGTTCTGTCCGAGAATGAATACAATCAGCACTGGTCATATTTTTTATTGAAAAAAATCGAAGGTGTCAGATTCGAATTGCCTTACACAAATGAAGCTCAATTTGCGCTGAAACTGTCTAATCTCAAAATAAATGAACTCGTACATCTACGATTTGAAACTAATCAAAGCGTAACGTGTCAATGGGAATGAAAAAGGAGATACTTCATGAAAACGTATCTTGAAGAGCATAGCGATGCGACACGCATCTTTCCATGGCTTGCGGATGCGAGTTCAACAATTCACTGTCTATGTGTAGTCGGTGAGATGCTTTTGTTTCCAGAAGACATCGTCCAATTCAAACAAATCAGTAGTGAGATGTTCCGTGATGAGCTAAAGCAAAAGCATGCGTTGAGTACCTATCGCTTTTATGTAGTAGTGTGTGTCGGAAATCAGTTCCAATCCATAAGAATCTTTGATTACTACAAGCTGTGGTGTTTGCTCGAACGAGAAGAGATGCTCGATGGATTCACCTCCCGAATGGAAGTACCGGTCCAAGTTGGCAAAGAACCGTACTACGTTGGGATTGCTGAATTTGGCATCGAACAGCTCACAACAGCCATCGAGATGATTAGTGATTCTCCAGCTATGTATACCATTATTTGTGCGAATCATGATCGACCGTCACACTGTCAGGAGTTACTTGATAAGGTGCTCGACATCGGCTTAACAGAGAGTGGAGGTTTGCCAGTCGTCGAGATGGTCACGACATTGACCGCACAAGGTTATGCCATCTGCACGTGGGGAAGTTCGAGTGAAGAACAGGAACTACAGTGTTTTTATACGGCAGACTTCTTATAACAATGTAGAAAGAAGGAATTCGATGAGTCTGCGTGGCGTATCGTTTGAAATCCCGAATGAACCGGGACGTGTCTTGCTCGACATATTAAGTGCGATCGAGATGAACGCGTATGACTGGTTTCTTCGTAACTTTGATTTTCCGATCCAAACCATGGATGGGGACTTGTATGACAGTTTAGAAGAGTTTTCAATCGATCAGAAAGCGACAGGACATGAATTAGCGAAATGGCTAAGGGGACCAAGCAATTACTTGATTTTTGCTGAATTGTTTGCATTTCAAAGTGGTCAGACTGAAGAAGTAGGAATGACGTATGAGTGGTTTCAGAAAAGCAATTGTCACATCGCGATTTTGGTGTATGACTGCACGTACGTCGATATCTATTGTAAGGAGCAGCACGTATCCGAAGCATTTTATGAGAACGCCGTGAGACGTGGATATACCGGAATCGAATGGGTGACAGATGACAATGATCCTCGCACCCGTTTGTCAGTATGGTCAGAATAAGAAGTAGTTCTGACGAACAGATGTAAACGCTCAGCGTTTAAGACAAGAGGGATGAACTGCTGGGTATTAATGAAGGAGAGAAAATCATGAATCAAGAGTTGGAAGAATTCGTTCAAGCAGTTTATCGAACGGTTGTTAAAGAAGGTATGGCGGACTATAAGGACATCTACGAAGAAGAAGTCGATCCAAGTGTTAATGCCTATACTGCCTGTATCGCGTTTTACCAGCAGTCGAGCGAAGCGGATCAAAAACGGATGAGGCAGATGATTGAACAGACAATCATCGATACGGTTTCCCATGTATTTGGCATCATCGACGGGAGTTCAGGATTAAGTGGATCTGAGCTTGAAGCGAAATTGGCACTCGTTCTTGTCGATGAAGCAGGAGATCCGGTCGAGACCATGGAGACAGACGGTGAATTGCAAGAGTCGTTTTTAGGTTATATAGAAGAGCATGACTTGCACGCATTGTGATGGAAGGTAACGAAACCAATCATGATCCAACTAATTAAACAAAACGGCTCAGATATGCTCTACCAAACAATCTATACAGAGGGACGCATCATCGTTCAGCACCAAGGAATCGTTGGAGCGTGGGTGAAAGCAGAAAACGTAAAACAGATGCGCGTTTCTAGCTTCAAACGATTAGGTGTACAGACTTTGTAGCTGGTCGAGTCGTTAGAACGTCAAGGCTATCACGAGCTGAACGAGACCGATTATACGGAACTGATCGTTCAGTTTTCTTATGAGAAAGGTCAGGAAGAAGCATCGCTCGAGCGACGTCACATGATGGAAGAAGTAATCCATGATGGTCTGCTTCATATAGGGAACGGCTACTGCGAAGGAGGAGATATCGGCAGCGGCACAACGAATATCATTTACCACGTCCTTGATGTCGAAGCAGCCGTCTCATTGATCTTTGAAGAAATAAAAGCACGCGATGTACAGGACGAACTGAAAATCGCAGTACAAGAAGGAGAAAAATACACCGTTCTGCATCCTGAAGGAGCGACGTTCGAACTGATTGGCGAGGGGAAACCATGGAGCTGGATTCCGATGACGCAAGCGGAGGACGAGAAGATATGGCACGTCATTGATCAACAATTTCAATTCGCACCCAGTACGACAGTTTTCTCCTCATACCATGCCCCGAGTCCGTTCATTACATACGAAGTGGATTATGAGAAACGCGAAGAAATCGAGCAAACGTTAAAGCGTATTCTGACCGAGGTGACTGTTGAGGGGGAACGTGTCATGGCACTCGATTGGAATCATCAAGGGTACTGGATTGATCCAAGACGTCCGTTTCTTCGAGACGAAGAAGGAGACTGGATGATTCCAGCAGTTCCAGATGGCGATTATTCCTTTTTCATCGCTCGTGATTTCCGTTGGGGATACCTCGGTCACCCGTGGGAGAGTAGCATCACGTTATTTGGAGAAAATCTGATTTCTGCGTTCCAAGGGACGGAGAGTTTTACGAATGAAATCCGAGGAGGGGGAGTAAGATGAAAATGACATTTCGACGAAACGACTGGATCGATGTGTTCCGGGAACTGCTACCACGCGACGATTGGCAAGACCTCGTCCGTCTTCAAGTGAGTCAGTATTCGTATCCGGTTGAAGTAAAGTTTCTGGAACGACCACTCAAGCAGAATCCACATATCGACGATTTTTCAGATTGGACGGTCCGATCTCACATGATTATGACCGACGACTCACAGCTTGAAAGATTTCTCGAACACCTTGTCATCGAACAGCAGGAAATGGCGACTAAAGCAGAAGTGACGCTCATTATCCAAAAACAAGGACAAGGAATCGTCCGAGTCACGAACGATTGTGTCTCGATGTATGGAGTCGCATATGAAGAACTCGATGACGTAGGGACAGAATATGAGAACTTTTTTGATGCGGTCTTACCGTATGCCACGTTTCCGGTCTAAGTCGTTTTTTGTGGTCGGGATGTTTTAGAAAATGATGATTCGATTCACGTGATGACGTTGCACGATTCCAATTGGCAAGCGGTATTTGAAGAACATTTATTGCATTTGCTGAATCGAAAAGAATTCACGCCAGGATTATTTTCGAGAGATGCACGTCCCGCGCGGCAAACGCTTGAGGACTTCATTTCTGAATTCTCGTTAATGACGGCCTATAACTTCATCGTGACCCGCGATGCAGCGGATCGATTTGGCATGCTCGATCACTTTTGTACGAATGGAAAGATCGCACATTTTGGAAAAATAGCCGATGGAGAGAAGTCTTTCAAGTAACGATCGAACCATCAAATATAAGGAGGAAGCACAATGAGCTTAGCGTCATATATCTGTATGGAAAGACAAATTCCTGATCAGTACCTCGATTTGGACGATGAAGATGAAGCACCTTCCTTCTATATAGGACCGTGTTTTGCGGATGAAGACCGTCTGTATGAAGTAAAAACGAGGCATTTTCATAAATGGTATGTGTATGAAATTTCAAGTCATTGGGGAATCGAGATCGTTGAACCTTTTGATTCCTTAGTTTCAATGGAGTCAAAGGAAAAGCTACGTCATCTGTTTACGCTCATGAACGAGTTCTTAGATGAGGGTGAATCGTTCGAACTGTATACGTGTTGGCTTGGGGAAGAGTACTATCCGCAAGTGAAAAGTATGACGTTATCATTGGCACTTGATCAGTTAGAAGACATTGAGATTCCTGAAAGAACGTATATGTTGATCACGAAACAAAGTGAAAACTAAAAAGCCGCTGATCCACAGCGGCTTCAGTTTATTTGGTTCACTCTTGTGCATAGACGATGTCTGCGATGGCATGGACTTGGGCAAGGGTCATCTCGGAATAGAATTCGATCGACAAAGGATGATCCGTCGGCTCGAGTTCAAAGAAAGGAAGTTGACCGGTTCCTTCATCATGGACCATCACTTTTAAGTTGACGGTATCCGGGTAAGCGGGTAGATCGTTTGAAAACCAGCCGAACATCGGCTCCTCAATCCGAGGACGTTTTTTCTCGATGAAGCGAGCGAAGTTGTCAGGACTCAGGCTCACCCATGTAATCCACCAGAAGGGTTCGTCTTGTCCAGCAATCGGGAGTTCAAGAATACCCTTCACGAAATAATGTGGACCGTCCAGTTCTAAGACACACCACGTATCATGCATCTCGCTTTTCGTCTCTTGCTCTCTCTCAGACATTTGTTCATAGTATACCGGTCCGAGTGTTTCATATTCAGTCGGCAGTTCGTCGTGGCGTTCGCCACAGATGGCGCAAGGCATAAGTTTTTTCATTGGAATCACCTCTAAGTTGGGTTATGTATGTCTCGTTGTCGAACGTTAGGAGAGAGCATACTTGTAGTGTAACACCCGTTGGTAAAGAATCCTGATGGAGACCGTGACAATCCAGAGAAAGTTAGGTGATTAAGGTGCACATTTACATCGAAGAACAGCAAAATCATGCGAAGACGATTAAGGAATATCATCTGACACTAAAAGGACAAGACCGAATCACATCCATTTTTTCTTTCGAGTATTACAACTATGATTCCAATGAGGAAGAAATCATCTCGCACGAAATAGTGTTGACTCAATTATTCTCGCGGTTAAATCGTTTTCCAATCTATCTCACTTTTGGATCCCATGAACTGACTGATTTAGAAAAAGAAGATTTGCTGTCTACGGTTAAGCACAAACAATTACCGTATACAGAGATCCTAATCACTAAGCGTGAAAGATACATGACCGTCGAAGTGAATCAACCGACTGACTTATTGCAAATACTAGCGAAGACCATTTCATTGGCTAGGAACAACGGCTACTATTTGATTGCTTTCACTGATGTATTGAAGTTTGAAACGAGGAGAGTCAGACGATGGTTGATCAAAAAAGAGAGAGTAATGCCAGTAATCGATATGACGAAACCGACGACATTTTTTAAAACCGGCTTTGATTTCGAAAATGTCCTGATCTTCTCGAATGAAACAGGTTTCGATGCGTTAGAAAAAATAGAAGCACTGTTTCCAGAAGATGAAATCGAGCGGTAGTAGAGAGGTTAAGAGGGGAGAGAACGTGTTGGATGTCTATTTTGAGAAGCATGTGGATCATTCAAAAGTGATCAAAGACAGATGCTTATATATTAATCAACCTGAACGTATCAACTTCATCTATTCGATAGACGGTATTCCGGAAGATGAAACAAGAAGTTATCAAGAGGCATCGAATCGAGCATTGAAACTCTTTCTGATGCGGTTAAATCGCTTTCCGCTATTTGTTACGTTCGGTGGTGATCTTATCAATGAAAAAATAGAACCATTTTTTCAAAAGGAAAGTCTATTGTATAAAAAAATTCAACCAGATAAAAGCAGTCCTTATTATAGCCTTCAAGTAAACAATACGAGCGAACTTGAGCGTCTGCTTGACGAAACATACGGGTATGCAGCTGAAAACAATTTTTACTTCCTATCCTTTACGAATCTCTTGACGTTTGAGCGGAGAATAATTAAGGGATGGTTTTTCAAAAAAGAACGAACCGTTCCTGTCATTCATGCGACGAAAGAGATGTCATTCATCACGATGGAGCATGATTTCATGGGCTACTATCTATTTTCGAATGAAGCTTGTTTTGATAGTGAGGACAAGGTAAAAGCATTTCTTCCTAAAGGAGAAGGCATCGAATACTAGGATTGATATCCGCACGGATGATGTAAAGGAGGACGATCATGTTTGGGATCAGTATGACTCTAAAAGAAGTATCAGAAAACGAAAAAGAGATTCTCCCATTTCCGAGCCACGTCCAACGCTTTTTAAGAGAAGAATTCGCAAGTACCTCCAATCGCTGTGACCTCTTGATTGATCTCGATCCTTACGGCGATAAGTTGTTTAGAGCGAGAGAAGTGAACGAGTTGATTGGAATTTGCGAGCTGCTTATTCAACGCTATTGCACACCGAAGGAAGCGTGGATGATGAATCAAGCGAATCATTATGCGAGTGAGCCGTGGATGATACATCAATCAGATAAACGAATCATGGAACTACATCAATTTTTAGAATTGTTGAAGCGGATGTGCATCGCGTCGGTCTATCAAAATACGTTGATTTGCTTTTGGGGAGACTGATTGATTGAATGTTGAAGAATATATAAAAATTGGAGTTTTGAAAAGTGAGAAAAAAGCTGAAGATAACGGGAATCATAGCAGGTGTAAGTCTTTCGATATATGTCGTGTGGACGATCTACCGACTATTTTTCTTGGTTGATATCAATGTTGTACCAAAAGAAGAGTATATCTCAAAAAGTAGCTCGCCCGATCAAACGTACACGATTCGCTTTTACCGCGCGAATGGTGGCGCGACGGTGGATTATGCGATGCTCGGCATTATGGAGAACAAGGACGGAGAAAAGCGTAGAATGTACTGGGAGTATCCTTGTCGCGAAATGAAAGAAGTGAAGTGGACGAAGGATACGGTGACGATCAATGGCACAAAAATTAAGATATGGAGTCAAGTGTATGACTTCAGAGAGGGAATATACGAAGCAGACTAAGAGGAACATGAGGATGATGGTATGCATTCAACAAATCTTGGCGTGCGATCATGAGGCGTAGCTGTTAGAAACCAAGCATGCACGGATGATGATTACCGATTGCCCGGTTTCTTCAACAAATAGCGAGGTGGTGGACCGAAAGATTGCTCCGCTTCGAAATACGCCAATTCGCCTGGAATACAGGAAATGATCGAGGCGAATCCCAAGCCGATGGCGTGTTCGAGTGCCTCACGGAGAGGTAACGTTTTCCCGCTAATCAGCTCGTTTTCTGATAGACAATAGCACGTATCCGGTGCACCATGCTGCTTCAGTAAATCATACGTATCGTCTGGCCATGAATTAGGTGGTTTGATTTCAATCAAATAATCATTCTTCAGCATGCTTAAATATCGGTGATCTAACCGCTGAAGCGCCATATCTCGTTTTTTTGGCGTGAACAATTCATGTAGAACGCGCTCTTGAACGCGCTTGACAAAAAATGATTGGACGAGCACTCTTTCTTGTTCTTTATCCATGTTTTCATTTCCTTTCTACTCAATTTAGCGAATCAAATCCATTACATACACTCATTGAATTCATTTTACATAAAAAGGAGCCAATTTATGAGCTACCTATCTGCGGGATATTATCTTATTCTGCCAACTCCTCGAAAAGAATACATGGACAAGGCTGTTGTTCATGAGTCCGTTCTATCCGTAAGTGAATGCATCTGTACACACTATCCTGACATCAGTATCTTATGGGGAAACTCGGAATTAAAGAAAGACCGTTATATGGAGCAACTTGGTCTCTCACTTACCACCTTTCAGTTACTCGAACAATGGATAGAAGAACATCGGAAGACAGGAGATATGTTGTTTCCTCAAGTGTTCTCTAACTTAAATGCTGCGCAAACGTTCGTAGATCGTTTTTTGAATCATCTTCCTGTCATACGTATCATCAGCATCGGTTTGCCTGAACAGTTTAAAGTAGATTTTCTGGAAGATGTAGCGGCTTTTAGTAGTAAAAATTCAGAGCCTTATGGAGTAGAAAAAATGGTATCACAACATCTCAGCCCTGACACGGACGGTGCCAAAAAAATCGGGTACGAAGTGTTAGGATTTGATTCGGGATTATTTCATTCGTATTTGTGTAACGGACTGGAACGCGATTTCGATCATCAATTCAACACTTCACTAAACAGCCATGGTTTAATCCATACGTTCGAAGAAGCGGATCGTTACTCAGACTATTGTAATGAATTAGGCGAGGCGACAGAAGCAGTCTTATGGCTGCCGTGGGCGATTTTTGAATATGAACGCAGCAATTAAAAGTAAAGATGCTGCTAATCAAGTAACAATCTTTAGCGTAATGGATCAGGAGGATAAAAAACAATGGAATCGATCGAACAATTAGAACAGCATGTAAATCAATTAAGAAATACACTTTATGAATTCGAAAAGAAGATGGAACGCAAATTTTCGATTGAGGAATGGCGGTACCTTCTGGAGAACGGATTAAATAGTCTTTTAAGCACACGTGAAGACACACAGCAAATGATTTCAAAGCTCTCCATTCGAACGAAAAAAAGGCCTACTCGTTGGAAGCTAACATCTGGAGTTGTCTATGCCATTCCGTTACCTCGACTTGGAGGATATGGATATGCAGAGATGAGAATTTCGCAAGATGAGAATCATGAGACTGGAAAGATAGAGCCTATGGGTTACATCCAATATTATAATCTCAAGACAGACTCGATTTTTTCACTCCAGGAGTTAGACCAAAAGAATCCTGAGACTTGTATCATCATAGATACGGGGTATTACGGGATTACAGAAGGAGAATGGATCGTACTTGGAAAACGGCATCGAGAAAAAGAAACGTTTGAAACGCCATTACTATTTGGTAGTGTACCTAGCTTAGATTCTGATGAAGAATACTACTACATTACTCGAGGTATTTATGGAGAAAGAATGTTTGTGGAAGAGGAAAAGGCACGAGCGGTAATCAATCCCTCAGGAACGTGGGGTGATTTATCTGCTGTATACAAATATGAAGAACGATTAAAAATAATGAATGATTTTAAGAATTCATAATAAGTTAACGGGGATACAAACCATTGGAGAATAAAGAACAACTAGAACTGTATGTAAATCAATTAAGAAATACACTTTATGAATTCGAAAAAAAGATGGATCACGAATTTTCTGTTGAAGAGTGGTGTTACCTGCTCGAACATGGACTAAATAGCTTATTGAGTACACGGATAGATGAACAACAATTGATTTCACGCGTCTCGATTCGTATGAAAAAGAAACCTTCGCGATGGAATTTATCATCAGGAGTTGTCTATGCGATTCCTTTACCTCGACTTGGAGGGTATGGATGTGCAGAAATGAGAATCTCTAAAGATGAGAACCATGAGACTGGAAAACTAGAGTCTATGGATTACATCCAATACTATAATCTTAGAACAGAAAGAATTCTTTCACTCCATGAGTTAGATAAAAAAATCCTGAACCTTGTATAGTCATTCGAACGGGTTACTATGGTATAAAAAATCGGGAATGGATTGAACCTGGAAGACGCCATCGAGAAGAAAGAACATTTTCAACTCCGTTGTTATTTGACACTTTAGAATCGAATGATGAAGAGTATTTCATCACGAAAGGCTTATGGGGAGAGAAAATTTTTGTGGATGAAGAAGAGGCTAAAGCAGTCGTAAATCCATATGGTTCAAGTGGGGATATAGCTGCTGTTTACAAATACGAAGAACGATTAAAAGAAATCAATGACAATTCGAAATGACTATTTATGTTGGAATCACAGATTGATTTAGAAGTATTAAAAGGATACCCAAACGGAGGTTTATTAAATGAATTATCTTGATCATTTAGAAAAGCATTGTGGAGAATTCACGGAAGCATTCCCAATTGAGGAACTTGAACAAAAGAACGTCCAAATCTTGAAATTCAAAGACGCACCGTTCAAGGAGACCTATACGATTGCATCCCTTGGATTACTTTTTCATCCACTCCAAATGGAAGACGGTTCACTGATGCATCAAGAAATAATGATGTCAGCGGAACAACCAGACGTTCAGGATGAGATCATTTTTCTACTCTGGCAATTGGCTGAATACGCTATGAGAACAGGACGTGCATTTGATGCAGCAGAGTATTATCCACTCCCTGAAGGAATATTTGAAAAGTATCAGTTCTCCTCTGTTTATGTTACAAGTCCTGTGTACTTTGATGAATCCTTCTTCCTATTTGAAACAGATTCTAATGTTGGGAATGAGCCAGATACCGTATTGCCAGTCTGGTTCGTACCGATTTTTGAATCTGAGGAGAAATATATTGAAAAGTATGGAGCAGATCGATTCGAAGATCTTTTGTTCGAGACAGATGAGTTAGTAGATTTTAACCGTAAACCACTCGTGTAGATGGTTATTGATAGCTATTTGAAAGATAGAACATCGATCATACACGATCTGATAGAAAATCCTAAAGGTTTAGAGAATAATGGAGGATCAAATGAAGACGCCTCGTATACCTGACATCATATCGAAATTAGAATTGGTTTTAGAAAATAAACTTTCTAGAGAAGAAGTGTCTGATTGGGCTTATAAATGGATGATGGTTTTAGAAAATAAAGAAGGATGGGAGACTACAGATTACGATATTTTAGTTTTTCAAGGCTTAACTACAGTGTATGGCATGGACTTACTCAATAGCCCTACCGAATATCTGCACTGTGAGGAAGATATCCGTGATTGGGTGAAAGAACTCCAAAAAATCGAGAATAACGATCATCAGAAGGTTAGAAAGAAGTTTAACTAAAGTTTTGATATATCGCACAATGACAGTAAATCATCTAGTGGATGCTTGAACTCCTCAAGTGAATTAGAAGAATTTCCATAACTGTTTTAAAAACAGGAGGTATGAATGAATAAGAATCAAATCATGGATTCAGGATGGAATCGCCAAACCATATGGCAGGGATGTATACTCGCTTCAATCGCTCATGCTATCTTTGTCGCGAATAACTCCGATTTTGCTTATGAGCATTCGTGGGATGGTGATCATTACAGTACGAATGATGGTCAAGGCTGTAGAGGAACAGTATCATTTGGACTGGATTTTTTTGTGGCGGGCTTTCGAAACGAAGAATTTTTTGAAGAGACTATAGAAGCGAATGACTTGCTAATCGAAGCTCCAGAAAAAGTACAAAAAATGGCTGTAGATGATACTTTTCAATATCTATTAGATGATATTGAAGGAGTCGTTCTCCCGGTCGTCACTACTGTCTTGTGGGGAGGTGATCGTCAATCTTTTTCTAGTCATCAATACGAAGAAATGATGGATCGGGGATCAAATCTATTAGAAATACAGGCATCGGGTTACGAAGCTGGACTGGCATATTGGGAAGAGTACTACGAACTCACGGAACGACAGCTGTTGCTCTTGGAAACACTATATCACTTGAAAATAGAGAATCCATCTCAAGCTATTATCTTATCACATGAGGACATTCAAGCATTAGATTCGAATGATAAGGAAGGAATTGAGGAGAGTATAACTTCTTTTGATGAGATTGCTATTCATTGGCCTGATGATGTTTCTAACTAATCTATTCACTTGCGTAATCTAGTTATGATTGCAAAGAAGCACACATCGTAAAAGAGATGTGTGCTTCTATTTTTTAATACTAGATGCGTGTAGCTTACATCCTTTAATTCAGTAGTAGTAGTGTTTAGTACATATTAAAAGTGACTACTTCGAGGATGTTTAATTTGTCTTATATATTTAGAATAGTTCAAGTACATAAAGAAAGAGCTTTGTTTTAGGATTATTAAAGCAACTCTATCGCATATGTTGTCATTCTAAATCAAGTTCCTTCATCATGTCGTCGAAAGAGATTGCTTCTGATTTTTTACGATATGTTGTCATGGAATCATGATAGAGTTGTAAATCGATTTCGTCTTCGATACAGTCGAGGACGGCATCGCGAACGAGTGTAGAAATCGTGATGTTCTTTGCCTTCGCATATTCCTTGATGAGTCGTGTATCCTGATCATCCAGACGTACGGAAATGGTACTCATGATTATCAGCTACTTTGTAATACATTGTAATACAAATTTCGGAAGTAGTCTAGAAATGGCACCGATTTAAAATAGGATTGAACCTGTTATAACTAGTATGAAAACGATGAAAAAGTATGAAAAAAGAAAGGCTACTGTATCGCATGCCTTTCTTTTTGTATGGGACGTCGCACACGCTGAAATGCTCATGTGGAGAATCATAAATACACGGAAATACTATACAACGCGGCGAAAAATAATGAGATCGAGACACCTAATCCAAGATAGAGGGTCTTGATGGAGTCTTGGGTTGATCGGATGACGTACACCAACAATCCCACGAAGAGGAGGCTGATTGCCATCAAGAGGAGGGATATCATGGTCGGCTCGAACTGGATATCAGAATAGGTGAAACGCAAGCTAGGGAAAAGAAACCCTGACAGTGGACCAGCCCCGCTGGATTGAAGTGTATCCTTGATCGAGTGAGGGGGTTCCTGTTGACCGAGCCACGCAGTCGCTGTGAAGAGAAGCAGGATCAAGATACCTTCCATGCGCATCCGCATCCGTCGGACTTCAAACGATCGTTCAGGAGACGCGTAACTCCACTTCCCGTTCATGATACCGATGATCAGCACGGGTAGAATCAGGACGTGTTTCCAGAGTAAGGCTTGTCCATACGGTAAAATCCAGGAATCGGAATACTCCTCTACCTGCACGACGACAGACATCAGATAGATGCCGGAACCGACGATCAGTAAGAAACATAGCGTCACGAGTGGTTTGAACCATTCGAGGAAGATGCCCCAGTTACGGTCTGATGGACTCCAATAGCCGAGTATGAGCAATCCACCGGTCCAGATGAAGACGGCGAGTGCGTGAATAGAATGTACGAGCATGCCTTCTGTCCCTTTGATGCTAGAGGCGTGCCCGGACCACGCGAACGTAACGACCATCGCCATAACAAGGAATACCCCTAGTTTTATACGTCCAGGACTGAGTGATGCACGATTGATGACGATGAGAAGGAGTACACTCCAGAGAGCCATCAGAATCCAAGCGTTCCCTGCCTCGAATGTAAGTAACACGGATCGCAGTGTTATCCAAAAACCGATCTCTTCATATAAATACAGTACGATTCGTAAGACGGACAGGGAAAAGGATAACAGCATCAGCACGATGAGCATGCGAACCCAGCGGATTGAAAGCGATACGTCAGGTCGGTAAGAACGAGGGATGAGCTGGACGGAAAAGAAACCGATCAACAGCGCAAGACAACCGTAGAGGAGCGTATCGCCGATCAGATAGAGCGCGGTCATCGCTTCCGCCCCTTCAGGATAATCTGGTAGAAACCATACAACGCCAAGACGAACAAGCCTCCGGCAATCCAGAAGGGAAATCTGCCATCTTCCGTCGTGCGAGTAGTGACCTGAGAAGGTGCTACTTTTTTCGTTTCCTTTTGAACAGATGATGTCTCCTCTTCTGGTTCGGACGTAGTATTACTTGATACGACAGTGAATGTATATGTACCATTGATCGGATGTCCATCTGTCCCGATAATTTTCCAATCGACCTGGTATTTCCCTGGCGCCATGGGACGGTCAAGTGTCAAAATCATCCGTTCGCTTTCTTGAGTGAACGTCCCCTCAAGGTTGTCGGAAGCATCCACGGCGGATACTTGAAGACTACCGCCAGCCTCGATCTCGGATTCAAAACGGAGGGTCAGTTTGTCAGTTGGTTGAACAGTCTGATTCGCTCCCGGAGTGGAAGATTCCAGCCCGGTATGTGCGGAGGTGTGCAGAGGGAACCACCATAATGCGCCCGTAAACAACAAAAGGAGAAAGCTTTTTTGATACATCGTGTCAACTCCTTCATTTGTAGGTATGTATGGTCGAAAAGATAAGGAAGAAAATCCAGTCCATTATTTTTTTGACGCTTACATTAGGAAATGCTAATATGATGATAACATATTAGCGGATTCGAATATGAAAAAGGAGTGAACATTTTGGAACAATTACTGGAACCATTGGACTTAAAGGTAAGGGTCGTACATGGTTTTTCTAATAAGACACGATTGCAGATCTTAGAATGTATCCGTGACGGAGAGAAAACCGTCACGGAAATCGTCGAAGCGATTCAAGGAAATCAGTCCAACGTCTCGCAACACTTGGCGTGTCTAAAAGGATGCGGATTGATTCAAAAACGGACACAAGGGAAGTTCGGGTACTACTCGTTGCGAAACGATACCGTACGAGAATTATTGCGACTGTTTGGAGAACTGACGTTAGAAATCGGTCAGGAATCTGCTTGTTGTGAACATCACATCGAGGAGGCGTAAAGATGGCAAGTTCCTGTTGTAACAATGACTCTTCGAAGGAGAGCGCTCCAAAAGAAGGGAAGAACGCTTCTTTACCGACAACGACGTGCTGTACCTCGAGCGCAGACACGCAACTTGGAAAGGCGGATCAGACAAGGTGTTGTACGACCTCCGAATTAGCGGGTACGTCGTTACAAACGGAACCTTCTGAGTCTCCGCCTACCGATACGGAGACATGCTGTAGTAAGGTGCCACTGGAGAAGGTGAATCCGGACGATGCGTCATGTTTCGCCTCGAGTAGCCCTGGATCAGCATCGAACCTCGCTACTCGTGCGACGTATACCTACCGAATAGAAGGGATGGATTGTCCCTCTTGCGCCGCGACGCTAGAGAAGGGGTTGGCGACGATACCGGAGTACCAGCACGTGTCCGTCCAATATGGTGCTGCTCGTCTGAAGATCGACAGTGAAGAAGAACCAGATGATCGTCGTTTAGGGGAGGAAGTCCGAAAATTAGGATTCCATCTCATCCTTCCCGATAAATCAGATCAGCTCGTCCAAACATTCACCGTTTCCGGGATGGACTGTAGTAGCTGTGCTAAGACGATCGAACAACACTTTCAAAAGATGCAAAATGTCCAGACCGTCACAGTTTCGTTTGCCCGTGGGGAGATGGAAATCGACCATCAGCTGGATGCTCGACAAGTCCAAAGCGAGCTGAACAAGATCGGTTTCGATGGATACGTCAAGGGAAAGAAAACGTCCGAGGCACCGGTCCGGTCGTTCGAGGGGATCTCCTTGATCCTGTCCGGGATTTTGATTGGTCTGGGATTGCTCATCCAAACGAGCGGAGTAGCGTATCTTCCGAATGTTTTGTACGGTATCGCCTTGATCCTCAGTGGAGGGAGAGTTTTTCGGAGTGCCTATTATGCCGTCCGTGCCCGCTCACTCGACATGAACGTATTGATGAGCGTAGCAGCCATCGGTGCCGCAGCCATCGGGGAGTGGCTCGAGGGGGCGACCGTCGTCTTCCTCTTTGCCATCGGCAATTTGCTTCAGAATCGCTCCCTTGCACGGACGCGCAATTCCATTCAGAAACTGATCGAACTGTCTCCGAAGGAAGCCTTCGTGCTGACGGACGGGGACGTTAGACGTAAACCGGTGGAAGCGGTGGGAGTCGGAGAAATCCTCCGGATTCGACCAGGTGATCAGGTTGCACTGGACGGCACGATCCTGAACGGGACGACGACCATCAATCAAGCACCGATCACGGGCGAATCGATTCCTGTCGATAAGAAGGAAGGCGATCACGTATTTGCCGGAACGCTCAACATGGATCGTTCGTTCGACATGATCGTCGAGAAGACGTATCAAGATACGACGCTTGCGCACATCATTGAACTGGTCGAGGAAGCGCAGGATAATAAAGCACCGAGTGAAGCGTTCATCGATCGTTTCGCGAAAGTGTATACACCGTTCGTCTTCCTAGGTGCATTGTTGCTAATGATCGTCCCACCTTTACTCCAACTTGGTAGTTGGGGAGAGTGGTTCTATAAGGGATTGGAATTGATCGTCATCGCCTGTCCGTGTGCGCTCGTCATCTCGACACCGGTCGCGATCGTGACGGCGATCGGAAATGCTGCCCGTAACGGCGTCTTGATCAAAGGCGGAGTGTTTCTAGAAGAGGCGGGAAAAATCAATGCCATCGCCTTCGACAAGACGGGAACGCTGACGAAAGGAACACCGAGCGTTCAACGGTTCATCTCGTTGTCACCTGATCGACGACTCGCTCTACAAGTCGCGCATTCACTAGAACGGCATTCCAGTCATCCATTAGCTAAAGCCATCACGACATATGCGAGTGAAGAAGGTATCCGACCACTTGAAGCGAATACCATCGTGAATCAGGTCGGGAGTGGAGTATCTGGAACGGTTGATCAAGTGATCTATCAGATTGGCGGAATGAAATGGTTTCGGGAGATGGATTATGATATCGCTCCGATCGAATCCGACGTTCGAAAAGCTGAAGAACGTGGTCAGACGGCAGTGCTCGTAGGAAGCGCGTCGCGTTTACTCGGTCTTTTCCTCTTATCGGACGATGTACGCGAAGAGAGCGCTGCGGCTTTACGTAAATTAAGGGAAGACGTAGGTGTCGAGCAACTCGTCATGTTGACGGGGGATAACGCAGGAGCAGCGCACCATATTGGGGGACAATTACACTTAGATGCTGTCCATGCTAATCTATTACCCCAGGATAAGGTGAAAATCATCGAACAGATGCAGGACCGAACGTTACGAACTGCGATGGTCGGTGACGGGATCAACGATGCCCCTGCTTTCGTCACGGCGGATGTCAGTATCGCGATGGGAGGAGCTGGGACGGACACGGCACTTGAGACGGCAGACATCGTCTTGATGGCAGATAACCTGCATAAGCTCCCCTATACCCTCGACCTCAGCCGTGCGACGATGCAGATTATTAAACAAAATATCGTGTTTTCTATCGTAATCAAAGTTATCGCGATGGCGCTTGTTTTCCCAGGGTGGTTGACGTTATGGATGGCGGTTCTCAGTGACACGGGTGCGGCTGTCCTCGTGACCCTGAATGCGTTACGCCTGCTGAAGAAGCGGACATCGTGAGGACGCACAATTCCACCATTATAGGTACGTTCGAACGACTGGTTCTTGGAAAAAGAGCCGGTCGTTTGTCGTGGTTAATCGTTTGACGAGAAATCATGAAGCATGATCTGTATTGTAGAAAGTATGAAGTTGAATACGCAATAAAGAAAGTGAGTCGAAAATTAAAAGTGACCTATAAGTCGTTAAGGCGTGAACGAGACGATTGACTTAAAAAATAAAGGAACTGACGGAAGGAGACTGAAATTGGGCGTATCACTAATCTTATTTTTTATCGCAGGACTTGCTGAAATCGGTGGAGGCTATTTGATATGGCTTTGGTTACGAGAAGGAAGATCGATACATATGGGAGTAACGGGAGGTATCTTGTTGGCGCTGTATGGCATCATCGCAACACTTCAAACATTTCCGAGCTTTGGGAAGGTGTATGCTGCTTACGGTGGTGTTTTTATCGTTCTCTCTGTGCTCTGGGGATGGGGGATAGACAAGAAAGTACCCGATTTTTATGACTGGGTGGGAGCCTTTATTTGCTTGATCGGTGTAGCGGTCATGCTGTGGTTCCCTAGAGGATAGCACGTCAAAGTAGCGATTCATCTTACGGCGCAGATGAAATAGTAAAAGAGTGAATGATAGGGAAAAGACGCTAGATCACGGCAATTCACTTCAAAATAAATGACTGGATGAAGTCACTCGTGCATTCGTCAAGCTTCATTAGAAAAGCGACGCATGCACGATGAACTTGAAACAAAACGCTATCGTGATGCAAAAAGACGCCGTATCATCCTTCGTGCATGCTGACTATATGAAGACGCGCACGACTGATGATCACATTTCATCCTAACATTTGAACGCTTACTATTTGCTTGAACGCGACGATCTCGACGTCGAGGTTGCGTTTGACGAGATGGACCTCCTCTCGCACGTAGTCGAGCTTCTCGACGAAGGCATCGAAACGATGCCTCAACGGACCATTCATCGCCGTCACCGTAACGATGTCTCCGCTGAAGATGGCATCGTTCAACGCGTTCTCGATCGTTCCATCGATTGGTCCCTCCGTATCCTCAAACTTGAGATGATGTACCTCTTGGTAATAGCGTTTTAGCAATCCTTTGGGCTCGGGCGTGAGGAACGGGATCCATTTCTTGTTGCCCCGGTCTTCATAACTCATCTAAATCACTCCTTTTTATAATAAGAGCATTTGTTCCTGTTATGTTCCTCCTTTCTGACGTTTTCAATCCGTTTTTTTCGACGTCTCATCAATTCCTCCGTTTCTAGGGATGAAAAAAGGCAGTGACGAGGATCTCATCACTGTTCCAATAAATTTCGAAAAGAAAATTGATAAAAGCTTTTTTCTTTACCCATTCTGTTATACTCATTCATTTTTTATGAATGAAAATCGATTTTTTACTAAGCTAAAATCATGTTATTAAAGAACACTAATTTGAATATTAAATCAATCTTCTACTCTTCGTTAAAAAATCTTCATTTCTACCTGTGACACCGTTTTGCGCCCAATTTCCTGGAGGCATTTCTCGAATAAGAATCAATATCTTATCTCCCGGTGCAGGGGTGAAAAGCGAGAGAATTTCAGTTAACTTATTCACCCAAGCATCTTTTATTTCTTGATTGAACGTATCCCACACATCGATCGTCAAGATAGCCATTCCTGCGACAGGAGTGACGTCTGTTGCATAAGACGCTCGTGTCTGCCAATTCGTTATGCGACTCTCGGAAGAAAAGGTCGGATCGGATGCCATGGCACCCGCTTTTCCAAAGTTTTCTGGTTCTTGTTCGTGAATCAAGACTTGAATCTTGTCAGGAATCATGTTCAATGTCTCGACCGTTATATTCGTCAGTTGATGGATGAGTTGTCGTTTCGTATCACGTGACATCGCTGGCCAAGTATTTAGAGAAAGTAATGGCATCAGAGCACCTCCCGTTCGTTTAGATAAGTACGCAATGCATTTACTACGATCGTATGATCTTCTTCAGGAGTTAACCCCGAAACTGTGATCATTCCGACAATCAGTCCACCATCCAGTATGATCGGGAAAGAACCGCCGAAAGCAGCAAAGCTTGAGTCTAGTCGGTGTTCCTCGTTATACGTCATCTCGCTACGTGCAGTCCGTAATTGCATGAAGTAAGAACTGTGAAGATGATAGTCGACGACTCGTTTTTTTCGTTCGATCCATTCGCCATTCATGCGGGTCGTACCTGGCATCTTATAATGGAACATCGACGTACCATTGACGGTAATATCAATGGCGATGGATACGTTGTTTTTCTGTGCTTCTTGAATCAAGGTCAATCCTAACGGAAAGATATCATCGTGTGTGAATCGCTTAAAACGTAAAGTATGTTCTTCCTGTTGTGTCTGTTGTAGCAAGTCTTCAATCGACATTGGTAAGCTCCTTTTCAGATCGGATAAAGTGTTCATGTTAATTAAAAGTCAAACGTATCTGGATCCGGTCCACTCCGAAGGTTTTCATTCAATTGGTTTAATCGTTCCATATCTTCTGGAAGGATTTCGAAATCAGTGATGCGCAGATTTTCTTGCATCCGTGAAGGCGTCATGGACTTAGGAATCGTGATGATACCCTGCTGAATATCCCATCGAAGAATGATTTGAGCAGCTGATTTCTTGTATTGTGTAGCGAGCTCCTGAACGACCTCATTTTCTAGAAGTTCCGCATTCATAAGCGGTGACCAGGCTTCAATTTGAATCCCATGTTCACTGCAGAATTGACGTAACTCTGACTGAGTTAGCTTCGGATGGAGTTCGATTTGATTAACGACAGGCATGATGGAAGCATGTTGCAGTAAGTCTTCGAGATGGTGGATTTGAAAATTACTCACACCAATCGCGCGGACCTTGTCCGTTTGAACCAATTCTTCAAGTGCTTTCCAAGGAGCTTGATACTTGGCTTTCCCCGGCCAATGGATCAAGTAGAGATCGAGGTACTCTAACTGCATTTTTTCTAAGGATTCTGCGTAAGCAGCAAGAGTTTCTTCATATGATCCATGTGCATTCCAGACTTTTGATGTCACGAATAGTTCTTCGCGTGTTACGAGTCCTTCTTCGATAGCTTTCGCAATGCCTCTGCCGACACTTTGCTCGTTACCATAGATGGCTGCAGTATCGATGCTGCGATAGCCTTCGCGAATCGCAGTCACGACCGCTTGCTCGAGATCCGCACCGTCTTCGACACGAAATACGCCATATCCGACTTGTGGCATGTCCACACCATTGTTTAACCGTACTGTAGAGATTTTCATATTCATCTAGCTCCTTTATCAAAATTACAGCAAAAAAATCATGCTGTATGTGTGACATCATCATATCGGGAGCAATCAGAAATAAGAAGACGGCACTTTAAAGTTCCATAGTCACCAAAAAGTGACTTTTCCTAAATCACAGGGGCGAGGGAAGTACAAAAATTAAACAGCAAACAGCCCTGCATTCGAAAATGCAGGGCTGTTTAGGGAAGTACAGAAAAATTAACAGCTATTCTTCAAGTGTTCATTTTGGAGATGTTGCTCTCCCCAGTCACATAAGACATCCATGGTCGATTTTAACGATCGTCCATAGTCCGTTAACTCATATTCGACCTTAGGTGGAGCTTGGTGATAGATGACACGTCGAATGACACCGTCCTGTTCTAATTCTCTTAATTGCTGGACCAGCATTTTTTGAGAGACATTCGGCATGAGGCGTTTCAACTCACTCGTCCGGTATTTATCTTTAAACAAGTGGCACAAGATGACGACTTTCCATTTCCCGCCGATTACTTTTAAAGCAGCTTCGACAGGAATACTAAATTTACTCAACACGATAACTCCTTCATCTATAAAATTAAAATACAATGACTGATTCCTTCGTTAAAAGAATTACCAAAACGAAATATAGCATAAGTTGTACTTTATTCAAAAGAAGTGAACTCGTATGACTAAATGAACTAGTATTGAGCATTACTCGTGTTGTAAAGCAGGACGTTATCAAAATATCCGATTTAGTTTTTCTTAGACGTAGCTGTACGTTGTTTTATTTTGTTGCCTCTGCTTCATACTTCTCTAAAAATTCATCAACAGAAACCTTTTCATTTACTTCACTCGTTGATTTACTTGAGGAAATGGTGTGAGATGATCCTTTTAAATCATCTGGACTTGATTGGATTTCAAGCACTAATGTATCACCTAGACCCGTTTCAAGCCCACTTTTGAAGTTAAAAGTTCGTGTTACATAAGCTTCAGCATAATTTCGTTGATTTTCGGAGTACACTTTTACGTTAGAAATTTTATAACTAAATGAATGTAGCTGTTGTTTATCCACTTTTGTACTAGATAGAAAAATTAATACAGCCTCGTCGCGTGAAGATAATCTCGATTGATTGGTGTGTGCTAACGGCGTATTGTTTAAAAAATCCGCTTTTTGTTGCTCCAGGACGTTCGTGAAAAAAGTGTAGGCTTGCTCCTTTGAAATCGCGCTTTCAAATTTTTCCTGTGAAATATTAGAAGTCGCTATTGCGTTACTTATCAAAAAACCAGAAGATAGAAGTACACCTAAAGAGAGTGATAATAAAATAGTTTTCTTCAATATCAAAACCTCTTTCTGTTGTATAGATAATGTTACTATATAACAAAAAAAACCAAAAAAGGAAAGGTTGAAAAAGATGGGTAAATCGAATTCTAAGAAAAAGAACAGAAAGAAAATAGTCCTGATCTGTTTCGGAACGCTAGCCATCATCGTACTACTCATGCCAATCCTATCACCGGTTCTGTTTACGGATGCTTCGCCGAGAGGTGCTCTAAGACACGAACTTTATAAAGAAGGCTATTTCTATCAAAGTTACTTTGCAATCATTACGGAACAAGATCCACAAGCGGAGCGCTACCATATGTTTTGGTACCATTGGAAAAGTGAAACAGGCGGAACTCCTTTTGTCTGTTATTCGAAGAAGGTGAGTGAAGAAAAGTACGCGGTCTCTTGTGGTACAGGTCCATGACCTGATTTTTTCGGACAAGAATCTTAAATAAGAAAAGTAGATACCTCATGCGAAATAGGAGTGCAGGCTGGTGCGATGGAAGCGTAAATAGTTTTGCACTCCTTTTGTGAAAAATCGAGATATAAAAGAAAAAATTATACGCCAAACATCATAAATGTAGACCAGACATAGAAAAATTCCAATGAAACTTAATAAAGGAAAATATCGTAATTAATAGTTGTATAATAACTTCATGAAACAAATATATTCAAAGAATACATATGTCGGAGGAGACGTCGATGGTGGTACCGTTTCTTGGACTTGGTGTCGGGATATTCTTGTTGACGTTAGGCATCTATTTCATCCGCTCGAAGCATGCGAAAAAGACACCGCTAGCGGGACACGGGGATAGCGTCGACTCGGTGGATTCATTTGGACTCAGTATCATTCTGTCAATTGGCGTCATCCTATTTTGTTCGTTGACCGTCAGACATTATGGTTATGTCTGTGTCTTAGATGGACTATTCATACTATATGTGGTCAGCGCAGCATGGTGAGACCTATGGGAATGTAGAAGGTAAGATAAAGGGAGCACAAATCATGATTCAATTAGTAAAACAAATCGACGATCGTGTGTATCACATCGTCTTTCACCAAGAGGGGCGCACTTTATTCTGCCGGGAAGGTGTTGCCCAAAAAGAGCAGGCAATCGATAGCGAGGATATGATGGAAACGAATGAAGAGTCTGCAACGAAGCGGATTATTTTCAAAAATCCGTTCCTCGCGTATTGCCAGAAAAAAACGTGGGTTCGTGAAAAATTAGACGATGGATATATCCGGTCACCTTTTGCTCTGTCTGAAGCGATGGATTTTCGAGCCGACCGACGAATCATAAAGTTGCGTATTTTAAGCGCTCTATTGATCTTATTCAGTGGATTACTGACGCTGACTGATATCTTGCCGATTCCGGGATACATAACACTCGTCGTTCTGATGATTTTCTGGCCGATTGATCTCGAAGGGAAATCTGCACGTACTCGCATGTATCGCTGGTCAGGAGCACTTTTCATGTTCGCCTTAGCGGGTTCATCAAAAAACTATTTATCACCAATCAATCTCTCGATTAACGGAGCGATCTGTCTCATCTCAGGATTCATTCTCCTGTTGTATGCGTCAGAACAATTACAGGAACTTGCGACGAAAGGAATCACATATCATGACGAATCAACAAACGAAGGTGATTGAACTCAAACGCGACAATGGTCAAACGACTGACTATTGGGTCAGTTACCGAATGGGGCGCACGCTGTATCAGGTATCCGTGCAAGAACAAGCGGATGGTCAGACGGATGAAGGGGAGGTCGTCAAAGAACGTTTTCCGTTTTATTTCGGGATGAAGACACGAATGCTTGAGTTAGCGGAAGCGAAAGAAGCCCTTGGTTTTCGACCATTGACCGAAGCGGAGAAAGCAGCGCCCGTCATCGAGGAAGAGGAAGCGCAGCTCGATCCTGCTTTCTTTAAGCCCGCTATTCGATACGCTTGGTTGATGCTTGGTCTCGGCATTCTTCTCTTCCTCCTTCCTTCGCCGATCCTGAACGGACTCGCGTTCGGACTTGGCTTATACATTTGGTATGAGACGTTCAGACAGCCAGGAATACCGCGCAACTATCAAAGGTATTTTCACGGGATGCTTGCGGGATTGACAATCTTACAGGTGCTATCGGCGATTGAGTTGGAGCGATTTACACACCCATATTATGCGACAATTTGTGTGCTATCTGCGATCGTATTGGTGTTGCTCGTCGTTCAGCACCGTTTGAAAGAAACCGATCAAATCGGTCAGGAGGAAAGTGTTCGGGTTAGGAAAATGAAAGACTATTCTGATTTGGATCTTTAAAAACTTATTTGCTTAACTTTCATAAGGCTAGAAGAGTTTGTATTGCTGTAAAATATAGGTATCAATCGCATTCAATCAGCCTATTGAAAAGGAGAGTAAGTCATGGATGTACAATGGAACGATAAGACTATCCTTGAACTCATACTCATCGTCTGGGTGATCGGTGCCATCATCATCATCGTGAGCCAGGCGCGGAGTAAGAAAAGCTTGAAAGCTAGCTTGATTAGCGGAACGATCATCAATCTTCTTTATACGACGGGCATTTCATTACTGTGGTTTTACACGATTGCTGTCGATGGGATCAGTCAGGTGTTAGTCGTCTATTTCTTCGTCGGCATCTTTACAATCCTTGAGTTTCTGTTCGTGATCGTTTTGTTGATCGTCAAACGCAAAAAAACAACGATCTCTTGAGAAAGGAAATTCGTGATGAACCGTTTTAGAAAGCTGATTTCAGAATTTCAACGTTTGTTTCGATAATCATCCGAAATTCCAGCGGACGATTGAAGGATTAGAGGCGATATCGTGTTGAATCGGAACAAATCAAAGAAGGGATTGTTTTATGTACGACGCAAGGACATCATCTACATAGTAGTAAACGTGCTTTTTCGTAAAGGCTCTATTTACGAAGAAGTATTTTTTTAAGGATTTAGTTAAATTAAATTGAACTTATTGCTTTACATTTTTCTTCCAGTCCTTTACTCTACAATAAAGTTCAATAAAATTTAACTGTTGGAGAGAGGGGAAGGCGATTGAACAAGCAACTAGTCATCTTGCTACTTGGTAGAATTCTGATGAACATATCAGACAGCTTTTATATGATTGCCATCGTTTGGTTCGTCAAGACGACGACGAATTCGCCATTTCTGGTCGGATTAACGAGTACGATTGCTGTGTTACCCGTGACGCTTCAATTTTTGTACGGTCCGATCATTGATCGTTATTCGAAAAAGAAACTCCTCTTTTTCTCAGGCGTCGGGCAAGCCGTTTTGGTCGGAATCATCACCTTGCTTTATTTTAACGAGACGCTCTGGATTCCATTACTGCTCGTTATTCTGTTTTTAGCGTTAACATTAGCGGAAATCTCGTATCCCACCGAAAATACACTCATCGAGCGACTGGCATCAAATGATCAGTTGACGAAAGTCAATTCAGTGTTTGCCTTTTCTTATCAAACGCTTGATTTGATTGCGGATGCGTTAGCAGGCATCGTGATTTTGTTTGTCGGCGTCGGAATCGTATTCGCTGCGAATAGTATCGTATTGCTAGGGATCGGGTTCTTATTTTTGCTCGTACTCAAAGTGCCATCTTCAGAAAAAGAACAACCCATCATTTTACGAAACTTTTGGAACCAGTATAAGCGAGACTTCAAAGAAGGATATTATGTTGTCAAGCAACAAAAGAAATTACTGACCATCATTTATGGCATAATCGGAATGAATTTTCTTGCGACAATGGGACTTGCGGTGTTACCAATCATTTCTGAGACGTCAGCAGAGTATGGATTTTGGTTAGCAGCAATTTCACTTGGAACGATGATCGGAACATTGCTTTCAAGTTACTTGGAGACATTTGCTCTTAATCGTGTCATGCCGATTGCAGCGCTCCTATCCGGTTTATTTTGGATTAGTGCGTTTTTAGTAAAAGATGCTGGGGTACTACCCATCGTCTTATTTGGAATCGCTTGGATTGGAATCGGTGTGAACAGCATTTATCTGTATACGCTCATCCAAGTCAACCTTCCGTCGGACTATTTAGGAACAGGGTTTTCGTTTCTCTCTTCACTGTTAGGGTCTTTAAGTCCGCTTGGATATTTTGCGGGAGGGATTTTCGGAGAATGGTCTTCTAGTGCAGCAATCTTATTGATCTCTGGTATCGGCTATTTTGGCTTCGCCGGTTATTTCTTAATTCATCCGACACTTAGAGCGCTAACGATACCTGTCAATACTAAATTCGAGAAGATTGCTGAAGAGAGAATAAAGGTCAATTAACTCCGATGAAACCATTTAGTTTACATAATGAAGTAGAAGGAGGCATGTCTATTCTTCTACTTTTTTTTTGTAATTATGCAATCGATTGCATTCGTATGCTAATTCAACATCCAGTAAAAGGAATTATATTTCTTGCAAAAAACTAGTTTTTATTTCACACGATTTATGCAAGAATAGAACACAACAAACTGCGAGAATTTTTAGAAAAGTGAATGACTAGACTATTCATCCTTTTGAGTAGAAGAGAGAAGTCATCGTTTTTCGAATTCTAAATAACTTATTTTTTGTAAGCCTGGAGGGGAACGTATGAAAGTGTTGAAGATGTGGAACCAAATCAGTTTAGTGAAACAAATCGCGATTGGCTTGATCGTGGGTATTATTTTAGCCGTCACGATTCCTGAAGCGGCGAAATCCTTGACCATTTTTGGGACTTTATTTATTTCTTCCCTGAAGGCAGTCGCGCCGATTTTAGTCTTTTTCTTAGTTATGGCATCAATCGTGCAGCATAAAAAAGGACAGCAGACGAATATGAAATCGATCATTTTCTTGTATCTGCTCGGGACGTTCCTAGCGGGAGCCATTGCGGTCATCGTCAGTTTCCTTTTCCCAGTAAACATTCGATTGACGGAAGGTGCGGAACAATTGGCTGCTCCGGGGAACACCGTTGAAGTTCTTCAGAAACTCGTCTTGAATATGGTTGATAATCCAGTTAATGCGCTCATCCAAGCGAACTACATTGGCATTCTGACTTGGGCGATCGTATTAGGAATAGCTTTAAAGAATGCGTCCGATACGACGAAGACATTCATCTCGAATTTCTCTGACGCCATTGCGAAAATGGTCGGATGGGTCATCAAACTGGCTCCTCTTGGTATCATGGGAATCGTCATTGGCTCTGTTACGGAAAACGGTCTTTCTTCATTGCTCGATTACGGGAATTTATTATTGGTATTGATTGGCACGATGCTTGTCGTAGCACTCATTGTTAATCCTCTCATCGTGTTCATCAACGTTCGTCAGAATCCATACCCACTCGTCTTCAAATGTATCCGGGAGAGTGGAATTACCGCTTTCTTCACACGAAGCTCAGCTGCAAACATTCCGGTCAACATGGAATTATGTAAGAAACTTGACCTCGATAAAGAGACGTACGGGATCTCGATTCCGCTCGGTGCCACAATCAATATGGCGGGAGCGGCCATCACGATTTCCGTCTTAACGTTAGCAGCGGTTCATACGCTTGGTATCCCAGTCGACCTTCCGACAGCCATCATCTTGAGTGTTCTCGCTGCTGTTTGTGCATGTGGCGCATCCGGTGTCGCTGGCGGTTCGCTCCTCTTGATTCCGCTCGCATGTAGCTTATTCGGGATTCCGAATGACATCGCGATGCAAGTCGTAGCAGCGGGTGTTCTAGTCAGTGTGTTACAAGATTCGTTTGAGACAGCACTCAACTCGTCAACAGATGTCTTATTCACGGCGACAGCAGAATATCGAAAACGACTTAAAGAGGGAGAAACGCTCTCGATCAATCGTCAGTCGATGAATGAAGATGTATCTGAAAAAGTCGTCAACGGCTGATTAGCTTCTCAATTATCAGCATGATCTAAATAAGAAAAGGCATCCTTAGCTGAGGATGCCTTTTCTTATAGACAAATTAACCTTCTCCTAAAGCAACGTACTTTTTTAATTTCCCATTGAAACTCACTAGCAAAATGTCATTTCTTTCTTTAGTAGAGTATAGGACGGTACCCTTATAGAGTTTCGTAGCAGTCCCATTATCAAAAGCGTCTTTATCCGAACTTCTTCTTTTAATTTCTCCAACTTTTTCATTCTGAGTGACTTCGGTTTTTTCTGCCCATGCTACGTCTGATTTGTAGATCGTATCATTGAATTGAAAAATGTCTGCTTTAGCATCTTCGCTCAATACTTCGGATGCCGTCGGTTTTTCACTAGTACTTTGCATTATCTCTTCATTATTACAACCAACTAATATCCATACCGTCATAATCGAGAAAGCGAATGATAAAACGACTTTTTTCATGATATAACCTCTTTCCCGTTTTGTAAGTTATTCCATGCCGATACACGTTAACTTCAACTGCTCTTCACGGTTGCCATCCCATTTGATTCGGACATGGTACGTGTCAGTATCTTTAAAGATTTGTAAGGCGGCACTCGTCTCAAAGGTGGCGCCATCTCTTTCGGTTCCAATGAAGCTTTGGAAATGGCTAGAGTGTTTAGCATATCGACCATCTGACAACTGACTATCGACAAACCAGGTCACAGGTTTCTGTTGGTGCTCCACTCGTTTTAGATCCTGTCCGATATATGTTAGGGCGTAGCCTTCGCTTACCCGGTAAGATAAAGGACGTTCTTTGACTTGCCGTACATGAATCACGGCGTTCCAGGATTCGCCTTTTGCCTGAAAGATGAGGTGTTCGGATTCAGATGTCGCTGAAGCGCGGTGAATACCATAGAACGTAAAAAGCGTGAGGAAAAGTAAGAAGGCAATCAGTAAGGTCCGCTTGAATAAGCGCTTGGACATGAGGATCACCTCTGAACAGCAGTTTCCTTTAGTCTAGCAAATTCAAATGCTTTTCTTAGTCAGAAATCTTAAAAAAGGGGAATCCATTTTTAGGATATCCAGCGTCCGATCTGCTCACCCATCTTGACGCTACGTTCGATGCCTGGAGCGAGTTCGACCGTGTCCGGTGGCAAGACGAGGATGACAGTTGAACCGAACGAAAAGTAACCGAACTCTGCACCACGCTCCAGCAGGCGTCCTTGATGTGTCTGAACGATCGTATTGACGTTCAGCGCACCGACCATGACGTGCTCGATCGTGCGGTGATCGACTTGCAGACGCGTGACGCGGCGATAATTGCGTGTCAACGGACGTTTGCTGAATCGTAGCCCCATGTCATTGACGGGTGCCGATTCTCGCCCGAGTGTATAACTCGTCGTGATTTCGCCCGTGACTGGCGAATGGACACGGTGATAGTCGGTCGGACTCAAATAGAAAATCAAGGCGACACCGTTCGCGTAATCCTCGGCGCGTTCGCTCGAGCCAATCAGCTCAGCAACGGTATAATCCTTTCCTTTGATTGTAAACCGACTATCTTGCGTTAATGCCGGGACGATGGAGAGGACGGCGTCACTTGGACTGACGAAGGCATCCGTCGTGGTTGCGATTGGTCGCATACCGGGACGTAACTCGCGTACGAAACAATCGTGCAGCGAGGTAAACGAATCGACAGACTTCAGCGCTTGATCCGTCTGAATGTGATAGGTGCGAATGAAAGGTCGGATGAGAGGTTTACTAAAGCGACTCATCGCAAACCGTTTTAGTGTGTTCGCGACTATTGGTCGAGCATTTAAGTGGACGATCGTATCAAAGATGGCTTTCTTCATGAGGTAAAAACTCCTTTAAGTTGTAATCTACCTCTTAGGATAAGGTCAAATTCTGTTGATAGACGGAGTCGTTTTCTTAAGTTTGTCTTAAGAAAAACACGTACCGAAGATACGGCACGTGTCAGAACGTCATGATTTTCGAGTCAACAAATAAAGTAGGGGTCCGAACGCACCAATCGCGAGGGTGATGATTGCCCAAAGCGGAAAGCTTCGTCCGGTACGACGTGTATCATGGCGGAGCCAAACGATGATGAAGAGGGCGCAGAGAATCAGGTCGACGAAAATCTGGAGCGTCGCCGTGTTTTGTGTCGCTTCCGTAAAGATGCCAAGTACACCAAAATCAATGATCGAAAACGCAGTTAAAACAGCGAAAGCGATCGTAATGACAAGCAATAAAGGTTTCGGGATGGTGTCTACAAATGAAGCTTGAGATTCTCTCATGAAGGATCCTCCTTAAAATGTAGTGATTACTACAAATTAATGTAGCACGTACTACATCCATGCGTCAATCTGCTTAGATGTTGTATGATGAAAAAGGAGAAGGGAGAATCGATCATAATGGATAAGTTTGAACAGAAGCGACAGGATTATACGCATCAGATCGCAAAAGCGACGTTAGCATCAAGCATCAAGGAAATGAGTCTGAAGAAGATGGCGACCGCTGCCGGGACGAGTGACCGGATGCTGATGCATTATTTCAAGGATAAGCAAGATATCGAGACCGCAGTGTTGACTGCGATCAGCCAAGAACTGATTGATTTACTGCAGCAACCGGATTTAAAACTCGAGTTCACGGCATTCGTCCGCTTTCTACGTCAAGCAATCGATGAGCCACGAATCAAGCCATATTTGAATCTTTGGTTCGAGATCACCCATCTCGCAACGAGTCAGGGAGAACCGTATACGTCAATCACGCGGACGATCGGGGAGTCGTTCGACGATTGGATTAAACAGATCTACGTGCCAACAGAGGGGGAAGATGTCGAACAGCAAACTGCGTTGCTCTTTGTCTTCACGGAAGGACTTGTCGTTTTGAATAAGATTGGTTTACAAGACCGGATGGACGCGGCGGTTGAAGCGATGATTGCATTAACAAAGGACAACATGCCTCGTAACTGAGGTGTGCTGTCCTTTTTCGGCATTTCACTGAAAAATCGTTACAGCTGAATAAAGAAGTAAGGTACACATAATGACGCGAAACGCGACGTCGTATCTTTGAAATAACGAACGAAACAACGAGCCACTTCCTGCCCAAAGCAATAAGGCAATCCACCCGAGAATGATGGCATACAACGTGTATTGAACGATTTCTACAGTAGACGTGCTGTGCGGCAGAATGAACGTCGATAAAGCGGTTAAGAAAAAAAGGATACTCTTGACGTTGATGAGTTGGAACAACAGACCGGATAAAAATGTCGCTGGCACGGTATCGATCTGACTTGCTGTCTGCTTCGGGAAACCAATCTTATAGGCAAGGTAACCGAGGTATGCGGCACCAAGCCACTGAAGAATCGGTTCGATCATAGGTAAGGTCGCTTGTAATACTGTCGTCCCTAATGCGCTGATCAATCCGAGTATCATGAACCCTAGTAAGATTCCGGTATTAAATCGCCAAGCACCACGAAAACCGAAGTGGCTCGATTCATGCATGACTAACAGATTACTTGGTCCAGGTGTGATGGACGTAATGATGACATAAGATAAAAAAGCAACAACATTCATGAGAACACTCCTTTTTCGTTCTATCGAATACTTGAATTCTAGTGTAAGATGACAAGATCGATAAATAAAATTGAAATAAAGAATCATTCCATCATTTTTTTCGATGGACGATGAAAGGAGAGTCTTGAAATGGAAATTCGCCATTTGATCAGCTTCTTGAAGATTATTGAGACGAGGAGTTATACGGCAGCTGCGAGTGACCTCGGCTATACGCAATCGACGATTACGTCCCATATGCAACTGCTCGAACAAGAAGTAGGCGATGCTTTGTTTTTCTATTCCAATCGTACGCTTCAGCTTACACCGCTAGGTCAGGAAATCATCCCGCTTGCTGAAGATTTACTAGCGACACACGAGAAAATCAAGTCGATTCAACAACAGGATCCCTTTGAAGGCGTCTTGAAGGTCGCTGCGCCAGAGTCACTGACGATCTCTCGTCTTGGTTCCGTCTTACAGACGTTCATGACAGCATATCCGAATGTCAACATCATCTTATCGAATGGAACTTGTAAGGAAAATCAAGACGAACTCTTACATGGACGGGTCGATGTCGCCTTGATGCTGTATCCAATGTTTTCCACTGAACGTTGTACGCATGATGTTTTGACAGAAGAGAAGATCGTCATCATTGGTCATCCGACGATGCCGGATCATTTTGACGCGATTCGATCTTTCGCGGACACATACGTCTATCTGACGAATGAAGACGGGTGTAGTTACCGAACGATGTTTGAGGCGTGCGTCAGAAACCAAGACATCTCGTTTCAGACACAGGAATTGTGGAGTATCGGGGCAATCAAGAAGATGGTGATGAACGGTCTTGGTTTTGCTGTGTTACCGCATGTGACGGTAGCAGATGAAGTGGAAGCAGGTGCGATAAAAATCATTCAACATGATGAGACGTTCGAACCGATGTATGCCCATCTGCTTACGAAACAGTCGAAGTGGGGTTCACCCGTAACACGCGCGTTTCAGGAAATCGTCCTGGACCAATTCACGAAGTCAAAGTGAATCGAGTATCTCGACCCAGACTTGATAATATACTTCTTCATCGAGGTGAACCGTTGCCGACCGTACGCGATAGTCTGGGTTTTCCGCTAAATAAAAAGCAAGAATCGTCGCGACTTTAAAGTCAGGGGTGCAATATCCGGTGATTGGACGACCATGAATCTCATTCGTGATCGAGTCTGCCCAAACTTCGGCTTCACGAAATGTCTCGAACTGAATCATCTCTTCCTTCCAACGAATCGCCATCTTCATATCCTCCTCTACTGTAGTTAATGTTAGTATATGGAAGAAATAGTGTGTTACTCAAGGGGGAACGTTAGACATGAGTCGTTTTGGAATACATCAGGAAGTAATCAATCCGCCACTCGGTGCCGCCTTCATCGGTTATCACCGAGAAGAAGGTGTCGCGAGCATACACGATTCGCTATATGTCACAGCGAGCATCTTTGAAAGTGAGCAGACGACATCGGTTTTCGTCAGCATCGATAACATCGGTTTGCTCGTCGCAGATACCGATACCATCCGTGAAGGAATCGCTGACCGGCTAGACGTCTCGAAGGAACAGATCATGGTCGTCTATACGCATACACATTCAGGTCCAGCGACAGCGGGAACTGAACCGTTGACCGTCGCCTATAAAACGATCTTGACGCAACAAGCGATCGTATCTGCCGTCAAAGCAAGCGAAGCGATGCAGTCGGTCGAGATGGGTTGGGGTGTGACGCAGGGGAAACTCGGCGTCAACCGTCGGGAGAAAAGGAATGGTCATGCGGTGATGGGAACGGATCCGCTTGGGGTGACGGATGACCGAATCGGGACGCTGTTGGTTCGACGTGCCGATAATGCGTGTCTCGTCGGAGCCTTCGTTTTCTGTACAGCGCATCCGAACGTCTTGAAATCAGACAGTGTTGTTTTATCCGGTGATTATCCGGGTGTCACTCGAACGATCCTCGAACAGGCACTCGGCTGTCCAGTCGTGATCGTCCAAGGGGCGACGGGGAATATCAATGCGAAATATCGCGGGGATCTAGAAAGCCTACAGAAGATGGCGCTTGCTTTAAGTGGACACGTCTTAACGACGATCCCAGACATGTCGTATCAACCGTTAACGCATCACCGGATTCAGTCGATGATTTATCCGATGCGCTTAACAGAAATACCGACGATAAACCAATTACAAGACATGGCAATTTACGCTGAACAGACTTGGGGCGTCAGCGCAGAACGCTGGTTGGCGTACGTTCAAGAGCAATCGGGAACAACACTCACCATCCCGGTCGAAGTTCAATTGTTTGAACTAAATGAGGGTTCGTTCTCAGGCATCCCGATGGAGCCGTTCTGTGAGACAGCGCTACAGATAAAGCGGATGCGTCAAACGGAACTCGCCTTTTTCGGAGGCTATACGAACGGTTACATCGGTTATTTGCCGACAGCGGAAGAACATCCGTATGGTGGGTACGAGGTGGCAATCAATCCCGTCGTCTACGGTCCAGTAACGGGGCTTTGGATGCCACCTGTACCGGAAACGGCAAACGACATCGTGCATCGCATCCGACAACTCTATGAAACGAACAACACCCCGGCTTCTCTCGTCTGAGAGACCGGGTTGTCGTAGTTACGATTTTATTTTTCTGATGAACCGGCGTATCGCAAAAACAAATCCGCATGTCAGCAGGGCGAATAAAAGAAGCGTAACTAGTAGGTAGGCAGATAGATTTAACATCAAAGACCTCCGTAAATAGGTATAGCTGGATTTTCGAACTTTCGAATAATAATAGAGTAACATAGTAATTAACATTATATAGGGAAATGACTTGTTGTTTTCTATATTTTTTAAAGGAGTTATTCATTATATGAACGAATAGTTATTTTATTCCATTATAATTGAGAGGGAAAATATCATGATTATCAAAAGATGTATTCTTAGTGTTGTCATCACTTATTTATTCCTCAGTTTGCTTTTATCCTTTAGCATCTGATAGAAGACTTTACGTCGTACGATAATGAGAAAGCACTTAAGGCGTTCACAAAGCCTTTTATCGAAGATGAACTGAAAGTAAAAGAAATACTGAATTGAAAAGAAAAAGTGGAAGTAGATGAATTTTCATCACTTCCACTTTTTTATACGATTGATTATTTCCCTGGCTTCGTCTTGTAGAAGCTGTAGAAGACGCTGATCAAGATGACGAGGACGATCGTACCGAGTGACATCCAGATTGGCATTTTGTAGACGTCACTGAAGATCATCTTCGCTCCGATGAAGACGAGCATGAAGCTAAGACCGTGTTTCAAGTAGTAGAAACGATCAATCAAGTTCGCGAGGACGAAGTAGAGACTACGGAGTCCAAGGATCGCCATGATGTTCGCATAGAAGATGATATACGGATCACGCGAGTACGCGAAGCTTGCTGCGACCGAGTCGACGGCGAAGACGATATCTGAGATCTCGATGAAGACGAGCGCAATCAAGAGTGGCGTGAAGAACAACTTTCCATCAATCCGTTTAGCGAACTTACCAGACGAGATGTCTTGCGTGATCGGTAAACGTTTCTCTAACCAACGAATCGTTTTGTTCTCTTCGAGCGACGTCTCTTGGCCGATGTTTTTGTACATCATCCAACCCGTGTAGACGAGGAACGCTCCGAAGATGTAGTAGACCCAAGCGAAGTTCTCAAGCAACGAAACACCAGCGACGATGAAGATGACGCGGAAGAAGATTGCACCAAGAATACCCCAGAATAAGACTTTGTGCTGGTACTTCAATGGAATCGCGAAGTATGCGAAGACGAGTGAGAAGACGAATACGTTATCGATCGCGAGAGCCTTCTCGATGAAATAAACGCTCGTATATTCGATCGCAGCGGAACTTCCTTGATCGAAGTAGAGCCAGCCACCGAAGGCGACGGCGATTGCGATCCAGACGAACGTCCACGTCCAGGCCTCCCGAAGCGAAACTTCATGTGCCTTACGATGGAATACTCCAAGGTCAAGGGCGAGCATGATGAAAACGATGGCTAGAAAAGCAATGAGTAGTGTCAACAGCGCTTCCTCCTTTAAGGTAATTGTTATCTTGAATTTATTATAAGGTCGTAAGAACTCAAAAGTAAAGCGAAAAATGTTTGGAATGTGCAATTGGTTAAAAAACAATCCCCGAAAGTGGACGAATGTATTCGACGTGATGTGCAATAAAACGACATGAAACCCAGTTCCGAGAAGGGACTGGGTTTCATGCATGTTACTTTTAATTATATAAGTCATTATGATAAGGGAGGGAAATGCGGCACGACGTACGTTCCGAGTTCATCGATGACGTCTTCTGCTGATCGCTCACCGTCGAATAAGGCGAAGAACAGATGATTGACGCCAAGCTCGCGATACAATTCCAGCAACTCGATCAGTCGATTGCGTCCGATCCGAAAACCGAGTCGAATCGGTGTCGCTTCTTCATTTGGATCCGCGGATAAATCAAGATGCATCGGCATCGAAAACGGACGAAACGTTGTGTTACCGGCTGCTTGACTCGCGGCACGCCATTGCTCGATGGTACGTGCTTGTTCGAACGGTCCTTGAGGATAATACATCCAGCCGTCGCCGTTTTTAGCGAGCCAGTCCATATCTTGCTGTGCGAAACCCGTGATCATCGTCGGGATTCGTTTCTTTGGTCGTGGCACGAGTGTCGCACCACGAACTTCTCCATACGTCGAATCAATTTGCGGATAATCTTCATATAAAGCTTGTTCCATCACTTGCAGAGCTTCCTTGAACTGAGCACCACGGCTCGGGTGATCGACACCGAGTCCATGGAAGTCGGCTTGCCGGTCACCGGACGAGACACCGAGAATCAAACGTTCCGGGAACAACGCATCAATCGTCGCGACTTCTTTCGCAGAGCGTAACGGATGACGGAGCGGCAGGACGAGTGCTGACGTTCCGAGGGCGATCTGTTTCGTCTGACTGAGGAGATGCGTCCCGTATATCAGCATGTCATGAATCTGTCCGACAGCCGGATCAAGAAAATAAGGATCCTTTAATAAGACGTCGCGTAACCAGAGGGTCGTAAAACCATAGTTCTCTGCTTTTTGTGCGAGCTCGACTTGATTGGCAAGCGTCGGTGTTCGCATCTTGAAATTTTCAAGCGGGACGTGGAGACCGAGCGTGAGCTCGCCCTCCCGGTACATCCGCTGATAACCTGCATGATCGTTCAACATAGTGGTCCTCCTTATTGATGTTCGAGACGACGCGAGACACCCGTCAAGATGACGGCAAGGATAACCATGATCCCGCCGACCCATGGCGTGTGGACGAGACCGATCGTATCGGTGACGAGACCACCAATCGTTGCTCCGAGTGCGATGCCGATGTTGAAGGCTGCGATATTCAAGGCAGATGCAACATCGACTGCTGCTGGGACATATTTTTCAGCCAACTGGACGATGTAGAGCTGGAGTCCAGGGACGTTCATGAACGCCAGGAGTCCCATTAAGATGATACCGATGATACCGGCGACCTTGAACGGAATCATGAACGAGAGAGCGATCATGACGATAGCGTGAATGATGAACATATAGAACAACGCTTTAATCGGATTACCATTCGCGAGTTTTCCACCGACCGTGTTTCCGATCGCAACCGCGATTCCGTAGACGAGCAGAATGATACTGATTAAGCTCGGACTGATTTTCGTGACGTCTTGCATGATTGGTGTCAAGTACGTAAAGGCGACGAACGTTCCACCATAACCGAGGGCAGTGATCAAGAAGCCGAGCATCAAGCGTCCGTTCGTCAACAATTTGAACATGTCGGAGAACTTAGCAGGTGGTGATTGTTTCAAGTCTTTTGGAATCAAGAAGAAGCTTGCGATGATCGCAATAATGCCGAGTGCTGCAACCGCGAAGAACGTCGCGCGCCAGCCGAATGATTGACCGATGAATGTCCCGAGTGGAACACCTGTGACCGTTGCGACTGTCAGACCTGTGAACATCAAGGCGATGGCACTCGCTTTTTTATGCTCTGGTACGAGCTGGACGGCAATCGTCGCACCGATTGAGAAGAAGACACCGTGCGAGAAAGCAGTGATGAAACGAGCAGCGATCAACAATTCAAACGTCGGTGAAATCGCGGAAACGAGGTTACCAACAATGAAGACGACCATCAATGCCATCAGTAACGTTTTCCGATTCATTCGGTTCGTTAGTGCCGTCAGGATGGGTGCACCGACGGCGACACCGATCGCGTAACCAGAAATGATGAGACCAGCGAGTGTGATGCCGATATTTAAGTCACCAGCGATCGCTGCGAGCAGTCCGACGGGAACGAATTCCGTCGTACCGATACCAAAAGCGCTGATTGCTAAGGCAAGTAGGGCAAGTCCGCCGTTTCTTGGGACCTGTTCCTCCTGGATCCGTGAGTTTAATTGATTCATAGGGATTCCTCCTAAAAAAAATTTCAGTAGGGATCGTGTTCAGTGGGCCCGACCGAACATGATCCGATTGACATGACCCCAGCATAACCGGGGTGTTTCATTTCGGGAAGTACGTACTTTAAAGTGCGATAGGCACTAAAAAGTACCCTACTCCTTCATTTAGATGCAAGGTCTAAAAGGAGGTTGTACTTTCCGTTGACAATTGCTATCATATAGCCAGCTAATCTGCTTGGGAAGTACGCACTTTCAAGTACGATAGGCACTAAAAAGTACCTATGCCCTTAACGGAATCACGAAAGGATGGAACATATATGCCATACAATATCCCGGTCGAAGCAACACTTGAAGTCATCGGTGGAAAGTGGAAGGTCGTCATCATGTGTCATTTGATTAAAGGCGAGCGTCGGACGAGTGAGCTCCGCAAGCTGATGCCGACAATCACTCAAAAAATGCTGACGCAACAATTGCGCGAGTTAGAAGAAGACGGCGTCATCATCCGGACGGTCTTTGAACAAGTCCCACCGAAAGTCGTCTACTCGTTATCCGAGTATGGCTGGTCGCTGAAGCCGATTCTTGACGCGATGTGCGCATGGGGAGAAGGACATATCGATTTGACGGGTGGAGAAGTCGTCTCGTCATGACGAACAAAAGTGAGTCTCGCTCGAGGCTCACTTTTTTGAATACATATACAAGGTGGGGAAAAAGATAGAGCAATCAATCGTTCAGTTCGATTCGATTACAGTCAGTTTTGAGGATAAAGCAGGTAGACGCCAGTCAATCGAGGAGTTTGCACAAGGATTCGAGCATGGCATCTTATTTTTCGGTCATCCGCCGGAAACCAATGATATCAAAGTCGTCCTCGATCTGAAGACAAACTTTGGTGAACGGACGTTTCGATTTAACTTTTGCCGGATGGACCGGGCAATCGGTCATTATCTAATCGATGGGTTGGTCTGGAAATGGGTCATCTTGTGGGAATGGTATTACCAGGAGAGTTATCAAACGGGTGAGTCCTACCATATCAATCGTCCAAAGGAAGGACTTCGTGATTTTTATCGACAAATCGATGTACAAAATGAGACCTGTTCGAATGATTATTTAGAGTCAGGCATTCACGAGGAGGACGTATCGTGTACGGATAGTTATACAAATTTTGAGAACCTAGATTGGGTCACCGAGGGAGATCCGATTAATACATTAGAGCGGATGCGGAACCAAGGTGTCTTTTTCGAGTATTACTTTAAAACCTGGATTGATTTAGAGCATTCGTTGCCCGCGATTCGACGTGTCATGGATGCGTTATATGTACATACACCTGAATAATGCTTAATCAAATAAGCACCGCTCCCTCTGTCGTCGACAGGAGGAGCGGTGTTTTGGTTAGAACGCTTTACGTTGACCTTTTAGAATCGTCTGTTGCAAGGGACCAAAGTCCCCCGGAACCGTCCGTTCCATAAACAGATATGGTTTTCCATCGACGATGAATTTGCGATCGCCAAGATACTCGAAGTGGCGACCGTCATCCTTTAATCTTCGCTTAACAGCTTGAATATGGTCTTCATGATGGATGAACCGCTCGTTAAACGTCATGACGATATTTCCTTTTTTGAATCCGAGTAAGAAGACATAGTAGAACCAATAGCCAACGAGACAAATACCAACGGCCAATAACAAATCATACATGTGTGTCGAGCTCCTTTCGTGTGTACAGATTTTTACGAATATTTCTGTAAAAAGATTCAATCAATTTCAATTAAAAGTAAAAAAGTATTCATCCGAAGATGAATACTCGTTATTTTTGAGCGATATATCTCTTTTGATCGAAATCATATTTAAATTCAACGATCATCCATTCATCACCCGTTGGATTCCGATACGAGTAAAAGAGCGATGTCTGTTTTTCTGGATACTCGACTGTATTGTCATTATAGGCTTTTCCGATCTTAGATTGACACTCCCACGGCTAAAGCCGCAAGCCCACACCGTTGGTGAGGGTGGGATTCTCAAGTGCTTGGCGGACTCAATCCATTTCTGCTTCGTCCGAGCCTTGAGGTAGGGGTGTGCCATCACCCCTCCTGAGACAGACCGTATAGGTTCTCAGGCTGATGGACTGTTACCATCCATCACAGGTGCGTATCGAATGTTCATCGCACCGACGGTGTCCCGATGTCCTTTAAACCCACAGGCACACGTGTAGACCCTATCCCTCACCTTGTTCCTGACGGAACAGGATGGGCAGGTCTGACTCGTGTAGGCGGGGTTCACATACTCAACCTTGATGCCCGACAAGGCGGCTTTGTATTCGATGAAGGACGCGAGACGATAGAACGACCATGAGTGGAGGTTCTGGTTGTTTTTACGGCTTGTTCTTGCCGTCTGTCGGATGTTCGCCAAGAGTTCGAGGCGAATGACAGAGATTTTCTTCTGTCTTGCAAAATCGACGATGGCTCGGCTGACCTTGTGGTCCTTGTCTCGCATCCACCGCTGTTCCTTCTGATTGCGTCGTTTGATAGCCTTCGGCTTCTTCTTTTTGCCGAGTGCCTTCCGTTCCGCACGGAACTTGCGTTTCATATACTTGTTCTTACGACCGTTCCCGAAGAAACGGGTCGTGTCGTCATCGGTGACGGCGACCGCCGGCACTTTTAGCCCGAGGTCAACCCCCATCAGCCGCACCCCCGTCCGAGGAACGGTCGGGATATGGACGGAAATCTGAGCGATCCACTTCCTTCCCTTCTTCGTGACCCTGAGCGTCCCGAGTTTGTTGGCAAGGAGTCGGGTATTCCGATTGTCCTTGTCAACCATGGCAGCACGGAATCGCATCTTCACGGACTTCCCGTCCATCCAAACGGGGAAGGAGATGCTCTGAAGTCGAAGGAATAGTTCTGATTGTTCCAGACGCAGACCGGCTTTTTGAGGACAGGGATGCGTTTGAAATCCTCTTTCCTCGCCTTCTTGTAGATGCCGACGGCATCTCCTGCGAGTTGGTTCTTCACGGCGCTCGGAAGGGGGGTGTCGATGTCCTTGCTCGACCACCTCTTCCCGTCCTCGGAGGCGACCATGTTCGCCACGACTCGGTTGGCGGTCTGGATATAGGTCTTGCCCATCCTTTTTAGGATGGCATCCTGACGACGCGTGGCATAGATTCGAACTTCTACCGTGACGACTTGACTCATCTTTGACACCTCCTTCATCATAATCAACTCCATTATAGATTTACTATAAATGCATTTCATCAGGAAGAACAGTCGGGGACATGCGGTGTCTGAAAACACCCCGTCCCCGAACTCGCTATCATCCTACCCCTAAAGGAGTGGGCTTTCTCGCTCGTACATTCTGTAATCTTCTGTGCGGTGAGCCGTCATGACACCTAGCCCTTTACCTGAAAGAATATGATCGAATTCAGCCATCGTCATGCCTGGTTTAAATTTCTTTCCTGGTAAGAGTCGCTTTTTCGAAGGCGTTTTAGGGGTGTATTCCTTTTGCGCAAGATATAACGTGTGACCTTCTTGTTTCGTTTTGAAGATCAGGTGCATGCGCTGTAAAGACCAATGATCGTTTTTTTCATCGTACGGATAAAATGAGAAAGCGTATAAAGCATAGTCGTCTTTGATCTCACTCAATACTACCTTGTGATTGAGTGTCGTGACGCCGTGTTCTTTCTTTATGTATTTCTTAAACGATTTTCCGTAAAGCGACTTTGCGACGTCTGTCGCGGTCATGCCGAGTTTTAGCTTTTTGTAAGATGTATACTCCTTAGTCACTGCATCGACAGAATGAGGTGCGAAAATAGCACCAATCATCGAAAGCGTGATCAGAAGCGCGAAGAGTACTTTCAACTGAATAAGGTGTGATTTTTTCGTACGTGCCATCATGATTGTGTCTCCTTTGACAAACTTATTAAAAACTGTGCGTTTCTTTTCGTTTGAGATACCAGAGTAGTCCGAGGGTAATGAAAAAACCAATCGCACCTATGATTCCGATGAACAGGAAACCAATGAGATCATTGCCGATGTTCTTTTGAAAAAAATAGGATGAACCAAAAATCGCAGTGGTAATCATGAAAATATTGCGTAGATGGCGAAGTACTTGGACTATCATGGAGAACCCCTCTTCTTAGTTTTTCGTTCGACGGATCTCGGTCGCGACAATCGAGTCCTTTGCAAACGTCACTTGAATCGTATCACCCGTCTGAATGGCAGCCGTGTTATCCGTTTTGCCATACACGATCGTGTCCGGCGTGATGCGAATCTCTGTCAATGCATACTGTTCGTCCGGCTTTTGTTCACTCGGAGCGACGAATAAAGTATCACCTGTAATTTTCTCGACGGTACGTGCATCGTTCTCGTGTGTACAGGCACTAAGCGGTATACAAAGGAATAGAATAAAAGCGAAAAGCCACCGACGTGTCGGCATAAACCAGGCACCTGCTTTCGTCAGTTAATAGGGTTAGATGAAATCATATTAATATATAAATTTTACCAGTTGTGATGCTGATTGATGCGAATTAAAAAAACTTTCTTACTCCAAAACAACAGGAATTCGGATCGAAATCGGCGTATGATTAAGGGAATACCATCATCTCGATATGAGGAGGCATTACGATGAAGGCAGCCATCTGTACCCGCTACGGATTCCCAGACGTCTTGCACATCACAGAGGTACCTCGTCCGGTTCCAAAATCAAACGATCTACTGATTAAAGTACATGCATCTGCCGTCCATTCCGGAGATCGTCGCATGCGTTCGCTCGATGTCCCACTGTTAGGGAAACTTCCAATGCGTCTGGCTGTCGGCTTCAAGCGACCGCGACAACCAATCCTTGGCGTTGTTCTTGCCGGTGAAGTCGTCGAAGTCGGTCAAGACGTCAAGCAGTTCCAAGTCGGAGACCGTGTCCATGCCTTGACGGGATTTGGCTTCGGTGGATACGCCGAATATGCGTGCGTGTCTGAGAAACGTTGCATTGCTAAAATGCCGCAACACGCATCGTACACGGAAGCGGTCTGTCTCCCGTTCGGTGGTACGACGTCGCTCCATTTCTTTCGGAAACTCCAAATCGATCAGATGAAGACGATCTTGATTTACGGTGCGTCAGGCGCTGTCGGGACGGCTGCCGTTCAAATCGCTAAAGCAAAAGGGCTTCAGGTGACGGCTGTCTGTAGTGGACGAAACGCGGAGCGGGTCAAAGTGCTCGGTGCCGATCACGTCATCGATTATACAAGGGACGGTTACGATGGATTGTTGCTGAAGTATGATGCCGTCTTCGATGCTTCCGGAAAAATCAATAAGACGCAAGCGAAACGGCACGTCAAACAAAACGGCGCCTTTGCATCCGTCGCGGGACAAGGTGTGGCGAGAGAACGGAAAGAAGATCTACACTATTTAAATGAACTATTTGAAGCGGGACGATTCAAAGCCGTCATCGACCATATCTATTCACTTGATGAGATCGTCGAAGCGCATCGTTATGTCGATACCGGGCAAAAGTTCGGTAACGTCGTCGTGTTAATAGCAAACGAATGATTCATCGAACCACCTGATTCAGGTGGTTTTTTTATGGTTATCCAATATATGTTAAAATAAAATAGGCTATTTTAAGGATGGGGGGATATAGCGATGATGAAACAGATTCATGCGTTTGAGACAAAAACGGACTATGAGAAATACGAAGCGGTCACGCATCGCTTTCGAACACGGTTAGACGAGTATCAAACGATCTTACAAGAGAAGTATCAACTGATCGACGTACCGAAAGGAATCGTTTGGACGTCAGCGGAACTCGCGACGACGGTCTTCTCAGACATTCCGATTCCAGCATTTACGAATAAGGACTTGATTTACATATCACCAGACGTTACAGAGTGGCGAACGTTATTTTTATCCCAACTCGACGGGAAGGACGTACCACATATTCGAGCATTCTACGAAACGCTCGCGGAAGATCACGTCTTGACGATTGCTGGTCATGAACTGACGCATCACTTGGATTTGTTCGTTGATGAATTCGACGATGAGAGAGAAGACGGAATCTGGTTCGAAGAGGGAATGTGTGAATACCTACCCCGGAAGCATTTGTTGTTGGACGAAGCTTTCAAGCGAATTACGACAATTGAGACAGAGCTGGTCGAGCTCTTTCAGGAGGAGTATGGAGCGCGCTCGATTGATCAATTTGGGAGTGCCTCCTATGCCGGTAGTCTGTCGAGTATCATGTTTGATTATTGGCGGAGCTTTCTCGCAATCCACCATCTCATCGAGGAACGATATGCCGGGGACGTCTTACGCGTTTTTGAGGCATATCGGAACTGGCATGAGCAGGGGCGGATTGTGCCGCTCTCGACATACTTTAATCTTCAGACGGTAAGACGCTAAGCTGTATTTGTAATGGAGGAGGGCTTATGAATCGTTACAGTATTCTTTCGTTAGCTGCATTCATCTGTTTTTGTTTCTTATTTTTCCTGATGAAGAGCGGAGTCAGTCTGAAAGGGTTTGGAACTGTCTATATCCTGCTTCTGTTTATCATTCCGTTAGTCGGCGTATACACAGGGTACAAAACGAAGCACCGAATACTCAAGTGGGGATTCGTCGGCATCCATCTCATTACGTTCTGCATGATGTCATATTTACTGTTACTGGCTTACGGTATTTCGGAGTCATAAAACAGATTAAATAAAAAAGTCAGCTGATTCCATGTAAAAAGGAATCAACTGACCTTTACTAATATGTAGTGTGAACCAAGTTACTATTGCGAACTCTAGTTTCGCTTCGGCAAACTAGTCGTCGTGCCCACCTCAACGACTCGGTCGTCTTGAAGACGATATAGCAAGTATTCCTCTTTTTGGAGCCCTTGACCACGGACTTTTACGGCAATCTTATAGCGTTTTTCCTTGTCACGATGCTTATCGTCATAAGCAGAGTGGAGGGAGACGACACGAGCTGGACCGTATTTTTTCTCGACATAAGTCTCAACCTTAGTGCTGACGTGCTGCTCGAATCGCTCGTCGTATCGGACATCTAAGTAAAACAGCAGTCCTCCTAATAGGAGTAAGACAACCAAAACGTTCATTCCGACTTTTTTCAATTCATCACTTCCGATCGTTCCATAGCATTAAACCTAGAAAAGCTGTTACAGATGATCGGAAGACGATGCATCATAACAGGGATTGAATCATTGATTTGAAAATCTACATCATTTGAGTGATTACTTTAGATATCGACTCCAACTAATTTAAGAATGATGACGATTGTGATAGCTGAGAGCGCAAAAGAACCGGCAAAAGCAAGCTGTTTTTTCAAAAGTATCTCCTCCTTATGAAAAGGTTACCATTATTATGTCATTAAGTAAGATGTCTGTAAAATTAATTCCAATTAGAACCCTGGATTTTCATCATAAAATTTTAGGAATAGATGACAACATCCCCACTCCTCGTTTTGTCAATAGAGTAGGGATTTTTCATGTTTCCTACATTCTACTTTATTAATAGTCGATGAATCGCCCTTGCCTCAGCATATGTCGATTCCTGTCCGAACCAACGATAAGTGAGAGTTGATAATGGCGAAGTTCCAGTGTCATTCAATAAAGCGATAGATAAATTATTCTTCCGATCAACGATTAAAAACTGTCCGCCTGATCCCACTCCCCATAACAGAGGATTTTTAGCATTTGATTCTAACCACCAAAGATATCCATATCCTGAAAAACGATCGACGTCCGAAATCTTAGAGTAAGCCATTGTACTCTCCTCAACCCACTTGATTGGAATAACGGATCGTCCTTTCCACTTACCATCTTGGGCATAAAGCGCACCAAATCGGGCAAGGTTTTCGGCAGACATATAAAATCGATACATCGGAATGGATGTTTCTTCATTCTTTTCATAAGTGACATGAGAAGGGCTGAATGTTTTCATGCCAACAGGCTTGGCGATCCATTGTTCAAAAGCATCTCCGATTTTCATTTTCGTCTCTTTCTCAAGAATAAGACCCAACATGTTAAAATCCCAATTGTTATAGTAATAAAAACTTCCTGGAGTATGACTTTCACGTTTTGGACGTAAATCTTTCATTCGTTGTGATTCACCCAATGCGTTTAAGTAGATACCTGATCGTGCTTGTAATAAGTCCCGAATTGTTGCGGACTTCTCTTGTTTCGTTAAGGGTTGCTTGGAATCATCGACAGAGAGTTGTCCCAATGTCATATCCAAGTCTACTAACCTTTTTTCCTCTGCAATCCCAAATAGTGCACTGATGATGCTTTTACGAATAGAAGCAACATTATACAATTCGTTCGAAGAGCCGATGGATGCCACTTGTTGGGTATCCTGAATTGCATATAATGCGTCCGACTCATTGCGTTTCATCTGCTGTTGAAGACTTATCTTCAACTGTTCAGTATCTGTTTTACTTTGAAGTGAAATATTTTCATTATCTGTTTCGTTTTGTACGAAAGGGCGGGTAAGATAGACGAAAAGACTCCCAATTACTATTAGAGATAAAAATAAAAGAGTACGTTTCCTTCTTGACTTCATAGTTCAGTTCTCCTTCAATCAATGTTGTGATGACACTGATTGATTATCAACCTTCAAGTAACTTTAAGGTCAAGCTTTCTATAAAATATAGTTTAAAAGGAGAGATAACTTGAGTTTATTTAAAATTGGAGAGGCTGCAAAACAAAGTGGGATACCTGCATCCACACTACGATATTATGATCAGATTGGTCTGATCCGTTCGCGTCAAATCGATCCACATAGTAAGTATCGATATTACACACAACACGACATCACACATATGAAAATCGTCCAGCATCTGCGCAGGATGGATTTTTCTCTTGAAGAAGTTCAACTTTTTTTAAACGAAAGAGATATGAATCTTCAACTTGGATTGTTAGATAAGAAGAAACAAGAAATTAAGTTAAAGCGGTTGGCACTTCTTCAGACTGAGAAGGAAGTGCATCGCCGAATCGAATCTATAGAAAAGGAATTAATTTCGACAACAATCACGAAAAAGGATAGTTGGGAAATAGTAGTGAAACATTTTGATGAACGACCTATTCTATCGAAGCGAAAGATTTTCGACAGAGGCGGAATTGATATCTATCAAGACGCGTTTCTACAGTTACTCAAAGAAAATTCGTTTGAGGATGTACCCGTTACATCGCTCGTGTTACAGCATCATCATATCCAACTAAATGAAGAATTTTCTCACTTCGAAAGACATCTTCCAGAAATCGATTTAGAGGTAGGCGTGCTTCTTCCTTCCATGACATCCCCGTTTCAGAATGCGACTTTGCCTAGTGGTAGTTATGCTTGTATTGTGAGTAGAGGTATGGCAGGGAAGAAACGTTTTCGTAAATTATATTCATTTCTACAAGAATGGCTTCAAGAAAACAACTATAAAGTCGAGGGACCATTAATTGATATCGTCTTAACAGACCTCACTCAGTTAACTGCGATTGATTATACGGAAGATATACTTTCTGAGACTCAATTTCGCATTACACCAAATAATGCGTAGTGTGAAAGCAACAATCATTTTGTACTTTAATTTTATATATGTAAAATTAATTCTAAAAAAAGTCGCAATTTCTTATTACAACGTTTCATAAAGAAAATGACAACATCCCTACTCCTCGGTTCGTCAAGGTAGTAGGGATGTTTTTTCATGTCCACCAATCCGGTGGAGTATATCTCGTTAAAAGATCTTTCTCGACGAGTCGCTGATTCACATAAGACGTGACGCTTGGAAGTAGCGCATCCATGTTGGCAGGGTGCACCATGACCTCAACGGATGAACCGGGTGAGATTGAATCAAGTGTCGCAAACGAAACGCCCTCTCCATAAAACCGATCATCGAAGCGGTTCGTCAGCCAGAGATCCCGGTGCTTCTCGTTCTTCGCAGCACGGAACGTCGTTTGATATTCATTAGCGAGCTCGACGATGACAGAGTCGATCGCGGACCAGCCATGGATATGATGGTGACTGTCTAAGTGATGCAGCGACAGCCCGGTAGCAAGAAAAGCTTCAATCTGGGCTTTCCATTCTAGGTAGACGTCTTTAGGATCCGGTGGCTCTTCTTTCAAAAAGCGACTCGTGAAGCGGAACGTTCCGTCCTCCTTCGTTAACGACTGACTTGTCGAAGCGAGCGGTTTTCCCCAAGAGAGCACGAGATGTACGCCGACATGCAGGTCCGGGTGTTGCTGAGAAAGTCGAACAGCTTCTTCGACCGCATGTCCGTTCATCATCAGCGTCGTCGAATTGACGGGACCGTAAAGATGACTCTCGATGATGCCTTGGTTAACACCCGTCGTCAAACCGAAATCATCAGCATTGACGATTACACGCGTCTTAGGCATGTGCCGTGCCAGTCAGCGAGAGTGCTTGATCAAGCACTTGATCGCCCTTCATCAACCCGTATGCCATGTTGTCAATCACAGCAACCGGCACGTTAACTGCTGTACGGATTTTATTCTCGAGGTAGCGAACTTGCGGACCGATCAAGATGACGTCCATCGTCGTATGTTCCTTTAGTCGCGATTCGGGTACTGCTTCGATCGTTGCGTCAAGCCCTCGTGCTACGGCTTCCGTCCGCATTTTTTCTACTAAGATTGAAGTGGACATGCCTGCTGAGCAGACGAGTAAGATATTCATTTCGTTTCCTCCAGTCGATTGATTTTAGTGATCATGTCAATCATCTCGGTCGCCAGTTCCTTGACCGTCATCGCCGTCATCAGATGATCTTGAGCGTGGACAAGTAGGACACTCATCTCGTTGCTCGTTCCTCGTGCTTCTTCTTGCAAAAGTTCCGTTTGAAGTTTGTGTGCCTCAAGAAACGAAGTCTCTGCTTCCTCGAGTTTCGCTTGGACAAGTGCTTCGTCACTGCGTTTGGCAGCAGCAATCGCCTCAAAAGCACTCGAGCGTGCATTTCCGGCATGTAAGATGATCATGAACGATAGTTGTTGGATTGATTCTGTCTTCAACTGATTTTCTCTCCTTCGTGGATGCTGTCTTTGTTTCGATTGATTTCGGCAGTCATGGCGCGTGCTCCTGCTACGACGAACGGGATGTAAATCAACGTCGCGAGCGTCAAGTTGAACATCTGAAGTAGAACACCGCGGATGCTACCACCGGTGACGAGATACCCGCTGATGATCGGTGGTGTCGTCCATGGTACGATGGCGACCGTCTTTGGAACCATCCCGGTTGATAGTGCGATATACGAGACGACCGTCAAGACGACCGGTGCGAGGATGAACGGAATCAGCATGACCGGATTGAGCACGATCGGCATGCCGAAGATGACCGGTTCGTTGATGTTGAACAGACCGGCGGGTGCTGATAGCTTAGCGACTTGATGATAGGGATGATTGCGTTGTTTCCGGACGACGATGAAGATGGCAAGTAGTAGTGACAACGTCGTACCAGAGCCACCCATGAAGACGAACGCATCGAGGAACGGTTTCGTTACCGTGTACGGGACGTCATAGGCGGAGGCGCCAGCTTGAAATGCAGCTAAGTTCTGTTCGATCAGCGGCAGGTAGATCGGCTCGATGACCGAACCGATGATGTTCGTGCCGTGTAATCCGAAGAACCAGAGGACATGGTTCAACAGAGCGATGATCAGACCGGCAGCGAGCGAATCTCCGAAACCTTGAAGCGGTTGCTGGATTGCCTTGAAGATGACTTCGAAGATGCTGAGCTCGAGTTTTACTTGAATGAACAACTGGATCGCAGCAACGACCGTCAAGATGATCATTGAAGGAATCAATGCTTGGAACGATCGGGTGACACCACCGGGCACACCGTCCGGCATCCGGATCGTCAGCTTCGTATGAATGAGAAGGCGGAACGCTTCCGTCACGAGGAGCGAGACGATGATGGCGACGAATAAGCCTTGTGCGCCGAGCCAAGCGAAGCTAAGTCCCCAGTCCTTCGTGACCGGAACAAGCATGACGTAAGATGCGATCGACAGGATACCAGCGGCAAGACCGTCGATATCGTAGGACCGTGCCAAGTTATAGGCAATCGAGAAAGCGACTAGTAAGCCGAGGATCGCGAAGGATGCATTCCAAATGTTTCCACCGAGCCGTTGCCAACTGCCTTCACCAAAAGCGTTGTTCATCGAGCCGACGAAGTCGAGCGACCAGCTGCCGAGCTGGATGGCAGGGAAGTTATTGATTAGAATCGCGAGCGAACCGACGATGATGAGCGGCATGACGGAGACGAACCCGTCACGGATGGCGACGAGATGGCGCTGGGAACCGATCCGTCCGGCGATTTCAATGAATTTGTTCATGAGAGAACCTCCTTAAGTTGGAATTGGGGTAAGTACAGGTGATGCGCGCGAAACAGCTCTTCAAGTAAAGCGTCGATTCGTTTTTCGTCTTGGATCAATGGGTTCATCAGGGCAGCGAGGTAAGCATCCTCGTACTTCCCGGAGATGGCGGCTTGAATCGTCAGTTGCTCGAATGTCTTTAAGTTCGTGATCAGTCCACGCACGTGGAGTGGTAAGCTACCGATCGACAGAGGTCGCGGTCCGGCTTTTGTGATGACGGCGTTGACCTCGATGACCGCATCTTCCGGTAAGTCACGGATCGTTCCTTGATTCAGCGTATTGACGGTTTGGATATCACCACGGTCGTTATAGAGCGAGTCCATTAAGTTACACGCTGCATCCGAGTAGTAGGCTCCACCGCGTTGCTCAAGCTCCTTCGGTTTTACATCGAGCGATACGTCTCGGTATTGCTCGAACAGTCGGCGCTCGACTTCTTGGACGACTTCAGCGCGTGTCCCGTTCTCTTCGTAAGCTTGTCGATCTTTTGCGAGTACGTCACGCGTTTGGAAATAATATTGATGGTAGGGGTTCGGCAACAGTTTGAGTGAATTCAGGAATGAGTCGGACCAGCCAAGTCCAACGATATTCGCTGGCGAGTAGTCGTTTCCATGATGCAACGCAATGAGTACATCTTCTGTCCGATCGACACCATTCACCGTGACCTGTCGACCAAAGATGAAGTGATTTAACCCTATAAATTCGATCGAGACGTGCTCGACGGGGGCTTGCAGGATTTCAGCGACGGAATTACGCATATTGAACGGGATGTTGCAGACACCGATCACCTTCTGATGCTTGGAGTGTTTTAAAAGTGCCTCGGTCACGATCCCCGCAGGATTCGTGAAATTAATCAACCAGGCGTCGGGGCAAAGTTCAGCCATCTCGTCAGCGAGCTCAAGTAAGACGGGAATCGTCCGGAACGCCTTGAACATACCGCCAGCGCCATTCGTCTCTTGACCGATGAAGCCGTGCTTCAGTGGAATGCGCTCGTCAAGCGCACGTGCCGCAAGACCACCGACCCGAATTTGCGTCGAAACGAAGTCGGCTCCGCGGAGCGCTTCTCTTCGATCGAGTGTCCAACGAAGTGCGATCTTCACGTTAGACTTGTCAATCATCCGTTGTGCGAGTTTGCCAACGGTTTCGAGCTTCTCTTTTCCGTCTTCGATATCGACAAGTACGACCTCGTCGACCGGAAAGGAATGGTGACGCAAGATGAAACCTTCGATGATTTCCGGTGTATAGCTGGAGCCTCCACCGATGATGACAACCTTGAGTGGCATGTTGTGAATTCCTCCTCATGAAAGCGATTTCTTTTTGTTGTAACAAATGTAACAAATAATACAACTTAGGGCAATATAAAAATACAAATAAAACAAATTATGATTTGTATTTGCATTTGTATGATGTCTGTATCACAATAAAGGCACAAAGGACTAGAGGAAGAGGTGGGGGTATGTCGCAATCGACGTTACAGACGGCAATCAAGGAAGAGTTACTGTCGCGAATCAAGAGAGGCTATTACGAAGAAGGGAAGAAGTTCCCGACCGAGTATGTACTTTGTGAGGAATTTGATGTCAGTAGGACGACCGTTCGAGGTGCGTTGAACCAGTTGACGCTTGAAGGGTATCTGATTCGACAGCAAGGGCGTGGGACGTTCGTCGCCGGTAAAAAAGTTCGGCAGACCTTGTCGCATACACCGAACAATTACGCCGCTCAGTTAGCGGTGCAGGGAAAGCGGGGCGAGGTGTCGTTGATACAATTATCCGTCGTCTCAGCGACCGACGTCTTGACGGAAGTCTTCCCTGTAAAAGAACAAGCACCCATCCAGAAAATTGAACGGATTCGTCATGCTGACGGTGAACCGACACAATATGAGATCTCATATATCCCGTGGTCGATTGCACCAGGGATCACGAAGGAACAAGCGGAGCATTCGTTGTTCGATACATTAGCAAAATTTTTCGACATTCAGGTAGCGAAAACGACGGAGTCACTCGAAATCGTCCTTGCCGATGAAGCGATCAGTAGTCATCTGAAATGTCCAGTCAATGCGCCATGTTTCTACATCGAAACAGTAACGGAGGATCAGGAAGGTCGAATCATCGAGTATTCACGATCCTACTTCCGCGGGGATAAGACAAACTTCGTGATTGAACGTTCGTATCGTTAAATGGAATAGCGCTGTTGTTGAGAAGCGCGAAAAGAGGTTGAATCCATTCACGCATCGGAATGGATTCAACCTCTTTTGATGTCATCATTTTGTTTCAACTTACATCATGCTAAGTAATAGTTGAGGCTGTTGGGAGAGTAAATAATCGTTTTCGACGTAGCGATGATAGGACAATGACGAATCGTTCATATGAAAGAGCGTCAACTGTCGACTCTCGAAGTCGACTTCTTCTATGTAGACAAGTTCTGTAATGCCACCGGAATGATGGGGAGGAAGCAGTTTTAAGGATAATCTCTCCCGTAAAGCGATGAATAACATGACTTCCATTTTATAAGCCGTAGAAACGGAAGAATCAATAATGGATGAATCGATGGAGAGGCAAATAAGCGGATTCATAGTGGATAACGACAACGGATGAGTCATTTCTTTTTGAAGGTGCTGCATGATGGACCTCCTTATAATAAGAACGTATGTTCATATTATGGAGGATGAATCCATTTTTTGCAATCCTATTTAACGTCAAGAGCCTCAGGATGTTTCTTCTACAATCGTTCGAGCTCTACTGCGAGATAGCGGAATATACTTTTCGAAAAGAATGCTGAAATTCTTATATATTTTGCGATAACCGAATCATATCCATGCACCGGATCCCGTTTTCGATGATTTCCTCTTCATAGTGTCTCAAGAAGAAGTTCAGATCGACTTCAACGATTCTGAATCCACATTTTTGGTAAAGTGCTAGCTGTCCAATGCTTGAATTGCCCGTTCCGATTTCAATGGTCGTATACCCCAGTGTTTTCGCTGTGCTAATCGCATGTCGTAAAAGATCTTTTCCGATACCTTGTCCTTGATGCGACTCATCTACTGCAATATTTACGATTTCAATCGTTTGGGGCTTTGTCGGGAGAAGTATATATACACCAATCCATTGATCATTGCTTTCAGCGACGAAACAATGACCTCTTTTTACATAGCTTTCGACTAACTTTTGAGACGGGTCCGCTGCTAGCAAGAGCTCCATCGGTGGATTTTCATGGACGGATAATTGTCGGATGTTCATATTCTCTCTCCTCATAGATGTATTTGTATGCGTTTGACTTAGAAGTCAGTTTCACTCTATTGTCTCAATAGTTGATATAGCAGCGTTATGTAAGAACTTGTGAGCCTCCGTTCTTCTTAAGAGTACAAAAGAACATTTAAGAAAAAAGTCGTCATCCGTACAGAGTACCGGAAAACGACTTTCTTTCGTTAGATTAAGATCATGATCGTTTAATTAGACGGGAGGAGCTTTACGACATGCAAGGTAGATTTTTTCCGGTTCGTGATGGAGTAAGTGAGTTTCCCATCTTGCAGTAGAGGAAGAGATACCAACTCTTCGAAGTCTGTTAAAGGAGCGACGGTCTTCGCTTTTAAGTCCGCATACATCAACTGATGGATGCCTTCGCGGAAGATGACTTGTGTATTTGAGAGGAACTGAATGCCGTCGATCGTCGTCTGGGCACTTGAAGCAGAATAGTTCAGCGTCTGTTCGTCCAATCCGATTGGGTGGAATATGGCGTCGCCTTCTGTTCCAAGAGCGAGATAGGTACCGCTGCGACTGAAATCAATTAATCCGGATATCTCTTTTTTGTAGGCACCATCCAGCGTCTCAAGCACACGGACGTTCTTTCCGTTGTTAAAGTGAGACGTGAATAAGGTCACGCCGTCATCGCTATCGCGGTGCTCGTATGTGAATAGACCGTCTCGTACCTTTCCTGTTTTTAAGATGAAGGACTGGAGTGGCGTGATCTTTCCGGTTTTTAACGAATACGTTTTTATCGTGGAGACCGTTTTTTTTGCAGTCGCTTCTTGCGTGATCCAGGAAACCCGAGTTGACGTGACATCGATTATCGGAGGGGACGTATCAAAGCGACTTTCTCCAGTATCAAGCGTCGTCATCTGATTCGTCGTAATCTTCCATTGACGAATCGACCATTTCACACCGGTCTTTGTCGGCTGTTCCGTTTCGATCCATAGTAAAACCGCACCTGTACCCGTCACCATCGGGATTGCATGCTTCGTCGCATGGACGATTTTGTTGTGTTGTCGTTTCGTATCGTATGTATAAATGGTGCTCTTATTTTCTTGTAGATCCAAGAAAAACATCTGGTTTTGATAAGCATACTGTGGATCGATCGAGATACGGTATTTGCTTAATAAGGAAGAAAGGTCGTACGTTTTCGTTGGACCTAACGTGACGCGCTCCGTTTGCTTCTCTAATTCGATCGCTTGTTGGTTCTTGGAGTCGGTCGTTGCTTTCTTCAAAGAAGTGTTCACTTGTTCAGGTGATGCGACATTTTTTTGTGCTACATGCGGTGTTGCTTGTTCTTCCATCATGGTACAACCCGCTGTCGTCCAAACGATGGTCGAAAGACAAAAAACGGATGCGAATCGATGTAATTTCATATCGGATAGCTCCTTTAAAGGTTTTCAGAAATGTAGTTCATTGCTGCATATCATGTGAAGAGGGACTCGGACGACGGGTGTGAAGAAATACGAGATACCACCACTTTAATGTGTAGGCGAATAAGAAGACACACATCCATGCCCACGGTCGCAGTGTCGTCAATCCTTCGTAAAAATGTCTGAACTCTGTAATGTCAAGACGGTACATGGAGTTCCAAATGAATAATGCACACAGAATAAGCATGGCTAACATCGCTCGAATCGATGCTTTTCTCAAAGATGGATGCTTGATCGCGACAAAAATTGCACTGATAAGTGTGATGAAAAAGAATGCGTAGGAAAGTACCCACACCCACATGTCATTGGTTGGACCCATATGTATTTTCCTCCTCAGTTAATCATGGATGCGTCTAGACGATCTTCTAAACAAAACAGAAAGAATGACATCAATCAGTAAGCCGATCAAGAACCAACTGATCAAGGTCAGGATGTAGATCAGAAAAAGTGGGACATGGAAGGAATCTAGCCATGTTCCAAGAAAGGATCGTAATTCAAGAAGCCAGAAAACAGGGCTCGTCAGAAACAACAAGATATTTTTGTCGTCGTAGCCGAAGGCATTGAACAGACAGACAACAAGTGAGAGCAAGGGTAGCCAGAGTCGAAAACCTTTACGCATTATTATTCATCTCCTGTTTGAGTGGGGGGTTCATCGGACTTGAATCAAAAAGGCGGATAGACCGTCACCATGTTCGTTCCATCCGGCAACGACCTCATAGGTATACGTAACTTGAGAAGAAGGTGCGATAAGAATGTCGTTTTTTAATGAAACCTGTTCACTTTTCGTTTTCGAATCCCAGCGTACGACTTCGAGCGTATCGGGTTTACGATCAAACGAGAGATGAATTTTGTCAGAGGGTGAGACGATGACAGGTTTACTTTTTTCAGTCATGTGTAGCGCATCGACATAGATCATGTCCGCACATTGAGCACTGAATAAACTGGACCAGCAATAAGAACCTTGAACAGTTGGAATCGCTTTACCGTTTACTTCGACGTTTGGGTCATAGGGTTCAATACGGAATGGCTCAAAATAGATAAAAAAAGCAATCACGGCAAGTAGTGAGCCAATCAAAATGAATTTAAGGATACCAGCTCCTCCTTTATTGAATAAATAATAGTGTTAAATCGGAAATTAAAATCAATCAAATCATATATCATGCAAAAGAATCTACATATAGAATCATTTTCCACAATAAACTATCAAATCCCTTCAAATGGATGAAGGGATTATGAATGAGGCACACGTGTCTCTTTGAGACGACTAGGTTTTGAGGAAGTCATTTTCCTTTTACGAAGAATAGAGGAATCAATGTTTCTCCCAGTGGGCTTGATAATCGAGAATATATTGACTTAGGGGAATCAGCTCGGTACCAGTCACCTCGCGGAACTGACTATTTGTTCGTTTCGTGAGTCCAAGACTAATCGGGAGGTGTAACATGATGACTTCATTGACGTAGCTTTTCGGATATCCTTTTTGAACCATCTTCATTTGGAAGAATGGAATCGAAGGGTTCGTGTAACGGATCGTCTTTCCTAGGAGTAGCGTCATCAGACTTGCGACCTCATGGAAACCGAAAACTTCCTCGCCATGCAACGTATAGACACGATTGAAATGGGGAGCAGGATGTTCGAGGCAATGGATGACGAACGTCGCGATATCGCGGATGTCGATCATGCTTGTCTTCCCAAGACCAGCTGGCGTAACGATCTGCTCGTGAAAACGGATGTCATCACGCATGAAGAGATTCAAATTTTGCATGTAGTATCCGGGACGGATGATCGTAAACGGGATGCCGGTCTCTTGAATGATCTTTTCGATTGTATGGTGAGGTGTCAGCGGAAAGACTGGAACATCTTTGAACGAGAGATAAACAATGTGCCGGACTGAGGTGAAGCGCAAATAGCGCAGAAAGAGATGGAACTGTCGTGTTGATACTTGGGACGGATACATCAAAAAGAGTTGATCGACGCCTTTTAACGCTTGTGAAAACGTTGAGATATCGGCGTAGTCCAGGTGACGATAGTGAAAAGCATTGCCGAATTTCTCTGAAGCAGCTGCTGGATCGATGACAGCCGCATGAAAGGGAATATGTCGCTTCATCATTGCATGGCCGACGGCTAGTCCAACGTTTCCTGTGAATCCTGTTACTAAAATCGTCATGTGTAACGTCCTTCCTGTACACTTGACTGAACTGCTGTTTGATGAGAAGTAAATCATGATATGTCTAAGAAAAAGTGAGGTGGTAAATCGTCCGCTAATTGCTTTATCGTAACTTGATTGAGCGTATTAAAGAATGAAATCAGTGCAACATCTAATAGTTGATCTAACGCACGTACCTGATAACGCGTTCCCGGTAAAAGCGGACGTTCGAATAACGCGACGACATCTCCGACCCGGACAGTATGACTCAATGGGAGAAGTTGAACACCGCCTTCTCGTCCAGCATGGGTTCGTAAAAGACCTGCTTTTCCTAAAATTGAAATGATTTTCGTGAGATGCTCGTACGAGATGTTACATTGAAGCGAAATGTCTCTCGTCTTTACGTATTCTCCTCTTCGTGTCATCGATTTTGAGGTGTGTTCCAAAAAAAGTAATGTCAGTAAGCCGTGTTCCGTAGCACGTTTCAACCGCACGACCGCATCTCCTTTCAATTTTGACTGACGATGATATTAGACAATCAAAAGACAATATCGCGTCATGGAGGAAAAGGGCGCTTTCGTCATGTAAACATGCGTGTAGGAATCATCGAAAGTGATTAAAGCAGAAATGAGGTGTGCGCGAATGTACCGACAGGAGAGGCTTCGCCGTTGAGGCGTAATCAGTTCATCTCTTCGAGAGTCGAAGTCGAGCAACAATTGCAATGGGTACTCTGTGAATATTGTCACCTGACAATGAATGCCGAGCCGGTGATAATAATCGACGATGCATTGACGAACGAACAGCGCTCGTTCATGAGTAATCATATGCTTTGCCCTCCTCTTCATTTACCCAATCGGATAGATGGTCTTTTATATATTGCCGAAGGGTGATCGGTCGTTCACCAATTAGTTCTAGAAAGTGGTTATCCGTCTCATCCGCTAGACCTAATAAGATCGGCACATGAAGTTTGATGATTTCATTGGTTTCTTCGTAAGACAATCCATGTTGCATCATAAAGGACCGGAAAAAATCAATCGACGGGTTCGTATACATGATTTCTGTTTCAAGTTCTTCTCCGAGAAGCCGGGCGACTTCGTAAAAATTGTAAGCCGCTTCACCGCTGATCGTATAGATTTTATTGAAGTGAGTGGCTGGGTTTTCAAGACACGTCATCACGACGGTCGCTACGTCACGGGCATCAATCATGCACGTCTTACCAATTCCTGCCGGTGCGAAGAGGTGTGCATGATCTCGTAACATATCTCGCATGAACATGTTTAAATGCTGCATGTAGTAGCTAGGACGAATGATCGTGTAGGGAATGTCGGTTTGGCAAATGACGACTTCAATACGATGATGTGGCGTGAATGGGAGGGATAGAGCGTCTTTGCTTGAGAGGTAGACGATGTGTTGCAGGGCAGTCTGTCTGAGATAATGAATAAAATATTCGAATGTCTCCAAGTCCGCGTTTGCAGGAAATTCGAGAAAGATTTGATCGCATCCTGCGAGTGCTTCTACGAACGTCGAGGCATCCTGGACATCGAATCGACGAAAGTCAAAATGCTCTCCATATAATTCGGAAGCGGCTTGTGGATCGGATACCCCGATGCAAAAAGGCTGTTCTTCCGTGCGCATACGTTGGCTGACGAGCTGCCCGATCGGTGAAGAAAAGTCCGTAATGAAAATCATGGGAAAATTCCTTTCCTCTCTTAGATGAACGAGGCATCATTGATGTTGGAAAGTGGTAAATAAAATACTTGTATTAGTTATATAATACCCTAATTATCTTTCAAATACCGGATAGATGATAGTTCCTGCTAAAAACATAATTAAGTATTCCATTTATTCAATATATGAACCTTAATATTCAAAAAATTAATTATTAATACTTATGTTTACATATCTAGGTTTATTATGAATATTACTCGACGTACTTGTCGTGAAGGCTATCGTAAATTTGCGCGTATGTTTCCTTGAGTGACTTAATCGCAGTCGCATCGCCAATAACATCCACTACATCCGTCGACACATACAAAAGGAAATCCGAATCATGAAAGACGATGTAAGCTGATGTGTGCCCTCGATAGACTTTTGTGCAATAGGAAATGATTTCATTGAGCTCTATATGTTTCACATGCGCATAGACGACACCTTTATGAGCTCCTTCATCTTCCACGATATACTCTTTTCAGTTTCGAATCGTGATCGACGAGCCTACTCGTGCCTTTGCTGAATAACGACGAAAACGATGAATGTACGCAGCAACGAATAGAAGGTGGATGGATCTGTCTTCTTGAAAAATCGTCTGAAGAATTTCTTTCAACTGCGAGGCATTTAGGTCTTCCATTAAAAAGCGGATACGGCGTTCTGGTGTTGACTGAAAATAGGGTGTTGGCTTCCTGATATCAAGCTCGATCTGGAACCGAGATAAATCAAGCATATAGAATTCTCCTCATTCTATTAAAGTTTTGATGACGAATAGGGAATGTGACGGATGAAGGCATCCAGCTGAATGTCGAAGTACGCTTCAAGATCGAATCGCAGTTGCCTTTCTAAATCAGACAAGCATGTCACTAAGGTGTCGAGAGGAAAAACAGTGTTCATCCGTTCATCGCCCCAAATCGATTGAATCCTTCCTTGATCAGCATAAGGGATCATCGATACGATTGCCCCTTCTTCATCATGGTCAAACTCCACCGAATAATAAGAAAAGGCAGGAATGAATGAAGGCGTCACCGATCTTTTCCACCGATACAACGATTTATAAAACTCGAAGATGGATAACGATGTTTCGAGATATAGTGCATGATCAATGATGATTTTGACATTCGCTTCAATCGACAGAATGGTGGGGATGTCCCTTGCTGAAGCATTTGAAATAGCGTTCGGTGAATTTAAAAAATCATACGTACATATGATTTGAGAAGACATGTTCATCACTCCGGTTCATGAATTGACATTAGCTGAATACTTTATTTCGTTGCCGAAACGGACGAATCCCTAGAGCAATCGAAGCCCCGATGCAACTAAATAGACACCCGATGATTAAAGGAAGAGATAGCGTCGATTCACCGATCAATACGGAAGCAACACCGCCTATCAACGGGAATAGTGCTACCATATAGCCGCTCTTCGCACCACCGATCCGTTCGACGAGTTTCAAATAAAACAGCCAGGCAAGAAACGATGCAATCAAAGTTAAATACAGTAAGGCAGAAAGATAGGTAACGGTTGTCGGGAGCGTAAGCGGTGTTCCTTGAATCATGACGATTGCGCCCATCACTAAACTCGCGACAGTGAATCCGATCGCATTGGCATGAACCGGATTGATTCGTTGCTTGGCGTTCCGCGCTGAACTGGCGTCACCTACTGACGTCAATAGCGTGCCGACTAGAGCAATCAAGACACCTTTTAAATCGGTCAGTCCATGGATGCTACCTAGACTCGGAACAATCAGGACACCGACGCCGATGATACCAAAACATCCGCCAATCCAAACGCGCGCATGGAGGGTCTCTTTTAAAAACAAGCGCAGAGCGATTGGTGTCAGAATGACCTTGAGTGAGAAAATCAATGTCACGATCGCAGCAGAGCTTAACATCGTCGCGTAATAGAGACATAAGTAACTAAGCGCGAAGTTACAGACACCGAATACGACGATGAAAGGCATGTCCGTCGCGGTAGGTTTGTTCGTTCGTTTAACGAGCAACGCGAATAGGATGAAAAGAACAGCGGTCATCGCTAATCGATAGGTCAGGGATACTTCCAAGGCGACAGGTGTTCCTTGGATTTTGACAGCAATGAAGTTCAGTCCCCAGACGATCAAACAAAATAGATACATGAAATATGTCATAGTAAAGCCTCGTTTAAGTATTTTTATTTCCAATTCTTTTCCTATCTATCATCTTAACAAAAATGGAAGTGTAACAAACGATTTCAGTAAAAATCATCTGTCAGCATAAACAAAAAATCACTGACCGTCATATGACAGTCAGCGATCTAATAGATAGAAGTATCAATCATAATTTGATTTTAACGGTGTAGAGAAAACCGGTGAAGCCTGTTTTTACGTTCATGACGAAGGTGTTTTCAGTCTTCGGTACCACATAGATGACATCAATTTTGGAGTGTAAGGGAGCGTAGTAACCTAAGCTTTCTGAATAGGCTTTTTTGTTTAGGTTAATCGTCTCTTCTGGCGTGTAGATTTTCTTGTGACGATCAATCAATGGGAAAGAAGAGGGTTTATAGTCGATATAAGAGTCAGCTGAATCTTCACCCTTTACCTGCATCTCAAGTCTGACAGATACGGCTTGTTTATCTTTCGGAAGATTCTTAAGTGGAACACGTTTCGCCGAACTGACCATGAATCCACGTTCTTTCATTAAATTTTTATCACCAGCATAAGTCTGAAGACCACCTTTATTCATCAGTTCTTCGATGGCGTCTGTATTCGTTTTCTTTGACTTGTTCTTTTGTCCGGTCTTCTCAGCGGTTGATGCAGCATTAACAGCATCGACTTCGATTTTGACGGTCGTCGGCTTCGCAATGGCTTCGCTTGTCGCGAGAAGCACATACGTATTTTTATCACTTGGAACACGGAACACAAGATCGACGCGAGAAACGAAAGGTGGGAAATAGCGATAGCCGTCCTTCCAAGCGTCTGGGTTCCGGTTCTCATAATCGACAGCTTCGTATACATTACCGCTTGTATCCTCTAACGTGAATAGATTTGGCTTATAAATACCATATCCGCCATCTGCGTCTTTATCCTTGTAGTTCTCAAGGATGACGGGAACGGTAACATATTGTTCATCATCAAGAGTTGGTAATTTCAACTCCTTTGGAGGTGATAGGAGAAGTTTATCAACATGGAAAATATTGCTTTTTGTTTTAGGATCTCCCGGATAGGTTTGAACGACTCCACGATTCATTAGTTGATCGAGCTTGCTCGAATTGACTTTTTTCGTAGAGGACGTTTTCTTTTTCTTGTCTTTTACATCTGCCAATTTCGTTCCTGTCGTCTTGACCGTTGGTGCAACTGTTTGTACCGGTTTCGTGGACGCAGGTCCTTCTTCTGTCGTAGCAAAGAAGAATAGGGAAGCGACACCAACGACAAGGGCACCACCAACTGCGGATAAGGCGAGTCGGAAACGTCGTTCCGTCGCTTTCGTATTCGTTGCGACACTTCCAATCGCAGCATTTGGTGTAATGCTGACGGCGCGTTGAGCGGGTAAGAGGGCACCGAGAACTCCCGTGATGGCAGGAATCAACAACATAACACTCAAGAAGCCGAGCTCACCTGTTGGGAACTGGTTATAGACGAAGCCGATCATCGCAAGAGCGATCAGTAAGCCGATGATTCCAGCGAACAGTCCCGTCATCAGTCCTTCGCTTAAAACGAGCGTCCGGATTTGACCGTTCCGCCAGCCGGTCGCTTTTAAGACAGCGAGCTGACTCTTCCGTTCGTTGACGTTCTGCCACATGATCTCCGTCGTCGTCAGGATAGCGATGAGTAAAGCGACACCCATTGCGACATAATGCATCGTGCCGACTTCGAGTGCAACGTATTCGCCGAGCCATGTCGCATACAGGACACCTTTCAGTCGGAAGGTGATGAACAGGAAGAAAATGAACAGACTCGTCGGCAAGGCAATCGCGATCGTCGAAAGGATCGTCCGTTGCCAATACGTCGCCAGCTGATTGATACTCATTCCGAGGACACTTTGTGCCCGGACGAAGCGTCGTCCTTTTGAGACTTCACCAGAGCGCATACTCTCGAATGGTTGAATCCGGCGGATGAGCGTCATCGGAACGAGCGTACCGCCCCAGTAAATCAATAGACCAGCAAGTCCGATCAAGATGATCCGTGATAAGGCAATCGGATGATCCGTCGTTAGCCAGAACGAACCGAGGATTGTCCAAGAAATCAAGGCGACGAGTGTGCCGAGTAACGTTGCTTCTAGGAACAGAAGCTTCGAGAGCTGACGTGGACGCCAACCGAGCGACAGTAAGATTGCGAATTCTTTCTTGCGAGCATAGAGCAAGATGATATTTGAACTAAAGACATAGACGAGTGCGACAGCGATGACACTGGCGATGATACCGCTCATCCCGACTTTCGCTTCCTGGAAGATGGCCATCGATGAACCGAGTTTGATCCACGGTTGCTGGATCCAACCGAGTGCCGATTCTCCTTTTAATCCAGGGAGGTATGTCAGCGCGAGCTGTGGCGAGGAGCCGAGCGTGACGTCGGTGATTAAACCGGTCTTGTCCTCGATCTCTTGAGCAACAGCTTTCAACTTTTTCTCACTCGTCGCGTTCATCGTCTCGACACCTTTGACGTTGACACGAATGGCAGAAATGGCTTTATCACCACGTAACTTAAAGGCGGCGTCAAGCGTCGTCAGCATCGATGGTGGTTTCGTTAAGAAGTCATACGGATCGTTCGTCGGTTTGACTTCCCGGACTGGATTGACCGGTTTTTCATTCTTGTCCATGACCCATTGCGCTTTCGCCGGGAAGTAGGTCTCCATCGGCAGTTCCGTCAGTGGATCCTTCGAGATGTTCAATTTTTTTGGATCAAAGACGCCAATGTAGTTCAAATGCATTTTCGGTACTTTATCAAGGTTACCCGTACCGTCACCGAAGACACGAGCTTTTCGATACATCGATCGTTTCGAAATCAGAACTTCTTTTGCAACCTCTTGAGGCGTTACTTGATAAGTAAATGGCCAACGTTTGGCAAAGGGGCTAGCAATCGTTTGATACTCGACGGACGATGGTTTTAGATACATCCAGTCAAAGCCACCATTTGCATTTTCCGGGACCTTATCTTCGAGAATGTTCTTAATAAGTTGCTTTGATGCTTGCTCTGTCGAAATAAAGTATTCCTTCGTGTCTTTAACAGGAAGCGTCTTGAGATAAGATTCGCCACCTTTTTTCATGATACTGCGAACCGTTTCAGTCATTGAGTCTTTAACGAGCGGGATATCGACTTTTTCGTAGCGATAGGTCCGCGAAGCATTGACGTACTCCTGACTGTTCATGATCAATGGGATATCCCAGACACCGTCACCATAATCGTTGACAGTATCTTCTTTCGTGAAATAACGACTATGCGTTGCCTTTTTGGTTGCCTGATCGAGTCCAACGAGTTGTGCTTCTGCTTCCGGATCAATCCCGGCAAGCATCACTGCACTCCCGTAACCGTAGATGGGAAACTCGCCTAGTTCTTGCGGTGAAATATCTCGATTCAATCCGTCACTCTCAGGAGGGGACCATCCTGCTCCGGCAAAGAACGACATAGACTCTGTTTCTTTTTTTAGTCCAGTATCTTGCATATCTTTATATGAAATCTTATAAATGCCTGGTTCCTTGAAGTTGTAGGTATCCTTCACAGCATCCGTATAATAGTTCCCGATCATCGCAATTGGTGCTGCGACCTCAACATCAGTAATCTGTTTGATCGTCTCGTACTGCTTGCGGGTGATCCCACCGTCGAGTCCGCTCATATAATTCGGTTCAAGCAGGTTCAAGTCTTCCGTCACACTCCGGCTGCCTTCCGGACGGACGACGATATCGTACGATGAGCCCCAGCGTTTTTGTAGTTCATCAACGACCGTTCCGTTGTTGGCTTGCGTCGTACCAATTAAATAACTTAGTCCGGTACTGACGATCAGGACGCCGACGAGGAGTAAGATGAACCGCTCCTTGTTGCGCCACCAGGAATTCCAGATGAATCTCAGCATGTACTATTCCTCGCTTTCGTTTGATTTAAGGAAAATCGTACAATGTGACCTAATTATCACTTATGTACATATCCATATATTTCTTTTTTATATTTCCATTATATACAAATTATAGTGAATTGACTAAAAAATCTGTTAATTGAAAATCGAGTGTTTTAAGTTTTTTAAAAGAGCGTATCGCTTATGTGATACGCTCAGACTGAAGACATGCGCTTTTTGTTCCTCTCGAATCGTTTTCCTGGGACAAGCATCGCGTCGCTTCACTTCGTTGCAGGGTCGCTCCTGCTTGTTTTCCCTAGGAAGCGATTTCGAGTGAACAAAACGCTTCTCTCCTCTTTCTTCCGGATTTGAAAAGTAGAAACGAAGAAGGAAGAGGACTTCCAATGATGGGTAAGAGAGGTACCATCATCGATCAGAGCATGTCACCATCACATTGGAACAACTGGTCCGCAGGACCAGTTTGATCGTAAAATCGATGCGGTGATCGATGTCGACTTCATCTATCGTGCCATCGAGAAATTGTATAGCGAAAACACCGGCAGATCCAGCATCGACCCCGTCCTGTTAATCAAGATGCGCTTCTTCACGGTATTCCTTCCATGCGACGTACCTTCAAAGAAATCGATACTAACGTAGCGTACCATTGGTTTTAAGTCTTGGGCTGGATGAGAAGGTACCCCATTTCTCTATATTCGGGAAGAATTACGTCCGTCGCTTTCAGGGTACGGACGTCTTAGAGAGTATTTTTTATCGTGTCCTCACCAAGGGGTCGAAGCTGGATTCGTGGACCCTTCGGTCCTCTTTATCGACTCCAACCACCAACCACATCAAGGCTAACGCAAACAAATGGAAGTTCAAGAAAAAGCTCGTTTGACGTGCTGCCCAACAGTACAAAGACGAATTAGATCAAGAAGTCAATGAGGATTGGATCTTGCATGTAAAAAAGCCCTTCACCCCCAAGACGAAGAGTGTTGAAGAACGTCAGATAAAGGAGAGTACGACAGATCCGGAGAGTGGCTATTACGTGAAGGGGGAACGTGAGAAGCAATTCGCTTATCCGTGTCTTATTCATATATTAGTCTCCATTACATACAACAAACCCTCATTTCAATTACGAAATGAGGGTTTGTCTACAATCTGAGCGTATCGCTTATGCGATACGCTTCAACATTCGTTGTACATTAATGAAAATGAATTGACATATCTTTCTTTTTTTGTTATTTTTCCTTACGAACGGTCGTCAGTTAAATAAGGAGGATCATCATGACAAGACAAACGATCATGCAAGTTGCTTTGAGACAATTTGCTAAAAAAGGATTTGAAGCAACGACGTTATCAACGATTGGTACTGAATGTGCTATGAAAAAACAATCCATCTATTCTCACTTTACGAGTAAAGACGCTCTCTTCTTAGAGATTTATGATGAGGCTTTAAAAAATGAAATCGCGTATATCGATATGTGGATCAGTCGTCACGGAGCGAATCACTTAAATACACTGTTACCAACGTTTGTTGAAGAATACTTGTCGCGACATCTATCGGATGATGATATGACATTTTTCTATAGATTTGCTTTTTATGCACCTGAACAGTTCAAAACTCGGATTGAAGCAGGAACGGAGCAATTCATCTCGTATCTAGAGGAACGGTTCATCGCGTTATTTAAGGAACGTATGGAACAGTTGACGTCGACCTCATCACCTGAAGCATGTGCTCTTCATTATTTGACATTGTTTGATGGATTGATTGTCGGGTGTTTATACGATAGTCCAAAACGTTTTAATCAACGCAAGTCAGCAGCGCTTGATCTATTCATACATGCGTTCGTCAAGGAAAATCTACTGATTGATTAAACGTACGTTTTTTATAACGTGAATAGTAAGCAAGATATATAAGAATGGCAGAACAGGTCACAAAAAGAACGCCATGCAGACCACTTGTCCATGCGGTTACTCCAAATAACACATGTAGCATTAAAAACAACTTTTGATTGTTTCGCTCGAGCTGAAGATTCGTTGCAGGTTCTTCGTACTTAGCGATGAATAAACTGAAAAAGAGAGCAGTGATGTACCAACCCAAAAAGTTTTGAAAAGGAATGTCGTAATATATTCCCGGATCCTGCCAAACCCAATATTGATTTAGCGAAGCGACAGGATCTATCGCTAAATCTAACCAGACTGTCAAAAGAGGAACGAGTAAAAGTGTATTGTATCGGATAAAAAAAAGTTTGGAGAAGGCGTAACTAGCTCCGATTACAGATAACCATGCGGGTCCCATAGTGATAGGTACACCAAGCCAGAGAGGTCCGAACTCCGTCGTGTAGATATATTTACCGAACAAGAAACCAGTTTTCGTTCCGATGGACTCTATAAGAATCGATCCAAAAAAAATCAATGGAATAATGAAGCGTGCTTTTGGCAACACATGCCATAAATAGAATGCGGCATATGTGCCTGAAAGAAATAAGAAGACAGCATTTGCCCACTCTAGCCATGAGGGAAGTAAAGAAAACCCTACCAATACGAGACCGATTGAGAACCAGATGACGAAAAATTTCCATAAATATTGATGAAAACAATCCATTAGTTGCCACCACCTATTGAAGTATTGGAAATGAGGAGATTGAATGATTAGACGGGTAACCAATGAACATACAGCATATTATGGACACTTATTCCATGCACAGAATATCCTTAATGCTGAAGAGAACAAAGGACGGTCCATTGAAATCTATGAGAGTAGTCAATTCAATCGTCTAATGATGCTCGATCGGACACTTGTTACATCGGAACGCGATGCTTTTGCCTACTACGAAATGCTCGTTCATGTCATCTTATACGCTCATCCGAATCCGAAACGAGTCTTGTTGATTGGTAATGCGCGGAAATTGCTGTATCATCAGGTTTTGAAACATTCTGACCTTCAGCAAGTCGATCATGTCGTGCTTGACGAGTCAATCGCACGTCATTACGATGAGTGGTTTAAAACGGATACGATTGCATCACATTTCATTAGACGACTTGAAAGTGTGGCATGCACGGACCACTATGACATCATCGTTTTTGATTTACCGAGAAATTATTCTGCTGCGAGTTGTAATGATATGTTACGACGTTTCTTACCGGCGCTACGATCTGATGGATTGTGGAACATGATTCTTCCTCATCCGATGTTTGAATCAAAACGATACGAGGAGATAAATCGATTAATGAGGCAAAAAGGGAATCAGTTTGAAGATTATCTATCCTATGTGCCGACTTTTCCAGGCGGGATTGCTCTTTTCCGTATTGGAACAAATGCAGGAATCATTCAAACACGAGTCACGCGAGGTGTCGCAGTCGAAACCAAGTATTTTGATGCAATGACCCATGAGGCAGCATTTGTTTTACCCCGTTATATAAAAGAGACAAGGTCCTCGTGAAGCGTAAGAATCCTGCCTCAGTATCATTCAAGAAACTTTAGGCCAATAACAGAGAGGACGATCATGCTGAGAAAGAGGATGCGTTTGAATGACTTCTCTTCATTGAACATCACCATTCCAAGGATGGTCGCTCCAACTGTTCCGATTCCGGTCCATACTGCATAAGCCGTGCCCATCGGAATGGTCTTCATCGCAAGTGACAGTAGTGTGAAGCTCAATCCGAAGAACAGTATGAAAATTAAAAACGATGACGTGTTACGTTCACGATTGAGTCGATTGATGCTCGAGACGCCAATCACTTCAAAAAGTCCTGCAAAGATTAATGTAATCCAAGCCATTATTCATGTGCTCCTTTCGTTGCGGATTTTTTATCGGATGTTGATAATTTTAATCCGATGACACCAGACATCAACGTCGCGATCAATAACAGCTTCACAAGTGACAGTGGTTCACCAAACAAAGCCGCTCCGACGAGAACCGTTCCTGCTGTTCCGATTCCTGTGAAGACGGCATACGCTGTACCAACAGGAAGTGTGGAAGTTGCTTTGATGATGAGTGCAAAACTAGCGACGATTCCAATGAACGTCAAACCCCATTCAAGCGGTGAAGTAGCGTGTTTTAATCCAATTACCCAACCAATTTCAATCAGTCCTGCGATTAGGACGAAGACCCAATTTCGATTCATCTGAATCACTCCTTTATCTAACTTGAGTCCAAGTATAAAGTTTTGTGTAACACAAAGGTCAATACGAAAGGATCAACTAATGTATAAAGAATTTTTATCCATCAGTGAAATGGCGAAACTACGACATATGACAGCGGAAACACTGCGGCATTATGACCGAATCGGATTAATTAAGCCTCACCGGATTGATGCGACGACCGGATACCGCTACTACTCGATTCATCAATATGAGGTCCTGGGTACAATTCGCGAACTTAAAGAGATTGGTCTGAGTTTAGAAGAAATTCGTACGTTCTTAGTGGAACGAAACTTAGAAAAATCGTTATCGATCATAGAATCGCACCAAACGAAATTACAAAGGAAAATCAAACAACTAGTCCGAATCGAGAGTAGTTTACAACTGAAGACGACGTATCTAAAAAGAATTGCTGAAGAGGGAAAAACACCACAACCAAACGTCCGTTATATCGAGGAACGCTATTTTTTAACGACACATGACGAGGTGGCAGATGATATTGAATTGAGTTATGCGACGATTGAGATTGAAAAATTATTAGAGCTTCACGTATCGCTTGTCGCAGGGAGTTTTTTGGGTCTCTTATTTGATGTCGATTCGCAAATCCAAGCAGGTGCCGCACCTACTTCAATACTGATGGCACAAACAGCATTTCCAAATGATTATCCAGAGATGAATCTCATTCGTGTTCCAGCAGGATATTATGTATGTTTACGTCACTTCGGACAGGTTTGGGATCGTACGCAAAGTTTAAAACAGGCGAAGGATTATCTTGAAAAGAATGAGATGAGAATTGACGGAAAGGCAATTCAGATGGTCGAGGTGGATGTTTCGGTGACAGATCGGTTGGATGAATCGTTGTTTGAAATTCAAATTCCAATTGCTTTTAAAAGGGCGGTGCAGATATGAATGGATCGAAGAAATCAACGCGATCAATATTTCTAATAACAGTTCTATTCTTTAGTGGTGTCATCGCATGGATTCAAAGTTGGTTAATAGTCGGATTGTTTTGTACTACAGCACTGATGCTTATATTCATTTGCCGAAGGAAGTACGCATCAGTTGCCGGTTTATTTAGTATTTTTTTGGTAGGTCTTGCATTCTACGAGTATGCTCTATCGTACTTTAAACTATCTGGTATTTCGAACACTCAGTTCGTTTTACTTCATCGGATTTCTTTACTTTTGATTTTGATTCCATTTGTAATATTCGTATTAATCACTCATCATCGACGGTCGTTATTTTCGATTTTCCTCCGCTTTCCAAACTTTAAGGAACATATTATGTTTCCGCGACATACCCTTTCTATGAGAACGTTTTTATTTTTGGGGATTTTAGGATCGTGTAGTGTCTTTTTTCCGCTTTTCTTTGATTCACCACTCGAACTGACTTCACGTTTGATCTTTTTTAGTTTATTTTTTTCTCTAGTGAATGCAACAATCGAGGAATTACTGTATAGAGGAGCGATGCTTACTTTCTTGAAAGATATAGTCTCGACTCGCTATGCGATAGTTGTGACAAGTCTCATTTTTGGTATCTTGCATCTAACACTCGGTATCTCTTTAGTGTTCACAGTTCTGTTTTCCATTGGTGGACTATATTATTCGTGGGTCGTTATAAAGAGCAACAGCATCTATCCGACCATTTGTTTTCATTTTGTAATCAACGTAGGAATGGTTTGGAATGGATGGATTTTATAAATGCTAAACCAACATCAGAGTAGGCTGTTCTAAATGCATACTAGTGAACATAAGGATGGATTAAGATACTGATTGTCATTTTGAATCACTACATAACAAAAGAATTTAACAAATCATGTGTCCCCCAAAAAACAACAAAAAGACGATGAAATTTTTGAAAATTTGAATTTCACCATCTTCTTATCATTTTTCTAAGAGTTAATTGCTACCTTTCGCATAATGATCTCATCAGCGAAGTCATGCTCATTCATCATGACGTTAACGTTCCTCTGAACGATTTCAAAACCAACTTTCTTATACGCAGTGATGGCTCGCTCATTATGCGAAAACACTTCAAGTTCAAGTTGATGAAGTCGAAGTTCCTCGAAACAAAACCGGATGATACACGCGATCGCTTCTGTCCCGTATCCTTGACCGGTCCAGGGGAGGGCACGCATCGAAATACGAAAGCCCGCTTGTTTCAACTCTGCCTCAATGTCTAAAATGGAACATTCACCAATCATTTCACCGGAATTCAAACAGATGGCGAAATCGAAGCGCGATGGATCAGCTTGAATCGAAAGAATGTGCTGTTCGATCTGTTCAATCGAAAACGTTGCTGTCGTACCAGTCAAATAACGTAATGTCTCATCCTGGGTTTGTTCGAATAAGACGTGTGCATCGGTCACGTCAATCGGACGGAGGAAAATTCGTTTTGCGGTCAGGTTCATGATTACCTTCCTTTCTCATGACGAAAGCTTGATCGTTTCGTCCGTTTCCGTCGTAAAATAATGCCGTTTCGTTCGATCCTGGACGATCCAAACGATCCATCCACCGATGATCAGGAAGCTGACTGCAGCGACGGCATACGTCAAGCGGATTGAGGTCTCCGCATAGAAACCGATCAACGCCGTCAAGAGAATGACACCAGCTGACTGGACGACGTGGATACTACTGAGGAATCGTCCCATCGTTTCGACCGGAATGTGCGTTTGAGCGAACGTCATGAAGCCGGTGTTCGCAAACGCAAGGGCGAACGTCAGCAAGAAAAAGCCGATTGCTGCCGTCAGGAACGATGTCGCTGTGGCAAAGATCAAATATCCGATCGGTGTCATCAGTGCTCCAAATTGAATCAAGAAGCGGAGCGACAAGCGACGTGTGAAGGTCGCATTGACGGCAGAACCACAGATGATACCGATTCCGGCGATACTGACGAGAAATCCATACGTACTCTCATCCAGCTGCAGAACAATCGTCGCAAACGAGGCTTCGAGCGAATCGAGCCCGCTCATCAGGACGATCATCAGCGCATAGAAGGCGTAGACGAGCGTGATATAGCGACGCGTCCGTGCAAACTGAAGCGTCTCTTTCCAGTCCGCGAGAATCACTCGGAGTGAGAAGGTGACCGCTGTAGTCGCCGCCAGACGGACGTCAGGCAATACGAACAGTAAGGCTGCAGAACACAACAGCGCTCCCGCATTCAGGATGATTGCCGTCTCCGGAGAACCGATCAAAAATAAGAATCCAGCAATCGACGGTCCGAGAATAAAGCCGGCTGATTGAATAAAGTTCTTCAACGCATTGAACCGTTGGCGACTCGTCTCCGGGACGAGCTTCGTCATGTAGATCAATGACGATGTCTCAAACAGTGTGTTGCCGATGTTCAGGATAAAGACGAGCGCATAGAGGACATACAACGAATCGATCAGTGTCAGTGAAAAGACGAGTCCGGCACGCGAGACGTCAAGCATGACGAGCAAGCGGCGCTGATTGATCCGATCGACGACACTACCGGACCAGAGGCTCGTCAACAGCGCGGAAATCGGCAATAAAATATAGAGAACGGAGACGGCAAACGCTGATCCCGTTCGTTCAAGGACAATTAAATTCAAGGCGATGAAGTAGATCCAAGCACCGACGTTCGAAACACCGACACCAAGTAATAGCAACCCAGGGTATTTCCAATTCGACATATGACACACTCCTTTTTTATTGTGTTTTAAGCCAATAAAAAAATCCCACCTCCAAGACGTTGGTCTTGGGGACGAGACTGTACGTGTCGTGGTGCCACCCCTGTTCGCGAGACCGTCACCGGTATCGCCTTCATCGGTACGACCGTTTTCAAACGGCAAATACCTGAGCTCGATAACGGGAGCACCCGTCACGATATCCCCGATTCGGTTCCACCGTGCTGCTCAGAGGCTTGGTTCGGTCAATGGCTGATGCTCCTTTCCACCAATCGGAGCTCTCTAGGAAAAGCCGAGATGACGTACTGTTCTCTTCGACGCGTTTGAATCATGTAATTTTTACCATCCTATCATGAGTTTCCTGAACCTGTAAATAGGAAATTGAAATGAATCAGTTGACAACGGAAAGAAAGGATTGTAAATTAGGAGCATGAATTTAAATGTTTAAACGTTTAAACGGAGGCGCTATGAGAAAAAATGAACAGGATGTACAAGCTCTAGACGCAGCGGTAGGGTATTTTCAAGATGCGATTCCGATCTTTCAAGTCTTATCGGATGTCAATCGTCAAGCGATCATCATTGAATTGGCACGGTACGATCGTTTGAACGTCAGTCAATTGGATGAAAAAATTTCGTTATCTCGACCAGCGATTTCGCATCACCTGAAAGTATTGCGGGCAGCAGGAATCGTCACTTCTGAGAAAGTCGGTACGGAGAACTACTATTATCTGACTTTACAAGAAGCGGTCAACGTCTTAAAAACATTGACGGCAGCCATTGAAGAAGATTGTATCCTACGCTGAACGAGGCTCTTTTCTCACACATGAGAAGAGAGTTTGATTTTACACTAAACGTTTAAATGTTTAAACGAAAGAACATAATGAAAGTGAGCGATGAATGATGCAACATCCAACCATGATTTTACAAGATCAAGCCGTAACCGAAGAAGTCTATAGTGGGAAACGTGCGTTCTTTGATGCAGGGAAAACGAAGACGATCGATTTTCGGTTACGTCAGCTCGAACGGCTGGAACAGTTAGTCCGATCAAACGAAGAACGGATTCTCGTAGCATTAGCAAAAGATTTAGGAAAACCGACATTTGAAGCTTACACGTCAGAAATCGGCGTGCTCTATCAAGAGCTACGTGAAGCGAAAAAACAATTGGCGCGCTGGATGGAGCCGAAGCGAGTCGCAACACCACTCGTCCTGCAGCCGTCAAAGAGCTTCATTCGGCACGATCCGCTCGGCGTCGTCTTGATCATCGGACCATGGAATTACCCGTTCCAATTGTTGCTTGCACCCGTCATCGGCGCAATCGCAGCCGGGAATTGCATCGTCTTGAAACCGTCGGATTTGACACCGCATACGTCGGGCTTGATTGCAGAGCTCATCGCAACGACGTTCGATCCAGACTATATCAGTGTCGTCCTCGGTGATGGGGCAGTCGTTGGTGACCAGTTACTCGATCGATTCCGCTTCGACCATGTCTTCTTTACGGGAAGCCCGGGTGTCGGACGACATATCGCCATGAAGACGGCTGCCAAACTGGTACCGGCGACACTTGAGCTTGGCGGGAAGAGTCCCGTCATCGTCGATAAGAGTGCCAATCTGCAGATAACAGCGAAACGGATCGTCTGGTCGAAATTTTTCAATGCTGGTCAAACGTGTGTCTGTCCGGATTATCTGCTCGTTGAAGAGACGGTCAAGGATGCGTTGATCCAGTTGCTAAAAGCAGAAATCAGACGTGCTTTCGGAGCGGATCCACAAATGAGTGAAAGTTATGGACGCATCATCAATGAGCGCCGCGTACACGCTCTGCAACGTCTGATGCAACAAGGCACGATCGTTCACGGAGGACGAATCGATTTAGCGGATCGCTACGTGGAGCCAACATTGCTTGACGCTGTATCGCTTGAGGACGACATCATGAAAGAAGAAATCTTCGGTCCGTTACTTCCGATCGTATCGTTCAGCTCACCGGAACAAGCTGTCTCGATCATTCGCCGCAACCGTTATCCACTCGCCTTATATCTCTATACGGAATCACTGGAGATGGAATCCTACTTCTTGGAGCACGTCGAGTTCGGAGGAGGATGTATCAACAATGGCATGGTGCATCTGATGAACGCTGAACTGCCGTTTGGTGGAGTCGGTAGTAGCGGGATGGGGGCGTATCACGGCAGACACACCTTTGAGACGTTCTCGCATGCGAAGAGCATCGTCAAAACGTCGACGAAACTTGATCCATCGTTACGCTACGCGCCGTACACATCGAAAAAAATGACCATCGCAAAACGTTATTTTGCACGCTAAGTCAAACTACAAAGGAGAATTCACAATGAAACAAAAGAAAACGATCGTCATCACGGGAGCATCTAGCGGAATCGGACGGGCAACCGTCGAACGGTTCAGTCAGGAAGGATGGCAAGTCGCAGCAACGATGCGAAAGCCGGAGACGTCAAGTGACCTCGCCTCATTACCAGGTGTTCGCTTGTATGCACTAGATGTCACGGACGAGAGGAGCATTCGTCTAGCCTTTGAAGCTATCACGAACGATTTCGGTACGATCGACGTCCTGTTGAACAATGCAGGGTACGGTGCGGTCGGCATCTTCGAGGAGGCGACACCGGAGCAAATCAAGCGTCAATTCGATACGAACGTCTTCGGCGTCATGAACGTGACGCGTCAGGCATTGCCGCTCTTTCGAAAACAGCGAAAGGGGAAGATCGTGACCGTGACATCCGTCGGGGGACAAGTCACGTTTCCAATCTATAGCCTGTACCACAGCTCGAAATGGGCTGTCGAGGGATTCATGGAATCGTTGCATTATGAGCTTGCTCCGCTCGGGATCGCCGTCAAACTGATCGAACCAGGACCGATCAAGACCGACTTCTACGGACGGTCGCAAGATCTCGTGCAAACGGACATCGCGGATTACGCCATCTATATGAAAACGGCACTCAAAAATTCGAACGCAGCAGGAGAAGAAGCCGAAGGACCGGAAGTCGTCGCGGGTGCGATTCACCGTGCCGTGATGGATGACTCGAAAAAGATGCGTTATCCTGTCGGTAAGAACGCAGCGAACTTAATTCGATTGAAACGATTTTTGCCGCACGCGGTCTTTTTCCGGATCGTCCGTCGTGTCATCGAAAAAGCATGATTAGTCGAGACTGACGCAAAAAGAATGCGGTAAGGGTGGCAGATCATCATTCTGCCATCCTTATTTTTATAGAGACTGACTTTTGAATCAGCCTCGTTAACCGATTGATCCGTTGACAAGCGATCGGTCGATTCATATAGTTTAGTTAACTTAACTATAAGGAAAGGGAGTCTGATTCATGGCAGTGCTGAGGAATCAACGCTTTGTCTTCATGTGGTTGTCCGGTATGACATTAACGCTCGGTTTTGCAATCTTCTTCTTGAGTGTGTCGTGGTTGACGATTGATGTCTTGCGACAGCCCGCTTTGCTTGGTCTGATATTAACTGCCGTGTCGTTGCCCCGAGTCATCATGATGGTGTTTGGTGGCGTGTTCGCGGATCGATTCCAAAAAAGCCGTCTTCTCTTTTGGACGAATCTCGGACAGGCGTTCTTGATGCTCGGTGTCGTTCTTTTACATTACGCTGATGCGTACTCGGTCGGGACACTCTTGTTGATTTCTGTCGTGTTTGGCATTTTGGATGGCATGTCTTATCCTGCTTTATCGTCCTTGTTGCCGTCTCTGGTTCCTGCGTCGCAATTACAGCGGGCGAATTCCTTATTTCAAGGATCACTCGAATTGATGTTCGTCATCGGTCCGTTTCTCGCAGGACTTCTGCTGACGCAAGGGGGATTTGGACTGAGCTTCGGGACAGCGATGATCTTAATCTTTATTGCAGCCGTACTGGTCCTGCCGCGGCTAATTCGCGATCCTATTCCTGATACCTCCGTCCTCTCGATACGTCAGGTCTTACGCGACTTGCGTGAAGGGATTCGATATGTCAAAGAGACGCCCGTCTTACGTGCCGGTACGTTGTCGATTGCCATCGTCAATCTATTCGTCATGGGACCGTTGATCATGAGCATCCCGATTCTCGTCGGCGCAGCGAAAGGGTCAGCAGCGGATCTCAGTCTCATCGAAGGTGGTCTTGCTGTCGGGACATTTGTTGCCAGTGTCGTCGTGTTGTTTCTAAGGTCGATTCATCGCGGTCGGTTCGTCTTTCGTGCGCTGTTTTTGACGTTAGGTGCTTTCTTGCTGTACACCCAGGTGGCATCGATTCCGTTACTTGCTTTCACGGCGGCGATGAGTGGATTTTTGTTGATGCTCGTCTATCTGCCGACCGTGACGATTTTACAGGAGCGGAGTGATCCGGATAAAATCGGACGCGTCATGAGCATCATGGCGCTTGCCGCTTCCGGTCTAGAACCGATTGCGTTCGCGGTCTTATCGCTGCTAGTCGCGATCGAAATTCCTATCCAGTTCCTACTGATTGCGTTCGCAGTGATTGGTGTCGTCTGTGGTCTGTTACTCTATCGCAGAAGTCGAGATTTTCGGAACATTTCATGACAGGAGGAAAACAATGGAAGGATCAAAAAAACAGGACATCTTGACGATGTATCGGCGTATCGATGAACTAGATCTTCAGCTGGCGAAGTTTTTCGCAGCGTTGAATCCGTTTGCTTTGAGTCAACAACAGGAACAGCTACTGCTATTGTTCAAACGAAAAGACTCCTGGACGTCGACGGAAATCGCACGAACGATGGGAATCTCGAAGAGTGCGGTCAGTCAAGTACTCAAGATTTTGGAAGAACGTACATTCATCAAGCGTCGAAAGAATCCAGCAAACTTAAGGGAAAGTTTCATCCAACTCGATACGAATGGGGTAGCCTACTTGCGAAAGATGGATGAGATTGAAGAGCAATTGGCGGAGGAGATGACGACGATTCTTGACGAAATGGAACTGGACATCATCAATCGTTCCCTTGTGCGCATGATTGATCGATTTCAGGAACTCCATCGATCGTAAGTAAACGGATTTTCATAATCAGAACGAATCAAATGGGAAAATCCTGGAATGATTTGTATGATACGCTAAGTCATAAGTGATTCAGAAACACCTTTTATATTGATTCACTGAAAGGAGAATGACAGTGAAATTCTTTATACTTAGCGTATTGCCACTACTTGTCGTACTCAGCACGCGACTCTTCTCGATGACTGAGCCAATCTCACAAACGCTCTACTTTTTGGTAGTGTTCTTACTGACATGTCTGTCGGCGATGATGCTCGTTGAGCGACAACGTTTTTTCAAGCGTTTGAATACAGTACGACCGCTATACGGGATCGTGATCGGAATTCTTGGGCTTACTAGTTTTATTGGGATACTGATCTGGCTCTCGCCAGTCTTGTTGCAGACTGGTCTTGGAGGTCGCATCCTGACGTTCATATTGATGTATCTTGGAATCTTGATTCTTGGTTTCATCACCGGTTGTTTCTTCGAAGGCATTACGCGCCAACCGAAGGATCAATTGATTCGCCCGGTCTTTCTGTTCATCGGGACAGGGTATATAATCTTGACTGTCTTTGGCATTTTGCAACTTTATCACCAAGCAGGATGAAATAACCCCCTTGACGTCATCGTACGTCAAGAGGGTTATTGTTTCACTGCACTTTCAGTAAGAATCCGAATTGTCCGTCTCCTTGTTTCCAGCGCGAGTTTAGTTCGTACGCATAGAGACCAGGTTCTGTCGGGACGTTGAATTGGTCATCTTTCAATACAACAGGAGATTTCTTTTTCTGTTCGTCCCATTGTGTTAGCTTAACTTCTTCTGGATTGCCTGATAATTTGACGCGAACGGATGCGCCGGCAGAAACATTAACTGCTTTTTGTCCATTTGCCATATCGAGTCCATCGCGGTAAATTTTATCACCGCATCGACTGCGAAGTAAGCTATCCCAGCAGTAAGACCCTTGGACGGTCGGAACATCCTTTCCGTTTGCCTCGACTTCGGGATTCGGTGGCGCACCACGGAACGGTTCGAAAACGATGACGCAAACGACGAGGACCAGTAGAACGGCTAATGTTAGACCACGTTTCATGAGACACCCCCGATGGATTTTCTTTATTTTACCAAAATAAATCGAGATAAGTTGAGGTGTCTTTGAAAAAAAGGATATTCATTTCTTAAATTTCGAAATACTTCCGTTCCCTATTATTTTTCAGAAAACAGCTGCAATCGTTTGTTCAACAACTCCGCGACATAAATCGTTCCATCCGAACCGACCGCGATGTCGTGTGCAATCCGGAGTTGTCCCGCTTCTTTGCCCCACGCACCGAATCGTTTCTCAATCTTTCCTTGTTTGTTCAAAATGACGATTTGACTCTGCGCGTTCTTTTTTTGTCCATTTAAATAGTTTCCGCCATCAGCGACGTAGACTTTACCGTTCCTACCGACTTCGATCCCGTACGGTCGACCGAGTTCTTTTGACGACCACGTATCGATGTGTTTGCCGTTTTGATTAAAGATTTGGACCCGGGCGTTGTCCCGGTCCGCCACATAGAGATTCATCTCATCGTCGCTACTGATCCCATGCGGCAGATTGAACTGTCCGTCTTGTTTGCCGAGTTCATTGACTTCCCATTTGACTGTTCCTTTTGGATCGAACATGACGATGCGACTATTCCGATAGCCGTCAGATACGGCGAACGAGCCGTCCTTGAAAACGGTGACGTCTGTCGGACGAGCGAACGTCTTTTCATCTAGCTGTAGCGGGATGCTTGGCAAGACGTTTCGGATACGCAGACCGACTTCCGTGAACGGACCATATGCGTTTCCGAACGTTTGCAAGACTTTACCGGACGCATCGAGCTTGAAGACTTGGTTCAGACTGATGTCGGTAATCCAGATATTGTTTTGGTCATCGACTTCGAGACCGTGCGGTGACTTGAATAGTCCTGCACCTAACCGCTTCTTCACCTGCATCGTCTTTCCGTCGAGCACGATCAATGTCGGTTCTGTGATGTAGGTGTCATCCCCGTATGAATTACTACCTCGGTGTAAATAGTAGACGTCACCGTTCGGAGCAACAGCGACGCCGCTTGCTTCACCGGCAATCGAACGATCGCGCGTTTCTAGTGGCCAAGCGACCTGTCCGCGATACGTCGTATCTTTTGGGATGGGTGGATAGTTGTCTTTCATGACGGGATCTGCGCCACCTCTCGACCAGGAAATACCCAGTACCGTGATGGTTGCTAAAGTCCCTATAAAGATCAATCGTTTTTTCATGCATCGTTCCTCCAGACGTGAATTCGTATCCATATTATATCTAGATATTAAACGAGGACGAATCGTTCTATAGGAGGAGACAGCGGGTTACGGAAGCAGGATATTAAAATCAGGATGAAGGGGTAAAGAAGAGAGATATCATATGGAAGAAAGAAAGTGAGGCAAAAACATGAAGGCAGTTACCGTAACAGGGCATGGCGGGCTTGAGAATCTCGCCTATATCGATCAAGAGACACCACAACCGAAACAAGGCGAGGTACTGATTGAAATCAAAGCTTGTGCCTTGAACAATACAGAAATTTGGATGCGGGAAGGCGCCTATGGTGCGGAGAGTGAATCAGGCTGGAAAGCAGAAGGGGTCAAGTTCCCCCGAATTCCCGGTTCAGACATCAGCGGACGGATCGTCGCGGTCGGAGACGGTGTCGCCGAGACGGAAATCGGCCGCGACGTCGTCTTGTTCCCGTTCACGGCAAGTGGAGAAATCGCTGACGAACAGAGTGCCGAGGACTTATCGTTCATCGGTTCCGAGTACGACGGCGGATACGCGGAGTATGTCTGCTGGCCGCTCGAACTCTGTTACGACATGCCGCTTGCTTCCTATACGGACAGTGCCGTCTTCTCGGTCAGTGGATTGACGGCGTGGCACATGGTCGAACAACTTGACTTACAAGAAGGACAGACGGTACTCGTAACAGGTGCCAGTGGTGGTGTCGGCTCACTCAACGTCCAGATTGCGAAACAGGTCTTCGGCGCCCGTGTCGTCGCACTCGTCGGTGACTTGAAGCTGACGGATCAATTGCACGAACTCGGGGCGGACTTGGTCGTTTCCTACCGTGAGCCGAACTGGGATCAGCAGGTCATGCAAGAAGTCGGTCCGGTCGATGCGATTCTCGACGTCGTCGGCGATGCGGTGTTTAAACAAGGACTGGATCTGCTGAAGCGTGGCGGAACGTACTGCATTTCCGGATCGTCTGGGGGACAGGTGACGTCGCTCGATTTTCGGACGCTTTATTTAAAACATATCCGCCTACAAGGATCCGTCCTTGGCAATCGCCATGATTATGAGAAATTACTGGAGGCCGTTCGGACGCAGACGATTCATCCCGTCATCGACCGGACGTTCCCGCTCGCTGAAGCGCGAGAAGCCCAAGCGTACTTCAAACAAGCTGGTAAATTCGGCAAGGTCGTCTTGCTACCATAAGAGAAACCGAACAAAACGAGCTATCCTCTTCCTGTGCAGGAAAGGATAGCTCGTTTTCGTGTCAATTTAAGGACTAGGCAAGATGTAAAAAAACGTGACGATCGAGCTGACAGGCTCCTCTTCCGTATCATCAACCAATTCCTCCTGTGATTCATGAATCGTATACCGGTTGCTCGGAAAGAGTTCCGTTACCCAGGTCGGAACGTGTGAAGCGTGAGGGAACGACTGAATCCGCTCGAGTGGGAATTGGGTTCCGTCCGGGTTCAGCGTGTGGACATGTAGTGCGTCTTGTGAAGCATCCTCGAGGACGATCGTTATGTAAAGCTGATGTTCAATCTGTTTTTCCTCTAGTTTTTGTCGCATGTCCTGCATAGCGCTCAACGCGATCCGAAGATGTGCTTTACGAATGCGCAGACTCGCGTTGCCATGTCCAGAAAAGTCAGGGTGCTCGTGCCAGTCGTTAAACCAAACGTCTGGATCAATATAGGATGGAGAAGAAAAACTGTTGAATTCCAGTTCGAGATTTTTAAAATAACGGCGTTTGCCGCGGAATTTTTTCATGAGCAATGTACCTTTCGTTAAAGGGATTTTTTTATTTTCATAAGGGAAGTAAGGCGAAGACACTAAAAATTGGGTAAATAAAAACCAATGACTTGAATGGCATGACACGTTTTTAAGTGACGAACTGATCGCGCGGACGTTCCCGGTGTCGTAATCGCCACCGCCTTGTTGACAATGGTCTATACGATCGATTACGCCATTATGAATCAGAACATGACCTACGCGCTCGTTGCAGATATCTGTTTCTGTACAACTGTAGTTTTATTTTGATCGCGACGTTGCTCGGTGTCAAATAGCTCCTACGGACGGATCAAAGTTTACAACGAATCGATTATTTCCTGATCTCTGACTTGAATCAACTTGATCCTGACCAACTAGAGAAATTGTTCAATGAACGTGCGCCGTGATGACGGAACTGAGGAGGAGAGAGCATGCTGGCGTTCTTTATTTTGATCCGAAATTTTTTTCATGTCATTCGTATCTTATTCAAGCAAGAAGAACAGAAGGCATTGATGATCATGGTCGGGGCACTTTTTTTGATTGGAACGGTCTTCTATCACAATGTCGAACAGTTCAGTATTCTGGACGCCTTTTATTTCTCCGTCATGACGCTCGCAACGGTCGGATATGGGGATCTTGTCCCCCAAACAGCGTTCGGTAAATTGTTTTCGATCGTTTACGTCATGCTTGGCGTAGGTGTTCTCAGTGCCGTCATCGTAAACGTCAATATGGCATTAAAACAATATCACCGGGAGAAGAAAAAGAAAGAAGAGCAGAAATGAAATCAGATTTGACGCTTTTCTTGCAATGATCCGCGGAGCAATCGTTGAGTTCTATATAGAGGAACTTCTAACGAAACATTTTGGAAATCCTCTCTCATTATACGATAAATAAATTTATGACTTACTAAATTATTCGTTATTTGTCTTATAGATTGAATAAATCTATACTTTTTAAGAAGACCAAGCAAAAGGAGAAACCATATGATTGATTTTGAATGGTATCGCAGTTTCATTCATGTTTACCAACAGCGTTCCGTCTCGGCAGCGGCAAGAATTCGTTTTTTGACGCAACCGGCGGTAAGCCAGCATATCGCGGCACTAGAAGCAGAACTGGAGACATCCTTGTTCATCCGTGCGCCACGGCAAATGATTCCGACGGACGCGGGAACAGCCCTCTATACACAAGTCGTCGGATTGATTGATCGGCTTGAGGAGTTATCGCTTGAGATGAAGTACGAAGCAGGGGAGCAACCTCGTCCGGTCTTGAAGTTCGGGGGACCGACGGAATTCGTCACGCATGGGATCGTACCGAAGCTACCGCTCGACGTCGCACAGTTCACGGTAGTCTTTGATTTGACGGTTCCCTTGTTGCAACGCTTGCTTACGAATGAGCTCGACTTCATCATCGCAACGAAGCGGATCGATGAGCCGGGCGTCCAGTACGTCCCGATCGCTGACGAACGATTCCATTTGATCGCTCCGACTGGCTACGAAGTTCCAGAAGCGGATCTAAAGGAGTGGATGGACCGTCAGCGCTGGATCAGTTACGGACTCGAGCTGCCGATCATTCGTCGGTACTATCAGACGCAGTTCGGAGAACGACCTGGGATCCGTCCGGAAATGATTTTACCGAACGTTGATGCGATACTAAAAGCCATCGAAGCAGGACACGGGATTAGCGTTTTGCCCGATTATCTCGTCGAAGCAGCGGTTAGCGCTGGACGGGTAAAACGGATTGCACCGGAACGATTCGCGACGAATCAGTTATATGTCGCCTATCGAACGGACTCGCGCCACGATCCGGTTTTGCAACAGGTGATTAAGGCGTTAAGTTGAATTAAGTTAAAAAAGTCCAATCCACAAGCAAATGCTGAGAGGATTGGACTTTTTTTGTATGAATTACAGATTACTTTGATACGTCATCTAAGAACGTCAAGTTTCGATCAACGACGAGATTGGCACTGTCTGCTCGATAGGCTTGATAGTGCGGTGATGCGACATGCTGATCGAAAGCGTCTTGATCACGCCATTGTTCATAAAAGTAGAAGACGTTCGGATTGTCGATGGCGCGATGTGTCTGATACGTCAGGCACCCTTCTTCTGCACGCGAAGGTACGATCACACCTTCGATGATAGAAGCGAGCTGTTCGCCTTGATTCGGATGCGCTTCGATTCGGGCAATCAGTTGAATCATCGATAGAACCTCCTATGAAAAGAGATCCTTCATCCAAAGGATCCCTTGTTTTGATTAGTTGAGTGTATTGATGACGGCTTTCGCGACCGCAATCGTAGATTGTGGATTTTGACCCGTGACAAGGTTTCCGTCGACTTGGACGTTTTCCGTGAAGTTGTCAGCCGTGATGATATTCGCACCGAGTTCACGAAGACGTGTCTCGAGCAAGAATGGCATGTAGACGTCAAGACCTGTCGCGCGTTCTTCTTCATCCGTGAACGTTGCGATCGTCTTTCCAGCGACGAGTGGTGTTCCGTCTGAGAGTGTCGCACTGACGAGTCCAGCGGGTCCGTGGCAGACCGCAGCGACCGTCTTATTCGCTTCAAACAATGTCCGAAGAGCGTTGTTCAAGGCATCACTTTGTGGCAAGTCGAACATCGTACCGTGTCCACCTGGCATGAAGATTGCATCGAATGCTGAGAAATCCTGGATTGCTTTTAAATCAAGTGTCTCTTTCAAGAGTGGAGCTGTCGCTTGAATCTCAGCTGGGACTTCGTCTTCAAGGCTCCGAGCGTCGATTGGTGATTCGCCGCCGTTCGGGCTTGCGACCGTTACCGTATATCCTGCGTTCTTGAATTCGATGTACGCTTCCGCGAACTCAGACAACCAAAGTCCAGTTGCGTGACCTTCCTTCATTTCTTTTGCGTTCGTGACGACCATTAAGATGTGTTTACTCATGATATGTTCCTCCTTTTTCGTTTGCCGATTGGCTACGTGATTAGAATACGCCCGCATGAATCAAAAAACAAATTAATAAAAATGAGCTTATTGATAAATAAATTTATACATAAAATAACCAGATGATTAGCACCATCTGGTTGATCATGTTTCGGACGAGGGACGTAAAAGTGTCGTCCAATAATACATCCCCTGAAAGAGGATTAGAAGTAAGGTCAGGAGCATCACGAGTAGCAACAAGAGGGGAGGGAGAATGAAGAAACTTCCGATGAGTAGGCATGTCAGCAAGAGACGGAGTTGGAGGAAGCGTCTCGTCATTCGAACAGACACGGTATCTTTTTGGCCAGTCAATCCGATACCACCGGTCGTCCAAATGAACAGCAGAGTCGCGCTGAAAAAGAGCAGAACAGCATCTGGATCAGTTGCGACATAACCTGAAAAAGCGCTACGGACGAGCAATAAAGATATCACGATACCAAGGTTCCACATTCCCCACCAATAGATGTGCCAGGCGGTCGGATGATACAGGCGGTAGATGACTTGATCGTAGTAGATCCAAAAACAGCAGACGAGATAGAGGAAGAGTAAGAACGGGAACAATAAATCTTCTCCTGCTGCCAGCAAGTCGATCACGCCAAGGACACCTTCTCCAAGGACAAGCATCGTGAACAAGCCAAACCGCTCAGGCAAGTGATTGCGTGTCAACTCGGGAAGTTGTTCGTGAGCACGTAACGTCCACAGCGTCTGAAATAACTCAATGAGTAAAGCAAGCAGGACGAGCGGTAAAAATGCAACCCAATAACTGAATGTGACGAGGAGCATCGCGGTGCCATGTCCGAGCAATAAAATACGGAAGGTTCTTCTTTGTGCCTCTTCCGTCATTCGGACAGTACCCCACATGAATAAGAGCCAAAGACGTGAGAGGATAAAGCTTAGGACGAACCAGCCGACATGTCCTTCGACGACATGGTGAACAGAGTAAGCGAACAAGCCAATCGGCATCATCAAGGCGATCAAGAGAAGACGATGGCGGCTTGTATTTTCCTCATAGCGATCGGAATAGAACGTCGTACTCCGCCAGACGATCCAAGGTGCGATGAAAAATACCAAGAAGAGTAGAAGCGTCGACATGATGCCTTCGGATAGATGCGCTTCAACGAAATGAATCGCTTCGACGAGAGAAGCGATGAAAACGAGATCAAAGAACAGTTCAATCCACGACGCCTGTCGGTGCCCAGTCGTCGTATGAATCGTTGGTCGTGACCATTCGTGCATGTTCAGACCCCCTTATGCTTCAAGCAATTCGATGACACGCATTGCGACTTCCTGTCCCGATTCTTGCTGTTGCCCGGTGATGAGATGTCCATCGACGACTGAAAACGGTGTCCACGGGGAGGCGGAGACGAACACCGCACCAAGACGCTTCGCTTCCTCCTCGATGCGAAACGGCATGACACGCATGCCTGTTGCTTGATCAGCTAAGTCTTCTTCCGCGTTCGTAAAGCCGGTCATGCGTTTGTCTTTGACGAACGGGCGCGCGCCATCCTTTAGATAAAGTAATAGACTCGTACCGTGACATAGTGCCGCTGATGGTTTTCCTGCACCATAAAAGGCGAGAAAGGCTTCATGGAGTGAAGTGGCTTGTTCAAACGTAAACATCGGGGCTTGACCACCAGCGACGAGAATGGCATCAAATCCGGTGAGGTCCAGATCATCGATGCGCGGTGTCGTTGACAGGCGTGTCAAAAATTCAGGGTTATCCCGATACGACAGTGAGAGCTGATCATGAGCCGAGTAACCGCTTGGATCAGTAGGATCACTGAGTGCATCCCAGTCAACTTTACCGCCATCTGGACTTGCAATCGTTACGTGATACCCGTGTTTTTGAAACGTTTCCAGCGGATGGGTCAACTCTGATAACCAAAACCCGACCGGCCATTGTGTTGTCGATGAGACGGTTGGATTCGAGACGACGAGTAAGATCGTTTTCATGAAAAAATCCTCCTGTTCGTGGTGTGATGGATGACTTAATGTCATCGTATCAAACACGTTCAGAAGGACAAGTACGCACATTAAGGTGAGTGGGGTGCTTTATACTGCATTCCCCATTGTTGCAAGGCACGTAGAATCGGCTCGAGGTCACGTCCCTGATCCGTCAGACCGTATTCGACGTGCGGTGGGTTCTCATGATAGTCGTGACGGAAGATGAATCGTTCCTCTTCAAGCACCTTTAACGTATCCGATAAGACTTTATGGCTGATGCCGGGAACGAGACGTTTCAATTCACCATACCGACGATTTTTTAAGAACAGTTGCCATAAGACTAACACTTTCCACTTGCCCATCAAGACGGTCATGCTGAGCTGGACCGGACAGTCGAATTCACGTGTCTGGTAGAGAAAACGTGCCATGTGAGACCTCACTTTCGGATGGGAACTTGAAGTGTCTGTTCGATGAGAGATGCCGTCGCCTTTGCTAATGCTTCATCGGATAAGGTGCGGACGCCGGACAAAATGTACGGGGGTAAAAACGTCATCCCCGTCAAATTCGCCATCGCTTGAAACGGTGTCGTCAATTGATCAAACGTGAAGCGATTTAAACCCGACGGTTGGTAAGCTTCCGCTGGACCGCCCGTTGAAAAAGCGAGTAACAGTTCCTTCCCATGCAATCGTGTACCAGCTTGACCATAAGCCCAGCCGTAAGCAAGTACCTCGTCTTGCCATAGTTTCAGTAAAGCGGGGCTGCTATACCAAAAGAACGGAAACTGGAATACGATCCGGTCGTGTGCCATCAATAACTCCTGTTCCCGTTTTACATCAATCTTAAAATCGGGATAGGCGGCGTACAAATCATGAACCATCACGTTTTCTTGCTGTTGAAACGCGTGCATCCACGTTCGATTGATACGAGAGTTTGTTAGATCCGGATGGGCGACGATAACGAGTGTCTTCATTGTTGTTCCTCCTTGTAAATGCGTTCGATAGCTCGCTCTTGACGAAGCTCATGTAAGGCTTGCGCGATATGCTGTGGTGCAAAGTAGGTTCCTTCTTCGACGAAACCGGCGATCGTCAACGTTCCGACATGGATCGATTGTTCCTTCAACTCGTCATGCAAGCTATATGCTAGATTTCGGAGTGCCGCTTTACCGAGCGATAAAGAAGCGACGTCGGCAACAGGTGAGAGCGCAAGTCCACCACCTGTCAGCAGGATCGATGCGTCAGGTGATAAGTACGGGAGTGCTGCATTGACGCTGTTGAGTGCACCGATGACATTGACTTCGAAGTCCGCGCGTAAATTTTCTGCGCGTAACACTGTTGGACGACCTGGCGTGTTAGCTAGCGCATTATATAGCAGGACATCAATCGAGCCATGAATCCGTTTAATGACTTCAAATTGCGCCGCAAGCGAGACGGTAGTTCGTACATCCGCGACATGAGCGGTCGCATCGTATCCTTGATCTGTCAGGCGAGTGACGAGTGATTGAAGACGTTGTTCATCCCGCGCCATCAGTGCGATGCGATAGCCGTCCTGTGCGAAACGAAGTGCCGTATGATATCCGATTCCGGGACCGGCGCCAATGATTACTATGGTCTGTTGTGTAGTCATGAAAACACTCCTCAATAGTTGTATATACAAACGTTAGGGCAAAAAAACTCAAGCACGCTCAAGTTTTTCATTTGCATCCCGAAGTGATTTGCTCAGTTGCTTACTCTCGTCCTTGCCAAGAATCGCCGCATAATCAGCGAATAACTGCTTCAACGATTGACGAAACGAGCCGTAAACTTCTTCCCCCTCTGTCGTCAAGCGGACGTGAGATTGTTTCCCGCGTGACGTACGATGAATCCATCCGAGTGCTTCGAGTTTGTCTAAGAACCGTGTGCTCGTTGAGGGTGCGAGTGATAAGCGCTGACTCAATTCCTTTTGTGTGATGTCTGGATGGAAATGGACGACGAGCATCATGTAGTAATAAGAGGGTGCGAGCTCACCATCGATGGCTTGATCAGCCAATTTTGCGATATTACGGGCAAAGCGGCTCGATGTGAAATAGAGACAGTAGGTCAATAAGTCTTCCTCTTCCTGAATCAATGACATGAATCATGCTCCTTCCATAACGTTTGTATATACAACTTAAAACGATAAAAGCAGGATGTCAAGAGAGACATCCTGCTCAGGTAGTCGATTCACTTTAAGACAGGTTGGAACGTCGTACTCCGCGTAGCGACGATGACACTAGCAAGACTTGCGACCGTTCCAAGGACAGCGACGATGATCGTCGAGGATCCGTTCGGAATCAAGAAGCCGACGGGAATCAGTCCGACGAAACTGAAGACGATCAAGGATTGATAGACGACATTGATGATCTTCAGGACAGGATGTTCGAAAAATGATAGGACGAGCGGTGGTACGAATAAGAAGACAATTAGTCCAATCGCGATGTAAACTGATAATGGCTCTTCAAACGAAATGGTGTTTCCAGTTGAGTGGCGTGCAGCGACAAGGATGGCGACGATCGCGACGCATAAGGTCACACAAACGAACGTTAACCGTTTTAACATATGAACCCCTCCTTTTTACTCTGATTCCATAATAAACCATTTTTCAAATGGGAGATAATCTTTTTCCGGACGTCCAGTAGTGACGAATCGCTTCGATGATGACGTCAGGGCGATCCCAGTGTAATAGATGTCCTGTCTCCGGAACGAAATGGACCGTCGCTTGTGTCATCTCATGTAATCGGTTCGTTGCCTGCTGACGGATCGATGCTTGATCTGTCGGTAACATTGCGACGTACAACTGAATGTCCGCTGGTGGAACGTCCGGGAGGAAATCAAGAACATCCTCGTGGTGAAGCGCGCGTACGATCGCAGCAGCCGTCTCTCCTCGCGCATGCCAGTGGAATCGTCCTTCCTCCATCCGAAGGAGATCGGCACCAGCTAAATCGAGGGAGTGCGAGCGACGTGCATCCGGAGCATAGACAGCAACGTCTAAAAATTCGTCCCATGTTGAAACGGAATCCTCGAAATCTTGTTCATAAAAGACGACTTCTTCCTCTACGGAAAGACCGTAAAGCCGTTTACTATGATAGCCGCCGTCAATCAGAATCGTGCCGAGCACACGATCCGCATGTTCAATCAAATAATACAGTGACAGAACACTTCCCCATGAGTGCGACAAGGCATAGAACCGCTTGACATCAAGGATGTGTAAGACTTCGTCGATCCAGTCCGTAAAGGGTTTCATGCGATAGTGTAGAGTATCTAAGAAAGCTGGTGTTTTGCCGTGACCGGGTAAATCAATCGCAATCAGACGGAATTCATCAGCGAGCGCTTCGGCGATTTCGATGAAGCTGAGACTCGTACTGCCGAGTCCATGAAAGCAGACAATCGTCGGAAGCTGTTCGGTTCCCCATTCCGTAATGTGGACGGATTGTTGCTGACAGGTGATCGTATAACGTTTCATTTGCCGTCTCCTTTTTTCTTTTACTGTACCATGAGGAGAATGTTGGGAATTGAAAAATAAGGAAACTTTCTTTAAGGAGTAGCGTAGAGTAAGATAACACGTCATTTACATAGAGGAGAATTCACATGGAAACCATCTTCACGATGCTCTTAACAGCCGTTACCTTATATGGACTCGGTGTCCTTGTCACGAAAGTAAAACAACGCTTGCGTTAATCAAAAATATGTCCAAAGGAGTCCGTCATGTTTCCAATCGTAAAACAAGAATTCACGAGCAGCTTCAAAAGCATCAAAGCGATTCTATTGATTCTTTTTCTGACGATCACGTCCGTCTTCACAGCATCGTATTTGACGAGGCATCCGGAACTGCTTGCTGGCGTTAATCAACCGTCTGCCTATACTTCAAGCATTAAGTTCTTCATCCTGTTCTTCGGTTTTCTGTTCGTGGCTGCGTTATCACACGACATCATCAATCGTGAAATCGAGACACGGACGATTCGTTTACTGGTCACGAAGACGTCGCGTCTGCGAATCGTTTTGGAGAAGTTTCTCGGATCATTGTTATTCTGGTGCGCGACGCTTACGATCAATTTCCTGATTGTCTCGCTCTACGCGCAGCAATGGTTCTGGATCGATTATCTGACGGTTCTGATCGTCATCCTATACATCACCAGTTTCAACATCTTTTTATCTACGATGATTGCGAAGCCTGGTTTGACGATGTTTCTCGGTATATTTCTCGGGATTGTCGTCCCGATCATCGGTCTCTGGTCAGCGTTCTCGGAAAAATGGTACCTGGTACCGTTTCAATACATCTTGCCGTACCACGCTGTCATCATGTCTGGGACGTTATTACTGTTACCTGTTTTATGGAGTGGGTTGTTTTTGACAGTCTCCTATCTCACGTTAAAGCGAAAGGATTTGTAATATGAGTGCGATTGAAGTAAATGGGTTGAAGAAATCGTTCGGTGCGAAGGAAGTCTTACGAGAAGTGAATTTGACGGTCGAACGAGGAGAAATCTTTGGTTTTTTAGGTCGTAATGGTGCTGGGAAATCGACGTTCATTCAGATTATGACCGGAATCACACAAGCGACAGGCGGAACCGTCGCACTTCTCGGTGAATCCGCTGATCGTCTGGATGCCATCAAACAACGGATCGGGGTCATGCCGGATACATCAAATCTGTATCATGATATGACGGCACGTGCGTTTCTTAACTATATGGCAGGATTATCAGGAGTTCGCATCACGAAGCAAGAAGTTAGAAGATTGCTTGAACAAGTCGGATTAAGCGGGACGGAGCGACAAAAAATCGGGAGCTTCTCGTTCGGGATGAAGAAAAAGATCAGTATCGCACAAGCGCTCACCGGAAATCCGGAATTACTCTTTTTAGATGAACCGACGTCCGGTCTTGATCCAGAATCGGCGATCGAGATCCAGCGATTGTTACTTGCATTAAAAGCGGACGGAAAAACGATTTTCTTAACCTCGCATAACTTGAATGAGATCGAAAAGATGTGTGACCGCGTCGCCATCATGACGGAGGGAAGAATCGTCCGCTGTGGAACCGTTGCGTCCTTACAAGAAGCAATGAGGCAGGAGATTCAAATCCGTATTCGGACTGTTCCGCGATTAGCTCCATCGCATCTGCCAGCATACGCTCGGCTTTTGTCGCAAGCTGATGATTGTACACGGCTTGATTTATCGACGGAAGAGGATATTCCAGAGTTACTCGTCATGCTTGCGGAACAAGACGTCAAAGTCTACGAGGTGCAGATCGAACGTCAATCGTTAGAAGAGATTTTCTTAGCGGTCTGACCGACTAGCCTCTGATTCCGTCTCCGGAACATCTTCGAGTAAAAGACGACCCCCGTCATTCCACTGACCGTACATCTGATTCCGTTTCGTTTTTTCAATCAACGTCTGCAGACGTTTTTCATAGAGAACGGGATCCTTGCGTACACTTTGAATCGTATCGATCCGGATGCGTCGATAGAGCTCCGGGAAGTCATTAAACTGTTCATAGACGACCGGGTCTTCTTGTAGGCGCGCTTGGATCGTGTCATCAATGACGAACGCATCAGCACGCATGTCTGGTAGAACCTGTCGTCCGGACGGTTGCATCAAGCCGAGGCGCTCTAAGCGACGGACTCGTTCCTTGTTCAGTTCGGTCCAGTTGCTGTTTTTTCGACGCGGGGTGAATCGTTGCGCCAGTTCGCCGTCTTCGGTCTTCTTTGCAATTCCATCAATCCAGCCGAAGCAAAGTGCCTCTTCGACGGCATCGAGATAAAGTAAACCGTCCCCGATTTGTTTTCGACTGAGAATCACCCAACAGAAGGTCGCGCGATTCGCGTGTTTCGTCAGCCACTGTCGAAAGCCATCGCGATCGGTAAAGCGTAAGACATTCGTGATTTCCACGTTCGTTCCTCCATTTCAGATAGCAGTGCCCCCTCCACGTCACGCGAGGGGGCACTTTTCGTATTCATCGCAACGGGTCATGATGAAAGACACAATTCCGACCACTCTTCTTCGCTTGATAGAGGGCAGCGTCTGCCTGCTGGATCGTCTGCAGAAAATTATGGGTCTCAGACGGTTGATGAGTTTGGCGAGACACCCCAATCGATAACGTCACTTGCAACGGTTCCGTCGCTGATAACTCATACGTCCGTTTGGCACTGGCTTCACAGATTTGTTCCGCGAGTCGACGCGTCTCCGGCAACGAATGCTCCGGCAACAGCATCATGAACTCTTCACCGCCGAATCGTCCGAGCACACAAGTTGGGGGACAATACGATGCTAGCAAAGAGCTGATTTGCCGTAAAATATGATCGCCGCGGTCATGACCGTAAGTATCATTGACCTGTTTGAAATGATCGACATCGATGATCATGATTGAAAAGTCCGTCTGTTGTGATTTGTAACGTAGGACGGTCTCTTCTAAACGACGTCGATTATCAAGCCCTGTCAACGTATCCGTCAAGGCAAGACGCCGATGCATCCGGACTTGAGTGAAGTGCCAGCGGACTTGATGCAAGATGCTGTGCAAGAGGAGACCGGCGCAACCATTCCCGACGAGAAAGATCGTCATCGCTGTCACGTCATTCGGTTGAACATGTTGAACGTATGGTAAACAGAGAATGAGTGCAATGCCGAAAATGATTGGGAACGAGATGAATCGATCCGGTGCTTCATTTTGTAAGTACAAGACAACGATGCTGACAATCAGATACGTACCGATCAGCCAATAGGCATGAGCGGAATCAAAAACGAACGTTTGAAGGGAAGCGAAGACGAGGGTCGTGATGAAGCCGCTACTAATACCTCCATAAATGAAGGCGATGACAATCAAGGTAATCGATAAGTCGAATTGAAATCCCTCATAGGTGATGGCATTATGGATGACCCAGTAGCCGGCACCTGTCGCAAGAATTAGTACTAACAGATTTTTCTTCAGCCAGCTGTCGAACGTGTTTCGAAACTGAAATCGTTTAAAAAAGAACAGGGAGATGAGCACGAAGAAAAAGGTCAGAGCGACGTTGAGGATAAGATGGTTCAGTGTATTCCACATGTTCGTGTTCCTCTCAAATGAGTTCTGAAAAATAACTACAAAAAATGCTTCATTCAGTGAATATTTATTCTTTATAGCCAATCATACCCTAAAGATGTATGAGAATATCTTGATTTCCGTATCTTTTAAAAAAGATCAAATTTCTTTTTCAAAATCAATAATACTCTGAGATTTTCTCACGTGAAGACTCGACGAGATAATCAAGTGAGACGAAATTACGAATGAATGCATACGAGCCAATTTCCTCGATGGATACGCCTAATCTCTCTGCCTGGTGGCTGCGGTCGTCTTCTTGCGATTGCAGCATCTCGAAGTCTGCTGCTTGCATCCGCTCTCCGTCGAATTCGAGCGTAACGACATCTCCATCCTGCCAATCATTTTTTAATTGATGAAAGTGCGTTTGATACGCTGCGCTTGGAGGATCGACTTCAAAGGCGATCCAGCCTGTTGGTGCATCGATTTGGAATGTCGGTGACAATCCACCGCGTGTCACGATTGATTTCATATGATGCCGATGTGTCATATGGCGTAATAGCATGGTCAGACCACTCCTTTTTTTATCTATTATTACGCGACAGCGTCAGAATATCGAGAAAAATTTTCAAAAGAGATGGAAGACTCTTGGATTTTTCTGGTATACTACGTTTTCGGAAAGCGTTTGCACAAAAGGGGGAGAATACATGCAACCATATGCCGTCAAAGCAACAGGACTGACGAAACACTATCAAATCCTACAACGGGAACCGGGACTACGTGGAGCGATCAAAGCGTTATTTCACCGGACGTACCGGACGAAAGAGGCGGTCAAAGCGATTGATTTGACGATCGCGCCAGGAGAACGGGTCGGCTATATCGGTTTCAACGGTGCCGGGAAATCAACGACGATCAAGATGCTCGCTGGTGTCTTGCGTCCGGACGCGGGGAACGTCCGGGTGTTCGGACTTGATCCACACGCCGACCGCGTCAAGAACGCGTCACAAATCGGAGCCGTCTTCGGTCAGCGGACGCAACTGTTCTGGGACATTCCGGTCCAAGAATCGTTTGAGCTGTTGAAGGAAATCTATCAAGTACCGACGTCCGAGTTTGCCGAGACACTCGCGTGGTTTCGTGAGAAGCTTGATCTGGCACCGCTTCTAGACGTACCGGTCCGACAACTGTCGCTCGGACAAAAGATGCGCTGTGAACTAGCCGCAGCCTTCCTGCATCGACCAAAAGTCGTCTATCTCGACGAACCGACGATCGGGCTTGATATCGAGATCAAGGAGACGATCCGTCACTTCATCCGCGAGATGAGTGATCGCTGGGGAACGACCGTCATCTTGACGACGCACGACATGCAGGACATCGAGGAAGTCTGTGACCGGGTGATCGTCCTCGACGACGGTAAAATCATCTATGACGATACGATCGATCAGTTGAAGGCATCGTTCAGTCACGAGCGGACACTTCGAATCACGCTCGAAGAAGCGGTGCCGTTCGCTTTACCGACGGCGTTGATCAATCGTGTGATCATGTTTGAGACGGATGAACAAACGTACGAGCTCGCTTTCGACGACCGAGAACTGTCGAGCGGTCAAGTCATCAAGGAAATCGTTTCGCAGTACGCCGTTCGGGACGTCTCCGTGTCCGTCCCGAAGATGGAGACGTTAATCCGTAAGCTCTACCAAGCGGGGATCAGCGCATGAGAATCCGTAAATATACCGCATTGATGCGGTCCCAAATCAAGGTTGATCTCGCCTACACGGCCTGGTACTGGGCAAGCATGTTCAGCGTGACGATGCGCTTGTTCATCCTCTATTTCTTCTGGCAAGCCGTCTATGCCAATAAGACCGATGTCTCCGGTATCTCACTGTCGACGATGCTGACGTATGCGGTGCTTGCGACGATGATCGATCAGTTCCGCGGGGGTGCCGGACGCGATCTCGCCCGGATGATCAAACAAGGGGCAATCGCAGTTGAGTTACTCCGTCCGTATCACTTGCTTGATAAACTACTCGCTCAAGATATCGGCTCAAAAGTCTCGGTCTTGTTCCGCTCGATTCTGCCACTCGTCCTCGTCTCAATCTTGTTCATCGGCGTGGATCGACCACAGTCGTGGTTGGCTGGCATCGCCTTCGTTGGTAGTGTCCTTTGTGCCGTGTTGCTCGCGACATTGATTGACTTGCTCGTCGGCATCTTCGCGTTCTATACCGTCAACATTTGGGGACTATCCGTCTTACAGGACGCCGTCATCACGATCATGTCCGGTGCGATCGTTCCGTTGACGCTGTTCCCGGACTGGTTTCAGACGATTAGTCTATACTTACCATTCGCTTCACTCGTCTACGTCCCGGTTGCGATCTATACGGGAGAGATCGGCGCAAGCGGCATCCTGCAAGCGTTACTGATTCAAATCGGCTGGTTGATTGGATTCTTTGTCATCTTGCGAATCACGTTCGCGCTCGCGATCCGGAAAGTGACGGTGTTCGGTGGATGAAACGATACATAAAACTCTACTGGCTATATGCCAAAAGTCATTTTAAGGTCATGATGGAATACCGAATTGACTTCCTGATCGGTGTCTTGTCGGTCTTCGGTCAACAGTTCGCCTCACTCTTTTTCCTGTCGGTCGTCTTTCAGCATATCGAGACGTTAAACGGCTGGGACTTTTACGAGATTCTATTCATTTACGGGATCGCTTTTTTAGGACGAGCCTTACACCATATCTTCTTTGATAACTTGTGGACGATCGGCTGGCAGTACATCCGGACCGGGAATCTGGATCGGTTGTTGATGCGACCAGTCAATCCGTTGTTTCAAATCATCGCGGAGCGTGTCCAGCAAGACGGGTTCGGTCAACTGTTGATTGGTGGTGGGGTGCTCTATGTTGCTTCCGATCACCTCGACATGATCTGGAGCTTCGGTGATGTCTTGATGCTGATCGTACTTGTTCTTTCGAGCGGAATGCTCTATATCGCGATCAATCTGTTTTTTGCGACGTTCTCGTTTTGGATGGTCGACAGTTTACCGATCGTCTCAGCAGTTTTCAGTTTGAGTGATTTCGCTCGTTACCCGATGACGATCTACTCGAAGGTCTTGATGTTCGTCTTGACTTACATCATCCCGTTCGGCTTCACTGCCTTTTATCCGGCGATGTATTTCTTTGACGGAAGAGGCTATGGCGTAATGGCGATTGCGACACCACTCGTCGCGATCATCGCCTGTTTGATTGCTTATCGGTTCTGGTTGTTTGGACTGAAGGCATTCGCGAGTACGGGATCATGAAAGAAGGAGAAACTTGAAGTGTTGCGACGCTTCAAGGTTCTTTTTGTTTCTAATCAATTTAGATATGGATTTCTTTATGTAAAATATGAAACTTTTGTTATTAAATGACAGTATGAAATATTGAGACATGAATCTGAGGGAGGGGTTATATTGAAAAAAGGATGGCTCGTATTACTCTGTTTGATATTGCTTACCTTATCGGGGTGTACCGTTTGGGAAAGGGCAGAAAACTTCTTTTCACAAAACGACGAAACGATTAAAAATAAGACAATCAAGATTGGTCAAGATGATCAGGTCAAGATCGTTCCGCTCTATACGCAATACAATCAGTACTTAGAAGAAGCGATGCAGACAGGGAACTCAGACGACAACACGAACAGTTACCTAAAACATGTCTTAGGTTACATCGATGAAATTGGTGAGCAACAGAATCTTGATCTAACATATATGAAAAGTTACTTTATGCTACAAGCAACTGAGTATAAAGAACAATTACTAAGTCGGACGAAAGAGCTGATGAAACAAGATACAGAGATCAAAACAATCATTGAAAAAAGTTACACTGCTTCACATCGGGCATTACCAAAGCAAACGAATACGATATTCATCGTGCCTGTTAACACGGAATTCATGGAGCGTATGGATGTCATGGGAGGGGTCGCAGGATTGGCAACTAGAGATTGCTTCATGCTATTCCTTACCGCCGACTACGATCAGAAAATGTTAGATTATGCGGTAGCCCATGAATATCATCATACTGCTTTGTATGATCGGATGAAGCTAGATACATCCTTAGAAGATGAAGCTAGTCCACTGATCCATTCACTCCTTCTTGAAGGAAAAGCGGATCAGTTCGCGAAACACGTGGTTAAAGGAGTGACACCAGCTTGGGTCGAGCCATTAGAAGAAGAGACGAAACAGCGTGTTTTACGTTTAATGAAAAATGGTGAGTTAACGCAAGATGATATCATGGACGGAAATAAGGATAAGGATGTACCTTTGTGGAGTATGTACCGATTAGGTAAAGATATCATGGACGCATATCTTGAAAAACATCCTTCAGAATCGATAGCAGATTGGACGACTAAAGACGCGGAAACGATTATAAAGGATTACAAGTATAAAAATGATCTACTTTGATTCAAAAAATAGACCCGTCAGCATCAAGAAGCTGATTGGTCTATTTTTGTACTTTTGAAATTTTTCGAAATTAAGTCGAACGCTTTTGAACGATGGATGAACAGAAATAAAACGGCGAACGTGTTTTTTAAGAAATATCAGTTCGGGCGAGTGAACGGATTGTTGTTGACATAGCAGGGGAGACAGGATGAATCTGTTCGATGTAATCGAGGATCACTAGTGCAGCCGTTTTATTATGCGAATAGCCTGGCATCATCTCTGAGAATCGGTTGACCATTTCTGGGAAACGTTGCTCAATCCGACGTTCCGGAGCAAACGGATCAACAGATGTCGCTTCCTCTTTTTCAAATGAGGACAGAACGTGTAACAATTGACCAACGGCAAATTGTTGAATCAAACGGAAAGCTGATAAGGTTTCACCACGTGCTTCGCGACAGAGCCCGACATATAGGTTCGTCAGTGCTTCATGGATGGCGTAATCGACGGATGGATGTTCGCTCGAACTGTTACGTGGTTGTGGGACTAAGCGTTCAAACGCGTCGAAGGAAGGATCGCACCACACGATACGACCAGCGGAAAATGCAATTTCAGAAAGTTCATCTAGTTCGAAGATCGCGAATTCGGCGTAGATACCGTCGTCAAACATGACTTTATGTCCATCCTGCGTATTTTGAAATTGAAAGTGTAAAGGGTATGTGTTTTCTAACCAGTCGAGTTGCTCGATGAATCGAGCCTTTTTACCGGGCTTTGCGATGACGAAAAAGTCTAAGTCCGAATAGTCATCGAGTCGTTCAAGTTCTTGACCGACTGAACCTAGTCCGAGCAGGACAAGCGCATCATCTGTTTGTGCAATCGTTTGCCCGATTGCGTCTAATCGTTCCAATAATACGTCTCTATGTGTCATCTCTGTTACTCCCTTGTTTTAGTGTCTCTATGTAAAAAACGCGGACGCCTCGATAGAAAAGAGTCCGCGGTTATCGGAAGTACGATCAAAAATGATCGCTTTGCATCTTATGGAGCAATTGGTCGAACGTCTCGTGGTCCTTTGATGTAAAGGCACGGAAATAACGATCATCAATCTCTTCGATCTCGGGAGCTGACGTTTGAATCAGCGCTGCACCATCTTCCGTCAAGAGAATCCGTTTTTCCCGGTTGATTCGTTTTCGGATGACGAGGTGTTCCGCGAGTAACTTCTTTACCGTTTGCGAAATGGCACCGCTTGAGAGTTCGAGCGTGCGTTCAAGTGATTTTTGTGTCGCACTCTCTTGATGATACAAGGTCATCAATAAATCGAATTGGGATTTTGAGAGTCCTTTTGGTTTCAATACATCGTTGACTTCTTTCGAATAACGAGAATGGATCCGCTGAATGGCGTTCCAATGTTGCATTGAAGATTCGAATGTGAAGGTCATGATTTTTCCTCCTCTTCTGTCATGCAGGGTTGAGCTTATCGAAGAAACGGATTAATTCTTCCTGTTGTCGAGCCGTCAAAGCGGCGAATTGTTCCTGTTGAAAACGTTCATAGGCAGGCAACACTTCTTGCAGAATGGCTGTTCCTTTTTCCGTCAAGAGCAAATAGTTCGTCTTCCATTTGCGCTTACGGGTGATAAGTTGCCGATCGAATAAGCGTTTGATTCCGTGTGAAATCGTGCCATCGGTCACTTGGATCCGTTCCGCGATTTCCTTCTGGCTCGTGCATGAGGTTGTCTGTAGGCAACGCAATACTTCAAGATTCGTATGGGAGAGATCCCATTGTTTCAAGAACGCATTGACGTGCTTGATTTGTTGGTTGTGATACGTCGAAATCGTCTGCCAGCATGTCATGGGGTATGTCTCTGTCATTATTGTCATGAGGAACCTCTTAAATGTAGAATGTACTGCTGATGAATTACTTTTACCATACCATATTAAAAATATGTAGTGCTACTAGTTTGAACGCAAACCCATCACTTCCCATCATTACCTAGGAACTGTACAAAAAAAGACCTGAACGTGTCAGGTCGGTTCAGGAAGGAATCCCATTCGAAAGCGTGAGATAGGAATCCGTTAACTGGAATCCATATTTCGTAAAACATTGATCTGAGACGCGTCCTTGTAAGGTGATTGTCGCATAATCGCCACGAATCGCGTAATGAGTGTACTTTTTTTCGATGTCATGAATCAACGACTCAAGTAACAGACCACGCTCGCCGAGTCCTTCTTCCCGAACGTTGATCTCAAGTAAACAGAATGTACCGTATTCGGTGAGGGATGTGCGCTTCGTTCGTTCATGAAGCACGGTTAAGAACGAACGTTTTGAAATAAGGGATCGACTATGGGGTGGTTCTAGAATCGTGACGTAATAACTGAGAGCTGGTGGACGTAAATTACGCGTGACTTCGACGACTTGCCGCTGATTGTTGTACGCGAGACCAACGAATTGTTCCTGCGGATGATGCGGCACGGTCAGTCCTTCTTGCTCACAAACGGTTTGCCACTCGGCTTCTGGAATCCAGACAGCCTCTTCGGTTTTCGCTAAAGCTTTAAAGAACTTCACGTTAAACGGATGACCTCCTATAGGGTATGTAAAATGACTATTCCTATCATGCCTGATGGCCAGACAAAAAACGAGTTACAATCTGACGACAAATGCTCTTCCTTTGCTATAAGTATACCGTGAAATTTCATTTTAAAACAGACTACACCTGAATGAATTGACTGTCTATACTGAATGTATCCAGTCAGGAGGCGAGCATATGAAACCAGTCGAAGGTCCGTTTTTCCATGGCACGAAAGCCACGTTGCAAATCGGTGACAAATTGAAACCAGGGCATGCATCGAATTTTCGTGAACGACCGCTCCAGCACGTCTATTTCACGGCAACACTTGATGCAGCGAAGTGGGGCGCGGAGCTCGCACAATCTGACGCTCCGGAACGTATCTACCTCGTTGAGCCACTCGGAGCGTATGAGGATGATCCGAACTTGACGAACCAGCGTATCCAAGGCAATCCGACCCGGTCGTATCGTTCGACGGAACCCGTGAAGATCATCGCTGAACTCGGAACGTGGGAACGACATACCGATGAAGAGATTGAGACGATGAAAGCATCCCTGCAGCGGTTACGCGCAGAAGGGAAGGATACAATCATCGACTAAACGAACGGGGGAGAAGACTTGCCTGTATATGATTTTAAATCGATCCAACCGACGAACGTGAACGTCATTGATCAATTATTAGTTAATCACTTACATGCCATCCGCCTGAATCAAGACGACGAGCGATGGATCACGATCCTCGAAGATCCATTCGTTCCACCCATTGAAACGATTGTTGGAGTCTATTGTGTCTACCGAAAATCAATTCTTGATCTGTTGCAAGGTAGGATTGCCTCCATCGAATCGTATGACTTTCAGAATGCATCTGCGAACGACAAACTCATGACAGTAGAAGGCGTCGATGGAGTGCTTGATATGGCGACATTCGTCGTCATCGCATCAGAAGACGATACCTATATGTCTCACTACTTCATCGGCAGTGAGGCAGAGAAACTTAATTCGATCTTAAATGTATGCTTTGGTCATCCGAATTTGATTGACGATCAATCGACGGAACGTTCCATCAAACGCTTCGAGCAGGATGTTTTGATCGCTGAAAAGATGGGGTTCATGAAATTGCTTCGAAATGAATAGAGAAACGAATTGAATGTAAGATAAGCACTACCACGGATTCTTTTTGACAAAATGTACTGCAAGGTGAATATAGAATGGTACAATATGTAAAAAGGGGGTCGTTTATATGTCTCGCTTCAAACATGAAAAGAAACAATCACTCGATCATCTCCGCGATGGTGTCGATCAAGGTCTCGGTAGTGCCGTACCCCGTGGGCAAAACGACGGAATGCGTGGTCTAGAGATGCTCGCGGTGCTTGTCGTCCTCGGTGGAGGATATCTACTGTATCAATGGTTCATGTAATGTAAAACATCATCCTGTATAGGACGATGCGTTTCATTATGTATTCATGTATTATTGAAGTTCTTTCTTGATTTTTCGAAGTGAGATACGAGATAAGACCCATTCAACCAACTGCATTGCTAGGAAAGCACAACAAAACTTAACAGGGATCTCCATCCATCCCATTAGATCATGTGGCATACCATCATGAACCGTCGTGATAATCGATAAGAATAAGCTGATCAACAAATGTTCTAACGTGTGTTTTCTCATTTTCTTCTCAAAGGATGTCTCATCATAAATATCTTGATCGTATACTCCAGCGAACGCCATTCGAATGATGCCATACACAAGATATGCTCCTATTATGAAAAAGCTAAACCCCCACTCAGCCAGCGGACGATCTAACACCATCCCGCGTACGATGATATCGAGTATCGCTATGCAGAAGACGAAGATTCCTGCTTCAAAAAACACTCTTGTCCCCTGTTGTTGAACCCGTTCATCCGTTTCTTTTTTAATACCAAAGAATTCTAACCACTTACTCATGCTGTTCCTCCCAAAATAATGTATTTAAATCCGTTTCTAAGGCGTGTGCGATATCTAAACAAAGTCGAAGACTCGGATTGAACTTATTCGCTTCAATCAAGGCGATCGTTTGTCGTGTGACGTGTACTTTCTCTGCTAGTTGACCTTGTGTTAAGCCTTGCTGCATGCGAAGTTGTTTCATCGGACTCAACGATGTAGACATATCTATCCACTCCTTTACAAATATTCCCTCAGTTAGTATGTCATATATAGATGACATATGCAATGTATATATGACAAAAAAACATCGCCCTTATGAGGACGATGCTTCTTTTTGTTCGATTTCACTGACGATATCATCTAGAGTGACGTGAGCGAGTACCTTTTCAAGCGCGGATTGTGCGAGCTCAAAGATTGGTGTGACCGTCGATTGGATGTTTCGTCCGACTGGGCAGTCTGGATTCGGTGCAGCATGGACGCCGAACAGTTCCTTATCCGGAACGACAGCAACGGCGTGATAGACGTCAAGCAGCGTAATGCGAGACAACGGGCGGGCGAGTCGCGCACCGGCGACACCCGGACGGACCTCGATCAAATCAGCTTTTTTCAACATGCTCATGATTTTACGGATGACGACCGGATTCGTATTGACACTGCCAGCAATCAAGTCGGATGTCATCTTCTCGTCGGTTGCGATCAACGAGAGAATATGGATGCCGACGGAAAAACGAGTACTGATGGCCAACGGATGACCCTCCTTCTTAATAACATTGTTCTCTCATTATACGCTGTATCGTTCATTTGGCAAGAAACGGGGAATAGGAACAACACAGTTGACAAACAAAGTATTTGTAACTATATTGGTTACATGTAATCAAATTAGTTACATATCAAAAGGAGGAATCATCATGAACATCGGAATCATCGGCGCAACAGGAAAAGCAGGGCAGTTGATTGTACAAGAAGCAATCAAACGTGGACATGACGTCACGGCAATCGTCCGTAACGCCGCAAAAGTGACGGCAAACGTCACGATTCTCGAGCGTGATGTGCTTGCGCTGACGAAAGACGATCTGAACGGATTTGACGCCATCGTCAATGCGTTCAATGCAGCACCGGGTGAGGAAACGAAACATATCGAAGTCGGGCGTCATTTAATCAACGTGTTAGCAGGAAGTAAGACACGACTATTCGTTGTCGGTGGTGCGGGAAGCCTATTCGTCGATGCCGAGCATACAGTACGCGTCATGGAAACACCGGATTTCCCGGAAGCGTATTATCCGACAGCCTCGAACATGGGGAAAAACTTGATTGAACTGCAAGGGCAAAACGACGTGACGTGGACGTATCTCAGCCCCGCTGGATTCTTTGATCCGAGCGGTCAACGCACAGGAACGTATACAGTCGGCGGCGAGCAGATGATTCTAAACGCAAAAGGGGAAAGCTACATCAGTTACGCGGATTACGCCATCGCTGTAGTCGATGAGCTAGAAAACGCGCAACATCTCAACGAGCGATTCTCGGTCGTTGGCGAACAAGGGTGATGGTGTCAGACCGACTCACGTAGTCGGTCTTTTTTAATGGGCGGAGCGAGAGATACAGCGGAGGACGGATGGCATAGTAGCATAGTTTGTTTAATATGAGGATAGAAATGACTAAAGGAGTATAAATCATGATGCGACGAATGTTTAGTATCATCAGTCTGTTAGCTGTCTTGATCGTCTGTACGACATCGACGCAACCGTCTCGGTTCGAACGTTCGAAACCGGTCGCGACGATCGAGGATCATTACGAGGGACAAATCAATTGGCCGAGTGAAAGTGATCCGTTGCTGGAGCTTCACGCCAAACCGTGATCTACATAGTGCCGATCAAAGCCCGTCTCCTTGAAGAAGACGGGCTTTTTGGTGACGTTAGATGACAGTCATTGCGCTCAAGAAGACGAAGAAGAAGGTGATGCCGCTCGTCAAAATCAAAAAAGGGAGGACAATCAGTAATTCGAGGTGCGGACGAACGCCATGATAGAACAGAAAGAACAGTGTTAAACAGGCGGTCGTGATCGTCAACGCAAGTGAAACGATCAATTGGTGAAGGGGTTCGATGAATGGAATGAGAGACGAACCTGTGACCGTATCGAAGGCGAAACCGAAGGACAAGAAAATGAGTAAGTACAAAATTGATTTTTGACGAAACATGCGGCATGTCTCCTTTACTGAACGATACATTCAGTATAGTGCCTAGCCTGTCATTCTTACCTAACAAAAATGTAAGAATGTGGCTGATTTTAAACAGCTGAATCGTTCTTGTATAGTAATGTCAAACGTGTCATCAAAAAATAGAGAAAAGCGGCGCTACTCGCAATTGCCTGAAAATAGAGCGGTTGAAACAGACCATTGAAGACGATTAATAAGATGCCACCAATAAGTAAGGCGATGCCTTGATTCAGGAAGAGATGTGATGTAAAGGAAAGTAGACGCGTTCGGAAGCGGAAGTAACGAATTGCGTCAGTCAGGATGCCGCCAACCGTGATGACAATTATAAACGATAGTAATGTCTCAAAAACACCTGAATAATACCCAGCGTCCGTCTCGGGCATAAGCCGCGGTGACGACGGGAGATGTTGATACAGTATCAAAAAAATCCAATTAGTCATCAGTAGTCGAAATGACAGACGGATCATGGTGTTCCTCCTTCCCGGTTTTCATGACGATGAATAGACGGGTGACCATTACATATAAAATGGCAGCGACTACGTTTCCGGTAAAACATACTGCAGGAAGCGAAGTGAACAAAATGAATGCGCCAGCAAACACGAAGACCGTACCTTGATGAACGAGGAGATGCGTCGTCCACGGTAGCGAACGTTTCGTAAAACGAACAGCTAACAGCAAGTCAGCCATCGCGATGCTGCTGAAGAACAGTAGCATGACAGCGTCCAACTGTTCATTGACCAACTGCTCCGTGTAGGACAAAAACGGCACCATCATCGTCATCGAACCAAACAAGTGGAGAAATAAAAAGAAGCTGAGGACGGTCCGACCAAGCCACCCGAATAGATAGGGGAGGAATGCCGGATACTTCCGTGCTGATTCGGAGACAAGAAGATACACCAATGCTACTCCAGAACAGAACAAGACAAAATAGAACGAAAATGGATTGGGTTGCACAAGTAGATAGAGGACGATACTTGCGAACAACGCGACGACTTGATTGAGGATGATCCGTTGTGCGAATGAGATAGTAGAACGGAATAACAGGCGCGGCAGCCCTTCTGTCAAGAGTGCGCCGATTAGGATGACTGGACCGGCAAACAGTAGACCAATCAGGAAGAAGTCGGTGAAGGACGTGCCGTATAGTGCTGGATTCCCTATCTCAAGCCCAGCAATCAGTGCGTACAAGAAAGCAAACAATATCACGGAAATGAAACTGCTCTTTACGATCGATACCATGAGATAAGTCCTTTCCGTTTGTTGCTCAAAATAATTTGTACCAATAAAGCGTCAGATTGATGTGTGGATTGACGGATTGTTTTAGGCTATCGACTCCACCAAGCACGAAGCCTTCCCGCTCGTAAAACCGGCAAGCCATCAGATTATCGTCCTGTGCTTCAAGGGATAGACCGATCAACTCACGTTGCTGTGCCCACTTCGTCGCAGCGGCGAGCAGTTGGTGTCCAACGCCTAGTTTACGAAACGTTTGTTTGACGGCGATATTCTCGATGTAGGCGAAACGGTTCCAGTCACGAACGAGACGAATCTGACCGATACAAGAAGTGCCGGAGAAGGCGAGGAGGACGATACGATCTTGATGATCAATATAAGTAGACCAATCGAGACGATCGTCTGGGAAATGGGTTTCAGTAGCTGTTTCATAAAGTTCTTCCGTATAGGACCAGGCGGTACCGGAAAACTGTGGAACGATGCGTCCGATGATCGGAAACGCGTCGTTGGCTTCATTGACGAGTGGAATGCTCTCGGGCGAGAGCGGGCGAATCGTCAGCTGTTTCGTCTCTTTCATCGTTATTCTCCTTTATGTCTATTGAGATATCCTTCACTCTCTTCATCATCTCCTAAATACTGAGAACTGTCACGAGGAGAGATACGAGAACAGGTCAATTTTTAGCTGAAAACGGGTTTTAATTTTTCTAAAAAAGGAATTGCATGAACAGGAACGAATACATAGTCAGAAGACGATGAAACATTACAGAGAGACAGCAGTAGAGGACGTGACAACATGAACATGGATACGGTCAACCAGTATCTCGATGCCTATGGATATGGCGTTATTTTCATCTTTTTATTTTTTGGCATCGTCGGGATTCCGGCACCGGAAGAATCGCTACTCGTCCTGATTGGAATCTTAAGTGGTCAGAACGAAAAACGTTTGATTTATTCAATCTTAACGGCATACGCAGGGACGTTCGTCGGTATGTTGACGGCATATAGCGCGGGGCGCTTCTTCGGACCGACCGTCTTACGATACGGTCGTTTCATCGGATTGACGAGAGAACGCTGGGAGCGGGTGTCGAACGGCTACATGGGACGGATTAATCGGACGATCATCGCCGGTCTTTATATTCCGGGCGTGCGGCAAATCAATCCGTATTTTGCAGGCATGAAGCGAATTCCGTTCGGTCGGTATTTCTGGGTGTCGGCACTTGGTTCCGCGCTATGGGTCGTTCCTTTCGTCTTACTCGGTCACTTTGCCGGAAAGACGTTTCATATCAAGCCGGAAGTCGTACCGTATTTCGGACTTGCCTTACTCGTATTGTTCCTGCTCGGTGTACTCGTCAAATGGATCAAGCGTAAACGGCTCGAAAAACGCGTCGTTTCAGGGAAAAACCAAGCGGGAAAAGAAGACTAAGCGATACTTCTTTTTAAAGGATTTTTGCGGATAGTTTGAAGGAGTGGACATACGATGCAAAAAATAGTGATCTTTCCTTTTTTAAGGATGCGATCCGGTCATCATCTCGTCGCGGAAGCCATCGCCGAACGATTGCAGGGACCAGATGTTGAAGTCAAGGAAGTAGAGTTACTCAGTACGATCAGCCCGTTCGCGGAATGGGTGACATCGAAGTTTTATCTGAACTGGATCCGACATTTCTCAAACGGTTATAGTCGTTTTTACCATCGGCATATTGCCGGGCGTTCGAGTAACGCGCGCTCAAGGGGATGGACGTCGCATTATTTCCAACAGCAGATGTTACGAATCATCCGAACGGAACAACCGGATGTCATCATCTGTACGCATGCGTTTCCATCTTATCTCTTGAATCAATTGAAGGAACGAAATCTTTGTGATGTACCCGTCATCAATGCCTATACCGATCTATTCGTCAGTCGCGTCTGGGGAAAGACGCATATCGAGTATCATCTGTTGCCGAATCGTGAGGCGAGGCGGGAATTACACGCGCACCATGCTGTACCAGAAGAGCGGTTGTTCGTGACGGGAATCCCTGTCCATCCAGCAATTTCTGGTGGTTCGATCATTCGCTCGACGCAGTCCCGCAAACAAATTCTGGTTGCTGGCGGAAACGGTGGACTCGGTCAACTCGAGACGTTGCTGACGCAAATCGAACAGTGTGCGGAAGCAGATTTTCATGTCTTGTGCGGGAACAATCAGACGCTCTATAAACAACTAGCCTCGCGACGTCATCCACATATCCATCCGCTCGCCTATATCGATTCAAGGGATGAGATGAATCAACTGTATGAACGGATGGATGCGATCGTCACGAAGCCGGGTGGCGTGACGGTTAGCGAAGCGTTCGAAAAACGTATACCGCTGTTTATTCAACACGTCCTACCGGGGCAAGAAGAGATCAATCGTACGTATTTGATGGAGAAAGGGCTTGCGTTCTCCTTTAATCAAACGGATTCACTCGCGGATGTCATCCGTCGGACGCTTGAGAACCCGGATGTCATGCATGCTTGGCAACAGGCGGTCACGCAGTATCAAAATGATTGCGTCATGGCCGATCAGCGGTTTTTCGCGGAACGAATTGCGGGTTGCCTGCAAGATCGTCGTCAAAAAGTAAATGGATAATAAGGGAGTTAGTTTACATGCGTTCACGTCTTGTCACAGCGGGAGTTCTCGCGACACTTGCTTATACGGTCGTTCCGTATATGGCGTCACGCGTCTTTGGATGGCGCGTGACGAAATCACTGGACTCACGATCCATCGCCTTGACGTTCGATGACGGTCCAGATCCTGTCTATACGACAGAACTGCTGGATCTCTTACAACAAGAAGGCATTCACGCGACGTTTTTCGTCGTGGGTCATAAAGCAGAAGCACATCCGGACCTCATTCACCGGATGCACGAAGAAGGGCATCAACTCGGGATCCACAATTATGTCCATCGACCGAACTGGTCGATGCGACCGTCGACAGTCCGGACAGGTATCGAACGGACAGCAGCAATCATTGAACGGATCACGGGCGAACGTCCGACGGTCTACCGTCCACCGTGGGGCGCACTCAATGCTGGAGATGTCCTCTGTCCTCCTTCTTACGAAATGATTCTCTGGTCGAAGATGGCGGAGGACTGGAAGCTAGAGGGCGGGAAGGCGAAAATCAAACGGCTGCTATCAAATGTGTCAGAAGGAGACATCATCTTGCTCCATGATAATGGGGATACGTTCGGTGCGGATCCACAAGCACCCATGCAGACGATCGCGGCGCTGAAAGAACTCTTACCGGAGTGGAAAGCACGTGGCTTACAGTTTCGGCGAATCGATCAAGCGTAAAGAAAGAGGACTTACCGGTTTCATGGTAAGTCCTCTTTTGCATGGATGAAGCATTGCGTGACATGTCGTCCTCGTCTGCATGACGATGATGGAGGATCTGTTTTTGCATCATCCAGCGCAGTCTACTCAATAATCGAATGCGTATGATAAAGATTAAGAACGGACCGGTTCACGGTCTTGCGTCGTCATCGCCGCCTCAGCATCGACCTCGTACAAAATGACACGGTTCCGCCCTTGTTCCTTGGCGGCATATAACGCTTCGTCGGCAAGGATATTCATCCTCTGGGCAGCGACGTGTTTCCCATGGGCGATGCCGACGGACGCTGTGATCGAGATGGCGGGAAAGCCGTCGAGCTGAAAGCGCGTGTTCGCGATCCGCTCCCGGATTCGGTTGGCAACCTTCGCGACTTTCGAAGGCGTCAAATCATAGACGAGGACCATGAATTCCTCTCCCCCGATGCGCGCCGTGATATCATGCGGACGCGTTTCTTCCTGTAAGATCCGTGCGAACTGTTGCAAGACGAGATCCCCGTTCGCATGCCCGTATGTATCGTTGACATGCTTGAAGTGGTCGATGTCGAGTGCGAGCACATTGTAGACACGTCCTTCCTCTTCAAGAAAAGCCGTCCGTTCGTCCCAAACACGGCGATTGTACAGTCCCGTCAAATGATCGAGTTCCGCTGATTGTTTGTAGCGCTGCACTTGTTCGTTGAGCAACTGAAAATCAATCGTCAATAGACTCGATAACAGTCCGACCGCCAGTCCGATCGTCCATGTCGAAGCGAGCAAACGAAGAGCGGCGTCACTAAAGCCGAGATTGATCGAGACGGCAATCGTAATCATGAACAGCGCCCAGACGTTCATGATGAGATTTTGCAAGAATGGTCGGTGGAGCAACCGTTTATGGATGAAGTACATCCCGGTGCTGATACCAAGGACTGCAAGAAACGCGACGATCGCTTGTGGTGTCCAGCCGAAGTAGAACCGGGAGCAGCCGATGATCAGCGTTGCGATGATCAGAGGCGAACGGACGCCATAAAAAGCGAGCAGGACGAGCGGTAAATGACGCAAATCCATCCGTAACGACTCGTTGACGGCGATCCCCTTAAACATCAACAGCACCCCGAGCAGCCCGGTCGCGAGACCGACGATGAGGGTTTTCAAGCTACTTGACGCAAGACGCTGACTATAGATGATTTTGGCAATCAAATAAAAGCCGGTGAAGGCGATGCAAGCATTCAATAACAACTCGGCAATGAACATCGGTTCCACATCCTTGAGTATGATACCTTCACGATAGCAGTTTGATAAAGGATGTCAACGAGAGACACTCAAAATTTTAGTAAATCAGGTAAAGACTTGCTTCGATATGATCATTTGGTAAAATAAGAGAGCTTTAGGGAAAGGGAGGGATGAGGTTGGAACCGAAACATCTAACGATTGAAGCGCGGAAGTTTGACGGACGTCCGCACTACTCGTGGGACGGAGACGTTCTTGTTCAGACGGAAGCGTATCTGCTCGTCGCGAATACGCCAGGACGGACACTTTTACATCATCGTCGCGAAGCCGTTTATACATATGACAATTATAGTCTGGAATTCTATCCGCTTGATGCTGATTTTACGGTCGGTCTCGATATAGAGCGGACGGGAGAAGTGACGTACTACTGTAACATTTGCTTACCGCCGGTACTTCAAGGAAATACCTTATCGTTCATTGATCTGGATCTCGATCTCGTCCATCGAGAGGGAGTGTGGACGGTCGTCGACGAGGACGAATTTTTAGAGAACCAACAATTGTACGACTATCCGACTGATGTGATTAAACGAGCTCGTGCATCGTTACTGAACCTACAACAGCGAATCGCGCAGCAGCAGTTTCCGTTTGACGGCTTTTTGGATCCGTTCATCCCGACCGTCCTGCAGATGAAGAGAAGGGGGAATGACACATGGAGACGATTCGTTGTCACCGGGCATTCGGTGTCTATGGATTATTGATGAAGGATGATGCCTTACTCGTCATCGACAAGAATGGTGGACCGTATATCAATCGCTATGACTTACCAGGGGGGAGCCTTGAAGAAGGGGAGACGCTCGCTACGGCGATGCGCCGGGAATTTACGGAAGAGACAGGGCTCGAGGTGGCACTCGAACGGCAGATCGGCGTCGCGGACTTCAAGCTTCCGTGGGATTGGCGCGAGTTCGAAGAAGTCCATCACATCGCTGTCTTTTATCTCGTCCGACAGACGGGTGGAACGCTGAGTATCCCCGAACAATTCGTCGGACAAGACTCACTCGGTGCGCGCTGGGTCAATGCGAGTGACGTCTCGATTGATAACGCGTCACCGCTCGTACTCGAAGCGTTTCGCTGGATCGAGGAACAGCAACTCGATCTCGAGGCACGACACTTCTCGAATTGGGACGTCTTAAAATGAACAGGAGCGCTCTTCGTTGACGGAGAGCGCTTTTTTACGTCTGCAATGTCATAAAGATGAATCGTCAGGAGTGTTGGTCAAACCAAGCAGCATCATCTGATTGGTTCGCATGTATTTTTTTCGAACAATCCTCGACTTCTTCCTGTCATATTTCCTAGAAAGGAGGAATCACCATGCAAGCCCCATATCTCCCGGTTCCCCATATGCTCTTACGGAGCGGGACGGCATTTGCGTCCGTCCATGAAAAGATGATCTATCTGATTCTTGAAAGCTTCAGCGGTCAGGATGGTCAAGCATTCCCGTCCTATCAAACGATCGCCGCCGCTGTCCCGTGCAGTAAATCGACGGTCAAGTCATGTATCCAGTCCTTGATCGCAAGCGGTCGGATCGAGAAAGTCGAACGGTTCACGAAACACGGAGGACAGACCTCGAATGCTTATCGTGTCCTGCCCCGTGTCGAGACACCGTCCTCGGCGAGTCAAGTGACGACTGCCCCCGAGGTTTCTGCTGCCTCCGAAGAAGAAGTCTTGAAGAATACGACTTTAAAAAAGGAGCTGGTGCAGCAGTACGAGACGAATCTCGGCAAGGCGACACCACGAATCGAGCAGGAATTGCTACAGCTGGCAACAGACCATCCGATTGAGCGCATCCAGTATGCGATCGAAGAAGCGGCGCGAGCGAACAGTCGTCATTTTGGCTACATCGAGCAAGTCGTCAAGCGTCTTGCGACTGGATTACCGGCTGAACGGCGGAAACGAATAACCAAACGTTCAAGAAGAGACACTTCATTATTTCAATTACCGGATTGGATGGAACAAGAAAAAGCAGCGCAACGAGTGTATGAAGCACACCAGAAGGAGAACCAGATCATACCTGACGACGCTGAAATTGCTGAACTATTACAAGGACTGACAAGGGAGGGAGCCTGATGCAACTGGAAGAAATACTCCGACGTGCCAATCAAAAACTATCCGTTCCGGGCATGCATCCGTCTGTCGTCCGGATCGCGCGTGACGCGATTCGAGAGCTGTATCCGCATGGGATCAAACTCGGTATAGCGCAAAGTTTTCGGAGCATCGCGGAACAGAACGTATTGTACGCAAAAGGACGGACGACACCAGGACCCATCGTGACGCAAGCCCGCGGTGGACAATCAATCCATAATTTCGGTGTCGCAATCGACGTCTTTCTCTATCAGGATGGAGCATTGTTCCTTTCTCCGCCAGACGCGCGACTCCGGCGGATCGTTGCAGCGATGAAACGACGCGGAATGGACTGGGGAGGGGATTGGTCTCGTTTTCCCGACTACCCACACTTTGAACTGTACGATCATGTCAGTCTAGCGCGTCATCACGTTCCAAAACAAGGACGCTATCTCCGGGAAAAAATCCAAGCACCGGAACTCGTCCGAGCCCTTGAAAAACGCTTGGGACTTGTGGTGACGGGAGTCTTTGATGCCCGATTGACGCACGCCGTTCGAACGTTCCAACAGACGTGTCGTCTAGTCGCTGACGGGATCGTTGGTCCTCAAACATGGCGTCGTCTCTTTCCGGTGTCCCCATGATTCGTCTTCAGGCGTGGATTCGCCTCTTGATTCCTCTCTATGTTTTTCTTGAGTTACTCTTACCGACGCTCGGTTTTACAGCATTGCCAGTATCGTCAAGTGACGTCGAACGGTTCGTGACGGGTCTGATCGGACTGGTCGGTCTACTCGTCGCTTGGTGGAAGAACAATGATGTGACAGAACGAGCACTGAGACGAAGGCAGTCACAGGAACAGCTGGAAAACACATCCCTGACCGATTAAGAAGGCTGGAAGCGTTTGGAATGTGCTAGCAACGGGCATTATTTCATACAAACGACTAACAGTTTGATTTCAAGACACCGATAGAAGGGATAGACTTTAGTCAATTAGAAAGAGAAAGAAAGGTCGGTCTTTTTGTGAAATGGTCAACGTTGCAGCGCTATTTGTTTTTGGCACTCTGTGCGCTATTGTTTACAAGCGTCTGGAGTTATCAAGCTTTCCTGAAAATCGAACGAGAAAATGCACGCATCTTAAACGAGGCGATTCCGATCTCGACGGAAGCAGCGGAGTTGTTTCCGGCGTTACTAAATCTTGAACTGGTCGTTCGCAGTTACATCCTCTCACCGAACGAGGCGGATCTAGCGCAGTATGATCGGACGATTGATCGGCTAGATCAAACGGTCGAACGACTCAATCAACTCGATGAGAATCATCCGATCATGCGAAAGCTCGTCCGAACGGAAGCGATTCCCCGGATCGAGACAGCCATCCGATTTTATGATGCCCAACTGGCACTCGTTCGAAACGGGGATCAAGCAGCCGCTGAGGCAAAGCGTTATCAAGGGATGCAGTTCATCGAGACGTTTCGCCCGATTGATGCCCGTCTACGGACGGACGTCAACCGAATCATCGCCGAAGCAACGAATCGTTCCGAGCAAGCATCGAGTGCTGCGAAATGGGTCATCGTCGTTGTCGCAAGCATTGCCGTTCTTGTCTTGATTGCCTTCATCCAGACGTTTCGGATGGAACGCAGTAAACGAGCCTTGATTCATCGTTCGCTTCACGACGCCTTGACCGGTATCCCGAATCGGCGGGCGTTCGATGAACGATTGGAACATCTCCTCGAAGAAGCCAAACAACAGCAGACACCACTCTCCCTGATTTTGATCGATGTCGATGCCTTTAAATCGTATAATGATACGTATGGTCATTTAAAAGGGGATGAATGTTTAAAGGAAGTCGCTCGCGTCTTGAAGCGTCAAGCACGGCATGGGCAAGTCGCACGGTACGGTGGGGAGGAGTTCACGGTCTTGTTGTCGCGTGGAGCAGAAGAAACCCGGCACATTGCAGAACGAATTCGTCAGGACATTCTCGATTTGAATATCGTACATGAACGGTATGAACCACTTTGCCGGGTCAGTGTCAGTCTTGGCTTGACGTCGCTCGTACCCGGAGCAGAGACGACGGAAAAAGAGGTGATCGACCAAGCCGATCAAGCGTTGTATCGGGCGAAAGAGAACGGTCGAAACCAAATCGGGGACATGGCAGGATAATGCTTAATCAGATGGGAATGAAGATGGGTGATACACCTGGGATTTGTTTTTGAAGAAACCTACGATATGGAAAATGCTGCTCGAATAATCTTAGATAATTTTTGTATAGATATTCAATTTCTTAGATACAGTTACGCGACGAATACCGATGGGTCACATTGGGGCGAGGAAAAAGGTCTTCCGAAAGACTGGCGTCCATTGCTGAGTCATCATTACGGGAATGCTTCGCTCGTTTTCTTTGCGTATCATGGTTTAACGACAATACCTGTTCGAATGACGATTGAAAAAGAACCAGACTGTTTCGGTTTTCAATTCGGTTTCCAAGAAGAGAATTTAACTGCGTGGTCACTCGATCAGCAGGAGACGATTTTCATGGAGGATATGCAGAGGATTGCCGACCGATCGAATGCTTTATATGCCTATTGTGATTTTGATGCAGAAATCGAGCATCCGATAACGGAACGGGAACACATCAATCGAGAATATGCGATCGTCTACTGGTCCAAGGAGCAGACTTTTTTAAAAAACGCATGGAAAATCGATGGTTTTACAGACCGATGAACACAAAAATACCCCGCGTGAGAGTTTGCTTCTCATACGGGGTATTTTAAAGTTCATTGTAAGATGACGCAATACGATCGATCGGAAATGAGAGGTGCCGATATGATGTAGACCGTTTTGACGGGAACACCCCCGACACGTGCATCGAGTTGTGTGAGCTGAGACCGAATCTTGCGGCTTAAACCATAGCGAATTTCAGTACTAAGTTCATCGACATCTTCTTGTACGTGTAAGAGAAGTTGGAACGGTTCAAGCGAAAAGATTGAAAAATCACAGGAAATCCGCGGATCTACAAATTTCTCATTCAATTCGTTCTTAATGTAATAGGCTTCTTGGGCACTGATCATCTTCTCTCACCTCACTCTCCTAATTGAAAAATTTTTCTCTACTATAGTCTATATTACCCAGTTTTCTGGCAACTAATCGTCTGATTTTGAAAAAAAGTCAATTCAGTCTGTAAAGTCCTCTAAAATCTTTTTTCAAGAGCAATCATATCTGTAAACACAAAAAAAACGCCAAGCTTCAATGCGCAAGGCGACTAGATTCAAGAAATTGATGACTGGACTTGGCAGTTCCGAAGATATCGCTCCATCGCTTGGACGAAGAAGGTCAATTGATGTGTCGAGATGACCGGCATTTTCCCATATCGCACTTCAAAGTAGAGCGGATCAACAGGAGATGGAAACGCAATCCGGTCGAACCATTCTGTTACTGTCTCGTGGGTCCGGCGTCGTAAGGAAAGCGGCAATTGTGCATTAAAGTGAGCGAGTTGTTTTCGAATCGAGTCAGCAGGCAGGTCTTTTGTCTCATAAATGAAGATTGGAAATCGTGGCGGAAGCACATACCCTGATGGATCGATACGAGGTCGACGCAACCACTGGAGATAATGCCAGAAAAACCAGCTACAAAACAGGAGAATGAGACATAGTATGAGAAGATAAGGAGGTGTCGTCACCGAAGAATCGAACCCTGTCCGGAACCATGGAGCTGGTGGATCGACTGCGCTCATCGTGACCGTGCTTTCACCATAAGACGTTCCTTCTTCGATCGTATCGAAGATCGATTCCTTTGGACCGCAACGGTCGACGCAATATGTATTCGTTGCTGGATCAATTCGTCCAAGAAGTGACGTATAGAGCGACGGAACGAATTGTTGCACGGTAAGTAGTAGTAGACAGACAAGTGGAATAAGAAGCAATAGGCGAGTGCGAAGCGTTTTCACGATAGGGACACCTCCTTTGACGAGTACGTTTAACAGACTTTCGCTACACAGTATAGCAAAAGTGGAGAGGGAATATTTTGATTTTTTCAAAAAATAGTCATTGATTTAGAAGGGAATGAAAGAGATGGATTTACGAACGAGTTACCAAGAAACGACGAAACGTTTAGATGGACATGGTAGTCGGACGGTCGGCGTGTTACAAGAAGCGTTGCAGGGCGTTGCTGCCGATCAAATGAGCGATATCTATGGTAACGGCGAATTAATCAAGACGTTTGAGCGCAAGATGGTAGACTTACTCGGACACGACGATGCGGTCTTTTTCCCGAGTGGCACGATGGCGCAACAGATTGCGCTACGTATCTGGTCGGATGAACAGGACAATCGTAAGGTCGCTTATCACCCGCTCTGTCACCTTGAGATTCATGAACAGGACGGCTTAAAGAAATTGCACGGGATAGAACCAATACTAGTCGGAGAAGCCGATCGGATGATGACGATAGACGACGTCAAAGCTTTGCCGGACGTCAGTTGTCTGTTACTCGAACTGCCGCAACGCGAACTCGGCGGATTGCTTCCGTCGCGTGAAGAACTCGAAGTGATCTGTGCGTATGCCCGCAAATAGAATATCCGTCTTCACTTGGACGGTGCCCGTTTACTTGAGGTCTTACCGTATTATGAGGCAGAAGCAAAGGACATCGCGCAACTGTTTGACAGTGTCTATATCTCTTTTTATAAGGGACTCGGCGGCGTCGCAGGAGCAATCTTAGCTGGACCAGAACCGTTTTGCCAAGAGGCACGAATCTGGAAACGTCGCTACGGCGGTGACTTGATCAGTCTATATCCGTATATTCTGTCTGCCGATTTTTATTATGAACAACGAAAAGACCGCATGGCGAAGTACCATGCAGCCGCAAAGGAGCTTGCGAGCAGTTTGAATGCGATCTCAGGCATCTCGACTCGTCCCCTTGCGCCGGTCTCGAACATGTTTCATCTCTACTTCAAGGCAGAAAAAGCAGTCGTCGAAGAAAAATTGATTGAAATCCAGTCGAACAGAAAAGTGGGTATCGCTGGTTATCTAGTTGAGAAAGATAGCGGCTGTGCGACGGAAATCAACATCGGCGACAGTTTTCTTACGTTGACGCCTGACGAGCGTGAAACAGTCTATCGTCAATTGACGGAGGCGTTCTCAGAGGATTGAACAACATCAGGAGCGGGAATCATAGGATGGAGGCGACGATAGGTGTCGACTTTTTCTGCGATCATTCGCTCCGTTTCTTGTAATGCTGCTAGTTGTGCTAAGACGTTCGCATGGTGTGCTTCAAGCAATGCGAGCCGTTCTTGCGTCGTATCCTGCTCGCCGTGAGCAAGAAACAGCGTCACGTAAGAACGGATTTGCTCGATCGGCATATGCGTTTCGCGCAAGCGGAGGACGAACCGAAGCCACGTCACATCTTGGTCGTCGTAGCGACGTTGACCGTTCTGGCGCTTCGGAAACAATAGCCCTTCTTTGTCGTAATAGCGAATCGTATGGGCACTCGTATCGGTCAATCGACTGATTTCAGAAATCGTATACATACATCTCACCTTTCTGCTTGACTTAGAGTTCACTCTAAGGATTAGACTCTCACTATACCAAATCAAAAAGGGGATATGCTACATGAAGTACACGGTCATTACAGGAGCAAGTTCAGGAATTGGATATGAGACAGCAAAACTACTCGCAGGAAAAGGCAAATCACTCGTCCTCGTCGCGCGACGGACGTCAGAGCTCGAAAAACTTCGGGATGAAGTCAAACAAATCTCACCAGATAGTGATGTCATCCTCAAGTCGGTCGATCTCGCAGATAACCAAAATGTCCATGATTTATATGAAGGACTAAAGGAACTCGAAATCGAGACGTGGATCAACAATGCCGGATTCGGCGATTTTGATCTCGTCCAGGATATTGATCTTGGAAAAATCGAGAAAATGCTCCGCTTGAACATCGAGGCGCTAACGATTCTATCGAGTCTGTTCGTCCGTGATCATCATGACGTCGACGGAACGACGCTCGTCAATATCTCGTCAGCAGGTGGCTACCGGATCGTGCCGAACGCGGTCACGTATTGCGCGACGAAGTTCTATGTCAGTGCCTATACAGAAGGTCTCGCGCAAGAACTGCAAAAAGGTGGCGCAAAACTCCGGGCGAAAGTGCTTGCACCAGCTGCGACTGAGACAGAGTTTGCGGATCGTTCGCGCGGAGAAGCAGGTTTCGACTACAGCAAGAACGTCAAAAAGTACCATACGGCGGCTGAAATGGCAGGCTTCCTGCATCAGTTGATTGAAAGCGACGCGATAGTCGGCATCGTCGACGGTGAGACGTATGAGTTCGAATTGCGTGGTCCATTGTTCAACTACGCAGGATAAAATGGAGCAAGGTCCCTTTTTCGAATGAGAAAGGGACCTTGTTTATGTAAGCATAATTGATACGAATTTCAGGAATGAATCAAAAAGGGACATCCATCATTTATTTTTTAAAGAGTTTTTTTGCTAATTTCCATACGACATAGACGACTGCGCCAATGATCAGAAGATTCATCAAGGCGCCGAAAATCATGAATTGCCCCACGAGTTAACCACCTTTACGTACTTTTTTTAGAGCGATAAGCATCCTATTTACGTTTTCGCTTTGAAAATCTCAAGCTGATAAAAAATAACGCCATCAGCACGATAGCGATGTTCACGGCTAACGTTAATCGCTCATTTTCAATCATTCGACCATTCAAGAGATTCAAGATGATAACAAGTAACATAAATGACAATAAAAAGTATTTTATGGATTTTTTTATCATAAATGACTTCCTTTTTTTGTGGTCTTATATTAGTTTATACATATCTAGTTTTTAAAACAAGGGGAATGGAATCTGGAAATACGATATTTTTGTTACTTCTACTCGGGAGTGATGGTATGAAACGAATTTATGTATGGATTACGATAGTGATGATTCTAGGAGTGGGCATCATCGGTGCTTCTGCCTATAAATCGTTTTACTATGATGAAAAACAAGAAGTCACTCAGGCAATCGATCATTATCTGAAGCAACAGGATTATATGACATATGTGAAGAACAAGGAAATTCGATACGATACGAGCACGGGTGAATTCATTGCGCAGGTCGTGTTCCAAGATGAACCGGAAAATGAATATGAGATTTATCGATCGGGATCTCATCGCTTTAAAGTCACGGGATTCAAAGACGGCGAACAAATTACGAACAAACAAGAAGGACGGTATATTTCAGAGTATTGACAGCAAGGAGTCAAGAATGGAAGTGAGATGACAAAATGAAAAACATGATCTTTTTAGGAAGCGTCGTTGCGCTACTCATGGTACTCTTTTCACTTCATTACGGATTTCACGTAATCAGTGATACAACGCTTAAAATATCTTTATTGGCTTCTCTGATCGTTGTATTGATCGCGCGGAAAAAATGGAAGATTACGTTTCTACGGCGGAATGATCTAGAGAACCTATGAAGGATTGGGAGAGATAACGTATGAGTATCAATGAATTTTTTGACTGGAAAATCAATTTAGAGGATGAACTATATGCCGTCATTGATGAGAAGGCGAGAAAAATGGTAGTGATGGGAGACTTCATCGAACTGACTGCGGTCTTGTGGTTGGATCAGAATGATGTCCTTCAGTTAAAACCGACATGGGATTGTGTCATATCCATCGATGATGCTACAAAACAAATTACGATTCGCTCGGCAGAATCACTGAACATGAAAGAAGAATGTTAAGAGGTACATAAATCGAGTTCATTCGTGCGATTGCTGAATGGGCTCGATTGTTATTTAAAATACGATATCTAATTTAATTCATGTTGAACGGAGCCAATCACTTCAACATGATGCTGGTCGTATACAGTCGTCAGTACATGATCTTCAACGATTTCATAGTTGTATGTATAGTCTGGTTCATTCGTGTATTTGATTTCCGACACGTATCTTCCGGTCTTCGACTCAAAGATCGTTTCTTTTTTTGAAATATCTTGGTCGTATCCTGATTCAACTAACATTCGTTCAATCTTGATTTCAGTCATCGTTTTAGAAACGAAGAGGTAAGTCGGATAGGCAGTTATCAAGATGACGAGAACGATAAGTGTATAGATGAGTGGACGTACTTCTTTTTTCATACAATCATATCCGTTTCGATGAAATGAATAGAGAAGCTAGGTTTTCTATATTGAAGATGAGGAGAGATATGTGATGGGAAAAAACAAAGACGAGATACCGTACTATATGAGGAACGTTCCGTTCTTCTTCCTAACGGCACTCCTCGCACCCGTCGCGGTACTACTTGTACTGCTCAATTGGGATAAGCTCTCTACACAAATGAGAAATAACCATTTAACGTTTTCAATCCTAATGACTATGTTATATATCTCAAAAATACTGCCTGACGGCTTATTTAAAATCATATTCGCGGTTTTTACGTGGATGTTGATTCTTTTTGTGACATACATCTACTTCGGTGGCGGAAGAAAAGGAGGGAAACCATGAGTAAGTATCATTTATCAAGCATTCGGTTAGTTCTTATCGTCGTCATTACGTCGTCGATCTTATATTTCGGCTTCGACTGGGAACTCGGGTATGGCATTATCTGGTTGATTGGTTTAGTAGGATTTACGATTTATCGCAACTTTGAGGCTGCTCGGAACGAAAAAATCGAAGCGCAAACGAAGAACGATTGATTTCATATGAAGTCCATCGTTCTTTTTAAATATGACCCCACCGAACTAAATCTTCAAGGTAATCACGATACGATTCCTCGACTTCTACTTCCGTCAATTCTCGTGCACGAATGACGAGGTCTCTTACGTCAGAATCGGCAAAATATGCACCGCCGACGAGAGCATATAAGTAAGAGCCGATTACTTCGGATTGATTCCGGACTAAAAAACCGGTGATGTGTGTACCATCGAGACTCTCTAAGACGATATCAATCCGGCGTCCTTCCATCTCATCGAGAATCAATTGATTATAATCTGCTTCTTTCTGAGTAGCATATCGGTATCGTCGGTTTCTCCTTTTGTTATCTTGAATCTCCCACTCGAAATCCTCTAATTCCTTAGGCGTGAAAAGCGAATCCAAGATAGCAGCGTCATCAATCTTCAAGCAGCAAAAGATGGCATCGTATTCGAGTTGATCATCATTCACTAAATCCGAGATGTCGTCTTTCGGGATTTCGATTGCATTATAACGCCGGCATACGCGCTCGATGACCGTTTCTTTTTTTAACGTCAACTGTTGCTTTCGGTGTTGGAACTTGTGAGATGCTTTTTCATAATCCATGCTGGTCACCTCCGATGATAGTCTGTTCTTCTCCAATATATTTGTGTTCGACTGTATTTTAACACAAATAGACCGTTGGATTAGTCCGACGGTCTACGCTCGTTATTTGTCGTCCTGTAGAACACATTTCATCGCCTCAGATCATTTTATATCCCATTCGCCTCGCCTCGATGAAAGCAGAAGCAAGAAAGGCGAATACTCCCCAAAGAATCCATGCTGCCCCACGTCCGACGAGTAAGGGATCCGTTCCATATAGCGATGTGCCCCACGTTAGAACGATTCCGTCTAAGAACGTAGCCACTAACAGTCCGAGACTGACACCTGGCACCATCTGTTCAGCATTCAAGCATGCAACTTTTTTTATGATGATGACGGAAATCCACGAAACCGGTAAACCAATCAGGAAGGCAATCACGTTTCCAACATTTTCGAACATGCCGATTCCAGATCCGAATCTGACTGACAGGGCACCGACGAACCAAAATGCTGCACCAAGTACGACCAAGACGATAGATTGTCCTTTCGAGAATAGAGGGGGCTTATCATGTGTCATTTGTATTTCCTCCTTAAATATGTAGTATTTACTACATAAATAAATGTAGCATATGCTACGCTTTTTGACAATGCCATGGTGTATCGATTGTAACTGTCACAATATTTTTATCGAAGTGATTTTGTTTTCGTGAAAAACAACTTGAATAATCGCCGATTCAGCTATAAAAAAGGTCAATCGATGACGATAGATAGGTACAGATTGTTCTTTTGAAAAACTGTCTTAGTACATGAACGATACATAGAAGGAGTTAATGACACCATGAATGAAACCTTACCGAGACCGCTACGCTCACCAGCGATTTTGTCGAGCCTTGAAGCAAACGTCGCGATGATCTGTTTTGATCGCCAACGACGCGTCGTCGACGTCAATGACTTGTTTGCGAAAACGATGAAATATAAACGAGACGAGATGATTGGCTTACAGCACCATACGTTTTGCACACCAGAATTCGCGAACAGCCGTGAGTATCAGGACTTTTGGACACGTCTGTTTTCGGGCTTCAGTACAGCGGATAAAATCAAACGAGTCGATGCCCGGGGCGACATCTTGTGGCTTGAAGCAACCTACATGCCGATTTTTGAAGGAGAAGAGGTCGTCGGTGTCGTCAAGATTGCGAGTAACATTACGGACCGGATCGACCGCGTGCAAGGATATGCGAAAAGCTTCCAGACGCTTGCTGAAGGACTGAATTTGCAATCGGTTCAAGGATCGAAAGAGGGCAACCAGCTTCAAGAGACGATGACTACGATCGCGAGTGAAACGGCAGAAAACCAACAGACGTTCGAAACACTGTATGACCAAGCCATCGAGATCACGAAGATTGCTGATACGATCAAGGAGATTGCGGCCCGGACGAATTTATTGTCTTTGAATGCGGCAATCGAAGCGGCACGGGCTGGGGAACACGGTAAAGGCTTTACCGTCGTTGCCAGTGAAGTCAAAAACTTATCGGATTTAGTCGGCAGTGCAGTCGTCGAAGTACGCACGAATACGGAAACGATGAACCGTCAAATCATGGCGATGATGAAAAAGATTGAAGCGTCCCATCTCGAAGTTGCGTCGAGCCTTGTGACGGTAAAAGAAACGATGCAACGCTTTACTGCGATCGAAGAGGTCGCACGACAACTCGAGCAGCAAACAGAGGATTTTCGGTCGTTTATTTGAAATGGATATGGAAAAAGCGATGGTAATGAGCCATCGTTTTTTTGTTTAGTCAGATGAGTCGTTTTAGAAGAGTAAAGGCGTGGGATATAACAGATGAGCCCGTTGACCACAGAACGGAGGCACGTTATAATTCAAATATACGTTTGAATGTAAGGTAAAAGGAGGCAACGTCATGGCACATGATCATCACCACCACCATCATCATACCGACAATAAAAAGGTACTGCTCTTATCGTTCCTGATCATCACCGCGTTCATGATCGTCGAAGTCATCGGCGGGATTTGGACGAATAGTCTCGCGTTGTTATCGGACGCAGGGCACATGTTAAGTGATTCGATTTCACTCGCGATCGCCCTGTTAGCCTTCCAGTTCTCGAGTCAAGCACCGGATGCGAGTAAGACATTCGGTTCAAAACGCTTTGAAATCTTAGCCGCTATCATAAATGGTGTGACGCTGATCGTCATCGCCCTTTATATTTTCATTGAAGCCATCCAGCGCTTCATCGATCCACCCGCTGTCGCAACGACCGGGATGCTGATCATCAGTGTCCTCGGGTTGCTCGTCAACATTCTCGTTGCCTGGATCATGACGCGCGGCGGTGGACATGAACACAACCTCAACATGCGCGGTGCGTATCTACATGTGTTAAGTGACATGCTTGGATCGGTCGGTGCGATTGCAGCTGCTCTTCTGATCATGTTCTTCGGTTGGGGATGGGCGGATCCACTAGCGAGTATCATCGTCGCGATCCTCGTCTTACGGAGCGGCTATTACGTGACGAAGGCATCCGTTCACGTCTTGATGGAAGGAACGCCGAGCGACGTCGACATCGATGAGGTCGTTTCGACGATTCAGACGAACGAAGCCGTCCTCGGATTACATGATCTACACATCTGGTCGATCACGAGTGGTTATAAAGCGTTATCGTGTCACGTCGTCGTCAAGGAGGACATGACTGTCAGGGAATCGGAGTCGATTCGCGAACAGATTGATCACGATTTAAAACACGTCGGGATTAACCACGCAACGATCCAGGTCGAGACGGATCAGCATGCGCACGGTAATACGTTGTATTGTGACGGCAAACACGAATCGCATACGCATTAAAAAAACGAGCACGCGTCCAAGTCGGACGGGTGCTCGTTTGCTTATGCTCAAATGATCGGCACCGTTGGTAGAAACAGCGTCGCGAACAGACTGATACTCAAGAACATCGAGTATCCGAAAAAGGTCGTTTTGGCATTTCCAGCCGCTCGGTTACCTAAGTACATGAAAAAGACGATGGATAAGAACGTCAAACCCGTCAATACGGATGAGTGGTGTTGATCCGGCGAAGGAGCAAGCGACTGGACAAGATGCGCGAGACCAAGCGGCAGGACGATCAAAAGAAAGTAGTAGCCTAGACGTGCCTCGGATGGAACGTCGACCTGTTCCTGTTCGGTTTCATAGTCATAACGCGTTTGCGTTTTCATGGATCTTCACCTCCCTATGCGTTTTAGTATAGCGAATGAACATGTCGGCTCTGTTACAGACGGGTAAGAATGCCTTAACAGACGATGACGATGTGATGACGAAAAAAGAATGGGCAGCAATTGAGAAAAATTGTAAGATAGACAAGAAGTCGTTTTAGGAAAGGAATAAAGCATCATGTCACGTGCGTTTCGTTTTATGTATGTCTCGGATTTGTTATCGACCGTCGGGACGAGTTTTGTCTATATCGCAATCTACTGGGTGAGTGCGGAAGAGATTAGTGCTTCTGGCGTCGCCTTGCTTGCGACTGGTGTCTTTTTGATTCGTTTTCTCGTTTCAATGTTCGTCGGACCATGGATCGATCGATTCGTCAGTGCATCCTTGTACCAAACGTCGCTACTCATTCGATTGCTTGCGCTTGGGATCGCGTTAGCGGGAATCGGTCTGACGAACGTCGTCCTACCGTGGTTACTCGGCTTACTCGTCGTGCAGACGATTTTGCAAATCATTGGTGGCAATGCCGTCTTCACGTGGGTCGTTGATTTAGTCGAAGATGACCAATTGCCGCAAGCGAATGCGTACCTTGCTACGATTGAACGGATCGGTACGTTGAGCGGATTTTTACTCGGTGGGGTGATGGTCGCCCATTTCTCGATCGCGAGTATCTTATGGCTTGATCTTGGTCTACATCTCGTCGCCTGGTTACTCGTTCGACATATGACAGGGCAAGTCGCAGAAGAGGCGCGTCATGGTTCGTACCGCGAAGCGTTGCTCGCAGGGATCGGACACGTCGTCCGTGACGGTCGCCTGAAATGGATCCTTGGTTGTGCGATCCTCGCAAACTGGATGATCACACCGATGAATACTTTACTTGCGCCATATGCCAAGAGTGTCTTGTCGGGAAATGCCCAGATGTTTTCTGCACTCGAACTGGCGACGGTGATCGGGGGAATCGCGATGTCGCTCCTATACGGGAAGTGGGTCGCCTCCGTACGACAGGATAAGCTGTTTCGTTTTGCCGTCGTCTTGCAAGGTCTCGCAATTGCGATCGTCGCCTATGTCTCATTCGTCCCAGTGGCTGTTGGTGGGTTCATCTTGCTCGGCATGGCGCTGACGTTATTCGGGATTCCATTTGCGACCTTGTTGCAGCGCTCGACGCCTGCGCATTTGCTCGGCCGGGTCCGGACGGCGATGGTCGCAGCATCAACGGCATGTTCCGCGCTCTGTTACGGATTGTCGTCGTACTTGACGTCGTTCTTTAGCATCTCGTTCGTCTTTTTGTTCTTTGCCTTGAGTGGTCTTGTCATGACCAGTGTCTGGTTACTGATTCATCGTACCGTTTCCTTTTCTGAAGTACGACAGGACAAGGTCGGATGAAATATCCGCCTTGAGGTGGAGGTAAGCGGTTTCGCGCTTATGTACACTAGAGATAGAAATGAACGATGAGGAGTGGAGTCGATGGAGAGTTTATGGATCACAGCGTTATTGTTTTTGATTCCGATTAGTGGGATGACGGTCTTCTTGAATGTACTGTGGCGCCGAATGGAAACGGAAGGCGTTTCGGAGTAAGGATGAACTAACTAAACAGTGCGTCTGCTTACCAATTTTAGATTGGACAGCAGACGTTTTTTTCATTTGAGGCATAAATGGTCGTAGAAGAATGACCTCAGATTCGTTAAATCAATACTTCCCGTGTAAACTGAAGTAGCAAGCGGTTTTATGATTTTCGATCGAAGATAAGGGGGAAGCATCAACATGAAAGCAATCATTACAGGTATGAACGGTACGGTAGCACCCGTCGTTGCGGATGTCTTAGCAAAGCACGACATCGAGACAGTCGCCTGGGACCGGAAGAAAGTCTCAACGACTGACGAATCGGCGATGCGGACATTTTTAGAAACGGAACGACCAGATTATTTCTTACATATCGGAATGGGGTCTGTCAGTTGGACGGAAGCGCTCGTCCGCTTGTGCCAAGAATATGCGATTCCATTTTTCTTCACGAGTACGGTGTCTGTTTTCTCGGACGACGTGCCGGCACCGATTGACAAGGACGCAGTACCGGATGCGACCGATGAGTATGGTGCTTATAAGATTGCTTGCGAACAAGCGATTCAAGCACTCGATCCACAAGCGAAGATCGTCCGGATCGGCTGGCAGATCGGAACGGAAGCTGGTTCGAACAATATGGTCGATTTCTTCACGAACGAGATGAAACAGCACGGCGTCATTCGGGCGAGTCGGAATTGGTATCCGTCGAGTTCAGTGCTTGAAGATACAGCTGAAGCGCTCGTTACGATTTTACTCGAACAGGAAGCGGGGCTCTATCAGTTGAACGGAAACGAGCGTTATTCAATGTATGATTTAGCGCGTGCCTTGAATACGCTTCATGCAAAAAACTGGACGATTGAACCGGTCGATGAACCACGCCGTGATAACCGAATGGCAACGGACGTCGTCTTGGTCCGTCCATTGTCAGAACGATTGCCACTCTAATCAAACATCCCGCTCTCCTTGACATGTGTCAAAGAGAACGGGATGTTTTTTATTGCGCAACTGGTGTTTCTACTGCAAAAGCAAGCGTTGGTCCAAAGATTTCGTAATGCAGTTTGTCGGGTGACGCCGTGAAGTGTTCGATCACATATTGAATCATTGCTTCCGGACCACAGACGTATGTCGAATCCGTGATACCTGCGATAACGTCTTTCGGCAGGCGACCCGCTTGATCCATTGCCTGGTGTTCTGCGTAACGAATGACGCGTGCGCCACGTTGCTCAAGCAAGGCAAGTTGCTCGTTAAATGGACGATTGCGTTCGTCTTGGACAGCGTGATGTAACGTGACCTGTCGACCAGCAGCTAACGCTTCGTCAGCCATCGCAAGCATCGGTGTAATCCCGATCCCACCGGCAATCAGCACGACTGGTTCGTCTGACGCATCGAGTGTAAAAGCACCCGCTGGCGCACTAATGAACACCGTGTCACCGACTTGCGCTGCATGTAAATAGTCCGAGACGATGCCTTCTCGTTTGACACCAATCGTATATGTTTCCATGTTCGATGCCGTCGTCAGACTGTATTGACGATTGTGCCATAAGCCATCTTTGTCTTGAATCCGCACCGTAATGTATTGTCCGGCTCGATAAGCGGGGAGTGGACCGTCCGTGCGGAAGGTCAAGGCGCGAATCCCATCCGCTTGCTCCTCGACATCCGAAATCTCGACTGTCTGATATCCGGAAAATCCTTTTGCTTGTTCATCCTGTGCGTAAAGTTCGGCTTCAAGCGTGATGAACAGATTGGCAATCTCCCCATATGCTTCTCCCCACGCGCGCAAGATGTCTGGCGTTGCGGCTTCTCCTAAGACATCTTGCATTGCCCCGAGTAATTCGTGTCCGACGATGGGATACATTTCCGGTTTGATTTGTAGACTACGGTGTTTATGGAGCACAGGTAATAAGACCGGCTTTAACGTCTCGAGTTGATCGATGTGAGCAGCAGCGGCATACACGGCTGTTGCGAGTGCTTGCGATTGGCGGTCGCTTCGTTGATTCGATTGATTGAAGACGTGTTTCAGTTCCGGATGAGCTTGAAACAAGCGCTGATAAAAAACTTTCGTGATCGCGGCACCGTGCGACGCAAGGACGGGAACCGTCGATTGAACGATTTGAATGGTAGAGGTTGATAACATAGGACCACTTCCTTTTCACTAAGTAATGAAGACAGTCTTAGTATTTCGCAGCCTCACTTTTAATGCAACATTTAAAATACTGGATTAAAAAATAGTGTGTGTTTTGTCACAAGCAGGTCAAGATTTCGTCAACGATTCGTCACGATTGGTTGGAGATCCAGAGCTTCGAGAAATCAAAGTAACCGAACGAGTCGATCGTGATGTTTTGCAATTCGATCGGATATGGAATCAGTCGTGTATCGTGATAGAACGGGATGAAATACGATTCGTCGATTAAGTAACGCTCAATCGATTGGTGGATCGGGAGCCAGTCTTCGAACGGTGTCGCGTCATATTGTTCAATCGATTTCAACATCTCTGGCATCTGCTGAAACAAGCGGATTGGTGGTGAGAACGTATTCGTCATGAACTGATAGAAGGCGTACTGGACATTCCGCTCGAACACTTCGGCATGGACGGCGAGATCAATCGTATCGTACGCGTGAAAATCCGTGATGCTCTCTTCAAAGCCGACCTCGACGAACTCATACGGAATTCCGTCCTGATCAAATCGCTGACAGAGCCAGCGTGTCACCTTGTCCGTAAAATCAGTCAGCTTGATTCGGATCGGTTGCGTGAACAAAACGGCAGGACCATCCGGGACAGTATACGGTTGACTATAGGACTCAAGAAAACCACAGTCGTTCGGTTGTGCCCGTTCATGGAAGTCATGAATGTCACCACGGACTTCCGCGACGAGCCGGTGGATATAATGCCGCGCGGCTTTGGATTCAAACGGACCACCGGCGCGCGGATGGAGCAAGACGAGACCAAATCCGGATTGTGTCGCGATCGTATCAATCGGACTAGAATCAGAAGCCGATGTCCGATAGACCGGGTCATATTGCTCCGGCATCTGGATGAATTCGATCCGGTCGAGCAGGGCACGAATGCCGAAGTAGTTCGGGAACGCTGTCAGAACGGTCTTCTTATCGTCATGCTGCGTCAGTTGGAATGGTCCCGTCCCGACACCGTCCTTGATGATGCTCGTGTGAATCGAGGCGAGTTGTGGCAAAATTGAACTCCGGCGCTGATCAAGTGTGAGGTCGACCCGGTACGGACCGTTCGAGACGATCTGTTTCACGTGCCGGTAGGAATAAGCGTAAGCCGGATAGGCAATCAAAGCACGCAGGCTCTTCGTCACTTCCTTACTCGTCAGGAGCGAGCCGTCATGAAAGCGGACGTCCTTCCGTAAGAAGAGACTGAGCGTCGTCCCGTTCCAAATATAATGATGGGCGAGTTCACCCTGGATGTTGCCGTCAACATCGATCGTAAACAGCCGGTTGAAGACGTTCTGGACGAGATGGGCACTATGGATATCCGCTGCTTCTAACGGGTGGGTCGTCAGGAAATTCCGTTTTCGAGGAATCAATAACGCATCAGCCGTCGTCTGTGTATAGCCGAATTTTCGTTCGAGCTGCCGCATGAAGCGTCCTGCTTGCGCCGGCGACCAGTCCCACGTCAATTCCTCCGTCACCGACTCGATCGAGTCTCGATCGATCCGTTCGAGCATCCGTTTCGCATACTCTCGTTCGACGTGGCGTAACCAGACGAGTTCACTTAAGTTGCCCCGTCCGCGACCACTCGTGTAACCAATCCAACCGTCTTCCTGCCATTTATTGAGATATCGTTTCGTTTGTTTAGGACTGAGATGGATGGCGTCGGCAAGCGTCGCAATCGAGTAGTGTCCATTTCGGCAAGTCTTCCATAACATAAAAAGATAAGCATCCATCGTCCTTCTCCTCCTTAAAAGGGGACATCTTTTTTGAATGACGTCCATTTTTCCTGTGTCTTGTCTTGTTTATGATACAGGTAGAGAATGGAAGGTGACAATATGAAATGGAAAGAAATACCGAAACCAATTAAAGTACGTCTTATCACATCGTTTTTCAACCGGGCTGTCTCGTTCTCCATCATGCCGTTCATGGCCCTCTTGTTCGTCCAGGCATTCAACGAAGTCATCGCCGGTGCATTTTTGATCGCGATGGTCTTCGTCAGCTTCATCACGAATCTACTCGGCGGATATCTTGCCGACCGCTTTTCCCGCAAACGTCTGCTCGTCACGACTTCTGCGCTCACAGCGCTGACGTTCATCACGATGACGATCTCATTGACACTCGACTGGATGCTGTTGTTCATGGTCATCTACGCTGTCTTCTCGGTGACAAGTAATCTTGGTCGACCGGCAATGAGCGCAATTATCATCGATGCAACGACGAAGGAAAATCGCCAAGCGGTTTATGCGCTTGACTACTGGTTGATCAATCTCTCGATCGCCATCGGAACGGCGCTCGGGGGCTGGCTCTACGTCAGTAATCAATTGCTGTTGTTCGGGATATTAAGCTTCACGTCGTCCGTTTTACCGATTGCCTATTATCTGTTTCTTGACGACACGCTACGGACGTGGCAACGTCAAAAACTACGTGGCGTTCTCACGGATATCTTCACGAGCTATCAACTCGCTTGGCGGGACCGTCCATTCGTTAAGGTCGTCTTCGGTTCGATGTGTATCTTAGCGGCTGAGTTTTCGATGGGCAGTTATGTCGCCGTCCGACTCGCCGATTCGTTCGAACCACTATCATTTGCCGGGTGGTCGATCAACGGGGTCCGGATGATGAGTATCATCAACATCGAAAATACGTTGCTCGTCGTCACGTTGACGTTCATCGTCCAGCGATTAGCGAAGCGTTTGTCGCCGCGCCGGACGCTCGCTGCGGGTCTCATGCTGTACACGATCGGTTATGTTGTCGTGACGAGTGCCAATAGCATGACGGCACTGATGGTCTTCATCTTCATCGCAACGATCGGCGAGTTGCTCTACTCTCCGGTCTTGAACACTCAAAAAGCAAACATGATGCCAGCCGATCAACGCGGAGCGTACTCAGCGTTCGCGGGAACGTCGTTTGCTGGAGCGGATTTACTTTCCCGGTCGACGATTCTCGTCGGGACCTTCTTGATCCCGTCGATGATGAGTGTTTACCTCGGATTGATCCTCTTGACGGGATTTGGATTAGTCTATACGAGTCTGTTTGTGAAGGAATCGGTCGAACGAGAGCGAAACGTATCTTAATAAGGGGGAATACAGATGAACTTACCAGATACTATTGAAACGCCACGGCACCTGTTACGCCGTTGGCAAGACGACGATGCAGAAGCATTGTATGCTTACGCGAAGGATCCAAATGTTGGACCAAAAGCAGGCTGGGCGCCGCACGCGTCACTTGACGAAAGCCAAGAAGTGATCGGCATTTTCCAAGCGTCACCTGGCGAATATGCAGTGACCGATAAGGAAACTGGTGAAGTGATCGGTAGCTTCGGTTTTCACTTCAATCGTCGTCCGGACGATTCAATCACCCATGACCGTCAAGTTGAGATTGGCTATGTCCTCGCGCCTGATTACTGGGGAGAAGGGCGGATGCCGGAAATCGTCGAAGCAATACTTGATTTCATCTTCCGGGAACTGCCGATCGATGTCGTCTGGTGCGGGCACTTTGATTTTAATGACCAATCACGCCGTGTCGTTGAGAAACTCGGTTTTACCCCTGTTCTTGACCGACCATTCGTCTTAGAACGAATCGACGGTAGGACCGTGACGAGTCATGTCTACAACTGGACGCGTGAGCGGTATGAAGCAATACAAGGGAATTGATCACTATATAAAATAAAAAGGCGTGCACCGGTGCACGCCTTTTTATTTTATATAGTGATGTCTAAATAGACATTAAAAACGAATACATTCTGTTATGGCTTAACTTTCATATCTTCATACCAAAAAAGAGAATAATCCATCATCAATGAGGGTTCATTTTGCTGCCTTAACATGGTAGTAATGTTCCCCAGGTGATACGTACCGTGATTGGCTACATGTAAAAGAATTTCTTCAAAAGTCGTTTCCCGTGGACCAGACCAAGGATTATCCACATGTATCGTCATAGTAAGAGTTGAGTTCTGATTTAAAAATAGTTGATACTTTGATGCTATATTTTTGAATGCTGTTTTGAATTCTTCAATTGTATATGCATCAGTTAATGGTAATTGACTCATCGCATCTTGTAGCGCTTGTTGAAATTCTACTTTTTCTAAAACATGAATCCACATAGTATCAACTGCAAGAATATGACTAAGTGTTTTAGCGATTGTCGGATAAGAGCTTTTCACCTCTTTATTTAATAGATTTTCAGGTAATGCATCCATATGATCTAACATCAACTGTATCGCCCAGTTGTGATATTCATACATCGTTTTTCCGGCATTCATCCAAATCGCTCCTTTAATTGTAGTAAGAACTGTCTAACTACGTTCATTATAAAAAAGGATATATGACATCTGAGTGTCATATATCCTCATATAGATTAACTATTTTTTTGGCTTCATTTCTTAATATGTCTTGTAAGTACAAGGGATGAATAACAACTACACCTGATCTGAAGCTTAATAAAATGTTGATTAACCATTCCGCATGTAAAGGTGAAGGTAACAATAAAGTCATCGTAACACTACCATCTTCTTCAAAAACCATCGATTGATGCTTAAAATGGTTTAAGACTACATGAATGGATTCAGGATGAATTCTTAACGTGATACTTTCCCGTGCGGGTTTCACGACAGCTCTGTCTCCAGGAATGGGATGGTTATCCTGAATAGATGTTGAAAGTCTTTGAAGGTTGAGCATATGTGACACTTTGAATTCGCGGTAATCATTTCTTAAATAACAATAAGCATAAAGGTACCATGTACGAAATTTATATCGTAGAAAAATGGGATCTACTTCTCGAATGGTCTGTTCCTTTTGAGCACTGATGTATTGAAACAGAACTCTTTTTGATTCTTTGATACTCTTTTGAAGATCAATTAAGAAAGTAGGCTCAATGGATTGATCAGCTAAATCAATGTGCAAATGGTTATTTTGTTCTTCTGTCGTAAGAATCGATAGCCGTTCTAGCGTATTTTTTAAATCTTGATCATGTAATTGCGCTGATAAACTTTTCATTAAAGATAGAACATCGACCATAGAAGACGCATTTAAAAAGGTCTTATCCCATTTATAATTCTCAATAATACCGAAACCTCCATTAGTTCCATGATAAGAAGTAACGGGAATTCCAGCTGCACTAATGGTTTCAATATCTCGATAAATCGTTCTCTGAGAGACATTTAATTCACTAGCTAATTGAGCGGCCGAGATCGTAGAGCGATGCAGTAACTTAAATATGATAGTCAGTAATCGTTCGAGTTTCAAAAAATTCTCCTTTGTATTAAGCACGACTATAGTTTGAACCGTCATTCCATACAAATAATTACGTTTAGTATAATTGATTTATTCGTTCTATGGAGAGATTAAAAAGTACTTCGTAATGAATTGAATCAAAATCCAAAGAAAAAAGTATGCATCACGCATACTTTTTGTGGTTTTCCTTATCTTATTAGATATGTTTGGGTTGTAAATCTAATTCAATATGTAATTTTGACCTATTTCTTTAAGAATTTATTCGGCGATAAGACAGCTACCACTTTGAAGTCGGGAAGCTAACACCAAAAAAATGAAAATTACTTATGAATCATAAAAATGTAAAATCAAAGGTTACGTATGGAAAAGGAAGTAAGTTAAAATTCGGTTCAATTCAAATAAAGTCCTTATCTAAATAAGAAGGAGAGTGGGAAAAAATGAATCAGGTTGCAGCCATAAGTATGCTAGGAAACGTCTTTATTTTTATAGTCGTTTTATACTTTAATCAGAACCAAATCGTTTCTTCAGTGCTTTGAGACGTTTGACTGATCTTGTTTAGATTCGCGAATAAAAGCGACTGTCATTGTAATGGCAGCAACAACATATCCGACGAGTACAGAGGTCAATTCCGACCAATCAAATACAGAACGGAGAATGATTTGGGGAACAAAATAGACGAACACTGCAATCGGTAAAATCCATGTCTTCGTCTTCCATGCCGTGACGAGAATCCAGGCAATTAGAAGGGCACCAATTAACCAACCAACGCTCGGAGATAACGTGATTTTGGGCGAATCAATGAGTCCGTTGACGATCAACAGTCCGACGATCAGAAGAAGATGAACACTCCCATGAATCCCGTAACGCAGGAGGCGTGGTCGAGCAGTATCGCGTAAGGCGTCTTTGCGGAACAACAATGCAAGTGTCGTCAAATAAACAGCGCTTATCAGTAAGAAGCCACCGACGAGCAGGATACTGTAAGTCATCGTGCCATTCAAGAGATTTTGTAAGTATAGAAAGCTGGAAGCACCAAGATACACTTGCATGATCGTCCAAAAGGCTTGTTTTGAATCAAATGCCATCTCGTGTGAGATCGACTGGATGTAGGCGGCAGGACTGTCACCCGTGATGGAACGAACCGATTTGCCATCCGCTTCCGCTTCAATCAGATGGTCTTCGAGTTCAAGGACGATCTCGTTCGTCGCTTGTTCATTTTTTCCCGAAGCAAGCAGGTAGACCTTCAAGTCTTCCAAAAATCGGGTTGATTCCGTTGATAGGGTCATCTCAATCATCCTCCTTTAAAATACTTTCAACACTTGTCGAAAGGTGTTGCCATCTTTCCTTGAATGCGGTGAGTTCTTCTGCACCGCTCGTCGTGATCGAATAATACTTCCGTTTCGGACCGGACGGAGAGACGCGTGAAGTCGCTTCGATCCAGCCCAGTTTTTGCATCCGGATCAACAATGGATAGATCGTTCCTTCGCTGATGTCAGAGAAACCGTATGCTTTCAGTTTCGTCGCCAGTTCATAACCATAAATCTCTTCTTCCGCGATCAGTGCAAGTAAACAACCGTCGAGAATCCCCTTTAACATTTGCGTCGATGACATCCACATCATCCTTTCGCTACTTGGTATTACAAGGTAATGATATACCAAGCTATTTTGTATTACAAGGTAGCTGGAGGAAAAAGATTCATTTCCCTGAAAAAAAGGTAAACAAATCATAAAGTAGATACGTCGCTTGTTTAGAAAAGGGAGGTATTGATCGTGGATAAGCGGAATACTGTCGTCTCGGCGACCGTCGTCTTCATCATCATGGGTATCGTCATGGCTGTCTCTGCGTTTGGTTTCGGCATTCGTTATGGTGAACCGGAGTTGTTACGTATCGCGATCTTCGGTGAAGTCGTTACAGCGATTTTTCTCGTCTGGTACATTCGTCGACATGCCACGTTTGCTGCCGTCGGGTTTTCGAAACTGCAGTCGCGGGGTCTGATCTGGTACATTCCGTTACTGCTGATCGTTATCGTTCAAGTCGGATTGATCGTCAATGCGATGCTCACGACCTCGATTTCATCATCGGCACTCCAACTTGTCGGAATCGTCTTCCTGACGACCTTATTCGTTGGTTTCAATGAGGAAGTCTTGTTTCGAGGCATCATCTTACGTTACCTTCGACCGAACGAACATCCGTATCGTGCCGTCCTCATCAGTGCGCTCCTATTCTCATCTTTCCACTTGCTTAATTTGATCGCCTTGATTCCCCCAGCAGCGATGTTGTTCCAACTTGCGAATACATTCGTCTTTGGTGTGTTCTTAGCGATCATCGCACTCAAGCTGAATACTCTTTGGCCATTGATCATTTTCCATGCGTTATGGGATTTCGCGAGCATCGCAGCGGATGTCGTGAACGTCAATTTAGGCATCACTCCTCTTTTGACACAAGCTTATCTACTCGTCGCGATTGTCATTCAATTGATCTTGTTGAAACGGCACGATCTCAGTCACCTGAATGGACCGATGAATCCACGTAACGTTTGAATAGCTGACTCTCCGTTGTTTGACGGGGAGTTTTTTTGAATAAAGCTAGTATCAATGATTAATATGTAATATATTACTCGTATGAAACCTACAGATGATTTAGCCATTGCACGACTTCCTCTCAGTGAGGAAGTATATCGACGTTTACAGCATCACATCATCACTTTACGCCTCGCCCCAGGCGAGAAGGTGAACGATCAAGCGCTCGCGGAAATGTTCGGAGTCAGCCGGACACCGGTCCGCGAAGCCTTGAAACGACTCGAGGAGGAGGGATTGATTTTTGCGAAACGGGGCTCGCGGACGATCGTGACGGAGCTTGATGCTGAACAAGCACAGCAAACCTATCCAATCATCGCGACGCTGCACGGGCTGGCAGCGCGTCTAGCCGGACCGCAATTGACGGAAGACGACTTGATGGAACTTCAGACGATCCATCAACAGTTCACGACGGCAATCGATCAACAGGAGACGGAGACAGCACTGACGTTAGACGATGCCTTTCACGATGTCTTCGTGTTGCGCAGTCAGAACGCTCAGCTACGAGAAACGATTCGCCGATTAACACCGCTGATCCGCCGGCTTGAATACGCCCAGTTCGATCGACTCGGACGCCAATCGATTGCCGATCATGCGGCGATTTTGATCGCGTGCCAACAACGGGATATCGAACAGCTCGTCCAAGCGACGGAACACAACTGGAACGGGCTCGGTCGTCTACTCGTCTCGACCCTAAAGGAGGAGCGCTGATGCGACCTATCATGTATGGCATCCTAGCGGCGATGTTCTTTGCCGTCACCTTCATCTTGAATCAATCGATGCAAGGAGCAGGGGGGCACTGGATCTACAGTGCGTCGCTTCGCTTCTTCTTGATGTTGCCGTTCTTTATCGTCATCGTCTTGATGCGCCGAGGCATCGGGCGCGTCATACAAGCACTGCGAGCAGATATCGGCTTTTGGTTACTGTACGGAACGATTGGTTTCGGACTGTTTTACGGTAGCATCTGTCTTGCTGCCGATCATGCGCCAGGCTGGTTGATTGCCGGAACGTGGCAATTGACGATCCTAGCCGGACCGCTGCTTGCTCCCTTGTTCAAGCAACGGATTCCGTGGTCGGCCCTTAAGTATTCCGTCTTGATCGTCCTTGGGGTCGTCGTCATGCAGTTATCCGTCGCAGGAAGTCTATCGCTACAATCCTTCCTGTTCGGTGCCTTGCCGGTGCTCGTCGCTGCGATTGCCTATCCGCTCGGTAACCGGAAGATGATGGAACGGTATGGGGATGAGCTCGACGTCTTTGAACGGATCCTCGGGATGACGATCGCGAGTTTACCGTTTTGGATCGTGCTCTCCGTAATTGCTTACATACAAGTCGGATTACCAAGTGTCAGTCAAGTGACTCAGTCCGGCTTCGTCGCCTTATTCTCGGGCGTCATCGCGACATCGCTCTTCTTCTACGCGACGTCGCTCGTCCGGACGGAACCGGTCCGGTTAGCTGCGATCGAAGCGACGCAGTCGTTTGAGATCGTCTTCACCGTTCTCGGCGAGATTCTGTTTCTCCATGCGGGACTGCCGACGGGACTCGCGACATTCGGGATCATCCTCGTCATGCTCGGGATGACGTTGCATAGCTTGAATCAGGCGGAGCGGACGGTCGTCCGTCCTGCGAAACGAAAAATCAATTGAGAAAGTAGGCTGTCAGATGGTTTTAACAGGTACACTCGTCAATACCGTCCTGATCATCATCGGGACGTTGCTCGGATTGATGTTCCACCGGATTCCGGAACGGATGAAGGAGACGGTCTTGCAAGCGATTGGTCTAGCCGTCGTCGTGCTCGGGATCCAGATGGGGATGAAGAGCACGAACTTTTTGATCGTCATCGGTAGTCTCGTTCTCGGAGGTGCGATCGGGGAATGGTTCCGCCTCGATGAGAAGCTCGACCGGATGGGGGCGTGGCTCGAACGTAAGATCAGTCGCGGTCGTCCATCAAATATCGCGGAAGGCTTCGTCACCGCGACGTTGATTTTCGTCATCGGAGCGATGGGTGTCCTCGGTGCGCTCGACGGTGGACTGCGTCAGGATCACGACGTCCTCTATACGAAGGGGTTGATTGACGGTTTCACGGCGCTCGTCCTCAGTTCAACGCTCGGGATCGGCGTCATGTTCTCAGCGATTCCCGTCTTCCTCTATCAAGGGGCGATTGCACTGAGTGCCGTTGCGATCACGAAGTTCATTCCTGACGCCGCGCTGCAAGAATTCATCTTGGAGATGACGGCGACCGGTGGAGTGATGATTGCAGCAATCGGTCTCAATCTCGCTGGAATCACGAAAATCCGTGTCGCGAACTTGTTACCGGGCATCGTCATCGTCGCTGTCATCGTGACGGGCTTACATCTATTCTAACGAGACATCCCCGCCTGTCCGAAAGGACGAGCGGGGATGTTGTGTTATGACTCGATCAATTCATGTGTCTCGTATGCCGTGATTGTATGTCCATCGTAATGGAAGTCATGCAGTAATGGATGCTCGGTCGACAGAACAATCGGTAGGTAGTGCCGGAGGTTGCTGATGATGCCAATGTTATCGTCGTCTAGAATCCAGTCGAGTGATTTCCAATCGAGGATTCCTTCAACTGTCATGACCGGTGTTGGAAACGGACGCTCTTCTATATCAGCTAGGTAGAGGTACATACCAGATGTCTCTTCCCCGTGTAAGCGGACGATGCCTTTTGATGTCACTTTATTGAGCATGATACCCGTCTCTTCGAACGTCTCGCGGATGACGGCGGCTTCCGGTGTTTCGCCCGGTTCGATCTTACCACCGACACCGTTCCACATGCCCATCGCTGGACGTTTTTGCCGATTGACGAGTAAAAAGTGGTCTACGTGGCGGATTAAACAAAGCGTATAACGATCCATGATTTACGACTCCCGTCCTAAAAAGTGTGTATTGTACAGCATGTCGAATTGGGCGGGACCTGCGACCGGTAACTCGGTCGTCGTCGTTTCTTCAATCCGTAACGTCCGCTCAGTCAACGTCTTTTGTCCGCGCGGCGTCCGCATCGCGACGAGGTGACCTTTATTGAACGGCGAAGCGTCGCTCTGCTGGATGATCTGTTCCATCTTCGATAAGTCATCTGTTGTAATGGATGTCTCGCGGTCGAACCGGTAGCCAGTCACAAACTCCGCTTGTCCCGTTCGCTTCATCACAAGTGTGTCATTATTGATGATCCGGTAACTGCCGCTAGCGGAATGAACGGTCTCCCCATTCAACGGAACAGGAACGAGCGGTAAATTGACGCCGAAGCCGGTATCGAGCAAGTGCGTTTCATTCCAAATGATCGCAACATGGGTCGGTCCGGTCGCTGACCAGGCGTCCGACTTCGTATCGTAAACAGTCGCTTGAACGAGTCGAACGGGACAATTCAGTTCCTGCAGGACCCGGTGCAGCAGTCCGTTCAGGTCGTAACAGACACCACCGCGTCGCTCTGTCAGAAATGTCTCGATGAAGCGCTCGTCGCTAAACGGCCGGATTCGCTTCTCAAGGACGGTCGTATTCTCGAACGGTAACTGGTAGGCGAAGGCTTCGAGTAAGTCAGGTAATTGATCAAACGTGATTGCATCGAGCGGAAACTCAATTCGCTGTCCTAAGTCTTTCATCCAATCCATCTCTGATCCCTCCTTTATTCACTACCTGATTATCCCATATTGCTTCAGAAAATGTGGATTTCAGTCTATATTATCTGAAAATAAGGATTTCCCTTTTGTTCGATGGAAATCTTTGATATGCTGAGACAGGATTAATTAAGAATGATTCTCAATGTCGAATCACGAATCAAAGGAGGTCTCACCATGAGACGGAAAACTTGGATGACAGCGTTGACGCTCCTCGTGTTGAGCAGTTTGATGCTTGCGGCTTGTTCTAGTCAAGCAGAGCAATCGAACGAAAAGACGCGGACGATCACGCACGAAGCAGGAAAAACGAAAGTACCGGAAAAGCCGAAGAAGGTCGTCGCGCTCGAATTCTCGTTCGTTGATGCGTTAGATGAACTCGGCATCACACCAGTCGGGATTGCACAAGAAAACAAGACCGATGTCTCCGGATTACTCGGAAAAGACATCTCGTTCACGGAAGTCGGTACACGCCAACAACCGAATCTTGAAGTGATCAGTTCCTTGCAACCGGACTTGATCATCGGCGACTTCAATCGTCATAAAGGGATTTACAAGCAATTACAAGAAATTGCACCGACGATCATCTTGAAGAGTCGCAATGCAACGTATGAAGAGAACATCGATTCGTTCAAGACGATTGCGGAAGCGGTCGGCAAAACGAAACAGATGGACGATCGCCTTGCGCTTCATGAAGAGCGCTTGCAGGCAGCGAAGAAGAAGGTTGATCCAAAAGATGACCGGAAAGTCATGGTCGGTGTCTTCCGCGCCGATTCACTGACAGCACACGGTGAGACGTCGTTTGACGGTGAGTTGCTCGAGAAGATTGGTATCGAGAATGCCGTTACGAAAACAGCGGAACCGACCGTGACGATCACGTTAGAGCAGATGGTCAAGTGGGATCCGGATGTCATCTTCATGGCGGAAGCCGATCCGAAGTTACTGAAAGAGTGGAAGGATAATCCGCTCTGGAATCAGATCACAGCGGTCAAAAACGGAGAAGTCTATGAAGTCAATCGTGACCTCTGGACACGTTACCGTGGTCTGGACGCTGCTGAACAAATCGTTGACGAAGCAATTCAATTGCTCAAACAGAAATAACGAACGACAAAAAGCCGGAGCAATCTGGCTTTTCGTCTTGATGAAAGGGGAAAGATCCGGTGCAGCGGAAACGTCTGATTTTCGTACTTATCTTACTCAGTGGCTTGGCCGTTTATAGTAGCTTGTTCTTTGGTATCACACAGATGAATCCGGTCCACTTAGTGCAGGAGTGGATCAGTGGCACGACCTCTAAAGCGGGACTCGTCCTGACGAATCTGCGCCTGCCGCGTCTCTTACTCGGGTTGTTGCTCGGAGCAAACCTTGCTGTCGCTGGAGCGATCATGCAAGCTGTGACACGGAATCCGCTCGCTTCACCACAAGTCTTTGGGGTCAATGCTGGTGCGTCGTTTCTCGTCGTCTTAAGCCTACTCATCTTTCCGTCACTCGGAACGGCGAACTTGCTTTACTTCGCTTTTGCCGGTGCCTTACTCGGTGGCGTGCTCGTCTTTTCATTCGCTTCGATTCGCGGAATGACGGCGTTAAAACTTGCCCTCGTTGGGATGGCGATCCATCTCTTATTGACGTCGCTAACGAAAGGCTTGATCTTGTTCAACGATCGAATTACGAACGTGTTGTATTGGTTGTCCGGTTCGCTCAGTGACGCAAGCTGGCTCGAACTCCGGATCGTCTTACCGTGGTCGCTCGCCGGTTTGATTCTTGCGGCAAGTCTTGCGAAGTCGCTCGCCGTTTTCCAACTCGGGCAAGACGTCGCGGTCGGACTCGGACAAAAAGTGACGCGGATCCGTCTGCTTGCCGGCATCAGTGTCGTGTTACTCGCAGGGGTGACGGTTGCCGTCGCCGGAGCAATCGGCTTCATCGGTTTGATGGTGCCGCATATTACGCGTCGCCTCGTTGGTGAGGACTACCGGATCGTCTTACCCGTCTCTGCCGTCATCGGTGGTCTGTTGTTGACGTACGCCGATGTCCTCGCGCGCTTCATTGCCTATCCGTATGAATCACCGGTCGGCATCGTGACGTCATTACTCGGAGCACCCTTCTTCCTTCTGCTGGCACGCCGTCAGATGAAAGGGGGATTACGATGAGAGAGATGCGTCGGATTCTACTTGTCGCAGTAATCGTTTTCGTCACAAGCTTCGCCTTACTGTCGGTCGGTTCGATTCAGTTGTCGGTAACGGAACTCTGGCAGTCGTTCTTCGGTGGAAAGGATGCCTTCATCGTCCAAAATTACCGCTTGCCGCGAACGGTCCTTGCCTTTTTAGCAGGTGCGAGTTTCGCTCTTGCTGGAGTCATCTTACAAAGTGTCATCCGCAATCCATTGATCTCACCGGACGTGATTGGGGTGACGAATGGAGCGTCTCTGTTCGCTGTTTTGACGATTGCCCTCGTGCCGGACGGTCCGCTCTTGTTGACACCGCTCGCCGCCTTTATCGGAGCAGCACTCGTCATGTTAGCGTTGATGATGCTTGAGCGGGGTGGAAACGTCTCACGCAGTTCGTTTGCGTTACTTGGTATCGCCGTTAGTGCGATCTGTGCTTCAGGAACAGAATACCTGTTGATTAAATTTCCACTCCAGACGAACGATTCACTCGTCTGGCTTGCTGGAAGTCTGTTCGGGAAAGGGTGGCAGGAAGTGTTGATCTTAGCGCCGGTGCTCGTCGTGATTGGTGCGATCCTCTTCTATCGCCATCGTCAACTCGATGTCTTATCACTTAGTGAGGAAGTCAGCATTGGTCTCGGGTTACCGATTCAGCGGACGCGGCACGTCTTCTTAGCGCTCGCTGTTGTTCTAGCGGGTGTTGCCGTCGCGACGGTCGGTGCAATCGGCTTCATCGGTCTGATTGCTCCACATATGGCACGGCGTCTCGTCGGACATAAACATCTCGCCGTTTTACCGATGGCGCTGTTACTCGGCGGTGGGCTGCTCGTCGTCGCCGATGCGCTCGGTCGCGGGATTCATCCGCCGCTTGAAGTACCAGCCGGATTGATCACAGCAATCATCGGTGTACCGTACTTCCTGTATCTCTTACGAAGAGAGCGGGCGGCATGATATTCGATATACTAAAAATGGAGTCTTTGACGCAAAAAGTTAGGCGAGGCAATCTTAAGTTTTCGACACAATATAAAAGCATCTTCGTATTGTATACTTTTAAAAAATACTAGCTTCAATGGTATTTTTGTCTGTGTAAAAATGAATAACTAAGCGAATTAAAGCAGACACTAATAAATAATAAGATGAGTGGCGAATTAACAACAAAGAAAGAAATCATCTAACCAGTAGCCGTTTCTTATAGGAAACTGTTTGGAAGGTATAGTGATTGAATCTTTATACTCCGATTTGCTCGGATTTGACATTTGATGAGTTTTATTGCATCAGACTCCTTCTTTTAAGAGACCATGATGTATATTAAAGCACCCCAAAATATTTAAATTACTATAGAGAAGAAGAGATAAACCAAAAATTATGCTACCAGTACACCCTATACTTTCGGTGTACTGGTAGCATAATCAAAGTGTTTTATATGTGTCTCATACTGAAAAGTCAGTCTAGTCTAATACGAGGTCTTTTCTGTAGAAGTGTTACGCTTAATTTGGCAAATTGTCCAATTAAAAAGTTATTTGAAGATTATTGTAGTTCATAATATATTTCTCCTAATATTATAAAAATATTATTTACTTTTTTAATTAATTTATAAAAATTTATTTTTTGAAATAAATGCAAAAAACGTAATAAAATTTTAATACAAATATATACATTTGTGATAAAGTGTTTTTTGTACTCAAAAGAAAGGAGTGGAAACTATTTATATTGAGTATATTTTTTGAAATGAATTAAAATTTATTCTAAAGGGAGAGTATAATATAATGAATCAATTATTAAAATCTTCTGTAATAGCATCTATGGTATTTAGTCTCGCTATTGGTATTGCAGCTCCTGTAGGTGCAAATGCAGGTGTAAGAAACGAGTTAGAAAAAAACGTGTCCGAGTCTATTGAGATACTGGATACACTTGAAAAAGAAGGAACTATTGAAACTGCGCTTGGTAGTAATCCTACTGTGGCTACAGGGGAAGGCAATTCAGAGCTTCAAAATGGAACTGTGGGATTAAAAACCGATTCTGGGAATGCTTCGATAATTGCAGGGAAAATTGCAACTATTGCTGACAATCACAGCATTGTGTATGAATCTTTAGAAAGTGGAGATGCACGAGCGGTCATTAAAATTGATTCCCCTGAATCTCCGAAGGAATACTCTTTTGAAATGACAGGAGAGTACGACTCACTAGTCAAACGAGAAGATGGGGGCATCGATGCTCTTGATGATCGTAAGAATATCGTTGCTTCTATTGATTCTCCATGGGCTTATGATGCTAAAGGTGAAGCTGTTCCGACACACTTCACTATCTCGGGTAAAACGATTACTCAAGTCGTTGAGCATAATGAAAGTTTTGAATACGGAATTGTAGCTGACCCAACTTTACGAAAACATATTAAAAAAGTTATTGCTGGTTGCTTAGGTGTCCAAGCAGATACTTTTACTGTATGGGGAGTTTTAGAGTCTACTTTTACAAGTTGGAATAAAGCAATTAAATTTTTAGTTCGGCGGATTGGATTACTAGGTGCAGTAAGTTGCTTGGGTGGTATTGTTTACGAATATCTATAAATGACGGGGGTGCTTAGAGTGTTATCATGGCTAGGTATAAGTAAAGTCGAGAAAAAAGAAGGTCAATTTTTTGGTAATATCAAAAAGAGAGCTATAGCTATAGTGTTACTCTCATCTTTGTTAGTATTATATGGAGTAAAAATTTTGTTTACTTACTTAATTCCTAATGTGTATCTGAATGATTCAATCATTTCTGTTATGCCAGGTACACTAGGGGTGCTGGTTGCATTAGTATACATCTTGGTTTTAGAAAGAATACTTCAAGATAAAATTCGTAAAAGATAAGTCAGATGAATCTAACGTAAAGTCGGTTATGAACTGCTCCCTGTTAAGTAGACAGGACAAATAATAAAAAAAATTTAAACGGCTTGCGCTCTGTATTCTAACGGACCAAGCCGTTTTAAGCGTTGTTGCTATCGTTCTTCATTATTGAAGTGAATATATTGCTGAATCGCGAGTAGAGTTAGTCGAACTCCGCAAACTTATGTAGATAATAACTTTCGCACTTCAACGCTCTCTAAAAGGACTCAATATGGGACTGTTATCAACACATCTTCAAACGCGAGACCTGCTTTGTGTGATGCATGACACGCGTGTCATGTGACGAACCGTTTTCGAAAGATAGCGGAAAATCGAGTCAAAGTAAAGTTCGCATCGACGTTCGATTTCTCAAAGAAAGAATCCACATCTAAATCAAAAACGATTCATGCGAAGGGGACAACATTTGCCATTTCGATCACTGGTACATTTGATACCGCACTTCGTGATGAGGCAGAAAGGCAAGTCTTTAAAACTATTACGTCTATGTCGTCAACCGCTTCATCGAGTAAGGGGACATGGAGACAGCTTGGATATACCACTACTTTGATGGATGGCGGAAGAACATACGATGTGACAGTCGGTGGAGAATTCATTCAACATGGTATTTCATCCACACACAACATTCCTCTGGAGTTTTATTGTAGTGCAGAAGGTGTGATCAATTAGTTCAAAGTAGCAGGGGAAGAGACATTGATCTGTATCCTATAAAGCAGTAAAACAGAAGCTTACATGATGTGTAAATGTCTTTTTTACTGCTTTTGTACATGGAGGAGGAGATTTAATCGACACGTGACTTCGACATTTTTTCACAAAAATCATACGTATGATATACTAATTTATGTAAAATTGTAAAAGAGGTGAATGACATGGATGATAAAACACAAAAGATCTTACGTATCTGGCTGAGTATTCCTAGATGGATGCGTACTTTCGTTCCGGTTCTCCTATCTTTACTTGTTGTACTCGGTGCCATTTTTAAAGGGATAGAGATGCTGATTCATCCTACTTCACTCTCGATCTCACTCTCGGATCTACTGATTTGTTTCATCCCATCCCTTGTTTTAACTGTAGTGATTATTAAAAATACGAAGTAATCGACAGAACACTCATATGTATAAAGGAGATGAGACGATGGATCCACGTAAGAAAAAAGTATATTTTGTTGGACATATTCTCTTTTTAATCGTGCTATTGATAGATTATTTGTTCGTTCCGAATACAGCATTTTATTCTGTCTTGTGGGTCCTGCTTGGTCTTTTTTTGGTATTTAACATTTTTCTGTTCTTCCTTAAACCCAAAACGGATTGAGAACGAGCTGAAGTCATTTTTAGCAATTCGCTGCTCTAAAAAATAGCTATATTCGAATAGATAGGATGTATACAAAGAGGGTGATCCATTTCAATAACGGAATGGATCACCCTCTTTGCTTTGATTAAATAAGGTAAGTGATGTGTTGCTTACTCTACTTCATCTAGAGCAGCAGCTCCGATGACGCCTGCCTGTCCTTTCAATTCGGCAAGACGGATATCGACCTTTGAACGAAGGGACGGATATACGAGTTCGCGAACACGTTCCTGTAACGCTTCCCAGTATAAATCAGCAGATCCCGTAACACCTCCTCCAACGACGATAATTTCTGGATCAATCGTGTGAATGATGTTTGCAAGTCCAGTTGCTAAATGATTAGTAAAACGATCCCTCTCTTGCGGATGGGCGAGTAATCGCTCGATGGACGAGGCGTGTCGTTCGTTAGCTCGTGACTGTAGTGCTGTACCACTGGCATATCCTTCGAGAGAACCTTTGTTCAACACAGGATGCAGTGGACCCGAGGAGTCGATAATCGTATTGCCAATCTCACCAGCGTATCCATTTGCTCCACGGATTAGTTGTTTCATATAGACATAACCTCCACCGATTCCTGTACTGACGGTCACATAGTAGACAGATGATGAGTGACGTCCCGCGCCGTATAACGCTTCACCGAGAGCCGCGGCATTGGCATCGTTCTCGAGAAAGACGGGTAAGTCGAATGCGGAGGAAAGTGGGGTAACCAAGTCGACTTCATCCCATCCTGGTAAATTTGGTGGAGATAACAGAAGTCCAGTCTTCGTATCGAGTGGACCAGGCGCGGCAATTCCGATGTTCGACAGGTGAAATTCCTCTGAAAAAACTTGAATGGCGTACTCGATATTTGAAAGCGTCTGGGATGGACCTGCTTTAGGATTGGTCGGAAACGACAATTGTTTAACGATTTTATGTTGATCGATCACAGCGACACGTGTTTGCGTTCCACCGAGGTCGATACCGATTCGATGAGGCGTTGTCATTTTAAGAGAAGGACCAGTGATCAAGACGAGACCGTTTCCTTTGATGAGAAAGGTGCTATTTGCCGGAAGAATCGCAGTCGCTCCGACAGACAGGAGGACGTGGTCCAATTCAATCGTACCTTCGATGACCGTGATGACGCGAAACAGACGGCTTACCTCTAAGATATGTGTCTGCCTGATCGACCACTCTTCGACAAAGAAGTCGGGTGTTTGTGTCAATCTTTTACGAAAAGGAGTGAGCATGACGGCAGGTTCCGTGTACTGGAAATGAGGAAAACGAATGATACGACGGGCTTGTTCAAGATGAAGCGGGCGTACCTTTCCCGTCACCGGATCAGACCGGTCGTAATCAAATAGTCGATAGGTCGTATCTGAATTTTGTTGAATTTCAAGGACGACACATCCTTTTGTTAACGCGTGCACTGTGCCAGCAGGTACATAGATAAAATCACCTTTAGCGATTGGCACATGCTGAAGAGACTGCAATAAAGTACCCTGATGAATGGTCTCATCAAAGTTGTTTAAGGAGGTTAACGAATGACCATAGATAAGGACGGCGTCTTCTGGACAATCTAAGATGTACCAGCATTCATTTTTACCAAATGGCTGCTTTTCAAAACGATTGGCATCCTTGTCGTTTGGATGGACTTGAACGGATAAATCCTCCGAGGCATCGATCCATTTTACCAATAGTGGAAAATCAGAGTCGGTCTCCATACCAAAAATTTCAGGGTGATTTGACCATAGTTTTTCTAAGGTGAGTCCCGTCATTGGTCCAGTCTGGACGCGTGACATGCCGTTTGGATGACTTGCTACTGTCCAGACTTCTCCCGTCCGTTGTTCTTTAGGTATCGAAAATCCATACTCTTGAAGCTTCTGTCCGCCCCAAATTCGTTCTTTTGAAAGGGGAGTAAGATAAATCGGTTTTGTCATACAAATTCCTCCTTCATCTTATTTTCAATAACAACTCTACACTTTTATAAAATAAAAATAAACAAATTAATTATCAAGTATAGACATGAATGAATTAATCCGTATAATCAAATGTGTAAGCGATTACAAATGAGGAGGGAATTGTAGATGAGAAAAATCATGTTGGCGTGTAGTTCAGGAATGTCGACGAGCATTTTGGTGTCGAAGATGCAAGAACATGCGAAGGGACTCGGAGAAGAAGCTAAAATTTGGGCAGTCGGACAAGATCAGGCGATGAAGGAGATGTCTGGTGCAGATGTCATCTTGATTGGACCACAAATGCGATTTCTATTATCAAAATTTCAGCAAGCGACAGACAAACCGGTCGAAGTCATCGATATGATGGCGTATGGAATGGCAGACGGAAAAGCAGCTTACGAACAAGCTGTGAAGTTGATGGGGTGATCGATATGCAGACGAATGAACAGACGATGGAGCAAATCGCTTTCACGATGATCTTACACAGTGGAAATGCGAGAAGTACGATTCGTGAAGCGATCGAAGTGTATAAAGATGGCACGTTTGAAGACTTCGACCAATTATTATCAAATGCAAGATCGCAATTACAAGAAGCGCATCAAGTTCACTTTAGCCAGGTCCAAAAGGAAGCAAACGGTGAGCCAACGACGCTCTCCTTATTGTTATTACATGCAGAAGATCACCTGATGTCGACGCAGACGATGCTTGATTTAACGACCGGACTCATCGAACTCATGGAACATAAGTTTTCCCAAAAATGATAAGGAGTGTTTAAGATGACTGAGAATAGTAAGTGGTTTGATTTGCTAAGTCGTTTTTTGATGCCGATGGCGGCATTTTTAAACAATAGTCGATATTTGCAGACATTACGTGATGCATTCATGCTTGCTTTTCCGATTACGATGTTTGGTTCCTTAATTGTCGTCGTCGCGAATTTACCGTTCCTTGATAAGTTCATGTCTCCGGGTGTACTAGATGCCTTTAAGACATCACTTGGAAACGCTCCATCCGCCACAATGGGCATCATGTCATTGTTCGTCGTATTCGGTATCGGTTATTATCTGTCTAAAAGTTATGAGGTCGAAGCTGTTTTCGGTGGCGTCATCGCACTTGTTTCGTTTTTATTACTTACTCCTTTCTTTGTTTCAGTCGAAAATGTCGCCGATCCAGTCGGCAATGTCATTCCACTCGACCGTCTCGGCGCAAAAGGCATGTTCCTAGCCATGATCACGGGATTCCTAGCAGGAGAGATCTATCGCTTCATCGTTCAAAAAAACTGGACGATCAAAATGCCTGCCGGTGTGCCGACAGCTGTCGCCAAATCATTCTCAGCACTCGTCCCGGCATTACTTACGCTCACCGTATTCCTTGGCATTAACATTGCTGTCACTTCACTGTTAGATACGAACTTACACGATCTCATCTTCAATCTTGTTCAAAAACCACTTGTTAATCTAGGGAACGGACTCTTCCCGACGTTAATCTCCATCTTCTTCGTGCAACTGTTCTGGTTTTTCGGACTGCACGGACAAGTCATCGTCAACTCGGTTATGGACCCGATTTGGAACACACTCTCCCTTGAAAACTTGAATGCGTACACGTCGAACGGAGAAATCCCGAACATCATCAGTAAACAATTCATTGAAATCTATACGGTTGGAATCGGGGGTTCCGGTTCAACACTCGCTGTCGTTGTTGCCATCTTGTTATTCATGCGATCGAAACAAATGAAACAAATCGGAAAACTGTCAATTGGACCTGGTATTTTCAACGTTAATGAACCCATGATCTTTGGACTTCCTATCGTCATGAACCCATTGATCATGATTCCATGGATCGTCGCACCGCTGATTACGGTGACGGTGACGTACTTCGCGATGTCAACAGGGATCGTCCCACCTCCGACCGGTGTTGCGGTACCGTGGACTGTCCCGATGTTTATCAGTGGAATGATGGCAACCAATTCGTTAGCAGGTGGATTGCTACAATTAGTCAACTTTGCAATCATCATGGCAGTCTGGTTCCCGTTCCTCGTCTTCATTGACCGTTTGAATTTGAAAAAAGAACGGGAGGAAGCGAATACTACACAAGAGAAAAATCAACAGATCGGATAACGCTTACCGGATGAGTGAAAAATGAGAGATAGGATGTGCTAATGATGAATCAGATAGAGAACAAGACGACTACGATTAAAAAGTATGATTTTCCGACGGATTTCTGGTGGGGAACAGCTGCCTCTGCGACACAAATGGAAGGAGCCGCCTATGAAGGTGGAAAAGGTCCGAACATTTGGGATTACTGGTACGAGGTCGAACCGAACCGCTTCTTTGATGGTGTCAGTGCTTCAGTAGCATCTGACTTTTACTATCAATACAAACAAGACATCGCCTTGATGAAGGAGCTCGGGCACAATTCGTTTCGACTATCGATTTCTTGGTCGCGTCTATTTCCAACGGGAGAAGGAACCATCAATCCGGAAGCGGTCGATTTCTACAATCGTGTCATTGACGAGTTGATTGAAGCAGGGATCGAACCGTTCGTTAATTTATATCATTTTGATATGCCGCTTGCCTTACAAGAAAAGGGAGGATGGGAGAGCAGGGAAGTCGTGATGCATTATGTTGCGTATGCCAAAACCTGCTTTAAACTGTTCGGTGACCGTGTCGGAAAATGGTTCACCCATAACGAACCAATCGTCCCGGTCGAGGGGGGCTACTTGTACGATTTTCATTATCCGAACGTCGTAGATTTTAAACGAGCGGTCCAGGTCGCCTATCATTCGATTCTATCAAGTGCCCTTGCAATCGAAGCATACAGAGATACACGACAAACAGGAAAAATCGGGATTATTCTCAACCTGACTCCCTCTTATCCGAGAAGTCAAAATGAAGCGGATCGACAAGCAGCGTATCTAGCGGACATCTTGTTCAATCGTTCTTTCCTCGATCCGTCCGTTTTAGGTACTTTCCCTGCTGAATTAATCGAACTGTTAAAAGAGCAGGATGCCCTCCCGGCGATGGGTGAAACGGACCGAAAAAAAATCGAGACGTACACTGTTGATATCCTCGGCATCAACTACTATCAGCCGAGACGTATCAAAGTAAAAGAACATCTTCCGAATCCGAAAGCACCGTTCATGCCAGAGCATCTTTTCGATTATTATGAGATGCCGGGACGCAAGATGAATCGACATCGTGGTTGGGAAATTTACGAAAAAGGTGTGTATGACATCCTGACGAACTTACGTGAGAATTATGGAAACATCGAGTGCTTCATTTCAGAAAACGGGATGGGAGTGGAAGGAGAAGAACGCTACCGAGACACGGACGGTAGGATCCAGGATGATTACCGGATTGATTTCATCGCGGAACATTTGAAATGGGTGCATCACGCATTAGAGGAGGGATCGAACGTCAAAGGATATCACCTTTGGACGTTCATGGACAATTGGTCGTGGAGTAATGCCTATAAGAACCGATATGGTTTCGTCGGTGTCGATTTGACGAATCAAACGCGTACAGTAAAAAAGAGTGGTTACTGGTTCAAGCATCTCATCGAAGAAAATGGATTCGAAGGATAAGAAGAAAGGATCGGGGTATATCTAGCCCTGATCCTTATTTTTTGTTATATTATATGTATATGTCTATACATGGGGTGTTGTCATGTCTAATAAAAAGAAACCAAAGTATGAAAAAATTGCAGATGAATTACGAGAACGGATTCTTCATGGCGGATACAATGTGGAAGAAGCGATGCCAGACGAGATTCAACTAGCAGAAGAGTTTGAGGTCAGCCGGATGACCATGAAACGTGCTCTAGAAATCCTCGTACTCGAGGGGATCATCTATCGACAACGAGGACAAGGGACGTTCATTTTACCGTCAAGCTTTTCCCAAGGAAGAATCAATGTATTAAACAAAGAGTCACAAGGGTTGACAAAGCTGCTCGGAGAGCGGGCTGTCAGAAGTGAAGTTCTTCAGTTCGAGGTTCGTTTTCCGGAAGCCGAGGTCGCACGCCATCTGATGATCGAGAAGACCGATCCCGTTTATGAGATACGGCGTGTTCGATATGTTGACGACGAACCATACGTGATCGAACACACGTTTATGCCGTCTTCATTAATTACCGGAGTGACGCGAGAAGTTCTTGATAGTTCGATTTACCGGTATATCCAAGAAGAACTCGGTTATACGATTACGAGCTCGCATAAGATGATTCGGGCAGACAAGCCGAATCAATGGGATCATGAATATCTCGGGAACGAGGAGACCGATCCTGTCATCGAAGTAGAGCAAGTCGTATTCCTTGGTAACGGAAAACCGTTCGAGTATTCGTTTTCACGCCATCGTTATGATAAGTTCGTCTTTACGTCTGTCCATATCGGCAGATGATAAGATTTAATCTGTTTGAGATTAAAGCGATACGTGATCATGTCAATCATTTAAAAGATATGTTACTTTTTCATCAGGAACAAAATGGTTTATATCGATTTGATGATCAGCTAACGTTAATGGATTATGAACTGAAACAAGTGCTCAATCGTGACGGTCATTCACGGGAGATCATCCAATTTGTTCTTGGATCAGCTACGATTATGAAGCATGGTCAGTTCGAGTCGGAACGTCATTTGAAGAGTAGTGTAATAATTGAAGATTCGCTTGAAAATTTAAAAATATGGCTCTTTAAGATACGTCGACAAGAGATGAGTCGATTTCAAGTCAAACAAATAAAGGTCAAAAAACGATCAGAAGCGATTAAAGTATATGCATGAAAGAGAGCGGCAGGAATATGCGAAGTATATGGACGATCTGAACTATTTGAAGCGAGTTCCAGATCATCACTTGAAGTGCGTCACATGTATAAAATTTCGGATGGTGACCAACATGTCGCAGCAATTAGTCCGAACTGTCATGCTCGCATTCATCGCGGAATAGATGGTAGTACGTATAATTAGGAATTAATAGATAAAAATTGATGCAAAAGGAAATTTCTTTTCGATTCAGACGAATTTATTAAGATAATTTTATACGAAAGGAATAAACTGATGGGCATCTAAATTTCATCAAAAAAGTCTGCATCTGTACAAGATGTAGACTTTTTTGATGAACGTTATATTAGTTTTCAATACGTAACACGTGTTTAAGTGTATGCCATGTTTCTTCTAACTCAGGTTTTTCAAGAATATAAATAATTGATCCATCTCGATCTCTCGTCAAATTGATACGATAGGCATCATTTGGAATGGAATGCTGTAAGGCTTGCGAAAACTGATGTTGATCGATCTGTAAAAAATCTTGAATCGTACCACTCCATCCAACTGACATGTTTAACACTCCAAACGATGAGAATTTTAGAAAAACAAATGTATACGTAGATAACGTTATAGGTTCTTAAAAATGGTCTATGAACAAACTGAAACTTACTTTTTTATGGATAGATGGAAAATAAATCTATATAATTATTTTATAAGCATTATACGATACAATCATTTCAACAATAAGGTGGTAAATAATTTTGAAAATACGTCTAGCGTTCTTTTTATCAATACTCATTTGTTGTGTATCAGGATGTACATCCCAACCGACGCAGTCGACTGAGAAACCCAAGTCCACTATTCGAGAAGTTGAACTAGCAAAAGACCAGCATGCAAAAATCATTACATTGTACCCAGCCTATATCGACTACTTCACAAAAGTTCAGAAAAAGATGAAGGACACAAACGTCACGGACGAGGACCTACAGCGAATCTTCGATAAAACCGTCCGTCGGGAATTGGATCACATTCAGAAAGAGCAGGATATCTTTCTTGATTTCAAGGGGTTCAATGACTTGTTTTCCGCCACTTCCTATTTGAACGATTTAAAAAGATTGACGAAACGTTTGATGCATGAAGAGAAAGAAAATATGAAAGCTGTTCATGAGGCACTCCGAAAATCAGCTGACCACCTTCCTGGTAAAGATAAGATTATCCTGATGCTACCCTTATCGGAAGAGCATCGATACGCCGCAAAGGCGACGAGCGGGCTGATTGGTTTTACGATGAGCGATGGTAGTATGGTGATTATGTTAGGTGAAGAGTATACGCATGAGATACTGGAGTACGTTGTTGCGCATGAGTATAATCATTCCGTAGTGAACGAACATCCTGAAATCAGACAACCAAGTTCCATCGACTATCTCATATTCGAAGGTAAAGCGGAGGTGTTTGCAAAGGAACTTTATCCTAAAGCGCCCCCTATAGAAACAGAAAAGATGGCTTTCAACGATAAAAAGAAGATACTCGAACAGGTTAAGAACAACTCCTTAAGCTACGAAGAACTTAGCACTGGAAGTGAAGCGAAGGATGTCCCTCGATTAACTGTTTACAGTTTAGGAACGGAGTTAATGTCAGATTTCCGACAAAAAAAATCTGAGCAGACACTGCAAGAGTTTTCATTAACACCAGTTTCAGATGTCATTCATGAAGGAAAGTTTAAATTGATTCTTGAGTAAAGAGGAGAAGGTGCATAAAAAACACTGACGTTTGAAGCGAAAAAGTAAATACTTTCAATCTAGAAGGTCAAAACGCCAAAAGCAACCGAAGATATAATAGAGAATGTGAAGAGCATACTCTCAGATAAAGTTATGCTGAAGTGACAGCGTGACGATCTATTGGATATAAGAATGTTTTCTCTCTTACATATACTCTGAGGGAGCGTTCTTTTTAGACAGTCACATCTTTGTAAGAGCTTAGACATTCGTTATCCAATTCGAACGATCCGATTTTATGCGAAAATCCCTAAAAATTTCAAGACAGATAGTACAAATAAAATTAAAAGAACTATCATTAAAATAAAAGCTAACATTTTGCCTATACCTCGATTACTAAAGATAGCAGCTAATAAAGCAAGGACCAGACCACCAATGAGGATGGCGTCGCCCCAAAATCCATTAATCGGGAATGTAAAAAGTACCAAGAAAGTAAGAACCATTAATCCGATAGAAATCCAGCCAAGTTTTGCTCTCAAGAGAAGACCCCCTTTTATTTGTATAAATTCCATTATCAGTATACAAAAAATGGGATGTTATTCAAACAATTAAAGGTGTACGTCTCTCTTCTAAACGTCTGTCATCCTATCTCACATACTTAATGATAACTATGAATCATCCTCTTATACGTATCGTAAATTTTGATTAGGTTAGTTTTTTTATATTGATAAGCATTTTTGGTGAAAATCATTAAAGTAAACTTACTTTTTAATACAAATAGAAGGTCGTATGGTAGAGTGATGATTGTCAACTATTAGCTATGAATAAAGGAGATTTGAAGATGTTATCTTGGCTCGGTATACATAAAGTAGAGAAACAAAGACATCAATTTTTTGGGAATATCGAAAAGCGGACTATAACTTTAGTTTTACTGACGTCCGTGTTGGTTTCATATGGGATCAAGATGTTGTTGACGTATGTAATTCCATTCGCATATTTAAAGGATCCCATCGTTGCTGTTTTGCCAGGAATAATTGGAGTATTGGTTGCTGTAATATACGTATTCGTTCTAGAGAGACGACTTCAAGAGAAACACGATGAAAACATTAAGCAAGTCTGACGAATTAACAACATAAATTGATAGATTCATGCTTGGAGGTACTTATCATGTTTACAGTCGAAAACTATATTGATTCAATTAAGATCCATCTTGAAAAGCAGTCAGGTTTAGTGGAGGACCAACTCCAGAAAATCTTTTCTTATCCATTCTCTAAGGACATCGAAGTACTAGATTTCACAGCATTCATTGAACCGACTAGATTCGAACTTTCGGTCATCATGTTCTCAATGGATAAAGAAGCAAATGAAGTATTTAACGAAGGAAACGATTCAACTGTTTTTGCTGGGAGCGAAGATGTATTACAAGAAGTCGAATATCATCAAATGAACGACAGTCAACTCGATGTTTTTTTTGAATTTCATGAGCAAAATGAAGAAAAGTTAATTCCACAAGAACAAAGCGTTTTTGCACAATGGTTCAGATTGTGCTGGGAAAAAGCTGGTGGAGCGTCACTAAATCTTCCATCGTACTTTACGATACACGATAGTGATGATTCTCTTGATTTAAAAAACAATTGTTGGATGGATGCTGAAGAAAAATGGTCTTGATGAAATAAGAATGGTAAGCTCCCTAAAAAAGTAGACAGCTTTGATATTTCAACTGTCTACTTTTTGGGGGAGCTTTTACTATAGCTACATCTAGATTTTGATAGGTCAAAAACAATACATCATTTTCGTCACGATGGGTGAGGATGGAACAGACTCGATTAAGTCAATCGCCTCGCTCTTCGAGTTTTCAGTCACGCCCTTGAATAGTTGAAGGACAAAATATCGCATGGGAGTATTCTCTACATTTGATAATCGAACAAAGTGGACACGCTAACCAGAAGAACTAAGGATGAAAGCTTTACATGCGGTTCTGACTCAAAAGGAATCGCTCTCTAGCGCTAAAGTATTTTTGGTAGGAATCATATAGTAGAACGATGTTCAGCTCACTATCTTGGTTGATCACTGCGGTCTTTGCTCTTACTTGATCACTTGAGTGTTATTCCTTACACGCAGATAGAATCAATAAAGGGATACAGATAATGGGTACGATTAAGAGTTTCAACATACGATTGTTCTTTCGGTCATTTACTAAATCAACATATTACTGTGGTAGTGCACTTATGATATTTTATGAAACGCAGACTGCTTATAGAACGTAAATGGATAAATAACATGATATCTATTAAAACAGGAGAAAGGAGCGAACGACTTTGAACGATTCCATCGTGTATGTCGTGATTTTAATCCCCATGCTAGTGTTTGCGATCGTTTTATCAAGAGGAAAGGGTGCCTCATTGCTTGCAGGATATAATACGATGTCAGAAAGTAAAAAGGAAACATATGACGAAGTCGCCCTGTGTAAATTCATGGGGAAGATCATGTATGGGATTAGCTTTAGCCTATTATTGATCGCATTCAGTGAGATATCTGGATATTCGTTTTTATTCGTAGTAGGTTTCGTTCTACTCGTGTTTTTTATAATTTTTGCAGGCGTCTATACGAATACGAAGAATCGATTTAAAAAAGGACTGTAAGTTCGTCTAAGTCAGTATGTCCTTAGTCGTTTAAATCATAATGTAATTTAGAGAAAGGGCGACTAATCTTAAAATCGAAGTCAATCAACGTCTGTATATCATTTTTTTGACGATAAAGTTCTCTCATGAATTGTAAGAAGATGTAGCGACATGTGTATAAATCGTCTCCTGTATCTTCTCGCATCGCTGCGTAATTAATCTCCTCACCAAGCGAATCATACACGATCGTCTCAAACTCCAGATTCGTATGCCACATGAAATCTAAAAACCCATGCAGGACTGCTTTTTTATAGGTCTCTAGTGAAAAAGTAGCCAAGAGTTGATTTTGATAATAAAATTCTACTCGTTTTTTTCGATAGAAAAATCGAATAATGAACTGGTTAGAAATTTCTTCATTTTCATATGGAAGTGACCAATCGAACTTTTCGATGTCATGCAAATCATTCGTGGTCACACTTTTTATTAACGCATGCCAAAATTGGAATAGCTCGCTCACGTGTGCGTTAAAAGGGAGAGGCATTCCCTCTATACAAAAGACGACTTTTCCAGCAGGATAGCCGCCAGCTCGACCAAAAGCATAGTTAAAGATATCGTTGTCGATCGTATGGGTCATCTCTACGAATCCTGGATAAGTGTGATTCACATCATGCTCTTCTTTTTCAGGGGGAATTTCAAGATAGCTTTTAATTTCGAGATTCATAAAAACGTCCTTTCTGTTATCTCATAAGAGTAAAGCTTTAATAGTTGCTGTTGTCGCTCACTAGAACGAATGAAGCGTCATCAATATTATAAGCGAAAATATACATGGGTGAATTCGTCGTCTCAATCGCCTCAACTAAAGTCCATCCTAATTTTTTATAATATGCTGAAGCGTTTTCTGTTTTTAAATAGATTATTGTGATCTGTCGAGACTTCGCGTAAACGATTAATTGATTGATGAGTTGCTGCGCGATCCCTTGATTCCGATAGACTTTTTCAACGAATAAAGAAGCGAGCCAAGGCGTATAGTCTGGTCGTTCCTTCAAGTCATTTTCAAATAGGGAAACGGTTCCGATACACGTGACATCATCTAAGGCAATCAACGTCACAGGATACGACTCATCTGATTTTTTGTCTAAAAAGGCTTTTATTTGTTCATAGGGTGTCGTCCCTTTTTTCTTTTGAACGAATTCGGTATGAATCATCGTGGCAACTACTTCTAGTTGTTCAGGATGATTCGATAATGTATCAATGATCATCTTTTCATCCTCCATTCTAGACTGGTTGTATCGATCGTTAAATCAATCTGTCCTCATCAGAATAAAGGAGCTTTGGAATGAACTTCGAACAATACTTGCAACACTATTTTGGGAAGGTAAACTTATTTGATCGTTCCTTTGTCGAGAAGGATTTAGTATTCCACGTAGACTTAGTAAAGGACCTGTATCAGTTAAAGAAAAATTCAGATGAAATCAACGACGAATACTTCAAACAGGCATATCAAAAATCGAACGAACTGTTTGAAGATCTATTCCGAGAAGAGGAGTCCCTTTACTTCATCGTGCATGTGAGAAGTGAGCGCGGTAAGTATCAAAAGTCAGCGACGAAAGTATTCCGTCACTTAAAAAGAAGAGAAGATCAATACAACATAAAGTTCGTAGAGAAAATGATGGATGAAGAAGAGCAGGTATCCGAATATGCCGTGTTATTACCGAACAAAAACGCATTAGATTATAAGCGTTTAATCAAAGCGATCTGCCATCAGGATTTCCCGACGCTGCAACCAAGATTTCGTCAAACATATACAGACTATCCGGAAGTCTTTTTCGTGAACGTGAATCAAAAGATCGTCATGAATATCTATGATGATCGCGGTTGTTTCCTACTGTTCGGTGATTCAGCAACGTATGACGTGTTCAAGAAGAAATATCGTAATGATATCAGCTAATCGAATGTAATCGCTTCTAGAAATACTTAAGCTAGTGCCAAGAAGCCGATCACTGAAAAAATAAAAAGCACCAATAGAGAAGTGAGCAATGTTAACGCAAGGATTTTCCCCGTATTTCTTAGACTTATGATGGCGCACACTAGCGCAAGCACTAGTCCAGCTAACATATAGTTCGTTCCCCAAAAGCCATTGAAAGGCAAGAACTTGAACGTTATAAAAGTAAAGACTACGATGCCGATCGAGATCCATCCTAGATGTTTTCGCATAAACTGCCTCCTCTTAAAATGAATACGTATAGTCATAATTTGGTTCTTTTTTAGCATATCATTACAAATGTTTACAGCGAAAGAGTTTTGTAATCGTCGCCTAAAGATAGTCTGAATGAAATGCGTGTCATACACCTACTCGTCACGAGATATACCAACAAGCAGCAAACGATGGAACAGCTATCAATCGACAAACAATCCCTCACTCTAAATAGAATGAGGGATTGTTTCGTTTCAATATTAGACCGTCAACTCGATCACATTACCTTCCGGGTCTGCGATCGTACTTTCATAATACCCGTCACCCGTCGTCCGGGGACCGTCAAGGTGTTGTATACCGGCGTCCCGTAACCGAGCCGTCCAGTCGTCGACCGCTTGTTTGCTGCCAAGCGAGAAGGCGAGGTGGGCATACCCGAGCGCATTCATCGTCCGTTCCGTGATATCCGTCCGTTGCATCAACTCAAGACGCGCACCACTCGAGAACGTCAGGAAATACGACGTGAACCCTTTCGTCGGATTATGATACCGCTCGCCTGCCGTAGCATCAAAATGTGTTTCGTAGAATTGACGCATCCCGTCCAGGTCTGCCACCCAGAGGGCGATATGTTCAATCTTCATCTCCATTCCTCCTTTTTTCAAGACGCTTTTGCCAATCGCTGTCTGAATAACATCCGGTTCAAGCCTTCCGTAGCGACCAGCATCAAGAAGATGAGACTGATCGTAAACCAATGGAACAATGATAAGGAGTAGGACGTCGCCAGCCATCCGAACAATGGTGGCATGAAGGTACTACCGGTATAGGCGAATGCCATTTGTACCCCCATCAGCCGTTGCGCCGCAGCTTCTCCGAACCGTACCGGCGTCTCATGGAGCATTGCCGGGTAAATCGGTGCGAGACCAAGCCCGACAAGTACGAAACCAAGCGGCATCCAGGCAGCGGGTGCGAGGATGAAACAGGCAGCTCCGACGAATGCCGTCCATTGACCGACACGAATCAATCGACGATTCGACCAGCGTAGCGACAGAAAACCACTGATGAAACGCCCCGCGGTGATGCTTCCGTAGTAGACGGAAATCCACGTCGCTGCTGATGTTACGGAAAAGGAACGGACTTGGACGAGATAACTACTGCCCCACAGCCCGACGACCGCCTCGGCTCCACAATAAAAACAGAACGCTGCGAGTGCGGCAATCAATCCGCGTGGTTTTCCGGACGACGTACTCACGGTTTGAACCTGTTCAGACACCTGTTTCGGAGCCCGTTTCCAGAGCGGTAAACTGACGATCAAGATAATCATCAAGACAAGTTGCAATGCACCGACGACGAGGTAACCTAAACGCCAGCCGGAATCGAGCAATACACCAGCCATGATGAGCGGACCAGCCGTCGCACCGATGCCCCAAAAGCAATGGAGCCAGTTCATATGATGCGCTTGATAATGGGTGGCAACGAAGTGGTTTAACGCCGCGTCGACGACTCCAGCACCGAGTCCAAGCGGGATCGCAAGGACGAAGAGCCAAATCAAGGACGGAGCAACGTAAAAACCAATCAATGCCAGTGCCGTCAAACCGGCAGAAGCTGCCGTGATCGGACCCGTTGAATAACGTTCGATCAAGCGACCGCTAAACAGACTCGAGACGATCGTTCCGGCAGCGATCGTCATGAAGAGCCACCCTGCCATGTCGAGCGGTGCGTCGAGATCGAGCCGCATCACGGGCCACGCTGTACCGAGTAACGCATCCGGAAGACCAAGACTGATGAAAGCGAGATAAATCAAAGGTAATAGTAAACGGGTCATCGGGCGAGTCCTCCTAACGGAATTTGTTCAATGAATGACTGGATGCTCAGTTGCATCAGACCATCTAAATAATCGGTTTCCCAGTCGCCTTGCCGCAACTGAGGTAATTTGTCGAGCGGAAAGCGCTTGGCGCATCGTTCCGTCAGCCGAGCTAATCCGTCATCTGAGACATCGGACGACGTAAATAAGATGGCATCCGGATTCAAGGTGACGCTAAACGAGAGGATGATTCGACTTAACGCTTCATACCAGTCGTCAGAGTGTGGTGTAGTCGTCGCGAGGACTTGTCCGACATTTCGCTTGTCGTCAAACGGGATGAACGAGATCTCTCCAGCGAAGTGATGCGCTCCGCGGATGACATGACCGGAAACGGCGACGCCGGCTCCCGGTCCGTTCGTTCCGAGATACACATAGACAGTCGTCTCGTTATCAGAAGCTTGGGCACGGACCGCAGCGTTCATATCATTTTCGATGACGACGGGTCGCCCGAACCGTTCCGTCAGTTCTTGTTGCAAGGGGCGACCGTCTAGCGTCGGATAATCTGGGGCGAATAGGATCGTGCCGGTTGTATCAACGGCACCAGCGACACCAATTGCAAGCGTTTGAACATCTGGATGATCGTCGAGTAATGTTGATAGCGTTTTCAATAAATGAGATCCATGATCTGTCGAATCGAAGTTCAGGCGATCCGTTGCGATCAGATGTCCACCGACGTCGTGGATGCGATACTGCAGATACGTGCGTTCGAGATAAAGAGCGAGTCCGTGGAAGTGATCCGCGCGATAGCGATACCGTTTTGCCGGACGCCCTCCGCGAACCAATTCAAGTGGTGTCTCTTCAATTTCCTGTGCAGCGATCATCTGATCGATCTGTTTGCTCGCAGTCGGAAAACTGACATCCAAAACGTGACGAATCGCAGGGATCGTATCGAGATGGTCAACTAAAAAAGCGTGACGTGTACGTGAAATGAGTTCAGTCAAACAAAGACCTCCAAACTAGTTTACTTATTAAAAAAGTTTAATAAGTTTTGATTTGAGTATATCAGGTTGGGAACAAAAGACAAGTTTAAAAAAGAGGTGTAGGATATGAATATTTAGAAAAATCACGTTTCATTCCATCGCTGTCTGGCTATATGTAAAGAAGATAAAAAAATTTTAGTCATATATCTTTAATTCATACTATTCCGATTTGTAATATCTTGGATAGCCTGCAACGGGAGGTAGATGACGAGAGGAGTTTGTAATCATGACCACCCAACTTTCAACCAACCTAGGATCCCAAGATATTTTAGCCTCCCTGCAAGATAATGTCGCAATGATTCGATTCGACCGGCAACGTCGTGTCGTCGACGTCAATGGTTTATTCGCAAAGACGATGAAATATAAACGAGAAGAGATGATCGGGATGCAACATCACCTCTTCTGCACGACGGAGTTTGCAATGAGTGACAGTTACCAAGCATTTTGGCAGAAGCTGTTTAGTGGCTTCAGTACGGCAGATAAAATTGAACGCATCGATGCGCATGGTCAATCGATTTGGCTAGAAGCAACCTATATGCCGATTTACGATGGAACGGAAGTGACCGGTGTCTTGAAGATTGCTTCCGATATTACTGATCGTCAGCAGACGATTCAAAAGTTCGCGACTTCGTTTGACACGATTGCTAGTGATTTGAATACTCGGTCGACGCATGGCGAGCAGGAAAGCGAAGCGTTACGGCGAACGATCGAACAGATGGCCGAGACGACTCGTGATAACCATCAGACGATTGAACGGCTGCAACGCCAGGCGCAGGACATCGCTCAAGTGACGGAGACGATCAAAACAATTGCGTCACAGACGAATCTCTTGTCACTCAATGCATCGATCGAGGCAGCGCGAGCCGGAGAACACGGCAAAGGATTCAATGTCGTCGCGACTGAAGTCCGAAATCTCTCAAAGCTCGTCGAACAAGCCGTCGTCGACGTCCGACAGACGACGCAGCGAATGAATGATGAACTGCAGCGGATTGCCCGTGCTATGACGCAAGCAACGTCGGATGCACAAGCAAGCGTCACGGTTGTCGCAGAAACGGTCGATCGCTTCCATGACGTTCAAAGTGCGGCATCGACGTTAACGGAGACAGCGCGAGACTTTACAAAAGCAATTTAAGTGAGAGACGGCATTCCGGTAAACGGAGTGCCTTTTTGTATAAAAGTACCCCTATACTTTGGAATAATATGTTAATATACTACAAAACGGAAAGGGAGCGAACTTCTGATGAATATCCGCACTGCTCGTCCTGACGATTTTCAGGCCTTGATACCATTGTTCCAGCAAATCCACGATCAACACGTCGCTTTACGACCCGATCATTACCGTCCGCACGAGATGCCGGTTCCGGAAGACTTATTTCTGTCGCAACTCGAGAATCCGGATTTTGCATTACTCGTTGCGGAACAAGACGGGCTTGCCGGTGTGATCGTCCTAAAGGAAGACATCGTCGAAGGAAGCGGCTTCGTCTTCGATAAGCATTACTTACGCATCATCAGTCTCGTCGTTGCGGATACGCATCAAAAACAAGGCGTCGGGAAACGATTGATGCAAGCCGCTTACGCACATGCGGAAACGATCGGCTGTGACAAAATCGAACTCGGCGTCGATGACGCCAATCAGGAAGCGATCGCCTTTTACGAGGCACTCGGAATGGCTGTCCGCTCGAGACGAATGGAATGGAACGTGACGTCAAGCAGGGAAACGTCGACGTGACGTCAAACAACAGGTACTAGAAAGGAGAGAGGTCATGTTCAGATTACAAGTATCCGATCACGTATCGCTTCAATTGTTTGAACGGCACCATGCGGAAGGATTATTCGCCCTCGTCGATGCCAATCGCGCACATCTTCGCGAATGGCTCGGTTGGGTCGATGGTACAACAGAGACAAGTACATATCAGGAGAGCGTCATTCCAGCATGGCTGCAACAATTCGCCGATGGTAACGGCTTTACATGTGGCATTTATCTTGAGGACGAGCTCGTTGGAACGATCGGTTTGCATGAGATTAATCAACACCTCGGACAAACGTCGCTCGGCTATTATTTAGGAGAAAAGGATCTTCGAAAAGGCGTCATGACGGATGTCGTCCGGTTCGTCACGAACTATTGTTTCGAGACGCTCGGCTTGAACCGGGTCGTCATCGAGTGTGCGACCGGAAACGTCCGGAGCCGACGAATCCCGGAACGACTCGGGTTCACGGAAGAAGGTATCTTACGGGACGCTGAGAAATTATACGGGACGTATCACGACATCCAGGTCTATGCGATGTTACGACGGGACTGGACGAAAACGCAGGAGGTGGCAGCATGCGCATCGAGCCAATGAATCAAGCGACCTATGAGTCGTATCTACCCGTAGCAATCGAGGAATATGCGGCAGATAAGTGTCGCGCTGGTACGTGGTCAGAGAACGAGGCGCTCGAGAAGGCGACAGAAGAGTTCGCAACATTGTTGCCAGAAGGTCTGAAGACGAAGGATCACTACTTATTTACGTTTCGTGACGAGACAGGGAACGATCTTGGAATGGTCTGGGTCCATGTGACAGAAGAATCACGCGGACGTTGCGCTTTCATCTTCGACGTCAAGATTACGTCTGAAAAGCAAAACCAAGGATACGGCAAGGAAGCGCTCCGCTTACTGGAAGTGATGTTGAAACGGATGAACGTCAAGAAGATTTCCTTACACGTCTTTGCGCATAACGAACGGGCGATTCATGTGTATGAATCGCTTGGGTACGAGAAGACAGATTATCATATGTCGAAGTCCTTATTGGATGAATAATTAGAAAACCCGCCTGAAGTGAGGGCGGGTTTTGTCATAGAATGGGTGACAAGAGCCTAGAAATACTCTCCTTGAAACGAATCATCCGCGAGCGAGCAGCATATTTTTCAATGGTCAGCTTTTCGCTATCTGCGACGTCAGACAAAAAGAGTAATTCCAATTCTTCTGCAACGGCTTGGTGATATAGAATCGCATTCATTTCAAAATTCAATCGAAAACTTCGCGCATCGATGTTCGTCGTACCGACCGAAGCGATCTTTCCATCGACGACGATCGTCTTCGCATGCATGAATCCAAGTTCATACGTATATACGTCAGCACCATGTTGAATCAATTCACCGACAGAGGCATAGGTTGCCCAGTAAACGAACGGATGATCCGGTTGATTTGGGATCATGATTTTTAGTGTCACGCCTGAGGCAAGAGCGATTTTGCAGGCATCCATGAAACTTGTATCGGGGATGAAGTAAGGCGACTGGATATAGATGGACTTTTCTGCTGTAAGGATCATTTGAATCAGCATGTTCTTTAAGTATTCCGATTCAGATGTCGGTCCGGATGTAACGATTTGAACCGGCACGGTGTCGTTCGTTCGGTCATGTGCTGGCATCGGGGTCGTCGACCAATCCGTTCGTTCTTTACTTGCCGCATCCCAATCTTGTTCAAAATGATATTCGAGCTCTTCGACTACAGGGCCGAGGACGCGCAGGTGTGTATCTCGCCAATAGCCGAATTGTTCATCTTCCCCGAGATACTCGGAACCGACGTTAAATCCTCCAATGTAGCCGATTCGTCGGTCGATCGTACATAATTTCCGATGATTGCGGTTATTGATTCGTAGATTCAAGATACCAAGCGGTGATGAAAAGAACGATCGAACCTCACCACCATCGTTTTTGAACGCATCAAAGTCCTTCGCTTTTAATTTCCAAGATCCGACGGCATCATACAGAATCCGAACTTTGACACCGCGCTTGGCTTGTTCGAACAAGGCAGTAAGAAGTTGATCGCCGAGCGGATCGCGTTTCAGGATGAAATATTGGATGTTGATTTCGAGTTGTGCCTTTTGAATATCTGACAGTAATGTATCGAACTTCTGATGACCATCGAAGAGTGTCCGTACATCTGTCGCTTCCGTTAAGAGGGCACCTGACGCCCGATTGGCTTGAATCAGCTTTCGATAAGGGGAAAGAGGAGTGTTGGGTGCGATTTCGGTCTTATCTTGAGATACGAATTGTTGTTCACGTACTCGGCGGCGCTCCTCGGGCACATGGTAAAAAGTGTCCTGTTTTAATGAGCGACCGAGTACTAAGTAAATCAAAAACCCGATGATCGGTAGGAAGAAAAGAATCATTAGCCAAGCCCAGGTCGCGCTGATATCGCGTCGCTCGAAGAATAGGATGGCGATGGCTGCGGCTACGTTAGCGATGAAGATGGCGTAGAACAAAAACGATAGAATTAGGGTATAGTCCATCAATACGAACACCTCGTTTTCAAAAGAATGACTTCGACAGGAGGAAGAAACGATGGTCTTGGAGTGGGTACGCTTCATCTCACGCATCATTTTCATTCCGATTTCGGATGATTTATTGGTCATCCGTCAAATTTCGAATTGGCTCCAGCAAGGTCAAGTGCCGTTCGCCATTTTTTTGTTGGTCTGGTCAGCGTGTTTCGTTTGTTTTATTCTCTTCTACGGTATTCCGCGGTTGTTCCGTGAGCTCCCGATCATTCAAAAGCTATTGACCACAAAACATCTCGCAAAAGCTGAAGCGATTTTACAGGAGAAAGGTGCTTTTGCGATCGCGATATCATTTTTCCTACCTGGTATCTGGCGACCGATTCATTATATGGCTGGTCTGCTCGCCTATCCATTTCGACCGTACGTTCTCGTGACGTTAGCCGGTACGGGTGTCTATGCGTTGAGTTGGACGATTTTGATCGATCGTCTCGGTGTTTACGGGTTGTTGAACCGATTCTCGGCTTGGTGGGCAACGCATAGTCATGTCCTCTTAGTTCCCGGAATCATAGTGGCGTGTGGTATCTTATGTTGGATTTTCCGGGATATGATCCGGAACTGGTTCGTCCGATCGTAATGCGGTATGTCGAAGCTTAGCAAGTTTGATGACATTAAGGACGGTGACTTTAGCAACGGCGTAAAACGGAACCGCGAGTAACATTCCGAGGATGCCTGCTAGTTGCCCAGCAACGAGTAAGACGACCGTGATCGTGATCGGATGGACTCTTAATGATTTTCCTTGAACGAGTGGGGAAATGACGTTAGCATCAAGCTGTTGCACGATCGTAATGCCAATGATGGCGTATAGTCCTTTGATCGGTTCATCAAGAAACCCGATCACGACCGCGGGTGCTGCTCCAAGGAACGGACCGAGATAAGGGATGATGTTCGTCGCGAAGATGAATAGTCCGAGTGGTAAGAAGTACGGAATATCGAGCCACCAAAGGATGAGTGTCGCGAGGCTCCCGACGAAAGTACAGACGATCAATTGAGCTCGGACGTATGACCGGATCGTTCCATTCATGTCTTTTATTATGAATAGGGCTTCTTTTCGATAACTGGCAGGAATGAACTGGACCAAGGCGTTCGGTAATTTTTTTCCGTCTACTAACATGAAAACATATAAAAAGAGGGCAATGAACAATGTAAAGACAGTCGAAGCGATGAATCGAATCAACCAAACGACTGACCCTGCAATGGATGAAAAAACATTACCAAGAAAAGACGTCGCACTTTTCATCGAGTTTTCGAACGATGCGAAGTTATCTTCAATGGATGGGATGGAAGTGCCGTATTTTGCATACAATGACAAAGATTGCGCATACAATCGTTCAGCGAATCCAGGTACGGCAGCGACGAATGCAACTAATTGTTTCGTGATCAAAGGAAATAACGTCAAAAAGAAGAGGAGAACAAGACTGAATAAACCGATCAAGACGATGACGATAGCTAGTTTGCGTGAGCGGAGTTGGCGTTCGAGTGAATCGACGAAGCCAACCGACAGATAGAATAAAATACCAGCGATGATGAAAGGTGTGAAAATCGTCGTGAAGAGTACGAACAGCGGGTAGAAAAGAAAATCGACGAGTCGTGCCATGTAGATGATGCTAAGCACGAGCAAGATGAACAATCCGATGCGAAAGGAACGATTGGAAATCAAGCGAGACAAAACGGTCACCCCCTCTAGAAATCATGGACATGTTGTATCCTTTCCCGAAAACGTTTAAAATAATTTGAAAATTTTGAACAAACTATTCTTTTCTTACATATAATTGTTATTTTCTAAATAGAATGGGTAATCATAAGTTAACTTGATCGCATCGTTCGGATATGTGAAATAGCTCCATTATTCTACTGCGCACACTCCCTTCACTCCTTTTCGTATGAACATCACATCGACAATCGCAGTACGCCTTCCTGATTGTTCTCATCATCTCTCTTTGATTTTACCGATTACTTCATCCATTCGACTATACCGACTAGACAGTTGTCGAACATGCCCAAATCATTTCATGATCCATTTCATCAAGCACTTAGGTGGAGGAGGAATCAAGATGTCAACGTCGCGACTCTTACAAGAATTCATGGAGTTGGTTCAAATCGATTCTGTATCTTACGCAGAAGGGGAGTTTCAGCATGCTTTAATTCAGCGTTTTCAAGCACTTGGTTTGACGATTTTAGAGGATGATACAAAAGGGCAGACGGGACTAGGTGCCAATAACTTCGTTGCCCGTCTTAAGGGTGTTGAAGGAATTGAACCGATCTTCTTCTCCTCACACATGGATACCGTTTCCCCCGGTCAAGGCATTCGTCCGCGAGAAAAAGACGATCGGATCGAGTCGGATCAGACGACGATACTTGCTGCGGATGATAAGGCAGGGATCGCAATCATGCTCGAATTGATTAAACGGATTCAAGAACAACGAATTCAGCACGGTCCGATCGAATTCATCCTGACGGCAGGGGAAGAGGTTGGTTTGCTAGGGGCGAAGGCCGTCGACATGGCGATGTTAGAAGCGACCTATGGATATGTCCTTGATAATGGAGGTCCCGTCGGTGGGATCATCACGACGAGCCCCTCGATGTATCGGTTGGATGTAAGCGTGACTGGTCGCGCCGCTCACGCCGGTCTCGAACCAGAAAAAGGGATATCGGCAATTGAAGTTGTTGCTCAGGCAATCAGTCGGATGAAGCTAGGACGGATTGACCATGAAACGACAGCAAATATCGGTCAGATAACTGGTGGAACGGCGATGAACGTCGTCATGGAACGGTTAGAATTCGTCGCAGAAGTTCGATCGTTTGATCATCACAAGTGTTTAGAACACGTCAAGATGATGGAGACGTTATTAAACGAAGAGGTCACGAAGTATGGAGCAAAACTGGACTTTCAGGCGACGCCCCTGATCACCGGATATCATTTTGAAGAGACGCATCCACTAGTGGTCCATGCCAAAACGTGTCTTGAGGTAGTCGGGCGTCATGCTCGTTTTGAGCGGAGTGGTGGAGGAACCGATGCTAACGTTTTTAATGAAAAAGGGAAGGATGTCGTCAACGTATCGATCGGTTATGAAGAAATTCATACGGTGAATGAATATATTCTAATCGAAGAATTCGAACAAGCCGTCAACTTCGCACTTGAACTCGTTCGACAGATGCCTTCTTTCCCATCGTCAAATTAAGTCGTCAAATTAAGGTGTTCTTGGTCATGGATAAGCTGCCGCCTGGTCGTCTAAAAGGGAGGAAACCGCATGCAACCCATCATCGCCTTTACGATCATTATGCTCATCTGGACTGTCAGCGATTATGTTTCGAAAAAAACGAAGGCCTTATTATCTTCCCTATTTGTTGCCTCGATCATCTTCCTGATTGGATTCAAGACGAATCTCTTTCCAGAAGATTTGTTACCGACGTCCTCATTACTGCCACTTGGTCAAACGGTCGTCGGTATGATCATCGTCCACCTCGGAACTTTGATCAGTCTTGATGAATTCAAGCGACAGTGGAAAACGTTCTTGATCGGGGTATCAGCAGTGTTAGGTATCAGTGTCCTATTGTTTACGATCGGACGATTACTGCTTGATACCAATTACGTCTTAAGTGCGATTGCTGCCATCAGTGGTGGAACGATTTCCGTCATCATCGTGCAGGAGGAAGCATTAAATGCTGGACTAATCTCTGTAGCTGTTTTTCCAGTCTTGATTGCCGCCTTACAAGGATTGATCGGTTTTCCGCTGACATCGATCATTCTTCGGAAAGAAGCACTCCGGATTCGGGACGGTGTTCGGGATGGTAGTATCACGAAACGTACGGAGCTTAATCCAGAACAAACGTCTGACAAGCAAACGATTCTTCCGGAACCGTTTCAAACGACAGCAGGTACATTGTTCGTCGTCGGAGTCGTCGTAATCATCTCGACGTTTCTCAGCGGTTTGACGAATGGGTGGCTTAATACGTTCGTCATTGCCTTGTTGCTAGGTATTGCCTTACGGGCAACTGGCGTATTAAAACCAAACGTCTTGAACGGGATCGATGCCTATGGTTTGATGATGCTGGCAATTTTATTGATCATCTTCGGTCCACTTGCGACGACTTCATTTGCGGACCTCGTCGAACTACTCGTACCACTCTTGATCGCCTTTTCTCTTGGCGTACTAGGCATCGTGTTGTTCGCGATGCTTGCTGGGAAACTACTCGGATATTCCTATTCGATGGCGATCGCGATTGGTTTGACGTCCTTATATGGCTTTCCAGGTACATTGATTCTCAGTCAAGAAGCAGCTAAAAATATCGGGGAGACGGAAGATGAGGTCCAAATCATTGAAAACGAAATTTTACCCAAGATGGTCGTTGCCGGTTTTTCGACGGTGACGATCACATCCGTCTTCATCACCGGTATTTTAGCGTCGTTCATTTATTGAATGGAGGGATGGAAAATGGGATTACAAGAGGATATTAGTCGTCTGAAAAATTATTCGGGCAAGCCAGTCTTATCGGTCTATTTGAGCACAGCACCGGACAAACGGAATCAATGGCAAACGATCTTACGCAATGAGCGAAAACGCATCCTGTCTGAACACGACGATCAATCAGCGATCGAAGGTTGTTTTGATGCTGTTGAGCGAGCGATTCAAGAACATCGGACGCAACTATTACGTAGTGTCGTTGCTTTCTTTACAGACGATGGTCTATTAAAGGAAATTCATCTGTTACAAGTAGATGTGACCGATGAGGTCAGCTACGGTCCAAAAGCGAACGTCAATCAATTGGAGGTGCTCGATCATCAGTTTCCGAGAACGGGTATCGTCTTGACGCATCTCGACTCGGCATCGATTCTTGATGTCCGGGTCGGTGAAGTCGAATCAAGACGGGACTATGAACTTGATTTGGATACGGGACAATGGCGCCGTTATCAAGGACGAAGTGCACGGCAAGGAGCATCGAGCAGTAGTCAGTCAGACGATTTCCAAGCACGCGTCAATCAGCAAGCGGAACGCTTCTATCGTGAACTAGCGTCTGAAATCGATACATTACGACGGACACAAGACTGGGAACGGCTGATTTTAATTGGTGAGCGGAGCCAGGCGAGCTATTTGGAACAAGCGTTAAAGACAGAACCGGATCAAGTCATTCACAAAAACTTATCGCAAGCTAGTGATCAACAGTTACTGCAACATGTATTTTGAACAAAAACTCACTTAGTGAATCGTTCACTAAGGGAGTTCGTGTATTAACGCCACGTCTGTAATGTATTCGCGAACTGAATGTTTGTCTCTAGTTCTCCTGTGATCTCGCTTGCTGTGAAGTCATTGCCAGCGAGCCAGTCGGCAAAGTCGAACGTGACCGGTTCCTGATCACCACCAAGCGCGAACCAGACCTTCAATTCTTCCGGGAAGTAGGCAGACGTATGGATCGTTCCCGCCCACTGTGCATATAAATCAGCGAAGACGCCTTTATCGGTATCGTTGAGTAGTCGAAAAGCGGACTCCGCATCCTGAATCATATGTTGATGCGTCTTTAGCTCCATCATCCGACGTTTCGAGTCATCGAGGTGATAGCGGTTTTCATGCTGTAGCAAATCGAAGTGATTGGTGCACATGTTCGATTCCCGTACTTGGACGTCGCGTGCTGTCGCCTCGATGACGAACGAACGCGCGGATTTATCATGGACGACGTACGTGAACGATCCGCGATGCGGAATCTCCTTGACGAGTGAGATCGCATCGTCGACCGACGTGCACATCTCGAGGATGATCCGCCCGATCATGAAGCTGACGAACCCATCGCCCGGACGGCGACGATTAATGAAATTATAGCCCATCGCAAGCCCATGTTCATTCATCCCGTCCATCCGACCGGTCACCCGCGATGCGGGACCGATGATTGCTGAGCCACCATCATTCGGTTGAAAGACGGAAAATCGACCATCATATGTCATCGGATGGTAATCATAGTTACGGACGAGGAAATTATCACCGGTCATGATTGAACAACCACTTTTCGGTCCTTCGACCCGGTAATGCCCGAAATGGAGTAACGTATCCGGAAGCGACAGTTCAAGTTCGTCCTGGAGTCCAAGTAACTCGTCCCAAATATGCGGGGCGTACCGGAGAAACATCTCCTTCGTCTCGACCGGATCGACTTGAAAGCGCGGAACACGGATCTTCCAGTTGTCCTCCCGATTATGGAGCAACTGGTTTCGTTTGACGTAACGCCCTTGTTCGCGACCGAACTCATAATGACTGCCGCGGAATTGTGTGATCTCATTGGCTACACGTTGCATGGAATCCATCCTTTCTTCACCTGCTGTATGCTGATTATATCGAACACGAGAGAGAAAGTCGTACGGCAGGGCTTTGCTTGAGCACATCAAAATATAGGAATATTGAAAAATCAATCAACTATTTTAATCCTGAACCGATAAAAAAACGGGAGGGGATGGAATGAAACACATGTCAGTCAGACGAAAGATTCAAGTATTGATTGCGACAGCAATCATCTCAATGCTCTTAATCGCAGGAGCAGGACTCTATTTCTTGAATCAGATGTCGAATGCTTCACGCACGATGTATCAAGAAAATCTGATACCGATTCAAGAGGTGGCACAGATTCGAATCGATACACGGGCACTCGATTCCTTTTTAGTCGAGATGATTTTAACAAAGGATGAAACTCGAATTGGTGAACTGCAGGCGGATATCGATACACGGCAAGCGCAAATCCGTTCATCGCTCAATAAGGTAGAAGATACAGGACGATTTACCGCACAGTCAGAAAAACAATTAGAAGACTTAAAGGATAACGTCCTAGCCTATGATAACGGGATGAGTCTTGTCCAAGATGCCGCGACACGAAATGAGAACGAAGAGGCCTATAAAGCCTACTCGGAGAGTTTGGAGCAAGTCCGGGACAATGTTGCCAGTTCAGCGAAGTCGTTGATGGCTTCGATGACGAGACAGGCGAAGGATCTGAACGCTCAAAATCAGTCAGAAAAACAGACCGCCTTTTACTTAATGCTCGGGATTATCTTATTAGGTGTCGTCCTATTCGTGGGACTTGCTTTATACATCACGCGTCTGATTACCCGTCCGATTCGTCGATTACAAGGCTGGATGGACCAATCGGGTAACGGTGATTTGACGGTTCGTGGCGATTATGATTCTAAAGACGAACTCGGTCAATTGACGACGTCCTTTAATGAGATGATCGCGTCACAACAACAAGTCGTTTTAGAATTGACGGGAACAGCAGAGCGTGTCGCTGTTGCTTCAGATGAACTCAGCGTCAACGCAGAGTCGACGACGAAAGCAACCGAGATGGTCGCTGTGACGATGGAAGAGATGGCAAGTGGTGCGAGTCAGCAGCTGCATCAAGTGTCCGATGCTTCACGGACGATCGAAGAATTAACGACATCTGTCCGTTATGTCGCCGGAAATGCGCAGCAGATGACGGAACGTACGGCAGATGCAATGGAAAAAGTCGCACTCGGTGGTCAGGTCGTCGGAACACTCGGGACACAGATGGGACGGATTCAAGAAGACGTCTCGCGTCTCAGCCACGTCATCGATGGTCTCGGTAACCGATCGCAGGAAATCGGACAAATTACGGATTCAATCAAGGGTGTCGCAGCGCAGACGAACTTACTCGCGTTAAACGCAGCAATCGAAGCAGCGCGCGCCGGCGAACAAGGACGCGGATTCGCTGTTGTCGCAGCGGAAGTCAAAACGCTCGCTGAGCAGTCGGCAGTCTCGGCAAAACAGATCGAGTCGTTGATTCGTGTCATCCAACAAGAGACGGAAGCATCGGTTGTCTCGATGGAAAAAGTCTCAACCGAGATGACGAGTGGAATCTCTGTCGTCGATCGGGCAGGTGCCTCATTCTCAGAAATTGAGACAGCCATCACCGACGTGACAGGGCACGTCGAGGAGGTATCCGGTGCCGTTCAGGAAATGGCGGCGGCGAGTGAACAAATCGCATCTGTCATGCGGACGATTCAAGCAGTGACAGAAGGAACTGCTGCCGGAACGCAAAACATCTCCGCTTCAACCGAGGAACAGATGGCGTCGATGGAAGAGATTGCATCCGCGTCCCAATCACTCGCAACGATGGCGGATGATTTGAAACACGTTACCGGACGATTTACCGTATAAGATTAAAAACGACCTCGATGGAGACATGATCGAGGTCGTTTTTATGTAGGAATAAATGGGAAAAGAAGGTGATTCATGGAGACGCGTCGTATGTATCTGAATACTATATTTTAGGAGGCATACATATGAACTTTCAATCGTTATCGACAAATAGGCTGGATTTGATTCGCGTTACGGAAAGTCACGTCAATGATTTCTATACGATCTTATCTGATTCACGCGTGACTCAATATTATGGCATTGATCCGCTCACGTCTCTTGAGGAAGCAAGTCAGATCATCCATTCATTTGATCAAACGTTTTCTATGAAACGGGGAATCCGATGGGGCATGATCGACCGTTCGACAGGGCGGTTCATTGGAACGGTCGGACTCAATAACTGGAGTCCATATGCGAAAAAAGCCGAACTTGGATTCGAATTACATCCAGATTTTTGGCGACGAGGCTATGTATCGGAAGCTGTTCAAGAAGTCATCCGGTTTTCGTTCAAAGAATTGGCGCTTCATCGGTTAGGTGCGGTGACATTTCTTGAGAACGAAGCATCCTATCGCTTACTCGAAAAACTCGGATTTACGTTTGAAGGCGTCTTACGCGGCTATCTCTATCAAGGCGAAAGGTCGCATGATGCACGGATGTACGGTCGGTTACGAACGGACGTTATCACGCCTCAGGTAATGATTGAAGAAACTGTTTGACAGCACGACGGGACGTCAAATGAATGATTTGTTTATCGGACGTCGCTTTAAGCGTTGAGAGGATACTCGGTCGTTTATCGATCGGGAACCGCCAAATCCATTTCAAAAAATCAAACGATAGTTTCTCCGGACAGTCTGCTGCCATATCCGGTCGACCGGTCTTGCGGTAGCGCCACGTCCGTTTCAGTGCTCGGTACAGACAAATCGTCCGCGGTAGATCAAGGAAGATGATTGTATCTGCGGCTTTGATTCGTAAATCAAGCGTTCCACCGTAGTTGCCGTCGATGATCCACGTGTCGCGCGACGTGAGCATGTGTTGAATCTGGCGTTGCTCCTCACGCGAAACCGCCTCCCAGTTCGGACGCCATAATAAGGTGTCGAGATGATCGACGGGATAACCGAGTTTTTTGCCCATCGCACGAGCAAGCGTCGATTTACCGGATCCACCAGAACCAATCAAGATGATTTTTTGCATCATAGACCTCCTATTTTTTGTCATAGGAATTGATCATACCACGGTTTTCTAGTCGAGGATAGAACGAAAGGAGTGGATGAGATGGTACCAAATTTCATAATCGAAGGGATGGCAATCGTTTTTACACTACTTGTAATCGGTTGCGGCGTGTTATTCCTGCCGCAGCGATGGAAGCGCTATGGCTTGATTTTACTTGGTTTGGTGGCGATCGGGTGCAGTTCCTTTTGGTACATCCGACCGACGCTCGTCAATCAACAGATTGCTGAGAATGAGAAATTGCTTAAGATGGAACTAGCACGTCAATTCCCTGATGAAGTCTACACTACAAAAACACAAAAATTTTCGTATGAGTCTTCGGCGAATCCGGCTTCAATTGAAGTTGAATTTGCAAATGAACCTAACGTAACTTATTTTCTAGATATGGATGGGAAAAGGATTAGGCTGTCAAGTTTTATCTTTAAAAACGGAGGATTTCCACAGGATTTACAGCATGAATTCAAATAAAGACCGGATGCTCAAAACATCCGGTCTTTTGATTAAGTCGATTTTAAATTTTTCGTAGCAGACATCGTTTTGACAGCGAAGAAGGCAATCAGACCGAATCCAACCTTGTTGATCAAGTCAGCGAAGTTATAGATCAATTCGCGGACGAGTTGCACCTCGATACCGGGTGCAAACAAGGTGACCGCGTAACCGACCGGATAGATCGCCCATCCAATCAAGATGAACAAGCGCATCTGCAGCAAGGCTTTACGAATCGGGGCAGGCTTATCTTCAGCGGCTTTCGTGACGTTCGTGAACAGCAGATAAATGATATAAAACCATGCGACACAACCAACGACGTATGCCCAAAGACCGAGTTGTGTGAAGCCACCCGCTAGATTGATCGACGACTCGCCGATATACCCACCGATGATCATGATGATGTCGGCGATAACGAGTTTCGTCAGAAGGGAACGCCCTTTCCCCCCCTTTAAACCGAGTAACAGCGGAAACTTAATCAGCAAGAGAGGCGTCGTCACAAGCCAATCGATGTAGCGGATTTCAGTTGGAAAGCCATCTATCTCCGACAACAAACCTGATTCCCCGACAGCTTGCTTCATGAAATAGTAATGAATCGCAGCGACGAACGTGACGAGAGCAGCGACTGTTGCGGTCGAGCGGTATTCCGGGGCGAGGGAATTTCGTTCGACGAGAAAATAGAGCGTACCGGCGGCCATTCCGACGAATCCGACCCAGAACATGTACTGGGTCGCAAGAACGAGAAGGTTGACGTCTTCCATGTTGTTTCGACTCCTTTTCGTAAGTGGACACGACCTTTCATACTTTTATTTTACTGACGATACAGTCTTCAGACACCACGTCGAAACGCTCTTGATGTGCGGTCTATCAACGGTTTGACAACATTTCGACACACTTGAGGAGGAGTGACGGATGCCGAGTAAACGAATGGATCATATCAGTCTGAACGTCGTGAACCTAGAAGAAGCGATTCACTTTTTTTCGCTTTGTGGCCTCGAAGTACGCGGACGATGGGAGATGAAAGGAGAGTTACTCGATCGTTTATTAAATTTAGAGGGAGCGGAGACGGAGTGTGTTGCACTCGGATTACCAGGTGAAGCAATCTGGCTTGAACTCGTTCGATTTAAACACCCGCGTGACACGCCTTCCGTGATTCAATCCGTCCACGCAGGTGGATTGCGTCATCTCTGTTTTGAAGTAACGGCACTCGCCGCGCTCGTCGAACGTTTAGCGGACAATGGATATCAGTCGATTGGCGACGTCGCGAATTACGAAAATGAATATCGCCTATGTTACGTAAGAGGACCAGAAGGCGTGATCATTGAGTTGGCAGAAAAAATCGGACCTGTCTAAGACTGGTCCGATGTATATTGTTAAGAACAACAGGAAGTCGATGATTGTGGCAGGGAAACGTTGCACACACCCGTCTCTGGTAATGATAACTTGACCTGCTTCGCACGTGCCTCGTCTCCGACAAGAAAAGCAACGATTGATCGAACTTGTTCATAACCGGTCGCAAGCAGGAAGGTCGGAGCACGACCGTAACTTTTTGCACCGACCAGATAAAGTCCGAGATCTGGATGACGTAACTCCGCTTCTCCATGTGGACGGACAGTTCCGCAGCTATGAAGGTTCGGATCAATCAGAGGAGCAAGTATTCGACTACTCTCGGTGACAGGGTCGATATCAAGCCGTACTTCCTCGAGGAACGAAAAGTCGGGTCGACTTCCTGCATTGACGATCAGCTGATCGATCTGATGAAGGGACCGACCATCTTGAGCAGTGATGTCAAACGACTTTCCTTCCGATTCAATGGATTGGGTCTTGAAGCTGGAGTGAACCCTAATCTGATCTCGTTCAACGAGCTGACGGATACGCGAACCGAGTGCTCCGCGACCTTCCAGTGCATCCTTTTCTTCTCCGCCGTAGGCTTGAACCGGGTCCGATTTGCGAAGGATCCAATGAATCTCCGTTTCAGGGTGGTGCGCTTTAATAGAAACGAGTTCAAGGAGCGAGTTCAAAGCCGAGTGCCCGCTACCGATGACAGCGACGGATTGATTCGCGAAAACAACAGTATCACGTTTCGCATCTACGATCGAATACCGGACAGGTAAGTTCTGCTCGATTTCGACTCGATGACCAGAACTGATTGCAGGATTTGGTCGCCCGAGGACGCCAGACGCATCGATGACCGCGCGAGCGAGCATATGTTTACGTCCGTTCGGCGTGTCTATGACTAATTCGAACGGTGTTACATCACGTGAGGTATTCGTCATTTTGTCTAGACCTGCCCGTGAGATCGAGAGAATCTCATGTTGGAAATATAGAGAGGGAGCAATTTCCGGTAATGCAGCAAGTGGGGCAAGGTATTGCTTAATCAATTCAGTTCCGGTCGGCACAGCATCGTTTGCTGGTGCGATCCAGTCCGTCAGCTCGAGCAAGTGACGTGCTGCGTCACTGATATTGTATTGCCACGTCGAAAACATCCGGACGTGCTCCCATTGTTTGATATGGTGGGCAATCGAAGGACCTTTCTCAAATAATAAAAACGATTGACCTTCCACTACAAGTTGAGCTGCAGCTGCAAGACCGATCGGACCGGCACCGATGATGACGATGGGGTGGGAAGAACCGTAAGACATGCATAAAACCTCCTTTTTATTTGTAAATTGCAAGTATTAGAGACATGGTTTACAGCAGACGTCACTCTCGCCCATCTTCGTGTTCAGCAAGTCGATTGCCTGGAGGACATGTGCTTTTTCGAAGGAAGTCATCGATGAGAAGATGGAATCAAGATACGTGTTCATCTCTTCGTCAATGGCTTGAGCAACACGTAATCCTTTCTCGGACAGGCGAAGTAGGTGAATTCGCCGATCGTTGATCGCGGGACGCTTTACGAGTAGATCCCGCTTAATCAATGTTTGTACTTGTCTGCTGAACGTAGTGATATCAAGAGCGAGTTGGTCCGCAATTTCTTGCATTGCGGAGTCAGGATGTTTGGCAACCTGATACAGCAGATGACTTTGAACGAGAGATATCTCTTCATCTAGGACGGCACAACAATTCTTATTCAATAATCCGAAGCGCCGGGTGAACGTTTGAAATAATTCACGAGTTTCATTCATGTATAGCTCTCCTTTCTCTATTTTGCTTATGAATCAGTTATACGATATAAACTTGCAAATTGCAAATAATAAATATATGATTTTCTCATATTCAATTGTAAATAAGGAAAGGGGGAGATTGGATGCTTGTTCGTTCGATGGAAGAGAAAGATCGTAGCACTGTGTTAGCCATCTATCGTCAAGGAGTAGAAGAAGGGAACGCGACGTTCGAGACGATGATTCATGAGCAAGAGTGGTGGAGAACGCTGACGCAATCTGAACGATTCGTTCTAGCGCAAGGTGGAAAAGTGATTGGCTGGGCTAAACTGGGACGTATTTCTGAACGACATGTCTATCGTGGCGTTCGAGAAATCAGTATATATCTAGAGCGTTCCGCTCGAGGACTCGGCGGTGGACGATTCTTAATGGAGGCATTGATCACCTATGCGGATGCCAATGGGATATGGACGCTTCAATCACACATGTTCCCAGAAAACATCGCAAGCAGACGGCTGCATGAGCGACTTGGATTCGAACTAGTCGGTCGACGACGTGCCATCGCACAGCATCATGGTGTCTGGCGAGACACGTTGTTATTTGAGCGACGAAATGACATTAGGTAACGAAGTGATATTTCCGCGTTTGATTTTTCAATTCAATTCTTCTACCATGATCTGCCTTCGCTGAAGCGAAGGTTTTTTAGTTTATCCGTCGATGGAAGAAGGGAAGTATTAAAGACGAATGATACTACCTAAAATGACAGAGGAGGATGGACGGATGTTGCATGCCTTATTCTTGAACTGCACCTTAAAAGCATCACGTGAACCATCGAATACGGAGGCGCTGATCCGTGACGTGATCGCATATTGGAAACAGGAGGACGTCACTTCAGAAATTGTCCGGATCGTCGATCACCAAGTGGCGTTCGGCGTCACGGAAGACGAAGGCAACGGGGATGAATGGCCCGTGATTTTCGAAAAGGTGAAACGAGCCGACATCGTTGTCATCGGGACACCGCTCTGGCTTGGTGAAAAAAGTAGTGTCGCGACGCAAGTCATTGAACGATTATACGGAGGGAGCGGCTTGACGAACGATCTCGGACAAGCAATCTACTACAACAAGGTCGGTGGCGTCATCGTCACGGGGAATGAAGATGGAGCTAAACATGCGTCCGCTTCCATCTTGTACGGTCTGTCGCATATTGGCTTTACGATTCCGCCGAACGTCGATGCTTATTGGGTCGGTGAAGCGGGACCAGGACCATCGTACATCGAAGCAGGACGGAACAACGATTTTACGAAGCGACACGCACAGTTTTTAGCTGCCAACCTATACCATTTTGCGAAGATGTTAAATGAGCATCCGATTCCAGCAGAAGGGAATGTGATGGAATGAAGAGACAACGTTTAACAGGATACGGTGTCGCAACGTTATTCGCGATGAGTTTAATGCTGGCGGGTTGCGGAAATGACGAAGCGTCGACGGACAAGGTCGAAGAAGGATCAACGAATTCGAACACGACCGACGACACGATGCAAGACAAAGATACGGTGACAAAAAATGCCGACACGGATTATGGCTTCAACAGTCTGTCGATTGAAGCGGACGTTGAAGGGGATAACGATGCCATTGATATTAGTTATGACCGGGATAATGACGGAACGGAAGCGGAATATCGCTATAAAGGGGAGCAAAAGCAAGGAGACGACGCGATGGCGGAACTCGACGCGAAGTTCAAGAACTTAAAGATTGATGCGGAGACATCTGAAAAAGAGGTCATCAGTGAGGTTGAGCGTGTGTTTGCGATTCAAGATGCTTCCCGCTTAGAGGTTGAAATCGAATTCTCAGACGGAACCGAAAAAGAATATAAAAAATAAACAATAGGTCTGCGCCCGTAACGGGTGTAGACCTATTGTCTTAGTGTAGCGTCACATGAGCGAGGACACCGTAATGATCGCTCGGTATAAGGTGATGCGGCAGTCGATGTTCTCCGATCAGCTGGACGTGCTGTAAGGTCACAGGTAGAGGCGAACGCTGACAGAGTAACCAATCGTACCGGGAAGGTGTCGTGACGCCGTCATTCTTTTTGGCATAAGGGTTTGTCACGGGATTTAAAGTCGTTGCAGCGAGTTGACCGGTTCGCGTCGCGTAACTGTCAGCAAGATCGACCCACTCGTGTAACGCGACCCGATGCAGGGGAGACTCCGGAAAGTCATTAAAGTCACCGCCTAAGAACTCGATCGTCGTGTCATCCGTCTGTGAGGCAATCCATTCGTTGACGAATCGAAGTTGATCGAGTCGAATGTCTGAAGCACGCCAATTGAAATGAATGTTCGTCACGGCAAAACGAATACCGTCAATCGAAAACGGGATCCGAATCGCACAGTGGTGGTTGATGTTTGCTGTCGCAGCGGCACTCGAATCCGTTCGTTCAAACGGCAATTTCGTCAGGATAGCAAGTCCTTCATCTGGTGAATCCATGTAAGGATCCATCATCATATACGGATAACCGGTCGCCTCTGCGAGGTGCTCAGCGATCGAGACGAATGGTTCATCCGGATGAAACGTGGACATGACTTCTTGCAGGAGGAGAATGTCCGGTTGGTGTTGCTTGATCTCCGCGCATAACGCCTCGAACCGTTCTTGTCGTTTGTGCGGGTGATGCCAGATGTTATATGTCGCAATCGATAATGAAAGACTCATAGCTGTAAGCCCATCAACACCGTATCGTAAAAGCAACCGTCCGATAATAACCGGTCATGACGCAGTCGTCCTTCTTCTTGAAATCCATGTCGCTGATAGAGGCGAATGGCGCCGAGGTTCGTCTCGACGACTTCGAGCTGAATTTTTTGCAGGGATTGCGCTTTTGCCCAAGCAATCATTCGTTCCAGCAGTTGGGTACCGATTCCTTGCCCCCAGTCGGATTGAAGTACACCGAGTCCAAATGATGCCTTGTGCGCGAAACGTTTTAAATGAAAACCACGACATCGGGCGTAGGCGATGAGTCGTCCATCGCGCTCGACGACGAGGATACGATCCGGAACCGAGGAATCGCGCAACTGATCTGCGAAATCCGTCGCGGTCATCACGTCCTCACCAGGCATTCGGTCGAAGTATTCCGTTTCCGCATCGAGTGTTTGGCGGAGTTCAGCGAGGGCTTCAGCGTCACTGAGTCGAGCCGGTCGAATCTGGTACCGTTGTGTATCGAACGAGTGGTGCATCGTCTGCATATGTAATCCTCCGTTCTAGATGGAATATGCTATCATTATGGCAGGGATGGTATCATTTGTAAATTTAAGGAGAGAAGAAATGAAAATTCAAACTGGAACGAAGGAAGATAGGACATTCATCCGCGAGCAATTGATTGCCTACAATCGGCAACATGTTCCTAAAGCCTTATATGAACAATCGGAAGAACTTTGTTTTACAGCATCTAACGAGAAGGGCGAATGCATCGGAGGAATTACCGCGTCTTACGGTTGGCAACATATTCATGTCCAGTTCCTTTGGGTGAGCGATACAGCACGACAGGCAGGTGTCGGAACCCGCCTGCTGCAAGCTATCGAAGGATATGCGAAGGAAGCAAGGTGTACGAAAGTCCTTTTGGACACGTTTGATTTTCAAGCACCAGACTTTTACCGCAAGCATGGTTATGAAGAGTATGGACGACTGACCGATCATCCATCGATTGGACAATCTCAATACTTCTTCGTCAAGCGACTTTAACGCCGGACGTGCACAATCCAAGCTGACATGTACGTAAGTGTTCCGATCGATAAGACAAGAGCAATCGCATAGAACGGAAACGCTGGATACAGTTGAAGTAACGGTTGCTCGAACAAAAAGGCAATCATTAGGACGGGAAGGCTGATCATGAAAGCAACATACGCTGCACGAGTTGCTTTACCGGTGATCAGTGCCTCACGTTCGTCGGAGTCGGAAAATTCTGCTGTTGCAAACGAACTTGTACGGTCTTCTCGTAAGAAATAGCTGACGATCGAAAGGACAATCGCAATCACTAGCACTGGAAGGACACTCATTAGATTCAATTCCAGCGACAATCCCGTACCGGATACCGGATCATCTTGAAATAGTTGTAGGTTCGCATGAATGGCACTAATGAGATAAGCAGCTAAAAAGTAGAGACAACAATTAAGTAAAGATTGAGTGACGACACGTTTCATCAGGATTCCTCCTCTAATTGAAATAGTTCCTCGATCGGGCAATCAAAGACGCGGGCAATCTGCATCGCGAGTAAGAGCGACGGCGTATAGCTTCCTTTTTCAAGTGAGATGACAGTTTGTCGTGTCACACCGATTCGTTCAGCGAACTGCTCTTGTGTCCACTTGTGCTGTTGACGATAGAGGCGGACATGGTTCGTCAGTTTCATCTGACGACCTCCTTTCCAGTTGTTTACATTGTAAAGTTGGGTTTACATTTTGTAAAGTAGACTTTACGTCATATATGTAAAAAATGGAGCTGACTCAAAAGTCAACTCCTCAGACTGAAGACAAAGCGTAATTTTTCTTTTAACAAAAAGGATTGCGCTTTTTTTTGTTCATCTCGAATCGTTTTCCTGGGAAAAGCATCGAGCCGCTTCGCTTCGCTGCAGGGTCGCTCCTGCTTGTTTTTCCCTAGGAAGCGATGTCGAGTGAACAAAACGCTTCTCTGATCCTTCTTCCGGATATAAAAAAATGACGCATTACACGCCACTCCTACAGGAAAAAGCGCGATTTTGCGCTGTCAGAGACAAACAAGACCCGTTTTCCTGCTCGAACGGAGCGGGAAAACTGAATTGTGTCTCGCCTGAGGAAAGGGCGTGAAAAGACGCGTCATTTTTTGGGATCAGTCATTTGAAGCCTACGTGAACATTAAAATACGTAAGGTGTCAAAATGACAGCCATGAGACAGACGAACGTCGTCCATCCCTGATGATGACGTAAGGATAAGAAAAGCGTGACCAGCCCAGTGATCATCATACCGGATAAAATCCATCCTAGCCAAAAATCCGTGCTATTCGAAGCAATCGGGATGCTTAATATGTAAGCTGTCGTGTGCGGAAAGAAGCCGATGGCATCTAAAATGATACCGCCAAAGACACCAGTTAGCAACAAGCCGATCGACAGACGAAATAGTGCGTTATGTTTAATCATATGCATACTCCTATTCTGTTTGGTTGACGCAAGAAATCCTATTGTTGCACCTATTCAATATGTTTCTACAAAAAGCGATGAATTCCTTTCTGTTATCTATCCCTGAACTTTATCAAAAATCCTCGCTTCTGCACATCAATCGGAATATTCAGATAGTTATGGGGTATTCTGTTGAAAACGCCATCGCCGATTCAGTGGAAAGGAGAAGAGAAGATGATGCCTGAACTGATACCGGATGACCGGGAGCTCGAACGAAGGATTCGGATCGTCCATCTGTTGCGAAAACTGGGGAAGACGGACGAAGCGATTGCCCGATCCTTGTATGTTCCGATCGAATGGGTTCAATCAATTGGTGAAGAAGACGACTGGCAGCAAATGCAATCATCCTAAGGCAAGGACGTCACGTCCTTGTTTTTTCGCGTGTTCCGGTATACTAAAACAAGCATCTCAAATCGAGAGGATGAAGTAAAATGAACGTTGCCATCATTGGAGCAGGAATCAGTGGTTTATATCTCGCGACGCGTATGCAGGAGCTTGGACACGACGTGACGATCTATGAAGCACGCGACCGAATCGGTGGGAGAATTGAGACGGTCGATTTCGACCTAGCTGGACAAGCATATGCGTTTGATCTTGGACCGACTTGGTTTTGGCCGGACAGTGAACCACTGATGGTTGATTTGATCCATCGATTCGATTTACCGACACTGGAACAATACACGACGGGTGCGCTTCGACTCGAACGGGCTGACGGAATCGAGTCGCATGTGGTTGCGAATCAACCGACGGCGCTTCGCCTTCGTGACGGAATCCGCTCCGTTGCTACGGCACTTGCTGCACGACTCAGACCGGGAACGATTCGACTCAAGTCTCCGATCAGTCAGATTGATGTCACGAACCGGAGGGTCATCAGTTCAGGAAGGAAGAGTCAACCGTTCGATGAGATCGTTCTCGCACTCCCACCACGTTTAGCGGCAAGACTATCGTATGTGCCAGCTTTACCTGAAGCAGTCCTGGATGAACTCGAAGCATTACCGACCTGGATGGCGCAGCAAGCAAAATGTCTTGTTCTTTACGAAAGACCGTTTTGGCGTGATTCGGGCTGGTCCGGTCAGGCAATCAGCTGGACTGGGATGGTGCAGGAGATTCATGACGCTTCCCCACAAGATGGATCAGGAGCGTTGTTCGGTTTTTTCCGGACGCCGGCACGTGAACGACAGTTATTGACCGAGGCGGAAATCAAGGAAACGGTACTCGCGCAGCTGGTTCGTCTGTTCGGTGAACAAGCGCGTCAGTCGATTGGTTGGGCGTATAAAGACTGGTCGACGGATAGTTGGACAGCAACACGAGCTGATGCAGCACCGCTCGTGGATTTCCCGGCATATCATGCTATCAATCTCGGAGTGGAGCATGCAGCGATTTCACTGATTGGGACAGAGACCAATCCGAGTCATGGTGGACACTTAGAAGGGGCCATACGATCCGTTGAACGCTATTTAGAAAAGAGAGGAGTAAAAAAATGATCGAGACGCTACATTATGATGTGTTCACGACGACGCCAGGAAGCGGTAATCCAGCTGGGGTCGTCTTAGACGCCGATCAATTGACTGAGTCGGAAATGCAACGAATCGCGCGTACGAATGGCTTTACCGAGACGACGTTCGTCTTGTCATCCGAGCAAGCGGACTACCGCATGCGCTACTTTGCACCGGAACGGGAAATGGACTTATGCGGACATGGTACGATTGCCGCATTGACGGCACTTGATTCAAAGATCCGTTTATCTACGGCATGTCAGATCGAGACAAAGTCAGGCATCTTGCCCGTGATGCGTTTAGCGAACGGAATGTTTCGCTTGCAACAGGGACGACCACAATTACATCAGTTTGACGGTGACATAAAGCACGTTCTAGCCGCGATTGGTCTCGAATTGACACATCTCGATGACCGATGGCCAATCGTATACGGCAGTACTGGGAACTGGACACTGCTCCTCCCGATTCGTCGACTTGAGGACTTTCACCGGATGGTGCCGGATAACCAACGCTTTACCACCGTGTTGACCGATCTCCCACAAGCCTCGATTCATCCGATTTGTCTCGATACATATGACCGACAAGCGACGATGCACGGACGTCACTTCTCAGCAACGGGAGCAGGAAGCATCGAAGATCCGGTTACGGGAACGGCGAGTGGTGTGATGGGCGTCTACTACCGAAAATTCATCCAGCCACTTGAAACGGAAACTGCGATCATCGTCGAACAAGGACACGAGATGGGTCGACCCGGTCAGGTCGGAATCCGTATTTCTGGCGAAGGTCTTGATCACAGCAAATGGAAAGTCGAGATGGACGGGCAAGCCGTCTTTGACAGAGTAAATCGCATGGGAGAGGAAGAGACAGATGTTGAAACACTTCATTTGGGATTTTGATGGCACCTTGTTTGATACATATCCGGTGTTAGTCGATGTGTTCGTGGAATTACTCGAGCGTGAGGGACGAACGGTCGAACGCGAGCAAGTCGCAGAGCTGATGGCGATCTCGGCAAAAACGACGTATGAGACGTTTGATGTGTCCGAAGCATTCATTCTGAACTACAAGCAACAAAAGATGATGATTGAACAAGAACAGTCTGAACCGTTTCTCGGAATCCGTGAACTGCTAGAGGCGTTATCGACGAGAGGTGCGACGCATCATATCGTCACTCATCGCGGAACATCGATTCATGCGTTGCTTGCAAAACATGGGATGACGCATCATTTTCAAGACGTATTGACGGCACCGGATGGATTCGCCCGAAAACCGGATCCGGAAGCTGTCACGTACTTGATCGATCGGCACCAGATGGCACGAGACGAGACGATCATGATTGGAGACCGGGAACTCGACGTCTTAGCCGGACATCGTGCCGGTATCAAGACGTGTTTAATAAGCGAACATACGAGTCAGACCGTTGCGACGTATACCATAACGTCGCCCGGTCGATTAAAGGAATTGTTACTGACATAAAAACAGCCCCGCTTCCAGTGATGGAAACGGGGCTGTATTTTTAAGAAGACAATCGATCTGCTTCGGTGGCTTCAGCGCGTGGTGCACGCCAGAAATACGTCAGGAAAATACCGACTGCGAGCATGGCTGTCGCAAAATAGAACGGATAGTTCAAATTGACGTCAAAGAGTAGTCCACCAACGATCGGTCCGAGAATGTTGCCGATGCTCGTAAACATCGAGTTCATTCCGCCGACGAATCCCTGTTCATTTCCAGCAATCTTCGAAAGATAGGTCGTGACAGCGGGGCGCATCAAGTCGAAACCGACGAAGACGACCATCGTCACGAGAATGATCGAGAGATAGTTCGTCACGAACGTCATCAAGACGACGAGCAGTGTCGAACCGATCAAGCTGTACCGGATCAAGCGAATCTCACCGAACCAGCGTGTCAAACGATCGAACAGTCCGACTTGGACGATGACGCCGACGATCGCACCGAGAGAAATCGCAAGCGCAATGTCCTTCGCTGTGAAGCCGAACTTCCGGTCGACGAACAAGGCGAACAACGACTCGAATGAGGCGAGACCGAACGATGAGATCAATAGGACAAGAAAAGCGATGAAATAGAGCGGACTGAAGACTTTCCGGAAACCGGTCTGTTGTTTGACCGTCGTTGTCTCGTAGTGACGTTCCGGTTCCTTAAGCGTAAAGACGGATAACACCATCGCTGTTAAACCGAACGCAGCAGCAAAAAAGAACGGTGTCCGCGAGCCGAGGTCAGCGAGGAACCCACCAATCCCCGGTCCGATGATGAAACCGGTCGAGATGGCAGCAGACATATATCCGAGCGCTTTCGGACGAGTTTCGTTCGTCGTGATATCAGCGATGAATGCCGTGACGGCTGGCATGATGAAAGCAGCGCTGACACCACCGAGAATCCGTGACGCGAACAGGACTTCGACGCTTTGACCGAGACCGAATAAGAGCTCGGACATGCTGAAGATGAATAAACCGATGATGATCATCGGTTTACGTCCGTACTTGTCGACGGCACGTCCCGCGAGTGGTGAAAGAATCAGTTGCGCAAAGGCGAAGGCGGAAACCATGTAACCGACCGTCGCCCCCGAGATGTTCAACTCGTTCATGATCGTCGGTGTGACGGGAATGACGAGTCCGATGCCTAAAAAGGCAATGAATAAGTTGAGCAGGAGTGTACTTAAAATCAATGTATTGTTTTGCATAGTTCACCTCAATAGAATTAAATCGTTTTTGACATACCGCGCCAGACGATCGGCCAGACAGCTTGCTGTCGAGCGTGAAACGCGTCGACACCGTTGTAGACGAGTTCCGTCAGCGTACCTTCCGCAACCGTCAGATAGGCGAGAGCGGCACTTTTGTAATCCGTCGAATAGAGAATCTGTTCCGTTCGGTCTCGTTCGCGTAGTAATCGCGTTAATAGATCGTGCAGTGAATCGAAAAACGGATTAAAGCGGTCCGTCATTTCTTGTTCGAGCTTCTCCGGTGGAAAATAGGCAGCCCGAAGGATGAATCGCATCAGGATATCGTCTTGCTGTTCCGAAATGAACCAATCGAAGAAGCCGTGCAGCGATTGCTCGAGCGGCTGCTGCCGCGTACTCGTGAAATACGTCGCAAAGCGGCGCTTTTGTTCTTGCAAGGCATACGTCGTCGCTTGCAGGAACAGGTCGTCCTTCCCTTTATAGTGCGCATAGATCGATGGCTTTTTAATACCGACCTCTGTCGCGATCTCTTGCAGCGATGCCCCTTCATAGCCATGCGCAGCAAAATGATGGATGCTCGTCTGTAACAATTGTTGGGCTTTCAGATGAATCACCTTCCTAACGGTCGTTAGGTAACACTGTAACAGCAAATTTCAAATGTAGTCAATCAGATTGTCTTACCGCACAAAAAACTGACTCCGCGAAGGCGGAATCAGTTAAGGAAGAATCATTATTTATTCATGACACGACCGCGTGTTGCGACGCGTGAGCCGACTATTCCTGCGAATGACGTGAAGATAAGAGTCAGAAGCAGTCCGACGAACGCCCAGATCGAAACTTTTGACGCTGTTTGTGTCGCTTGTTCCGTTTGCTCGCGGACATCTTGAACCGTTTTCTTGAGGTCAGAGGATGTTTCATCAAGCGTTTGTTTAGCAGTTTCAATTTGTTGCGTCGTTTCTTTTGTTGCCGTGTTGAGACCATCAACGATGTTTTGCGTCGCTTCTTCCGCTTCAGCACCTGTCAAATCGGTGTTTTTCGCTACAGCATCAGCGATTTTATCTTCATCGACTGATTTCTCGATTTTTTCAGCTCGTGCTGTCAACGAATCACCGAGATCCTGGACGATCGTATCGAAGTTCTCTGGTTTCGTGATCGCTTCCTTACCAGCAGCCGTGACGTCTTCTTGAACAGCGTCAAGTTCGTTCTGCAAGTAACCTGGTTGCAATTCTTTGATGTCCGTATCTTTTAAGATTTCGTCAACGTTCCCTTCAAGTTCTTTCGTATCAACTTGTGAAACGTTTTTCGTAATCGAATCGAATCCTTTCGTCGCAGCGTCTTGAGCGGTTGAAGCAACGGATCCGATGCCGCTACCTGCCGCACCACCAACTGTTCCGAGTAATGAACCAACGGATTGTAACGTATTGACCGTCGTGAACGTCAAGAGAGCGAACAGTAAGATGACGCTTGTCGACCATGTCAAGAAACCGTGGACGAGACCGGCACGTGCCGACGTCACACCGGAGACGAATCCGGCAACGAACAGCGAGATGAGCAATGAAAGGATTGCCCAGATGATCAAGCCGGTTCCGACACCGTCAAACGGGTTATTCGACGTGACGTCCGTGACGCCGAGTCCGATTGCTGAACCGATTAAACTAAATAAGATCAATAAAGATAGAAATGATACCACACCTGCAAAAATAGAGCTCCATGAGATATTACGACCTGCTCCGTCCGCTTCCGCTCGGAAATGCGACGAAAAGCCTCTGTTTGTTTTTTCCATAATAAGCACTACCTCTCCCCAAATTGGTCTTTCAAGTTCAAGATGTTCATGAATATAAAAGCTTCATCTCAAGTTTCTTACGCGCATAGCTCTTATATAACCGGTAACTAAATAAGAGAAACCTAGTATTACAGGTACATGATTAATGGTCGTCTGAACTTCAACAAAGTGATATTGGTTGCGTTTGAAGAAAAAGCATCGTACACTCTTATCAAGTGTCACGTTATACTGTACAGTTTAAAATCAAAAGGAGGTGATCCCCCGCTTCTAGGGGGATACAAGTTGGACATCGTCTTAACACTGAATTTGTTGTTGCTCGTCGTATTGATTGGTTTGACTGCGTTTTTCGTCGGATCGGAGTTTGCTGTCGTCAAAGTCCGGATGTCACGTCTCGACCAGATGGTGCAAGAAGGAAAAAAGGGAGCGGTACTTGCGAAGAAGGTCGCAGGTGACCTGGATTATTACTTGTCGGCCTGTCAGCTCGGTATTACGATTACTGCACTTGGTCTTGGTGCACTTGGGAAACCGACCGTCGAGAAATTGTTGACACCGGTCTTTGATGAACTCGGTGTCGCGGTTGCGCTGTCAACGATTCTCTCATACAGTATCGCTTTCATCTTCGTGACGTTTCTCCACGTCGTCATCGGAGAGCTCGCACCGAAGACGCTTGCGATCCAGTATGCGGAACGGATGACGTTACTGCTAGCTCCTTCACTCTATGTATTCGGTAAGATCATGTATCCGTTCATCTGGATCATGAACGGTTCGGCCCGTGTCCTCTTGCGGATGTTCGGTGTGAAACCAGCCGGTCACGAACAAGCCCATTCCGAAGAAGAGTTGAAGATCATCATGGCTCAAAGTTTTCAAAGTGGTGAGATCAATCAATCGGAACTCGCCTTGATGCAAAACGTCTTTGCGTTTGATGAGCGTGTCACGCGCGACATCATGGTGCCACGGATGAACATGATGGTCATTTCGGACGAGATGAGTTGGGAAAATCTATTACAGACGATGTCTGACAATCCGTATACACGTTACCCGGTCAGTGAGGGAACGGATAAGGACCGGATCAGTGGTTATATCAACGTCAAGGAAGTGCTCGCCCATCACGCGGTACAAGACGAACGAGAACTTGCATCGTTCCTTAAACCGTTGCCGGTCGTCTCGGAATTGACACCGCTGCAAGAAACACTCTTGAAGATGAAGCAGACACGGTCACACATCGCTCTCGTCATCGACGAGTATGGTGGGACATCCGGTTTGATCACGATGGAGGATATTTTGGAGGAAATCGTCGGTGATATCCGTGATGAATTCGATGAAGCGGAGCAAGCCGAAATCGAACAGTTACCGGACGGCTCGTACCGCTTAGCGGGTACTGTCCTATTAGTTGAAATTGAAGAACGATTTGGTCTTCGGTTCACTGAAGCAGAGGCGGTCGACACGATCGGTGGGTATATCCAATCACGTACGGCTGCTTTTGAAGAGGGAACGATCGTCGCAGATGAGGCGTTTACGCTTGAGATCTTGCGTTCTGCCCAATATCAGATTCAGGATGTCAAGTTGACCTTGCCGTCAAGCTAACAGAAAGACCCGTTTTGCTTAGTAGTTCAATCTACTAAACAGGCGGGTCTTGTTTATTGAGCGGAGGGGAGATTGGATTCGGTTGACGGTAACTGTTCCTTCAAATACAGAGAAAAAGCTTCTTCCGATAAAGGACGCGCATAGTAATACCCCTGACCGATGTGACATCCGACGGATTTAAGATACAAGTGCTGCGCCTCGTTTTCGACACCTTCTGCGATCATCGTCAGACCAATCGTTTGTCCCATTGCGATGATATGTGGGAGTAAAGCAGCTCCACCCGTTGTTTCCGGACAATCGTCGACGAATGATTTATCAATCTTCAGCGCATGAACTGGCAGTTGATGCAGGATGGATAAAGAAGAGAAACCGGTTCCGAAGTCATCGATGGCACAGTGAATTCCCTGATCGCGCAACGAATGTAACATCTTGCTGCTATCTGTGACGTCTTGTAAGACGCTCTCGGTAATTTCGAGTTCCAGATAAGCTGGAGATAAGTTCGTCTCAGACAAGGTCTCTTCAATCATGTTTAGGAAATGTTGATCCTTGAACTGGGGAACGGAGATGTTGACGGCGACGATTAGCGGATAGCCTTGCTCATGCCAGTCAAATGTTCTGCGGCATGCCGTCTTTAGAATCCAGCGTCCAAGAGCGATGATATGACCGCTCTCTTCAGCGATCGAGATGAATTCGACGGGAGAAATCAAACCAAAGACTGGATGATGCCAGCGAACGAGTGCTTCCATACCGATCGGACGGTTCGTCATCAAATCGACTTTTGGCTGATAGACCAGTTGGAATTGATCGTTCTCGATTGCTGCCGGCATATCCATTTCTAGCTGGATTTTCCGAATGAACCATTGATGGAGTCGTTCATCATACCGGACGCAGTGCATCGGTCCTTGTTGTTTCGCTTGAAGAAGTGCCGTATCAAGACAAGGAAGAATGTCCTGGTGCACGGAAGTGTCTTCGATGAGACAACTACCAGCATGGATGGTGACTTGAATCGAATATCCGCGAATTCGGAACGGGCGCTCGAATTGGTGTAATAAAGCCTGTTCAAGAGCGGTCAACGAATCATTTGTCGCGTATGGAAGGATGAGCGCGAACTCATCCCCACCGATTCGGTAGATTTCCAGGTCATCGTGACGCAACAGCCGAAGTCGATTCGCGGTCTCGACCAACACACGATCTCCCGTCGCATGCCCCATCGTATCATTGACGATCGTCAAACGATGTAAATCAAGCGAGACGGCCGCAAAAGAACGCGGTAAGTCGTTCGTAAGCCGTTCGATGAAGTGTTGCCGATTCGCGAGCTGTGTCAGCGAATCGTGGTAAGCGATGAATGAGACTTCGTTTAGCAATCGATTGTTGCTACGTAACGTAAAGATTTGCCGACCGAGAACAAGAAAGAATAAGAGCAGCCAACCGCTCGATAGAATATTGAGGTACCAGTCATAAGTCGATAAGACGAACCCTGTTAGTAAACCGATGCTGACATAAGGCAAGATGAAATCGCGTTCCGTTACCGTTCGCTGAGAACGAAAGAGTCGTTCTTGTTGCGGATGCTGTCTTCCTTCTAAATGACCACTCCATCCGATGGACAGAAGCGCGATGACCCAGAAAACATCGACGAGATGTTCAAGAAACGGACTGTTGTTAAACGTAAAGACGGTAAGCATGACATCACCGCACACTTGAAACAAAAAACCAACGACGAGAAAACGGTGATGCGGTTTTCCTTGGTTATAACGAACATGGTAATACAAAATCGCACTGAAAAAGAGGAGTAACACATCAGCAATGAGAAATCCGAAGGTGGAGATCGTTCGCTCGAGCGAGGGATTCAGGATCTCAAAATAGGGTTGCAATAAATAATAGTCGCTCATGACGAAAGCCGTCGTCATGAACACGACTAAATTGAAGATGTAGTTCTTATTCGTGAAGTTCAATCCGATGCTACGCATCTTCGTGATTAGCGCTAAGACATAGCTGAAATAAGACGAACACCAAAGAATGGTCGAGGCAATCGGTGCATCGACCCGTCCGTCTGTCAATTGAAGGAACAGCCATAGACCATTCCCGAGGACGTGTAATAGAAGACCCGCGAACAAGAAACTTAGAAAACGGAGGTGTGGATTGCGCTGTTCAATGCGTGCGCGAATCATCCAATAGGCGGCAATCAGACCCGCCATCATATGAAAGACGTTGATTCCAATCAAGTGTGCCCACTCTTCAGCAGGTCCAAAACGAATCCAACCATAGAAAACCAGGAATACAGGAAAGACGATGAAAGAGAAGTAACGCCACATGAGTTGAACGGACCTCCTTAAGTTAAAAAGCGAGAAGTGTTAAATAGATATCGGTCAAATTTTCCATTTTTTGAATGGTACTTACCTAGAATGCTTGAGGAAATGGGCGAGTGTCGCACATTAAAAGTACCAATCATGACGGGAAATTCCATATGAAAATTTTGGATTTTCGAATGATAGCCATTCAAATGTCAATTATAGGTGACGATAAAGAAAATGAAGTCCATCTATGAATGAGGGAGAGAAGCATATGAAATGGTTCGCGAAATCAGCATCACCGTCCTTCGATGTGCGCATCGAAGGCGAACGCGCTCATGTCGTGTTGAACGTTCCGACATCCTTACATGAACAATTACGTTTAATCGGTCTAGAAGCAGTCGATTTACAAATTGTCCGGGTCATCCGCGAAGATGTATCCCGTTGGATGCCGAGCATGGTCGACGCGTTCTACGAGGAGCTGGTTCGTGTTCCGTCTCTCCGGCATTTGATTGAACAGCATTCGACGCTCGAACGATTGAAAGGTACTCTCGCCCGGCACATCCTACAAATGTTCGATGGTCAGGTGACGATGGACTACATCGAAGCTCGGCGCCGAATCGCTGAGCGGCATGTTCAAATCGGTTTGCATAATAAATGGTATATCGCCGCCTTCCAAAAAGTCTGGAACGTCCTCAGTGAGAAGATTGACGGCAGTGATTGGCCAGAAGTCGAACGTGTCCGGATCATGCGGGCAGCGGGGAAACTCTTCAACCTCGAGCAACAGATCGTCATGACGATGTATGAGGATCAAATCGATGAGGAACGCCAAGCGATCGCGACAGCCAAACGGCACGTCGGAGATGGCGTTCAAAAATCGACCGAAGAGCTTGCCGCGATGAGTGAGGAGTCGTCAGCGAACTTCCAGGAGATTGAACGTCACGCCAAACACGTCTCGACGACGACAGACGCGATTTCGATTCAGTTGACGGAAGCGGTCAGTGAAGCAGAAGCAGGTGTCGTCCTCGTCGAAGAGGAGACACGTCGCTTTGAGCATGTCGTCGCGGATTTATCACGGACGACTGAACAAGTCGCTGAACTGTCTCGTCTGTCGCAGGAAATCGAGCGGATCGCCGGGATGGTGACGACGATTTCCGATCAGACGAACCTACTCAGCTTGAACGCCTCGATCGAAGCGGCGCGTGCCGGGGAGATGGGGCGCGGATTTACCGTCGTGGCGCAAGAAATTCGGAAACTCGCTGAAGAGAGTAAACAGTCGGCAGCCGAGACGTCGCGGATCGCCCAAGAAATCACGCAAAAGATGCTCGTCGTCTCAGAGCGGATGGGAACGACGGAGACAGCGGTTGTCCGAACGACGACGGAGATGCAACAAGTCGTCCGTGCCTTCTCACGGATTTCAGAACAGACGGATGCGGTCTCGCGGCAAATTCATGAACTATCGACCGATACGAAGGATGTCGCCGGAACGATCGAAGGTATGCGTAAGATTGCAGAAGCGATTGCTGAGACAGCGGATGACTTACAAGAAGTCGCAGCAACTCTATAAGTGATCCCTCCTTTCTACGTGAAAGGAGGATTTTTTGTCGCTTTATGGAAAAATGAAAGTGGAGGTGTGAATGGTTTATGGTTCAGAGTATACTACTGATTGTTTTATGCTTTTTCGCTTTGATTGGACATTATTTGATGACAGGGGAACTCGCTCCACGTGAGTTGTACGGATTACTCGGTTTAACGGGCGTCGCTTTCGTTATCGGTGGAGTCGAATGGTGGCAAATCCGTTGCGATTTACGTTATCGAGGAGTAGAAGAGGGAGTATCCGTTCGCTTAGCGGACCGGGCGAGCCGAAAGACGAATACGGTCTTTCTCGCGCATGAACGATGGCTGACGTTCTCACGTCGTTACGCCACGTGGTGGCAGGCAATCCTTGCGCGCTTCGAAAAGTTTGAATCATTTTTCCTCGACGTAACATTCGAAGGAGACGGGGAAAAATTACAAATTAAAGAGACAAGGACGGAGTGGCTACGCAATACGACACATTTTGTGATTCGCAAAGACGGACGCGATGTCGGAACAATCCGCACCGATGCGGCACTGCGACAACAATTACGACTGCAAGAAGTGTTACTTGTCTCGTATGCCGATCAGGCGTATCAGATTCGGTCCTCGACGCTTACGCGAAAAATCGGTGTCTATCAAAACGGGGACTGTATCGCGACGGGGTCACGGCACGGAGCGCGACTCGTCTTTGACTGTGACACGAATGAACGTCTCTTAGCCGTCGCCAGTATGATCGTCTTTCGACTTGTTTATTCGAAGTGAATTTATTTCACTGACCGTATAAATGATTTTAATGTTTACAGACCGAAAATCACTAAGACAGGTCATTTGCCTATTAGATTCTATGGCTACATACAAAAAGCGCGCTGATTCTCTTTTATAGAAATCCAGCGCGCTTTTTCGTTAACCGGTCTTTCGGATCGATTCGAATAATCGTCCCTTATAGACGTCGGCAATCGTATTGAGGAACGTCTCGCTCAACTTTTTCGGGAAGAACGGTTTTGCATACACATAATGATACGCCTTTTTCAAATCATCCCATTGTGTACACGGTTCCGTTTGACGGAACCGAGCGACGTCGATGATTCGTGTTCCGTTAGCGGTCAAAAGGATATTGCGTAAATGGATGTCTGATGGGTTCAAACCGACGGATCGTGCTTGTGCTAAAGCCGTATCGACTGTCGTTAAGACGGATTCTGGGATGAACGTCCCGCTGACGAGACATTCAAATAACGTTTGACCTTCAATGTATTCAAGCACGATATAATCGGCACCGTATTCGTAGACTTGCGCATACGTCGGAAAATCAGTCAACTGTGCGTAGATGCTCCCTTCGAGATCAGCGAGCGTTCGAAACGACGGGTAAAATTTCTTGATGACGCGATCCGTGCCGCGGATGCGAAAGACGAACGCACTTCGTCCTGTCCCGATTAAGTCAAGTTCACTCGGAAGATGCTCGATCGTACAAACGAAGCCTGTTTCTTTCAATTGGATCAATTGCGCTAACTCAGCGTCAGTTTTCAATGGTGTCACTTCCTTTCCTCCTTCATTTCTTATACCCATTATACGCTCATCTGACAGGAAAAGTTTCAAAAATCACTTGTGTGTGAAAGTTTTGAACATTATGTGATATGCTAAAAATGTTACACTGTTACATACTTCAAGGGGGTTTTTAATCATGTCAACGACACAACAATGGCGCGACCATTTCGATGGTCTTCGCGCATACGAAGAAGCCGTCGCATTACTTTACTGGGACATGCGGACATACATGCCGGATCAAGGCGCAGCAAACCGTTCCGCGTCGATCGGATTCCTCTCGACAGAGAGCTTCCGTCGCCGGACAGGCGAAACATACCAACAATTACTAGCAGCAATGGAGCAAGAGACGCTGACGGGCATCGAAGCGATCTCGTTCGCAAAAGCAAAAGAGGCATTCGATCGCGACTCGAAGATTCCAGAAGCCGAGTACCAAACGTTCATCACGTTGATCTCTGAGGCAGAGAGCGTCTGGGAAAAGGCGAAGGACGCAAACGATTGGTCGATGTTCGAACCATACCTCGAGAAAATCGTCGCGATGGAGCGCCAGTTCGTCGAGTACTGGGGCTATGACGCGCACCCATATGACGCATTGCTCCATGATTATGAGCCGGGGATGACGGTCGCGACACTTGATCCGTTGTTCGCAGAACTTCGTCAAGCAATCATTGGTTTGCTCGGTCAGCTCGAAGGAAAAGACTTCCCGACGCTTGATTGGTCAGCGGACCGCGAGACACAGATCGCCTTGAACCAAGAGTGGCTCCGCGATATCGGCTATGATTTCACGTCTGGTCGCTTGGATGAGACGGTCCATCCGTTCCAGACGACGATCAACCGGAAGGACGCACGCATCACGACGAAATACGATGAGAACGACTACCGGAACTCTGTCTTCGGCACGATGCATGAAGCCGGACACGCGACGTATGAGCAAGGGATCGAACCGGAACTCGATTCACTCGGTCTTGGTGACGGGGCTTCGATGGGGATTCACGAATCACAATCACTGTTCTTTGAGAACTTCATCGGACGCAACCAAGGTTTCCTCGACGCACGTTATCATGGCTTACAACAAGCGATTCCGTCACTGGCTGACGTTCCGTTCGAACGCTTCTATGCCGCGGTCAATGAAGTAAAACCGTCACTGATTCGGATCGAAGCCGATGAATTGACGTATGCGCTTCATATCATCATCCGCTATGAGCTGGAAAAACGCTTGATGACGAAAGAGCTCGAAGTCAAGGATCTTCCGCAAGAATGGAACCGCCTCTATAAAGAGTATCTCGGTGTGGATGTGCCGAGTGACGCAAAAGGCGTCTTACAGGACGTCCATTGGTCAGGTGGCTCGTTCGGTTACTTCCCAAGTTACGCGCTCGGTCTCGTCTATGCGGCACAGCTCAACGAAGCGCTTCGTCGTGACGTCGATAACGTCGATGGTCTGATCGCGGCGGGAACACTCGCTCCAATCAAAGGCTGGCTGAAAGAGAACATCCACCGTCACGGGAAATCGAAGACACCGGCTGAACTGATCGAAGCAGCAACGGGGCAATCGATCTCTGTCGCACCACTCGTCAACTACTTGACGAAGAAATACACGCGTGTCGTCGAGGCACTCTGATGTTGTGGTTTGCACACCGCGGCGTCAGTGACCGTTTTCCGGAGAACACGCTCGAAGCCATCGCTGCTGCGATTGAAGACGACGTCGATGGGGTCGAATTCGATGTCCATTTCTCAAAGGACGGTGTCGGTGTCATTATTCACGATGAGACCGTCAACCGGACGACGAACGGGACAGGACGTGTCATCGACATGACGGTTGCTGAACTGCAGGCTCTGGATGCTGGAGCACGATTCAAAGGGGAACCGATCAAGACGAAGATTCCAACGCTTGACGAAGTCCTCGCAATCCTTGCACCAGTGACCCTGCGGCTCAACATCGAGCTGAAAACGGATACGATCCGCTATGACGGGCTTGAAGCGTATGTCCTTGAACGCTGTGCCGCACACGGCATCGCGACCGACCGGCTGTTATTCAGTTCGTTCAACCATTATTCGGTTGCCTTGATCCAAAAGCTCGACCCACGCGTTGAGACAGCGATTCTCTATCCGTATCCGATCTATCATCCGGAAGAACAAGCCCTCCGAATTGGTGCGACCGGTATCCATCCCGATTATCGACGGGTGACGGAAGCGGACGTTGCGTTCGCTCACGCGCAAGACGTCACGGTCCGGGTTTACACTCCGAAGACGGTCGAGGATGTCCGGCAGATGCAACGAATCGGTGTCGACGCCGTCATCGTCAATGATCCAAAAGGGATGCGCGACACATTCGAAGGATGAGGAGGAGGAAGGGATGCGCAAGGAATACGTATTCGTCATCAGTTTGTCGCTCGTCGCTTTATTCGTCGGACTTCAGCTTGGCTTTGCCCGCTTGCCGGAACCAAAACCGAAGCAAGTGACGACGACACCGATGCGCCCTGCGGATTATCAGGCAGGACTTGCGTCAGCGAAACGGGAACTGAAGCAGATTCAGCGCTTCACCTTGAAAAGCACCCTTCCTGCGGATGGAACGACGGTGACCTGGATTTATGAGACCCCATCCGATGAACGAATTGCGGTCGATTGGTATTACGTCGAGAGTTATCCGGAAGAACAAGTCCAGATGACACGAAACGAGACATCCCGGATCATCTCGTATGAACGCTATTTAATCGTCATTCGACCGATTTACGGAACGGTCGTCGATAGTGAACTCGAACAGTTCGCTCTTCGCTTTACAGGTTACTTCACGACACAACAACAGGGGGAAAACGATGTCAGGTAAAATCATTCTCTTGATTGGTGGATCGGGCAGCGGAAAGTCCTCCCTGATCAAACGTCTGCGAACGGAATACGCGCACGTCCGGTTCATCCCGTCGGTGACGACCCGACCGAAACGACCGACAGAGATTGATGGAGCAAGCTATCATTTCGTCGACGTCAAGACGTTCCAACAATTGATCCAAGACGACGGCTTCATCGAATACGCCCACGTCCACCGGGCGTGGTACGGGACACCGCGTCAAGCGTATGTCGATGTCCTCGAACAGGATCAAATCGTCATCAAGGACATTGATCCGAAAGGGGCGGCGAACTTCAAGCGTTTGTTTGGCGACCAAGTGATCACGATTTTCGTCTCGGTCCCACCCGACTTGATGAAGGAACGACTGTTGATGCGCGGGGATACACCGGAGTTTGAAGCGCGACTCGTCGATTACGAGGAAGCGTGGAAAGACCGCGATCATTATGATTATATGATTGAAAACATCGATTTTGAGACAGCGTATGCCGATCTGCTTGAGATCATTGCTGGCTACATTCCACAGGCATGACGATGAGGACGCAAGATGCGTCCTCTTTTTAATGTCAGAAAGGAGTCTTCATGTTACCTTCGCATCCCTTACTCACGCACGTTGTAAGCAAAAGACAGTTATCTGGTCGATCGCGCCAAGCCGTCTGGTCCGTCAAGACGGCAACAGCGCACTACATCGTCAAGGTCGTGACGGATCCGTCTAGTCGTCAATTTGAACGAGAAGCCGCTGTCGCGATCCCAAAACAAGAGGGAATCTCTCATGCCTTACCGCTAGCGACCGGACGGACCGCAACGACCGCTTACGGTATCTATCCCTACCTCCCCGGACAAACCGTTCGAAGCGTACTCAAGGAGACACCGGAATTAGCACCCCGACTCGGTCAGGAGACAGGGCAAGCGTTGAGACGCATTCATGACGTCACTGCACCGAGCGAAATGACGTCTTGGAGCGAACGTTGCCAGACGAAACATGACCGCTACCGCGCAGCGATTGACGGGTTGCTTGAGCCAACGTGGATCGAGCGTCTTCATCGATTCATTAGCGAGCGGATTCCGTTACTTCAGACACGTCCGAACCAGTTGCAACATGATGACGTTCATCTCGATAATCTCCTTGTCGAGGATGGGCATCTTTCCGCATTCCTTGATTACGGGAATCATGATTATGGCGATCCGTGGCATGATTTCGTCAAATGTGGTCTGTTTCAGGTCGAGACGAGTCCGGTATTTGCCCGTCACTTGATCGAGGGGTATTTCGAGACCGAAGTACCATCCGACTTTTGGCGAATGTATAGTCTTTACATGGCGATGGTCGTCTTTTCAGCACTCGTCTGGACGAAGCGGTTCGATGCAGACGGGTTAGAGGCAATGCAACGACGTGTCCAGCGAATCATTCAGGATCATGCTGGTTTTCAGCGAGACATCCCACTTTGGTATGAGACTTGAACAGCAAGGACAATAAAAACATGATGCGTTCGTCTCTCTTGACTGAGAAACGAACGCATCATGTTTGGTCTGAATCATATATTCGAAGCGATACTTACCACTCGAAGCCTTCTTCACTATACTTGCCGTTCGAATTGAAGAATCGTTCTTCTGTTTTACCGTTTACCGTACTCGTATAAATGACGTAGACGTCGAGATGATCATTCTGATCCGCCATCTTTTTAGCAGCTTTCTTAGCATCGGCTTCATTCGTATATGTCTCTGACTTGCTTGCCTTGCCGTGTTTTTCTTGCCCTTGTTCTTCATAACCTTCTACTGTCCATACTTTTTTTGATGACATCCTTAACTTCCTTTCCTGCCAAAAGCGAGTCCGCTTGGCTGTTACATTATGCTGTGCAAAACGAGCACTCGTCAACCGTTGCCGTTCATTCTTTGACGATCTCGTCCAAATGATCGGCATAATAACGGATTGCTCGGTCAAATGTCTGGATCGAGGCGTCCGACGACGTCGTAGCAAGACTCTTCAGCAACCGACCGACTGCCTGATCGGCTTGACCGAGATTGTATTCCGTCATCGCGAGGAAGGCTTGCAGGGCATGGGCGTCCGGAAACTCACGGAGCGCACGATGGAACACGTCTGACGCAACTTCGAACTGACCGATGACACGATATGTACTGCCGAGTCCGATATATGCCTGTAAGCGTTCCTTACCTGTAAGACCGAGCGCTAGTGCTTGTTCATAATAGGGAATTGCAGCCTGCTCCTCACCGAGACTATCATGACACCACGCCATCTGATAGAGAACGGTCGGGTCGTTAGGTGCCGTCTCGACATACTGACGGACGACAGCCTTCGCTGCTTCATATTGCCCTGTCTGTCGCAACTGTTGCACCGATTCGAAATCAAACATCGCGTTTCCTCCTCCTGAATTTACTAAAAAACGGATCCGGTCGTCCTGACCGGATCCGTTCGATTGAACAGCTTAGATTGTTTTTTCAAGCTTCGTCAAGAGCGTCCGGAACAGTTCGAGTTCCTGATCCGAGAAGTCCTCGAAGACGTCTGCGAGGTAATCCATCTTCATCGATTCGAGTTTTTCATAGAGCTCGATGCCTTTTGGAGTGGCGCGGAGTTCGACGACACGACGATCGAGTTCGCTTCGCTCACGCGAGATCAACTCTTTTTTCGTCAATTCGTCTGCTAATGCCGTGATCATGCTCGCTGAGAATTGAAACTCTTGCGAGAGGGCAGAGGCGATTTGCGGACTGTTCGCACAAAGGGACTTCAAGATGAAGAACTCATTGCGTGTCAAGTACGTCGTGAACATGCTACGCACGTCCTTCTTGATCGCGCGGTAGTTCATCCGTAATCCTTTTTCTGTATCAACGATCAACTGATCGCGTTGTGCTACTTCTAGTGTAGTTGCCATGTATCGTTCACTCTTTCTATACCGTAGTTTCTTTCACTCGTGATTTAGTATAGTGAAAAATTTTAGTTTAATCAATATTTTTCTCTTGAATCATCTGTTTCGACGACGCGAGCGACTTGGGCGACGATCTCTTCGACGTTGCGCAGTTCTGGATAGAAGCGGCGGAAGAAGTAGTCGATCCGGTGTGTATCTTCGCCAGCAATTGTCAGCGCCATGCAGATATAGGCGATGCCGATTCCTTGACGAGGCAGGAACGGATTCGGCATGACCTTCGCACAGCGTAAGGCGAGCGGACTGTGCGTCGTCACGGCTTCAATCAACTCTCCGTACGTCCGGATATCGACATAATGGAACATCCGAATCAGTTCGTTGATCAGTTGTTGATCGGAATCGAGCATCATTTGCGATGTAACGAGTCGTTTATCGAGCTCGTTTATGACCGGGGAGTGATCGATGAAGTAGTTCAAGTTATCTGCCGTGATCCGGACTTGATGGGGGTCAGACAAGATTTGTTGAACGGTCTCGTCTTCAAATTGTTTCAACTGTTTCTTGATGTTGACGAACTCCTGATCGGCGATTTCGAGTAATCCTGCCACCCGACTGAAGCTGCGCCGGACTTCTGCTGGGACACTGTTCGGATTTTTATATCCGAGATCATGTTCGATCTCCGCCCACGCGTGTTGCAGGATCGAGCGGATTTGGATCTCAGCCGTGTAATCCTTGAAACGACCATACTCGCTCAGGGCAAGCCGCTGATCGCTCAGTGAAGCGACGAAGTGGACCGAGAGATAACCGAATTCTGTCGTATCGAGCAACGTTGACTTATCGACCGATTGATCGCGATCGATCGCGAACTCATTCTCGATGATGCGTGCCGCTTCCCGGACATCGTCATGGAAATAAGTGACGATCCGAATCCCGGTCAAGTCATGGACGTCCTTAAGTGAACGGTATTTATTCGGCTGCCGTAAGACTTTTTGATACAGACTCTCGGAGTCCTTCGTCCGGGCGACGATCGAGTGGTATTTGATGCCTGCCGCGTCGAGCAACTCGGACAAGAGCATCTTCAACTTGTCGGCGTAGGCATCGTATTCTTCCTTATCGTTGACATATTCGAGCATCATCGTATTTAAATCTTGTGATTGCACCGTTTCGCACCTTCCTCATCCTGTAGTCATCTAGCCATATTGTAGCACTCTGCTTCGTTAAACGCACAGCAAGACCCTGTTTGAAGCAGTACGATTCGTGGGAAAAAGACAAGTAGTACGTGTCCGGGAGGAGATTAATCATGGAAATAGTGGATGCCCGTGCTTTACCCGCCGATCATATGGATGTCTTGCATGTCACACCATCGTCGATCTATTTTCGACGTCGTCTTGATGACGCCCGTTACCACATCAGCCGATATGATCTTGAAGATCAGGAACAGGTCGATCTAACGCCAGAAGCCTTGACGGATCACGGACCAACCCGACCGTTCGTGCGGCACGGAAGAGTCTATTGTTTGAATGAACATACGCAAGAGCAGGGCGGGGAGACGGAAGTGCTCGTCATCGATCTCTTGTCCGGTAAACGGGAGCAGATTGCGTCGTTTTATGTCGAAGGAGATTTGACGCTCTACTGGGTGCTCAATGAGAACTATCTCGTATTCTTACAAACGACCGATACGACGTCTGCGTTTTTGTATGACGTCAAGGATGAATCGCGGCAGACGATTCGCGATCCACGGCTCTACGGGATGACGGAGAATTACCGGGAACTCTATTTCTTTCTCGTCACGCTCGAAGAGAAGGAGTACATCGTCTGTAATGCTCGGCTCGATGAGTTCTCGTTCTATGATGCCCTTGAAAGTGGTGTCATCTCACCAGAAGATCCGATCGACCACTCGGAAAGTCTGTTGATTGCCCCACTACCAACCTTGATCGAGGAGATCGAACGTGGTGTTGAGCACTTATCGTTCGCAACCTTGTTGAAGTTAGAAGGGGAAGGGGATACCGTTCAGTATCTCGGAGAACAGGAAGGGCATCTGATCTTCAGTGCCTATACCGATCGTTTGAACGAAGAAATCTTTTACCGGATTGATACGGAAGCGAGTGTCGAAGAGGTTGCCCGGATTCAGTGGAGTGACTATGAACCGCTCGACTTCACGTACGATGACGTCGAGTCGACGATCTTCATCGTCAATGACCGGTCCGAGCACCATCATGAAGTGATCAACTTACGCAACGGTGCCCGATTCCTCGATAAGGAGCCGTTCGAACGTGTCTTACGTGGACGCTTTTATCTACACGAAGCGATCGGAGACGACGCGGAACCAATGGTCACGGTCTATGACGCAGAACACAATGAACGCTACTGGTTCGAGGATGCCTATTATGTCACCGTATCCGGGGAACTCGTCATCTTATCGGTCCATCAACTATGAAAAAAGAGCGGTTGTTCTTTTTGTAAGAGCAACCGTTCATCATCAAGAATATAATTATTTCAACTACCAAAATTATTATAAAAACAAAAACCAGCTGAGAGTAAACCTCAGGCTGGCTAGAAATGCTACACTTATTCTGCGTCAGTCGTACGTGTGTAGACGTCGACTTGGATGTTTCCAGCAGTCGCACGTGAGTAAGGGCAGACCGTATGCGCGACTTTCGCAAGTTCAGCCGCCGCTTCTTCCGAGATCCCACGGACGAGAACATCGAGTTCGACGGAAAGCATGAATCCGTCAGCTGCTTCATTTAATGTCACGTGTGCTGTGACTTCACTGCCATCGTGTTTGATCCCTTGTTTGCGAGCGACCATGTTCAAGGCAGAGTCGAAGCAAGCAGAATATCCTGCAGCAAAGAGTTGTTCTGGGTTCGTTGCTTGTTTTTTCGATCCTGGTACCGGCATTGCGAGGGCGACGTCAAGAATACCGTCCTCCGATACGACGCGTCCGTCGCGACCTCCGACAGCTGTTGCAGATGATGTGAACATTGGTTTCATGTGTGTAACTCCCTTTCGTTGTTAGATTCAAATAAGTAGCTTACAATTAGATTGTATACAATTTAAATCGAAATGCAACTCGTTTGCTCACGATAGGAGGAATTTTTTATGAACCCGTTAGCTTTAGATGAACAACTCTGTTTTCCGTTTTATGCGATTTCGCGTGAGATCACGCGTCGTTATCGTCCGTTACTTGAACCACTTGGTCTGACGTATCCGCAATATCTCGTCATGCTCGTCGTCTGGGAAGAGGAGGGACAATCGCTGAAAGCCATCGGTGAACGGCTCCATCTTGATTCGGGAACGTTGACGCCGTTACTGAAGAAACTCGAAGCGGCAGATCTGTTGCGACGCGTCCGTAAGCCGGAAGACGAACGGCACATCCAGATCTTTTTAACGGATGCTGGTCGTGCGTTACGGAAACAAGCAGAGACTGTTCCGCTTGATCTCGTCCAGACACTCGACGTCGACGAAGAAGACTTACGCGTCGTCAAAGCGGCACTGAATCGTCTCGTCATGAAAATGAGCGACCCGGATTAACCGGATCGCTCATTGTCTTATTTACGGCGGAAACCTTCTTCTTCAAGATAGTTCGCTGCTTCCTTATACGAGTTGAATGCACCGTCTAAAAGATCACCAGCGTAGACGAGCCACGTGTCGATGTCTTCATTGAGCAACGTTAATTCGAACTGGTTATCGTTGACCCATGTTTCTTCGAGTGTTTCGACCGATTGGACCGTCGAGAGTGCTTTGATTGCATCTTCTAATAAGAGAATTAAAGCAGGCTCTGAAAATTCACGGATATTGACGAATCCTTTTTCGTCCGTTTCATAACCTGGTAGACCAGCGGCATAGACGAAGCCGTTTCCGTTCGGATGCAAATGATAGACGAGATTCTTCTTCTCATACTGACTGTCCGGGAATTGGAAATTGACGCGTTTTAGCGAGACATCTTTGCGGACGAGCTGTGGGAAAGTCTCGATAATTCGTAGTTTTTCTTCAAAAGTTAACATGGTTCCTCCTTGGTGTTACAGTTCTTCACTTCTATATATGCGATGAAATCAAACAAAATGTCAACCGCTGTCTGAAACCAAGCGACGTTTTTAACCGTAAATGGAAACGAAAGGAAGTGTTTTTTTGATGTCTACTGTACAATGGCATACGCTGCCAGAACGATCGATTCGAGCAGAACGGCTCGGATTGTTGCCGTTACACGGCTTGATCGCCGTCATTTTGATCGGAACGACGATTACCCAAGTCATGTGGCTCGACCTGACACCTTGGTGGATGGGTATCGCCGGTCTGCTTTGGCTGATCTATTTCATTCCCCGTATCGTCTACATACCCGTTCTTCGCTTGAAGTATATGCGTTATCGCATCGATGAGGAATTTCTCGTCGTCCGCAACGGCATCTTCTTCCGCCGCGAAGTCACCGTGCCGCTCGTCAAGGTGCAATTGATCGATAGCCAAACGGGACCGATCCTGCGTCGCTATGATTTGATCACACTTGATATTCGAACGGCATCCGGCTTCGTCACGTTGTCACGACTCGATCGTGCGCAAGGAGACGCGCTACGCACACAAGTCGAACGCTTTGCGAAACTCGAGGAACGGGAGGAGGAATCGTTATGACCCGGCGAGTCCACCCGCTGTTCATCGTGATGTCGAGTATCTCGATCATCCGCTCGCTCCTGATTCCGTTCGCCGCCTTGATTTTAAATGCGATCCGCAAAGGCGAGATCAACACCTATACGTGGATCGGGATCAGTGTTGGGATTGTGTTAGTCCTCTTATACGGGATCGCCTCCTGGTATTTCTATACGTTCACGATTGATGCCGAGACGATTCGGGTCCGCAAAGGAATTCTCCAAAAAAGTGAACGGACGACGCAACGTAAACGGATCGAGTCGATCGGCATTCAGCAAAACGTCATCGAACGACTGCTGCGTCTTGCGACGTTGACCGTCGAGACGTCGTCCGAGAGCGGAACACCAGAAGTCGAACTAAAGGGAATCCGTCTTGATTTTGCGAAAGAACTAAAGTCGTCGATCAAAAACGAGGGGCAACTCGTCGTCGAAGAACAACAGGAAGAAGTCGCCTATACGATCCCTGTCCGCGATTTGGCATTAGCCGGTGCCTTGTCAGGACGCGTCGGACTAGCGCTCGTCGGAATCGGAACCGCTTATCAATTCATCGATCAGTTCATTGAACGTTATGTCGATCGACTGTTCTCGGAACTCGCGCATTTATCGTTGTTCGTCTTGACGGGACTTGGCGTACTCGTCTTACTCGTCATCTATATCGGCTCGATCATCGTCTATATCTTGAAATACGGTTCGTACCGTGCCGTCTTGCAACACAACCGATTATTGATCGGGTACGGAATGTTGAACCGGACCGAGGTCGCGTTTCATGCTGATAAGATTCAAGCCCTCGTCATTCAGGAAAGCTGGATTCAGCGGTTGATCGGTCGAGCGAGTCTGTCCTTACACATCATCTCGGCGACTGGAGAAAAGGAGCGACTGTTGCTCCATCCATTCATCCGGACGAACGAAATCGATCCGTTCCTAGCGACATATCTGCCGCGCTTTCGTCAGTTCCACCCGCAGCACGAGGTCGCACCGATCGGCTTTCGCTACCGGGTTCGTTGGCCGTTACTCGGTTATGCGCTGTTATTTACAGCACTAAGCAGTGTCGCCATCATCGTCCTTGATTCTTCCTGGCGATTCTTAATCTTGCTTCTATTCATCTGGTTACCGTTCTATTACTTCGCTGTGCGCAGCGGTTACCGAAAGACCCGTTTCGGAACCGGCCACGATCTCTTGATGTTACGCAAACAATGGGTCCAAAAAGAGACCGTCTATACGCCACGACTGAAAATCGAGGAATTGACCTGGTCCGTTTCTCGCTGGCTCGAAGCAAAGGAGATTGCCCGGATTGAGATTCAACTACGGGGCAATACTGCTTTTAACGCGCTTTATTTTGAACGAACGGATATCGATACCTTACAGCGCTGGTATAAACAATCGTTCCTTTCGACCCCGTTAGCAGGGGAAGTGAAAACCGACGACGAATAAGGAAAGACTCACTGTCGGAAAGGAAGCGAAGCACATGCGCAAATGGGGAATCGGCATCGTGTTGCTCGTCACGTGTCTGCTACTGTTCATCGTCTATGATGGATACCGGATGCAAGAAACATTGATCGGTCAGTCGGACGCTTCTCCGATTCTGAAGACGACGAGAACGGACGGACAGGTGACGAAAGACGAGACATGGTTCAAACAAACGAGCGAGACACAGCAATGGTCGAAGGACGGGCTCGTCCGCTTCGGTCGTTATCTACCGGTTGACGGTAGCAAACAGACAGTCCTCCTCGTCCCGGATGAGATGATGTTTTCACAGACCGGTGTTTATGCACTTGCCCGCTATTACCATGAGGCTAATTTCAATGTCTTACTCATCGAACGGCGTGGGCAGGATCGAAGCGGTGGCGTCCGGAATTACGGTTGGCTCGATCGACTGGATGTCTTGGAATGGACGAAGCGCTTGCTTGCTGAAAACGGAGACGATACACGGATCGTCTATCATGGACTCGGTGTCGGCGCAGCGACCGTCTTACTCGCTTCTGGCGAGACCGTACCAACCCAAGTCCGGGCGATCGTCGCTGAAGGAGCTTACGCCCGACTCGACGACTGGCTCAGTCTACTTGCGGACGAACAGATCCGTTACCCGGCACTTCCGTCTCTGACGATCGCGAGCATGTGGAACAAGGGCGAGCAAGATTTCTTTTATGGTGACGTCTCGGTGACCCGTCAAGCAACGAAGAGTCGGGTTCCGACGATGTTCATTCATGGAATGAAGGACGAACTCGTCCCGGTCCGGATGATGTATGAACTGTATCAAGCAAAAACGGGATTAAAACAATTGTATCCGGTTCGCGATGCCGATCATGACGAGACCTACACGATGGACCCGGATAACTACGAAAAACGATTACGCTTATTCTTGCAACCGTACTTGCGGGAGATGTAAAGAAGGGAAGACTGATGCATGCAGACGACACATCCATCCTACTTCTGGGTCGGATCCGACGAACCATTCGTCGACACGAAGCAGATTGACCAGATTGGTCGGGTGACGCTCGGTCGATTCGGAGGCTGCTCAAGAAGCGGTCAATATAAAAACGAAGACGGGGCTGCCATCTTGATCGGCGACGATTGGGAGATGACCGTCGTCTTAGACGCTCATAAGACAGCGGATAGTGCAACACTTGTCTTACAGCAGTTAGCACAACACGAGTCGCGCATTCGGACTGATCTTGATGCCCCACTTACGGACGCATTCCAACGAATCGAGACGACCGTGCTGGATCTATTTCAAGATCCGGACTTTTTAGCGGCGTGTGCGACGTTGCAAGGAGAAACCGCTTGTTTGATTGCCGTCCGGAAAGGGCGCTTCATCTGGTGGTTCTCGGTCGGTGACGTCGTCTTGTATCTGTTTCACCCGGAGCTGATGAAGATGGGACAAGCCGCCTTGAACCAGCGTCAATTCTATGAATGGATTGGACGCGCGAACACGTTTGCGTTACCGGTCCCGAGTTACGCGCGAGGGATCCGCGAATTGCGCCAAGGCGAGAATCAGTTGTTCGTGACGACGGATGGTTTGCTTGAGTGCCCGGGAACCCCATATGCTGACGCGATGCAGATCGAGGAAACTTTACGATCAGGTGGTGTCAAAGAACTTCTCTCGACAATCGAGGCACAGGGTGTTCGTGACAGTACGACGGTCGTTACATGGACCGTCACGATTGACGAACGCGTCACCCAACCTAGTGATACATGAAATAACCCGCGCTCCTGCTTGAGCGCGGGTTATTGTTATTCTGTTTCAGGCGTTTGTTCCTGTTGCTGATCGAGTTCGATCGGTTCTTGGTCTACGGGTGGCTTCGCTTCAGCCAACGGGAAGGCGATGCCCGCACTTGTCAGCAAGGTGATCAAGGCGGCGCTCGTCAATGTTTGACGCATGATCCGACACGTCCTTTCTGTCTGATTCCGACACTATATTTTAATAATTCTGAACATTCTTCATCGTTTCGTCAAGCAATCTTTTACTTCCACTACGTATTTTTCCCAAAAACCCAGTATACTTAAACATGAAAAAGGGGGAAATCGATTGAAATTAACGAAAGCCAACACACGTCTATTAGAAACCGTTTTACCACGCTTGAACCTGAATGTCGCAGAACCGGACCGGACGGAGATTGAAGACCGTCTGCGGGCAGATATCTATGAAGCCCAGCGGAAACAGCGTCCATTCGAAGAGATTCACGGACTATCGGTCGAAGCACGCCTCGATCAGATGATTGCTGAATTACCACAACGACACCGGATGGAGACACAAAAACGCTGGACGCGAAACTATGTCTCGTCGATCCTGATGTTCATCTTCATCGAAGGGATCGATGGATTGTTCCAATTCGCTTTGATTGACTACTTATTCTTCTCGATCATCGCTCTATTCTTGATCGACGCGATGTCACAAGTCATCACGGCACCGAAGCTTAAACAAGTCAAACCGCGGGTGTGGATTCAATTCGTCATCAGCTTCATTTTATTTTCAACCTACAAGGCACTGCTCGTGACGGTCTTCCCGGCACCAGACGTCTTAATTCAAGTCAGCGGAACGCCGTCTTATCTCATCGGCATCGCGGGACTCGTTGGTCTCTACATCTACTGGTCAAAGAATCCGTTACGAAAGCGCGGCGCATAATTCGCGAGAGGAGAGGATTGCGTGGAGTTCACACATTGGAAACGACGGCTGCAAGATCATTTCGAACGAATGGGCTTTTCCCTACTGACGGAACGATTAGCATCGCAGGACATGGTCAAGCTCGAAGCGACACATGGTGCCTTCCTGTTCTTTCCGGTGACGATCCATCTGTATGAGCGGTCCGGCTGGAAGATGGTCGCCTTCGAGGCAAAGACGGAGGAGGAGCCACAACTCGTCGAGCAGCAGATTGCGTCGTTGTTCCAACTCTTGATGGTGACGTTCCAAGAAGAAGAGCGCGAGTTCCTACTCGGATTTCATGCGAATACCGGTCGTTACCTGACGGACCGTAATGCACCCGTCGGACGGCTCGTCCGTCTGATCGAAGAGTGTTGGTATGACGGTGACGTCCTGCGAGTCGACACATTCGATCCGTTTCCGGGACTGTTCGTCGCACCACCTTTTGCCCATCAAAGTTATGCCTTCATGCCGGAAGAACGAACGTGGCGCTTATCCGTCGGGCGCACTGGACGTCCGGCGAACGATTATCGATTCGACGGAACGATTTTATCCCCACACCGCTTACCGGAATCGGAATTATTCACCGTGACACCAAAGACGGTCCCGTTAGAAGACGATAACGCGATCCGGACTTTACTGGAAACAGAACGACAGACGATCGCTAAGTTCCATGATCGCGCCATGGCGACGATTCGGGCGTACGATCCATCATTTGGTTTTGCTTGGCGCGGGACGCAGACATTTTTCCACGGTGTTCCGGTCAATCCATTCGCACAGCGCTTGTGGCTCGAGAACGGCGTGACGCGATACCGGATTCTACAACAAGGATCGACGCGATTGCTTGCTTCCGGTGAGACGTGTGACGCTGTCATCGAAATGCTCGATGATGCCGTCAGCAGTGAAGAACCGGATGGTCAATCCGTCAGTCCGATTGGTCAACTGATCCTCGGGATTTGGCAACAGATCGAGTCGGACGAAGCAACGTATATCACGAACGTCGATTGCCGCGGCATCTCGCGTACACAAGCCGATAACCGGATCCGCCACGCGCTAGCACGACAAGAGACGATCGAGTGGGTGCACCGGGCACCGAACGAAGATGATATTTGTCGCTTTGCCGGTCTGACGTTGACCTTCCCGCATCGTCCACCGGGTGTCATCACGATTGAACGAACGGAAGCAGAATAACACGAACAGGCACGTCCGCGAGTAAGCAGACGTGCCTGTTCGTTTTTTTAGTGCGCGTGCTGTGACAATCGATTAAAGACGACGGACAGACTGTAATAGATCATTGCTGTCAGAGTAGCGATCGTAAAAGAAAGCGGCAGGTCAAATTCGTCCTTCGTCGTCAAGAGAATCAGGAGACTCGCAATCACGATGCCGTACATCCCATAACCAACGACTGTCGGCACATACGCTAGTGTCGTTGAAGAACGATTAATGATCATGCCGATGATAAAGTCGAGTAAAAAGCCGGACAGCAAGATGATTGGCAAGGCGAATAAGACGTATGACAAAAATGTTGAACCGAATGAATCATACATCGTATTCGCTTCCCTCTCTGTAATCGGTGTATAGGATATGTACGTCAGCACAGTGCAAACGAGACCGGTTGTCATAATAACGGCAAGCAATCGCTTCAACATGAATTTTCCTCCTTTATTTTCCTTATTGAGTATACCAATCTACACCAAAAAACACACCCTACTGGAGGATGTGTAAAGAACGACCTATAACCCGAGCGACACGATTAGCCGTCGAACATCCTGATCCGCTTGTTTAGGTGTCAAAATCAACAGTTGATCGTCTACGAGGACACGTGTCTGACCACGCGGCGTCAGAATTTCATCTTCACGAATGATTGCAACGACGAGCACATCCTGGGGCATCTCGATATCCTGTAGCGTTTTTCCGGCAATCACACTGTTTGTCGAGACCCTGACCTCGATGATCTCCGCTTGTGGATGGGTGACGGTCATGAATTTCAGGAACGGTTCGACCGTCGTGTCGTGCTGTGTCTCAAGCCCCATTCGCCGGACGATCCACGGCAAGGCCGTTCCTTGCAAGAGAGCAGACGTCATGACGGTGAAGAAAACGATATTGAAAAGAAGCGGCGCTTCCGCGAGACCACTGGAAAGTGGATAGGTCGCGAGAATGATCGGAACGGCGCCCCGTAATCCGGCTGCCGTGATGACACTCTGTTCTTTGACCGTGTATCGAAACGGCAGCAACGACAAGACGACGGCAAGTGGACGAGCAAGCAGGATCAAGGTCAGAACGATGACGGCCGAGACGAACAAGGTCCGAGGATCGAGTAATTGTTTTGGAAAGACGAGCAGTCCGAGCATGATGAACATGCCGATCTCTGCTAAATGCGACAAGCTGCCACTGAATCGTTTGAGCGTCTCGCGGTAGATCATGTCATGATTGTTGATCCAGATCCCGGTCAAATAGACGGCGAGAAACCCACTGGCGTGCAAAATCGTCGCGAGACCATACGAGAAGAGCGCCCCACTGAACAGAAGCGTCGGATAAAGGGCGGACGATGGCAACTCGATCCGGTTCAGCAGTTGTGTGACGAGATACCCGATCGCAAGACCAACTAGCGTCCCGAGTCCCATCTCGTAGATGAAGGAAAGAATACCCGCACCGATCGAGAACGATTCCGGCGCTAACGCAAACGATGTGAACAAGATTGTCAGGAAGACGGCCATCGGATCATTCGTTCCGGACTCCGCTTCGAGCGTATGTTTGACTTTGGCATCGACCGGTCGTCCACTGAGCAGGGAAAAAACAGCAGCCGCATCAGTCGAGCCGACGAGCGCGCCGATCAATAGCGCGACCGGCCAAGAAAAATCAAGTAATAGATACGCAACGATGGCAATGATCCCGGTCGTTGCCAGGACCCCGACGGTCGCAAGCGACAGGGCAGCGGGGAGAATTTTCCGGAAGTGTGTCCACTTCGTATGCAAGCCACCGTCAAACAGAATCAGCACGAGCGCCATCGTCCCAAAGAGACGAGCTTGCTCGAAATCACCAAAGTTGATGATTCCTGTGACATCTGACCCTGCCACAATCCCGACGACGACGAACAGGATCAACGTCGGTACATTTAACCGGACGGCAAACTTCGTCGTGATGATCGCAATCAATAGTAACGTTCCTGCGACGAATAAGATCGTCCCTTCTTCCATCCGACCACCTCTTTCGTGATAACATGTTCTCCTTTTAGTATACGTTACTTTTTGAAAATTTCGAAAAATAACGTCAAAACAAGGTGTACAAACGAAAAGAAAAAGGAAAACTAGAAACAGAACTATTTGCGTTCAATACGGAACACAAGGAGGAAAAGGGATGAACATCTGTATCGTCACGGGTGCCAACTCCGGCATGGGGATGGTCACGATTCAAGAATTATTGGAACGAGGAGATCGGGTCATCGCTACCGTCCGTTCGCAGAAAAAAGCGACGGCACTCGTGCAACTACTGCGGGAACATGGTGTATCGCATACGCACCTGGAAATCGAGATCGTCCAACTCGATCAACTGGACTCCGTCCGTCGCTTCGCGGATCGTCTGTTTGATTTAGTGGGTCGCATCGACCGCTTGATTTTAAACGCCGGTGTCATGGTACCGCCGTATCATGTCACGAAGGACGGCTTCGAATCACAATTCCAGGTCAACTACTTGAGTCATTTCTATTTGATTGAGCGCTTATTGCCGTTACTTGAGAAAGGGAACGACCCGCGCGTCATCTCGATTTCGTCGCTCGCAGGTGAAGGTGGCTTGATTCGGACCGACGTCGAACTCGAGGCGATCGCTCACGTCAAAAAAGAACACTATAGTCCGATGCGTTCTTACCGCGAATCAAAGCTCCTGCAAATGATTCATATGCGTGAACTGGCTGAAACACACGGCGACCGGATCACGTTCGTCAGCGTCCACCCGGGGATCGTCAATACGGATTTGTTCTATCGCGGCAAGTACGGCAAAGTGATGAAGACGTTACTCAAACCGGTCGCGCAAGTCGGGTACTGGACCGGAAAACTCTATACGCCGGAATACGGCGCAAAGACGGCACTCTATCTCGCAACGACCGACGATCCGCTTGACAACGGCGGCTACTATGCGGATTCCGCTCCACGACTCAGCAATCCGATCGTCGAAGACGACGAGTACCGGGCACAAGCACGGAATCTGTCGCGCCGCTGGGTCGAACTCGCCTGAATGACAAAAAAAACGACCGGCTCGTGGGAAGCCGGTCGTTTACCGTTGTGACGACTGGGGGTCAGATCACTCCTAAAGGATACGTTACATTGAAATAAAATTGTGGAATATGAAAAAAATCACAAAATAATGGGGAACGATGAAATCTTGAAGCAAAAAGGTTTTCTTCTCGCTGTACATTCGTTAGGATAGAGAAGAATTTTTTTGTAACAGGAGGAATAACATGATACGACAAGCTACATCAAAAGACGTTCGAAACATCGCAACCCTACTTGAGCAAAAAGCGCTCTCCCTCAAAGCCAGTGGCAGTAGCCAGTGGTCTGCTTATCTGGAGCAAGACATCGAACAACTCGTCGCGCGAGATTTAGAAGCCGGCCGCCTGTATGTCTTTGAGGATCAGAACGAGCTGCTTGGTTCCGTTGCCCTGCTTCCTTCGCTCGAATGGGATCAATCCTTGTGGGATGATGTAGAAGGTCTGTATATCCATCGAATCGTCGTCAGCGACCGCGCAAAAGGACGTGGTGTCGGTCGAAAACTACTGGAACACGCGATTGCAGTGACAGAGGATGAAGGAGAAATCCTACGACTCGACTGTGTCGCTTCAAACGAGTTTCTCAACGCGTATTACACGTCTTTCGGATTCGTCCATCAAGGAACACGGGACGGCTTCTCGATTTATGAGTATGAACGCATCGAAGCGACGGCTTGAAGCGGTTCAATCAAGACAACGGTCGTTTCGTTTGGTATGGTAATAGAAAAAGAACGGTTCAAGGAGTGATCGGATGCGATTGAATATCGGCTTCATCGGCTTTGGCAAAAGTACGACCCGTTACCATTTACCGTACGTGATGATCGAGGACAACTATCACGTCACCTGGATTTACAATCGGAAGGAAAAACCGGAGCTGTTCGCCTCCTATCAGGATCGACTGCCGGATGCCCGTTTTACGACGGATCTATCCGAAATGCTCGCTGACCCGGCACTTGATGTCGTCGTCATCAATACACCACCGGCGACCCATTTCGAATACGCGTTGCTCGCGTTGCAACATCAAAAGCACGTGCTCGTCGAAAAGCCATTTACGGTGACGGAAGAGGAGACGAAGCGTCTATTTGCAGAAGCACATGCGCAAGGCGTCAAGATTCTCGCCTATCAAAACCGACGTTACGACAGCGACTTCCAAGTCGTTGCGCAAATCATCCGTTCCGGGAAACTTGGTCGTCTCGTCGAGGTCGTCTCGCAATTTGATCTATTCCGCCCGGAAGCGGCTTCAGCTGATGCGCGTCACGAAAACGGTGCGCTTTACGGACTCGGCGTCCATACGCTCGATCAAATCATCGCTTTGTTCGGAAAACCGGACAAGGTCGCCTTTGACGTGCGCAGTGTTCGACTGCCGCATAATCCAGACGACGCGTTTGCGATTGATCTCTATTATCCGGAGCTTAAGGTCAGCGTTCGGACGAGTCATGTCGCACTTGCCCCGGCACCCCGGTGGATGTTACACGGTACGAACGGCACGTTCATCAAACAACACGTCGATCGGCAAGAGCTCGACCTGAAAGCGAACTACTTCCCGGGAGAAGAGGGGTTCGGTGAGGATTCAGAAGACGATTATGGGCGTTTGATCTATCACGACGAACACGGTCATCTGCAAGACGTCCGGATTCCAAGTCCTGTTGGCGATTACGGTAAAATGTATCGCGCCTTTTACCGTAGTATCGTCGAGGACGCGCCGCTACCAGTCAAGGAAGAGGATACCTTGTTCGTCGCTCATCTGCTCGAACAAGCATTTGCGCAACCATCACCATATATTTTAACGATTAAAAATTAAATTTTATTTTGATTTCAGAAAGATGACAACTCGACTGTGCCCGTAGGCATGATCGAGTTTTTTTGATATAACGAACAAGGACGTTCCTCATTTTTCAGATTTTTCTAAAGAAATGTTGATTATTTTTTCAAAAAGTTGGGAAAAGGGGAACGAGTCACCAAATTACACCATAGGGGGTCTATCATGAAACGTTTTTTCTCCGTACTGCTGATTGCAGTCATTTTCGTTGGCGTACTCAGTCCTTCGCTCATTGCTGAAGCAGCAACGAAATTAACCGTGACGACGGATGTTTTGCGCGTTCGCGAAAAACCGTCGACATCGAGTAAGATTCTCGGAAAGATTTACAAAGGAAACGTCTACAGTTCAAAAGGCACGTCTGGCAGCTGGTACAAAATCAGCTTTAAATCCCGTACCGGCTACATACACAAGGATTTCGTCAAATCGTCTTCGTCGAAGTACACATCGACCGGGACGAAGTATACGACGGTCGGCACACTTAACGTCCGGACGGGTGCTGGAACGAAGTATAAGGTCGTAGGGCAGCTGAATAAAGGGGTTGCCGTCGCGACATACGGCACGTCAGGGAGCTGGACACGGATTCTCTACAAGGGAAGCTACCGCTATATCTCGACGCAATACGTCTCGAAGTCGAAACCATCGACGACGACGAAGAAGCTAAACGTCCCGTACTACAACCAATATTCACTCGGGTATCCATCTGGCTGTGAGTTCGTCTCGTTGAAGATGGCACTCGAATACAAGAAAAAAGCCGTCTCTGCTGCGTCACTCTATAAGCAAATGCCAAAAAGTATGAAGAACGCGACGTATAAGAACGGAAAGTATTACTGGGCAGATCCAGAAAAAATGTTCACGGGGAATCCAGCCGGTACGCTCGACTACTACAAGAACTGGGGCATCTACCCGAAAGGGATCCTACCACTTGCGAAAAAATACCGCAGTGGTGCCGTTGATATCTCGAAACAAGGCGTCTCGAAAATTGAGAGTGAAATCCGTAGCGGTAACCCAGTCATCGTCTGGGCAACGGTCGATTTCAAGAATCCATATGGCTACTTTTCTTGGATCAAACCGGACGGTAAAACATTCACAGGCTACCGGAACTATCACGTCATGCTCGTGACAGGTGTCTCAAGTGGTTCGTTCTACGTCTCGGACCCATACCGCGGCAAGTACAGTGTCAGTCGCTCGCAGTTCACATCCGTTTTCAATCAAACGGGACAATATGCGTTATCTGTTCGTTAAACCCTCATCCGGTCGCTCCGACGCGACCGGATTTTTGTCATTTTCAGGCATATCGATACGAAATCTACTGTAAAATGAAGGAGTTCACCTGCTAGGTGTGTAAAAGAATGACAATGTATTCATGAAAGGAAGTGAAGAGATGGAAGATCCACGGATCACGCGTCTCGAGCAGGAGGTCGCGGCGTTACGACAACGAGTAGCTGCCCTTGAAGGACAGCACACTTCGCCTGTCGCACCTGAACCGAGCGAACCAGAAGTAAGTACAGTCGCTCGCCCAGCTCCGCGCCCTGCTTATACGAAACGAAAACCGGTTGTTCCTCCACCAACATTTAAGGAAAAACGCTCCCGCGAAGAATGGGAACAGGTCATCGCGACCGTCTGGTTACCCCGGATTGGAGCGATATTCGCTGCACTCGGTGCCTTGTTCCTTTTCTCCTATGCCTCCGTTGCCGGTCTGATCAGTCCACCTGTCCGCATCGGAAGTGGGGTCTTAATTGGTTTACTCGTCATCGCTCTCGGAGAATACCAGTATGAGAAGAAACGACGTGAGCTCGGGGTCGGACTCGTCGCGACCGGTACGATCGTCGCGTTGGCGGCACTGTTCGCCGGGATGGCCTTATATCAATTCTATCCACCGTCTTTAGCTTTCTTACTTGAGCTCGTCGTCGTCTTCATCGCGTACGGTTTGATGCTCTGGATGCGATCGCAAGCCTTGCTCGTCCTCGTATCCATCACCGGTTTCTTATTACCGTATCTACAATTATCGGACGAGCCGAACCTACCGCTCTTCTTATTGTACGAAGTCGTCTTGTTCGCAGCGATCTTCTTTGCGGTTGACCGACTAAAGGCAAAAAAGGCGTTCGTCTTCGCTTGGATGATCTTGACGATCGCACTCGCGTTCGGATTGTTGTCATTGACGCTTTCCTGGTACGACTATGACAATGATGCGCGACGACTTGATGAATGGTCGGTCTTACTTGCGGCACTCTTCGGTTACGGCGCGACATCGTTCGTCGGACGACGGATTCAGTTCCAGCAGAATGTTCCAAGCTGGCTTGCTGGAGGTGTCGTGTTACTGACGTTACTGATTCTCGATTGGTCGTTCGGAGTACTTGCCGCAATTCTATTCGCAGGCATTGCTTATGTGCTTGCTGATCGATTAAAGGATCCCGCTCAAAACGGCGTCGGTCACGTTGCCTTACTCGTCGCCGTCCTCTTGATTCCGGCAGATGCCCTCAGCTGGACGTATCAACTACGCTACTTCTTGATTGCCGGATTGATCGCCGCATTTTGGTTCGTTCCGCGGGCGCGCATGCCACATCAACGGTTGTTTAACGTCGGCTTGTATGTCGTCTTTATCTTTTCAGCCGTCATTGATTATGAATCCTATCAAAACATAGGTTTGTCCTACGCTTTGACTGTTCTCGCGATGGTCGTCGCTTCAACGGCATTCGTCTTGCTCCTCGTTCAGACACATCGTGATCCGCTCTGGAAAGGGTCATGGCAACTTGTCCTCGTTTTAGCCGCAATCGGGGTTTTTACGACCTACACGTTGATCATCATGGAGTTACCATTCTACCGCGGTCTTGAAGAGACGGCGCGTAGTACGACGTTGTCCGCTGCCTATATTGTCCTCGCACTCGTCCTTGTCGCGATTGGTCGGATGCGGACGTCGTCGACGTGGCGATTGTCCGGATTGTTGCTACTGACCATCAGTGCCGTCAAGCTCTTACTGTTCGATTTGTCGTTCCTGAGCTTATTCCAAAAAGCGTTCGTCTTCATTGGCTTCGGGATCGTCACGTTCATCATTTCACGGACGTACTTCAAAAAACGCAAAGAACAAGCCTGATAGAGCGCTTGAATCGGTTGAAATAAACCGGTTCAAGCTTTTTTTTATTGCAAAAAATTTTTATTGATAACGATTATCATTGTCGTCTATACTATTTAAGGAACTGACTTAATTAGTAACAGGGGGAACCATATATGAAACAAGCATTATTGATGACAGGGGCGCTCGCCGTCGTTTTAGCAGGTTGCAGTGAAGCGAAACAGGCGGAGACACCAGCACCGAAAAAAGAGAATTTTGACCAGGTCGTTGAGGATTACCGGACGTATGCGATTAACGAAATCGATACGTTCGTCCGCGAGACGGAAAAATTCACCGATGCCGTACAGGCTGGCAAGCTTGAAGAAGCGAAAGCATTGTACGCACCAACACGGATGTATTACGAACGCGCAGAACCAATCGCGGAAGTGTTCGGTGACCTTGATCCGAAGATCGATGCGCGAGCAGGCGACGTGAAAGCGTCGGAATGGGGTGGTTACCACCGGATCGAGCAAGGGTTATTTGAAAAGGGAACGACAAAAGGTTATGAAGCGTACGCGAAACAATTGATGAAGGACGTCCACTTACTTCGGGCAAAGGTCGAGACGGTCGAGGTGACACCAGAATTACTCGTCACGGGGGCGACCGATCTGTTAAACGAGGTCTCGACGTCAAAAGTGACAGGGGAAGAAGACCGTTATTCGCATACTGATTTATATGACTTCGCGGCAAACGTCGAAGGGGCTGAAAAAATTTACGAACTATTGAACCCGGCGCTGAAAAAACAAGATGCGGCGTTATCAAAAGAGATCGCTGCTCGCTTCAAGGATGTCCACGCGTTACTCGACGCGAAGAAAAAGGGCGATGGCTATGTCCTTTATACGAGTCTCTCGAAACAAGATGTCAAACAGATGAGTGTCGCCATCAATGAACTCGCGGAACCGCTCTCGAAGATGGGCATCGTACTGGAGGGATAAGCATGAAACCAATCCAAGAAGGTGTCACGCGGCGTGACGTTCTTAAGGTCGCGGGCTTGACGAGTCTCGGTGCTGCCCTGTATGCCAGTGGTCTTGAAAAGTTTCTTCCGCGGACATTGACTGTTGAAGCCAGTGATCAAGAGCCGTTCTACGGAACGTATCAAGCGGGAATTCTGACTCCACCACAAAATCACGTCCAAGTCGTAGCGTTTGATATCAAGACGGACCGACGCGACGAACTCGTTGATTTACTAAAGCGTTGGACGCGATTATGCGCCAGACTTGCTGCCGGGTTACCATATGGCGACTCTGAGTCCCGTTATGTTCCACCGGAAGATACGGGGGAAGCGGATGGATTATCTGCCGGACACTTGACGTTTACGTTCGGGTGCGGTCCAAGTCTGTTTGACGGTCGCTTCGGCATCCGTCATAAACGACCGGATGCCCTTAAACCGTTGCCGACGTTCGATCTCGATCGTCTGGACGAAAAATGGAGCGGTGGCGACCTCGTCGTCCAAGTGTGTGGTGATGATGCCCAAGTCGTCTTCCATGCGATCCGTAACCTCGTCCGTGTCGGGCGTGGGACGGTCGCGATGCGTTGGTCGCAAGCTGGTTTCCAGCGCAGTAAAGCAGCAGATGCCTCTGGTGGGACGCCGCGTAATCTGTTCGGCTTCAAGGACGGCACGGGGAATCCTGACGTCTCGAAGAAGCAGGTCCGGAAAGACTCTCTCTTTTGTCAGTGGCAAGACGGGACACCATGGTTGACGAACGGCTCTTTCCTTGTCGTCCGTCGCATCCAGATGCATCTTGAAGTCTGGGACCGGACGATTCTAAAAGAGCAAGAACGGACCTTCGGACGCGAACGTGCTTCCGGGGCTCCGCTTGGCTCAACAGACGAGTTCGCTTCCGTCACACCAGCGAAACGACAAGCTCGTGGCGAAGCCGCCTTACCGGTTGACTCGCATACCGCTGTCGCACACGGGGACGGGAAGACAGCGATCTTACGCCGTTCCTACTCGTATCAAGACGGCATCGATGAAAAGACGGGTGCCCTTGATGCCGGACTGCTGTTTTTATCGTATCAGCGTTCACCGAAACAATTCATCGAGATTCAGCGTCGTCTTGCCGCACAGGACCGATTGAATGAATACATCACGCACCGTGGAAGTGCCATCTTCGCTTGCTTCGGTGGAATCTCGAAAGGAGGCTACATCGGTGATGCGTTATTTGCGTAATCTCGTCCTTGTATTTGTACTCCTTATAGCCGGTCAACACGCGGTGCCCGTCCATGCTGCATCGACGGATGATCTCTATGTCGCAATCGGACAAGCCCTGTCTGCCGTCGCAAGTGAAGATCGCGCGGCACTGAATCAAGCGATTGATGAACTGAATCAAGCATCCAAAGACTTACCTGATCAACAAGCGGCAATCACGAAAGCCGTCAAACAGGTCGATGCGAAACGATCGGCAGCGTTTCCGGAAGTCCGCGAGCAACTGACAGCTCTCTCTGCTGCCGTCCGGAAGCAGGAAGAAGCAACGAAACCGAAGACAGACCCAGTTGCGAAGTCAAAAGTAAAACAATTACTTTTGTTGACGAAAGAGATGCGGCAGGTCAAGGCGAGCGACCGTCCGGCAGCGGAGCAACGATTGTTGACCGCATGGGCGACGCACGAGAGTCTTGTTCGCAATGACAGTGTCGGTCACTATGGCAACATCGAGATGGCGCTCGCGTCGATCCGGATCGCGGCGGCGCGTGATTCCGCGGATACGAAGGAATGGCAAGCCGCACTTGATCAGTTCGATACGGCCGTTCAGTCTTTCCTCGACGGAGAGAAAGTCCAGGCGAAGAAAACGGGACTGCAGTCGCTGCTGACGCCACTTGAAGCGGCGCAAACCGCACTTGCGGCAAATGATTTACCACAAGCGAAACAAGCACTCGAAGCGTTTCTCAAGACATGGCCGCGAGCGGAAGGCGAAGTCCGGACACGTAATGAAGGTCTCTATTCCCAGCTTGAATCCGATGTACCACTGTTACTTGCCCGATTGACGCCTGAAACACAGGAAAAGACGGCACAAGAACTCCAGTCGTTTGAGAATGCTATCGCACAATTACAAACGAAGACGCATTATACGTTCGTTGATGCAATGCTCGTCATGCTGCGGGAAGGTCTCGAAGCGTTACTGATCGTCAGTGCGCTCGTTGCTTTCGCACGGAAAAGTCGTTCAAAACAAGAAGGGAAGGTCTGGGCAGGCGCTGGGCTTGGTCTGATCGCAAGCGGTCTGTTAGCGCTCATCCTCCAGACGGTCTTTCAGGCCTCGTTCGCGGCGACGGGTCGGGAACAAATCGAAGGCTATACAGGAATCGTCGCGGTCGTTGTCATGTTGTTCGTCGGCTATTGGTTGCACTCGAAAAGCGCCGTTGCGAAACGAAAACACTTTTTATCAACGCTTTCGACGACGTCCTTGTTCTTCGTCAGCTTCTTGACGATCTTCCGAGAAGGCGCCGAGACGTTGTTATTTTATATCGGAATGGCACCAGCGATGACGAAAACTGCCTTATTATCCGGAATCGGTCTCGCGATCATCATCATCGGTCTCGTCTCGTATGCGGTCATCCAGATTGGTGTCCGTTTACCGATCCATCGTCTGTTCCAAGTCGCGTCGTGGTTAATCTATCTAATGGCGTTCAAGATTCTTGGTACGAGTCTGCACGCGTTGCAGCTGACGAACGTCTTACCGATTCATCCGATCAATGGACTCGGAACTGCCGGGTGGATTGGTTTCTACCCAACGCTCGAGACGCTTATCCCACAAGTCGTCCTGATGATTCTGATTGCCTTGTTTACGATCTGGCAAAAGCGGCGTGCGTCTTCAATCCAGACTGCTGCCTGATCCATTTTTCAATTTCAGGTTTCAACTATTATGTTCCGGGTATAACTTCTTATCAGCAGCTTGCTGCATGAAAGAGAGGGATTTTTATGCTTGAAACACGCATCGTACGAAACATGACCGCTGTCGACGCAGAAGTGACGAGCCTCAAATCAAGTGGCTATTCGAATAAACAAATTTACATCTTTGCCAAAGACGAAGAACTCGCGGAACGGATCGCGAATGACACGCAGACGTTACCATACCGCGTGACGAAGAAGTCGTTCTTTGAGACGTTATTATCAGCCGTCCGGAGTAACCGAAATGACCGGATTGCTCAGTTGTCCGAGCTTGGCATGACGAAGGATGTCGCTGAGGATCTAGAAGATGAAGTCCGACACGGGCGGATCGTCATCGTCGGTTCGAAGTCCGATTTACTGAATCCAGCGTTCGCGGCGTCTTACGTGACGGATGAAGCAACCGATTATGGTGCTGGAGTTCCGAAACTTGAAGACGAGGAAACGACGACGACGTTACCAGCCGATCAAAACGTCAAGTTAAAAGATGAATGATACATAAGCCTCCTGTTTCTCAGCGTAGAGACAGGAGGCTTTTGTTTAGCCTTCTGATGGAAGGGAATGGGAAAATTGAGAGGAGGAAAGACAATGCAATTCTTATACGTTGGTTATTATGATGCAGACCGAATGGATGTTTTATCGAAGGAAGAGATCGATGCTTTGATGTCGCGTTGTGATGCGTTGATGAACACCTTCAATGAACAAGTCGATGTCCTATCAGACTGGCACCCGGGTCTTACGACACAAGCATTTTACTGGCAAGATGGGGTCGTACAGAAGAAAGTAGAGCCGGATCGAGCGCATGGAGAGCAGATTGGCAGTTTGATTGTCTTTGAAGCACGTGATTTGGATCATGCGATGGAACTGGCTTCCCTTCATCCGACGACTCAAGTCGCAGAAGGGGAATCTTACGGTTGGCGCGCAGAAGTCCGTCCATTATCAGGTACCTCTTGATGTATGGATTATGGACGACATTTACGACTCAAACCGGACAACGCGACCACGTCATCGCCCTGTTACTTGAAGCTGCGGCTTCTTTAGAGACTCATCCGAGTTGTCTGCACTACATCATCAGTATTTCTGACGAACCGGATGTGCTACATGTCCGTGAAATCTGGACGGATGCCGCTGCACACCTCGCGTCTTTAGAGTTACCGGTGACGCGGCGTTTGATTATGCAAGCGCGTCCATTGCTCGAGCATGTTGAACGCGTGCTCGAAGACCACCCGCTCGGTGGCAAAGGACTCATGTAAACCAAAAACCCCTCCTCTAGTCGAGAAGGGGTTACATGCTGTTAGGTTGTCGTCCACTGGATATCGATGACGTCCGACGATCGCACCATCCGGCGCATACCTGTCGATGTGACGAGTTCAATCGTTCCGCGGTCATGAAAAATCGCTTGGATCGAACCGGATACCGTATCGAGTTGTTTTAATCGGACGTGGACCGTCTGTCCGGTCCGGACTGCACGTTCCATGATGTGTTGTAAGGAGAGGCGATCACGAACGATCGTCTCTTCGCGTGATTGATACAGATGTTCAAGATGAAGGATATGCTGGCGTGAAGTCAGTTGTTTCCACTTGCGATTCGATCGTTTTTTAGATGCGAACATGGCTGACCACCTCCTGAATTGAGTCGTACGCTAGATAGTCGTGCGCTCTGCTTCAGTTATTTCCCTTCACGAACAGTGCTTAAACACGTGCTCCTGACATTTTTTCACGAAACGCCTCGATTGCGGCAATCGCCTCTTGATCGTGCTCGACCTCACCTGGTGCATTCCCTTCGGCAAGAATCGCTGTCTCAAGCGTTGCGCCAAGGAACGATGCGATATGCTCGAACTGCGTGACGAGTGCTTGTCCTTTGACGCGTGGATTATCTCCTCCGACCGCAATCAAGTGGAATCGTTTCCCTGCCATCCGACGTTTGAATTCAAGTTCTTCATCGCGCAGTGACTCGCTGAATCGGTCAATGAATAATTTCATCTTCGTCGACATCGAGTACCAGTAAATCGGAGTGATGAACAGGATGTCATCGTGTTCAAGCATCTCTTCGACGATCCGGCGATAGTCATCGCCAATCGGCAAAAAGCCTCCGTGATGACGGCGGTCTTCAATCGGCTGAATCGAGACGTTCGCCAAATCGACAGCAACATGAGGGATTCCTTTCAATGCTTGTTCCCCGAGCCATTCACTGTTTCCTTTACGTGAGCTACCAAAAATCGTATACATATCGTGCATCTCCTTTTGAATTCGATTGTTCTATTCTATTCCAAACTGCACTGTCAATACACCGATATGCTCACAATTGGTTTTGAATAAGGGTTTTGCGGAAAAAGACAAGAAGACGAAAAACAAATAGGGGAGGAACAGTCGAATGGAGAGAAGCACGCTCATTGCGCTAGAAAAACACTTATATGCCATCCACCTCGAGATGGATGGACTGGCGCGCCTCATTACTAAACAATTAATTCATTTGAGCCAAGTGGCTGCATCCGTCGAACATTTTCGACGGATGAGCTTTGATATCTATAAAAATCGGACGTCACTCGAGCAGATTCCGTCACAAGTCTTGTATGAGACGGCACTCGACTACGAAGACTGGCTCGAGGAAGAGTTTGATGAGATTCCTGCTAGCTGGCAACTGGCAACGAAAGAAGAAGAGGCACTCGAGCAGCTTTGGTGGTTCGAATTCTCACGAATTCAAGCGGAGCTTGAAGAATGGCTCAGTCTCTATCTGATTCGCCGGATTCGAGAAGACGTTCGTTACATGCCACCGGTGATCGAGAAAAATGCCTATGCTTTATCAGAGGATGCCCGCCATGTCTTTTGGCGCCTCTTACAACGCTCCGTCGCGAAGCCTTCATCAAAGATTAAGGCGAACCAACTGTCATGTCGGATGGGCATCGCTGAGATTGCCCGCTGTGCCCGACTTAATCAAGACCGGACGCGTCGTGCGATTGGTGAACTGACGCGTCGTGGTCTGATTGCGATCGAGGAAGATGATGAGAAGCTAAAAATGCGGCTCCGCCTTCAAGTCATCTGATTGAAGGCGATGAATCGTTCGATCATCCGTTCATCTCGACGTGCGGATGGACCAATCCAAATCAGGTGACCAGGACTTTTCGATTCAATGAACTGCGCGTGAGGAATGCTCCGTCGTGCGTGTTCCGAATGCTCGAACGGAACAGCACGGTCTGACTTCGAATGGACGATCAAGACGGGACACGTGACGGCTTCAAGCCGTTCTCGTTCGATGTCTTGTGTGATATCAAACAAGACACCTCGCCCAGGACCATTTTGAAGACCAACTTCATATAATAACGACGCATCCGTCTCACTAATGTGGGTACGGATCGTTTCGCGTGGTAACAGACTCGTCATCTCGACCATCCGAACTGCTGCTTCTTCAGGAAACTTGCGTATCTTATCCTTCACATACGTCCAAAGCCCCCACTGGATGAACTGTAAAGGACGTTGTAAGACCGGTTGGATCAGAAGACGATGGTACGGCAGGGAAATCCGATGCGTCATCGCACACGCTAAGACAAGGGCATGGACGCCTGGATCCATTCCAGCAAGCGCGATTGCCGTCGGTCCGCCGGCAGAGATGCCATAAACGGTGTACTGTTTAATCTGACGGGAAGCAAGCCACTTAGAATAGAATGTTGCGAGCGCCTCTGGACTATCAGCGAGCTGAAGTGGGGTTTGTCCGTACCCGGGGCGTGACGGTACGATGACGCGATATCCTGCCGCGATTAACTTCTCGACATGGTAGACTTCTCGGTAATCCGATTGTGTACCATGAATTAATAAAATGACGGGACCACTCCCGCTATCCCGGTATTCAAAACGCTGACCGTTCCATTCTGCGATATAATGCATCCCAATTCTCCTATCTCTTAATTTTTACCATTTTATTGTTAATCTCGTGTTTATTTTCATGTATACTGTAAAGTATAACCAAACCATTGTGACTTAGGAAATGAGGATGCGTAGTGTCTAACGAAAAATTAACGAACCGTGACCGCTTACTTGCTGTACGAGAAATCTTCGAACGTCAGTCGGATGAAGACCATACGTTGACGCTTGAGCAATTGAGCACGGAACTCTCGAAACGAGGACTGATCGAGAAGCTATCCCGAAAATCGTTGAAGGATGATATTGCGGCACTTGCCAAATCAGGTTTTGACGTCGTGGCGGAAGAGACGAAGAATGGACTTGCCATTCCGTATCATCTCGTCAGTCGTCCCTTTGAGCATCATCAACTCCGATTGCTGGTCGATGCCATCGCCAGTGCGAAGTTTATCTCGGAAAGTGAGACGACGTCGCTCGTTCAGACGATTCAGTCGTTGACGAGTGATAAGATGGCGGAGTCTCTCCAGCCGGTACTACATACTGTCAAAAAACCAAAAGGAATGACGTCGCGCTCGATCGATACGATCCAGAAAGCTATCAGTGATGAGTTCGTCATCAGTTTCCAGTACCAAGGAAAGTTTAACGAACGGACGCGAAAGTTCGAGTTACGGAAAGATGGCGAGCATTACCTCGTTTCTCCGGCTCACCTGTTGATGGATAACGGAAATTACTATTTGATTGGACGTGATGAGCGGATCAAAGAGATTCGGACGTACCGGGTCGACCGAATCGTCAATTGTAAAGCGTTTGAACCGATGGAAGAACCGGTCCATGTCGAGCCGAGTTACTTAAGTAACATGTTCAACATGTATGGGGGAGAGAACGAGCAATTGACGCTTAAATTTCAGGAAAGTCTAATGCCGACCGTCGTCGACCGGTTCGGAACGGATATCCGCTGCCGTCGTCTCGATGACCTCTGGTTCGAAGTCAAGGTCGATGCGCTCTTTTCCGACGGGTTCATGATGTGGCTGATTCAATTCGGCAATCAGGCGGAAATCATTGCGCCTGTCGAACGCCGGGAGACATTCAAGAACAAGGTGGCAGGTCTTGCGACGATGTATCAAGTCGAAACACCTGCTCTTTAAGAGTTGAAGCAAGGTTCACTTGACCGTGGATCTTGCTTTTTTTAATTGTCGAGAAAAAAACTTTTTGTCGTTTTTTGTCGGATATTCATATTTGAATATTTTAAGCGAATAGTTCCAGTTACTATTAAGGATATCTGATACTTATGTAGGAGGAACGACATGCAACAGATGGAAAAAAGCCAATCAAACGGGATGCGGAAACTAGCTACTTTCCTCTTCTTCGTTTGTCTATCCTATACATCGTGGTACTTATTCTCACTTTTTGTCTTTCATCTCGTGTTTCCAGAAGATGTCGTGACATCCTTAGATATCGTCGTATTCGGATTCAGTCCGCTCGTCGCTCTTGTTGTCACCATCGGCTCGTTACGCTTGATCGAACGACGCATGAAACCTAAATTCACACCGCTTTTATTGATCGGATACATCCTTTCGACAAGTGTGCTGATTTATTACTCACTTGCTAACGAACTTCTGCCACGACTGTGACTTGCAACTCCCTAACAATTGGCATATGCTACGCTTATAGCTTGCTAGGTAAGGGGGGATACGATGAACGCACAGTATATCCTCGACTGGATGCCGCTCGTGATTCCTGTCGGTGCCATCGTCTTTATTGTCGTCATTGCGCGTAAGGCTTCAAAAATCGATGCTGAAAAGTAAGGAGACTCCATTCAGGGAGTCTTTTTTTATTGGATCCTGTTGTTACTTTATTCGCACGATTTCCCTATTGTGAAAAAACATAATGTCATCCATTTCTATGGTATAAAGGAACTAGGCGAAAGACCTAATATTAGGAAATCATGGAGGGACAGATGAGACAAAGAACCGTCATGACTTTACTTGCACTCAGTTTACTGCTTACCGTATGTATGATGAAAAAAACAACGTTGACGCCAAAGGCCAGTACCATCAATCTCACCATCGCTGTCGTCGGAAAGGCTCCAGTACTTACGCAATCCCCGGACTTCCACTCGATTGATCTGCAGGATATCAAAAGGGATTTACGACGTTACGATGCCGTCATGATCATGCCGGAGTACTTACATCAGGCATCGGGACGTGACTATGCCACCGTCTACCGGAAAGCACAGATTCCGTTTTTCTTCATCGGCTCTCAAAAATCCGTCGAACCGTTTCTTGATCCGAGTCTCTCCTATGAGGAAAGCATCTCGGTGCCGAATCCGACGTTTGCGGCTGGTATGCTCTATGACGATACACAAGAGACGACCTGGTTGTTCGGTGAGGGGATCGAACGACCGAATCGTTCAGAGCAACTGAAGATCTATCAATCAATCTTTCAAACGATTGAACAGAGTCACCTAATAAAGTAACGCTTACATGAAAACAGACCGAAGCGCTCGGAAGTACATCCATTTCCGAGCGCTTCGGTCTATTATTCGTCAATCGACTTGTTTCGTCGGGGCTAAGACGATTTCTCGAATATTGACGTGTTGTGGTTGCTCGAAGGCGAATAAGACGGTGTCCGCGACGACTTGCGGATCGAGACCACCGTCAATCGACTGTTTCCATTCGTTGTAGCCGTCCTTGATCGCGTCACTTGTCGTATGACCGAGTAATTCCGTCTCGACGACTCCTGGTGCGATCGTCATGACGCGGACACCGTGAGAGGCGACTTCACCCCGGACGTTCTCACTCATCGCGTGGACGGCGAATTTCGTGCCGACGTATGCGGCGTGGTCGGCGAACGTCTTTTTACCGGCAATCGAACTGATATTGATGATCGTACCGGTCTTCCGCTCTACCATCGAGGGAAGGACGGCTTGCATCCCGTGTAAGACACCGAGCGCATTGACGTCAAACATCTCTTCCCATTCTTCCGCTCCTTGCGTCTCGATTTGACCGAGTAACATCCGTCCTGCATTGTTGATGATCGCTTCGACCGGTCCGAACGCTTCCGTCGCGTTTGCTAAAGCAGCATCGAGGGCAACTCGGTCGGTGGCTGCGACTTGGCGAATCAAGACATCATCTGAAGCAAGGCTCGCCAGACGGTCAATCCGTCGTCCGAGCAATAAGACGCGGTACCCTTTCTGAATGAACGTTCGCGCAATCGCATGCCCGATTCCTGACGTGGCACCTGTGATGGCAATGAATCCTGTTTTCATGATATCGTCTCCTTATTTGATATGATAGATTGAAGATAACAGAGGGAAACCAATCCGAGAAGTACGCACTTTTAGGTCAGTCGGTTACCTTTTGGTAAGGGAGGGGACGGTATGCCGTATCTAAATGAGTTCGATGCGACGATGCGTCAGATTCAAGGCAAGTGGAAAGTTATGATCTTGTACGAGCTGCACGAAGAAGGGACAGTACGTTTTAATACACTGGAGCGTTATATCCAGGACGTCTCACCAAAGACGCTGACGCAACAGTTGAAACAACTCGAACAAGATGGCTTGATTACACGGACCGTTTACCCGGAGATTCCACCCCGCGTCGAATATGCCTTGAGCGAAAAAGGAATCTCTTTGATTCCCTTACTTGATGCGATTTGCGACTGGGGTCTTGCGACGACACCACGCAACCAATTGATGCGCACGTTATGCGACGAGGAAGCCCCCGCTCCATGAGCAGGGGCTTTTTGTTAACGTTCGATTTGTTCCCGTACTTGACGGCGGAACGTCTGGATGTCGTAAGCTGGTTCACTTGGACTGAACTCGATTCCGTCAATCAGACGCGCGTTTGGTGACGCATCCGGGAACTCGATCCGTGTCAGCCATTCAAGCGTCGTCTCTTCATGGCGTCTTGGGAAGGCTTGCTCGAGTTGAGAGGCAATCTTCAGAAGCGGATGATGACTATGCCGCTTTGGCGCATGCGCCCGTACCTGCTTGGAGTGCTTGACGGTTTGTTCTCTTTCGATTGCTATGACTTTTCGCTTCCGGATGACATAAAGCGTAACCGCAACTAAGATCACGGTCAGAAGCGTCGTTGCGATCCAAATCCAATCCGGTGTTCCTGCCTGGACGGCAGCTTGATCCACGTCTTGAACACCTTTGATATTCTTTAGCCCCATTGCCCGGTTCGTCATCGTGTCCGCTTCTCGACCAAGTGGTTCCGTCCAAAGGAATAATGAACCGAATGCTTCAAATAGCGGACGAATCACACTCGTGACGGATCCGACGAGCGCTTCTTTCGTGAGCCGGAAGACGACAGCGATGATCAGCCCCGCGCTGAGGACTAACGCGATCGTCGGTAAGATACGCCGCCATTCTGTCATGTACGTGACGACGAATGGATACGCAATGACGAAGACCAAAATTAAAAATGCGCCAATCGGTGGTGTCACTCCTGGGAACAATACCATCACGACGCCGATGACCATCGCACTCGTAGCGTATCGCCACGGCGAATCGACCGTATCAAGAAACGCGGTCCAGGCGACGAAGACGAGCGCTAAGACGCTAGCTACGGGAGAGAGGAAATATAAGGACCCCGCTACGAGTAGCTGTAATCCGATGCGAAGCGAACGATGCGGCACGAAGGCAAGTGCCGGAAGAGCGAGCGCGAGATAGAACGGAACCGGTAACAGACTCGCAAGGAATATCCACCAGAGAATCATGCGCTCACTCCTTTCTGCCGGTGACCGAGATGGATCTCCGCCGTCGTCGACGGTACACTACGTTGCAATCGTTTCGTGAAGTACCGGCGTTCGAGCGGTAGATCGTATTCGGAAATCCGAGCAAGGCATTCCATCGTCCGTAGGAATTGATGTTTTCCCATACCAGACGGAACATGGTACCACTGCCCGGATCGGTTGACCATCGAAATCCAGAGGCTGTAGGAAGCCCCTTGTTTCTCGAGTTCACGGATGATCGTCGCGGCACGCGATAATAGTTTCTCGAAGTCCGAGCGGAGAGCGAGTCCGTCTGCGGACAAGCCATCGACGATGACGGCATAATCATGGTTACGTTTCCGGTCATATTGATACGAGTACAGTTCATTCGTCTTCGCATAAGCGGACCAGTAGATCGACTTCGCATCTCCGGAGTAGGGAACGACGGAGTGGAAACTCGAGCGATCGGTGAACGGACTCGAGCGATCAATCGTCTCACCGGGAATCATCCGTTCATTCCACTCGACCGACGCTGGTGCAAAGTCAGGGAAGACGTGACCCAGCTCTTGGATATTAAGCGTCACATAGATTGTGATCAAATGAAACGGATCCGAGATCATGACGTCAAACGACTGAATTCGAATCGTTCCCCGGTGAGCGGCAATGACATCGATTGAAAACGGCACGATCGTCTGTTTGCTGACATATAAGTGTTGACGCCAAAATTGACTACTCGCATCAGGAAGCTTGATCTGATCCCCGAGCAACCCAGAGATCGTGATGCGACCGAGTGGTAACTTCGTTGGGTTCGACAATTCGAACGGTATCTGGATCGTTTCCTCTCGAAAAGCGCGAACCGTCTCAAGGAGGCGGACGCGAATTCGCTTCGCAACGTATTCGAGATAATACGGCATCACCCAGCCATATAATGTATAGGCGAGTAATAAAGCCGCAATCCAGACAGGACCATATAGTCCGACGATGACGCCGCTTGCACCTGTCATCGTAAGAATGATGAGGTTAAAGCCTTTTGGTATGATCAATTGCATGATTACACCTCAGTCGGAACAGTGAGTGAATCGAGGACCTGCTCGACGAGACGTTCGTTCGATAGCTTCAGCGTCGCTTCGAGCGTTAAGACGAGACGGTGGGCAAGCAATGGCGTCGCCAAGTGCTTGACGTCCTCTGGTGTGACGTACGTCCGCTCCTGCATCCAGGCCCGTGCTTTTGCTGCTTTTAAGAGTGCGAGCGTCGCTCGTGGACTCGGTCCGATCTCAACGTCACGATGGGCGCGGAGTGCGTCACAGACATCAAGTAAGTAGTTTTCGACGCTATCCTCGATTGAGACGGCAACGACTTCCTCTTTCCAGTCATTGAGTTGTTCGAGCGGAATCTGTAGTTCGGCTGCTGTTAAGTGCGCCCCGCGTAATAATGCTTTTTCCGCTTGACGTGTCAGGGGAGCGAACGATAATTTGAACAAGAAACGGTCGAGTTGGGCATGCGGTAATGGGAATGTACCGTGTCCATCGAACGGATTTTGTGTCGCGATGACAAGAAAGTGTTGCGGTAACGTATAAGATGTATCCCCGATCGTCACTTGCCCTTCCGCCATTGCCTCGAGCAATGCTGACTGTGTCCGTGGAGTCGTCCGGTTGATTTCATCGACGAGGACGATGTTCGCGAACAGCGGACCAAACCGTTGTTCAAACGATCCTGTCAGCGGGTTGAACAGCTCCATCCCAAGTAGGTCGGTCGGTAACGTATCCGCTGTACATTGAACACGTGAGAACTTCGCTTCGAGTGTCTGCGCCAGTGCTTTTGCTAATGTCGTCTTACCGGTCCCCGGACGGTCTTCGAGCAACACATGACCTTCTGCGAGCAAGCCCATCAATAAATGATCAATCACATCGTCCTGACCAAGGACAGATTGTTTGAGTGATGTACGTAACGTTTGAAACATGGATGATTCCCCCTTTAAGATGCATCGTATTTCTAAAGTGTACGAAAATTCAGAAAAAACTGCTAGTGATTTTCCAGGAATCACGCATAAAGAAATACGTCTATCTTTTATACTACCAGTTTCATCCAAAAGTTTCGTAAAATATCAAAAAAATTGAAACAGGATTATGAAGTTACTTAGCGAATAGAAGGATATAGTCATTGGAATAGGGAGGATGGACAGATGAAACCACATACTACCGAATCGAACTCTACTCTAAACCAGCAACAGGATGTTGCTCACAGTCCTATTGACGAGTATCAACGTATTGTTGCCGGAGGACCTCCGAATCGCCGAGCCTTTGCCGCGATTCGTCGGCTCCCATTCGGATTACGTTTGCTGACGTATACGCTCGGTTCCTTATTCACAGCAGGCATCCTCGCTGGACTCGTCATCAGTCTACTCGGTTAAAAAAGACTCCCTCAGCATTCCGAGGGAGTCTCATCATTCTTCAAAGAGATCATCCATCAACTCGGAGATCTCTTTTTTACGTGCGTTCGTCTCATCGCGTAAGATCCGAATCGAACGTCCGGTCCAGTCAAGTCGGTCGCCGATCGTTGCCTGGCGCGGTAAACGACTTTTCGGTAACGTGATTGTCTCGCGTTCGTCGGTTTCGCAAATCGCTAGATCGTCTTCAAAATCTGCTAGGGTCAATCGCATCTGATGCACCTCCACGTCTCGTTATTCCGGTCGTAAATCGGTCCGGTTCGATTCCTTGATGCCGTCACCGGTCGAAATATACTGAATCGTTCCACTTTGATCGGTCCGGTCAATCGTAATCCGTTCTGCTTTCAGTTCCTGTAAAACGGAGGGACGTGGGTGACGATAAGCATTATCCTGCCCGGCTGAGATCAAGGCTCGCTTCGGATCAACGGCTTGTAGGAAGGGCAGGGAGGACGATGTGTCTGCTCCGTGATGCCCAAGCTTCAAGACATCGGCGCTAAGATCGGCATCCGACTCGAGCAATTGTCGTTCCGTCCGGATCGGAGCGTCACCCATGAAGAGGAACCGGTCCTGTCCATGTTCGACCCGCAGAACGGCACTCCAACTGTTGAGATCCTGCGTTCCGTCCGTTAGGGGCGCAAGGAACGTAAAGCGTGCGGCTTCACTCGGTATCTCAAGACCCGCTTTGACGGTTTTAATTGTCACCCCTTCGCGTTTGACGGCTAGAAGGAAATCGCGGTATGTCTCTGTCGTATGCGTGACACGCGGGGCATAGACGCTATCGACTGGAAAGGCATCGAGGACGGTATCGAGTCCACCGATATGATCGGCGTCCGGATGTGTCGCGATGACTGCTGTTAAGCGTTTGACACCCAATTCTTGCAGGTAGCGGACGACATCCTCACCTTTGCCGTTATTCCCACCGTCAATCAAGATTGCGTCTTCCTTCGTCCGGATGAACGTGCTATCTCCTTGACCGACGTCAAAACCGTAGACCTCCATTTGTCCCTCTGTTGGGGCAAGGGGCTCTTCGTCCCGTGTCGTATAGAAGATGACGATCAGGCAGAGTGCTAACAGAATCGTTGATCCCCATTTCAACATGTCGGTTCCTCTTTCTCGAACAGATACAGCATGCCGTTACGCGGATGACCGAACCGTGGCCCCCGGTAACCGCGCCGTTTCAAGGCAGCACGCATCAAAATCATCATACCGCCATGCCCGACGAGTAAGACCCGTTCATCATCCTCGAACATCAGTTGATTCAACAGGACCTCAATCCGTTCATTCGCTTCCTTGATCTCCGCTTGAATCCGTTTGCTGAACGGGGCTGCGAGTCGACCGAGGACCGCCCAGCCAAGAAACGGTAACCGTAGATTCGACTGAATCGTCGGAAACGGTACTTCCCGTAGTAGATCCGTCACGATGATCTCTTTATCGTAGACACTCTTCGCCGTCTGGACGGCGCGTGGCATGCTACTGGCATAACAGACTGTCCAGTCGATCTGACCGAGCTCGACCGGTTGAATATCGATGTCTGACGTATCATAGCGTTCAATCCATTTTTCAATATCGCTGGCGCTGATCCAGCCTTTCGTCGGGTATCCTTCCGTCACCCGGTGATGTCTCACTAATCCAATTTGTTTCATACTTCGTGCGACGGTCCAAACCGTCTCCCTCACTTTCATTCATCGTTTAGAATGCGACGCGAATCGCCAGTCCACATAAAATCGCACCTAAGATACTGAGCAAGCTCCCGATGATGTAATATTCCGCAAAGCGGCGATCTTCAAACTGTTTAAAACGGGCCAGTGCCTTCAAGGCAATGATGAAGCCGATGGCTCCGGTTGCGTTCGTGACGACGAGCAGGGTAATGATTGCCCGTTCGACGAGACCGATATAACGTCCGATCCCGTTTAATTCCGTCGTATAACTGCGGGCAGAATCTTCGACTTCATGTGTGACGGTCCGTGAGACGCCGTCGAGTTGCTCTTTACGTGTCACTTTTCGCTCGAAATGTGCTTCGATCAAGCGCGGAGCAAATGGTGCGAGCATCAAAGCAATCCCGTGACCGAGTAACTCTGTCGTCACTAAACTAAAGCACAGAATCCAGAGGACCTGCTCAGGTCGCGCGAACGACAATGACCAATCAATCGGAACGAACACCCATGTCAAGGCAATGATGGCAGCGATATGTAACGCTTGATCGATCCAGTACGCCGCTGCTTGCTTGACGCGACGTTTGAGCGGGGAAGCATCGAGTAGGGCGTGAAACACGAGAATGCTCCCTCCTAGCCATCCGGCGATGTCGAGGGTCAACTGCCCTCGGATGACGAAGAACGCGAGGACAAGTAGCATCAGAGACGCATGGACGGCAAGATGTTGGAACAAGATGCGTCGGTGTCGATGTTTCAGTTGCGCCATCCGTCTCGTCTGTAATGGAAAATCAGCAAGTAAGTGGACAAGGATAAGGCTAAGTAAGACAGTCACCGAATCGCCTCCCAGACTTGGAATTGCTCCAGTGCCTGTGCCAAGGCAGCTTCAAGTCGCTTGCGTTGCTTACGCTGCGAGCGAGAGACGAGTTTTGCGACATTCGCGCGAGCATCTTGTTCCTTAAAGCCCATCTTTAAACCGATCTCTTCATACGTATCATCCGGATATTGATCCATCAACCGGTGCAACTCAATTTGACGGTCCGTCTTCCCGAAATACGCCGGATAGAGCATCTCAAGATAACCATTCAGCAGGGCGGTCGGTAAGTAGGGCGGTCCAGCAAAGGCGATCTGTGACGGAAGCGTCTTCGCCAATTCCTGTGCTTCAAAGGCATGAATGATCGCACTGCCATTGGCTTCTTCAGCTTGGGTCGTTGAAATCGTCTCATATTGACCAAATCCGATCCCGATGTAACCTGGTAATTCTTGATTCAATAAGTGCAGCATGACCGGATAACTGACCGGATAATCCGCAAATACCGCCAGTAAGCTATCACCGGATTTGATTTGGAACGGAACGATACTCGTAGGAAATTCAGTATTCAGATCGTTCGCGAGTTCTCGGAGCGCTTGAAGTAATGCTTCTTTGCTCGGATAATCGCGGGAGCCTTTGACATCAAACGACAAGGCAACAGCTTGCATGACGATTCCTCCTGTTCATTTGTTGCCACAATCATGGAAACATTTGATTTGTTACCGTTAAAAAGGTAACATTCGCGGTGTTACTGTTATTAGAGTAACAAAGAATGAAGAAGAAGACCAACAGGACGATAGACCGATTTTTAGATGACAGGGGGGATGAATGAATCTGACCAGAAAATCATTTTTTTATTCAAGTTAACATAACATATATTATCAATAGTTATAAAATTTTGTCTCATAATCAGGGTAAACTTAAGATAGTGAGACAAAACAAAAAAACACGGAATTAACCGTGTTTTCGACAATCATACGGACGTGTCCGTTCCAATCGATGAATCAAACGATCCAGGAATATATGATGGCGGCGTTCAAGTTGCGTGATCCGATCAAGTGGCAACCACGCGAAATCAAAGAAATCACCGCAATCCTGACCGTCACCAGCCACACAATGCGTCCAGCGGTTCTCTTGGCATTCGATGTGCGCATGGTAGAAATACGTGTAATGCACGCGCATTCGCTCCGGATAGCGCATCTCTTCTTCGCCGATGTACTGGACGGATGCTAACGAGAGACCACTTTCCTCAAGCGTCTCACGGACAGCCGCTTCCTTAGCGATTTCAGCATCTTCGATCGTACCTGCCGGGATCTGCCAATCACTCTCAGGAGCCGATTGTGGATGAAAAACAAGTAGTTCCCATCCGTTAGGTTTTTCCCGAGTGATATAGATTGCTACTTTTTCGCGACGTCTGAATTTCATCTTCATCACCTCTCCAAGGTCGGCAGATTGCACAACAAGCAGCTAAAGGGACGGTCCCGTAGCTGCTTGATCAATTGACGCTATAAGCAAAGCTGCGGAGACGCGTGACCCGACGCTTGTTCGTGACGAATCGTGACCTGACTATTTCTTCTATTGTAGCCGTTATTGGTCAGTGTTTCAATTTGTAAACGATATTTATAGCGATAAATCTCAAAATTCCGAGCATTCGTCTCAAAATTCCCCTCTCCTGCCCCGCTAAGTCTAAAAAAGCTCCCCCGTTATCCGGAGGAGCCTCATCTTATCGTGTATACCAGTCGAGTAAGGGACCGAATTTCTCTTCATCGTAGGCAAATGAACCGTTCGATAAGCGGTCGAGGAACGATAACGAACCGATTTGGATCGTTTTCTCTTGCTCTTTTCCGCTGAGGACCAATTCTTTCGCTTGTGTGACGTCGATCAATGCTGCGACTTGGTGTGGTTTCGATTTCAAATCACGGAGCAACTGTAAGCCACGGAGCGCACGGCTCGAGACTTGGAACTGATCCGCGAGGCGCATTTTCTTCAAGGCACCCCGTTGCGTCAAGAGAACGATCTGTGGTGCTTCCTTGAAGCCAATTGCACCCGCGACAACATCTTGATCCTTCAGGTTGATCGCTTTAACACCGGCAGCCCGGACACCAACGACAGGAACGTCGTCTTCCGTGAACCAGAGACCGAAACCGTTCTGTGTTGCAAGGAACAGCTCCGTTTGACCCGTTGAGACCTGAGCATACAAAACTTCGTCGTCTGCCTTCAAACGGACACCTTGAAGTGGTTTTGACTTCCGCTGGGCGTTGTAGTCACTCAGTTTCGAGCGTTTGACCATCCCTTGACGAGTCACGAACAAGCAATGCTGTGCTTCGTCGAACGAGCGGACGAGATCCGCTGAGAGAACCCGGTCACCCGGTTCGAGTGGAACGAGGTTCGCGACGTGTTGACCGCCATCTTTCCACTTCGTATCCGGCAATTGATGGACCGGAATCAGCAAGTAATTCCCGCGAACGGTCCAGACGATCAAGTGATCCGTCGTCATCGCTTGGCCTTGGAGCAACGGACGATCCTGTTCCTTCAAGTCCGGTAAGTCGTTCGAAGCACCGAATGAACGGAGCGACGAGCGTTTGACGTACCCGTTTTTCGACAGGAAGACCATCGTTTCTTCGACAGCGATCATGACTTCCGTCTTCAGCTTCAGTTCTTCAACTTCCGCTTCGATCGTCGAGCGACGTTTGTCCGCGACTTGTTCCTTCAAGACTGTCAATTCCTTGATGATGAGACGATTCCGTGTCTTTTCATCGTTAAGGATCTTCTCAAGACGAGCGATTTCCTTCTCGAGTTTCGCTGCTTCTTCCTGCAACTCGACGATATCGGTATTCGTTAACCGGTACAGCTGGAGCATGACGACAGCTTCCGCTTGGCGATCCGTGAAGTTGAAGCGCGCGATCAGCTTCTCCTTTGCGTCCGCTTTGTTCGACGCAGAACGGATCAAGGCAAGCGTCTCATCGAGGACAGAGATTGCTGTCATCAAGGCAGAAACGACTTCCTGACGGCGTTTCGCTTGTTCGAGATCAAACGCTGTCCGGCGGATGACGACTTCCTTGACGTGTGCAAGATACGCATCAAGTAGTGTCAAGACGCCCATTTGCCGCGGTGTCCGTTCATGGATCGCGACCATGTTGTAGTTATAGGCAATTTGTAAGTCAGTCTGTTTGAGGTAGAAGTGTAAGACACCTTCTGCGTCCGCTTCCTTCTTCAACTCGATGACGACCCGTAAGCCGTCGCGGTCGGTCTCATCACGGACTTCAGCGACACCTTCGACCTTTTTATCAAGACGGAGTTCTTCCATCCGTTTAACGAGATTGGCTTTATTGACCTCATACGGGAGCTCCGTGATGACGATTTGCTGACGACCACCCCGCAGTGTCTCAATCGTTGAGCGCGAGCGGATGATGACTTTCCCGCGTCCTGTCTCGAACGCCTTCTTGATGCCGTCAAGCCCTTGGACAACACCACCAGTCGGGAAATCAGGACCTTGCATGTGCGTCAACAAGTCATCGACGTTCTGGACCGTACCGGAAATCCGACCAATCGCAGCATCGAGGACTTCTCCCGCGTGGTGCGGTGGAATCTCGGTTGCATAACCAGCGGAAATCCCCGTCGAACCGTTCATCAGCAAGTTCGGCAGGAGTGACGGTAAGACGAGCGGTTCTTCCGTCGTATCATCGAAGTTGAGCGTGTAATCGACGGTTTGTTTGTTGATCCCGTCGAGAATCAGACTCGAAACTTTTGATAAACGGGCTTCCGTATACCGCATCGCTGCCGCGCTATCGCCGTCGATTGATCCATTATTCCCTTGCATATCGATCAACGGGTAACGCAGTTTCCACTCTTGGCTCAAGCGGACCATTGCTTCATAGACCGATGAATCACCGTGCGGGTGGTAGTTACCGATGACGACACCGACCGTCTTCGCCGATTTCCGGTAAGCACGGTCAAACAGGTTGCCTTCCGTATGCATCGCATACAAGATACGGCGTTGAACCGGTTTCAGACCATCCCGGGCATCCGGTAAGGCACGATCTTGGATGATATATTTCGAATAACGACCAAACCGGTCGCCGACGACTTGCTCGAGCGACAGGTTCAGGATGTTTTGTAGATTAGACATGTTCGTTCACACTCTCTTTCGTCACGTGCTCATTCTCGATGATCGAGAGGTCTTCCGCGAGACCGAAGGCGACATTGTCCTCGATCCACGTCCGGCGGTGACCAACGTTATCGCCCATTAAGACCGAGACACGTTTTTCCGCAACAGCAGCATCGTCGATCGTGACCCGAATCAATGTCCGTGTCTCGGGATCCATCGTTGTTTCCCAGAGCTGTGGTGCATTCATCTCCCCAAGTCCTTTGTAACGCTGGATCATATAACCTTTACCGAATTTCTTCGTCGTTTTCTTGAGTGTCTCTTCGTCCCAGACGTATTCAAATTTCTCCGATTTGCCTTTTCCTTTTGAGACACGATAGAGCGGTGGTAAGGCAACGAAAACCTTCCCAGCGTCGATCAACGGACGCATGTAGCGGAAGAAGAACGTCAATAGCAAGACTTGGATATGCGCGCCATCGGTATCGGCATCGGTCATGATGATGACTTTGTCGAAATTACAATCCGACAAGTCAAAATCGGCTCCGACACCACCACCAATCGCGTGAATGATCGTGTTGATTTCTTCATTCTTCATGATGTCAGCGAGTTTCGCTTTTTCCGTATTCAAGACCTTACCACGGAGAGGAAGGATCGCTTGGAACGTCCGGTTCCGTCCTTGTTTCGCAGAACCACCGGCAGAATCACCCTCGACGAGGAACAATTCATTCTTGTCTGCGTTTTTCGAAGCAGCAGGTGTCAGTTTTCCGTTCAAGATGCTCGAGCGTTTCTTCTTTTTCCCGTTTCGTGCTTCTTCGCGGGCTTTGCGTGCTGCTTCACGAGCTTGCGCTGCGCGGATCGCTTTTTTGATCAACAGCGTCGCCGTTTGCGGGTTCTCTTCCAAGTACGTCGAGAGACGACGACTGATGACAGCGTCACAGCTCGTCCGTGCTTCCGGTGAACCGAGTTTCGACTTCGTTTGTCCTTCGAACTGAAGGAATTCTTCCGGAATTCGGATCGAGACGATCATCGTCAACCCTTCGCGAATATCATTTCCGTCAAGGTTCTTATCCTTTTCCTTCAAGAGCGTGTTCTTTCGGGCATATTCATTCATGACCCGCGTCATCGCCGTCTTCGCACCGACTTCGTGTGTTCCACCGTCGCGTGTCCGGACGTTGTTGACGAACGACAGGACGTTTTCCGAGTACGCATCCGTGAACTGGAAGGCGATATCGACTTCGATCTCGTTTTCCGTACCTTCGAACGCGACCGTCGGATGAAGCGTATCTTTATCATCATTCAAGTACTGGACGAATTCGCTGACACCGTCTTGGTACTGGAAGATGTCCTGTTTATCGGACCGTTCGTCCGTCAGCGTAATCTTCAGACCTTTCAGCAAGAAAGCGGATTCGCGTAAGCGTTCCGCGAGCGTATCGTAGTTGTATGTCAACGTACTGAAGATCGAGCCATCTGGTTTAAAGTAAACGCTCGTTCCTTTTTGACGCGTCGTACCCGTTTCAAGCAACGTCGTCTTCGGCATCCCACCGTTTTCAAACGTTTGCTCATATTGTTTCCCGTCACGGAAGATCGTCACTTTCAGATCCGTTGACAAGGCGTTAACGACCGACGCCCCGACGCCGTGTAAGCCACCAGACGTCTTATATCCACCTTGACCGAACTTACCACCAGCGTGAAGGACCGTGAAGATGACTTCAGCAGTCGGTTTTCCAGACGCATGCATCCCCGTTGGCATCCCACGTCCATGGTCACGGACCGTGATTGCATTATCTTTATGGATCGTAACGTCAATTTGTTCCCCGAACCCTGCGAGTGCCTCATCGATCGCATTATCGACGATTTCGTAGACGAGATGGTGAAGTCCACGGTGATCGGTTGAACCGATATACATACCTGGGCGCTTCCGGACTGCTTCGAGTCCTTCGAGCACCTGTATGGCATCATCATTGTAGTTATTTAAGTCTGTCGCCATTCATTTCACCTCAAAATTCGAAAGTACGACGTCGTTTTTACAAACGTTCGTTCGTTATTTCGAGTAGTCTGTCTCTAATTGTAGGCATCTTCTTGCTTCCTGACAAGCATAACCTGTAAAGCGCATGAAAAAAGACACCTTCACGAACGGGTGAAGATGCCTGAAATCGTGCGATGACTCACAGATATTGATGCTCGATTTTGATGCAACGATTCTCAATATATGGAATACCAGCACCAAGTGCGAGACTTTCTGCTTCGACACTCGAGAGACCAAGCTGATTCCAAATCATCCCGACGTCACCGTGAGCAACAGCATCTTTGGCGACATCCGCTAAAAACTCAGACCGACGGAAGACATCGACGATATCGATGTGTCCTGGAATACTTGCGACGCTCGGATAGACTTTCTGACCGTTCCACTCGTTTAATGTCGGATTGACTGGAATGACTTCGTATCCGTGTTGGACTAAGTAGTCAGCAATCCAGTTCGCGGTCTTTCCGGAATCACTCGAGACGCCGACGACGGCAATGCGTTTCGCATCCTTCAAATATTGACGTGCTTGTTGATCGGTAATCATCTAGAACTCCCCCTTATGAAAATAACTCTTACCTAACACTCTATACCCGAACCGAGATGAAGTATGCGAAATCGAGCACGTTTTCGACGTTTTTCAGAAATCGTCTTGAAATCAAATGAGTCGACCGATGACCCGTCGAACGACTTCTCGATGCAACTGAGAGCGAAATTGAATATTCATTCTTTTTTGATGATTGAGGTGACATAATACTATTATTGTCATTAAAGAGAATGTCGTAGCTCAAAAACGATAAAAATAGGTTAAATTCTCACGTGCATCGAGTTGACCAACGACCCGTCTGGTGCGTTGTCGATGCAACTGAGCGCTCCCTGTCTGACAATTTAACGTTGCGTGAAATAACTATTTCACGCAAACAAGTGTCTGACGCACCAACGTTTGGTATACTACCACTAGAGGGGTGATTGTCGGATGAGTTTATTTAAAAACCTAGGAAAAACGATACATAAAACGACCGTTTCGGCTACAGCACCAGCGATTCCCGGTTATGAGCGGATGCCACGCTTCATTCAGTCCTATTTGGATCAGTTAGCAGCAAAACATTTCTCGTTAGCGACGATGCGTCGCTACGTTTACGACTACGAAGCGTTCTTTCAATTTGTCGCTGCAGCGTCTGGTGAAGAAGTAACGGCGCGGGATATTCCGCTCGAAGCATTTGTCGAGATCGATGCAGCAGGGATCGAAGCTTACGCTGAATATCTTGCCTTAACGAAACAAAATGCATCAAGTGTCATCAATCGGAAGTTATCAGCATTACAGTCGTTGTTCCGTTATTTGGTCGATACAGGGCAGTTGTCGGAAAATCCGGTCGCCAAAGTCAATCGTCCGAAACAAGCAAAACGGGAACCGGTTTATCTGACGAAACGCGAATGGGATGAATTGATTCAGTTGTTACCGTCAAACGTCGAGATGAATGCCCGGGAAGCATCACATTATGAACGCGATCGCGTCCGCGACGTGACGTTGTTCCAACTGCTCGGTTATAGCGGGATGCGCCTCAGTGAGATGACCCAACTCGTCTGGAACGATGTTGATTTTCACGAAAACACGCTTCGCGTCATCGGGAAAGGTAACAAAGAACGACTGATTCCACTCGCGAAACCAGCTCGGATTGCCTTGCGCAAATACGCGATTCATTATCAGATGCCAACGAGCGGCGCCGTGCCTGTCTTTCAAAAACACGGAAAACCACTCAGTCCACGGGCAGTCCAGCATATTTTGCAGCGGCACACGGAACGCTTAAAACCGGTCCTGCCCTTTTTAGAGCGCAAAAAAATTACACCACATAAACTGCGGCATACGTTTGCAACACGACTTGCGACCGGTGGGGTCGACGTTCTGACGATCCAGCAGCTACTCGGTCACGAATCCGTCGCAACGACACAAGTCTATGCCCATATCGGTGATTCCGAGAAAAAACGCGCCGTCGATTTATTCGATGGTGAACGATAATTATATTATGTAAACTAAAGGGGGAATAACATGAATTACGGGCTCAGTGAACGGAAAATCAAACAGATGTCTGATGCTTATGCCTTTCGACGGGGAAAGAAGTATGTCGCCGCCCGCAAGGTCACGTTGCACAATTACCGAATGGGTGACGAGCTGATCGAAGCGAGTGTCGACGGTGAAGAACGATTCACGGTCATCGTTCGCGTTAAAGCGCACGGTGTCGACGCTGGATGCAACTGTCCGTCACTTGCGATGGATACATCGTTTTGTGGACATATCGTCGCCGTTTTACTAGCGATGCATCATGTTCAGGCGCATGGTACACCGACACCGCTATCGCCGCAGATCCGTCCGTTCACGGCGATCCAAGTCGATGACGCTGGCGCGCGCCATTATTTACGCAGTCTCACACCGGATCGTCGGGTAGCGATTCATTTCGAACTGACCGGACCCGTCGTGACGCTCAAACGACTGACGGACAAGCAACAGCATCAACTGTCCCTGCCCTACTTCGATCGTCTGCTTGGACAGACAGAGTATTTGCAGCAAGTCGCCGATGTTTCGTTCAGTCCTGATTTGCAAGAACGAATCGTTTCCGGGACACCAATCGTCAAACTCCATCTCGACCGAACGGCTCAAGAAGTCGAAGTCCGCGTGTCGTTTGATTATCAAGGGATTCAGCTGAATCCGCTCGACGAGACGATTTACGCTGGTCGCGATCAAGTAACGGAGCAAAGTGTCTTACGCTTCTTACGTGAATTCCAAGCAACGCCACGTGACACGCGCTACATCATTACGCGTGACGCCGCGCAATATGCCTTTCTGCGGAGCCTGCTTGACGAACGGATTGCGCTCGGTCAACTGGAGTTATTTGCAACACAAGCGATCCGGACGACGTTACCAAAAGGACCGTTTCATCCGCGGATCGAAGTCGACGTGACGGACCGCCTCGACTGGCTCATCTTCAACTTTTCAATGGACGGGATTCCAGAAGATGAGCTGAAACGTGTCCTGAAGTCGCTCGTCTTACAAAAACGGTACCACCGCTTGAAATCTGGACAGTTCGTTTCTTTAGAAACAAGGGCTTTTCAGCAGTTACAACGGGTCCTCGCTCAGATGGAAGCAAGTGAACGCGACTTACGCGATGGACGAATCGTCTTACCTGCCGTCCGGAACATGAAGCATCTGATCGGCGCCTCCGTCCTCCATCTTCACGCTGATTTGCTCGAGAAATGGCTTGAATTAAAATCCGGACAAGGATTCCGGCTCGACTTGCCGAATTCGTTAGAGTCACGACTCTATCCGTATCAACGGACGGGCATCCAGTTTCTGAAGAATTTGGACGCACAAGGATGTCACGGGATCCTAGCCGATGAGATGGGGCTCGGGAAGACGATTCAAGCGATTGGTTATATCGCGACGATTCCTGACCGTCGTGCGCTCATCGTCGCGCCGGCGTCACTGCTCCGCAACTGGGAAGCAGAACTGAAACGCTTTTTACCCAATCGACCGGTTCATGTCGTCACGGGTTCTCAAACTAGCCGACTCCGCGAACTGGAGCACTTACCTGACGATACGGTGACGATCGTCTCCTATACGACGCTTCGGACCGACGTCCGTCGCCACCCTGTATATGACGTCGTCTTCTTTGATGAAGCACAGCACTTGAAGAATCCGCAGTCGCAAACAGTCAGTCAACTACGGCATCTGCAAGCAAAACGCCGTTTCGCCTTAACGGGAACACCGCTCGAGAATCGACCGCGTGATATCTGGTCGATTTTCCATGTCCTGTTTCCAGAGCTACTGCCGGATCTAATGACGTTTGAGAAATGGTCGTTTGACGATATGCAACGGTTCATCCAACCGTTCTTATTACGGCGTGAGAAACAAGATGTCTTACAGGATTTACCGAAGAAACAGATCGAACATCATTATGTCGAGCTCGGTCCGAACCAAAAACGCTTATATGCGTCGTATCTTGCCAAATTGCAATTCGAGACGCTGCAACACTTAGACGAGATGAAACGCGAAGATCGTTTGAAGTTACTGGCTGGGTTAACGCGTTTGCGGCAAATTTGCAACGATCCGGGATTATTCGTCGAGGGATACAGAGGAGAAGCAACAAAACGAACGCGTCTGCTCTCATTGATTGCCGAAAAACGGGCAGCCGGAAAGCGGATCTTGATTTTCTCGCAGTATACACAAATGCTCGAGCGTATTCGCTCGGATCTCGCGCAACGTCACCTCCCCCACTTCCTGTTGACGGGTGAGACACCACTCGAAGACCGGGTGGCGTTATGCGATCGGTTCAATGACGGTGAAGTCGATCTCTTCTTGATTTCCCTGAAAGCCGGCGGAACGGGACTGAATCTCGCGTCTGCTGATACCGTCATCCTCTTTGACAGCTGGTGGAATCCCGCAGTCGAACAGCAAGCTGCCGATCGTGCCCACCGGCTTGGACAACAATCCGACGTGACGGTCATCAAATTGCTGACACGCGGGACGATCGAAGAAAAGATGACGGAATTACAAGATCGAAAAGCCCAGATGGTCGATGCCGTCCTGACGGCTCCAGACAGTGATGCCTTGACCGTCAAAGAACTCGTTCATCTCGTAGAAACAAAGGAGGAACATCGGTGATCCTTGATCTTCTGCTTGGTTACCTTATCGGCAGTATTCTGGGCGGTACGCTCTGGAAGTACGTCAGTCGAACCGATTTGGCTCAGGTCGGTTCCGGAAACATCGGTGCTCGCAACGCCCATCGTGCCGGTGGGCTCCCGGCCTTTTTATTCGTGTATCTGTTTGATGCCGCGAAGACCGTTCTTGCACTACAGATCACAGACGCATTTTATCCCGTTGCTCTTGCCGTGCTCATCGGTCACTTGTTTCCGTTGTTTCATCCGCGACGCGGCGGTAAAGGGTATGCCGTATTTTCCGGAATTGTCTTCGCCATCACGCCGTGGGCATATCTTGCCGGACTAGGCATACTCGGTCTGTCTTATCTCGTAACGAAAGATAGCGTCAAAGCAGGGCTGATTCCGGTTGTTCTGCTCCCGTTACTCCCCGTCTACTTTGACGCAGGATCCATCAATATCTTGTGTACCGTTGCCGTAAGTCTACTTGTCCTGTGGGCTCATGATGCACTTCACAAGCTAGTCATTACATAAGGAGGACATCTCATGATCGACTTTTCCATTGCCACCGCTTCGGACGCGGAAGCAATCCATGAACTGAACTACCTCACCTTCACGGAAGAGATTCCGCAACATCAACCGAACACCGAACGGAAACGGATTGACCGGTTTCATGATCAAAATACTTATCTGATCGGCAAGGAAGACGATCGACTCGTCGCGATGATTGCTATTCGGAAGCATCGCCCTTTTTCACTTGAGGAAAAAGGCGTGACGTTAGATGAGACATTGACGGACCCAGCGGAAATCCGTTTACTCAGCGTTCGTCCCGAATACCGCAATAGTCGTACGTTCATGCAATTGATGCGCTTTTTGATGGTCTACTTGGAACGGGAAACGATTGATCATGTCTATATCAGTGGTACGACACGGGAAGCTAAACTATATGCGCGGTTCGGCTTCACACCAATCGCAGCGACGCTCGGTAGTGGTGACGCCCAGTTCGTACCGATGTTGTTGTCGCGCGCGACATACGAACGATCCGTCATCGCGGACGTTTTACGTCCTCTGCATTTTCTAGCCGGTCCGGTCGAAGTCGCTCCGACGGTCCGTCAAGCGGCGCAACAAGCACCGCGCCCGCATCGGACGGCATCGATGCGTCAGCTCGATCAAAATTTACGGGACCGAATGTGTCAGTTGCTGGATTTGCCACATGTCTCGATGGCTGTCGGCAGTGGTACGCTCGCCAACGATATCGTCGCACAACAACTGAGTGGACATGGGTTGATCCTAAACGGTGGTGAGTTCGGTCAACGCTTGATCGATCACGCAGCACGAGCAGGAAAGTCCTTTGATGTCCACTCGCTTCCATCCGGTCACCCGATCGACTTGGAACAACTCGCGAGTCAACTGCATCAAACGGAATACGACTGGATCTGGTTGACGCATTGTGAGACGTCAACGGGCGTCCTCTACGATCTCGATGCGGTAAAAGCGCTGTTAGAACAACGAACCGCACTCATCGTCGATGCGATCAGCGCCGTCGGAACCGGGCGTTTCTCGTATGCCGGCTGCAGATTCGTCACGACCGTCTCCGGAAAAGCAATTGGGGGTTTACCGGGTCTTGCGTTCATCGGTCACGTAGATCGCGTCCTACCTTCTCCACGTATTCCACGTTATCTAGATCTCGGACTCTATGCGGAAGGCGTCGCCTTTTCCGGTTCCTCGAACTTGTTGCTGGCTTGTCAGGCAGCGCTCGATGCCCTTGATCTCGATCAAGCCGCTATCAAGATGACCTATCTCGAACAGGCCGTTCGCGCGACTGGTTTTAACCTGCTTGCGACGCAAGAAGCACAAGCGCCGGGAATTCTGACGATCGTCCATCCGTCGGCAACCGCTTTAGGAGACGCTCTCCGGATCCAAGGCTATCATGTTCAATATGAAAGCGACTATCTCGTCCATAATCAATGGCTCCAAATCTCAACGATGGGACAGACGACGATGCGGCACATCGAACGTCTCGTCCGCGTGCTGGTTCGTGAAAACCAACGCATCACCATAAAAAATGAAAAAAACGAAAGACCTCTCAACCCTTGATTTCAAGCGGTTTGGAGGTCTTTCGACTTTAAAAAATAAAAAATAGAGGTTTAAGGATTTAAAACATAGGGGTATAAACTCACTAGCACCGCATCAAACGGTGACTTACTCACACATGTTTCTCAATATCAGCGTAATGACCTGGGAGAGAAATGCAAAGTCACGAAAGCGTCAGATTCAAAAGAGTCTGAAACCGATTGTCTTAGCATATTTAAATTGTTCAGGACTTGTCCTGCTCCTACATTCATTACCTTTTGAGGGCTATACCAAATTCAAGGGGGAAATGAACATGTCAGTTAAATTAACAGCCGAAAAACGCGAGGTACGTCCACGCTCACTCCGTAAACAATTACGTCATGAAGGAAAAGCTCTTGGTGTCGTGTATGGTTACAAAGTGGAAAGTACACCAATCGCATTCGAAGAAAAAGAATTGCTTAAAATCGTTCGAGAAAACGGTGAGAACGTCTTGATTTCACTGAAACTCGACGGTAAAAATATTAACGTCTTGATCAACCGTCGTGATATGGATGTCTTCACACCAACTGTCGATCACGTTGAATTCATCGCCGTTAAAATGGATGAAGAGACAGAAGTCGAAGCAGACGTCGTACTCGTCGGCGAAGCAGCTGGCGCTAAAGTCGGTGGATTCCTGTCACAGACACTCTTTAAAGTAACAGTCGCAGCTACACCAGATAAATTACCAGAGAACGTCGAAGTCGACGTCACGAACCTCGAAATCGGCGATTCGATCTCTGTAGCTGATCTTCCAGAACAAAAAGATTTCCGTATCGTCACAGAAGGCGACATTCAAGTCGCAGCTGTCGTCGAATCAACGCTTGAACAAGAGCTTGAGGAAATCGAAGAAGCAGAAGCTGAGGCACAAGCGGAAGCTGGTGAAGACAACGAAGCGGAAGCTACGGAAGAGTCTTCAGAAGAAGCAAAAGAAGAGAACGAAGACAACAAATAAGTCGTTTGACGATACGCCCTTCGTGGCGTATCGTTTTTTTGTGTCTTGACAATAGACAGAAGATTGCCTAAAGTGAACAGCGTATCACCTATTACCATATCCACTAGGGGAGCCCATTTGGCTGAGACGATTCACTTCGGACCCTTCGAACCTGATCTAGTTCATACTAGCGTAGGAAAGTGGAGCGATCACATCCAATGACTCCTGCTGCGCGCAGTTTTTCTGAGGACCGCTCTCTTTTTTACGGAGGGCGGTCTTTTTTGGCGTCTCCCCCATTCTAAGGAGGACGTACCTAATGCAACACTGGAAAATGAAAGAAATCATGGTCATGATGATGCTCGCCGTCGCTTGCGGGGTCATCTATCTTGGTTGGTCAACACTCTGGTTACCGATGTCTGCGATCTTCGGACCTGTCGGTGCCAACTGGATGTTTGGGATCTGGATCATCGCGAGCCCGCTCGTCGCAGCAATCATTCAAAAACCAGGTGCCGCCCTCATCGCGGAAATCGTCGCGGCAGCCGTCGAGCTGTTCACGGGTAGTCACTTTGGTTTATCGGCTCTACTGATCGGGGTATGCCAAGGGCTTGGTGCGGAACTCGTCTTTGCGATGACGCGTTATCGTCGTTATGACACCTGGACATTGATGTTATCGGGTGTTGGAGCCGCGATTGGTAGCATTGTCTATAGTCTGATCGCGAACGGATTCGGTTACTACACGACGACGACGTTGCTTGCGACAACTGGCTTACAATTAATTAGTGGCGCATTACTGGGCGGCTTGCTTGCAGCGATTCTCGTCCGTCGCCTTGTTGCGACCGGTGTCTTGAACGGGTTTGCGGCAGGACGTGCGAAACGGGAAGTCGCATGATTACTGTCGACGATCTCAGCATCCGCTACCCCGGTCAGATGAAGTCGGTGCTCGATCATGTATCGCTGACGATCGAGCAAGGAACGACCCTTCTGCTCGGACGAAGCGGGAGTGGCAAGACGACACTGCTTCATGCCCTAGCCGGACTGACACCAGAGACGATTGAAGTCGAACAGACGGGAACCGTTACCCGGTCCGGTTCGGTCGGAGTGCTATTCCAAAACCCAGAAGAACAGTTCTGCATGGAAACGATCGGACGCGAAATCGCTTTTAGCTTAGAAAACCGGTCGATTCCACGCGAAGAGATGGAGGAACGAATTGAACGCTTACTCGCACTCGTTGGTCTCCCTCTCCCCTTCTCGACACCAATCGCGAGTCTATCCGGGGGGATGAAACAACGCCTCGCGCTCGCTGCGGTCCTGGCACTTGAGCCGACGATCTTATTACTCGATGAACCAACGGCTCAGATTGACCCGATCGGGCAACACGAGCTGATGGCGTTGATCTTTCAGATTCAGAAAGAACATGATTTAACGATCGTCTTGATCGAACACCAACTCGATGTCTGTTTACCTTACATCGACAAAATCGTCTTACTTGAGGACGGATCGGTGACTGCAACGGCGCATCCGCAGGATTTGTTCCCGCAGGCGTATACGGATCTTCAATCGAAAGGGATCGCTGTTCCCTCTTTGTATCCGTACACGTTAGAGACGTTACCCATAGATGGACCACAAGCAGCGCGACTTCATGTGCTTCCTCCAGTCGCTACTGCAGGCATTCCCTTGTTACACGTCGCTGCATTATCGACGAAAGCCCCTTACCCGCTGACCGATGCGACATTTTCCCTGAAGACGGGAGAATGGGTGATGCTGCTCGGGGCAAACGGCTCCGGGAAAAGTACGTTGCTTGCAACACTCGGTCGGTTGCTCTCGCATCAAGGAACATACCGGTTCCAGGAACGTTCGGCTCAGCGTTACTCCCGGCGACGCTTTTATGAGCATGTCGGCTATGTCTTTCAACAACCGGATCTGCAGTTTCTCAAACTGACAGTCGAAGCGGAAATCGACTGGAGTCACCGGGCAGCGACGAGTGATGAGCGCACAGCGTTGCTCGAACGACTGGAACTCGCATCTGTCAAAGAGCAGTCACCGCTTGCGCTTAGTACGGGGCAACAACGACGGCTCAGCGTCGCGACGATGCTCGGGCAGACGAAGGATTTATTGTTGCTCGATGAACCGACGTTCGGACAGGATGGATTGACGACACGGCGGCTCATGGAACAGTTGTTGACGGAACAACAAAACGGAACGACACTCGTCATGGCAACGCACGACATGGAACTCGTCGCCCGATACGCGGATCGTGTCCTCGTTATGGAGCAAGGCCGAATTGCCTTTGATGGAAGTCCGAGCGAGTTATTCGCTGATGTTCCGTTACTCGAACGCTGTCAGCTACAACGTCCACTTTCGTACCAATTCCAGGAGGTGAAGCGCAATGCAGACGAACGCGTCACCGTTCGCTAAACTCAATCCTGTCATCAAAGGTAGCGGATTGTTTTTGATCATGTTTGCCTTGATTGCAACGAACGACTGGGTCAAGACGTTGGTGTTCCTGAGTTTTGCTATCGCGCTGCTACTCCTCTCCGGGTGGGGTCCTCACGATTTCTTGAAACGACTCGCACCTTACAGTCTATTATTCTTATTGACGTTCTGGATGATGGCAGCCTTCGGCAAAGGAACGAATCCTCTATGGTCGTTTGGTTGGTTTCATGTCACATCGGAAAGTGTTATGCACGGCTGGTTACTTGCCTTACGGATGGCAACGTTCGTCTGCTTAAGTTTCGCTTTCGTCACGACGACCGATGCGACCCGGTTCGTGATGAGCTTGATTCACCAAGCAAAGGTGTCGCCTCGCTTCGCGTACGGATTTCTTGCCGGGATCCGCTTTCTGCCTCAACTGGTCGAAGAAGTTCGCGTCTTACGGCAAGTTCGGATGATTCGGAACGTTCACAGTCGCTTTCCTGGTGATGCGTTCCTATCAATCGGCTTACCGCTCTTCTCGCGATCGATCCAGCGGGCAGAACGGATGGCGATCGCTTTCGAAGCCCGTCATTTTTCAGCAGAACGGACATATTATGAAGTGCCAGTCGTTCAGCGCCAGGATGTTATCTATCTCATGGTCATCCTCCTGTTCATCAGTCTTGTCTTTTGGCTATGATTATCGCCACCCGTATCCGGGTACATTCTAGCAAGACAGATTGAAGGAGAACGACATGAAACGAATCCTCTTGATTGGTGCAGGGCACGCTCATCTGCATTGCATTACCAATGGACCAACAGAAGACGTCGAGTGGCTGATTTTAAATGCCTCGACGTACCAATATTACTCGGGCATGTACTCCGGACTTGCTGACGGAACGTACGATATCGATGAGATCCGTATCGACGTCGCCGCACTGTGTCGCGCCAATGATAAACAGTTCATCGAAGAGACCGTCATCAAAATCGACCCCGATGAAAAGCTCGTCTTCGGTGCATCCGGCAGACGCTACACCTATGACGTCGTCTCGACGAATATTGGCTCGTTCGATTGGGCGGAAGATACGACACGATTATCGATTAAACCGAACTACCGGTTACCCGATACATTAAAGCGTCTGCAACAAGCAAAGCGTCCAGTCTTGATTGGAAGTGGTGCAGCGGCCGTCGAGATGGCGGCGTCCTTAAAAGCAGCGGGTGTACCGATCACACTGATCACGGATCCAGAGTTACTTTCAGGACACCCCGCAGCGGAAGCGATTGCGAGACGGTTAAAAGAACTCGATGTATATTGGATCCGGGAACGTCCAATAGATGACGAACCACCACTCCGCTTCAAGCATCACCCTCCAATCGAGTCGGATGCGATCATCCGCTTAACGGGTGCGAAAGCACCGGCATTGTTTGCAGACAGCAAGCTCTATACGGAAGACGGTTTCCTAATCGTCAATGAACAGTTGCAAGCGCTCGATCATCCGAGTCTGTTTGCTGCGGGTGACGCGGCGACCCTCGTCGCTTATCCCGATATTCCAAAGAATGGCGTCACAGCTGTCCGGCAAGCACCGATCTTACTGGCAAACCTCTTACGGTACGTCCAGGAAGAGACACTGCAAACCTATCGTCCGCAAACGAACTATTTGACGATTTTATCGATGGGATCGCGTCATGCGATTTCCCTGTATGGCAATCAGTATTCGACTCACCCGTTCGGTTGGTACCTGAAGCGCTGGATTGATCAACGGTTCATGCGGAAGTATCGCCCTTAAAAGTGTGCGCCGGCGCACACTTTTTTTTGTACACAAAAACAAGCCATGGACGGGTGTCCATGGCTTGTTGGATTAGACGGTTTGATTTCCTTTAACGTACGAGAGTAACGTTTCGTTGAACTTCTCTTGTTCATCAAGCAACATACCGTGCCCACTCTCTTCGAAGACTTCAAGTCGTGCATGTGGAATTTCCTTTTGCATTTCTTCCGCGAACTCGAACGGACAGACTTGGTCTTTTTTACCGTGGATAATTAACGTATCGACTTTGATGTCTCCGAGTTTCCCACGTAAGTCTTCGTCACGTAAGGCGATCGCTGACTGAATCGTACCGTGGGACGAAGCGGCGATACTAAGTCCATGGAACCATTGTTGAAGTGGTTCTGGATGTTCTTTCGCAAAGAAGATTTCCCCGAATCCTTTAAGCATCGACGGACGATCTTGTTTCGTATCGGCAATCAACGCATCGACTTCTTCTTTTGTCATTCCGTATGGATAGCCGTCTCGCTGTGTAAAGACAGGTGCTGCAGCTCCTGCGAGAACGAGCTTACTGACTTTTGAATCCCCGTATTGCAAGAGATAGGACAAGGCGATTCCTCCTCCCATCGAGAAGCCAAGCAACGTGACGTTCGATAATTTCAGCTGTTCGATGACTTCATTGATATCGGACGCCATCGTCTTATAATCGTATCCCGTTGCCGGCGCATCTGATTTGCCATAACCGCGATAATCGATCCCGACGTAACGGTACCCTTCTTCGACGAGCAGGTTCTTTTGATACTCGAACATATTGTTGTTTGCTGGCCAGCCGTGTAGAAAGACGACTGGTTGACCCGATCCGACATCCTCGACATAAATCTTCGTGCCATCAACTGCTTGAATGAATGTACCCATCATAAAACCCCCATAGTAATAGATTGACCGTGCATGCATCTATTATTCCCGACTCAAGAGATGTCAAACATCTTGATGTTAAAGTGTTATAGAAAATTCTGTCTATTCTTGAAATTATGGTAAAATATAGTCATTAGGATGAAGGAGGGTTTTCATGAGACGCTATATACATACCGGTATTCTCGCAGGCGCAGTCCTACTTGCCGGATGCGGTAAAGAACAATACTTAGACCTTACATATGATGCCAATTACTGGGGCGGTATTTCGACTACTTTTGATGGGCAAGAGATACCGGATCTCCCCAAAAAACAAACGGCTGCTTTGTTGAAGGTTTGTCAGCAAAAACCAGACATGAAGCACTTACCTGACCGATACGTGCAACACGAAGGGTTTGACTTATACTTCCTGCCTCCGAATGTCCAAGGGCGTGAATTCCAACACGTTCGTTTCCTATCAGACGAAAAAAAGGACTATCTGGCCTGTCAGCCGATTCGCCACGCAGATTATACGGTCCATCAGATTAAGCGAAGTGATTATCCATTCGTTGATTGGTCAAAACAACCGGTTAAAGCTAAATCGACGATTGTCCGCTTTAAACCTGTACCAAAAAAAGTAATGGATCAGCAAAAACAGGAAAATGAAGAAAGTAAGCAATCGAAAGAGATGGGACATTACCTCTTCCCGTCCTACCAGCTGTCCTTACCACCGGAAGGTCAATTCGTTCTTTTCATGAAAGACAAAAGTAAGGACGACGAACAAACACTCTTTGAGACGACCGAATCCCTATCCGGTTCCGAATTGAATTTAGCTTTTCGTGTCATTCCGAATAGTGGTTTGCAACATACATCAATCGAACTAATGACCAGTGGTGATCGTATCGGAATTCCATCCGTCATTCAAGATCATGTGATGGGGCAATCGTATCAAATCGAACGAAAACAACTTCCTGATACACTTTCAGTGGGACAGACGGTTCCTTTTGCGACTGTTCGGAAGAAAGAAGAAGGCAAAATCATTCAGGAAACATCGATTTATATGCGTCTCAATCCGACTTACGAAAAACCCGCGAATTACAAATACGTATTCTTTGATACATCGCCAACCAGCTATGTCGGTTTTATCCATCAATCACCGAAACAGCTCGTCGAGAGCGATTATAAGTTTGTCTCGGCAATACCGGATAAATTAGCGAAAAAAATCGCTCAGGAATTAAAAGAGACCGATGTCATGGAGCCACAGGGCACGAAACTAAATCAGAAAAAATTAACATTGATGCGCCAAGGAAAAAGCCAAACGTTCGAGCTATTTGAACGCAAACGCGCCAAAAAGCTTGAAATCTATGTCGTCAAAAAGGGAACAAAGAACGGTGCTAAGCTGTCGGGTACGACAAGTGAAGCACTCAGTGAGGTGCTTAACAAATGAACAAACGTTACTGGATCGGACTCACACTTGCAGCAACGCTCGCGTTAAGCGGTTGTCAAAGTGATGCGCCGAATTTCAAATGGGATTACTTATCGAAATTGTATGATGGAGCGCGGTTTAAAGGCAAAGAACCTCCGAAGATGTTATCGGAAAAGGAAATGAGTGTCATCATGGAGGAGTGTCGATCAAAAGCGGTAAAAGCTCCAAAAAATTATTCTTACGGTGACACGTTCTCCGTCGTGATGACGGCACCATTTGAAGATTACTTAGGACAAATGGCTCGTTATGTCCAGTCCGGAGAACAAACATATCTGTATTGTCAGAATATGGCTGACAGCGAGTATCACCTCTTATCAACCAAACAAGATGTCTTCGCGAAAACGAAGCTGGTTGAACATCCGAACGAGTTAGAAGTCCATCCAGACACCATTAAAAAAGAGGACTGGTTCTCACGTGATGATAACATCATAAACGGTTCTGTTCGAAAATTAGCGCTACCTGGATCAGGTTACCTGGTGATGAAAGCGACTGATGTAACGAAAAAAGACGAACGAAAGACATTCGTCGTCTATGCAGAAGCCCTTACTCCCTTTACTGAAGATACGAAGCTTTATCTGACGTACAATGAGAAATATAATGAGAATGACGATATATCGTATAACTCCTTTGTACGCATACCGCAATTGATCAGTGGACAGCAGATGGAGACGTCGATCCATGCGATGAAACAGCCCGGAAAAGTCCGCTTCATTCCTGGTGACGGCACACCGGAACATTACGGCACGCTTATCGCAACAGAAAAAAACGGACACCAATTCCGCTACGAATTGTCGATTCAGCACACGATGGAACGTCCGTCTGAGCTTGCTCGACAGGACTTATCGGAAGAAGATGTTCTATCCACTATCAATGACATAACACTCTTCCATCAAAAGCAGTTCAAGCATTATCTTTATGATCAAAGCGATTCTTCTAAAGATCGTCTTAAAGTCGAGGATACGATCATGATGACGAGTGATGAGTCCGGGAAATTGCAAAAAGCAATCAAGACAAGTGAACAGGCTGACGTACGAGGAAAACGGGCGAAGTGGAAATACTTGACGTTCCGAAAAGGAGTGAAAGGACAACAATACGAAGTTTATCTCGACAAGCGTGTCAAAAAGACCGATATTTACTTGAAGGATCCGAAACGTGACGTGTCGATTCACTTATCAGCATCAGGTCGTGACATCATCCTTTCCTTATTTGAGCTATACGAAAAATGACTCACACCATAAAGATGAGATGTTGGAGCAAATAAATCAAGGAACACCAGAAGATAAAGGCAATCCCCTCGCGTAACCACTCTTTACGCGTCAACGGTTCACGTAAGAAAGAGACGCAAGCAAACAGCAAGACGAAGAAGTAGAGATAAATGAAGCTACCGCTCGTCAAGAAACCAAAGAGCAGGATCATACCACCGAGGACGGACAGGCTAGAGACGACAGGTTTACGATAGACCATGCGGTGTCACCTCGTTTCATCTAGTTTGTTAGAATATACCCAGATTACGGGAAAACATTCTAATCTATCATTACAAACAACACCCCTGAGAGAAGTCTTCTCAGGGGTGTTAGTGTTTAGTCCACGACGGCACTGTGATCAGCGACGATCGCATATTCCGTGACGGTATTCGACGTCACGAGCGGTTTGACTTCCGACGTTCCGTTATCCCGCTTATGGTGCACGCCTTTGTACGCTTGACTCTCTTGCCATGCATGGAATGCCGCTTGATTCAACCATGTCGTCATGATCGTGACGATGTCTTCTTCTGCCTGACTGATATCGACGAGGACTTGCATCCGGTGGAACCCTTCCATTCGTTCAATTCCTTTCGTCGTCTTAAAACGCGCTGCGACTTGATCTGCTGCACCTTTGACGACGTGTAACTGGTTCATGACGATCCACATGTTCTTCTCCCCCTTTTTTCGTCTTCAGTATACTAAAAGTCATTCCGGGTTGAAAACGCGGATGCGTTATCGCTTGGTAACGTCAATCGCTGGATCGTCTCTTTTCCGTCTACGCTCGTCGCGATCATCTCGAAATAGAGCGAATGCGGGAAGGCATCCGGTAACGGTTGGACAGTATGGAAACGTTCCTGATTTGTTACTGACAAGGAGCGTTGCATCGGACGAAGCGGCGCTTCGCCATCAGCCGTCGTCTTATACGGCTCGAACCGGATCGATTTCATTTGTTTCGAACCGTTCATGCCGTAGGCGACAAGGTATCGACCTTCGTCCGTCGTCAACAAGCGACCTTCGAACCAGTCCGTCTCCCTCGTCTGTTTCGAGCGAATGATTCGGTCGATTCGTTGTGCCTCATCGGTTTGTTGCAGGAGCAAAAACAAGCGGTCGTGTTTCGCTTCAAGATACGCGACGGCATAATGCCCAGACAGTCGTTCGACGAAATAGACGTCGCGCGCTTCGACCGGTGTGTTCGTCATCTGTGTATATAACCGGGCGGCTTGCTTCGCCGTAAAGGAAACGGTCTCTTGACGTGGCTGTATCCCCGTCAGCGTTCCGAGCACGAGACCGAACAATAAGATGAGGAGGAGACGCCGTTTCATCGGTCGACCTGTTTGACGAGCAGGTGATAGCTCATCCCTGGTGGATAGTCATCGATTCGTCCGACTTCGACGAATCCCTGTCGCTCATAAAACGGAAGCGCTTGAAATGAGAACGTCTCGACGCGGATTCGCTGAACACCCGCTGCTCGTGCCCATTCCTCCAGTTGACGGAGTAACTGAGTACCGAGCCCGCTTCCCCGTTCCTCTTCGACGACGAAGAACCATTCAATATGTAACCAGCCCCAGTACATTTCCCCTGAGATGCCACCGATTGGTTGATCGTCACGTGTCGCAAGTAATGTGACGGCTTGTGTTCCCTCGGAGCGTTTCGTCGCATGAAGCGGTGAACGCTCGACATTATATTGACGCACTTGCTGCCTAAGCCAGTCCTGTCCGTCCTCATTTTCATTAAGTTGAAATTGCAGCATGTCCAAACTCCTTTCTTGTTATAGTAGTAGTGGAGGTGAATCATATGGAGCCTACATTCCAGATTGATTGTACGAAGTGTTTTGGTTTATGTTGTACCGCACTCGCTTTTTCGAAATCCAGTGATTTTGGTCATGACAAACCGGAAGCGACACCGTGTCGTAATCTTGACGCGGACTACAGCTGTCGCATCCATGACCGATTACGCGACAGCGGCTACAAAGGCTGTACCGTCTATGATTGTTTTGGTGCTGGACAACATCTGTCACAGCAGACATTCGAAGGCGATGATGCACCTAAGCGACGCCAAGCGATCTATGCTGCCTTCCCGAAGATGGTTCATTTGTTTGAGATGATGTGGTACATAACCGACGGAAAACGCGATGTCACCCGTGACATTCACGATCAACTCGATGAGACGCTTGCCGCACTGACCCGGTACGCGGCATTACCAGCCGATCAATTTGAACGACTTGACTTGATACCGGTTCGTCAAACCGTCCGACCACTCCTTGAAATGATTGCATCGCGTGTTCAAGCTCAGTATAGCGGAAGACGCGACCAGATACCACGCGACTGGGTCGGAAAACAGTTACCAAGACGTAATTTCTCAGGTGCCAGTGTTCAGAACCAGTGGTTGCTTTCGACGAACTTATCGCGCAGTAACCTGCGCGGAGTCAACTTTCTCGGGGCGGATTTGCGAGACTGTAACGTCAAGGACGCCGATCTGACGGATGCACTCTTTTTGACACAGGCACAAATCAATGCGGCAATCGGCAATGCAGCGACGCAGTTACCGCGTCGCTTACTCCGTCCGTCCCATTGGCGTTAAACAGAAGCGAACGATAAGGAGGCACGTTTTCGGTCGATTGATCCGAAAGCGTACCTCCTTTTGCTTGTTATCGTTTCCCGAGCGTAAAGCCGTCAAAATAACGCCCGCCAAATGGTGCAAGATAATCATCGACTAATGCGACGACTTCTCGTCGGTCATCCGATTGATAATACAACTCGAATGCCGTTGTGTGTCGACTAGCATAGTCTTCGTCAAATTCCGCAAGAGCACGGATCGCCCACTTCCCTTGCCCGATGTAGCAACGATTGGCGCGAAGGACGAACTCGATGCTCTGTTCATATAAACGTGACGCAATCGCTAAACCTTCCGCGCGGTTCGTCACACTCTCGAAGTCGTCGAGCATATCACTTAAAAAATAACGTGCGCGCTCTTGTTCCGAAGTCGTCCACGCAACAGGTCCGTCCGCCAATTGTTGAACGGCTTCCTGACGGATAGTTGCAAGTCGCGGATGATCCTCGATTGTCCAGCTGTCAGCAATCATTCGTTGCAGGGACGGGCGACCACGTTCCCGGTCACTCTCGAAAAACGGCTGGATCGTCTCAAAGGAATGGACGAATGCTTCGACCGGGACACCATCATGAATGAACGATTCCCGGTATGCCTGACCTCGACTCACTTCAAAGATGATCACATCGACATCTGATTGAGCGGTCGCTTGCCCTCGCGTATGGCTGCCGGCAAGTAAAACAGCACAGTGATTCGGGTAACGTGACGCAATGAGCGGCATGATCCAGTCGCACCACTCCATGCGTGTCTTAGTCTTCAACTTGTTCACCGATGCCGGAGAAGACGGCTAGTTCGTCACCCGGTACAGCGACGATCGTTGCATCGGCTCGGTGTGGCGCAAGACCAATATCGATCGCCCACGATTCATAATATGTATCCGATCCGTTCAGGACGAGCGTTTGTCCGTTGCTAAACGTTAGGAATAAGTGGGGTGCCGTCTTTCCGATCCGGACACCGGTGATGCGTTCCGCGTGAAGCGAGACGATCAAGTGTAACATCTCTTCCTTCGTCGCATGGCGGACGACCCAGTCCTGTGTCGTCTCGACATCGCCATAAAACAGACGATCCGTCTCGATCCGAAGTCGTAGTTCAGGCGCAGTCGTATCGAACAAATTGATGAATTCGAGCGTGACGTAGCCTGCGACATGGACCGTCGCTAACTGTGTGCCGATGAAATAGGTCGTCAAAAGCTGACGGGCGAGTTGATGATCTTCTTTGTTCATGATGAGCACCTCATTTAAAAAGAATGAATGGTATCGGGATGAGTCCGAGAAACTTACTTCCACTCAATTTACCACAAATTAGTCGATACGAACATGAGAAGAAAGGCTTGTTTTCGGTTTTCTGCGGCACGGAGGTGAGAATACGGTATACTGATGAGGAACTGACGTCGATCGTGATCGACAGAGAGGAGCTCCATCCATGCAATATTTCTACATGAGACCCTATCCGGATGATCCAGACTGTTCTACGCAACAAGCGGAAGCCGACAAGATGAATGTGACGACACGTGTCATCGAGACGCATGATTCAGCGAAACGACGGACGGAATTAGAACAGATGCTCGAGACCCTTCAGACGGGAGACGAAGTCATCGTCACGCATCTCTACATCTTAGCAGACTCGACGCGGCACTTGATCGAGATGCTCGAGCACATGGAGACACGCGGTGCGACGCTGTGGTCACTCCGCGAACAGATTCGGACGAGCGAGCGTGCTTCCTTGTCGTTTCTTGAAACGGCACGCCACCTGGTCCAGCTGCAAAGTGACGTCATCAGCATGTCGACGCGTGCCGGACTCTCAAAAGCAAAAGAACAAGGAAAGCAGACCGGTCGACCGCGGAAGCCGGATGAAAATGTCCGCCGCGCGATCGCGATGTATCAAAGTAAAAACTATTCGCTCGCTGATATCCGAGAACAGACCGGTATTAGTAAAAGTACGTTGTACCGATATCTCGAAAGCGAGACAATCGATACAGATAAAGGCTGACTCCATCATGGAATCAGCCTTTTTTTTAGCTATTTTGCTTTAAGGTGTTGCCGAGCCATTTTTGGAGGGCTTTTCCGCCTTCATAGAACGAGCTGTCTCGTAATTCATACGTATGACCGCCTTGTTCGATCAAGTCGAGGAACGTATTCCCGACGTCCCGGTTTTCCCATTTCCGCTGATCCGTCAAATACTTGAAACCGAAGTTACATTCGACGTTGAAGATGATATGGAACGGTTCCTTGAACGATTGGACGGCGCGAATCATCTCGATCAAGATCATCCGTTTCGGCGATGACGCTTCGAACGTATCGAACAGCGTTGTCCGGCGTCCGTGAAACTCGATGACGCGGATCGCGCGACCGGTATCCGCTTTAAAATCATAACTCGTCCGGATCGAGACGATGATCTCGCGTTGGTCTGGTTGTACTGGCATGGTGTATCGCTTCCTTTCTCTCGGTCGATTATAGCATGGAGCTGCTTGAATTTAATAGATGTCAACGACTCGGTCTTAAGAAGGATTGTCGTAACCCAAAATTTGTCTTATACTAAAATTACCAAATACATAAAGGAGCGTTTTCGTGAAACATCTATTTTCGATACTCCTCTCGGCGAGTCTTTTGTTCACGGGTTGCTACTGCACCCTCGACGAACGGACGGACGAGCCACACTTCAAATCGCGTGCCCGCTCCATCTCCTCGTACCATACCTTCGACATCGAATATGCGAAAGGATTACGGAAGGAGCAAGTCTCAAACCGAACAGTCACCGTGACGGATTCGAACGGTGAGCGGATGCAAACGGAGATTGAAGTCCTTGACGGCAAAGAGATCCGAATTAAACCGCCACGTACGGGATATAAAAAAGGACGTCGCTACATCATCCACATTCGGGATTCGATCGACGCCCGCAAACAAGTCCATACGAATACGATTCGGGAACGAACCTTCACTGTCGACCGCTGACAGACAAGGTTCGTTTTTTTATTTGGATCGAGCCGGAAAGACCGTATAACTCATCGAGATGACCCCATCGATCACGAGGACGAGTCCCCACAATTGTAACGTCCGTAAGAGACTCTCCGTCTGCTTCGCATCTCCCAGCCAGAGAATCATCGCACCGAGTAACGCTCCACCAATCAAAAAGGCCAGCACGTGCCGATAGAACCCGTTTCGCTCTTTACGTGCCTTTGAAATGCGCTCCCGTGATACTTGTTCTCTCAGGATGAACCGGCGATACATCCCGTCCGCCCAGGCAATCATCTGTTTTCCAAAGGCAAGTGAGACGCCGATATAGATCGCAGCAAGTCCGTGCGCGATCGTCGCCGTACTGCCGCGACTTAAGTCAAACACCGTTAAGACCAGTAAGACAATATCAATGACCGGTGACATCGCCATCAATCGAAAACCAAGCTTCTCTCGTCTGAATCCATAACGCACGATTAGTCCAGCGACGATGAATACCCAAAATAGAATCTCACAACAGACGATTGCCCACGCGACAAGTTGCATATCAATCCTCTCCTTTTTTAATACGACTGTATCATAAAGATAACACCTCTTTTGTAGCTTGACTAGTCTTTTTAATACATTCGTGCTAAAAAAGATGATATACTTGAGACATGCCAAAACAAGTCAATCACGAAGAACGCAAACGCCTCATCGCCGAAGCGACGTGGCGCACGATTTCTCAAGTCGGTATTGAACAAGCCAGTGTCCGGACGATCGCCAAGGAAGCGGGACTCTCACTGGGTGCCTTACGGTATTACTTCACTACCCAGGACGAGTTGCTCCGCTTCTCGATGGACCTCGTCCAAGAACGGGTCCAAGCACGCATCACAACCATTTTCGAGAAAGGAGGAACCCCGGAAGAAACGTTATGTGACGTCTTACTTGAGGTCTTACCTTATGCACCCGAGCATCAGCTCGAGATGCATGTCTGGTTTCAATTCATGATGTCCGCGTATTCATCGCAAGCGACAGAAAATCCGGATGATATCTACCATATGGTTCAAATACTGTTGACACAGATCCCGGACGGTACACTCCGAGCAGATTTAGACATTGAGCTTGAGAGTGAACGGCTCGCAGCACTCGTTGACGGGTTAGCCTTTCATGCTCTGTTTCGACCAGAACGATTACCAAAAGAACGCCTGCGTCATGTGCTCGTCCATCACTTGAACGCCCTCTTCGTCCGTCCTTTAGCGATCGACGACAAATAACCCGCTGTTCCCTTTACACGAGGGAAACAGCGGGTTTTTCATCGTTTTGCTTCTACGAGAATCAACGATAAGGAACGAATCAAGAAGAACGTCAAAAATGCTGCCCAGACACCCTGATTTTCAAAAGTCGGTGTCAGCAGGAGGACGACCGCAAAACCAATTCCTGCTTGAATCATCGAATTCCGAACGGGTGTTGCTTCAACCCGCCCGGCAAAGATTCCTTCATAGATCATCGCCCAACCGGCGAGGAGCGGTAGGATGATGATCCAGAAGTAATAATCGCGCGCTGCGTCTAGGATTGCCTCTTCTGAAGTGAACAACTGTAGGAGCGGTGTCTCAAGGAAGAGGAGCACCAGTGACCAGAAGACGACCGAGTAGAATCCAAACGTCCGTGCCAAACGGACACTCTTCCGGTATCCTGCCTGATCTTGATGCCCTCTCGCCCGACCGACGAGAACCGTTGACGCATGACCGAGTCCACCGAACCAGTACGAAATCAGATACTGGATTTGTAGCAGGATCGCGTTGGCTGCGAGGACATCCGGTCCGAATTGTCCACCAGCACGTGTGAACCAGCCGGTGACGAGTAGAAGGAAAATCGTGCGAATGAACAAGTCACGATTGACTTGAAAGAATTGACGGTACGCTTGCCATGCCGTCAAGGCGCGCCATTCATCACGCGTCATCGATAAATGACCACGAATCAGGTACAGACTACAGACGACGATGCTGATCTCCGCGATGACGGTCGCAACCGCGATTCCAGCAACACCGGCATCCAATCCGTAGACGAATCCGATATCGAGAACGACATTGACTCCTGTACTAAACAATTGGACGAACAAGGCGTGCTTGACCTGACCGGTACCAATCAACCAGCCGAGTAACGCATACCCCATCAACACGAACGGTGCGCCAATCATCCGGTATGAAATATACGTCTTGACCGCACCGAGCAAGTCAGCGGGTGGTGCAAGTAAGTACAGTCCGATTTGCTCGAGCGGCTGTCGGAATAACAGGATGAGCAGACCGATACAAGCTGCTAGAAACAGCGGTCGGTAAAGTGACGTCCGTAAGGCGTGCACGTCATTCGCCCCACTTGCTTGGGCGCTGAATCCTGTCGTACTCACTTTTAAGAAACCGAACAACCAATAGATCGTATTAAAGAAGACGGCTCCGACAGCGATACCGCCGATCGCCCGCGGATCACCGGATTGACCGATGACGACGGTATCGGTCACCCCAAGCAAGGGTGTAGCAATACTTGAGAGAATCAGCGGATAAGCGAGTAACCAGTACGTTTTGTGGGTCGGTTGTGCGTTCACCATGTTCCGGCCTCGACGAATCGTTGGGTATACGCACCACCTAATTCCAATCGATCAATCAAATCAACAGCACGACCGTCACGTAAGACGAGTATTTCCGAACAGAGGCGCCGGATGAAGTCGATATCGTGCGAGATCAATACGAGACTGACACCAAATGTTTGCTGCAGGCGTTCTAGTAGTTCGATGATCTGTGCGCGAGAGACGACATCAAGTCCCGTCGTCGGCTCATCCATCACAATGATGTCGGGTTCAATCGAAATCGCGCGGGCGATCGCGGCACGCTGAATTTGTCCCCCACTCAATTGATGGGGCAATCGATCGAATAACCGTTCCTCCAACCCGACCGCAAGTGCGAGGGCAGTCATGAGATTTTCTTCTGACGTCGCTGGGAAATGCCGCAAGATCGGACGATGCCGACGAAACGGTTCAAGAATCGATTCCCGCACCGTCCATTCTGGATTAAAGGAAGCGAGAGGATGTTGAAAGACGGCTTGAATAGCTCGTCGCTCGTTTCGGTGCCCACTCGGAAATGCCTTTCCATGCAAGGAAATCAAACCATGCGTGGGTTTGAGCAGACCGAGGATCAATCGTCCGAGTGTCGTCTTGCCACTCCCACTCTCCCCGATGATGCCAATTGACGCCTTTTTCGTCACGTGAAAGGAGATATTCGACAAAATGGGCTGATCCTTTATTTGATAAGTAAGATCTGTTACGGATAAGACTGGGTACATGAACTCTTCCTTTCTTCCGGTGATGTACGATGCGCTTGCATCAAGCTCATCGTGAACGGATGACGACTTTGCTCGATCATCTGTGGTGTTCCCGTCTCGACGATTCGTCCATCCTGCATTAAGACGAGTTGCTCCCCATAATGTAAGGCAGGTCCTAATTCGTGGGTGACGAACAAAATCGTTGCCCCGTACTGGTGTTGGTATTCGGTCAACCAGTCGAGTAAACGACGTGTCAACACAGGATCGAGCGCCGTCGTTAGTTCATCCGCTAAAATCAATCGTGGTTTTAAGGTGACGGCAAACAGGATCGCGAACCGTTGCAATTGCCCACCGCTCAACTCTCCTGGATATCGGTCCAACCAGGTCGGGTCCAACTCAAGCGTTCGCAAGACGTCATCGATGTAAGGATGATCCATCTTTCGTCCATGTGCGCGATATGTATCCCGTAACATCTGACGCATCGTCAAAAACGGAAGAAACGCATCGGTATACTGCTGTGGTATGTAACCAATATCGAGACCACGCCGAAGAGGTTCGTCCGAGATGACTTCTCCGCTCGACGACATCCCGTCCGGCAATCGATCCAGTAATCGTTTAAGCAAGAGCGTCTTACCGCTCCCGCTCGCTCCGACGAGACAGATGAATCGATGAGCTGGTAACGATAGATTCATGTCATGCAGAAGGACGTGTTTCGCCCGAACGTGTAAGTTCCGAATCTGAATCATTTACGTGTCCTCCTTTTTTCTTCATCCATCGCGTCCATCCCATCGTCGCGACGACGGTCAAGACGATGCACGCACCTGGCAAAAGCATGAGCCGGGGTGCGGAACTGAAATAAGGACGTCCTTCGTTCAACATTGCTCCCCACTCTGGCAGTGGTGCTTGGACACCAAGCCCGATATAAGAGAATGCCGATAAGAATAAGATGACTTTGCCGACATCCAAACTCATTAACACGACGACTTGTCGGATGATGGGCGGCAAGATATGGCGTCGTAAGATCATACTGTCTGTTAACCCGTTGATGCGTGTCATGCTGATGTATGGCTTTTGCATCGTCTCGGTCACGAGTGTCTCGCTTAATCGCGCGTAGGAAATCCATTTGATGAGTAAAATCGCAAAGATCAAACTTTGAGGACTGGCACCAAATAATCCGGCGATGACAAGTGCTAGAACGGTGTCAGGGAAAATCACGAGACCATCTTCTAATCGATGAATCAAGTGCTTGAGTCGTCCATCATAAAAACCGGCTAGACAACCAAGACAGGTACCGATGCACGCTGTGAGCAACACCGTAAGCAGGCTGAAACCTAAGGATATCAAACCAGCTAAAAAAAGACGAGCTGCGAAATCTCGTCCTAAACCGTCTGTTCCGAGCCAATGTTCGAATGAAGCAGGCTCAAGTCTTTTCGTTACGCTTGTATTAAATGGATTAATGTATACGGTATATGAAATAAATAGTAGGAGACATCCTCCGAAAATGAGCCATCTTTTTTTCATGTGTGTGTTCCCTTCTGCCAATCTGGTCGTAACGCCCGGTTTAACGACCGGATACCTTGATGCAAGACAAGAATGATGCCTGTCGTCAGCAAGATGTAGCCTTGGATCAGTGGGTAATCGCGTTGCAAAATCGCATCGACCATTAACTTTCCGACACCTGGATACGCGAACAGGACTTCGAGGACGACGACACCCCCGGCAAGACTGCCGAGCGTCAGACCGAACACGGACAGGATCGGTGGCAAACTGCCGCGTAACGCATAACGCCAAAGAATCGTCCGCTCGGATATACCACGCATCCGTGCCAACTCAATGTACGGTTGGTTCAATTCACGGCGTAGATTCAGTCGAATCAATGGAATATAAACGCTCGCAAGTGGAAAGCCGAGCGATAGAGCCGGGAGGACAAGTGACGTCATCCCCTCCCGCCCCATCACAGGTAACCATCCGAGACGGACGGCAAACAGGTCGACGAGCAACAGACCGATCCAAAAACCAGGCACGGTCGCTCCGCTCATGCTGACAAGGTGCGCAAGACGGACGACGCTTCGGCCCGTCATCAAGGCGCTACCGATTCCTAGGGGTAAGGCGATCAATAAGGCAATCAAAATACCGCCAAGTGCCAGCTCCGCTGTCACGAGATAACTCTCTAACAACATCTCGATGACCGGTCGCCCCGTCTGTAACGAGTTTCCGAGACGTAAGGTGAGTATGTCTTGCAGCCAACGGACGTACTGGACGAGCAACGGCTGATCGTATCCTAATTCACGGCGCGCGGCCTCGATTTGTTCGGGCGTTGCTGATAATTCATCGATATTCAATAACGTCAAGACCGGATCACCCGGCAGTAACCGTAACAAGACAAAACAACTGAACGTGATGAGTAGAGTGAATAGACTCAGCGATAGCAGTCGTTTGACGATCGAATGCATCAATCGGTCACCTGCAACGTGTTCGTGATCATGTAGTATTCACTCTTTTCCGTTTTCCATCCTTTGACGCGTTTGCTGTCATAGGCGACGAGTGTTGAAGGATGGAGCAAGAAGCTATTGTAGCGTTTCTCGTCGACATATCGCGCGATCTGCTCCGCAAGCCGTGATCGCTCCTCGATCTGAATCGTTTCATTTAACGTCTCGATCTGTTTCGTCAACTTCGGATCCGCGACACGACTGAAGTTCAGTCCCCCGTTCGGATGATAGGTCGCGTTCAAATAATATCCAGCATCCCCACGCGGAGCTGTCAGATTGCTGTACGTCGCGATATCCCAGTCCCGGTTACTTGCCATGTATTCTTCTGGGACATCGATTTGTTTAATCGTGATCGCGACACCAATCTTTTTCGCGTCATCTTGAATGACTTGAGCGATCAACGGCAGGTCTGGTCGAGCCGCATACGTCAATAACGTCAACTTTAAAGGACGACCGTCCTTTTGCATCCGTCCGTTTTGTTTTGTATAACCGGCTTGTTTGAGCCATTCCTCAGGCGTCTTCTGCACTTGTTGCGGATAGTTCGGAGCAAATGGGAATGACGATAGGAACGGACCACGTGCTGGCACCGCATATCCTTGGAGGACGTGATCGACGAGTTGCTTTCGATTGATTAAAGCATCCATTGCCTGTCGGACTTCAAGCGATTGCATCGGACCGTTCGCGACATTCATTGTCAACTGATGGACACGGAACGTATCCGTCGCTTGGACTGTTAATCCTTCAGACTTCAACTGCTTGACACTCTCGATTTCCGGTCGATAGACGATATCCGCCTGTCCGGCACGCAAAGCGTTCGTCCGTGCGCCAGCATCTTCGTTGAAGACAAAATCAACGGAATCAAGTTTCGCTTGTTCTTGCCAATAGGACTTGAAACGTTTTAACTCGACTTTTGTTCCCGGAGCGAACCGCTCGACTTGGAACGGACCGGTTCCCATCGGTTCCTTCGTTACCCCGCTCGCTTTCGTGTCGATGATTGCTGTGTTCGGATTGACGAGTTCCGAGATGAACTCTGGATATGTCGTCTTCGTTTGAATGAGCAAATCGGGTCCGTCCGTTTTGATCGTCTCGATATTCAAGGCATTCTTGACACCTGGATTTTCGTCGATTGAGCGTTCGAGAGACGATTTGACGGCTGCCGCATCAAGTTGTTTCCCATTATGGAACGTCACGTCTTCCTGTAAGACGATCCGCCATGTTCGCTTTCCTTCGTAGGACCATTTTTTCGCAAGCCACGGCTCGACCGTCAATCGTTCGTCATCAAGACGGACGAGCGTCTCCGTCACCCCTGCGCGAAGCGGAACATAACTGCTGTCGCGATGCGGATCGAGCGATTGTGTCGCGAAGTTATAGACGAACGTCAAATGGTTTTGCTCTTGTGGCTTATCAGAAGCAGCACAACCGGCAAGTGTCAAACCGAGGAAGACACTACCGATAAGGCTAGCAGTTTTATATGTAGACATTGTTCTCCACCTTTAATTCGGAATAATTACGTTTTACATCATATCGTAACGATTCCGATTTAACAAGCATCTTTTCTATTTCTCTATATTGAATTTGCCATCAAAAAAAATACCGAATCAACTACAAGCGAACAGCTCGTGTGATTCGGTAGCGGTGTATTTCTTATAAGACGTCGACGAATTGTTTTGCCTGACGCTCGAGTTGTTTCGCTGAATCAGCCAATTGATCGAACTCACTGACCGTATGTTCGAGTTGCCCCGTACTGTCCTTGACCTTAGACGAAATCCGCTCGATGCTGTGTGAAACATCTTCAATCCGCTCAACGATCCCTTCAATGTTGTTCTTGATTTCTCCGATTGAGTGCGACACTTTGTTCGACAGTTTTCGGACTTCGGTCGCGACGACATCGAACCCACGTCCATGTTCACCAGCACGTGCCGCCTCGATCGCCGCATTCAAGGCGAGCAGATTCGTCTGCGCTGCAATATCACGGATCGTCTTGACGATGTCGGTGATCGAGTTCGCATCCTTTCGTAAGGCAACAAGGCTCGACAGATTCTCGACGGATTCCGCCTCGACTTGTTGGACGGTCGCCAGCACGTTCAGACCATCCTGACGACCACTCTCCGATTTGACCGTCAAGAACGCGGATGTCTCGTTGAGTTCAGCCGCCATCCGTAAGACGTCCTGTTGGCGAATCGTAATGTCCGATGCAATTTTTGAGACACCGACGACCCGGCGCCCGTCATCCGAATAGATCGGCATATAGGTCGCTTCGAGCCATTTCTGTTGCCCATCAGCAGCCCGGCGTTCAATCTTGTCCTGATAGGTGATGCCTTGCATCAATTTGCGCCAAAACAACTCATAATCCGGACTGTTGACGTACGCTGGAAAGCAAAGATCACGGTGGTATTTACCGATTAGCTCTTCCACTTCATACCCCATCGTCCGGGCAAACAACTCGTTGACATATGCGACTTTCCGTCGATCGTCGAAGCGAATGATTGCCAGATTTTGCTCGATTGCTCGAATGACTTGTGTGTCGGTGACGTGTGCTGCTTGTTCCTGCATCGACATGCCGATTCCTCCCTGGATTCAAACTCAAGGTCATAATGCTCCTATTGTCATATTATCCCTTGTATCGACAGGTTCCTGCCATTTTAAACTGTAATCTAGTAAATAATATACGATTTTTAATACGCACTCCATCCACCATCGGCGACGACGATTGCCCCGTTAACAAAACTCGCCTCGTCAGACACGAGGAACATTGCCAATTTTGCGACCTCATCCGGCTGACCGGCACGTGGATTGAGTCCCATGCCGAGCATCGCCCGTCCCATTCCGAATTCATTCAGGTTCGTCATCGATTGCCCGATGTTCGTCTCGACGGCTCCAGGAGCGATGCCGTTACAGCGGATCCCCTCTCCGGCGTAAAAGAAGGCGGTATTCTTCGTCAAACCAATGACGGCATGTTTGGAAGCGGTATAGGCTGCTCCTGCTCGGGCACCGTTCAGACCGCCAATCGAGATGTTATTCAAAATGACACCACCTTTTACTTCCTTGAAATGCTTGACCGCTTCGCGCATCAGACGCATCGTTCCCGTCGTATTGACGGCGAGAACATGATCCCAGCGTTCATCGGAGATGTCTTCCACTCCCTCCATTCCGTCCATGATCCCAGCATTGTTGACGAGAACGTCCAGTTTGCCGTAAGCCTCAAGCGCTTGTTGGACGAGTTCTGTTGCTGCCTTTGGTTTGGCGATATCACTCGCAACAGCGATCGCTTCTCCCCCTGCTTCCTTGATGTCAGAGACGACCCGTTCAACGGTTTCCAACCGAATGTCCGCTGCGACGATCCGTGCGCCTTCTTGTGCAAACAATTTGGCCATGGCTTCACCCATTCCTGAGCCAGCTCCCGTGACGATGATCGTTTTACCTGTTAGTCGCATCATGAATCATCCTTTCGTTTATCGTGATACTAATCTATTCCCGAAAAAGGCTCTAGTTTAGTCAAACGTCGTGTCAATTCCATGAAAAAAGACCCGACGATTTTCGTCAGGTCCTGCAGTTAATACGTTGCAATTGTTTCAATGCGACATCGACGTTGAGCCGCTTTCCGGTTTTCTACGATTCTCGGAACATGCTCGGATCAAATAATCTAAATTGATGATTGATCCAGTTTTGTCGATAGATTTCGTGTGCTTGTTTTATGATTTCTTCGTCTGACAACTGTTTCATGTCTATTTCCACGCAGTCGAAATCATCTACACCGAACTTGAAACCACAGCATGGACAAATTTCGTTACTCCCCGCAAAGTGTTCATAATATGGTGGATCTTCAAGTTTATTGCATCCACACACAGGACAGATATAATACGGATCGTTTGGTTTCAAAGATACGATGCCTCCTTAGATAATGATCATTCTTATATCTATCGTAACCCATCCAACCGCTATTTTAGAGAGGAAGTCATGTTATGAATACATGAAAAAAAGACCCGACGAGTTCGTCGGATCTTTTGACTTCGTTATTGTAGTTCGCGGCTCTTTTCTTCTTGTTCGTTGTTCGATTTATTTTTCGCTTCAAATTCAGCGCGTGTCATGACGTCCTCAACGTGCATGTTGACCTCGACGACTTCAAGTCCTGTCATATCACTGATTGATTTTTTGATTTTAGCGACCGTCTCTTGGAAGATTGACGGAATATTTTTACCGTATTCGACGATGACTTTCAAATCGAGTGCGACTTGGCGTTCGCCGACTTCCGCACCGATTCCTTTTGTGATGTCTTCCGAACTCCGGAGACGATCCGTCAGTCCACTCATGAATCCACCACTCATTGACAAGATGCCTGTCACTTCATTCGACGCGATCCCTGCGATTTTTTTGATGACTTGATCTTCGAACGTCAATTTATTCTCGCGTACCACTTCGTTTTCAGTTGTTGTGTTTACTTCGTTTGCCATTTGAAATCTCTCCTTTTGAATGTGTAGTTAGATATATATGAATCAGTCCCGTTGAAAGAACTGAATCCACCCTTCGATATCGAGCGCACCATCGCGCCACTTCCCAATCAAGAATCCGATCGCTGCAAAGGCAACAATGAGGATCGTCGGACCAAAGCCAATCGTCAAGAATAAGATGGCGAGGATTAGACCGACAAGTCCTCCGATCAGTCGGAACCGATACGGGTAAAGTGCTTCCCTTGTCTTCATGTTCCCTCTCCTCTCTTAGACGACACGTTCCGATGTTTTTGTTTTCGTATCACTAATCGTGACCTTCGTACTCGTGACCGGCAACTCGAGTAAGGATTCGACGGCTTGTTTAGCGCGTTCTTGAATATCCTTCGCGATCGTCGGAAGCCCCTCTTGTCCGAAGACCGAGCAGTCGACTTTTAAAGCAACCGTCTCTTTTTTCGAATGGATGTCGGCATGGACACGCGGTGTCCGTACGCCACCAATCCCACGAATCGACTCCAGTGCCGTCCGTTCGATTGTTTCCTTCGAAATCGTAATCGTTCCGTCACCCGTTTGAATCAACAGACGTTGACCTTTCGAGCGGCTGAATAATCCTGTGAATAATAGAATGACGAATACGAGTGCTAAAAAACCTCCGATGGATAGAACGGTATAGCTATACCATTGCTGATCCTGCCACTGCTCGATTAACGAACTGAGCCGTGGAACATCATACACACCGAGCACAAGCAGCCCGACACTGACGAGTCCGAGTATGCCTATGATGACGAGTAAGAATCGATTGAACCCATTCATCTGCACCTCTCCTTTAGGATTGTTAACTTCTTTCACCTAGGTGATTCAACACATGAATTATTATGTGTATGGTGTGTTTATTCCCGTTCATTCGAACCCGAAACATTTACATACACTTTCGTTAAAATGTTCATATATTCTGATTTTTCAGACTATAATTAGTAAAACAAGTGGATTTTTTACTATATTTAACGAAAAAAGACCTCTTTCAACTAAAAAGAGGTCAACAATCTAATCCGTCTATCATTTCCCGCATACTTCGTCAACACGTTTTTTGAAAATGATCATTCCACTTCGATCGGAATGGCAAAATAACCGTTTCCTTCTTCCCACCCTGCTCTAATCTGATAGACATATTTTCCACGGGTCGTTGGCAAAGTGATATTTTCTACGTCCTGAAACGTTCTAAGCTTTTTTCCATTTGTAACGGACCATAACTCAACGGCAACATTTTTTGGATGCGGACCATCTCGAAAAAGAATCGACATCTGTTCTTCCGGTGCAACGCGTTCACCTTGTTTCTTTTTTACTTGTTCAACTGGTCCGATCTTTGCATCAGCCGTCTCTCCTAAAAAGAGACCCGACCACGTATAGGTTCCTAAGTACACCTTTGCTTCACGATTTTCAATCGTCACGTCGGGTGCTGGTGGTTGATGGCGGAAAGGATCCAGCGAGAAGAGTAACCCTAAACTAATCAGCACTATACCAATAAACGTTTGTTGTTTCACGAGGCAACCTCCTACACAATGTTTTCAAATCAATAAAAGCGGCAATACCTCTCAAGGAGTACGTTATTCAAAAGGAGGAGTTCAGATGATTCAGGATAAAGTCGTCATCATTACAGGAGCATCAAGCGGGATTGGGGAAGCAACCGCTAAAGAACTTGCAAAACAAGGAGCAAAACTCGTTCTTGCTGCACGCCGGGAAGATCGTTTGCAAGAACTCGTCAAAGCCGTTGAAGCAGAAGGTGGTCAAGCCGTCTACCAAGTGACGGACGTCACGGATCGCGAACAAGTCGATGCACTCGCTAAGCTTGCGAAAGACAAGTTTGGCTCAGTTGATGTCATCGTCAATAACGCTGGATTGATGCCACTATCACACCTCCACAAGAATCAACAGGATGAATGGAATACGATGGTCGACGTCAACATTAAAGGTGTTCTCCACGGAATCGGAGCCGTCTTGCCGTACATGCGCGAACAAAAAAGCGGACATGTCATCAACATCTCGTCTGTCGCAGGTCACGAAGTCATGCCGTCGAGCGCCGTCTATAGCGGTACGAAATTCGCCGTTCGCGCGATCACGGAAGGTCTCCGCAAGGAAGAATCGGTCGACAATCACATCCGTGCAACGATCATCTCACCGGGAGCGGTCGATACAGAACTGAAGGACCATATCTCGGATGACGAGATCAAACAAGGGATTGGTGACTTGAAAGCGATCGATGCGAGCGCGATTGCGCGTGCCATCGCTTACGCCGTTAACGAACCAGAAGATGTCGCGATTAACGAGATCCTGATTCGTCCAACGGCTCAACGTTAATTGAATGTAGAATTTATTAACAGGACCCCTCATTAGCCAAACAGCTAACGAGGGGTCCTGTTCTGTTTAGAGTAGTCGTTCCGCGATGAGCTGGTACGACTGTAATCGTTTTTCTTGATCAAAGGCATTGTTGATCAGTAAAAATTGATCCGTTTGATAACGCGTTGCTAATACCTCTAGCTCACGCTCAACGACATCCGGTGTCCCAACAATCGCTCGCCGGCGATCTTTGCGAATCCGTTCTACTTGCACGTCATTCCAGACCTTTGATTCTGTCGTCTTAAATGACGGAACGATCGAATTCCCGAGTCGGACGCCTTGAATCCAGGCATCCTGTGTTCGAGCGAGACGTTCTGCTTCTTCTTGTGCCGGAGCACAGATAACGAAAACACAGACGATGACGTTCTTCCCGCCCGCCTCGCGATATGTCGAGAGCGTCTCTTCCCAACGATCCGGATTGATGAAGTGACCAAACACGAGACCACGGTCTTGTTCAGCTGCAATCCGCGCGCTACGTGGTGACAGACCTAGGATCGAAATCGGTGACGGTTTCCGGTCACGTGGTGTCGTCTTGACGATCCGGTACGGGTGTCGATTCGATAGACTGTCTGTTAAAAAGCCCGCCGTCTCATCGACGAGTCGACTAAACTCCGCCGCCCGGTTTTCTTCTCCATCCGTCAACGCAAGTCGTGTCCGTTCGCTCCCGCCCGGCGAATTACCGATCCCGAGTTCGATTCGTCCCGGATAAAACGCATCGAGCGTCGCAAAGCTCTCGGCGACTTTCAGCGGATGATACTGCGGCAACAACACGCCACCTGAACCAAGCTTGATTTTTGACGTCTTCGCACCCATTCGGGCGATGAACAGTTCCGGTGCCGCACTGAGCAACCCGTTCGTATTATGATGTTCAGCGAACCAGTACCGTTCGTAACCGAGTCGCTCGGCTTCTAAGACGAGTCGTTCCGTCGCTTCCATCGTCGCTTCGACCGTATCGCCCTCGTGTAACGGCACTTGATCCAGTATTCCTAGTCGCATCACGCATTCCTCCTCTACCCTTTCAGTGTAAAGCGTGGAGGAACGGAGTTCAAAAACGAGGCTCAGACACGCACGAGACGATCTTCGATGATGACGCCATCTCGCATCTCGATCGTTCGGTTCGCCCGTTCGGCGAGTGCCGGATCGTGGGTGACGAACAAGACGCCGCAGCCTTTCTCTTCGTTTAATGACCGTAAGAGATTGAAGATGATTTCTCCCGTATCCGTATCGAGGTTCCCTGTCGGCTCATCGGCAAGCAACCATTTCGGTTCATGAACAAGTGCTCGGGCAACGGCGACCCGTTGTTGTTGTCCACCGGAAAGTTGCGACGGCAAACTGCCTGCTTTATCAGCAAGACCGACTTGTGCAAGTAACTGCTCGGCGCGTTCTTTTTTATCGTATGGTACTTTTCGACCGAACAAAGGCGCCATGACATTCTCAAGCGCCGTCAGCGTCGGAATCAAATGAAACTGCTGGAAGATGAAGCCGATGTTCTCGAAACGGAAGTCGGATAGTTCTTTACTGTTTAATTTGTTGATTGGTTTTCCGTCGTAATGCAACTCCCCACTCGTCGGACGATCGAGCGTTCCGATTAGACTGAGTAACGTCGACTTTCCAGAACCTGATGGACCGATGATTGAGATGAAGTCACCTGCTTCAAGCGTCACTTCGATGTCTTGTAACGCATGTGTCTCGACTCCGTCTCCCGAAAATGATTTTCCCATCTGTTTGCATTGAAATGTTCCTTCCATATGTAAGCCCTCCATATATTCGTGATAACGTACTATTCAAGAATTTATTGGGAATTCCTTCTAAAAGAAAGGAAATAAAAAACAGCACTCTTGAGGAACAAGAATACTGTCAAGAAACACGTGGTTGAATGGAAACGAAATTTTTACGATAGACGATCTCATACGGTAAAACGAATAATAGACAAGCAAGAGCCGTGAACTGAATCATGCTTCCGGTTGGTGGTAGCGGAGACAGCGATGCATCATGCCATGCTTCATACAAACCAATGAAAAGAAACAGGACGACACTACTCGTCGTCACGTAGATGAGTAAACGAAGGGTCAATGGATAATGGCGGACGATCCATAACATCGGTAAACCAAAGATAAAATAGGATAACGTCATCGCAAACGTTCCGAACTGATAGACGATCTCAAAGTCGATCGTCGTCAAGAACGAATATGCTGTGAACGCTAAGAACGAAAGAATCGTCACAACAGCCGCATAACTGATCCAGCGCATACGGTTGGGCTCCTCTCCTGAATGTCGTTCCTGTACGCGCGATCGCAACAGAAACCGGATATGTACAATTAGTGTAGGCAGTCCGATTTCATTTGTCAATTGTCTTCAGATTGACTTATTCAGTCACTAAACGATTGCACTGGAAGCGGATTCATTGAATAATGGAAAAAAGGAACTAGGAAAGTGAGGTTTTACTGATGGAGGAACAACTCAGGACATTTCGTGATCGCTTTGAATCTACTACTAATTACCACGATGGTCTTTCGTATGACGAGGTCGAGTCTCGCCTGACGTCATCCAAACGAACAGCCCTCGCTTGGATGGAACAAACAGGCGGCGAGCCGAATGTCGTAACCCTTGCTGGACGACTCGTCATCGTCGACACTGCCAAAGAGAGTCCAGCTGGTCGTCGAAGTGTCTGTTTTGATGAATCTGCTCGACTTGGTCGCAAGAAAAATGCGCCCGCAGCAAGTGTCGAGTCGATGATTGAGATGCTAGAGGTGCACCTCTTAACACCAGAACAGTATCAAGAACTACAGACGCAGTTTTCGTTTGACGAAAAAACCTCCAGCTGGCTTGCGACGCCGGACGTGATCCGTCAAAAAGGTGGCGCTTTGTTCGGAGATCGTCGTTATGAGACGACGTTCATCTATCACAACGGAGCGGATTCCTATTATGCGAGCCGAGGATTTCGTGTCTGCATTGAGCTAAATTAATCCAAAAACACTCTACGATTGAAGTAGAGTGTTTTTTGTAAATTATAGGTAATAAAACCCAATTATGATATGATGGTCGATGAATAGAGGAGGTGGACGTCATATTTGTATTGGGATTGATTGTAGGTGGTCTTATCATGTTGATCAGTTTCCGGTTATTCCGCCAGCAACAGCCGGATACAATCGCATTGTGTAAAGATATCTTCTACGTGTTCGAAGTGCAGCCGGAATATCGGTTTCGTTATATCAGTCCTTCCCTCGATGACCATATGGGGAAAGGCGTGGCAGCAGCCAGCTACATGGATCCGGACGAGTGTTTCGCGCGGATTCATCCGGAAGACATCGAAGTCTTGATGTCGAAGATTTCGGGCGACTGTGACTACGATCAGCCGTTTCGGCAACGCTGGCGGACGAATGACGGAACGTACGTCTGGTTCGAAGAATATGCGACACCCATTTGCGAAAATGGGCAGATCGTTGCCATCCAAGGGGTGATCCGTAACATTGACGAACAGTTGAAATCACAACAGGCATTGCTCGATCAATACCGGATCGATGCCTTGACTGGTCTAGGGAATCGCCATGCCTTCAACGAGGCTGTCCACACACTCGATCAAGAGAAGACGGCGTATGGGGTGATTCTGCTTGACTTGAATGAACTAAAAGAGCTCAACGACCGGTTCGGTCACGCGGTCGGTGATGCCTTGCTTGAACAAACAGGACTTTGCATCCGCCGCTTGACAGACCATGGCTACCGGATCGGTGGTGATGAATTCGTCTTGATCGACGAGAGTCCGTCGATTGAGCTGTTCGAGGGATTCGTCGAACACGTTCGCTCGACGTTCGCGACACACGAAATCGGACTCGCAATCGGCGCCGTTCATACGACAACAGGACGCCGTGTCGACGACGTCCTGCATGAGGCAGATGAGCAGATGTATCAAGAAAAGATGAATGATCGCTTAAGTCGTCAGCATGGATTGATGCGCTTGAAGCAATAAGGCGTTGAAGCGTTCCGGTTGATCGAGATTCGCCGTATGCCCGGCTCCCTCGATCGGTAAAACGATGACGTTTGGCACATGTTCCGCAACGAACGCGGTTGCGTCGACTTCGTATGTTTCATTCGTTCCGTTTAGGATGACGACCGGTAAGGTGATCGACTGCAGCATCGTTTCCGTCAGTGCTGGGAAACGGAATGTCATCAAATCAAGGACTGCCCGCGCCGTCGTTTTCCAGGCAGGACCATGCAACTGTTCGAACTGGTCGGCAATTTCCGGTGCTTGTTGTTCGAGGTCGAGGAAGAACTCTCGTTGCTTGCGCATCAGCGGCTCCATCGCTTTAGGAATGAATGGTGAAAAACCCGTGATACATACCCCTTCGAGTTCGTCCGGTGGGTCGAGTGCCAGTTGCATCGCAAGCGTTGCGCCAAGCGACAACCCGAGAATCCATCCTGGACCTTCCTGTGCCATCCGTTCGCGGATGGCACGTGTTGCTTGTGATAAGTAATCTTCCGTTGCCGGTTCCGTCGTCATTCCGTGACCAGGCAGATCAATCGGAATGAACGTAAAATCATCCGCTAAAGCGGATAGCTGTGGTGCAAAGTGTGTTGCTGCCGTTCCCATTAAACCATGTAGTACATACATACGTGTCATACGGTAAACTCCTTAAATTGATGTAGTGTCAATATCGCGTCTACGATGACGTCCGGACGATCGCGATGCATCAGGTGTGATGTTCCCGGAACGAACGTCACGTTCGCCTGATCGGATAGATTCGCCTGTCGCTGAATCAATTCCTGCCATTTTTCTTCCATCCGCTCCAGTTCGTCTTTTGGAAAACCAGCAGCCATCATCGTTTCGATCGACTGCGCTTTGTCCCGTCCAAGAACGGTCAACGGAATACCGAGATCGCGCATGCGTGGTTGAAGATCTTTCGCATCACTTTTCCACTGCGAGATGATCGCATGCATCGCCAGGTAATACGCCGGGTTCCAATCCGTGCGGTCATCCCCGTCCGGGAAACGGTCACGTAAATCAGTTGCTTTTGATAGTTCTTCGAACCGATCGATCCAGACGGCGTCATCCCCTTCTCGGTCGAGCATCGGTGTATCCAGCTGATCGAGTTCTGCTAAATCAACGGACGTCGCATCCACGAGAACGAGACCGGCGACACGTTCTGGATGATGTAGAGCAAAAGCTTGCGCGACAAGACCACCGTAAGAATGACCGACGAGTGTGACCGGAGTCGTAATCTTCGTTGCGTTAAGAAACTGATTGATTTGCCGTAAGATGCCGGTCGTCCCGTCGATGTAATCGTCCGACCATTCGTGCGGATGAAAGCTGACGACCCGGTAGTCCGGTGTCAGTTTCGTCAGAATGTCCGCCCAGTCCTGATACGTCCCACCGAGCGAGGGTAGGAGTAACAACGGTCGACCTGTCGAACCGTCGTCATAATACGTCACTTGTTTTCCCTGATGTTGCATAATTCGTTCCATTATAATCACTCCTCTATACTTTGAAAGATGGTGTTTACCTTGATTCGTGCCCTATTGTTTGATTTAGACGAGACGTTACATGACCGGTCCGGTTCTCTTCCCTATTTCCTTCGGGATCAGCATCAACGTTTTCGTGAAGTTGCGCATGTTCCGATCGACGACTACATCACGACGTTCTTGGCGCTTGATCAAGAAGGACGCGTCTGGAAGGACGTCGTCTATACGGAAATGATTCGTCGCTTCCAGTTGTCGCTTTCTGTTGAAGTACTGCTACACGACTACGTGACGCGTTATCCGATCTTCGCACGGAGCTTTCCGGGAGTCGACGCCTTTTTTGCGCAATTACCGCCTGAGCTACCCATCGGCTTACTGTCGAACGGTCGGACGACGTTTCAACGTGCTGTCTGTGACGCAATCGGACTGTCTCCCTCTTTTACGCAGATCGGGATTTCGGAACAAGAAGGCGTCCGTAAACCGGATCCGGCATTTTTCTTGCGCTTAACGGACCGTTTAGGTGTTCGCCCGGACGAAGTCCTTTATGTCGGCGACAATTACGACCACGACATCTTACCGGCGCGCGCCCTCGGCATGCAGGCGATTTGGAAGCGCACAGGCGATGTTCCATTGACCGACACGCAATTTTCGGACTGGTGCCAGTTACCTGCTCCACTCCAAGACCTGATACGAAAGGAGAACCAGCCATGACGGAACAGATTCGCCGTTTCCAGCCTGACGATTTTGAGCAGATTCATCGATTGAACGCATTAGAAGGATGGCAGGATCTCGTCGCTGATCAAGAGCGGACTCGCAACGCGTGGATGAATGCAAATGCCGCTTTCGTCCTTGAGTCTGACGGAGAAATCCTTGCCTATGTCCGCGCTTTAACGGACGGTTCAGTGACGACGTTCGTCTGTGAGCTCCTCGTCAGCCGAAACGCACGCAAGCGTGGGTACGGACAACAGTTACTCGATCACTTGCAACTTACCTATCCGACGCGGATCGATCTGCTGGCAACCCGTCAAGCTGCTTCTTTTTATGAACAACAAGGATTTCGTGCTTTCCATGGTTTCCGTAAATCACGATGAAGCGAGTGATTTCGAATAACTCGTGCTCGTCACGCTGTAGCCCATCGATTGATAAAAGTGATGGGCTGCTTCGCGTTCCGGTCGATTACCACTGTTCAGCAAGACGGCAGTTGCTCCTCTTGCGTGCGCCCAGTCTTCCGCTGCTCGGATCAAGCGGCGTCCGATTCCCTGCCGACGATATTTCGCGTTGACGACGAACGCGACGATTCGGACATAGGTCGTATCGTGCTCAAACGCTTGCGCCTGAAACAGACCGACGCAGCCGAGAAGCATATCGTCGTCTTCTAACACAAGCAATTCATAATCCGGATGACGGGTGACCCGTGTAAACCGTTCGCGTAACACATTCTCGCTTGCCGGATACCCGAGCTGCGTCATCAAACCGACCAATTGCGGTAGATCGTCTGTTGTCCAAGACCGGATGTTCATCTCCCTTTCCCCCTTCTACTGTTCTGGTGACAGAATCATCACCCGTTCTCTTCCCTCTTCCTGACCAACGACCAGCACGTGCTCAGATACCGGATCATCCTTGATTTGATAGACGGTAAACGCATCGAGGTTCGACGCAAAATCAGATGTGTCCTGTTCCAGTTGCGTATCGGTCAAGACATCATCCGTGACGCCGAGTCGCTTCCCTTTCAGCTGTTGCCAGTCTAAATTCGTCATCTCTTTTGATACTTTGTAAAACTGTTCATCATAATACATGCCGACCCTCATCGATTGCGATGATTGTTCGGGAACGGTCTCATGCAAGGAACTAAAGCCGATGATCGTCAGACCTGCAGCAAGGCAAACAGCTTGTACCGAGCGCCGGCGCCGTTTCGCTTTGCGGATACCTTGGATTGTCCGTTGCCTGACAGATGACGGTACATCGATCAAGATTTTTGGCTCGTGATTCATAGACTCATCCCCTTCTGTCGTCGTACTTTCTCGAGTGCGCGGTACAACGTGCTTTTGATCGTACTCAGTGGCACATTGAATGCTTGCGCAATCTCTTGCAATGACAAATCTTCTTCATACCGGAAGTAGACGATTGATCGCTCGGTCGGCTCGAGGACATCCAGTAAATCGTCCAAGTACAAGCGATCGACGAGACGCTCTTCAAACGAAGTCGTTTGACTCGGTTCGATCGCGAGCGGCTGAAACGACGCTCGATGTTGCTGGAAAGCGCAATTCATCGTGATGCGCGTCAACCACGTCTTAAAATACGAAGCATCCCGTAAACTCTTTCGCCCACGCCATGCCCGGTACGCGACCTCTTGGACGTTCTCAAGCGCTGCCGCCTCCTCTTTCAGATAAATGAAGGAAATACGGTACACATAGTCTTCTTCTGCGAATAAAGCTGCTTCAAAAGCAGCGTCGGATAATGCTGTACCTGACTTTCGAAACACATCGGCATCCTCCTTTTTGGCAATCACTCCCCTATTAGATACGCAACACGTTTAAAAAGTTTCATTTTTTTCAAATTTTTCTTATAATTCCCTTTTCTTGCATGAATGAATTCGATAGGATGGGAAGCAGAGAGGGTGATGAACGTGTACAAGAAACTCATTGCTTTACCGGAGCTTACGCATCTCGAAGGGGCGGTCTCCATCCACCAGAAAGGTGAACAAATCTTTAGCCATGCTAACGGATTCGCACATCGAGGCTACCGCGCATCGAATACAGAAACGACACGATTCGGAATTGCCTCAGGTGCGAAACTCTTCACGGCGGTCGCTATCTTACGGTTAGTCGAGGAAGGAAAGGTTACACTCGACGAACGCGTCGCGCCGATTCTACCGGACATAGGAATCGTTCTAGACGGTGTGACCATACATCATCTGTTAACCCATACGTCAGGCATCGGTGATTATTTTGATGAAGCGACGATGACCGACTTCGAGGAGGTCTTTCAAGATTTCCCGATGTACTGTTTGCGTCGTCCCATCGATTTTTTACCGTTGTTTAAAGGTCAAAAAAGACTGTTCACTGCAGGCGAACGTTTTCATTACAACAATGCGGGATACATCCTGCTCGGTCTCGTGATCGAACAATTGACGAAACAACCCTTCGCGGATTACGTGACGAACGAATTATTCGCTCGGGCGCAAATGACACAGTCTGGTTACTTCCGACTCGATTCGCTACCGGCAGATACAGCCATCGGTCACATCGAGAATGAAGACGGAACGTGGCGAACGAATCACTATGCGTTACCGATCATTGGCGGACCTGATGGCGGCGCCTTCCTCACAGCATCAGACATGGAACGTTTCTGGCGAAGCCTTCTGACGCATCAGTTGCTGTCCGAATCGATGACCACGCAACTGTTTCATCCCCACGTCAAAGTCAAAGATGTTGCGTCTTATGGTTACGGCGTCTGGCTGAAACGACTCGATGCCTCGCACGAGAAGTGGCACATCATGGGTTACGACCCGGGTGTCAGCTTTCATTCCGCCTATTATCCACAATCGGAAACGATCGTCACCGTCTTATCGAATACGTCTGACGGAGCCTACGCGCTCGTTCAGGCCATCGAACTACTTTTACTTGAGAAAGGAATCCATACATGAACCTTTATATCGCTTCTCGCTTTGATCACACGTTGACCGTCCGCTGGCTCCGCGATGAACTCCGCTTGCGTGGACACGATGTAACATACGACTGGACGATGAATGATCGGGCAGAGGATCCTGAAGCATTACGAAAGATTGGTCTTGCTGAATTCGAAGCCGTACAACAAGCGGACGCCTTCGTCCTCGTGTTACCAGCAGGAAAAAGTAGTCACGTCGAACTCGGGATTGCGCTCGCGACGAATCGCCCGATTTACTTATGTATGCCGGATGCGACCTACTTCACCGGACCATTGGCCAGTACGTTTTATCATATCGGACAGACGACCTCTTGCTTCGGAACGAAAGAAGATTGGCTCGCGCAGATTCTCGCTGATCGCTTACCGGAAGAACAACTGACGTCATGAGGACCGTCCTGTTGACGATCGGACCGACCCATGCCGGGAAAACGACGTTCGCACGACAGCTTACTCAACGTCTACCAGCAAGCCTTGTCATCGATCAGGATCTTCAAGCACGCTTTTTGCTCGAACATTATCCGGACCTCGTTCCAACAGAAGGACCGAATCAGATCAAACATGACTTGACGGGATGGTTGATCGAACAGGCAATCACGTCTTCCGTCGAGACGATCATCTTATGTAACGCCAACACCACGCGGATTGGTCGGAAACAATTATTAGATCCATTCTCCCGATCGACGTTCCGCTCGATCCTCGTCTGGTTCGATTTACCCGAAGCCACTTTTTAAAATCGACTGACTCACTCCAAACGCGATGGACGAGAGATTCGTGGCGACTCGTCGTACTACGACATCTATCAGCGGCAACGAATCGAGTCGCCAGTTACAGGTGAAGCGGACAAAATCGTTCGTCTTCGTTCGACGGAAGACGTTGACACATTCCTCGATCATGTCACGAATCCGACGCTTGATGCTCTCTTCGATGCGGTGTCGACTGATTGAAGAACATAATAATCGTGCATAAAGCACCCGCTTCTTCATCAACGCATGCAAAAAGACCAACCGATATGTAACCGATTACAAAAAGAAAGAAGGAACACTCATGTCTGAAGAACAACGATTGACAGGCGGAAATGTCTCCGCTGTCTATCAAAAAGGTGAGCATGTTTATCGCTCACAAAAAGAGAACAGCAACAACGTCCAACGGTTATTATGCCACTTAGAAGCGAAACGCCTATCCGGTGTTCCGCGTTTCGTCGGTATCGACGAACAAAATCGAGAGATCCTGACCTTCCTCCCTGGTGAAACGGCCGATTATCCGCTAAAAGCATACATGTGGCATGACGACGTATTGGACGATGTCGCACGTCTGATGCGCCAGTATCATGACGCGACAGTCGACTTCGACGTCTCACCGGACTGGGCACCGTTGCTCAATACCCCGACTCCACACGAAGTCATCTGCCACAACGATTTTGCCGTCTACAATACGATTTTTCAGGATCAAAAACTGAGTGGCGTGATTGACTTTGACCTCGCAGCACCCGGTCCACGTGCTTGGGATATCGTCTATGCGCTCTATACGTTCGTTCCGCTTAGCAGCAGACGACAAGCACCTGACGAATCCGTTCTTGCTTATTCACCAGAGCAAGATGACACACGTTTCGCCAAGCGAGTGAGTCGGTTCCTTGATGCGTATGGCTATGAAGGACCGCGTTCTGAACTCCTATCCATGTTATTGTTACGCGTCGAAGCCCTCTATCTGTTGATTGATCAAAGAGCAACGAACGGTGATGCTGCCTTCATCAAGATGAAAGAAGAGGGTCACGATACACATTACCGCGCGGAATACCGTTTCATCGCGGAACATGGGGAGAAGTGGTTCATCGATAAATCTTCGATAAAATAATGTTCGACGACATCGATCATCACAAAGGAGTGATTTTTTTGAAGATTATTGATCTCGATTTTTTACTGACGACTGAAGAATATGATCTCGAACTAGATACGATGTCGTTAAAGGCGAACGACCATTACGCGATTGATTTCTATTTTTATGGCGCTGACGAGACATACAAGCTTTTGATTGACGATCCTTCGCGCGATTACTTTTTGATGCGTTTCGAAAAGTACGCCGTTTTCCTAGGAACGTTGCAAGAACATGGCATCATCGACGACAGACTCCAGAATCCTTATCCAGTCGTGAAGTCAAAAGAATCGATCTTGGGAGAGTTCGCTGCGAAGTATATGAAAACGAAGGAAATTTATACGGAACGGGGAGACTTGCACTTATTTGCCATCAGGACACATGAACAGGATTTTTACATTTTATCCTACAGTGATCCAATCATCATTGATCATATGGCGAAAGAGGATTAATTGAACAGCAGATGTTGTTACACCCTAAAAAAGAGGGGGATGAACGTATCTTGAAAAAATTACTGATATTTTTTTTAACTGCTCCCTTTCTGCTTTTATCCGCTTGTACAGAAGAGCAAAAGACATCACAGCCTACTACTCAACTGATGTCAAAGTGTGAAAAAATACAATCCGAATCTATAAAAATTGATGACGAAAGTAAATTGAACATTGTTTTTCTCTATAAACCGTACAAAAAATATCTACAAGCGTCTTTAAAAAACAATGATCCTGAAATAGATAAAAAGAATTATGCGAAGTATGTCTTGAACTATATCGACAAAGTCGGGGAAAAGGAGGAGTTCGCGACAGGCGACTTGAAAGGTTTCCAGATGTTGCAATCAACCGTATACGAACAAGAGCTACTCGATAAAGTCGAGAACTTGATGAAACAGCAGGACAACATTAAAAAAATTATCCAAAAAAAATACATCGCTTCACATAAGATCCTTCCCAAAAAGAAAAGTACCATTTTTATCGCTCCCATTAATCCTGAATCCTCTTTCGATATCCAGCCGATGAAAGGTGTTACAGGAGCCGCCTATAAAGACGCATTCGTTCTCTACCTGGATCCAAACTACGATCAAGACGTCTTAGCATATACGACGGCACATGAATATCATCACTTAGTCCTCATGGATACACCCGATTTTAGTTTAAATACGACTCTTAATTCCGTCATTGTCGAAGGAAAGGCTGATGCCTTTGCCGAGCGAATCGTCAAAGACGTTTCCATTCCTTGGAATGTTGATATGGATGAAGCAACAAAGAAACATGTCGTGCATCTCGTCAACAGCCATGAAGTATCACAACTCGACTTCGTTGTAGGTAACGAACAAAAAGAGATTCCTCGCTGGAGTAACTACATGTTAGGGCGTGATATCCTCAATCATTATTTTGAGTTGCATCCAGATCAGTCCATTGCTGACTGGACCTATACGAATCAAACAGATATCTTAAAAGGATACAAGTATCAAAAGATTCTTGAGCAATGAGGTGTTTTCATGAAATACACATGTCCCGTCTGTGGATATAACCGAATGGACGACGTTGCTTATTATGAAAATGGTGACGCCTCGTTCGAAATTTGTTTTTGTTGCGGCTTTCAGTTCGGAGTAGACGATGATGTCGAAATCGAGGATGGTATCTTCTTATCAATAAGTGAAGCACACGACTTGTATCGTGCGAACTGGCTCAAGGACGGTGCTAAAATCTTTAGTGATTATGCCTTTGAGCGTGCTCAAGCACAAGGTGAACCTTTAGCGCGAACAGTACTGGAAAGTCAATTACAAAATCTAAAAGTCATAACGAAAGAATCAAACACAAAAATTATGGTAGCTAAGAGGGATATGTGATGTTGATTCAAATAATCGGTATCTTTTCAATAATCTTTATACTTGGTTTAATTTTTACAAACCATCCATTGAAAAGAATCATTGTCATTTTATTCGCAAGTTCTATCATTATTTTCGTTGCACGTATTTTAACGACACAACAATCGATTGCAGAAGCGTTTTTTAATTCATTTGGCTTTTTAACACTTTTAGCATTCGTGATAGTCATTATTCACTTCTATAAGAAGCAGTCCATCAAAAAAAAGTAGTCCATAACATGAAATCAAAGACCTTCACGACTACAATCAAAAAAAGCAATAAAGCGCGGAATTTCACGAGAGTCTCGTGTAAGTCCGCGCTCCTTTTCGTCTGTCATCATTAACGCGTCTCGTGCGCCGTTAACGTAACGGTCACGATTGCGCCTTGCTCCGACTGATTCCTAATCGTCAACTCACCGTCATGTAAATCAATGATTCGTTTAACGATCGATAATCCAAGACCATGTCCTTCATTCGCTCGTGATTGTTCGCCCTGATAAAAGCGATCAAACACGTACGGTAAATCCTGTTCTGCGATTCCCGGTCCTTCATCGCGGATCGTGACACGAATGTTCTCTCCTTCACTTAAGGTCACTTCTAACACTCCCGACCCTGGCGAAAACCGAATCGCGTTCTCAAGCAGATTCAGCCAGACGTGCTGCATCAGTTCCTCTTCCCACTCGACGGACATTTCTGGTAAATCAAGCTTCAGTCGAAGTGATTTCTCCGTCCACTGCTGTTCCAGTAGTAAAAGACATGTCCGAAGTTGTTCATCAAGGCGATACCGTTTCCGCTCGATGATCGTCTGATGATCAAGTCGCGACAAGCGGACGAGATTCGACGTCAAGCGTGATAGACGGGTGCTCTCTTGCTCCATGATCGTCAAGTACTGCTGCCGTTTATCCGAGTTTTCTTCTGTCAGTAACAACCTAGAAAATCCTTGAATCGAAGCAATCGGTGTCTTCAGCTCATGCGAGATCGAAGCGACGAGATCCTTTGCGAGATGGTCGTTTCGTCGCAGTGCTTCAGTCATGTGGTTGAAGTTTTCAACGAGGAGCGCGACCTCATCATTTCCACCTTCCTTGATCGAGACATCATAGTTCCCGTTCGTCACTTCAATCGCCGCTTCACTGATGCTACGAATCCGTCGTGTCACGAGCGTGACGGCAAGCCAGGTCAGGATGAAGGCGACGCCGATCGTGATGACGATACCGATTCCAGCTGACGTTCGTAATCCGTCAAGGATGCGTTGTCCGGCAATCGGTGTCGAGACGAGATATCCTGTCTCCGTTTGGCGAATGTATTGCGACGGTTCGAGCCACGTTCCATCGATCGTGATTTCACCCTTTTGCTGTAACTGGTCACGTTCTGACGACGATAATGATTGTACTTGATTGAGCGACGTGTATTGTGTCGTTTGAATTAAAGACTGATCCATATACTGACTCGCCTCAGCGAACGACAGGCTTTGGTCTTGCATCAATCGTTCAATCTGATCCGTTCGTTGTTGCAATTGATTATTTAGGTCTTGATCGACTTCTTGGAACTGGAACCAGACCGTCATGATGAACGGTAATAGCAGTGGTAGTAACAATAAACCGAAGAGGATGACGAAAAAGCGACCAGAGATCGAGCGGACGAAGCGTTTCACTGGATCACTCCCTTATAACCGAGTCCCCAGACCGTCTCGATCGTAAAATCATCATAGGCGCTGAACTTGTCACGCAACCGCTTGATGTGGACATCGACCGTCCGACTGTCGCTCTCGGCATCATATCCCCAAATCTCGTCCATCAATTGCTGACGCGTAAAAATCTGCTTCGGATGTGCGAGCAAGCGATAGAGCAGTTGAAACTCCTTTTGTGGTAACGGTATCTCACCATGAGGCGTTACGACCGTTGCGTCCGTCATTCGTAGTTGCAGGGCGCCGACGATTAATTCTTGCGCTGCTACGATCTTTGACCGGCGTAACAGCGCTCGGATCCGCAGTAACAGTTCGTCCAAATCAACCGGCTTGACCATATAATCATCGGCACCGGTCGTGAACCCGGCTTCCTTATCCTGAAAGGAATCCAGCACCGTCAACATCAAGACAGGTTGTTCGTATCCTGATTCACGCAGCAGCTCAACCAGTTCGATCCCTGAAACGTGCGGCATCATCACATCCGTTACGACGAGATCGACGTGTTGTTGATCCAGTTGATCGAGTGCGTCTTTCCCGTCTCTCGATTCAATCACCGTAAAGCCGGCGGACCGGAGTGTCTCGCCTAGTAACAGACGGACATTCCGGTCATCTTCGGCAATCAAAATCGTTACCATCGTCCTCCTCCTTCACTTAAACATTTCGTAAGGCTTCAATCGGATTCAAACGAGATGCCTTTCGCGCTGGCATATAACCGAACAAGACGCCGACACCGATCGAGAATCCGGCGGCAAGCAGAATCGTGCTCACGGAGAGTGTGAACGGTGTACTGATCATCAGACTGACGCCAAATGCGAGCATCGCTCCGACAAGAATCCCCATCACTCCACCCATCAAGGACAGTAGAATCGATTCCAAGAGGAACTGAAGGCGGATCGTACGTGGTTTCGCACCGAGTGCTTTTCGTAAGCCAATCTCCGTCGTTCGTTCCGTGACCGAGACGAGCATCATGTTCATGATGCCGATCCCGCCGACGATCAAGGAAATCGACGCAATACCTGTCAACAAGAGCGAGAGCATCGTATTGATTTGGTCAATCGAATCGAGGGCTTCATCCAAGCTGACGACGTCATACGTATCGTCGCGTCCGTTATAGAACTGGTACAGCTTTGCCGTGACATCCCGTTTGACGGTCGCGACGTCAGCTGCGTCCGTCTTGAAGATATCCACTTGCTTAACGGCTGTCACTCCAAGCGTCCGCAAGGCCGTCGTATAGGGAATGACGATTTGGTCGTTATCCGCGTCGCTGATACCGACGATCCGGTAATCGAGTCCATCAAGCTTGATCGTCTTACCGATCGCGACCTGACCCGGATAGAGCGTCCGGGCGACGGACGGACTGACGACGGCGACATGCGTCTGTTGTGTCACATCACTGATGACGATGCCACGTCCTTGCGGGACATCTTCAGATTCCCGGTAATAGATGTGATTTCGCCCTTCGATCGTCACCTGGTCGAGTATATGATTTTCGACACGGAGGTCCCGGACCGTCGAGACGGTCGGTGAGACACCGCGTGTTCCTTTAATCGTGTTTAACTCTTCCAGTTGTGCAGGTGATAATCCTTCTTTCAACGGCGTCTCTGTCGTTTGGACCGTTAATTTATTGGCACCGAACGACGCGACCTCTTCATTGATTGAGGCCGTCGCACCGTTGACGATCGAAATCAAGGCGATGATCGATGCGACACCGATGATGACACCAAGCGTCGTCAAGAACGACCGCATCTTATGATGCCAGATATTCGACCATGCCATCCGTAACGTTTCGCGAATCATGTCGTCACCTCCGTCACCTGACCATCCTCGATCCGGATGATCCGGCGGGCTTGCTTAGCAATATTGATATCGTGTGTGATCATGATGATCGTCTTCCCTTCCTCCGAGAGGCTCTCGAACAACTCCATGATTTGTTTCCCTGTCTTTTGATCGAGTGCTCCGGTCGGCTCATCGGCGAGTAAGGTCGTCGGTCGCGTCACGAGCGCCCGGGCAATCGCAACCCGTTGTTGTTGACCACCGGACAGTTGACTCGGTAAGGCATCGGCTTTATCTGTCAATCCGACACGTTCCAGGAGCTCAAGCGATCGCGCGCGGCGCTCTTTGCGTGAGACGCCGGCATAGATGAGCGGTAATTCGACGTTTTGTAGGACGCTCATGCGCGGTAGCAACTGAAACTGTTGAAAGATGAAGCCAATCTCTTCATTGCGGATCGTCGCTAGCTGATCTTCGGATAGATCGTGGACGAGCTGCTCCTGCAAGCGATAGACGCCGCTTGAAGCGACATCGAGGCACCCGATGATGTTCATCAGCGTTGATTTTCCTGAACCCGAAGGTCCGAGGATCGTCACATATTCACCAGCCTCGATCGTTAGCGATACTCGATCGAGGACGATGTGACGATTGGTTCCTTCGCCATAAGCTTTTTGAATTTCATGCAAGTCAACGACCGGCATCAGGATGCACCTCCTGGTGGAGTCGGAAGAAGACCGGAAGCACCGTCCTCACTCGGCAGGAAGACCTCGTCTCCGGCAGACAATCCGTCCTTGATTTCAATATCCTGTCCGTCCGTCACGCCCGTCTTGATGTATTGACGTGTCGTTTCTCCGTCTTTTTTCATATACACATACGGACGATCCGACTTCGAATACGAAATGACATCGAGCGATAAGACAGGTACATCTTGTGCGAGTTGATACGGTAAGCGTCCCTCGACCGTCATGCCGGGTAACCAGTTTGACGAGCTCGGTACCGACACCTTTGCATTGAAATACGTACTTCCATTTTCCGTCACAGCTTCTGGACTAATCGATTCGACCTTCCCGTTGATGGTTTTGTCAGATGCATCCGTCTGTAGTTCAATCGTATCTTCAACTTCAATCCGTTCGATATCTTGTTCATCAATTTTCAAACGAGCGATCAACTCTTTGTTGTCTGCAACAACGAAGAGGACAGTATTCGGGGCATAAACTTCGCCTTCCGTGACGTCAAGACGAACGAGTTGTCCGGAGCGAGGTGCCTTGAAATCTTCTCCTCCTTCGACGCTGACGATCGTTTGACCCGACTTAACGGTATCTCCTTCTTCAAATCGAACGTCGGTGACACGGACATCACGATCACTGATGACCGTCTGTCGATCTTTCGCTTCAAGCGTGCCTGAGAAGTAGAAGAATGTTTTTAATGTCTTCGACTCGACGACCTCCTTCGTTCCTTGTGCCTCTCCTCGTCCTAAAAAGAGCGTGGAACCGATTAACAGGAGTACCAGGATAACCCCTCCACTGATCCATAACCATTTCTTGCGTGTTCGTTTCATGTTAAATGCCTCCCTTGATTGGTGTTAATCCGATCATAGGGAGAAGTTATGAACCAACTATGAACAAATGTTAAAAAAGCGGTTGGATCAGAAATAAAAACGCAATAGACAAAATTTTCTAAAAATAATACACTAAACATAACCAAATTATGTAAAAGGAGTGGTCATATGGATATTACCTTTCAAGATATTTCGCATACATTCGAACGAAGCGGTGTCCGGACCGATGTCTTGCATCAACTAAACGGTCAGTTTTCACAAAGTGAGGTGACGGCACTCGTCGGTCCATCCGGTTCTGGAAAATCAACGTTCCTGAGTCTCCTTGGTTCGCTTGATCGTCCGACGTCCGGTCAAATCCTCTATGACGGGCAGGACATCACGTCTTGGAAGAACAAACGGTTATCGCAATTCCGCTCGCAAGAGATCGGCTTCATCTTCCAGCAGTTTCACTTATTACCGGCACTGACGGTGTCTGAGAACTTAAAGGTCGCCTTGTTAAAGCAAAAGACCTCCTTCAATCAAGAGGAGCGGATTCTCGAGCTGCTCGAACGGGTTGGACTCGACGATAAACGGAATGCTTTACCGGCTCAATTATCCGGTGGACAACAACAACGGGTCGCGATCGCCCGTGCCCTGCTTCATCATCCGCAATGGATTCTCGCGGACGAGCCGACCGGTAATCTCGATTCCGTGACCGGTGACGCAATCTTCGAGTTGTTACTAGAGCTGCATCGTGAAGCCAAATGTGGCGTTTTATTTGTCACACATGACCTAGAACTCGCCGAACGTGCTGACCGGATTCTCTTCATGCAGGATGGACGAATCGTTGAAGACCGCCGGAAGCGTACGGTGCAAAGTGTCTAAGTATTGTTAATGAGGAGGTGTCTCGCGTTGCACACGTTTCGTGCCAAATTAATCACGAGCTTTATCGGCTCACTTGTCGTTTTTCTGTTGCTGTCGGTATCGACGCAGTCCGCGTATGAAGCGTTTCGGAATGCAGACTTCTCGGAACAGGAGACGACGATCGTACGAGATTGTAATCATGATGACTTATCAAAACTTATTTTCAAAAAAAATAGTTGTACACTCGATAACACAATCGACGAAAATTCTGAAGGTGAAATTTTAGGTATAAGTACAGGTAAAACGGAAAAAGTGGATGGAACAGCACGTGGAAAAGCCAATGCTACCAAGTCGCCAGGCTTTTTGGAATCAGCAGAAGAAAAGGCAGGCTCTAGTTTTTCGATCATCCTTCTCTTGTTGCTTTTTGTCGGAAGTTTCATCATTTATTTTGTAATCAAAAAACGAAAGCGACTCACAGGAAAACATACCTTAGAGAGTGCGGAGGATACGCAAGATCAATCAAATTTTTCTTTCAAGTATAAAACTTCTTCTACAATCACTCAGTCGATACCTACTCCTCCTATCGAATCACTGCGCCTGATGCTGTTTGATTTTAACCAACGATTACCACGTGCCCTCAAGCGGCGAAGTCATGAGTCGTTGACAGACTGGACGGAGCGCATTCATCTGGTGACGCCACTCTCTCCTTACTTCGTCACCCGCTACGCAGCGCAAGCAGAAGTAGAAGCACTCGATGCACAAGCGATTCACCATTTCGAACAAGATCTTACACATTATTTAAAGACGCAAATCTCCCAATAACAAGCAAAGGAGACTACATATGCTTCGTTTCGTCATCAATCAATGGCGCCGGCAGCGCGGGAAATTCATCCTGACGCTCGTCGGTGCGCTCATCATCAGCGCTGGACTCAGTCTGATGTTCAACTTGACCGATTCGAGTCAGGGAACGGTCGAACAAACATTACAAAAGAAATGGTCGTCTGCGTATGACATCGTCGTACGACCGAAAGGCAGTCAGCTTGCAAGTGAGTCGAATGATTTACTGGAACCGAACTATTTGAATGGAATCGACGGAGGAATTTCCTTCAAACAATACGAAACCATCAAGAAAATGAAGGACATTGAAATTGCAGCTCCGGTTGCTGTTATGGGATATGTAAACTCTGTTACTTCATTTAAAAATGTATTGAAGTTTCCAAGCGAACCCGGTATGTATCGTCTAACAGAAACGAATTTTATCGAAAATGGTTTTTCGAGAGAACGTCAATCGCATAGCGTCATCCATATCTCTCAAGGTACGAAAGTAAATGTTCCGAAAAATGCTTCTTTTTTCAATGAACCCATTGAAACGTTTAAAAATGCAATTGCAAGAAACCCAGTATTGATTGTTGGAATCGACCCTGTCGAGGAAGCTCGACTTGTCGGATTAGATAAAAGTGTTCGCTTAAATAAAAAGTCTCGATATTTCAACAGCACAGATCAACATCAATCCGGTAATTATTCTGACGAACACATTATACCCGTCTTAATCAATCCGAACTCCTTTAACAAAGGAAGCTATGAATACACAATCGAAAAATTAGATGCTCCCTTTAAAACAGAGCAGGATCAACAGAAGTTGATTGATGGTCTAGTAAAAAAACAACCGAAACGTTCAGTTCTTCATTCAGCGTTAACTACGTATCCTACAAAAAAAATACAGCATCTTGAAATTCCAGCATCTACAGTGGAAGAAAACTATCTTCAAACACTTATAGAAAAGACAAATTCTACGTATGTTGATATGACAAGCGCTGAAGGAGCCCAACTACTTTATAAATCTGGACAACTCTCGTTTAAGCCAGCCAATAGTCCATATCCAAGTCGCTGGAAGACTGCCTATGAAGTATCGGCTTCGCCAACTAAGATCAAAAATTGGACATTCGGAAAACAATTTTTACCTACAAAAGGTTTCCGTTCCCTTGAATCCGTCGGACGTAAGGTCAAAAATCCAAAACCAGGAGAGTTGGATACGGTCTTCCCATACCTTGCATTCAAGGTCGTCGGCTTATATGATCCGAATAACATCAAGGTCTCAAAGGACCCACTAAACGAGTTACCGATGGAAACTTATCGTCCCTCGTCTGCAGATCTTGTTTTAGATGCAAAGGGCAAACCCGTCAACCCTGCAAAATCAATTGATACATCTGGTAATCCTGTTGGTCTTTTGACAAGTTCACCAAATATCTTAACGACGATCGATAGTGCACGGGCAATCAATGGCGAACAAGCTATTTCTTCGATTCGTCTGAAAGTCAAAGGTGCAACGACCGTCAGTGAAGAGTCAGAACAACTGCTTCAAGATGTGAAACAACAAATTGAACAAGAAACTGGATTGATCGCCACCATTACAAAAGGTTCCTCTCCTCAACCCGTCGTCACAAAAGTCGTCGATGACGGCAAAACGCTCGGTTGGATTGAACAACCATGGATTCACATCGGTGCCGCGATGACGATCTTCCGCGAGACGAGCGTCGGGTTCTCCGGTGTCATCTTCGCAATGCTCGCCGTCGCGATCGTCTATGTCCTCGCGACGAGTTATGTTTCGATGCTCGCCCGCCGGAAAGAATTTGCCGTTTTACTCGCACTCGGCTGGCGGACGAAGGATCTCTACAAAATCGTCTTGATCGAGGCGGCGATCCTCGCCGGATTCGTCTCAACGATTGCATTGATCGTCGAAAGCATCTTCTCATATGTCCGTAATGAAGCGATGAACGGCTGGAGTCTTCTTTGGATCGCGCTGTTCAGCCTCTTCATCTACCTGGCTGGTGCAATCTGGTCAGCGTGGACGATTCGCCGCATCTCACCGTACGAAGCGATCAAGACCGGTGAATACGCGAAAGCGGCTCGTGTCGGACTGAAACTTCGTTCGACGGTGACACTCGCACTAAAGGAACTGATCGGGAAATGGAAGCGTAATAGCCTGTCCGTCCTCTCGATTGCTTTACCGACAGCTCTCTTAACCTTCTTCCTGTTCGTGACATTCCATTTACAGGGTGTCCTCTATACATCGTGGCTCGGACAATTCGTCGCTCTGCAAGTCGGTCCAATGCATTACGTGACGATGGGTGTCGCGATCACGATCGCCATTTTGACGACGGGAGAGATCATGTGGCAAAACGTCACCGATCGCCGCGCCTCACTCGCTGTCTTAAAAGCACTCGGCTGGACGAACGGCGCGATCCGTCAGTTGATTGTCCTTGAAGGCTTCCTGGTCGGTCTGATTTCCGGAGTCATTGGACTGATTGTTGCTTATACGACAATTTATGTCTTGTATGACCTCGTTCCATGGAATGAACCGTTGTTGATTGGCGTATCGCTCGCCTTACCGATTCTGTTCGGTGTCATCGCGGCGTTCATCCCAGCACAACTGGCCGCTCGTGTTCAACCGTATCAAGAACTGAAAGATGCATCTTAATATTTGGCGGAGGGGCAACAGACGTTGTCCCTCTCTTCACAGGAGGAAGTCTATGTTACCGACATCGATTTATTCGTTATCAGCAGGAGCGGTCGTCTTGAATGACCAAAACGAGATTCTTTTGATCCAAGGACCGGATCGCGGCTGGGAGTTTCCGGGTGGCATCGTCGAGCCTGGGGAAAGTGCAGCTGACGGTATCATTCGCGAAGTCAAAGAAGAGTCTGGAATTGAGATTGAAATCGTGAAATTTTGCGGCATCTATCAAAACCTCGAGGCGAATGTCTGTGCGACCTGTTGGCTTGCAAAAGCGATTGGTGGTCAACCGCAGACGAGCAGTGAAAGTTTAGCAGTCGGTTTTTTCCCGCTCGAAGAAGTGTTACGACGCGTAACGTGGTCGAACTTCAGCGAACGAATCTTACATATCTTAGATGAACAGTCTCATCCATTTTTCGTGGCCTTTACCCCATAAAAGGAGGAATGACGATGTTCCGTTTTGTCTTAAATCAATGGCGCCGGCAGCGTGGGAAATTCATCCTGACGCTTGTCGGCGCGCTGATCATCAGTGCCGGGCTCAGTTTGATGTTCAACTTGACCGATTCCAGTCAAGGAACGGTCGAACAGACGTTACAAAAGAAATGGTCGTCTGCGTATGATATCGTCGTGCGACCGAAAGGCAGTCAGATGTCGACCGAGTCGAGTAAGTTACTCGAACCGAATTATCTGAATGGGATTAACGGAGGGATTTCATTCAAACAGTATCAACAAATCAAACAAATGAATGCGATTGATATCGCAGCCCCGGTTGCTGTCATGGGGTACGCCAATATCGGCATCTCGATTCCAAATCAAATTCACTTTCCAGACAAGCCTGGTATTTATCGACTGAGTAATTCACATTATGGTGCTGGTGGATTTTCGAAAGAACTCATCGCACAGGATGGTGCCTACTTTTCAACTATGGAAGAGCCGCTCGTTCCTCCGAATACGCGATTGATCCATCTTCAAGATCCGAAAGGTTTTTCATCCATACAACCCTTTACCTATAGTCTTATCGTCGGAATCGATCCGGAGGCGGAAGCGCAACTCGTCGGTTTGGATAAGAGCATCCTGAATCAAAAGAAGTTTCGTTACTTCAACCAGGAGGATGTCCCCTCAGCCAGCAAGAAGAGTTCCAATGAATTCAATATCCCGGTATTGATTAATCCAAAATCCTTCAATACGGGATATAGTCAATTTAAGTTAGAACAAGTTAACGTCGATCTGAAAACGAAACAAGCACGCGACACATTATATCAACGACTAGCTCAATCGAACGCTCCTCAACCTCTCGATCAAGAAAAACGAAAGATCATCCAAGACATTAAAGTCGATGCCTCTAAAGTCGAGAGCGCTTTTTTTGATTCCCTACTCGGTCAAAAAACTAAGGTACTTCCGCATTCGGAAGCAAATACTAACGCTCAACTCGTCGCCCAGACAGGCTCATTGACTTATCAAACGGTGAAGAGTCCGTTCCCTACACGATGGGAGAATGCTTATGAAGTACACACAGCACCTACTGCATTCAAAAATGCTATATTACCATCCTCTTATCTTCCGAAGCGTGGCTTCCGGACGGTAGATTCTTATGAAATAAAAATGAAAAAATCGGATGGATCTACTTTTAAGTCAATGAATCCTTATCTGACGTTTAATGTCGTCGGTTTGTATGATCCGAACAAGATCAATGTCTCCAAAGATCCATTGAACGAATTACCGATGGAGACCTATCGACCATCGGCTGCGAGTATCGTACTTGACTCAAAAAATGAACCAGTCAATCCTGCCCAACCGATCAACACGACCGGGAATCCAATTGGTCTGTTGACGAACTCTCCAAACGTTCTTACGACAGTCGATAGTGTCCAAAAGGTGATGGGCGATCAATCGATTTCATCGATCCGGTTAAAAGTAAAGGGTGCTTCTTCTGTCGGTGAACAATCAGATAAAACCTTACAACGTATCAAGTCGGAAATCGAACGAGAGACTGGTCTTATCGCTACGATCACCAAAGGTTCCTCTCCTCAACCCGTCGTCACGAAGGTTGTCGATGACGGGAAGACGCTCGGTTGGATCGAACAACCATGGATCCACATCGGTGCTGCGATCACGATCTTCCGTGAGACGAGCGTCGGGTTCTCCGGTGTCATCTTTGCGATGCTTGCGGTCGCGATCGTCTATGTACTCGCGACGAGTTATGTCTCGATGCTCGCCCGCCGGAAAGAATTTGCCGTTTTACTCGCACTCGGCTGGCGGACGAAGGACCTCTACAAAATCGTCTTGATCGAGGCGGCGATCCTCGCCGGATTCGTCTCAACAGTCGCCTTAATCGTCGAAGGGATCTTCTCGCTCGTTCGGAGCGAAGCGATGAACGGCTGGAGTCTTCTTTGGATCGCGCTGTTCAGCCTCTTCATCTACCTGGCTGGTGCAATCTGGTCAGCGTGGACGATTCGCCGGATCTCACCGTATGAAGCGATCAAGACCGGTGAATACGCGAAAGCCGCTCGCATCGGACTGAAGCTTCGTTCGACGGTGACACTCACACTGAAGGAATTGATTGGGAAATGGAAACGAAACAGTTTGTCGGTCCTCTCGATTGCTCTACCGACGGCACTGCTGACGTTCTTCTTATTCGTGACGTTCCATTTACAGGGTGTTCTTTACACATCGTGGCTCGGTCAATTCGTTGCCTTGCAAGTCGGTCCGATGCATTACGTGACGATGGGTGTTGCAATCACGATTGCCATTTTGACGACGGGAGAGATCATGTGGCAAAACGTCACCGATCGCCGTGCCTCACTCGCTGTCCTAAAAGCACTCGGTTGGACGAACGGAGCGATCCGTCAATTGATCGTCCTTGAAGGCTTCCTGGTCGGTTTAATTTCCGGAATCATTGGACTGATCGTTGCTTATTCGACGATTTATGTTTTGTACGATCTCGTACCGTGGAATGAACCGTTATTGATAGCCGTATCGCTTGCCCTACCGATTCTGTTCGGTGTCATCGCAGCTTTCATCCCAGCACAACTGGCCGCACGTGTGCAACCGTATCAAGAACTAAAAGATGCTTCGTAATCAAAGGAGTTGTACACATGAATTCTATTCAAGCAATATTTCTTGACCGAGACGGAACGATTGGTGGAGATGCCACCGTCCACTACCCTGGAACGTTTGCGTTATTTCCATACGTTTCTTCGTTAATCGAACGCTTACGTAATCAAGGGATTTTACTGATTGCGTTTACGAATCAACCTGGTATCTCAAAAGGATTGGCGCGTGAAGAGGATTTTCGAACAGAATTACAGAGCTTCGGCTTTGATGATACGTTGATTTGTCCGCATGCAGCGGAAGATTGCTGCACTTGTCGCAAACCATCACCACATTTATTACGGCAAGCACAAGCAAAACACGATCTCCGACTCGATCAATGTGTCGTCATCGGGGACCGCTGGAGTGATATGGTGGCAGCTGCGCACGTCGGGTGTATCAAAATCTTAGTCCGAACTGGTGCCGGAGAGAGCTCCATTCGTGATTACGCTGACCGGGTGGAACAAGCAAACGTCGACTATATTGCCGACGACTTGACAGACGCGATCGCTTGGCTCGATACGCAAAACTGAACAAACAAAAAGGCGCGCTTCCGCAATGGAAGTCGCGCCTTTGTTATTTCTTCGAACGTTTTGGTTGAGAAGATGCGTAGACACTAACCGATAACACAAATAAGATTGCAAACCATGTCCAAAATGACATGTTATCGCCTCCTTTAAATAATGCGTAGGTACTTTAACTATCTTCTTTTTATTACCAATAAATCCCTGCAATCATTTATTAGCAATTTTTCGTAATAGATAAAGCGCGTAGATGATCTATGGAACAGCCATCGCTATGAAGATGATATGGACACTTCCGAATAACACGTTCATAGCTAGATTAAAATCTGACAATTTTGTTTCCTCCTATATTTCAATAGTTCTCTGTATTTATTCTACTATAATAATGCATTCACTATATTTTGAACTCTTACAATTATGTAATAATTTTCAATTACCCTTCCTTATGAAGGGATTCACGGTACACTGAACGTACGAAACAGAGGTGAACATGTTGCAATTAACATTTGAGTAAATGCCTTATCATTACGATGATGATCTTCAATTGATTCTAAATGATTTTTCAGACCCTGATAATCTGCGCTTCGTCATCGAACAAGACTACATGTCAGCTTTTAGCATCTTTACGAATCCAGACGATGAATCCTCCTCGTTTGAAAGTTCATTTCTTGAGCAGTGGTTTCATCGATTACAAGCTTTCCCACTATTCGTCTGTGTAGAGGTGAATCGTTATGACGAAGAAGAGTTTGAAGCGTTATGTCGCTTTTGTTCGATTACATATAATGATTTAACACCACTTGCGGACAAACGTTTCATCGTCGTTGAGCTGCTGCATGTTACCGATTTTCAACACCTGTATTCTTACTTACATTCCCACGTGAGTTGGAATGATCTTGTCATCTGGTCGACCAAACCAAATGTCTTCCGGATTGAATACCGAACGCACTACTACTCCGGGAGACCAGAAAAAACGGTCATCGTCTCCATGCAGGAAAACATGTCTATCTTTGCGTTCAGCTACGATGCAAATGTCGTGAATGTTGTTTCAAATCAACCGTTTTTCGAGACAGCCGATCGCTTATTCCAAACCTTACCTGACTTCGTCATTCCAACCTTAGTTGACGACACGGAGGACATACAAAAAAAGGAGTGAACAGCTTGCATGCCCTAACAAAACAGCTATCTGAATACATGCTCGAGAAATATCAGTTAACCAATTATATACTCCATGAATCGTACTACGATCGACACAAACTGAACGACCAAACCGTTTACTCTTTTGAAACGTTTTGGATTCCCTCTGGTAAATCGATCATCGAGGAAGAGGATGGCATGATGCTTCCTAAAGGAACCGTGCAGATTACAATTGACCCTGTCACGAAACGAACGACGACGTTATCCTTACACGGTCCGACCTATCTCCATTCCGTGCCTGACGATTTACTTGATCCAACCACTCGGATCGCTTGGCTCGAATCAGAGACCGACATGATCCATGGTACGCATTTTATGGTAGAAGAAGAAAACGAAACTTTTTTTAGTTATGTGAGTTGTCATGAAGGGATTCGGCTGTCTCCCGGTTGTTTCATTCATCTGACGTTAACGGACAACGGTCAACTCGATGAGTTGTTCCTATACGGTCCTCATCCGCTTGATCATCATGTGAAACAGGAACCTTTCGCCTTAACGCTCGAGGACATCAAATCGCTAACTAAACAACAACTAAAATGGTTCTCCTATACAAAACCAGGACATCAATACGCGCATACCGTCGTCGAGACGTTCGTGACGCAAGAAGGGTCTATCCTTGTGCCTAGTAAACTGGATTTCACGTCGTCACTCGATCGAAATGACATCTTAACGTGGACAAATCCGTCCTCTTCAATTCTCAAACGCCATCCTTTCCAATCAGCAGCAAGTGTGACAGCAGAGGATGTGATCATGCAGACCGAACATCCTGATTTTCGTCCGATCCAGCAAGAGACGGTGAACGCCTGTCGAATTGCGATTCAAGAAATCGTCCAAAACGTCTACCCTAGTGAATCAAGACAATGGGCGATTCGTCACATTTACCGGCAACATCCCTACCTTGCTGTCACATTGTCACGCGCGCATCCGACGTCCTATGTTGATCAGCAACGGCGCGTCACGATTCTCCTTGACGAAAAGACGCTTCACTGGATTAGCTTGACCGACGATCAGGAACTCCATACCGTGTTCGATTCCGTTAGCGCACCGGAGCTCGAGGATGAGCAGCAAGACATCATCTTCAACGCATTACGTCCGTACCTTTTACTCACGCCGCGTTATGTGTTTGCCGCTTCAAAAGGTCAATACGTTCTTTGTGGCTTGCTTGATTCAAATCATGCTTACTTACCGGCAACAAATGAAGTCGTTTTATTGCGCAATCTATAAAGTGAAGATAGATACGAAGGAGTGAACGAGTTGCATCCATTAACGAAAGATTTAATCTCCCATATTCAAGATAAATATCAACTGAACGATTATGTCTTACATGAATCCTTCTATCACCGCGAAAAATTTCATGGTGAAACGCAGTATTCGTTTGAGACATGTTGGTTCCCCATCAATCACGGTCCATGGTCTGAAGACGAGAGTTATCCAGACGGTACGATTGAGATCCAAGTCGATACAGTTACACGACGAACGACATCAATCAACAAACATGGTGATGTCACAATTTATTCTCTTCCAGAGGACTTGCGTGATTCAGACACACAGACTTCCTGGCTAGAGCAAGAGTTAGGAATGACGTTCGACCAGGAGTTCATGTTACTGAAGCACCAAGATTCGCTGTATCAGTATGTCAGCTGCCAAAACGGAATTCGCTTCTTCCCTGGTTTTTTCATTTCGCTTGAATTGACGGACGACGGAGCGCTTGATTTTTTCAGTGTGTATGGAACCCCCGCCCTGAGCAACAAGTATCCGACTGAATCGTTTTCACTGGCACCTGTTCAAATCACACCGATCATTACAGAACAGATACGGTTCTTTTCAGCTCCTGGTGATCAACAACGAATACAGGCGCATACAATCGAGGAAATCTTTGTTTCTCAAAACGACTCGCTCACGTATCCCTTTAGTGATCCAGACACTTCGTCCGTTGCCATGAACGAGATCGTGACATGGGACAAACCATCTACGTTCTCCTACACGCGCAAATTGATTAAGCGGAGAGACGCCGTCACGGCACGCGATGCCGAAGCTCAAACGCCACACCCGGATTACCGACCGTTGACCGATGGGACATTGATGACTTGTAAGTCAATTGCTGTAGACCTCATCGCTGCGGAGTATCCTGAGGAGTCAGGAGCGTGGACGATTCAGGAAATCTATCGGGATTTTCCATTCATTAACGTGAAAGTACGCCGGACTCGTGACGACCCAAATCTCGCTCATAAACGTCGTTTGACGATTCTCCTGATTGAAGAAACTTATGAAGTCAGCCTAATCGTTGATAACGAGTCGATTATCGCGCTCTACCATGACTCGTCACAACCGTTGCCTAATAGCGTGCCCAAAGAAGCCATACGTGACGCACTCATGCCTTATCTGACATTAAAGCCATATTATGTCTTCGACCAGGCGCTCGATCAGTACGTCCTCTGCGGACTACTCGACTCCGTTCATGCTTACTTACCGGCAACGAACGAAGTCGTTTTATTGCGCGACTTATGAGTTAGTTCAGCCATTGATCTATCCGATTCCTTATTGCTTTTGGAAGAACGAGTCGTCTCAGCTGTTCCAGTCGCTCATGGTCCACTTCCTGTTTCGTGAGATACTGTTCAATCATCGCGACCTTTTGTTCCCGCCCCGGAATCAGTTGATAGATGACGTACCAATCGACGAGTGCCATGAACGGAAGTTTCGCTGAATCGATCGATTGTTCATCAAACGGATAGACGAACACACCCTCGTCATGGTGTACCTGCAGTCCGCTCATCAAATCGAGATCGATTCCTTCGATCATGAATTCTTGGAACACTTCCGTTGCGTAAAGTGACGTCTCGTCTTGTTCAAGGACAATTCCCATCTCAAATAACAATAAGACTGCCCGTTCGGCGTCCGCTAATGCGACGACGAGATCGATGTCGCGCGGTACAACTTGTAGTCCATGCTGCGCCAACAATAATGAACCACCGATACCAAACTGAATCCGTTCTCGCTGCAAACAAACGACGACTTTTTCTAAGACTTGCTCAAGACTCATCGCCGGAACCCCGCTGCTCGAAACGGTCCTTCCATCGAAATCGTAAAGATGATTCGAGCAATTTCATCCGGTGATGTCTCGTTTGGGTGGCTCAACCAGGATTCGATGACACCGAGATGAGCGGCTGAGAGATAGGCAATGAGATAATTTTCCGGAACAAGGCGTTCTCCTTGTTCCGGTAGTCCCGAGAACAGAATCTGTTGCATGTAATCACGGACTTGCTTCCGAAACATCCCGTCACTCGTCGGACTGAGTAAGATCCGCATCAGCGTCCGGTGTTCATAAAGAAACGTTAGAAACGGGATGATTCGTCGGTATGGTGAGTCCTCCGTTTTGTTGATCAGGACGAATGGAATCTCGCGTTCGAACGTCGCTTCAATCTTTTCAAAAACCTCATTCGTCATCCGCTCGAGCAGTTCGTATTTATCCGCGTAATGATGGTAGAACGTCCCGCGATTGACTTCCGCCCGTTCCGTCAACAACTTAATTGTAACGGCGTCAAATCCAACTTCGTCGATCAGCTGAAGGAACGTCTCGCGTATCCTCCGGTCGGTCCGGATAACGCGTAAATCCTGTTTTTTCATCGAAATCGCCTCTTTCTTCAACATTTTATCGAGATGTGTCGCTTAAGCGACAGATGAACGTTAACTGGTCATTGCTCCCAGTTTCTCTCCCTTTTATAATGAAATTAATCAACACGTTGTTCAATAATTATTTCATAAAAGGAGGGAGAATACGATGGATCTACGATTACAAGGTGTATCAAAATCATTTCATCAGCAGACCGTCCTTCAACAGATTGATCTTTTGATTCCGTCCGGTGAAATTTGTGGTTTGCTCGGTCCGTCAGGTTCCGGAAAGACGACATTGATTCGTTTAATGATTGGTGCAATCCAAGCAGACGCAGGTTCGATTCAGATTGGCGACACTTCGATACCAAATTTCAAGATGTTATCGCAGATTGGTTTCATGCCACAAAACGATGCCTTATACGAGGATTTATCTGGCCTTGCGAACCTGCAATTTTTCGGTTCCTTATACAATATGTCCCGTCAGGATTTAGCAAAACGAATCGACGAGGTCTTGACACTCGTCGATTTAACGAATGATCGAAAAAAGCTCGTTCGCCATTATTCCGGCGGGATGAAGAAACGATTGTCCCTCGCCATCTCGATCCTGCATCGCCCTAGCGTCCTATTTCTGGATGAGCCGACCGTCGGGATCGATCCCGTGTTACGTCGCCAGATTTGGAATCAATTCCAAGCGATCCGTACGCAAGGCACGACGATCGTCGTTTCGACCCACGTCATGGATGAAATCAACGAATGCGACCGGGCAGCACTGATCTATAACGGTCGGATCATCGCCTACGATCCGCTCGACCGTTTACTTGCGCAGACTGAAAACGGTCAGGTCGAGGAACTGTTTCTGCTCGCTGGAAAGGACGTGACGTGATGTGGCAACTCGCACGACGGGTCATCCGTCAAACGTTGAACGATAAACGAAGCGTCGGACTGATTTTGCTTGCTCCATTACTAATCTTCACCTTGATCTATTTCCTACTTGGAAACGATGATTACACGCCTGTCGTCGCTATCAGTCAAGATGTACCGGCTCCAGTCTCTCAAGCGATCGAAAAACAGGATTTGTCGATCAAAACGTATAATGGCAGCGATGCTGACGCCTATCTCAAGAATCATGAAACGGTCGACGTCGTCTTAGAGATGAGCGACAATCAGCTGTCCTTAAGTCTCCGCGAACCATCGACGAAAAGTTCGAAAGCACTACGAGAAATCCAAACTGGATTGGCATCGCTGCAACCGACGATGCAACTCGAGACGAACTATCTGTACGGAGATGTTGATCAATCGACCTTTGATGCGCTTGGCTTCGTCTTTTTATCGCTGTTCTCATTCTTCTTCGTCTTTATCTTGTCAGCAATGGCTCTCGTCAAGGAACGCAGTGGTGGAACGCTCGAGCGGTTGATGATGACACCGATTCGCCAAACCGACGTCATCTTCGGCTATACGCTCGGTTATAGCGTCTTCGCCTCCATCCAGGCAATTCTTGTCGTCCTGTACGCGACGACCGTTCTCGACTTACCGTCTGAAGGTTCAATCATCTGGGTCTTCCTGACGATGCTTGGACTTGCCGTCGTCGCGGTCTTGTTCGGCGCAACAATTTCGATCTTTGCCCAGTCTGAATTACAAGTCGTCCAATTGATTCCCTTTACGATCATTCCGCAAATCTTCTTCTCGGGTTTGATTCCACTCGACTTAATCCCGTACGGACTCGGTAATATCGGATATATCACCCCGATTTTCTACGGAGCGAGCGCGATCAAGGAAGTACTCGTCTACGGCAACGGGTGGTCGAGCATCTGGCCGTACTGGCTCGGACTATTCCTTTATGGTGCAGCACTGTTCCTCTTAAATATGCTCGCCCTTAACAAGTATCGCGGACACCAAAAAAGACACGGCTGATTACACAAGCCGTGTCTGAGTTTGCTCAAGCTGTTCAAGGAAAACAGTCCGTCGAGAGGAATCGAGTGTCTGCTCCGGAATATCAGCATACCGAACGAGCTGATACATCTCTTGCGGAACCGAGACCTCTAAACGTGTTAACCACTCCGTCAGCGTCTCATGTGTCCGTCGCTGTTGCGCTGGAGCAAGTGACCGATTGAACGCGCGCACTGCTTCACGAATTTTTGAATCAAGAATACTGTCTTCTGATGAGGACTGGACTTCAGGCGTTAGCGTTAGCGATAGAGCGGTTCGTTTTGGTTGATGCCTTAGTGGAAATGACCACTGCATGCGGTTGAATCGTTGTCGACGATACAGATAGAAGATGATCACTAAAGCGACCATCCAAGGAGCTATACGTGCAATTTTATTGACCGCATCTGTCAAGAAACCTCGTCCAAGCTCAATCGGTTTTTTCTTTTTAGGTTCCTTCCGATATCCTTCGTGCCCGCTTTTTGAAGAATCCAGTTGTTTGATGATTTGCTCTTTTTTCGCATAGATGACCTTTTTAGTCGGTAAGATTGTACTCGGAACATGTACCCAGTTTCCTGTCGATTGATCAATCGGTGGATCGATCAATGCTTGATACGATAGTTTTACACCTACGACGCCTAAAAATAGTACTAGGCACGTCATGAAAGTCATTCCAATGATTCGATATCTCATTTCATCCTTCACCTCCAAACCGACTTGAAATCCGTGACACAAGACCTTTTCCCATATGTTACCATGACATGAAAGGAGGCGATTCAGATGAGTTACGAAAAAGTATTTCAAATGCCGATGCAGCAGCTGTATCAGGTATACCGTCAAAAAGTCGAGCGCAAGCAACGGACGCAAGACGAGCTTGATGACGTGCTGTTCTGGTTGACCGGACACACGCAATCAACTCTTGAACAAGCCATACAAACCCAAACTGTCGCAGCCTTTTTCGAGCACGCACCCGACCTGAACGAACGCCGATTTTTAGTCACTGGCGTCATCTGCGGGATTCGTGTGGAAAATCTAACGGATCCGCACATTCGTAACATCCGGATTCTCGACAAACTCGTCGATGAGTTGGCGAAAGGAAAAGCGTTAGCTAAAATCTTACGATAAGGAGGAATGCTGATGTCTACTTTACTCAGTACACTGGCGATCCTCGTCATGGTGACCAGTGTGACCTATTTCATCGTCTATAAAGTCAAATGAAATAAAGGAACCCATCGTTCACCCGTCTATCGACTTGCTTTTAGTGGTCTGTTGGTCGGCTTGATGGTCAGTTATTTTTTGTTTACGTGAGTCGTGATTTTTAGTTTTTGATTTAAACAATAAAATCATTAATACAGTATTTGAAATAATGAAGGAGGTATACGATTGAAGATTCGAAAATGGATCCTTCCACTTTTATTGCTCACCTGTCTCGCATCACCGAATGCTGCGACGTCGTATGTAAAATGGACGGTCGCTCCAACGGGTCACTATCTCGAACGTCTTCAAGCGGCTGACATTCCTTATAAAGTCCGCCAACACACGCTTTACATTCAAGAAAAGGATCTGCGCCGCGTCACGTCGTGTTGTACGTAACAACCATCCAAAAACCCCTCATTTCGAGATGAAATGAGGGGTTTTTATAGTAACTAATTAGCGGATTGTTTTTAACGCCGTTGCCCACGGAATGACTTGATCGAGCATTTGGTTGACCGATGTTTCTTGAACGGCTGCCGCTTTTAAGACCGATCCGTTCTCGAAATCCGTGAACAAGGATAACGCCGGATGCACCCGGACATCGGCAATCAATAATTCACCGAGGATACCGCGCAGGTGTTCTGCTGCCCGCGCTCCACCGACGGAACCGTAAGAGACGATCCCTGCCGCTTTATTGTTCCATTCGACTCGTAAATAATCGAGCGCATTCTTGAGTGACGCTGCGATTGAGTGGTTGTATTCCTGGACGATGAAGATGAATCCGTCTTGTGCCGCGACATCCTTCGACCAATCAGCAGCACCAGACGCATCCCCGTCCTTTTCACCTAGGAGCGGTAATTTGTAGTCGGCGATATCAAGAATCGTATAGTTCGCATCCCCCCGTTGATCCGCGAGTTGTTTGACCCAGTTCCCGACTTGTGGGCTGAGGCGTCCTTCACGTGTGGATCCTAAGATGATACCAATGTTTAATTTCTCCATTTTCATTTCCTCCTCTTGTTTAGATGCGGTTAGTTACGTTATCGTAATGTTCTCTTATAGGTATTCTTTTTCGATCTTGCGCGTACTCCGGACCGTATCGATCGGACGGACCATTTGTTCGATCTGTGCCCGTTGTGGCTCGAGGAACGGTGGTAACGACAATTTCTCCCCGACCGTTTCGTATGGCTCATCCCCCATGAAACCAGGACCATCCGTTGCCCACTCGAACAAGACACCGCGCGCAACACGAGCATAAAGTGACTCGAAGAAGAAGCGATCGACGTAACCGGACGTGTTGAAGCGTAGCTGTTGCATCCGCTCGATCCATTCCTGTAAGGCAGCCGTATCTTCAACACGGAAGGCGACGTGGTGCACCGTTCCGAATCCTTGACGTCCGCTTGGTAGAACGACGTTATGCTCAACGATGACTTGGGCACCGTTTCCGCCCTCGCCCATTTCGAACAAGTGCAGGGAACCAGCTTGATCGACTTCGCGCATCAACATCGCTTGTTCGAGTACCGCTTTTAAATTGTCGAACTCCGCGATCCGGATGTGAATTGGACCGAGTCCCGTGATCGCGAACTCGAGGGGTACCGGACCGTTTTGCCACGGTGTGCCGGAAGCGACACCTTGATTATGCTCGTCAGAGATCAACATGTATTGTTGCTCATCGAAATCGACGAACGAGAGCGTCTGCTTACCGAATTGTTCTTTGATACCACGGTGCTTGACGTCGTATTTGTCAAAGCGTTTAATCCAGTATTCGAGTGCAGCATCCGTTGGGACACGGAACGCCGTCTTGAAGATTTCATTCGTTCCGTGTGACCCTTTTTGAATACCAGGGAAATCAAAGAACGTCATATCCGTGCCGGCAGATCCTTTATCATCGGCGAAAAATAAGTGATACGTCTGGATGTCATCCTGATTGACGGTCTTCTTGACCAATCGCATTCCTAGGACGTTCGTAAAGAAGTCATAGTTTTTCTCGGCACTGCTCGTAATCGCTGTCACGTGGTGGATTCCTTTTAATTCATTCATGAAAAATCGCTCCTTTAATGGTTATTATCTCGAATTCGAGATATCAGCCTAAAAAATTTTTATTGTTTTTTTGCTTGATAGCCGATCGTTTTGGCTGTCTCGATGAATGCTTCGAGTTCTGACGGGGCTATTCCTTGAAATACTTGATTGATTGCTTGCTCGTGCTTTGGAAAAATAGCTTTCATCAGTTGGTGTCCTTCAGAGGTCAGTTCCGCAAATGTCACACGCCGATCCTCTGGACATGCTTTTCGGACAACGTAATTTTTCTTTTCAAGCTTATCGATGACATAGGTGATGCTACTGCTCGTGATCAAGACTTTTTTCCCAATCAATTGAATCGGTTGCCTGCCTCTGTGAAACAGCAACTCAAGAACCGAAAAATCCGTCGGGTTCAACCCCCATTGCGCAACATCCTTCTTGATGACTTCATGTAACGCATCAACTGCGCGCACCATGATCGTCAATGCTTTCAAGTTCGGATTCGGTGGAGTCATTTCGTTCACCTCTTTTGTATCTTTAATTCATATATCTTTAATTCGAGACAAATATACCATCCTGATTTTTATTCGTCAACTGTTTTGAATCATATTTATGTGGACTTGATGCGTAACAAACTAAAAAAACTGAGCCGAAGAAAAATTTCGGCTCAGATGCGATGAATCACATGGTTTTTAAATTAGCTTGAATGTTAGACCCAATCAACGAGATCAGCGATGGCTTGACGCGTTTGCGGATGCGCCGGTGCTTCATTTCGATAACCGAACGCAACCATGACGGCGACATTCAGATTATCCGTCAGGTGTCCTTCATCACGTAACAGCTGTTCGACGGCTTTTTGGTCGAATCCTTCCATCGGGCACGAATCAATCCCGATCTGTGAGGCACTGGTCATCATGTTGCCGAGCGCAATATATGTTTGTTTTGCCGCCCAATCCCGCATGGCGCGCTTGGATGACACAAGATCGAAGTCGGCTTCCTGGAACTGCCGATAAAATGAATGACGACCTTTCTGTGCTTCATGCGTTAATCCGATCACATCTTGCATCATATGGTTGATGTAAGGCGCGTCAAAATGCATGTCCTGTTCATTTCGAGCCAAGAGGATGACGAAATGGCTCGCTGTCTCGAGTTGTCCGGCAGCGCCCCACGCAAACGGTGCAAGCCGCGCACGAAACGACTCATCCTGAATGACGAGAAAACGCCACGGTTCGTAGCCAAACGATGATGGAGAAAGACGTCCCGTTTCGAGGATGAAAGCAAAATCATCTTCCGGAATCTGTTTGTCCGCAAATCGTTTTGTCGCGTGACGGAAGGCGAATGCCTCGAGAATCTGTTGTTTTCGTAAATCGGTAGTCGTTTTAGTTAACATGTTCTAGCCTCATTTCGTATGATAGTGACATCTGAAGTGTATGCCGCTTCCTAGCAAGCGACAAGTACGCACTTTGAAGTGACATACTATCAATCATGTAACTAAAGGAGACGATCTATATGCCAATCGAAGACAGTTGTGTGTTTCTAAATACCTATTCTTGTGCGACGGCAGCGACGGTCGAAGTGATCGGTGGAAAATGGAAAGCCATCTTACTCTATCAACTACTTGACGGTCCGCTTCGCTTTTCAGAACTGTTGAAGACCTCTGAATCCATCAGTCCGCGTATCTTGACCTTACAATTACGAGAACTCGAGCACGATGGACTGATCCATCGCGTGACATACGCAGAAGTACCGCCTCGTGTCGAGTATTCGCTTACCCCGCTCGGTGAGACACTTCGTCCGCTCGTCCTGATGATGAAACAATGGGCGACCGATCATATGTCAAGCGTGCTCGAGCATCGTGCTGCAGGAGAACTCGTTCGATGACGTTCTCACTATATGAAGCGCATCTACCGGTATCAGATTTACATCGATCGATTGAATTTTACGAATCACTCGGATTAACCTTTGATCATACCATTGACGATCGAATCGCATTTTTATGGATTGAACCCGGAAAAAGTTGGCTTGGACTTTGGCTTAGTGAGCATGCGAACACACCGTATCATCCTTCCATCCGACACATCGCTTTAACTGTCGATATCGACTTTTTACGAAATGCTCCGAATTGGTTGCGCGAGCGTCAAATCGAACCACGCGCTGCATTTGGATTTGGACCAGATGAGCCCTTCGTGATGACACATACGGATTACGCCCATGCCAAATTGCATTTCAATGATCCGGATGGAAATAGTCTAGAATTCATCTGTCACTTACCGAATCCGAAACGACTATCGAAGAAGATGACACTCCTAGAGTTCGAGACGCTAACGTTCACTTAATGTAACGTCCATACAACGCGTGTCCTTCGCCTAATCGATAGTGATCGGTCCCAGAAAGAATATACGCCGTATCGTCAGGTAATCCGATCGCGTGATTCATTTGAGACAGGTGTTCCTGAAAACGGGTTGCCCGTTTTTCCTGGTTCAAGTGTGGACAGAGACAACCACTCAGCCAACCTTGCCCCGTATCCAGGTAATAGTCCGTTCCGTCCTCGCTCGTACGGATTCCGTATTCCATCGCATAGATCGCTCCAGCGCTGACACCGACGTACCACGTTCCACGCTTAACGGCTTGTTCAAGCAATAGATCCATACCTTTTAGAGCAAGCGTCTGAACGAGTAACGGGTAATTGCCACCGCCGACATAAAGAATGTCGGCACACTCTATTAATCGTCGTTGCGTCGCCATGGATTGTTCGTCGTCAAACAGCGTGACGACCGAGACGATCGCTCCAAGTGCTTCATATGTATCTCGAAATTGGTATTGGTATAACGATTCATCTCGACTTGCCGTCGGCAGGAAGACGATATGTGGCGCGTGTTTCGTCAGTTGAACGATATGCCGATTGATGAATTGATGAGACGGAGCAACCAGTTGACCGCCTCCGATTAGCATGAGGTTCATCTTTTTTCTCCTCTGTAGCGACTTTTTAGAAAAAGGTATATAGACCATGTTCATAATAATCAAATTCTCGTGTAGTCAATCGCTCGAAACGGTATCCTTCATAAAAGGCATCGAGGGCTCGCGGATCATCGATGATTGGACTAATCGCAAGAGCGATGTCATACCGCCGATCGCCCGGTCTCATTGCCCCGACATCAATGAACGACAGCGTTCCGTCCGTCGCGACCAACAGATTGTCTGTCGTACAGTCGCCATGAATCCAACTGGCAGTTATCGGCTCCGGACAGGAGGACTTTAATCGTTTCAGTAAATCTATCGTACCGGACGTCCAAGCAGATGCGACATAACGTTCTGCCGTCATAAGTCGTTCCGTTAACCACTCCTGTGACGTTCCCCCTGTCATGCGTTGATGAAACTGGAAAAGATACATTCCGAACGTTTGCCACAGCTGAATCCGTTGCTCGCTTGTCGCCTGTCTTAAGGCTGTCGTCAACGTCATCCCGTCTCGCCACTGCATCAAGAGATGGCTTTGCTGTTCCGTCTTAAAAAAACCAACGTACTCAGGTAGGAACCCTGGTTCTCGATGTATCCATTCGTCTAAGACGATTGCTTCTTCTGCGAGCCATTCTTGGTATCTCACTTTCGTAGCAGTCTTTAGTAAGTAACTCCCTTTCTTTGCTTCAATCCGATACACAATCGAAGTTCCCCCTTGCTCACAAAGCTTTTCGACGTGCTCGATATCTCCCGTCAGTTGTTCAATCCGTACACGTGTCACTTCCGTCATACCGTATATCCCGTGAACGGCACTGGCGTCGACAGTCGAATCCAGGTCGACGGTTTGCCGTAGACCGATGCGTCATCGAGGAAACGCTCCAGTGTTGTAACGGACGCGGTTTGCAACTTGACCATGAAATTATAGCTACCGGTCAAGCGGTGACACTCGACGACTTCTGGATGTCCTTTACAAAATTCAATCAAACCTGCGCAACGTGTCTCTTCGAACATGACGATCGCGAGTAACCCTTGCGCGAGTGCTTCTGGATTAATGACAGCACGGAACCCTTCGATGATTCCCGCGTCCTCCATTTTTCGGACCCGTTCGATGACGGCAGGTGCCGATAATCCGATCTGACGTCCGAGTTCCGACCATGGAATGCGGGCATCGTCTTGCAGAATCCGGACAATCTGTTGATCAATTTGGTCCATTTTTCATCTTCCCTTCGAATTAAAACCACTTTCTTCAAATTAACATGGAATCAAAGGGAAATATAGCCTTTTTCTATGTTCTCCTACTGTGCTCATCAAAATGCTTTTCTTATACTAGTAACAGGAGGTGATACTTATGGAACCAACCTGTGTCCGGTGCCAAGAAACGATTGAAACGACGGTCTATCAGTGCTCGCACGCTTGTACATTTTGCGAACCGTGTACGAAAACGCTCGATCATATTTGCCAAAACTGCGGGGAGATGCTCGAACCCGTCACACCATTCGCGACTTAAAAAGACGGATGCCTCGGCACCCGTCTTTTGTCTATTTAGATCGTCTCTTGTGATTGCCGCTCGGCTAAGCGCCCTTTTGCTTGTTCTTGATGCGGCTTGATCGCCGACTCCCCGAGTGCTTTCGCTAGACCTCGGGTTGGAAGATTGACATACATCGACTCATAATTGCTGACTTCGAACGTCTCATGGAAGATTCCGACCGCTTCTGATGTCCGTGCCTTCTGATTGAATCGTTTCCACGCCGTCAAATGACGGGAACCATGGGCATATGCCATCAATTCTTCCGTCGAACGCCAATACTGAATCAACGTCACGGAACGCCAACCGACAAGTGATTCATGCGAAATCAAACCGACATCGTTTGCATAACACTCTTGTAGCATCGGTCCCATCGCCTGGACCGTCGGCAACCATTGCCGGACGGAACGCAGACGATTGATCCGTAAACCGATGATGAACACGACGACGTCTTTGTTCGGAGTCGCAATGATCCGTTTCATGTCAATTTCCTCCTTCAAGGGTCTCAAGGGAAGCGTCACACCAATCGAGTAACGCACGTGTCTTCCGAATGCCATAATCAAGCGTCAATAACCAATAGACGGCATCATTCGAGTCCGGATAAGAACGAATCATCGCATCGATCGCTTGATACGTCTCAAGCCGTTCTTCGAGCAATCGAGCGTGCTCCTGAATTTTCTGCAAGGTGACCTCTTTTGAAGCATGTCGAGCGAAGTACAACTTCAACAACAGGTCGTTCCGTTGCACCGGCAGTTCGACGGACGGTTCAGCGACCCACCGTGCGAGCTCCGCATGCCCGTTTTCCGTCAGGGCGAATTGTTTCCGTTCCCCATCCGTGACCTCTTCAACGATCAACCCTTCCGCTTCTAACCGTTTCAGCGTTGGATAGACTTGTCCGAAGCTGATTTTCCAAAAGTGATTCAAGCTCGTATCGATCGTGTGTTTCATCTCATAACCAGACGTACATCCGCTTGCAAGAAGTCCGAGAATCGCATAACGGGTCATGTTTTCTTTTGGCATCGGTCCCTCCTATATCTAAAAGATACTATCTTTTAGATATAGTTCCCGTTCATTCAAATGCCAAACAGGAAATTTACTGGATGAAGCAGGAATTCTCGTTTTAAATTCGAATTCTTGTTTACATACTTAATTAAAAAGGAGTTCACATATGACATACGCTAAAGCTTCTCTCTTCTTTAGTTTGCTCGGTCTGCTCATCGCCTCTATGATTTTCCCACCGCTCAACTGGTCGTTCGGACCGAACTCGATGCTTACGATACCAATCGGACTTGTCATTTATCTGTTTGGAATCGGACTTGGGATCGTCGCCATCAAACGACGCGAATTGGGAATCCTCAAATACGTCAGTCTCGCCTGTGCCGTTCCGCTTGGTGTGTTATTACTGCTCTTTCTCGGTTTCATCTTCAGCGGACAGATTTAATCATTTTACAATAGTTGTTCATGAGACGTTTTCCCGCCTGCATCGAATGTCAGCTGATGGATTGCTGGACTCCCCATCGCGCCCAGCCATTCATTTGCCGGTCGTCCAGTGTAGTGTTCGAGCACTAACGCCAACACGAGACCATGCGTCGCGACGACCACTCGGTGGTGCGGGTGGGTTTTACGTAGCTGATCGATGACTGTTAGAGCACGATTACGTGCTATTTGATTCGACTCTCCACCTTTTTGCGCGTAATCGTCATTTTGGAATGATCGCTTCAACAGTTCTTCTAGCCGTTCAGGCGATAAACGTTCGTCTGTTTCCTGAAAACGCCGTTCCTGAAACGCTGCCTCGTAGATCGGCAAACCTCGTTGCTCAGCAAGTGGGCGAACGGAGTCCATCGCTCGTTGCATCGGACTCGAATAGATGGCGTCAATCGGTATCATTTCAAAGAACGCCACGAGTTCCTGTGCTTGTTCCTGACCTGCATCTGTTAATCCTCGCCCTCGATCACTACCTGTTTTGATTGATTCGCAATGGCGAATGAAATAGATCGTCCTCATCGCAACTGGACCCACGTTCCTTCAGAAATCACGTCTACGTTCGAACCGATGACACGGATCGCTGTCGCGTCATCGATTGCGTACGCCGGATTCGTTAATGTCTCAGCCCAAGACTTGGCAGCTTGTAAACGATTGTCTGGTAACTGCGGATGATCGAGATGCGGGAAGATTGAAAAATCAACGAGACCTAATGTTGCGTCCGATTGTTCCGGCGTCTTTTTCCACCCAACGAAATCTGTTCCGATTCGTGGCGTAAGCACCATGCTACCGGCGCTCATCCCGACATAAACACCGGTCAGTTGCGGTAATAGTCGATCGAAGCCCGATTCGACGAACCAGTGATGTAGAAAGAGTGGATCACCACCATTAACGAGAATGACATCCGCTTGTTCGACCGCTGGTTGCCAAATAGTTGGATCAATTACCGAGACCGCTGATAATTCCAACAGACCGACTGACTTCCATCCTAAATCGACCATCGGTGCCTCATCTTTTCCTTGAATGAAGTTGACAGCGAGGTCCGTTCCTCTGCCTAATGCATAGGAAGCTGTCGTGATCGCGATGGCATGGCATTCTTCAATCGGTTTTCCAAGCATCTCACGTAACGCTTTATGAATCGATGGATTTTGTATCCCACCGGACGTTAATAAATAGTCCATCATCGTACCTCCTGTCCTTTGCTTCAATTTACAATATTTGTGCGTTTCTGGTATTCTTACTTTTATTAACAACTTACTTCATCAGGAACTTTTCTCCATTTTCTTTCGTATCAAAACATACAGGCTCATATTTTGACCAATTTTTGTGAACGGGAGGCACATATGTATTCGATTCCTAGCTACTTTACACTCTACTTAAGAATCATGCTGACGGATAAGATTCCGGTCTTTTGGTCGTTGATTTTCCCGTTGATTCTCGCCTTTGTCTTCGGGTCACGCCTCGACTTCACCGAGAACAGTTTCCTCTCATTCCTCGCGCTCTTTTGGGGCTATATCTTGCTCTCGATTTACGTGAATGGCATCGGTCTCCAACTTGCCCGGATGCGGGAGCATGGTTTGATGAAGACGTATATCATGATTTCCGGTAGTAAGATTGGTTGTATTCTCGCACTCGTACTCGTTCAGCTCGTGTTTGCAGCCGTTAGTTTGTCGGTCTTTACGACGATCCTGATGCTTGTATTCGGCTTCTTCTCACCTTTGACGTTGTTACTCGCTTATCTCGTCTTGTTGCTCAGCATCTCGCTTGCTTTTGCAAGTATCGCCTTGACGATGCTTCCAGCAAAGATTTCGAGTATGTCGACATTAATCAACATCGTCATGTATCCCCTGTTCTTGTTTGCGAATAGCCAACCGGATCGTTGGTACAGTTACTTGAATCCTTTTTATGTCATGAAAACACTCGGTCTCGCCGTCTCTGAGCACGTTACGGGAGCATCGTTACTTATCTTGACCGTCGTACTCGTCGTTTATCTGTTACTTGGTCTATTCTCTGTCAAACGCTTTAATCTCATGTCATTACTGACCCGATAGGAGGATTCAGATGCACGTTCAACACGTACGCTTCAACTATCCGAAATCACCTGATCTGTTACACGATATATCTTTTTCGCTTGTTCCCGGGAAACTGAACGTCTTGATCGGGATGAACGGTGCCGGGAAAACGACACTGTTTGATTGCATGACTGGTGCCTTACCGATCACGTCCGGAGAACTGAACTTACCTGATATCTCGGACATACTCTATTTGACGCAATTCATCTATTACTCGGACGAACTAAAGGGTAAGGATGTCGCCGTCTTCGTCGGTCGGCTCGCTCGTTTGAAAGCATATCGCAAGCAAGAGACGTATACGCGTCATCTGAAACAGCCACGAGAGCTCGATTTATTCGCTCATCTGTGGGAGATGAAAATCGGTAAGATGTCCGCTGGCGAAAAGAAATGGTTGTTCGTCACCTTGTTGACGACAGTACCACGTTCACTCTACATCTTTGATGAGCCAACGAGCGGGGTCGACCCGGCAACACGGCTTCATATCATGCGACGCTTCGAGCAGATGACAGCAAACGGTCAAACGTGCCTCTTCTCGACCCATCAATTACACGATCTATTGCATACCGATGCCCATGTCATCTTTCTCCATCAAGGTCGTATTTTGTACGAAGGTGACTTCAAGGATTGGTTGAACCGATTCGAGACGACGGATCCGGACGTCGCGTTCGTTCAAATGTTGGAATTAGCAGGTTAATGGATTCTAAAAAAACCGTTCGGGATACTCGTATTTCCTAAGTGGAACACAAGTATCCTGAACGGTTTTTATTGCATGTTTATTTTTTCGACTCCGCATACGCCTTGAACCGATCAAGGATCGCCTGCCAACCCGCTTGTTGCATCTCAGGCGGGTTCATCGTTTCGGCATCAAATGATTCAACGACTTCGGTTTGTTCCCCGTTCCGAGAAAAGTCGATCGTCACCTGACGACCATCCTCAAGGACATACGCAATGCGCTCATAAGGAACGATCGCCTCATATGTACCCGTGAAATCAAAACCCATGCTACCGTCTTTTGCTTCCATTCGATTCGTGAATTGACCACCGACCGTCAAATCATTCGTTGACGCTGTCGTATGCCAATCGTCAGACGCTGCGTTCCAGCGTTTGATGTCTTCCGGTGCGTTCCAAATCTCCCACACGGTCTCGACCGGACGGTCAATCACGGCTTGAATCGTTAGTTTCGTCATCTTTCTTCCTCCTTACTAATTGAAGTTCCCTCCCTATTTCGAGGACGACTAAATGAATTCCTTGTTATTTTCGATTAATTCAAGTGTTAATTTAATTCAAGTGTTAATTTGAACGCTTTGTTTTCCATACCATGAACAATAGAATCGCCGGAACGAGACAGATGATCGCATCGGTAACGGTCGGCAGGCGTAACGCCGGACTGGTTAAAAACCGAACGCCTTCCACTGTCCAGATCGTTAGCATACAGGCGGTCAACGCTGCAAGCCGCCAGCGTCTCGGAATCCGGATCCAGTAAGCGAGGAGTCGTTCCGATAACTTCATTCTCATTCCACCTTTCGGACCGCTTTCAAGAAGCTTTGTTCCGTTTTATAGGAGGCGTCGCGCCACATGAAACGTTTCGTATGCTTGAACGTATTTTTTTCAAACTGGTTGCCAGAACTCGTTTTGAAGTAGTGGGCGACACTTAACGAACCGTCGAATGTGTTCCCGATGATTTTGTTGTCATGGACATCATGCTGGACGAGCAATTGACCACCCTCGAGCCTTTTCGTATCATTCCCGATCAGCTGATTTTGCTCGATCCAGACGCGTTTTGTACCACCTCGCTTCGTATCATACCCACCGATTGAAATCCCGGTGTAAACATTTTGCCGTACATCATTCTGGCGGACGATGACATCTTCTGCGTACCGTCCGGCATGTTCACTCGTCACCTCAATTCCGATATCACTCGCTTCGACGAGATTCTTCTCGATCGTCAAATTTTTTCCACCATCGACATAGATACCGGCTGCGCTGTATTCCTTCCCGTAAGCAGGATTGCCGTAGCTTGACGTCCGGTAAACACGATTTTCTGACACGACGCCCTCACGGACGTAATCGTCTTTCTTCGATCGAGCAATCCCTTCATGTCCAATCAAATCAATGCCGATGTTGTCGTTATCCCGTACGACGTTCTTCGTCACGTGGAAATGTTTGACGTTTCCGTTTAAGACGAGGGCTTCGCTGAAACCAAGACGATTTTGCTCGACTCGGTTACCGGTGATCGACAGGTGACGAATCGCTCCCGTTCCGTAGACAGCGATGCCGTGTGCATTCCCGTCCCTCGCGAGCGTCTTGATGTCGCGAACCGTATTATCCTTCAACGTGATGTGGGATCCTGATCCTGTGACCAAAATGCCGATCGGTGTCGCGTCCGTTCGTTTCGACTGAACGGCTTCGATCGTCAGTCCTTGGATTGTCACATATTTTCGATTTTTTACCTGAACGATCGGTAAAGTTGCATCCCGATCTTTAATGTTTTTCCCATTTAAGACGACTCGTTCTTGTTTATAATTCCGAAAGACGATTGGATGTTGTTTCGTTCCACTTTGTCTGACGTTCAGCGTCTCGTGATACGTTCCCTTTCGCAAGTAAACCGTCGTACCGGCAGTCGCTTTTTGTGTCGCTTGCCGGATTGTTTTAAACGGCTGTTTCAACGTACCGGTATTTTTATCACTGCCGTTCGGTGCGACGTATAACGATTTTGCCGTCGATTCGGCCTCTTCACCCGTCGAGGCACAACCGACGAGCAGGACGGTTGCTAATAACCATTTGCCTTTCATGATTTCCTCCTTTATTTAGCGAGAACATTGTTGGTATAATCTAGGTATCATTTCTAATTTTTTGAATATTTTAATTTTATCCCGATTCACTATGACTATGGAAAAGAGGAACACGTCATGAAATATGCGCTCTTATTCACCCTTCCCTTCTTGCTTGCTGGTTGCACAACGGAAGCAACCGTCCTTCCAAAAGAAACCGTCAAGATCAAGAAGTCTTCCTTTTCGATCACACCTTCTACCGCGAAGGACGAGTCGCAGCAACAGCAGACATTTTTCTTAACTGGTACACTCGATCGCCCCCTCCAGCTCAAAGCGATTCAATTTGACGATACAGAACCACCAGAGGTGCTGATCGACAAATCGATTCCTGCCGGTACATATGATCGCACGCCGTTCCAGTTGACGTATGATTTGAACCTACTCAACGATTCGCATACCTTCACCTATTCGCTTGATGCGAAGAATGGTATTCCTGAGACGAAAACGGCCTATACCTTACCTCAAAACGTCCAGACTGACAGCGGTCAATTCAATGATCAAAAACAGACGAATGCTTCGTTCTATCCCTTACTCCTCAAACGCTATACGACAGGAGAATCGATCATCGGTCGCTCAATCGACACGATATCCTCTCCTCACCTAAAGGTCAGAAAACAAGAAGGCGCGATTTTGATCTATTTGGCGAAATCACGATAAGGAGAACGGCGGACCGAGAAAAAGTCCGCCGTTTTTTTAGTCCGCTATGACATGCGACATGTCAGCTTCTAATCGAATCACGGCTTCCCCATCCCTGTATTCGACGATCGTCAAACTCGTTCCATGAATGAACGGCGGATCCCATAAGGTCGCGAACGGCTTACGTTGAAGATATGTCAGCAAGATGTTAAGGAAGATGCCGTGGGTGACGATTAAGATGTTTTCGTCTTCTTCATGGTCTGCCAGTCGTTCCAAAAACGATAGAATGCGCTCCCGGACCGCGTCAAAGGATTCTCCACTCTCCGGTATGTACGTATGCGGCGTTTGCCAAAATGCAGCATGAGCAAGCGGGTGCGCGACTTCAATTTCCGCCGCCGTCCGCCCTTCCCAGGCCCCCATGTGCATTTCACGCAATCGATCGTCGATGGTGACCGGAATCGCTGGATCGAGATCCATCATTCGAACTGTTTCTCGGACGCGACCAATCGGGCTGATATAGAGGTGATCCAGATGAATTTCACGTAAGCGGTGACCAAGGTCCCGCGCATTTTGTCTGCCCTTTGCTGTCAGAGGAGAGTCTTCCCAGCCTTGCATTCGTTTTTCTAAGTTCCATTCCGTCTCGCCATGACGCGTAATGTAAAGTGTTGGCATCTGTTCCATCCTTTCGATTTCTAATTTCTTTCAAAAGTGTATCAAACTCTGGCTGCTTTTTCCTACGACTAGAGAAAACGAATCCAGAAGAGCAATTCACCAATCCGTTCGGTATGATGAAGATAGACCTAAAGGAGGAATTCGATGAATCGCCAAGAGATGATTGACCTTGCCAAACAAATCCGCTCAGATGAGGAACGTCCTCAAGTCACACCTCCGCATCCACCGCAAGCGACCACGACTACGCTACACGTGCCGACTTCAGTCGGAGATGTTCGAGTGTTGCGTCACTCACCGATTGATGCAGTAGAACCATTACCTGGATTCATCAGTTTCCATGGTGGTGGTTTCATCACCGGAACGCCAGAGATGGATGAACCATGGAATCTGTTTCTCGCTGAGACCGCCAACTGTCATGTTCTCAATATTGAGTATCCGTTAGCGCCGGAACATCCATTTCCTGTTCCGGTCCACGTCGCCTATGAAGTCGTTCAGTGGATTTTCCAACATGCTGATACGCTACGCCTCGATTCTTCACGCATCGCAATAGGAGGGCATAGTGCCGGTGGCAATCTCGCGACTGCCGTATCGTTATGGAACGCTGATCAGACAGATCCTGTGCCGCTCATCGCTCAAATTCTAGACTACCCTCCGCTTGATCTCGCGACGGATCCCGCGGATAAACCATTCTTTGAGGAGGCGATCCCCGCTGAACAGGCACGGCAGTTCAATGCGATGTACATCGCTCGTGCGGAAGACGCGTATCATCACCTCGCTTCGCCACTCTATGCGGCTCAACTCGATGCGTTACCACAGACTCTCGTCCTGACAGCGGAGCACGACTCGCTGGCGCAGGAGGCACGACAGTATGCGAATCGCCTTCAGGCGGCAGGTGTCGTTGTTGAGCACCAGGAATTCGCTGGTCAAGCTCATGCCTTTACACACCACGGTGACTTAGACGTGGCGTTTCAGGCTTGGCACCGTATCGCGGATTACCTCAAGTCCGTCTATCGTTCGTAAGTATAAGAGGCTGACTCAAAAATCCGTTTCCATAAAGGTAAGGGTGGCAGAATGATGATCTGCCACCCTTACCTCGTAACAAAAAGAATGACGCGTTTCACGCAACTCCTACAGGAAAATACGCCTCTTTGCGCTGTCAGAGACAAATAAGATCTGCTTTCTTGCTTGAATAAGGCAGAAAAGCTCCTTGTGTCTCGCCTGAGGGAAGGGCGTGAACAGACGCGTCGTTCTTTTTTGGGGTCAGCCTCTTTGTCTATTCAGTCTGCTTAATTGTTTACACAGTGAGAAGCGAGTCAATCGGACTTTCTAGTGATCGCTGAATCAACCGCATGGTTGTCTCTTCCGGTCGATCACTGACGATCCACATCACGTCTGTTCCGTTTTGGTAGGCAAGATTGAGCTGTTTCCCTTGCTTTTGAACGTGTACCTTCAATCCGTTGATGGTACGTACCCGTTTTCCAAATCGTGCCGGAATCTGCTCACTTTTCAGTCGTGTCTCCATTACCGTATAATGACGATTCGTTACAAGTTTCGTCGTCATTTTTTTCTTGTTTCCTTCCCACGCTAGACTCCCATCGATTGACTCGCCTTTCGTGGGTTGATCTCGAATGAGATCCATCGAACTGCTTAACATCCAATTCGACTTCTTTTCATAAATCATCAGCGAATCGTATCGTCCATCGATTACGCTTGCTAGCAGTAAATTATAGTCACCGAATCGCGCGTCCACTCGGAAATCATCTTGCTTTAACGTATAGGTGGACTTGTCACTCAAATCAAATTTAAACTGATGTTCGGCCGTCTCTACAGCAGTCGGATAAGAGCCACTGTCGAACAAACTCGTACCATCAACTTGAATCTTTTCTTTCACCTCGACATTCTTTTCCGGTGCGCACCCGCTGAGAAAAAGGAGTCCTAACATGAAAAGAGTGATCTATTTTTTAGGTTTGATTCGTTTTATCGTTTAAGCTCCCTCTTGTTTCATGTATATATATGAAGACCTGAGTCGTCTTGCCATCCTTTTTCAATTACCCGTCGCTGAAAAATCGAATGACGCGCGGTACCGATTTGAAAAGGTGGCGTCGGTCGAATGATGCGATCAGCGAAATCGTTCGCACCATAAGGAAGATACAATTCGAAGTCTGGTCGTTTCGTCACTCCGATCGACGTGACGGTCTCGGGGAACTGTAAAATCGCATCCTTCGCGGACTTATATGGTGGTAATCCATTGATCAAATGCATGCGCGCTTGATTTTTAACGGACCACGGTATATCCGACAAGCGTCTTAGCTGCCCTTCATGACGCTTTTCCGTTACCTCCGAAAGATCGATAGGATCGAAATAAACGATATCGATATCCGGTCGTTCATATCGATTCTCCTCCCATACGATAGAGCGGACATATCCCGCGCACATCCACCAATCAGGTAATTCTAATGTTGCCACTAGCGTTAACATCTCTTGTAACTCAAGATCGTCTCGTAGTCGTTGATTAATCTCTTCTTCACTCAATCTCGTCTCCTCCGATTCGTAGGACGATTTTTCCTTGATACTGTCGAGATTCCATCAACCGATGCGCTTTTTGCACTTCCTCTAATGGGAACTCATGAATCATTGGCATCTTCAATTTATTTTCTTCAAACAACGTCAAGACATAGGACGCAGCAGTTCGAATACGTTCTGGATCCAGTTGACGTGTCGTGCCAAGACTAAATCCACGAATCGTCCGGCAACTCGCATGAACGTCTGTCGTCGAGAGTTCACCCGCTTCTCCACTACTATTACCGAATTGTACGAGTGTTCCGTAATACGCGAGACAGTCAAGACTTTTTCGTGTCACGTAACCCGCGACAGAGTCAAAGATAACATCTGCTCCCTTATCGACCGTCAATTCCTTCACTTTTTCAGAAAAATCATTATATGTAAAGACATTCTGAATACCAAGTGCATGAACATAAGGTATTTTATCAGCATGTCCAACAGTAGCAATCAATCGTGTCATTCCTTTTAATCGCGCCAATTGAATCAACATCGATCCGACACCTCCAGCGGCACTGTGGATGACGATTGTATCCTTCAGTTTCACTTGTGCGATCTGCGTCAACAATATCTCGCTTAAAATCGAAGTCAACATTCCTGCAGCAGCATCACGTAATGAAATCGTTTCAGGTAAACTGTAAACTAACCGTTCGTCGGCACGGACTACTTCCTTATATGATCCATCTAATACAAATGCCATGACTCGATCCCCTACTTTGATCGCGGAAGATGGATCCGCATCGACGACGATACCTGACACATCTACTCCGAGAACAAATGGAAAGGTTCCAGTCGCCTTGCCACCACGTCGTTGTTTGATATCCGTGAAATTGACTCCGGTCCATACCGCACGAATTAAGACTTCTCCAGATTGTCGAATCGGCATCACGACATCATCCATCTGTAGCACGTTTACATCACCGTATTGTTTTTGAATGACTGCTCTCATAATTCTTCCCCTTTCACTTCACTAAGGTTATTTTACCTTATTTTATCAATCGGGTAACCGTTTCCTTATTTTTACACTATTTTCTCCATTTAGCTTGTTTCCATTCCTTGTAAATAGTATATTTTATATAAATATTCTGACTATTCTATCGAAAAGGAGTGTTTTTATGCCACAAGCTCGTAAAACGATTCCTCTACTGATTACTTCTCTTGCCCTGATTGGTGGTGGAGGCTGGTATTGGTCATCCCATCAGGAGAAACCTATCAATGTCTCATCACAAACAAAATTAGCTGGTGTAAACGAGACGCAGGAGAATCGCATCTTAAACATTGACGAATTGATGAAACAGGGACTCGTCAAGACCTACCCGGGAGATCCTAAACTAAAAGCGAAGACATTCCGTGCCGAGGCACTTCTTTCCTCTCCTCCAAAAGAATTAAACCTGAAAGATAAACCAGGTTATCGTTATGTCACGATTCCGCTCGTCATGCATGACACGTCCGATAATTTCGGAGCTTACAGTGTCTATAAACCAAACTTATTCGTTCTCAATGATGGCAAAGGACACGAGTACGACGTCGTCGATTACGTCAATCATAATCCGAAGGCGTGGAAGAACAGTCATCAATATTATTCTCCACATCGCGCTCAAATCGATTTAGTCTATCAAGTACCAGAAGAAGCGAAGACGTTCGTCTTATTCGCTGCTTCCGATGCATTCCCGAAAACGCATACGATTAAAATCGAACTGTGATCCATTGCGCTTGCATGAATGTGCAAGCGTTTTTTACATAAGAATACGATGAGAAAGGATGTATGGTATCATGCTACGTTTCATCTGGAATTCGTGGTGGCGCAACAAGGAACGATTCATTTTATTACTCGTCGGTGTTCTCGTCGTCAGTACCGGTTTGAGTTATTTGATCGGGACGACACAAGCAAATAACGGAACAGTCGTCGACGAACTGCAAAAACGTTGGAAGTCTTCCTACGATATCGTCGTGCGTCCCCCAAATAGCCGAAGCGTGACGGAAGACCTCAAACTACTCGAACCGAACTATATGAGTAGTCTAGATGGTGGAATCACGATGAAGCAATATAAGACGATCCAAGATATCTCGGACGTCGAAGTCGCAGCTCCGATTGCGATGATTGGAAACCACTCTACAAATGCACCTGTTGGTACGCATCGGTTTGACGATTACGGTGTCTATAAGTTGACGATCACCGATAAACAGAATACCGGCTTGAACGTCGAAAAGTACTCTACCGTTAATTATCTCGCTGCCGGATGGACACCAGATGAAAATGCAACACGTTCCGGCGTCTCACCTGCTGTTCTGGGTGAAGATCCGTTATTAGAATTCGGAAGTGCGACGATGGTTGCCGGAATTGATCCCGAAGCAGAAGCCCGCTTGATCGGACTAGATAACGCGACGATCAGCGGAAAACATAGTCGCTACTTTGACAAACAAGACAAAGCAAACGTCGTCGATCCTGAACTCGGAACGGTTGAGATGCCTATTTTGATGAGCGAACGGGAATATGTCGATGCGTCACGGACGTATACGTATGAGAAAATAGACCTCCCGCTTATTAATGACTCGATACAAGAGACGATTCAAGATGTTACGAAGCGTGGTGGTGCAAAGTTTCTAAATACGCTACAGACGACTGACGATCCTGCAAAGACGTATTCAGTCACAACGCAGGACGTTCAAAAAACACTGCTAAAACAGATCATGACGGACTCGTTTCCTGAGCTGCCGTCAGGAAATTCCGAATGGCTGATCCTAAAGCCGTCACCGATTAGTTATCAGTCTATCTCTAGCCCCTTTGCGTCGCGCTGGCCGTTCAGTTACCAAGTTGAACCGAAGAAAGTCGATCCGGATTCGTTACTTGCGAAACGGACGATGTACCGGGAAGCACGCATGTTTGGGAAGACGAGTGATGATTGGCCAAGAGTTCGCTTAAACTACATCGGAGTCTTCAATCCGAAGAAATTGAATATATCGAAGGATCCCTTGACGGAACTACCGATGGAAACGTATTTCCCTGCAAAGGCGCAATGGGTCATGGATAAAAATGATCGTCCGGTTAACCCCGTCAAGGATGTCAAACCGACGAATGATCCGTATGACTTCCTGACGAAACCCCCTTCGATGTTGACGACGCTTGATGCCGCCTTCAAGATTCGCGGCGAAAAAGCAATCTCTGTCATTCGCGTCAATGTCAAAGGCGTCGATCAGATGAATGCAGCGAGTGAGCAAAAGCTCCAAGACGTCGCGAACGAAATTGAGGAGAAGACTGGTCTGATCACGGACATCACACTTGGTTCCTCTCCGCAGCTCGCTTTGACGTACTTACCAGGACTTGAAAAACAATCGGCCCTCGGTTGGGTCCAACAACCGTGGATCAAACTCGGTTCTTCAATGACGATTTTCCAAGAGGCGAAGGTCGGTATGTCTGGCGTCATCGCTAGCGTCATCGCGGTTGCGCTCGTCTATGTCTTTAGTTCAAATATCATTCTACTCTATGCACGCAAAAAGGAATTCGCGATTCTATTGTCTCTCGGCTGGCGTCCGCGTCAACTCTCGAAGTTGCTGTTCCTTGAAGCGACGCTACTCGGATCTCTCGTAGCGTTAATCGCTTGGTCGATTCTCGGTACGTTTTGGTTAACGACTGATCATCCGATCGCTTTAGGACGAATTCTGTTAATCGGTCTTGCTGGTCTACTCATTTACTGGGGTGGGACGCTCGTTCCGATGGCATTGATTCGTAGAATCAAACCATATGAGAGCATGCGATCCGGTGAAGTCTCACGTTCGCGACGATTCGTTCGGTCACAATCGATTCTTGGTATGAGCATGAACCAACTCTTTACGTACTGGCAACGAACAATCCTTTCGATTATCGCCATCGCCTTGCCGACGAGTCTGTTCATCTTCTTCCTCTTCGTGACATTCCGCTTAAAAGGGGTGCTCTATGCGACGTGGCTTGGTGAATATGTCGCCTTAGAAGTCGGCACGATGCATTATGTCGCGATGGGTGTTGCCCTATTGATCGCCATCTTGACGACGACGGAAATTCTTTGGCAAAACGTCAATGAACGTCGCAGTCAACTCGCTGTCTTAAAAGCGACAGGGTGGCAAGACGGGTTGATTCGACGCCTCGTCTTATTAGAAGGTTTGCTGACAGGGTTACTAGCTGGAATCGTCGGACTTCTCTTTGCGCTAGTGATGATTTGGCAAGTATACCGCCAATTCCCGACGACGGAACTCGGTTTCTTGTCTGCAACGATTCTAATTCCACTGTTGACAGGGATCATCGGTGCAATTTTACCAGCACAGCGCGCTGTCCGTATCGTTCCGAATGCTGCAATCAGCAGCGTCAATGCTAACTCAAAAGAAACCGAACGACGCTTTAAACTTGCTCTCTCATCTATCGGAGCCGTGTTATTCGTCGGTGTCCTTTCCCTCTTCCTGTTTGCAACGAATGAACAACCTGCCAAACAGACGTCTGTTGCGAAAGCTCCAAAAGTCATCACGACGGGAAGCAAAATTTCCGATGGTCTTACGGGTGCAAAGCGACAGCTCGAGACGACGAAAAAAGAATCATCCGGTGTCATCGAAGAGACGATGGCAAAAGGAACGATTAAGACGTTCCCAGGAGATCCGGCTGTTAAAGATACAAGTTTCTGGATCGGAAAATTGTTGAAGCAACCGCCTGCTTCCCTGAAACTAAAAGAGAAAGAGGGGTATCAGTACATCACGGTTCCGACGTTTTATCAAGATCTCTACTATCGAGATGCTGGGGAAGAAAGTTACTATTTCCCGAATCGTTTCCAAGTGACGGGAGTCAGTGGTGTCTATGAACCGATTGATTATGAAAACAAAAACGAAAAAACATGGAAACAGGGTATGAAGTATGTTGCACCGGGTCGGTCACATGTGAACCTTGTCTATCAAGTACCTGCAGATGAGACAGAATTCGTCATGTTCGTCTCAGGGGATATTTTCGCAAAGACGATTTCCGTTAAAATTGATTTAAAGAAATGACCGAAGACAGCTCGTTCTCAACGTATGCCACCATACGTTCGAACGAGCTGTTTTTAAATGCGTATCAACACAATACCGCTAAGCATGACAAGCAGACTGACGATCTGCACACCTGTGACCGGTTGTTTCTTTGCACCGAACCAGCCGAAACGGTCAATCAATAGGCTGCCGGTCAGAAGACCGATCGTGACGATGACGACAGCGAGTCCTGTACCAACGAGCGGAACGATGAAGGCATTACCGGCAACGAACAACGCACCGATCAATCCCCCGATCCAAATCCAAGCAGGTAAGGGTTGCGAACGATCGATGTGCCATTTCGTTCGGAGGATCAGATTCAGTAATAACAAGGTGATCGTACCGATGACGAATGAAATCAAGGCACCTTTGACGGCTGACCCGAGAACACTACCGAGATGACCATTGATCGCTGTCTGGGCAGCACTCATCATACCGGTTAGAATTCCGAGCAGACGCCAGATAAACAATGAGTTTTCTGATGATGTCATCTGTTGCTTGCGCCGTCGTGCGAAATAGTCACCAAGCGCGACCGTTCCAACGACACCGAGTAACACAAGCACTGCGCCAATGACTCGTGTCAGTGAGAGTGAGGTGAAAGTTGACTCAAACAATCCGAAATGATCGATCAACAGTCCCATGATGACCTGACCGAAAATGGGCATGATGACCGTTTGTACGCCTCCGAGTCGCGGAAACAGCAGGATGTTCCCAGTCAAATAGATGACGCCAAGCAGTCCCCCACCCCAAATCCAGAACGGTTCATCGGCAGTAGCCATAAGACCTGTGAGATTCCCATCGACGACCAACACCAGAATCAGTAAGAAGAGTGAGCCGATCGAAAAGGAAATCAGCGAAGCGAGGAACGGCGAACCGACGACACCCCGCAGCCGTGTATTGACACTCGTTTGAACTGGTACGAGCAGACCGATGATGAATCCAATGATGATAGCAAGCATACGAGGACCTCCTTCTTCATGTGCCCCTTCATCATACGGCAGTCGAACACGCTGAAGCGACCGGAATGCTCAAAAAGGAGCCGGTGCATCGACCGGCTCCACGGATTAGATCTTTTTCCACGACTTCGGATACATCCGCAGTTCCTTCTTCATTGGATGCTCAGCATCGAGACGTTTTCCGTTTCGTTCAAGCAACATATCGGATACGAGCAAAATAATCGCAAGAACGACATAGACAGTAAAACTGAGGAAGAATGGCAAGTCGAATACGATGATCAGCGGGAAGAATAATCCCATTAAGATGACGAACAAAAAATCGGTCACATACTGCCATTGAATGATTTTTTTCATCTGTGGTTCTACCGTTAATGCCATATCACGTTCGACTTCTTGCGAGTGAATCCGCGCAATCCACACTAGTGCTACAAGTAAAAAGAACAATGGCCAGTACACGTCCCGATTGGCGACGACTAATAAGATACTGACGCCGTACAGCAACGAGCTGTATAAACGTGGTTTGACGAGTTGACGCTTTTCTTCTTGAATGAACGCGATGCGCTCGGCTTTCGTTTTCATCTAAATCCCCCAACTGATGTGACGTATCTTTTTAATCTGATCGAACCGTCCGTGATCGACCGATGTACTCGACTTTATTTTGAAGTACACGATACATCCGGTATTCTCCCGTTGGTGCCGACTTCAGCTGAACGGCAATCTGATGACGTCGTGATTTCGATGATTCGGACGCTACGAAGTACGGTTTGACCGACGCGATATCATCACGTCCGAACTGCTTCGTCACGTGTCTTACGACTTGCACTTCAACAATCTGTTCATAGGTCGCATCCCGTTCATCTGCGATCATCCACCAGCCGACACCGCTAATTACTATGAGTAATAGAATCGCCCCGATCGTTTTTCGCATTTCGATCCCCCCGGTTCTCGTGCCCTTACTTACTGTTTCAATTCGTGAACGAGGTTTTCCTGCTTTCGTCGGGTGACGAACCAAGCGATGCTTAGGACAAGCACTATCAAACCGGCAATGGTTCCGGCAATCGTCGGTACGTTAAAGTAAAATGCCCCCCTATCATCGATCCGTGTCACGAAGAAAGTCGCACCAAGACCACTAATCAGCCCAAAGGTGATGCCACTCCCAACGAATAAGAGCATTTGAATGAGTGTCAGCTGCCGGAGCTTGTTCCGTGTCAACGCAATCGTTCGTAGCAAGGCATACTCGCCTCGTTTTCCACTCACGAAACTGAGTAAGGCGTTCGCAAGTCCGAACCAGACGGATCCACTCATGACGACAAGCGCAATCAAGAAGACGAACCAGCGTTCCGTCGTTTGTTGCTCCGCATCGCGAAGCGCGTCAGATAGTCGATTCACTTGCAATGTCGGATAACTTTCTGTGATCTCTAATAATGTTGTGGTCACTTGAGTCTTTTTTAACTCGGACGGAACGTCGATAAAGACATTCAAGATGTGATCGTTCGGTTGCCGCAGTTGCTCGTTCCGCCAATCCACGAGGACGTCTGGTGCTATCTTCTTTTCGATTCCAACGATTCGGAATTGACCGACCGAAACGCTTCGTTCTTGTTCCCCGTCCCATCGCCCGAGCGGCAACGTATCACCTTTTTCGAGACTATGTTTTTTAGCGAAGGTCCGTGAGACGATGATTCCTTCTGTGTCACTCGTCTGCTCTCCCTCTAAGACGTCAAGACGACGATAGTCCGTTACTTCGTATTCGATCGAGACATCTTCTTGAGACGATTGATATTCGAGTGAATTTCGAGACGACAGGAAGGTCGCTTTTGCGCCAGGTAGGTCCGTTTCAATTTGTCGAATCAATTGTAGCGGGTCTCCTTGCGATCCTTCATCTAAACGACTCTTTAGGACGACCTCCGTCGGATATTGGCTGATGATGTACTTCCGTTCGTTTTGTTGCACCGTCTCAAGGAACGTCGAGCCGATGACGACGATGATCATCAAGACTTGAACAATCAGCATCAACCAGGCATTTTTCCGAAGTTGCGGTAACACGCCCCGGAGGGCGACGAAACTTGTCGGTCCCGCTAACCGACGAACGATCGGTTCCGCTCGATGCAGCACTCCCTTCAAGAGGAGTGGCGTCGCAAGATACATCGTCAGTAAAAAGGCGACGGTTGCACCGAGCCAGGCGATTGCCCGTGACCCCTCCGTACTGGCAATCACTTCAGCGAATAACACCAAACTGACGGTCAATCCACTACTGAACAGGACGAGACGTTTTCGCCGAGTCGGTCGTGACGCCGTTTTCAGATTTTCTCGCAAGACGTGGAGTGGTAACACATCCCGTTTTCGGTAAGCCGTACTCGCGAGCAACAGCAGAATCAACAAGGCACTACCGAACGTTACGAGCACCAAGAACGCTCCCTGTTCGATCATGAGGGAGACGATCATTTTACCCTCTGTCGGCCATACGAGTTGACCGAGTAACGGGAAGCAAATACTGCCTAGAATCGTAAGCACCGTGCCCGCTAAGACAATCAATCCAGATTGAACGAAGAACAGCTGAAACAGTTGCCGTGTCGTCGCCCCAAGCGTCCGCATGATGGCAAATTGGACAGCATGTTTACGTAAATACAAGTCGAAATTCGCCATCAAGATGAAGGCGGACACGACAAGGATCAATACTGACAAGATTCCGATGTAGCCGTTCAGCGCCGGTGAGAGCGTTTGCCCTTCCGAAAGTTCAATCCGGAGCTTCGGATTCGCTTTGACGAGTGTATCGGCATAGTGGACGAGATCCGCCTCTTTTTTTAGATTGAGCAAGACGGCTTTCGTTTCAATCGGATGATACTTCTTCAGATCAGCATACGAAAGAAAGACTTGATCTTGCGTAGCTTCAGATGTTGTCGCACTTGGTAAAATCTCACGGATTCGATACGTCGCTTCTCCGACGCGAAGCGTTTGCCCGACACTACGATCAAGCGACGTCGCGAGTCGAGCTGACACGATCGCTTCTCCCTGTTTCAAATCGTTCGTGAAATGATACCGACTTTTCGTCAGGGCATCCGAATGAACTCCTATCGTCTCCACGTCGGCCATCGTTTGACCAGCTACGCGCGCTGTCGTCTGTATGATCGATTCTGCGCCCAAGAAATCGTGATCCTTTTTAAGTTGCTCAAACACGGACTGATCCGTCCGCTCGTCTTCAGGTGTATATTTGACCGTCAGATCGACTTGACCATATCTTTGTACACGATCTGTCTCGATAGCGGCTTGATTATGTAGTAAAAAAATGACCATCGTTAAGACAAGACCAATCGAAATCATGACGCTTCCGATTGAGGTCACTAAAATCATCGGACTTTTACGGTACAGTCGGTGGGAAAGACGGAAGAGATGTTGTCGTTTCATACAGCCCCCACGAATTGCTCGTATGTCTCTAAGATCGGCGCCACGTCTCCGGTTGACAGCTGATCGGCAACGATCTGTCCGTCATGGAAATACAGCACACGTTTCGCATGAGCAGCTACGGTCGCATCATGAGTCACGAGCAGGATGCTCGTTAATTGTTCGCGATTGAGTTCTTGAAGTAACTGCATGATTTCAGCAGATGTCTTGAAATCGAGGTTCCCCGTCGGCTCATCCGCTAAGATGATCGGTGGTCGACTGATCAAGGCACGTGCGATGGCGACACGTTGTTGTTGTCCACCCGACAGCTCTTGCGGTCGATGATTGTTCCACTTCGTCAGTCCGACTCGTTTGAGCCAAGTATCCACCTCTTGATTGATCGTTTTATCATCCATCCCCTTCAGCATCAATGGTAAAGCGATGTTCTCCTGAACTGTCAAATCATCGAGCAGATGAAACGATTGAAAGATGAACCCGATTTGCTGTTGTCGGTATAACGTCGCAGCAGGTTCAGTGAAGATATCGCGTTGCCGTTTTTCCTTTAAGGTCAACGTTCCGCCGGTTGGCGCGTCAAGCGCTCCCAGGATGTTCAACAGTGTACTTTTCCCGGAGCCACTCGTGCCCATGATGGCAATGAATCCTCCTTCCTCTAACGTAAAGCTGACTTGTTTTAACGCATGGATCGTCTCCGTTCCCCGTATGTAGGTTTTTGATAACCGTTCGACTTCTAATAAAGCTGACACGCATATCCCTCCTTAGTTGTTCTGTCTTTATCATAACCATAATAAGGATGATTTAGAAGTAAATGCAAAAAACTCCTCATCTAAACGACGAGGAGTTACTGGTTATTGTCGGACATATTTTAATGGAATCAAATCTGCAATCCGGACTTTCGTCAATTGATCGTCGATCGTCAAGAGGACAAATGCGTCCGGTGCATAGTCGGAAATCAATTCGCGACACATGCCGCACGGACTGACGACACGAATCGTTCGGTCCGCCTCATCCGAATAGGGATGTCGGACGGCGACGATCGTCTCAAAATCCGTCAATCCATCCGTGATGGCGGAACCGATCGTGATGGCTTCCGCGCACACTGTCACCCGTCCGATATAGGCTTCGACATGAACACCCGTTTTCGTCGCGCCATCTTTTGTCCGCAACGCAGCTGCGACGTGATGTTTATCGTCAGCGTAACGGCTTTGAATCGTTTCAGTTGCTCGTTCGACCAGTTGCAGGTCGGCTTCTGTAATCGGATAAGTCTGCATAACGTGCTCCTTACGTGTCTTTTTTCTTATAGGTCAAACCGATGAACTGTGCTTTTTCATTGAACAGTCGACGGTAGGATAGAAAACCAACGAGAACCGATGCCATCGCTGCCGTCGTCAAGATCAGGAATAGAATCAATAGTTGATAGAGGACTGCTTCCATTGGATCGGCGCCACCGATGATCAACCCACTCATCATCCCTGGCAGTTGGACGAGCCCCATCGTTTTTTGCGCTTCGATCGTTGGAATCATACTTGTCCGGATCGCGCCTTTTAAGCTCGTATCAATCGCTGTCTTCGCATCTCCACCGAGTGAAAGAATCAGTTCGATGATCTCGTCGCTTCGTTCGACCTCGTCCTTGAACTTATTGAGGAACAATAAGGACAAGATCATACAGTTTCCGATGACCATCCCGCTGATTGGAATGACTTGCTGGGCTTCGAACGGAATGATTCGTAACCCGAGCAAAATGCCCATTGTCAATGCTTCGACCGCAATCAGTGTGAACAAGATGATCCACTGGATCCCGGGAATCCCGTCCCCTTTACGGATGACGTTCAGTGTCGCTGCACCGATCATCAACAGAATCATCAGTAACATGAAAATTGGACTGCCGCTTTCAAAGACGAACGTCAAAATATAACCGATGATCAAGAGTTGGACGATCGATCGAACGGTTGCGATGAGGATGTCCTTCTCTAGACCAAGCCGTAACGTCCGCGCTAAGACGAGGGGGATCAAAATGAAGATGAGCGAAGTCGCCAGTTGGAGATAACTCATACCGATTCCCCCTTCAAGAACGCTTGCGTCTCTGCTTGACCACTTGAAACGAGTTCCTTGAATGCACCAGACTCGATCAATCGTCCTTCCTTTAAAAACCAGACGTCGTCGCTGACCCGCTTGGCTTGCTCTAAGTCATGCGTAATCCAAATGATCGTCGTCTGTAACTTCTGCTGTAAATCAAGAATCAGCTTCTCAATCTCCTGTACCATCCGGTAATCGAGACTTGCCGTAATTTCGTCAAGCAACAGGACGTCCGGTCGATTGACAAGTGTCCGCGCGATTCCAAGTCGGCTTCGTTCACCACCCGACAAATCTTTGACCGGTCGCTCAAGTTCGACGGATAGGTCAACTTGTTGTAGCAAGCGTTTCGCCTCTTCGCGCGGTAACGATTCACCGAAGATCGATTTCGTTAAATTGATATTATCGTAGACGGTACCTGGAATCATCGGCGCACTTTGGAACGCCATTCCGATCCTTTTGCGGACATCGAGCAGATTCATCTGCTCAAGTGGTTCGCCTCGAAAACGAATTTCGCCGCGATCGGGAGAAATCAGTCCATTGATGTGTTTCAATGTCGTCGATTTCCCGGCACCACTCGGTCCGACGAGCGTCGTAATGACGCCTTCGCGGAACTCACCTGTTATTTCGTGTAAGATGTGTTGATAGCTGACTTCGTGAAACGTAAGAATCGACATACCGTGTGTTCACCTGACTTTCTACAAGTTTCGGGTAATGCTCCTGTAGTGTTGTACCCGAAAATCCGTCACGTTAGTACGTCAAGCGACACTTCCTTACGAGTGGATGATCTCTCCGGCAAAATCGTACGGTACCGTTCGACCAGCAAAGAGCGATTCTTTTGATGCTTCCGGTAAATTGAGGTGTTTGAACGCTTCTTCACGATCCATCCAGACGAGTCCGGAAATTTCTTCTGGAACATTCGTCTTTAATTGACCGGAAGTGATTTCTCCCGCGAAGAAGAAAAAGAGACAATGTTCCCCCGCTTGCGGGAAGAATGCTTCTGCCAGATGGACGATGTCACTTGGTATGATTGTAAATCCTGTCTCTTCCAGAACTTCACGCGTGATTGCCGTATGTAGCGTTTCGTCGCGCTCGACCGTTCCACCGGGCAATGTATAGTAGTCACCATGATCGCCACGATTCTCGACCATCAATAATTGATCACCGGTTTCATTAAATAATGTCGCATAGACGATGTTTTTACGGATATTCATGTTCGTCCTCCTATCGTTTTGTACATCTGCTATTTCTGATCAAAGCGTGTTGTTTTTATTATGTCTTTTCTAGCTCATTTGTCCAAATTTCAATTTGACCCTGTAGGAACGCCATCAACTCTTTCATTTCCGCATCACTTGGTAAGAAGGATACGCCCGCTCTCGCATAGACGGCTTGGATCGAATGGGTTTGACTAAGCGCTAAAGCTGCGATGAAATCTTTCAGCGTTTGGTCAGGGTCTTTCGTGAAACGGTGATAAACCTGGAGAGCGGCGATTTGAGCAATCGCGTACTCGATGTAATAAAAAGGTGTCTCAAAGAGATGGATGACACTCATCCATGCGTGACCTTTCCAATCGGGTGTTTCCGACCAATCAATGACGTCCGTATCGTATGATTCTCGGAGATCGGCATAATAGGCATGTCGTTCTGTCGGATCATGATCGGGGTGAGCATAGAGCCATGATTGAAAACGATCGACGATGATCGTCTCGGGTAAGAACTCGACAATGGAACGAATCTGTTCCAGTTTCGCCCGGGCAACGTCTTTTTTATCCGAAATCACCTGATGCCATTCGTTCATCGTCAACAACTCGAGCGACATGGCAGCGAACTCCCCTACTTCGAGCGGAATCGGTTGTAGTCCGTCGTACGTTTCTTTCATCGCATCATGATGGACGGCATGGCCGATCTCATGCATAAAGATGACGAGATCATCGAAGGTATGGATGCGATTCATGAATAAGAACGATTGTTGTTCGACCGGTAAATACTCACAAAACCCTCCGCCCGCTTTGTTTGACCGGGCATCGATATCGAGATGATTTATCTGTCGCATGTCTTTTAATACTTCAGCAAAATAGGGGTGAACGCTCTTGAGGATGGCTTGAGTCTGATCTAAGAATGAAGTATCGGAATCGGTCACGTGATGATCAATCTGTGTATAGGCCGATTGCCGGACGTCCCACGGATGGAGCGCATGTTTGCCGAGAAACGTTTGTTGTTCGCGCTGAAATTGCCGTTTGACCGGTAGAAAGTCGGATTGAATGATGGTGGCGTAATGATCGACATCTTGACTCGTATAATCGACGCGTCCGAGTTCTACAAAAGCTAGTTCCTCGTATCCAATCTTACCACTTGCAGTGGCACGCGCTTGTCGTAACTCAACGAGTCGTGAAAACAACGGTTGAATGACGGATTCCTTCATGCGGAACGCTTCCTCAATCGATAAGAGAGCTTGTTTTCGAGTGGATTCATCCGTGTCAAATAAAGCAGCATAGAGATCCGAAACCGGCTCTCTCGATTTTGTCAGCATCGTCGCCTCAATTCGGAGATAGTCTTGAATAAGACTAGCTTCCTCTTCTGTTACACTTGTTGCTCTGAGTGATTGTTCAAAACGTGCTCTCGTTCGAAGTGTGACGTCATCACGCGAGACGAGATCCATTTTTACGGAACGTCTCAACGTATCGAGCTTATCCGATAGCTGCTGACGCCCTTGTTCGTATTCAGAAGTGGTACCGGGGTCTGTGACGTCCTGGAGATACGCGATTTTTTGTTTGAGCAATGTCTCTTCCATTTGGAGAATCGAAGCAATCTGGTGCGTAACATTCTCATCATGATAAATAACGTTATTTACACGTGACTGAGATTTCATCGACGGATTTCACATCTCCTTTCAACTTATTCTAGTATACAGTTTATGCCAACGATATGATCGTTTTACAAATAATTGATTATTATATTGTCTTTTTTGACTATTATCGTTGTCAAAAAGACCATGATAAGTTACATTATATAGGAGGTGAATCCCTATATGAAATCCAGGTTAAAAGAATTACGCGCCCGTCACGGGTGGAATCAGTCTGAACTGGCACGGCGTGCGAACATTTCGCGCCAGACGATCAGCTTAATCGAACGCGAAGAATTCATGCCGTCGCTATTGATCGCTGTCAAAATTTCTCGTGTGTTTGATACGCCGCTAGAAGATATCTTTTATTTCGATGAGGAGGAATTAACATGAACAAGGAAGCAGTCAAGGTCATCATCGCAGCGTTACTCGGTTTTATTAGCAGTTATTTCGTCATGTTTGTCCTAAAAAATATCCATTTGTCACAGTTTGAACGATCGCTCTATCTTGATTACATATTTATTGGTCTTTTCGTTATCTTGACGCTCTTGACTCTCAGTTACATCGTACGCTATTCGCAAATTCGTCAATTGACTCAACACTCTGTTTCTTCCGACGAAGAGGACGTGATTGACGATCAAGTGAATCGATACTATGCAGATGGCATGATGATGGTTCAGGTTTCTACTCTTCTCAGCATCGGGATCGCATCGTTTAGCATCATTGAAAACCAGTTCGGACTTCATTTGATACTGAACGGACTCTTTTTTATCATCAGTAGTCTTGCCTCTGTTTTTTATCTTAATCTCATGCATCATATATATCCGGACCGTCAGTTCCCGAAGTACTCGGAAACAAACTATATCAAAAAGCTGTTCGCTGCTTCAGATGACGGCGAGCGACACGTCATGTTAGAGGGACTCATCCGTTCACAGTCTTCTTTGCAACTCCTATTGATGGGGATCATCGTCGTATTAGTCGTGTATTCGTATGAGACCGGTCAATCTCAGATCTTTGCGATCAGCTTATTGATTATCGCCTTGATTTGGAGCAATGCGAAATATTTTCTCCATGTACGCAATCGCTAAAAAGGAGCATCCGGTCCCTCGACCTGATGCTCCTTTACTTGCCTTCAAAAATCCCGATGATTTTGTTGCTGATGGACATCATGTTGGTTCAGTGTGTACTCCTGATCGTCGAGCGAGCGATGTTTCGATTGACTCCGCGCTGAAATGAACCAGACGACTCCACCAACGGCGAGAAAAATAGCAATGAAGATCATGGACACCCTCCTTTAGATTCCTTTTTTACTTTATTCTTCCAACACCCTGGTTTTTCCTTTACGATAAGATAGAAGATATTAATTTATAGGGGGCGTTAGGATGTTCGGCAAAGAACCGACATGTATGCATTGCGGCAAAACGATTGAAGGAAACGAAAAAGTCTACATCCAGATGCGCTATCCGAAACATCGCGGGATGACGGAAGTCAAAGCATACCTAAAAAGCGAAGGACGTTTCATTTGTGAGCAATGTTTCGCAGAAAAGACAGCGTCAAAGGGGTAAGCACTTATGAACCTGAAAGAGAGTACGATTTTAGTTACAGGAATGACCGGAACGCTTGGCTCTCGTGTTGCGCGACGTTTTCTAGAAGAAGCGCGTGAAGTGCGCGGTTTGTATCGCTCTAAGGAACAAGCGGATCAACACGCCTTCAAAGGTGTCCACGCAGTCATCGGTGAGCTCGGTGATCGGGATTCGCTTCTAACAGCACTCCAAGGCATCGATTTGTTGATTCACTGTGCTGCCTATCTCGGAGATGACCCCGATTTAGCACAGGAAGCAAATGTTACAGGTGTACAACATCTCGCGGATGCTGCGACAAAAGCTCGTGTCAAGCGCATCGTTCACATCTCGACGACTTCCGTGTACGGCGAAGTCGTGAGTGGACATTTTACGGAAACGTCACCGCTCCTACCGTCCGAACATGTCTACATCCATACAAAACAGGAATCCGAACGCCTGTTACAGGAAAACACACCCGATTCCGATTTAATCATCTTACGTCCAGGATCAATTTGTGCCGAGGAGCAGTCCTATTGGGGGGATCGTCAAGTCGAGCGGATGAAGGAGGCGGATGTGATTACCTGGGTGCATCCGGATGATGTCGTCCCGTGGGTCCATACGGATAATCTAGTCGAAATGATCGTCATCGCCGCAAAAAATGCGCAAAATGGTGACACCTTTAATGCGATCGATGCGAATCTACCTGAGACGGATTTTCGGATGAAGTTGATCACAGCAAGTGACAAGCCGTACCAAATACCGAAGCGTGCAGCGGAATGCGCTACTTTCTCAAACGAACGAATCAAACGACTCGGATATGTTCCGATTCGTACTCCTGAATCAACTATTGAACAGTTGGTCAAATCGTTTTAATAACGAAGAAGCATCGAATCGAGTGATTCGGTGCCTCTTTTTATGCTTATCTTACCGACATCCACTTGATCCAGAGATTCCGGTCGTGCGCTCGTAATTCTTTTATTGTTAAAACGACTTGTTCTGTTCCAAGTACTCGTTCCGCTTCAGGGATCCCACTTTTCCCGAGTGAGCGCTCCAGATTAAAATTCAGCCAGTCCAGCTTTCCTTGGACACTGCTATCGATGACGTGCTTCCAGTCGACATCAGGCAAACGTTGGTTTGTCGCGTAACCGTCAAGAAAAGCGTTAAATCGAACGCGGTCAAACGTATTGTTTTCCTGCTTCGACCAATAACAGGCTGTCTCGAACACGTCGACCGCTCGATGGATCAGACCCGCAGACTCCCAGTCAATCAGGACTGGACCCGTTGGTGTCCAGAGGACGTTTTTTGGATCGAGATCACGATGACTGACGATCCAGTCTACTGGCAGTTGTTTCTGTGCTTTCTGTGCTAATCTTTCAATTCGTTGCAAATGTTCCTGCTCTTCCATGAATAGCTGCAGCCACTTTGCTTGCTGCCGTTTTCCTTCTTCTAAATGACCGTTCCAATCGATTGAAGTACTCGAGGTATCCGGCTTTAAAAAACCAGTTGTCGCTACCGTAAGTCCATGCAACCGTCCTAATTGAACTCCAATTTGTCGTGCATGTGCCGATCGAAGCTGATTGGCTGATAACGCCTTACCGTTGATCCAATCAAATAAAAGGTAATCCGAGCCGTCAATCGTTTGTACCGCTTGGTCGTTGATGCGACGTGCCGGTAATGCTGCTAAGTGAAATGATGCTTGCACGGCGACATCTTCTGACATCTTAAAATAATTTCGTGCTTCAGGGCGTCGCATGATGTCCGGATTCAATCGTTTTAAGACGTAAGATCCAGTCGTCGTCTGTAATCGCCATGTCTCATGCATGAGTCCGCCAGTCAATCGTACAGGTTCGCTAATCATTTGCCCTATTGTAAAACGTTCACAAATCAAATTCATCGTTTGTTGCATCATAATCTCCATTTCGTTCGTTCCAACCGATCCATGAAATGCTACACTAGTTTTGCAGGATTTCATTGAACACGAAGGAAGGTTTTAGTATGAAACAAATTCATCACATCTGCATTCAGACGACGGACTATGCTGCGTCTAAACATTTTTATGAACAACTTGGATTCTCACTCGTTCAAGAGTCACCTGGTTTTCACGACCGCGCCTTTAACAGCTGGTTACGTCTCGGTGACTTCTATATCGAATTGCAAACACCCAAATCGGGTCAGCCGTTCACTGATTATACGAAACAAGCAGCGGGTCCCGTCCATTTCGCACTTTACGTTGACGACTTGCAAGAAGAAGTAGCACGCTTGGAACGACTCGGGATGCCTTTCCTACCGAAACACGGCGGAAACATCTACTTCGTCGTCGATGGTCATCTCAGCAAATTAAAAGCACCAGAAGGAACAATCATCGAATTACGGGATACGTTTGCGATCTCTTAATTTCGATTCAACCGCCCATAATAAGGCGGTTTTTATATTGTCCAAACCAGTACTTTGTGTTACTATATAGTAGTAGTCATTAATACTAAGTAGCTGATTTATTAAGTAGCGAGGTGAATAATTTGGAAAATATCACAGAATTGCTCAAAGGTATACTTGAAGGATGTGTACTTGAGATCATCAGCCGCGGTGAAACTTATGGTTATGAAATCACTCAACAGTTACGTCAACTCGGATTCTCAGATGTCGTGGAAGGTACAGTCTATACAATCACGATGCGCTTAGAAAAGCAGCAGCTCGTTCATATCGAAAAAAAAGCGTCAACAATGGGACCTCCTCGAAAATTTTATACGCTAAACGAAGCAGGACACGATCGTTTACGTATTTTTTGGGAAAAATGGGCGTTCGTATCTGACAAAATGCAAGAACTGCAGCAGTTAAAACAAGAAGGGAGTACGAGATGATGAGAATATTCGAGCGGATCACCGGTAGTATGGAAGCTAAACGAGAATGGCGGTCGATGGAGAAGCGGGCTAAATCTCTTCCTCCTCGCTACTATGAGGCTTATCAAGCGATTCAACGCTATTTAAATGTCACGGGTGGACTAACGAGCTGGCAAAGTAGTCATCGTGTACTGACCGTCATCCTCGAGTTGATGGAACAAGCCGCCTTCGAGCAAAAACCAGTGACAGATTTCACTGGAGAGGATGTTGCTGCGTTTTGTGATGAGTTAGTGAAGGACGAGCAGTCTTGGCAAACATCGTACCGTCATAAATTGAATGAAACCATTCGTCAGAATTCATGATGACGTATGGAGTAAAGGGATGTGTCAGACACATTCCTTTTTTGTATTCATCAAATCCGTCGATTGACAAATATTAATATGATTGGAAAGAACAGGATTTGCCCTCCTAATGCTAGCAACAGAGCAAATTGAATGTCTTTTATGATCGACAGATTGACGAGAATCAAGATCAAGAAAAGATATCCGATACTTACGAGATAAGCGATATGTCCACTACGGATTTTAATCTCTCCTTGGCGCTCATCATACGGTTCCGCTGGCGAGAATACCGTTCCTGTGATACGTGACGTGACGCCAGCTAAAACGAGGATGATTCCGAGTGTTTTAGCCGCCGAATCTGTCATCGTTAAGTACAGACCTACTCCAATTAAAATGATGTCTAGTAACACATTGACTCGCTTCATTCTGTTTCCTCCTCGTTCATTCGATTCGGTGTAAAGATGTCTTCGATTCGCCGTTCAAACAGATCAGCTAGTGTAAACGCGAGGTCGAGTGACGGATTGTACCGCTCTTTTTCGATAGAAATGACCGTCTGACGCGACACGTTCAATCGTTTTGCCAGTTCGCCTTGCGACCAGCCACGTTCTTCGCGCATCTCTCTGACCTTATTTTTCATGATCCCACCTCACGCTTCCACTATATGTAAATAACACTCTACCTGTCAAGTTTCCTTTACATCCCTTTTATACGTTCCCACATGATATATCGCTCGTCGCTCCCGACCTGCATCAATCCCGCTTTTTCGAGTACTCGGATCGATGCTTGATTCGTCGACTCCGTCTTCGCAAGTACCCCTGTCACTTCCGTTTGTTCGAACGCCCATTCGATCAATGCTTGAACTGCTTCCGTCGCAAACCCTTGATTGAGATACGCTGGTAACAGACCATAACCGATTTCGACCGCTTGTCGTATGTCCGGCTTCCCCTTAAATCCGATATCCCCAATTACCTGACCATCCTTTGTCATGACGAGCCAGCTGCCCCAGTATAGCATCGAAGGATCTGACGCTACTGACATCAAATGATGCTGAACTTCCGGTCCGTTATCGTAGTGCTGTTGTTGTAGCCGTGTCACGTCATTCGCCGTACACGGATGAATCGTCAAGCGCTCCGTTTGAAGGATTACCATCGCTTTCGCTCCTTTTTGATTACGTTTGCCACCAATGTTGTAGTTGACGTTGAACATACCAACAAACGATAAAAAAACTTGTTGCACCAAGTATACTGTAAAAAACAGGAATCCCTAAGCGAATTAACCCATATAAGACGGCAAGCAATAAGAACGTCGCTGGTAATCCGAGTAACACACTCTTTAAGAATGTACTCAGTTCTGCCCGTTCACTTCCCTGTTTAACGAGCCAGGCAAAGCTGATCAGACTGACGACGGGCAATGCAGACAACACACCACCCAGTGACGGTGAACGCCGGGCGACTTCCGTGACGAGACCGATGACCAGTGCGCTCGACAGCACCTTAACGAGAAAAGCAGTCATCTGCCGCCTCCCGCAACAATCGAAACGCCTGTTCAATCGTCTGTTGTTCTGTTTTTGACATCGTAGCAAGGACTTGATTTAACCGTTCAGGATCGAGCTCGGTATGACGACGAACGATTGTATCTCCTAAGACTGTCAAACCAATCGTCACTTGGCGCTGGTCTTCTGGATTTCGCTTTTTTTCGATATAGCCTAATCTCTCCAACTTTTTGACGTGCTCAGACGTCGTATTATGTGAGAGGCGAAATGCCTCGGCAATCTGCTTGATCGTCGGATTCATCGCAAATTGAATGTATTGCAAAATACGCACACTTTGGTGAGACAGGTTTTCTTCGAACCGTGGATGTAATTGATAATAAATTTTTGCAAAATCAGCTGAAATCATAATGCTCCCCCTTATATCGTATAATCCGAATATATCGTAAATTACGATATATAACCAGAGAAAGAGGTATTTTCATGAAAAAAGTGTTAGCTACTATCGTATTGGTCATTCTTTTTCTCAGTGGATGCTTAGCGGAGACGACGATGACAACGACGGACCTCATCGCGGCGGAAGCCATTAAACAAGCTCAAGACGTCATCCGCTTGAACGATCGCGTGTACCGACTAGATCAGGTCGTAACCGTCTCGAGTCTTTCTTTGACTTCTGGTCCACGTGTTCAAAAAATAGCATCCGAAAAGACGCTCAACGACAGCATGGCAACTCGTCTTAAGAGCGGTACGGTCATCTATCAAGAAAAAGATGATACGATTTTTTTATATGTACAGCGAAACAAGAAGTGGTATCGCTATCAATCCATCCCTGAAGGATAAGGAGGAAAACAGATGCAGTATCCAACGACATTGGGCACGAAAAATGGCTACATCCACAATCCAACTTCCGCTGAAGCGATTCCTGTCCGTTATCGTGCCGTGATTCAGGACGTCGTCGCCTATGTACAAACCTTATCTGCGTTTCATGGCGTGTACTTGTATGGCAGCGTCGCCAAAGGAACGGCGCGTCCCTTTGAATCCGACCTCGATTTTACACTGATTTTGACAGAACCGTTGACGGAAGAAGAACACATGCAGTTAGATGAACGGACGGAAGACTGGTTGAAGGACTATCCATTCGTCACCAAAATCGATTATGACATCGGTCTGCTTGGCGACGTCATTCGGGATGACGAAGTTCTTCGCTGGGGCGTCTGGTTGAAATCCGTCAACTTGTTTTTGGCAGGCGAAAATCTCCAAAGTCGATTTCCATCCCTTCGTCCGACACGCGCTCTTGGCTTCGCGTTAAACAATGGAGTATGTGAGCAGTTGAAAACGGATTTATTTCTCTTAGAAACCGGTCAGGTCGCTCTGCTTCATTCCGATTCGATCGTGAAACGGATTATTCGGAGTGCCTATCACCTCATCTTAGAAGAAGATCAAAGCTTCGTGCATGACCTAGAGACACTCCGCCCGATCCTGCTTTATTATTTCCCTGACGAACCGCGCTTTTTGTCACTGTTCGCCGCTTACGATACAGACCAAATCGTTTCGCTAGAAGATGTCCACTACTTTGTGGACTGGTTCGCGTCTCGAATGCCGGACGAATCAATTCTTTAATCGAAACAGACCAGTCCACAGTCCAGCATGACCAAATAATGCCTCCGGATTGTCGACGGGTTTCATTTCCGTTAGTTCGATGACGTCGAATGCATCGAATATGGAGAGTAATCGCTCTTTCGTGTATCCAAGTCCACCTTGGAGACTATTTTCTTGATAGACCTCCCAGTCCGTCAACGTCGCCCCGCCAAGCGGACCGCCCGCAACAAAACACGTCAATCCGAAATATCCTCCTGGGCGCAACATCTCCTTCATTCGCGTCACATAGGTCACACGTCGATGTGGCGCCATATGATGAAAACAGCCGGAATCGTAAATGAAATCATAAGTATTCTGTTCGGTCGTCTTTAGAAAATCTTGCTTTCGAAACGCAACGTGCGCTCCAGTCTGTTGCGCTTGTTCTGTTGCCCAGTCTAACGCGGTTGCTGAAAGATCCAGTCCCGTCACCGAGAAACCATGTGTTGCGAGATAGATCGCATTCCGCCCTGGTCCTGTTCCGAGATCTAATGCGTCACCAGTCGAGAGCCAGCCCTGTTCGACGTAGCGAACTAAGTTCTAGTCCGGAATGTTCTTAAAAAACGGGACCGGTTTCGACCGATCTTCATAGAACTTGTCCCAAAACGGTTCTGGTTCACGCAATCGTGCGTCGAGCATCTTTAAAATATCCTCCATCGTATCAATCGTCTGTGTTTCTGTCATTGATCAGTTCCCCCCCTTTTCTACTATAATATTGTATTCGTGTTCCAGCTCTGATTTTCCTGTATTTCCTGGATAAAAATGCGCTATTTTTCTTACCTTACGATATTGTTAGTATGTTCTCGCAATCCCTCATGCTACACTAGCCTGTAATTGAAACAACCATTCAAAAGGGAGATATCTTGCATGCGTCAACATCCGACTTCCACTTCCACCTTAGCAACGGATGAGAAGATCATCCGCTTGATTCAAGGTCTTCATCAAATGCACCATTCACCTATGAAAGCTACCCATTATCAAAAGTTAGCAGCTCAACTTCCTTACCCTTCGCTTGAAGAAATCAACGCCCGATTCGGTTCGTGGGCACACCTGTTAGAACGAGCTGGAATCGTCAAGGCTTCCCATTTATCGACGAAAGAACGCATGACGCTGAACCGTCCCGCTGCGGTCAAGCGAACGAAGCGGTGGTCGATCGAAGAAAGCGTTGCTTTTTATGTCGCACAAAAAGGAACGAACATGACGATTCGCTCCTACACGGAATTGCGGGATCTACACCCAGAGATGCTGAGTGCGAATACGATCATTCGTCGGTTCGGTACCTGGAAAAATGCCTTGGCACACTTCGACCTCACCTCGAACGGCTTCTTCACCGATCAAGACTGCTTAGACGCTCTTCAACAAGCTGCATCCACACATGGACCGCTTCTGACGAGTCAACAATATGCCAAGTGGGCGCGTGCGCACCAAGCACCTTCACTGACGTTGTTGATTGAACGCTTCTCCAGTTGGCGCGAAGCCTTGCGTCGTCTCGACAGCGAATAAAAAGGATCGTGCCCGCTGATTGATTCGACGGGACACGATTCTTTTTGATTATTGTGTTAGCAATCGTAGCAGCTCATGATCCTCTCCTTCAGCGCATTGACGTAACGTGTAGGTTGCCTTCTGCTTCACGATTGTCTTGTCGAGTTGCTGACAGACTTCGTTTTTACGATCATCGTCTGTTGTACCGAATTGATCACGCGATGAATCAGACGTGTAGTGATACGACTTACCCTCATACTTGACGTCATACAATACCGGGTCTCCTTCAGTCGTAAATGCCGTGATGCGAATCTGATCTGATTTGCCTTGCGTTGACTTCTTTAAAAAGGACTCGAATCGGTCGCTGTTCGTAACATCATTCTGGACGATGATGTCGCCATTCTCTTTCGCCTCTTCCATCGTATATTTTCCACAACCGGCTAAACAAAGCAGACATACTATAAGACCGAGCTTCCGCATCCTTACCGACTCCTTCTCAACGTTTCGTTAATAAGCGATCAAGGCGATGCAGCTGCGACGTAAAGCCTTCCTTCATCCCCATACCGAGCACTTCTTGCACGGCTGCTTCTGTCTCATAGGTCGACTCGAAGACGATCAACGTCGTCTCCCCGTGGTCGAGGAATGTCGTGACATTCTCGCTTCCTGGTAAATGTTCTGAGATCGCCCCTGACGCGTCCGAGAAATAATCGGCATGACTATACGTGTTCGGAGCATCGATGTGTCTGAAAATCGCTTTCCCCCACGACTCCATGCCGTAAAAGTCACCTTGCGCCGGATCAACACAGCGCATGCAATAATGCCATACGCCACCCGGTTGAAACTCAAACGTCTTGATCGTCGTTTCCCAGCCTTCCGGACCCCACCACGTTTCAAGCTGCTCTTTTTCTGTGAATGCAGCAAAGACGCTATCTCGTGGCGCCTCGCACGTCCATTCCATTCGTAAAGTCTTCCCCTCAATCGAGGTCTTCAATTCCTTTTTCATTCGTCCCGTCTCCCTTCACGTTCGACTGAATCTGCTTCAAATGTGCGTCTAGACGATGCATACGGGCTTCCATTTGCGCAAGCGAGTTGCTCCACATGACGAGCTCTCGAAACGCTTCTGGGCGAAGGCTATACAGGCGACGATTCGCCTGCCGTTCGACAGTGATCAGTTCCGCGTCAAGCAACAGCTTCAAATGCTTCGAGGTTTGCGGTTGGCGTAAGTGTAGTTGTTCAGCCAACTCATTGACGGAGCGAGGACCGTTTCGTAACGCTTCAATAAGTTGGAGCCGTGTCGCGTCTCCGAGTGCTGAGAATCGTATTGGTATCCGATCGTTCATATCCGTTCACCTCTTTATTTTGTATATTCCCATTTTAGAATATTCCAAACCAAGAATATAAAAAGTGCAAAATGATTGTCAGATGCGTTCAAATGACGTACGTTCTAGACAACCTGTATGAAAAGAGCGTGAACCAATGAAGACCGAATGGATGGAAGCATTCCTCGTCACCGCGGAGACCGGTAGCCTGACGAAAGCAAGCGAAGTACTGCATATGACGCAACCGGCGTTAAGTAAACAAATCAAAAGTCTTGAGAGTGCACTAGACGTCTCGCTGTTACACCGTTCGGCACATGGTGTCACGTTGACGACAGCTGGCGAAATCGTCTTTGAAGAGAGCCGTGAACTGCTTGACCGGATCGATCAGATGAAACGACGGATCGGTACGATCGACGAACGGACGACGTTGACGCTCGGATCATGGCCAAGCGTCGCGATGACGTATCTCCCCCGTCATGTTTCACGACAAGCGACGGCACCGGATCTCAAATTAAAGACGGCGCATACGACGATCGATTTGATGCAAGGTCTTGAAGAACGCCGATACGATGCTGTCTTACTCGACGATCGTCACCATGTCCATCCGTATCATACGACTCATTTGTATACGGAGAACTTTTTACTTTATGTCCATCAAGACGATGAACGATTCACAGACTGTACGTCTGTGGCGTTTGAGCAAATTCGTGACGCCTCTTTCTTGTCGCTTCCGATCGATTGCGATTCGACGAACATCCTAAAGGACGCGTTCATCGAGCGAGGTGCCGTCTATCAAGCAGAAAACGAGATGGAATTCGGATCGAGCGTCCTCGGTTTCATCCGTGCAGGGCTCGGTATTGCCCTGTTGCCGGAGATTTTCCAAGACGGACTATCCCCTGAAATCAAGACGTTACCGGTCGACGGGTTTGATGTCGTCCGCGAATTGTCGCTCGTCTCACGAGACGCCTCCCATCATGCGATCCTGCTTGATTTACTCGGTCAGTCGCGCTGAAGATGCACTTGTAGTCCATGTCTCAGATTTTCGACCTGATCTTGTGAAATCGCCGAGTCCGGTGTGTCACCGTACCGGACGAGATGATAGATTGATGGATCGAGCGTGACATCAATCCGCTGTAACCATTCGCCGACCGTCTCTTCGGAGCGGCGGCGTTTTTGTTGTGTCAGTTTTCGATCGAACGTTTGTAACAGACGGCGAATCTCTGACTCTGATTCTTCACCAACAAGTGTTTGTCGTATCGAACGATTTGGGGAAAACACCGGCGGCGGCTCCATTAAATCGTCGATTACATTCTCTCGTCTGCGTCGTTTTCGCAAATGCTTCAAGCAATAACGCACACTGAAGATGACAATCAGTAGTATGACAAGACCGACGACGCCGTAAAAGGTAGCAACACCTAAGGCATCCTTATCCGCAAATCCCCCGCTTTGGATGTCCATTTTTTGCTTGGTCGGTTTTCCTTCTTCTTTCCCGCCTCCATCAACCATAAATCGGGCTTGATAGGTTGCCGGATCATAAAAGAAATAACGATAGACTTCTGTACCGACTAGTTGAATAGCAGCAAGGCTCACGAGTGCTATACATAATGTCACAACTAAACCACGCTTCATCTCATCCCTCCTTTTCAATATTTTACCATCTCTACTTTACTATGGAGTGATTTTTCTTTCTTTTCAGTCAATTTTTCATTAGAGTAAGTGATGACTCTCAATAAAAGGACGTGACATCATGTATCTTCCAAGTTTTTCGTTAACCGATCAGACATTTCTCATCACAGGAGCTGGTCGAGGCATCGGACGTGCACTCGCCATCGGGATGGCAGAAGCCGGTGCCGACATCATTCTCGTCGCCCGGACGGAACGCGATTTGAAGGAGACGGCACAAGAAATCGAACGACTCGGTCGAACGGCTTACATATTCCCGTGCGACATCACTGACCGGAAACAAGTCGTCGAGACGGTAGCTCGTGCTTACGAACAAGTACCGCAGATTGATGGGCTCGTCAACAATGCTGGAATGAACATTCGTTCGAAGGCACTCGATGTGACGGAAGACGAGTGGGAAACGATCCAGCAAACCAATCTGAAATCTGCTTTCTTCTTTGCTCAAGAAATTGGGAAACGGATGCAAGAGACAGGTGGAAGTATTCTGAACATCGCCTCGGTTGCTGGTCACGTCGCCTTACGGACCGGCGTCGTGTATGCGACGACGAAAGCGGCAATGATTCAGATGACGAAAGTACTGGCGCTTGAATGGGGACCACGAAACATTCGTGTCAATGCGATCGGACCGTGGTATTTTAAGACACCATTAACGGAACCATTGCTGAAAGATCCTACATACCTGCAAGAGATCGTTGACGTGACACCGCTCGGTCGGGTCGGTGAATTAGAAGAACTGGTTGGACCAGCTGTCTTCTTATCGTCTGCTGCTGCCCGTTACGTGACCGGGCAAACGCTTTATGTCGATGGTGGGATGACGATTAAAGGTTTTTAAGACAGAAGAAGACGGATGCGCATCTGTCCATCCATCTTATCGTATCTGAAAGGAGCTTCATCATGTCAAAACGGATTGCACTCGTCGCTGGTGGCTCGCGTGGCGCCGGACGTGGCATCGCCTATGCCTTAGGTGACGCCGGAATGATCGTTTACGTCACGGGACGAAGTACGAATGAACAGACGACGGATCATCGAAGCGAAACGATCGAAGAGACGGCTGCTGGTGTCACGGCACGCGGCGGACTCGGCATCCCGATCGTTTGTGACCATACGAGTCTTGACGATATCGATCGTCTGATTCAGCAGATCCAGCACCGCCATGGTCGAATTGACCTCCTCGTCAATTGTGTGTTCGGTGGTTCGGAAAGCCACTTACCGTCTGGAACCGGACGACGGTTTTGGGAGCGACCACCGGAACATTGGGACGCGATGATGTCTGCCGGTCCAAAAGCGTACTTGTGGACGATTCGAGCCGCGATGCCATTACTGCAACAGAGTCCAGCTGCGCTCGTCATCAATCTGACGTCATTCACTCCAGATCAGGTGTCAGGAAACCTCTATTATGATTTAGCGATGCAAACGATTAATCGAATGACACACGTCATGGCGCAGGAGTTAGCTCAGACGACCATCTCCGTTATCGCGCTCTGCCCCGGTTTCATGCGGACGGAACGAGTCGTCGATGCCGGTTTCGCGAGTGCCGCGACTGAATCGACGACCTATATCGGACGAGCCGTTACAGCGCTGATGGCGGATGACGATGTTAGCCCTTATTCTGGACAAGCCGTCTTCGTTGCCGATCTCGCGAAGACCTATCACTTTACGGATCAGGACGGGACGCAACCACTACCGTTTTGACCTATACCGTTAGAGGAGTGTAAACTATGTGTCCTGAAGATAATCAATTGATTTCGCTCGCTTTATCACGATTTGGGATTTCATATGATTCTGCTCTAGATCATTCAATCTCTTTATCGACTTTCGGAATTCATGGTGACAAACATTATCGAATAATCTGTAATAGTAACGCTTATTCTTTACGCCTTCTTGCGGATGATCGATATAGTTCTGAGACAGAACTTGCCTCTGCATCTGATTTGAATCAGCAATTATACGCAACTGATAGGATACGTGCACACGGACTCCCCTTCATGAAACGCGTTCAACCGACAACTGACTCAAATACATTTTCAATGATTCAGGATGATGCTGGTCAAGCATGGCGCTGTGTCCTCTTTGATTGGATAGACGGCACACATATTACTGCACAAACTAAATCATCAGCGTCAAAAATGGGTGCGTTGCTCAGGCAACTACATGATATACCGGTCGATTCGCAATTTTCTTTTCCGGTCGTTGACCATACCGTCGCCTACCAAAAATGGCATCATGATCTATCAAAGGTGGATACTGTCATCACCTCAATAGACCAACAAAGGTTAGGTAACTATCTCGATCTCGTCCAGTTCCATATCTATCAGGCACAACGCAGATTGAAGAACGATGTGCTACCTGTTTTATCAACAGACCTCAATGCACTAAATATATTATGGAAGAACAATCATATCGTCGGAATCGTTGATCATGAGCATATCGGTTACTCTGATCGTATACAAGACCTCGCATGGATCCTTAAATGGTACGCACGTAATGAAGGGATTCATTCTTTTAGCGTGTCCCCTGAACTAGCGCAAACGATTTTAGAAAACTATGACATGAATATTTTTGATCACGATGATTTTGTTCGACTTAAATCGTTACTCTGGCTTTCGGGTTGTTTCAATTTTCATTTCGTTCGACAAACATTTAATCTTTTATCTGATTCTATCGTTTCAAACGAGGAATTGAGCAATCACCTAGAACGTTACCGTCAAAGAGGAAAAGCTCTCCTCTCACTACTAGCTAGTTGATCAATCGAAGGACCATGTCACTTCCGTTCCGGTCGTGCTGGATCAAAGACCTCTTCCGCATCAAAGAATGGATCGAGGACGCTCGTCTTTCCAGCAACGGCTTGACGTAAACGAATCCCATCAACGTTGATTCGAGCTTGGCGGAAGTAGTCGGGTCCAACTTGTTTCCACGCATGTTGACTCGCATCAACATTGAAGAAATAACGAAAACCGCTATCGATGAGCAAACGATATTTCTCACCCGAATAATCGTGCCAATCCCCGACATCACTGCCGTATGGATAAATCAATTGCGTCGTTTTTCCGATCAGCGGGGCAACGTCCTGCTTGTAGCGTTTAAGATCCGCACGAATCGTCGTGACTGATTCTTTCCCGATCCAAATATGTCCGTACGTATGACTCGCGAACTGCCAGCCGTCCTTTTTTAATGCGACGGCGGTCTGTTTCGCTTGTTTTCGTGCCGTTTCGACCTGTTTATTGTGTCCGTACTGGTTGTAGGAGGAACGATACCCGAGCACCCCATTATAACCTGTAATACCGAGCAACCCTTTTGCTCCTTTATAGGAAAAGTCAGGATGAGACTGGACGAACGCATCGACGATTGTTACGAGATCATAAGCGCCATCCGGCTTTCCGACCATCGCGTTGACGATTTTGCCATCTTTCACTTTTAAATTCTTCGCAAATCCATCGCCTTTCATGTATTCGTAATAATTGACGTCGTCCTGCGAGAGCACGAGCGGGTGTTTTCCTTTTGGTAAACGGACGGGTGTCTCGACGATCTTCCCGTTCACCTCTTTTGCTAAATCTGTTGGTCGGACGAGTACGTAGTTGTTTTTGTACAACGCATCCAAGATCCGTCCGAACTCCTGTTGTGTCACCATGTAATCATCGTATCCCGCTTCCTTCCGGTCACCGTCAAATGCTTGGTTTGGATCAGCAATCAATGAATGGAAGAAGAGATGCGGCACAGGTTTCGTCACAGGCAGGAGCGCCTGCTTTTTCTGTTCGTATTCTTCTTCCCTCTGTTTCGTCTCTTTTGTGCGGACGGGTTTCAACACTTTGATCGCCCGGTCATAATCGTACTGGGAAGCGTAACGATCAGCACGCTGTATCGTCTTTTCTATGTATGCTTGTTGCGAGGCTTGTCTTTTTTGCTGTGTCTCACGTGGTTTTTCCGACTTTTTCTCGCTGACTCCGCTTTCCCCACATCCACTTAGTAGTAGAATCAGCGCCACACCGCCAATGATCCAGTTCCGTCTCATGTTTTTCGACTCCTTCATCAATTTTGACGTTTTCATTCCCCTCTATTCTAACTGTTCCCGATTGTTCAGTCGATTAACTACTTTTTTGAGTCATTCCGTTTCGTTATGACTGTCCATCCAAAGCGGAACTTCCGCTCACTCGTCTTGAGGTGTTTAATAAAGGACGTAATGAAATTCACGGAGGTGCAACAAGATGATTGAAAAGAACTTAATTAATGGTGAATGGTACGATACGACAGAAACGATTCCGGTCTACGACCCAGCAACGAAAGCATTGCTCGGACATGTTCCAGCAAGTTCAGCGGAAGACGCACAACGTTCCGTTGACGCAGCGAGCGAAGCATTCGTTAAGTGGTCAAATGAAACAGCAGACACACGCGCGAATTTAGTCGACGCCTGGTATCGCTTGATCAACGAAAACCGCGAGGAACTCGCCCGCATCATGACGACGGAACAAGGGAAACCGTACGTCGAAGCACTTGGCGAAGTCGATTACGGCAATCAATACGTCCGTTGGTACGCTGAAGAAGCACGTCGGATTTACGGTGAAACGATTCCGGCTTCTGTTCCAGGGAAACGACTCTTCGTCGAAAAAGAACCGGTCGGTGTCGTCGCAGCGATCACACCATGGAACTTCCCGGCAGCGATGATTACACGTAAACTTGCACCGGCTCTTGCAGCGGGTTGTACGATTGTCCTTAAACCATCGGAAGAAACACCGTTTACGGCACTTCGCCTCGTTGAATTAGCAGAAGAAGCAGGTATCCCTAAAGGTGTCATCAACGTCCTAACAGGTGACGCGGCAACAATCAGTGGCGTCTGGCAAGCCGATTCCCGCGTCCGGAAGATCACGTTCACAGGTTCAACAGCCGTCGGGAAATTGATCATGCGTCAAGCAGCCGATACGATGAAAAAACTATCACTTGAACTCGGTGGTCACGCACCCTTCATCGTCACGGAAAATGCGGATCTCGATAAAGCCGTCGAAGGGGCAATGCGCTCGAAATTCCGGAACGGTGGACAAGCGTGTGTCGCGACGAACCGCTTCTACGTGCAAGCATCTGTCCTTAATGAGTTTACGGAAAAATTCACAGCTGCCGTCAAACAACTGCAAGTCGGGAACGGGATGGACGCTGACTCGACAGTTGGTCCATTGATCAATGCGAAAGCCGTCGCAAAAGTCAAAGCACACATCGATGACGCTGTCGCAAAAGGAGCAACGATTCTGACTGGTGGTACGATTGACGAATCTGTCGGCTACTTCGTCACTCCAACCGTGCTTGCGAATGTTACTGAAGGTATGCTTTGCATGCAGGAAGAGACGTTTGGTCCGCTCGCACCGATCTCTGTCTTTGAGACGCTTGATGAAGTCATCGAACGGGCGAACAACACACCATACGGACTGGCGGCTTACGCGTTCTCTGAACGCATCGATGAAGCATTGCTGCTCGGAAAACGACTCGAATACGGGATCGTCGGTCTGAACGATGGTGCGCCATCAGCTGCACAAGCCCCATTTGGTGGCTACAAAGAGAGTGGTCTTGGCCGTGAAGGTGGCGTCTACGGCATCGAAGATTATCTCGAAGTCAAATACTTGTCACTCGGTTAATCAATTAAACATTTCGTTTGAAACAAACGATCTTTACCCATAGGTCACCCCTCATTTCTTGAGTGAAATGAGGGGTTTTTGTTTGGCATGCTTACATACTATTTTGTAAGGTATGATTGAATTCAAATGATTATACGAAAAGGAGTGATTTAAGAATGGATGTCATCACCTTCGGGCAACAAGAACAGAACCAACACTACATAACAAGACCTGCTGTTTATGCGGTCATGCGCGACTCTCAAACAGGTAAAATTGCCGTCATTCAAAAAAAGGACGGTAAGTTGTTTCTTCCAGGTGGCGGTATCGAGACCTATGAGACGTATGAAGACTGTCTTAAAAGAGAGGTACTAGAAGAAACGGGGATGGACATCGAAATCGGTGATTCCATCGGACGAGCCAATCAACATTTCTATTCACAAAACGAAACGGCATATTATTTGAACGAAGGGCAGTTCTATCGTTGTGATGCTGGGCAGAAAGTACAAGATCCGATTGAGGATGATCATGCCTTACGATGGATCGACCCGGTTGAAGCAATCGAACATCTATTTCACGACCATCAACGCTACGCAGTCCAAAAGACGCTATACATGATTTAAATCAAAACGCACAAAAGGAGCACGATTCTCTTTTTCAGAGAAAACGTGCTCCTTTTAAATATGTGACAAACGAACAGTCTCGTTGTTATTCGACGTATTCGTAGAGAACGACACTCTCGATGTAGTGAATGAAGCGACGTAATTCCTTCTCCTCTTCGTTCGAGAGATCCCCTTCTTTCGACATATTCGCGATTTCAAGACGCTGAACTTCGATAGCTTTCAAGCAAAGTTCTTCTTTTTGCTGATCGACGTCCTTGCCACCGATTGGTGACGACCAACGCGTATGTTTGAAGCGAAGTCGTTTATAGAATTCCAGCACACTTTGAACGACGTCTGGTGGGTACGATGAGCGGCAATTCTCGAGACGTTCGATTACTGTGCCCATTACCTTTTCATACAGTTCATGCTCGACTTGTGTCATTTGAATCAACGCGTCAGATGACATGTTCGATCGTTTCCGCTTCCACCACAATTTTCGAATCGGTTGGACGATTTGGAAACGCGAATCCTTGCCGATCGCCTTACGACGGTTTTCGATCGAGCGGAAGACATCCTTCTTCAACAGATCCGGCACCTTGTGCTCAGCGACGAAACGTTTTGATTCTTCCTTTTCCCACTGGACGGCTTCCAGTCGCAGTGCTTTCAATTGATCATTGAATTGATCGAGCTCTTCCTGACTTTTTTCCTGTGCCCGAAGCAACCGAAGCATGACATGATACTCATTAAGGAGATCAAACGCAACGACCGCATTGTCTTCGTCCGTCACTTGTTTGATTTCTGAGATTGCACGGCGAATCATCCGTTGTTTTTGGGCATTCAGGTCGAGTGCGATCGGTGTAGCCGCTTCTCCCCGGTTCAAGACCGGTAAGAGAATCGTTGCGAGAACGAGTGTATAGATGATGACTCCCGCTGCAAGGAAGATGATCAATGAGCGTTCCGGGAAGGCTTCGCCGGACTCCGTCAAGAACGGTAATGACAAGACCCCGACCATCGTGATCGTTCCGCGAACCCCGACCAGTGTCGTGATTAAATCTTGTTTGAAGGACGGTCGACGATGATCGCGGTCCTCTTTTTTAAAGAACCGATGATCGAACCAATTGAAGAACATCGTCCAGACGAGACGGATCGCGAGAATGAATGAACCGATCTCGATGACATATAGCATGAGACGCCAGTTGTTGATCGCATCATCTGCAAAAATCTCGCGTGTCGCTTCCGGCAACGTCAAACCGAGCAATAAGAAGATAATCCCGTTTAACGTATACGCAATCATCGTCCAGATGTTATCCGTCAACGTCTGCTCTTGTGCAAAGAACGTTTCCGTCCGTTCTTTGATCAAGGCATGCAAGATACCACCTGTCACGACAGCGATGACGCCTGACGCGTGAAACCCTTCTTCGGCGATGAAGAAGATGATGAATGGCGTTAAAATTTGCAATAAGGCATAAAAGACAACATCTTCAATGCCGGCGCGACGCAAGCGAACCTTGAGAAAGTTCATCGCGAGTGAAATCGTCAATCCGATCAATGCTCCGACGATGAACATGTAGAAGAACTCAGTCGTTGCGCTTTGAAGCGAGAAATACCCTGTGACGACAGCAGCGACCGCATAACTGAACGCAACTAATCCTGAAGCGTCATTGATCAGCGATTCTCCACGGACGAGCGTCAGAATCTGTTCTGGAATCTGGACACGTTTCGCAATCCCGTTGACGGCAATCGGATCGGTCGGCGATAAAATCGCAGCTAAAGCAAAGGCAGCAGCGACTGGAATAACTGGAATCAACCAGTTGATGAAGTACCCTCCGACGATCGTCGTCAACAAGACGAGAATGATCGCGTTCCCGAAGATCGCTGTCCGCATCCGCCATAAATCTTCTCGTGGGAAGTGAGAACTATCGTTGTAAAGTAACGGTGCGATGAATAAGAGGAGGAACCACTCGGATTCGACCTCGATCGTCAAACCACTCATCAGGAGAGCGGCGACGGTTCCGGCAATGATTTGAATCAAAGCCGTTGGGATGAAACGGATGTAATGTCCGATGACTTGCGTCAATAAAATAAGCGCAAGCATCAATAAAATCAATGATAGTGTTTCCATGGAAGACCCCTTCCTCTATTGTTTCTTTCTACCTATATCCTAACATAGTTTTTTAATCAATCCTGTCCGAGCGCCTTATCGGACCGTTGCACAGCAATCATTTCTTCTGCTTGACGAATCAACTGCTCCCGGAGTTCGAGTGGTTCAAGGACTCGAACTTCCGGACCGAGCCGCATCAATTGGCGTCCGAGATACGGCAGTTCGGTTTCCGGAACCAACCATGTTCGTTCCGAATGAATCGGTAAAATCCCCTCTAGCAACCGTTCGCCTAATGGTGATAATTCCAGTTTCACCGTCGTCATCGGTACACGTGTCATGTCTTGTTCCAAATCTGAAAAGGTTAACTCGGTTGCTGGCAACTCATGAAGCGTCACGTCTTTGATCCGATCAACACGGAACTGGCGATACCCTCGATTCGTCTGTCCATAGAAGTACCAGCGATTCTGTTCGAACGATAAACCAATCGGATCTACGACGATCATGCGTCGTCCTTTTGTCGTCTCATACAGAATATTCCCCATCCGTCCGCTCTCTAACAAGTCGAGTAACGCTGGATTTTGCGGCGACGGTGGTGTGTCGACCGTTTGAAAGCGAAAGCGGTCTTTCCATTTTACAATCTGTTGCTCCGTCATTTTCGGTAACTCGTTCGCATAGCGTTCAGCGACTTCCTGACGAATCGTTCCGAATGGAAAATCAGGAATCTGACTAATCCATTCCAGAAGGATGAAGAAGACAATCGTCTCTTCATCCGTCAAAACGAGTGGCGGCATGTTCCGATGTGGCAACATCCGGTACCCCCCTGCTACGCCAGGTTCGCTATAGATTGGATAACCATTTGCTTCAAGTACCGTCATGTCTCGTTGAATCGTCCGGATCGACACCTGACATTCTTCCGCGAGCATCCGTGCAGAGAAGTGTTCGCCCCGGTTTAACAAGCGTACTAAACGCCATTGTCTCGTATTCATACAGTTCCTCCTATAATGACGACATCTTTTGTCGTCATTATACGCTAAGATGAAGTCACACGATGCAAAAGGAGGAATTATGGATGTCACAACCTACGACCGTTCTTTATATCGCTTGTAGTCTTGACGGGAAAATTGCCAGACTCGATGGTTCACTTGATTGGTTATTTGCCGTTGCCGGAGACGGGGATAATGGTTATCAAGCGTTCTATGATCAAGTCGGTGCCGTCATCATGGGACGAAAAACATATGATGAAGTCCTACAACTCAGCGAGACATACCCTTACGCAGATATTCCGAGTTATATCTATAGCCGGACGCAACGAACGTCTGAGACGGTCACCTATACGGATGAACCGCTCGATCAACTGCTCGACCGGATTTCGCCAACGATCGAAGGTAACGTTTGGCTGATCGGTGGTGGCGAGTTGATTCAAGAAGCGTTGCGCTTAAAGCGCATCCGCTCGATTGAACTGGCGATCGCCCCTGTCATCCTTGGAACAGGTATCCCGCTGTTTCCGGAAGGAACGAGTGAAACCAATCTTCGTTTGACAGCGAGTCGCCATTCGGGACAATTCCTGATGGCGACGTATGAAGTCTTGACTTAAACAACAACAACCGGTTCGGGAAAGCGAACCGGTTGTTCGTTTATATCAGTCAGGCATTTTTCTTCGTCTTTTTCGCTTTTGGTTCCGTCCACTTGAAGATTTTATTCATGACGTTGTAAATCCGTTTTGATTCCTTCGTCATCAACGGTCCGAGAATGGCGAGAATCAAGACGTATAAAGCAGAGAATGGTGACAAGATGTCCATCAACCCACCAGCGATTCCGAGATTCGCGACGATGATCGAGAATTCCCCACGCGAGACAATCGTCAAGCCGATGTTCGAGGATGCTTTGTGTGACAAGCCTGCTTTACGCCCCGCAATCATACCGGCCACGTAGTTCCCGATGATCGTGATGACGACGGCACCGAGTGCGAGCCAGACGGCGTCAAGTAACATCGTCGGATCGATGCTCAATCCGAAACTGAAGAAGAAGATCGCACCGAAGAAATCACGGAATGGTACGACGAGATGTTCGATCCGCTCACCTTGGTCGGTTTCTGAGAAGACGAGGCCGAGTAACAACGCCCCGATTGCTTCTGCAACATGAATCGTTTCCGAGAATCCGGCGATGAAGAACAAGGCAGCAAAGACGACGATGATGAAGACTTCATCCGAGGCGATCTTCAGCATCTTATTCAAAAGCGGTGTTGCCTTCCGAGCGACGATGAAGAACAACAACATATAGCCGAGGGCGATCAAGATCGATGTGAGGGATGCGAGTAATGTCGTCCCACCACCGAGAAGCAGTCCCGATAAGACCGACAAGTAGACAGCGAGGAAAATGTCCTCGAACATGATGATTCCAAGAATCAATTCCGTCTCCGTGTTACCAGTCCGGCGGAGATCAACGAGGACTTTCGCCACGATCGCACTCGAGGAGATCGTAATGATTCCGGCGATGACGAGTACTTCATAGAGTGGGAATCCGGCGATGAATCCATAGAGTAAACCACCTGTAAAGTTAATCGATAAATAGATCGTTCCGCTCGTGACGATCGATTTTCCAGACCGGATCAACTTACCGATCGAGAACTCGAGTCCGAGATAGAACAAGAGGAATAGGACTCCAATTCGTCCGAGGAAACTGATGAACTCAGCACTTTCAATGAACTTGAAGTCTAGTATCCCGATTGTCGGAGCGTGCGGTCCAACAATCATCCCGAGAATAATCAGAAACGGGATGATTGAGAAATTGAGTCTGTTCGCGAGCACTGCCGCGATCGCCACTAAGATAAGCGCGGTACCGACTTCAAATATGAGATGATCCATATATTATCCGCCTCCTTCGATTGAGAATAATGCTTTCGTGATGTGACGGACGTTTTGACGTTCTCCTGACAGGACAATCGTATCTCCCGCTTCAAGGCGCGTTTCTGGTCCAGGATTTAACGATTTCGAACGGTCATGTTTAAGCACTGCAATGATCGAGATGTCATATTGGTTACGGACATCGAGTTCCCCAATCGTTCGATTGTTGACCTTTGAATCCTGACCGACTTTGAACCACTCGATGACGAGATCATCAAACGCGAGTTCAATTTTTTCAAGATCCTTTGGCTTATAAGATAATCCTCCGAGAATCCCTGCCATCTGACGAGCTTCTGCATCATTGAACGTCACGCTCGAGATGCTCTCATCAAAATCATCGTCATCATAATGATGCATTTCGCGTCGTCCGTCGTCATGGACGATGACGACCACCTTATCTCCTCGTGTCGTGATGCCTTCGAACTTCCGTCCGATTCCTGGTAAATCTACTTCGCGCATATCCATCTGTTATTTCCTCCTTTTTTTGTTTTTACAAATGATGATTTGCTTTGTGGATGAGTGTCTTGAACGTCTCATCGCTCAATATATCTTGAAGGTCATGCAGCTGTTTCAAATCCGCTTTCGCCATGATGACAAACCCGTCCTCCTCAATGAATGCCACGCGATCTCCTTCCTCCACTTGCAAGGCCTGCCGAATTTTTTTGGGGATGGTGATCTGTCCTTTTGACGTTAACTTTGATAGCTCCATCACGAACTTCCTTCTTTCTGTGTTTTTCTTGTATTCCTTACTTCCTTACTTTTCTTATTTCCAATATAACATAGTTCTAAACTTATTCCGAGTGTTTTGCTTTGAATTAAAATTTAAAAATCGATTTTCTTTTTGTTCAACCGTATGCATACGATTATTTTCAAGACATCTTACAATAAACATAGAAAAACGCATCCTAATCTAAATGGATGCGTTCTTCGTCTTATTGTTATTCGGAGGTGATTTTATGTCGCAATTATTTTTAATTGCGTTTGTAATCTATATTTTATCGTTGAACGTGGCAGCAATCTATCTTATCTATAAACGAATCGTACCAGCTGTAGTCGCCGGCTTAACAATTCTCTTCCTGATTCCAACCATCAGTTGGACCGTCATGGTACTTTTTGTATTCGCTTTATTCGTTACACCAGTCATGGATTGGTTTGAAGGTTTAGAAAGTCTGATTAACCTGATGTGGATTGGTCTGCTGAACGGATGCTGCTACATCTTATTCGGGATCGTCAAATGGGTCATTTCAATGATTCGGAGATGATTCTTTGGTCGGAACAATCTTTAGCCCTTTTTCACCTAAGTGATGGAAGGAACGTTCAATCGCTGTTTCGATATATCCATCCAATTGACACGGCAACAAGATATCATATTCTTGTGGCAGAACGGTTCGTCGATCCTCCTCTACCTCTCTAATGAAATGCGGAAGTGCTTTCCATCTCGACTGCACACTCACTTCATGAAGCGCTCCGTTGATCGCTTGTTCATTCCAGTTCACGAACGGAGCAATGCGTGTATTGTACCGCCTGAAGTCATCATGATACCTTGAACCAATCGAGGCGTCAGCTATGATCGCTTGCCGTAACCACCCCATATAAAAACCGCGTAACCAAATATCATCCGCTATCAGATGGACGTAATAGCCACTTCGAAAAGATGGATTCCAAGACGCCGAGTCTCTCCAAAACGCTTCGTAGTCAATCGCTCGTGTTCCGCTCGCTAATTCACCCGTATAATAGTGGGCTTGCTCCTTCTCGTCGTGGCGTGCATCAGGAGCGATCGTACCTATAAGGAATCGAGCAGGGTCTAGTTCCGGAAGTAACGTAATCAATCGTTGTCCGATGTAGGCATGCATTAGTCGTGAACCCATCGCTTACTTCCTTTCGTAATCGCTACGCGTGATCGCGTAAATTTTTAAGTCCCAGAAACGCTCTTTAACGAATAAAGCACTCCGCGAGATCCCTTCAAACGTCATACCGATCTTTTCCATGACACGAGCAGATCCATCATTCGCAACAAAACAACGGGCTTGCATGCGCTCGAGTCCGAGTGTCTCAAAGCCGTACTGCACGAGACGCGCTGCCGCTTCCGGCATCAAACCTTTCCCCCAGTACTCGCGCGACAGCGCATAACCGAGTTCTGCTTGCTGTTGCTCAAACGAGACTTTGATGAAATCAATCGTTCCGATGACTCGTCCGTTCGTTTTGTCTTCAATCGCCCAAGGTGCCGGATTCCCTTGTTCGTATTGACGAAGGATGTGATCGACGAATTGTTCAGAATCCGTGAGGCTTTTATGCGCATGCCAGCTGACATAACGCGCCGTCTCTTCATCTTTCGTGTAGGCATAGATATCTGCTGCATCTTCTGTGCGAACCGGTCGCAAACGAAGTCGTTCCGTTTCAAGTACAGGCAAAGCTTGATATAAATCGATGGTCGTTAACATGATTGAACCCTTCTTCCTTTGATTTTTTCCAAGTATACCCACTCTTCCATAAAAAGTATAGAGATATACGAAAACGTTATCTGAATTTTCTGGTATACTATTGGAAAATGATGTAAGAAAGGATGCTGTCATGTCTTCTCGGGAACGAATTCTCTTAAGTGCGCTCGGTATTTCACAGTTTGGTGACTTCATTTATCTCGTTGCGATCAACGTATACATCTATCGCTTGACCGGCTCTGCGTCAGCCGTTGCTGCGCTTTGGATCATCAGTCCGGTCGTCTCTCTCGTCATCAAGTCGTTCGCGGGAAGTTGGGTCGACCGATCCGACTTACGTCGACTATTGATTCAGACTGATTTGTTGCGTGCTTTCTTAATCGGTATCATGCCATTTCTACCACTATCGTTGCTTTACATCGACTTGATCGCCTTAGCCATCATCAAAGCGGTCGTTGAACCGGCAACGTTGACCTACATCACGACGCTTGTTCCTCAAAACGATCGGGCGTCGTTCAATGCCTATCGTAGTCTGATCACGTCTGGTGCCTTTTTGATCGGGCCTGCTCTCGCTGGAGGACTGCTCTATGTTGCTTCTGCTGACGTTGCCATTTGGCTCAACGCCGTCTCGTTTTTCGGATCAGCTGTCCTGCTGATGCGCTTGCCGCGTTTTACTGCTGCGGTCGAACGAGGGATGCGGCTGCAAGACATTATATCCGATTGGCGGCTTGTCTATCAGTTCAGCAAAAGTGCACGCTACGTGACCGGATTGTATATCCTCGCGATGCTGATGATGATCGCGACACTTGCGCTTGATACACAAGAAGTCATCTTTTTACAGCGAAGCATCGGGTTATCGGAAACCGACTATGGTTTACTGATGAGTCTGACTGGGATTGGTTCCGTCTCCGGCAGCTGGGTCGTCGCTCGCTACGCTAAAACCCTCTCCGTTCGGATGATGCTGACGATTGGCTATGTATTTGTCGCTGCCGGTTACATGCTGTATGCAAGTGCGAATTCGTTTTCAATCGTCTGTATCGGTTTCTTGTTGCTCGGTTGTTTCCACGCATTTGCGGGGACCGGTTTCCTAACGTTCCAACAAACGAATATTCCACTACACTTAATGGGACGCTTTACGAGTCTTTACGGAGTCGGGGTCAGTCTGCTACAGATTCTAGCGATCGTCGGCATCGGTCTGCTCGGTGATATCTGGTCGATTCGCTTCAGTACGATTCTATTTGCCTGCCTCCTCGTGATCGTGACAATCTGTTTTCTCGGATTGGTTCTCCTCCCGCGCAAGCAACGGTACTTTACGACGAACGAAGTTAAAGCAGAGCGACACGCCTAAAAAACAGGGAACCCCGTCAACGCGGTGTTCCCTGTTTAAGTTGCTGTTTCATCACTTCTGCGTGTGCGACGAGCGGAAAAGATCCATCTTGTAGTTGTTTTTGCAGTCGCTTCGCTTCTACCCAAGCGAGCGCATATTCCGCTTGTGAGACATCCCCTTGATCTCGTGCTGCTTCTAGTTCGTCCGTGTCGATTAACAAAACTTGTCCCGATGGCAAGGAGATCAGATCGAGAAACAAATCCTCCCAGTAGACTCGTCCGTCCTCCACTCCGGTACGAAGACAGATATCGATATAGGTTTGTACCAACTGACCTGCGGCGTCAAACATCGAGGTCACGGCATGATGGGCATCGCTTGGGAATTGTTGTACCCAGACGTAACCAGCGTCAGCGATTCGAATCGTTTCGTCACCATAACGGACGTCTAACGGTGAAGCGACTTCAATGAGTTGAAGGAGTGTCACATGTCCTACGAACACTTCGCTGTCTACCTGTTCATGAACATAGTGTCGTTGTGTGATGCGACGCCAGTCACGTCGATCGGCATAGCGTTTCTTGATCATTTACCGGTCCCCCGTTTTTTCCTTAGTGTGCCATACCCAACTTCTTTTTCATTCTAATTCTTTTAAAAAAGGGGCAACGGATTTTTTCCGTTACCCCTTACTTCATCATTTTGCCGTCTCTGAACCGTGTAACGCAGCACCATTTGTCTCGATGACGTGACGATACCAATCGAACGAATCCTTTTTCATCCGTTCCATCGATCCGTGACCTTCGTTATCCCGATCGACGTAGATCATGCCGTAGCGTTTTTTCATCTCCCCTGTCGTAAAGGAGACGATGTCGATGACGCCCCACGGCGTGTAACCAATCAACTCGACACCATCTTCGAGTACAGCTGCTTTGAATGCTTCGATATGCGCACGCAAGTAATCAATTCGCGCCGTGTCATGAATCTGACCATCCTCGATCGTATCGATTGCACCAAAGCCGTTTTCGACGATGAACAATGGAATCTGATAGCGGTCGTATAGACGATTCATCGCATATCGGAGACCAACCGGATCAATTGCCCAACCCCAATCACTCGACTGGATGTATGGGTTCTCAACGCCGTTTGCGAGACCACCGTTGACGATGTTGCCCGTGTTATTGACGACAGCATCATGTTTGACGGTCGTCGACATGTAGTAACTGAATCCAAGATAGTCGACCGTTCCGTTTCGCAAGATTTCTGCGTCACCGTCTAGAATCGGAATATCATACCCTTCCCGTTTGAACTCATTCAACGCATAAGACGGATAGTAGCCGCGGACTTGGACGTCTGGGAAGAAGTAGCGCTGACGCATCGATGTCTCAGCGAGCAGAATATCTTCCGGATGCGATGAGTACGGATAGATCGGTACGTGTGAGACCATTGCTCCGATTTCAAAGTCCGGGTTGATCGCTTTCCCTTTCGCGACGGCAAGTGCACTCGCGAGCAACTCATGGTGTCCCGTTTGATACATGACTTCCATCGCGTTCTCTTCCGGATCAAGGAGGACACCGGAATTCGTCCAGAGGAATAATGGATTGCTGACATCCATCTTGTTGTTGATTTCATTGAATGTCATCCAGTACTTGACCTTGTCTTTGTAACGCGTGAAACAGACTTCCGCGAATTTTTCGAAGAACAGCGCTACTTTCCGGTTGCGGAAACCGCCATATTCACGCGCAAGATGGAGTGGCATCTCAAAATGCGACAACGTGATGATCGGCTCGATGTCGTATTTCAGTAATTCGTCGAAGACGTCATCATAAAACTTCAGTCCTTCTTCGTTCGGTTCCGCTTCGTCTCCGTTTGGGAAAATCCGACTCCAACCGATTGACGTCCGGAGACACTTTAGTCCCATCTCAGCGAACAGGGCGATGTCCTCTTTATAACGGTGATAAAAATCAATCGCCTCGTGATTCGGATAAAATTCATTCTCCTCTACCTGATCCGTGATACGTCGTGCAACGCCGTGTGCTCCTGCCGTCAATACATCAACGACGCTCGGTCCTTTTCCACCAGCATTCCAGCCACCTTCGAATTGATGCGCTGCTAACGCACCGCCCCATAAGAAATCGTTTGGTAATGTCTTCATCTTCATGTCCTCCTTCTTTTTCTCTTACTTGATGATCGTCAAAATTTGTGTATTTGCCGTCGTGACCGTCTCGTCCGTCGGTAGGATTTGTGCATAACTCTGAGTGTTCGTGATAATGATTGGCGTGATCGTCTCGAGTCCATGCGCTTCAATCGCTGTCGCATCAAACGTTACGAGTAGATCGCCTATCGTCACGGATTCGCCTTCTTTGACGTGAAGCGTAAACGGTTTACCGTCGAGCGTCACGGTCTCAAGACCGACATGGATCAAAACTTCGACACCACTCGTCGAGCGTAATCCGATCGCGTGACCTGACGGAGCGACCATGACGACGGTACCGTCAAACGGAGCCGTGACCCGGTTGTTCGTCGGACGAATCGCTACCCCTTGTCCCATCGCACCGGAAGCAAAGACAGGATCCGGTACATCTGATAAAGCAGCAATCGTTCCTTCAAGTGGTGCGCGAAGCGTCTCTTCGTTTGTCAGAGTTGCGCTGACTTCCTGTTTTGCAACTGGTGTCGCTGTACTTTCAGGTGCTACGACCGGAGCAGCCTGCTCCCCAAAACCGAACACTTGAATCAAGACGATCGGTAGAATCAAGGCAATCGCCGTTCCGATCAATAAGCCGATGATCGACGATGGATAGTCGGAATCGATGCCGTTGACGAGCGTCAATGGTCCCGGTAATCCGGCGTAGGCAAAGTAATACGGTTTAAAGAAACTTGCCGTGACTGCGCCGATTGCTCCCGAGATACAGCCATAGATAAACGGTTTTTTAAAACGGAGCGTCACCCCATAGATGGCTGGTTCCGTGATACCGAAGATGCCCGTCAGTCCGGCTGAGACCCCGACTTTTTTCGTTTCTTTGTTGCGTGCTTTCAAGATGACTCCGATGACAGCACCGATTTGGGCGATGACGGCAATCGTTTGGTAGGCTTGGAACGAGTCGCGACCATATTGCTCAAAGTTTGCGAGCACCATCGGCGTGACACCCCAGTGGACACCGAAGATAACGATGACTTGCCAGAAGCCACCGATGATGAGACCAGCTACCGCAGGAGCATTCTCCGCTAAGTAGTTATACCCGTTTGCGATCCCTTCTGCACCAAGCGTCGTGATCGGCCCGATCAAGAGAATCGTAAGCGGCACCATCAACACCATACTGAAGAACGGGACGAACAACGGACGAATGACTTCATGGATCGTCTTGTTCAGGAATCGCTCGACATAGGACAAAATCCAGACGAGGAATAATGGCGGTAAGACCGATGACGTATACGTTGTACCGGATAAAGCGATTCCTAGGAACGTGATGGATTCACCGGCAGTGATGCGTGCTGCGATATCTGCCCATGTTGGACTGACCAGTGCCGCACTACAGGCGACCGCGATGAAGGCGTTGACCTTAAAATGATTCGCTGCCGTGATGGCAATGAAAATCGGCAAGAACGTAAATGGTGCCCATGAGATGAAGCTGAAGACTTCATAAGTACCTGTCTTCGCGAATGCCGGAAAAGCAAGCGTCGTCAAAATCAGAGTTCCCTGCAGAATCCCCGCTGCAGCTAAGATGTAGACGAACGGTGCAAAGACGGCTGACATCGTCGCAATGATTCGGTTGAGGACCGTCCCTTTCGGCGCCTCTTCCGTTTCTGGTTGCTCCAAATCGACGAGCTTCAAAAATTCTTGATGGACTTCTCCGACGTGTTGACCAATGACGACCTGAAACTGCCCGCCAGACTCAACGACCGTAATGACGCCAGGTAGTGCACTGACTGTTTCCTTAGCTGACGAATCCGATCGTTTCAAGACAAGACGAAGTCGAGTTGCACATCGGACGGCGCTGATGACGTTGTCTTCGCCACCGACAGCTTCTAATATCGAATGCGCCAATTGTTGATAATCGCGAACCTTGCCCATATCGTGTCCCTCCCCTGAATATGACGCTTGAATACCCTTTCATTTTAATTGTACATGCACAATTAATCAATACATAAATAATTAAATTTAACATGTTATTAATCAACAGAAGGCTTATGCTATACTAAAGAAAGAAAAAGTTCGCAAGAAAAGAAGGTGTCCTATGCTGAAATACCAACAGACGGCTGATGAAATCGAACGGTACATAGAACAACATGAGTTGAAACAAGGGGACAAACTACCGATTCTTGAAGAGTTGATCCGGCAGTTCGCCGTCAGTAAGACGACGATGACAAAATCACTTGAGTTACTCGAACGAAAAGGAATCATTTTTCAAGTCCGCGGAAGCGGGATTTTTGTCCGGAAGACGAATCGCACCGGCTACATTCGTCTGTTCTCGACCCAAGGATTCAAGCAGAATCTCGTCGGTCATACGATTGAGTCGACCGTTCTCGCACTCGAACCAATGTCTGCAACGAATAACATCGCGAAGAATCTCGGGATCGAGGCAGGTGAGACGGTTTATTACGTCAAGCGAATCCGCTACATCGATGGCAAGATCCTCTGTCTCGAAGAGTCTTATTATCGCCAATCGATCGTTCCGTATTTAAATCGTGAAATCGTCGAGCAGTCGATCTTCGAATACTTAGAGACGGCACTCCAATTGAATATTGGGTTCTCGGATATGTACATGCACGTCGGGAAGTTAAGCGCTGAGTCGGCTCATCATCTGGATCTCACCGAGGGCGATCCTGGATTAACGATCGAGACAGTATTTCATTTGACGAACGGTCGTCCGTTCGACTATTCCATCATCACATACCATTATGAACATTCGCATTTCGTCGTTCAGGCGAATGGACTATATTTATGAAGAACGGAGCTAAATCAAATGAATCGTGAACTCATTCTGTATTACGGAATGCTTATACTCGGAATCATTACACTTTTTGGTGGCATCTTCTTTACGATTGATACATGGAAAGACTCGACAGAAACATTTAAAGACAAACTTCAGTTCATCTTCATCACGTTACTTGGATTTGGACTACTTTACTGGACGGTCCCTAGCCTATCGCAAATCGTCTTCAAGGACTACGCTGTCATCAAAGGTGACTGTTATGTAGAGGAAAACTCAGGAAAGACACAATCCATGTCTATTATTTTCGACTCAACCGAAGATTATGAGGATTTTACCTTTCAAGATTATCCGGAATTAGGAGCGTACGGAGAAGACGTGCCCTATTTCTGTCGCGTCATTTCAACAAAGAACCATCGATTTCCGATTTCCTATAAAATTTACGATTCTAAGACACATAAACAACTCTCCTCTTCCGAAGATGATTAAAACAAAAAGGATTGCATGAGCTGATGCCCATGCAATCCTTTTGAAGTGCTTACAGTAATGAGACAAGCCAATCGTTGTCTCATTTCATTGTGTTATAACCGAATCTCTTCTTTACTCGAATTTTCGAGATACAGTTCCCCATCAAACGTCGTCAAGGCAATCACTTTCCCGTCTTTTTCATACCACGCTGTCGTTCCTTCAAGATCGAGTTCTTTCCAATCGGCTTGGCGAATCCGAGTCCCATAGAGTAAACCCGGTCCGTCAGTTTCCGAGACTAGACGGGTTTTGATTTTCCACTCGCCTTGTTTTTCAACTGCCGTAGCAAATCGCGGCATCGGAAAACCGGATACTTTTGATTCTTGAAATCCAGCATACCAACCACCGACGACTACAATGAGCCCAAGACATACAATGGCGATCCATTTCTTCTTCATAAGCATTCTCCTTTACTTTCCACCCTCATTTTAAAAATTACCAAAATATAGTTTTCTTTCCCTCATCCTAAAGACGGATTACTGATTTTTTCGTTGTGAAAACACATGAAAATTGTTTCGAATTTATGAAAACACCCAAAAAAATTTCAATTTTTTTCATAAAAAATGCACACCTTTGTTCGTCCTTAGAGTCGCAACGGTTTGACAACTCCAGGCACAGAGCCATTTTCAGTCATTTCCAAGTGGTTAAGCACATTAGCAACTTGACTTCATTTCCTGCTATGGTACGATACGAACTTATTAAAGGGAGTGAACAGAACTTATGAAATTCAGAAAAGAAAAAGTCAATGTCGTTGACATGCAGCAAACCAAAAAGAGTGTCTACGCGACCGGAATTGGGAATGCGATGGAATGGTTCGATTTTGGTCTTTATTCCTATCTCGCAATCATCATCAGTCAAAACTTCTTTAGCGCTGTTGAAAATGATGAACTGAAGCTCGTCTTTACGTTTGCGACGTTTGCGATCGCTTTTTTAATGCGACCAATCGGCGGAATCGTCTTTGGACGAATTGGAGATCGACTCGGGCGGAAGGTCGTCTTAACAACGACGATCGTCATGATGGCCGGTTCCACGCTCATCATTGGTCTATTACCAACTTACGATCAAATCGGAATTTGGGCACCGATCCTGTTATTGTTAGCCCGGATCTTACAAGGATTCTCGACTGGCGGTGAATATGCCGGCGCAATGGTCTACATCGCTGAGTCATCACCAGATAACAAACGGAGTGCCCTCGGAAGTGGACTTGAAATCGGTACACTCGGTGGATATATTCTCGCCTCATTACTGGCTACAACACTTTTCGTCACCTTATCGGATGATCAAATGGCATCTTGGGGATGGCGGATTCCCTTCATTCTTGGGGCACCACTCGGTTTATTTGGTCTCTATTTACGTCGCCACTTGGATGAATCACCGATCTTCGAAAATGAGATCAATGAAAATACAGAAGAACCCGCGACATTCCGCGAAATCCTGCGTGACCACAAACGTGATATCATCGTTTGTTTCATCGCTGTCGCCTTCTTCAACATTACGAACTACATGCTCTTGTCCTACATGCCATCGTACCTCGATGAAGTCATCGGCATGTCAAGTTCGACAAGTACGATTCTCATCACCGGTGTCATGGTGATCATGATTCCGCTCGCTTACTTCTTCGGGAAGCTTAGTGACAAAAAAGGCAATCGCAATATCGTTCTTTTCGCGTTAGCCGGACTATCGTTGCTTTCAATCTTGTCGTTCTTCTTGATTGGTCTGAAACCACTCTTGTTCGTCGGGATCGGAATCTTCATCCTTGGCTTCTTCTTGGCGATCTTTGAAGGAACGATGCCAAGTCTTCTACCGAGTATCTTCTATACGGATGTCCGATACCGGACGCTATCCGTGACGTTCAACGTCTCGGTCTCGATCTTCGGTGGAACGACGCCACTCGTTTCGACGTGGCTCGTCCATACGACACAAAACCCGCTCGCTCCTGCTTTCTATTTAACAGCAGTCAGCGTCATCGGCTTCGTTACGTTCTTCTTCTTCTTTAAGAATACAGCTGGTAAGGCACTGAAAGGGTCGCATCCGACTGTATCGAGTGAAAAAGAAGTCGCGTCGATTGCGAAGAAACCAGACGATGCTCTCTGGTGGGCAGAATAATTGCTATAAGTAAAAGGGAGGACAGATCATCAATCTGTCCTCCCTTATCTCGTAATAAAAAAAATGACGCGTCACACGCCACTCCTACAGGAAAAACGCATTTATGCGTTGTAAGAGACGAACAAGACCCGTTTTCCTGCTTCAACAAAGCAGGAAAACTGGCTTGTGTCTCGCCTGAGGAAAGGGCGTGAAAAGACGCGTCATTCTTTTTTTGGAGTCAGCCCCCTTTTTTAGTAGACAGCACTCAACTCTTTTACGACGCGGTCCGCGACTGCGAGTTCCTGCTCTTGCGCAAAATCGAACTGACAACCGATTGCAGCGAGTCCGTTCGCATGCGCCGCTTTGAAATCAGATAAGCGGTCACCGACAACGTAGCCCGACGAGATGTCGTGCGTCTTACAAATCTCCCGTACGAGTGCCGATTTATCACCGGAACGGATGTCTTCGATACTATAGACATGATCGATATAGGCTTCGAGTCCATACGTCGTCACGATCGCTGACAAGTAGGATGGCCACCCATTACTGGCGATATAGACAGAGTGATCCGCTTGTTTCAAACGACTTAGCAACTCGACCGTTCCTGGATATAAGCAACCGTGCCCCGCCTTGACTGCCTGCTCCAGGCTGTTTCGAAATTTTTGATCCGCAGCCTGTTGATCTGTGGCTGAAAAGTCCGGCAGCAACGTCTGCCAGACTTCCGGTAACGAGACGCCCATGATCTGCTGATAGAGGGCTACTGGTGTCTCTCCCTCCCAGCGCCCCGTCTGACGCAACTCATGAAAGACATCTTCTAGCGCATGCGCAAGCACGGCATTCGTTTGAAACAACGTTCCATCCATGTCAAAAATGTAGTGTGTCATTCGCTCTCCCCTTTTTGCTCTTGTTTTATTTTCTGAATCATGGCTTCTATCGATGTATCCTCAGCAATCAGACGATCCGTCGGGCGGTGATCCCGATCAATCCACCAGCGTTTCATATCCGTCTCAGAAAACTCCGTCGGCTGGCGCATCGCATGGCGACGAATGGTTTCTTCGAAGGAGACGTCAAAATAATACGCCGCGTACCGTGACGTAAAGCGACGTTCCAACCGGTCAATCATCTCACCGTACCAATCCTGTGCAAGAATGCCTTCCAGCAGAATCGTCGCGTGGCGTCCGTCAGCAAGTCCGACCAACTCCTCGATCCAGCGAATCGCCGGATTTCCTGGTCCATCTTTTACGTTCAACATCTCTCTGCGGATAACATCTTGTGAAAACAAGATGCTATCCGGTAAGACCGATCGTAACGCTTTGGCAAGCGTCGTTTTTCCACTACCAGAATTCCCGCGAATGACGATCAAGCGCGACTTCATGTCGTGAACCAATCCCCGTTCAAGGCAGCAATGTACCGCTCTGCAGAGCGCGCTACTGCTTCAGACGCACCGGTTTCGATTTTCCGATGAAAGGCGTCATATAATTTTTCAAATTGCAGCGGACGTAACGTTTCTGCCATTCGCGCGACCGTCTTTGCCGGAAGCGGAATCACATTCGGATAGCTGTACATGAAACTGACCCATGCCCGATCGGCAACGATCCGAATGATGTCCCCTGTCAACAATAGACCCGCTGATGCGTCTTTTCGTTCACAGATGACTGCTCCTTTGAAGTGACCACCGATGCGATGTAACATCACATCTTCCGCCAATTCCAATCGTTCGCCACTCCAGAAGACGATGCGTTCGCTTGGTCGCGTCACGAACGACGCATCATCTTCATGAATATAGATCGGCACATCAAAAGTCTCTGCCCATTCGACTTGTGTCGCGTAATAATGCGGATGTGATAAAGCAATCGCCTGAATCCCGCCTAATTCGTCAAGTTGCTCTTTCGTTGTTGAATCAAGATATGTAATGCAGTCCCATAACAGGTTGAACGATTTTCCTTTTACAAGATATGCCGTCTGACCGATCCCGAACGCCGGTGTCGTCTGAATCGCATAGACGCCTGCTCCGTCGTCACTAATGACGTTTTGATACGTTCCTGACGTTTGCATGGCAGCGAGCGTCGTCCACGTTTGACCAGTTGGATTGACATACTGTCGTTCCTCTAAGCAAATCGGACACGTTTCGCGCTCTGGATTGATTTGTTCGACGCCACACGTCGTACAAATGATGGTTTCCATATCATCATTCCTTTCCAATTCGTAAATGATTTTCCTGATACATCATAACATATTCCATTTATAGGGATTGAAGGAATTAAGAGGCGTTTACCGAAAGAAACATGTATGAAAAAAGGAGGAGATGCTCATGTCAATTTCGACCCACCTCATTGCACCTCGCATGAACGCTGTATTTTTGCATGTTCAGGATGTGAAACGTGCCGCCGTTTGGTATCACCAGTTACTACAGTTGCCGTTTGATGTGTCACGTGTCTCGTCACCTATTTACAATCTCCCACTCGAAGGTCCAACGAGGTTGACGCTCGATGATCATTCGAATGACGCAACGTACCAACATCGTCCCTCCCCTCATGCCTTATTTAATTTTTATACGACGGACATCGATGCCTCCTATCAGTTCGTCTTATCACTACAAGCACCCATCATTCGTGACATCGAACGTTTCGATGATTTTGCTTACTTTACGTTTGCAGATCCCGACGGCAACGTCTTGATGCTCTGTACAGGGTAAGACAAAAGCAGGCCGAACCACTGATGTGGCTCGCCCTGCTTCGTTTAGGATGACGCTTTGACAGCTTCAGGTCGTAATTTCAATCAACCCGTGTTGGCGCCATTAGATCAATCAACGTGTAAGCACTTAACGTTTCTTTGAAGGACGAAAACGCCCGATCGAATGCACGACGCGTATTTTGTAAACTGCTATCGTCATGTGTTACAGACACGGTTTCCAGATAAGATACTTCTTCAAAAAGGTGAACGGTTTCTCCCAGTGTGATCGTGTCCGGTGATTTTGCTAATCTAAAGCCACCATTACGACCTTGCACGGAAATGATGAGACCAAACTTACTCAATGCATGAACGATCTTCATTAGGTGGTTCTTAGAGATATCATAATATGTTGCCACTTCTTGAATTTGTACGAGCCGAGTCGGATGGGACGCCGCAAAAATCAGTACACGAATGGCATAGTCCGTAGAGCGAGTCATCTTCATGCATTTCACCTTCTTTTCTAATCCTTCATAATGAAAGAGCGAGAACTCATTCTTCTCAAGAGCCTTCAAATGAACCTTAATTTAAATCAAACGTGCATCTGCACATATATCGACTATCTTAAAGGATTGGAAGGACTGAAATCTACAATTTTTTTCAGAAGTAGGTAGAACGATTTTTTAATGATCCTAATCTGTATGCTTAACGAGAAAAAATCCATGTACTTAATAAAACCGCGACCGATTCGTCGCGGTTTTTCATCTTTAGTCGTGAAATCGAGCTCGCGTCTCCGGAGACGGTAACGCGCACTGCTGCTTTTGTCCAAACCAGCGATGACGATTGTTCGCAACGAAATCATAGACGCGATCTCGAAGTGAACGTGGAACAATCTGAAACACACTCAACAGACGCCATCCACCTTTTAAATGACGGGCAATCCGTAACGCTGCATCTGATTTGATATAGGGTACACCACGGTCAATCACAACGACACTGTCGATCGTTTCCGAAAGATGATGACGGCGGACGATTTCTTGTCCTGTTTCCCCTTGCAACGAAGCAAAATCATGATAACCTTGGTCTCGTTTCAAAATGAACTGGACACTCGCGTCACAGAGATTACATTCTCCGTCGAATAAGACGATTGCTTTCATGATCGATTCATCCTTCCCCACCTGTTTAACGATTAATTTCGTACACTTTTTCTTTACCACGTTTCAAGTCAAAACATGCATTTAATCAGTATGTTAAATCATGATAACGCTTCCGTTCATTGTCTTTCTTACGCTATACTGTTTTTGTAAACATTTGGAACCATTCATTTATTTGAATGTATCTATGTAAAGGAGCGTACATATGACGAAACGACCGATTGCCATCGTGACCGGTGCCAGTCAGACACGCGACATCGGAGCTGCGATTTGCCGCCAGCTTGCCTCGTCTGGACATGACCTGGTCTTTACTTATTTTAAAGCAACAGCGGATTGGGCGGCTAGTTTTACGACCGAACTTGAAAATCAAGGTGCCCGCGTCCTTGCGATCGAACTTGATTTAGGTCAAGCAGATGCCGCTGATGATTTATTCGATCAGGTAGAAGACTTTGGAACACCAAATATCCTGATCAATAACGCTGCCCATTCGACGATGACGGATTGGCGAACACTTGATGCAGCCAGTCTTGATCAACACTATGCCGTCAATCTCCGGGCACCGTTGTTGCTCGCGACACGTTTCACGAAACAATTCGTTGAAGCACATCTAACGTCCGGTCGTATCATTCAACTGACGTCCGGACAGGATCTCGGTCCGATGCCTGACGAGATTGCTTACGCTACGACAAAAGGTGCCTTGTCGACATTTACGAAGACTTACGCGGCAGCCGTGGCAGCGCTTGGCATCACCGTCAATGCGGTTAATCCGGGTCCGACAGACTCGACTTGGATGGATGAAGCAACCCGGACGGCGCTTAAACCTAGTTTTCCGTTCGGGCGAATCGGTGCGCCGGAAGACGTCGCACGATTGATCCAATTCCTCGTCAGTCCTGACGGTGGCTGGGTGACCGGGCAAGTCATCCATTCCGAAGGTGGCTTTGAACGCTGAATATGTCGCATGTAAAAACATCCCTCTGACGTTAAAATCAGAAGGATGTTTTGCATTATCGAAAGACCGGACCCGTTTCCGTCAAAAAATCGTTCCAGGCTGTTTGATGCAGTTCGCTATAGAGCTCTGGCATTTGGTCTCTTTCAAAAAAAGCAACGTCGAGTGATTCATCGGAATCAATCGTCAATCGTCCCCATTGATTCGGCAAACGAAAAAATGGACGATCGGCTGGACGACATCCCCGTTTGGATACATCTCTTCGTATTTCGAATAGACACCACTCAAACGTTCGATCGTGACATGAAAACCGGTCTCTTCAAAAATCTCACGCTGTGCGGCTTCAACGAGCGACTCTCCCAGTTCCAGTGCGCCGCCGGGAAAGCCCCATGCTTGTTGCTACCACCGTTTTTGAAGAAGAACGCGCCCCTCCTCGTCGATGACGATGCCATCCGCAAAGTTCAACATCACTTTTTCTTGACCAACCTTACTGCGAAGAAAGCGTATGTAGTCCATCTGTCGCCCCTTGAAGTTTGACGTGCTTCAGCCATGTGATCAGTTGCTTGATCATAGCATCAGTCACGGTATGATTGATATCTGGAAAAACATCTAAAATAGTCGTTTGTGCCCTACCTGCTTGAACAGCGGTTGCGTGATAGAACTGCTGGATTGATAGTGGAATGATGTCATCGGCATCCCCGTGCAGGAGCAACCGCGGACGCTCATCCATCACACTGATTGGATCGAGCTTCCATGGTACATCCACCTGTTTAATGGCAGGTCGCCCGTCGCGAACGCGGAATTGACGTTCCGCTTCAAGATAGGCACCGCCCCCATTAATCGCAACGAGTGCTTTAATCGGCTGACGCGACATGATCCCGTGGGCAATGAACCCACCCATCGAGACGCCGATCGCTATCACGTCTGAAACATGCCAGCCTGATTGTTCGATGATAGCTGTCGCTTCCGTAATCGATTGTTCGACGACGGACCAAAAATAGGTCGTCGTTATTTCTGGATCAAATGGATGATCAAGCGGTTCACGCTGGTCGTGTCGAAGAAGTTCCGGGATGAAGACATCGTATCCTTCGTCAGATAATTGTCGCGCAAACTCTAGATAAGAAACAGCCGTTCCGCCCCAACCATGGTAGAGCAGAATGGCTTCCGTTGGTTGAGAGGCACGGACACAATGAACATGAAAATCAAGCTTCATTATTTAGCTTCTCCTGATTCAAGCGGACGATCGTTCTCGCGAAGTCATCTTCCGGTAATCGTTGTCCGTTCTCAAGAAACGGTTTCCAATACGGCCGAATCTTAAATAGCGAGACCGTATCACGATAGACTGTTCGGCGGACAATTTGTTTTGTCGTCAACGGCAATCCGTTCTCGCTTTCAACCTGGATGCCGCAAATCCGACCACCAATCGTTTTTCCGTTCAACAGTTTTAATTGCGCGACTTCTCCTAGAAAACTGATTGTCGGTTGTGTCACGACAGCGTGAACGACTTCTGACTTCACACGTCGTAACACCGTTTTTTCGATGACGAAGGAAAGTCCGAAATAAACAGCTTGGTTGATGATATACGCACCGATTCGTCGTTTAGTCGTTGAATGCATGGGTGGTCCTCCTTATACGTTGAAATAGACGACAGCGCCAAGTCCACTGACGGCAATCAAATAAAAGACGATTGCGAGTCGTTTGTTTGCAGCAGAGATATCCTTTCGGACGAGGATCTTACTATACCGATACGTCAAGAATGCGAACACGAGCAATGCCAAAATCAATAATGGTTCCATTCGATTCCCTCCTTTTCTTTCTTATTCTACATCATTTCTGTTACGAATTGTTATATTTTACAAGTAAAGTGGTATATGCTTGATCCATATGTCATCAATCCAACAATGAAATGAGGTTTACATGTTGAACACTACAACGATTTGCTGTCTTGTTGAGTCGAAAACGCCTGGTTATCTTGTTCGGGAACTGCCGCCGCTTGGCATCCATGACGTCCACGTCCGCACTCTAGCCGGTGCCATCAGTATCGGTGCCGAACTTCCCCAATGGCTGGAACAAGATATGACCGAAACCGTTTATGATTATCCACTCGAGACCGGATATGAAAGTTACGGCGAAGTGCTTGCAGTTGGTGACGCCGTCCAAATCGTCAAGCCGGGTGATCGGATCGTCAGCTTCTATGGACATCAAGATCAAGCGATCGTTCCTGAATCGAAGGTCATCCCGGTTCCTGCTCACGTCTCACCACGTGAAGCCTTACTACTGATTCTGTCTTGTGACGCGGCAAAAGGCGTTCGAAAACTGACATTGACATCCGACACAAGCGTCTTAGTTTCTGGAATGGGTACGATCGGTTTGCTGACAGTGCATTACTTGCGACATTATGTCAATGTTCGTCAGATTGATATCCTCGAGCCGCTTACGTCTCGAGCGGAGTTAGCGCGTCAATTAGGTGCACGTGTTGTCACACCGGGTTCAAGTATGTATGACGTCGCCATCGAATGTTCCGGACGCCAAGCGACCTTTACCGAGCTTCAATCTGCTGTCCGTCCTCATGGTGCAATCTGCGTCTTATCGGACGGCAACCGGGAAGCCTTGACGTTGACGCCCGCGTTTCACGCGAAAGAACTTCAGATCGTTGCATCGAGTGACGGCTGGGACTACCGCAAGCACGCAGACTGGCTCTTTGCAGACGAGCGTCACGCGACATTGCCCGCTTTGTTCGAACACGAGACTTCGTTTTCGGAGCTCGCCAGTTGCTTCGCTAGCTTAATGGAAACACCAGATCTCCCGATCAAAGTATTCGTTGATTATGAGCAGACGAGCTGAACACCGTTCGGATCCGTACCTACGAGCGATACGTCGGAAAAGACTGCTTCTTGCAAGACGGTCTTCTCTCCGCGGACGGTTTGGATTTGTGAAATCGGTCGATCGAACAGTTTCGCTAAATCCGCCTCTAATCCTTCGCGCGGCGTCGCTAGGATCAGACGCTCAAGCGTCGCTCCATCAGTATCCGCAATCGCATCTTCATGGACTTGCAGTTCAATCCGTAATCCGTATGGTGTCTGCAAGAATGTCCGCCGTTCGTTCGCTTGGACGGTGAACGATAACGTTTCTGCGCGATCGAGAATCGTTTGCACGTCACCGGGCTGAATCAAAAATCCGATGTGATCGAAACGAACCGTTTTTCCGAATCCGATCGTCACATTGACCGCTCCCCTTTTCATTTCAATGATTCGGAATAAAATTTGATCGGCTCGAAAATCATCCCATGATAGAGGTGGATTGAACGACGAAAATTCTCCGTCTTTCTTCCCGATGCGCTGGGAAACGTGAAATCCGCGTGCCGTGTACCAAGCTTCTGTTTCTTCCAAATGTGGTGTCCAAATATGGTAGTGAAATAGCATTTACATACACTCCTTTTTGTTGTTCCAATCGTTCCACGTCATCACTTCGACTTGGTTCGATTCATTCAAATATTGTCGTAATAACGGGAGGTGCGCAGCACCGTACAAACAGACGATTCGTTCGTTCGCCTGAGCGAGGTGCAGTAAACGATTTGCGATCTTTTGATTGCGGACTCGCCAGTAGCGTTCAACCCAAATCCGACCACTCTCCAGTCGTTCGATTTGATCATAGATTCTAGCCGACGCTGCAATCGTTTCTTCAGCGTGCAATCGATCGAGCCATTCGGAGAATGATGACTGCTCCATCGCGTGCTCTAACTGTTCTGTCCGCTTCATCTCAGCCGCGACGATCGTCTCAAAGGCTTCCGGATGATGTGAACGGACGATTCCTAAATCCGGTACGCCGGGTACGATTTCGTTCCAATCGACCCCATGGAGATCTGCTACTCCCGCCATCCGGGCTAATCGAAAGCCAATTTGTTGCCGTTCATTTTCGGTTAAATCGCTCTCATGTTGATAGGTGTCATATGTATGTTGCAGGTCACTTATGCGTTCAGGTGACGTCTCAAGGGCAACGCCTGTCGGTCGAAATGCATTCAATCGATTAACAACTTCTTGGATTTCTCGTTGCCTTTTTTCTGACGCGACATCAAAAATTGCTGGACGAATCATGTCACCATTTGCCGGACGATCGAGATGGAACATGCCCAACAATAAAATCCGAGGTTTCATCTATCTCCCTCCTTTTCCTGATTTTACCTTATACTTGGTAAAGGAAGCGACTTTTACCTATCAGGAATTTACGTTATTATTCAACAATTACTCATATAAGGAGGTTCCGATGAAAAAGATAATCGTCATTGTGTTCATTGAATTTTTATTCGGATGCAGTTAAACCGGTACAGAGGACGAAGCTAGTCATGCCATGATCGTCATTGTGAATAACAAAGAGTATAGTGGAACAGAAGCTGAATTGGATGCATCTAAGCGACAAGGAGAAAAAATGAGTACGATATTAAAGAAAACAAAAGCATATGAAATGCCCCAAGCGAACAGTCAATCGAATCTTTTTTCAGTCGGGTCCACCATCTATTCTGTTAAAGGAACAGAAGATTTTATCATCGTAAAAGACAAAGAAATTGAACTTCCACTAGGTTAAAGCCGTAGTGGATTCCTGAGTTATCCGACCTAGCGGTCGAAAAATGATCAGGCTAACCCCGTCGTCCCGACGGTTGAAGAAGCTAAGATACGTTCTGCTTCTTGTTTGAGATTCAGTCCTGCGTTCATATCGCGATCATGATGGACTCCGCAACTCGGACATGTCCATTCCCGTAAAGCGAGATTCTTAACGTCTTTGTGTTGATGACCGCAACCGGAGCACAGTTGACTTGATGCGAAGGTCTTGCCGACCTTAACGACGGTCTTCCCGTACCATTCCGCCTTGTACTCCAGCATGCGGAAGAACGCCGACCAGCTGACCTCGGAGATGGACTTGCTTAACTTGCGGTTCTTCTGCATGCTCTTCACCTGTAAGGTCTCGATTCCGATGACGTCGTGGTTTTTGACGATCTCGGTCGATACCTTGTGCAGGAAGTCGGTGCGTTTGTTGGCAATCTTTTCGTGGATACGGGCGACCTTCCGCTTCTGCTTCTGGTAGTTATTGGCCTCGGACAGCTTCACCTTCCTGTTCAGGGCGATGTGCTGACGTCGTGACAGCTTTCTCTGCTCGCGCGCCAGTTTCTTCTCAAGCGAACGGAGGTAACGGTCGTTCTTGTATACTGTGCCGTCCGACAGGATGGCAAAGTTCTTGAGTCCGACGTCGACGCCAACAGATGAACCGGTCTTCGGCAATTCGTGGATCGCCTGCTCGACGAGTAGGGAGACGAAATATTTCCCTGAAGCGTTACGTCGGATCGTAGCGTTCAAAATACGTCCTGCAATCTGTTTCGAATAGGCGAAACGGACCCATTTCAGCTTCGGAAGTTTGAGCTTGTTCTCGATGATGGAGACTTCAGGAAGTTGAGACTTGCCTTGGATGTTCGTCTTGTACGATTGCACAGGGTTTCGCTTTGATTTAAAACGAGGACGTTCATTCTGTTTCTTGAAGAAACGGTCATAGGCATCGGCAAGATGTTTGACGCTAGTTTGCACGGAAGTACTATCGACTTCTTTCAGCCATTCAAACTCCTGCTTCAGGATAGGAATTTCTTTGGAACAAGAACCGTAGGAGAGTCCTTTTCCAGTCGCTTTGTAAGTCTCATCCCACTTCGCCAAGAAGTGGTTGAATACGAATCGTGAACAACCAATCGTCTTCGCGATCAGGATTTCCTGCTCTTTCGTGGGGTAGATTCTGAATTTGTAGGCCTTGTACTTTTTCATATTGATTTCCACCTCCTTTTGGCATGCGTTTAATATCTACAATATATATACATGTTAAATAAGGGGATGACGTCAAATGGAGCGCGTATCAAAATTAATTATATTTCCAAAAAATTTAGTAGAGTCAATAGAGAAATATCAAAAAGAGAATTATATTTCTTCTTTTGCCGAAGCGGTGTATGAACTGATTCGCAAAGGTTTAGAAAAGTAATGGAGTGATATCTCCTGTAGCATCGGAAATGTCAGCAAAGAAACCGATTCAAAAATACATCCAGACACAAGGAAGTTAAGCTTACATCCCCTAGCTTAAAGGCATAGGGGTTTTACGCCCGCTTATATAAAAAATGGCTTTTAAAAAAGATAAGGGATATCAAAAACGAATTGAATGATGTAATCTAGAACACCTTTATATTGGTACATCTTTTAGAAGTACTAACAGTGGAGGTGTTTTAACATGTACTTTTAACTGAGGTATGATGAGAAATCATTAAAAAAGCGGACAGGCATCACGATCTGTCCGCTACCTTCATCCTGTTAAGCTTGATTTAACGAGCAAAATTTTCCCGCTTTCCTCTGCATCGATATAAGAAACGGCTTGTACATCGAGATGGATATCACGACCGAATACACGGTACAGCCGTTCCATCAGAAGTCGTTCGTCTGATTCACTGAACCGCTCTGCGTCCGGAACGTAGTAGATTGATACACTATCTGTCGTCATTTGAACATATTGAATACGCTCGATACTGTTTGGCAAATGTTTGACGAGACTCGCCAGTTGCGCTTCAAAAATCTTTTGCCCATCCGGTTTTTGGATGAAGGCCCGCCCCCTGCCGTCAATCGATTCGATGATTGGTCCCGGGTGACCACAGGAACAGGTGCGCTGACTAAGCGTCATCCGATCTCCGACCCGGTAGCGAATGAGGGGGGTTCCGTGTGTATCAAAACTCGTCACAAGAATCTCCCCGTCTGTATCGAGTTCGATGATCCCCATCTCATGGTGCAGATGTTTTTGACCAAACCGGCATTCCGAAACGATAGGTGCCCCTTCAGACGATGCATATTGATCAAAGACTGGTCCGTGAAACACTTCTTCGATGACTTGGCGCTCTTCCGCGTCGATCCGTTCTGCCGTCGGGAAAATCGCAATCGGTTGACACGTCAAGCGAATCCCTTCTCGCTTCGCGAACCGGGCGAGCTCAATCATCGCTGACGGAAGACCATCAATCGTTTCTGGTTGAAAACGTTCGATGGCTTCAAGATACGCTGCCATCGTCCGTGGGGATAACCGTTTCACCGTGAACAAGAGTTGATTCGCCGCTCGATTCATTCGCCAATAGACGTCCACCTGTTGACGCTCGGGTACGAGATCCTGTGCCGTAAAGCTGATTCGTCGCATGCCACGGTATACACCGTGGGTCGCCTTGAAATAATCCAGATGGGCCATGCGAATTTGCATATCCGGTATCGTATATCGTACTTGTAGTGACGTGCCTGTCGTTCCGCCCGTTTTCCCTATGATTGGCGCAGCGATATCTGTTTGAATGTTCTCCATGTGCGTTCGTAATATTTCTTTTGATAGTACAGGAATATGTTTTAGTTCGGATAAGTCCGTTAAAGGTAGGCGAATGCCATGTGAAGCGAAGAGTTGACGGTAATAAGGACTGTGTTCCGTACAGAAGCGAAGGAAGTCATTTAAACGATCAAGTTGTTCCGCTTTGACGTCGATCGTCGTATGTTCTCGTTCGAGGAGCATCCGGAACCGTTCTTGATATACCGGTCCATAACGTTCGCGATGCAATTGATACCCATAGAGGGTTGTGAAGAGGTGCTGGAGAAATAGAGGAGAGCGATTGTAGATCTGCTCTTTGATACCCATATCATCACGTCCTTTCGCAAGGGAAATAACGATTACGATATCTCTACGATATCGTAAATAACTGACAGGAATATGACAAAAATAAGGGAACATGCATCCTGACAAATTGCTATCACCTTGGACAGGTCCGACGATCTTCGCTCTACTATACTGAAAACAAGGAGGTGACAAGATGTGGCTCGAATCGATTCAACGCGTTATTGACTATATCGAAGATCATTTAGAAGACTCGCTCAATCTCAACGTTTTGACAAAAGTCGCTCAGATGCAGGCTTATCCTTTACAACGGACGTTTTCGTTACTTGCGATGATGACGTTACCGGAATACATCCGAGGACGACGTCTGACGCTCGCAGCGCAACAATTGACACAGACGGACGAAAAAATCATCGATCTCGCCTTACGTTTTGGTTATGAGACGCCGGAAGCTTTTACGAAAGCTTTCAAACGTCAGCATGGTTGTTCGCCAACGTTGATGCGAAGCGAGCGACGTCCGATTCACGCCTATAACCGCCTGAGCATTCAGGTGACCTTGAAGGGACTGGAGCAAATGGATTACCAACTCATCGAACGACCGGCTTTACAAATTTCAGGATGGCGAAAACATTTCCCGACGCAAGATGGTGCCCAACAACAACTGATTCCGTTGTTTTGGAATGATGTGAATCATTCTGGTCAAGATGCTACCTTGTTTAAACAAAATGACGGTCAGATTGAAGGTGTGATTGGTGTCTGCTCCAATTTCACCGAAGCATCGATGGATTATTGGATCGCGACGACGACAACGGAAGTTCTGCCCGGTCAGGAAACGATGACGATTCCGGCGAGTCTTTGGGCGACGTTTCCGGTCGTTGGTCCGATGCCGCATGCTATTCAAGAGATGTGGCAGCGTATCTATCAAGAGTGGATCCCATCGCATGGATATGATCCTCTACCTCACGCTGAACTCGAAGTTTATTCGGCAGGCGACCCGTCTGCCGCCGATTATCAATCTGCCATCTGGATTCCGGTGCGACCACGCGACTGACAGTTTCAGGACATACGAAAAAGCGAGATCATCGGTGACCTCGCCTTTTCATGTGTCATGCATACTGTTGTTTAATCAGTAACGTTTTTCCACTGATTTCTTTCGGAATTTCGGGTACCGCGCGCATGACGACATTCAATTGTCCGTCAAACAGTCGGTCAAGAACGAAAAAGAGTTTCTTCTCATGTTCTTTCTCGAAGCATCGTTCATCCGGAACATATAATAAAACAATCTCATCCCGCGTCTCTTGAATGTATTGCACGCGTTCGATACAGTTCGGGAACGCTCGAACGATTCCCGCAAGTTCGCCTTCAAAGACACGGTGCCCGTTTCTGAGTTGAATGAAGCTTCTCCCCCGTCCGTCGATCGAAGCGATGATCGGACCTTGATGACCACAGGGACACGTTTCCTGACTAAGCGTCATCCGATCGCCAACGCGGTAACGGACAAGTGGTGTACCATGCGTATCGAAGCTCGTCACAAGGATTTCACCGTCCTCATCACGTTCAATGATTCCCATCTCATAATGTAAATGTTTTTTCCCATACGGACATTCGGCGACGATCGGCGCCCCTTCTGACGACGCATACTGATCATAGATTGGCGCATGGAAGACTTCTTCGACGAGCGTTCGTTCTTCTGCCGTCATCATCTCAGCCGTCGGGAAGATTGCTTTGGGACGAAACGTACAGGTCATCCCATATTTTTTAGCATATCGTGCGACTTCGATCATTCCTGAAGGCAAACCATCAATCGATTCCGGCTGAAACCGATTCAGTTGTTCGATGTATGAAGCGGCGGTTTTCGGATTGATGTTTTTGATCGAGAACAACATCTGATTGATGACTTTATTCGTCCGCCAATAAACCGGTGCCTTTTGTTGCGGGGAAGCAAGCGTTTGACCGGTAAAACTTGCACGGCGCATCCCTTTATCGACTCCATGGGTCCACTTGAAGAAGTCAAGATGTGCCATCCGGATTTGCATGTCTTCCTTTGTATAATGCACTTGAATCGATTTACCGGTCGTACCGCCCGTTTTTCCGAGAATCGGGGCATGGACGTGCGCATGGACGTCCTCATTTTGTTGGCGTAAGATTTCTTTCGTCAAAGGGGGAATCTGTTTTAGTTCGTCAATCGATTTTAGCGGGAGCTCTAGTGCAATGGTAGAAAACAATTCCTGATAGTATGGACTATGTGTTTGGCAAAAAGAAAGGAAGTCGTTTAATCGATGCAATTGTTCTGCTCGAACGTCATGCGGTCGTCCTAACTTCTGTTTCAGTTCTTGTAAACGTTGCTGATAGGCGGGACCGTATCGTTCATGGAACAGGCGACGTCCTTGTAAAGTCGTCAACAAGTTTTGGATGAAAATCGGTGAGTGAAAGTAGATCGATTCTTTGAGCTGCATGATGTCACTCCTTCCATAGTTAGACCACCTTTTACTGATACTTTCATCTTATTTCCAGTCGCCGCCCATCTCAATTAGTTCTTCGTGAATAAACTTAGCTTTTATTTTCATGGCGATTTATTTTAATGAACTCTGATTCACGAACATCTTCTTACCGATTCTTGAACTTACAACTTTTCTTCCCTTACAAAAAATCCGATTGATGAAGAGGAGTTTCTTCATCAATCGGATTCATACGAGTGGCATTACGATTTCGCACCTTTTTGTAGCATCTGACATCCGTATGCCCGCAATTTAATCGCTTCGAGTACGAGCGACATCTGTTGCTCATCCAATCGTTCAATCAGCTCGATGATCGTGATCGTCGTTCGTCCATTATACAATTGGACGATCAAGTGGATGATTGCTTCTAACGCTGGACTCGGATAGGGTTCAGCCAGAAATTCACGATCAAAAAACTCACCACTATCCGGAAAGAAGTAATCCGAGAACCGTTCGAGCACTTCTGGCTGTCCTGTCGCAAGGTACAGCATCGAGACCATCGCTGCATCTTCTCGTTGTTTCGGCTTTAATCGTCTCCACAACAGATCGAATCGTCGTTCATGTCCCTCTTGCATGAATTGTATCGTCTGCATGGTTGAAGCCCCCTTTGTTTTCATACTTCCTGTTGGTTCTTTTCCATATGTTACTATTCCCTATTCCATTCAACTGAATCGTCTCAGCATATCCTCTTGCGATTGAACCGACTCGATTGGGGGTACATTACAACAGATATAAGAGAGGAGTTTACATCCATGCCAACGCGCCTAGCTTTAGCCGGAGCCACCGGATACATTGGTCACAATTTACTGAACGAACTAAAGAAAAAATATGACGTCATCGCCCTTTCACGAAATGGTGACGACAAGGACAATGAGGAACGCGTCGAATGGCGATCGTGCGATCTCTTTTCTCTAGACGATACGATCGCTGGTATGAAAGGAGCGGACATCGCTGTCTACCTCGTCCATTCGATGATGCCATCTGCTAAATTGACACAAGGATCGTTTGAGAATATGGACTTATTGTTAGCCGATAACTTCGCCCGTGCCGCAAAAGAAAACGGCATCCGGCAAATCATCTACTTAAGTGGTATCATCCCCGAGGAAACAGAAAATCTATCGCGTCACTTAAAGAGTCGACTTGAAGTCGAACGCGTTCTCGGTGCGTACGGAACACCGGTGACGACGATCCGTGCTGCGTTAATCGTTGGTCCTAAAGGTTCATCGTTCCCAATATTATCGAAACTCGTCAAACGCTTACCCGTCATGGCACTCCCACGATGGACACGTAACAAGACACATCCTGTCGCCTTACCCGACGTCATTCATGCTCTTGGTGAAAGTGTCGATCGCGATGATGTCAAAGACCGGGCCATCGATATCGGTGGTCCGGAAGCGATGACCTACAAAGAGATGATCCTTCAAACAGCCGACATCATGGGTAAACGACAACCGACGATCGATATTCCTTTATTGACCGTTAAATTATCCCGCCTTTGGGTGACACTCGTGTCCGGAGAACCAAAAGAAACCGTCTATCCACTCGTTGAAAGCATGGTCCATGAGATGGTTGCGGATCCAGAAAAAATGGTTCCCGGCATCAGTGACGGCAAAATCACATTCGAACAATCAGTCCGAGATGCGTTAAAAGAGGAGGAGGAACAAAAAGGATCTTCTTCCTCGTCGTCTTCGACACCAGACGTCCTTGACGTCCGATCGGTACAACGTGTTCTTTTGCCAAAGGATCGCGATGCCGACTGGGCAGCTGAAGATTATATGAACTGGTTGTCATCATTTGCTCGCCCTTTCCTATCTTCAACCGTGCAAGATCAAGTCGTTCGGATCCACATTCCGTTTTACGAACAACCGCTGCTGGAATTGACGAAGGAACCGGTTCACGATCGACACATGGCGACGTACCGGATTACCGGCGGATTGTTCGCAAAAGTCGAGCAAGACAGCCGTGGTCGGATTGAATTCCGGCAAATTCCCGGTACGCAGGAATGTATCATCGCCATCCATGAATTCGTCCCTGCGCTACCGTGGATACTCTACAAGGCAACACAGGCGAACGTTCACCTGCTCGTGATGTATCTCTTCAAATTACACTTGTTGCGCCGGATTCATTCGACGGAACAAGAATCGACACGTGCGGACGAAATCGTTCCGTCCTCTTAACGCCAATCAAAACGATTCGCCTCTTCCTTGGCGAATCGTTTTTTGACGTTTACAGAAGGATGACGAAATGGAAAAAATCGTGATACACTGGACGATGACTGAAAGAAAGGGGTTTCATCGCATGCGCTCATTTGAGGAACGATTATCGAACCAACTCGAGGCGACGGCTTCACTCGCCACATTGATTCAACCTTCAACGGATCAACTCCGTTTAGATAAACTAGATAAATTCGCTAGCAAACTATTAAAACGAGAGTTCACGATTGCGTTTGCCGGTCACTTTTCAGCTGGAAAATCGAGCATGATCAACGCCTTGACGGGTGAATCGGTCTTACCGACGAGTCCGATTCCGACGAGTGCGAACATCGTGACACTTCAGCAAGGTGAGACGGATTCAGCAATCGTTCACTTTCATGAACAGCCCTCTGTTCGTCTGACAGCAACAGAGCAAGAGGAGCATCTTCAATCGCTTGGGAAAAGTGGTGATGTCCGACAAATCGATTTGACGCATGCCGCGTCCGCGCTGCCTCCTGGTCTCGTCTTGATGGATACGCCAGGCGTCGACTCGGTCGATGATGCCCACCGGGTCTCAACGGAGTCTGCCCTTCACTTGGCTGACATCTTGTTTTACGTCATGGACTACAATCATGTTCAATCCGAATTGAACTTCATGGTGACGGATGAATTACAAGCTGCCGTACCGGAATTGTATTTAATCGTCAATCAAATCGATAAACATCGTAACGATGAACTATCATTCGACGCCTTCCGCCGCTCGGTTCATGCGTCCTTCGCTGAACACGGTGTCGTGCCGAAAGGAATCTTCTTTACGAGCCTACGGGACCCAGCCCATCCGCATAACGATTTCACGGAAGTCGAACAGCTCGTCAAACAAAGCATTCGGGACGCTCAACCGAAGTTGTTGACTTCTGCCGCTTTGACACTCGAAAGTCTTCACCAGGAGCATACACGTTATCTCACACGTCTCGTCTCAGAAACACAAGAGACGATGGCTGAGCAATTGAATGACGCTGAACGACGGGATCCGGCGAAAATCGAAACCGAATTAACGCGTGTCTCGCAACAATTAGAAGCACGTCAACCGGACCGCTGGGTACAGACGTTTTCGCTTCATCGGGATCAACTCTTGAAAAATGCGACATTGATGCCATTTGAGTTACGCGAGAAGATGCGCCGTTTCCTCGAGTCACGTCAGCATGATTTCAAGGTTGGATTATTCCGTAGCGCGAAAAAAACGGAAGCGGCTCAAGCGGAGATCGCACAAGACGTGCTCCGTGCCTATCAGACAGTGACCGCTTCCGAAATTTCGCTTCATTTACGTAACTTGATGAAACAATCGTTACGTGACCTTGGTCTCCTGCAGGATACGCATATCGTCGCAATCGATCAGCTCTCACTCGACCCACCGCTTTCCGTACTCGAAAGTGCCTTGCCAACCGGTATTACGATCACAGGTGAATCAGTGCTCCAGTTCACGAATCGTGTCGCCGAACAGACACAAGCGTGGTTCGTCAAGGAAACGAACGCGTGGCGTGAGCTTGTTCGTCAAGAGTTGACGGCAACTTTCCCGAAAGAACAAGCTGAACTATTGCAACAACAGACGTCACTACAGCATAAATGGAATAGCGTTCAAGCATGGCAACAGGCTACCGTAGCACTCGAGCGATATGAGCATGGCGTTGCGAGTCCATCCGATCAACAACTCAAACAGGCTCGGACGCAAGTCTCAGTTTGGGAGGAGCAATTGATTCAGCAAGAAGCGGCGATCGTTTCCTTTACCGGATATGAATCGGTGACAGAAATTACTTCGTTTGAAGTTGCGACGACGATCAGTGAGCAACAAGCCGTCCGTTATGCACCGGAAGACGTCGCTCAAATCCGTCAGCATCTAAATGGTCTTCAAGGTTTTGAAGATGCCGTCGCTTATTTGAATGACAAATTGGACCGACTGACACATCAATCGTTCACGATTGCCTTATTCGGTGCCTTCAGTGCTGGGAAATCGTCGTTTTGCAATGCCTTACTCGGAGACAAGGTCCTCCCGGTCTCTCCGAATCCGACGACCGCATCGATCAACCGGATTCACCCTGTTGACGCTGCACACCCGCACGGCGTGGCAGAAGTCACGTTCAAGTCGGAAGCATCGATGCTGGAAGACTTAAATGAAGCGATGGTCGGAACGATGACATTCGAGTCAACGAAACAGGCATACGATACGCTCTTACCACGTACCGCGTCACTGACGGACCCGTTCTTGCGTGCTTTCTTGAAAGGATTCCCTGCCGTTCAATCCTTCATCGGTACCGCTCAGACGGTCGATCAAGACGCATTTAAACAGTATGTCGCGCAGGAAGAACGAAGCTGTTTCGTAGATGTCATCGATTTCTATTACGATAGTCCGTTAACACGTCTCGGCGTGACGCTCGTTGATACGCCAGGAGCAGATTCAATCAATGCCCGTCATACTGATGTCGCTTTTGATTACATCAAGAACGCGGATGCGATCTTGTTCGTCACGTACTTCAATCATGCCTTCGCCCGCGCTGACCGTGAATTCTTGATTCAACTCGGTCGTGTCAAAGACGCATTCGAACTCGACAAGATGTTCTTCCTCGTCAATGCGATTGATCTCGCTGCTTCAGATAGCGAACGTCAAGATGTCTTGAACTATGTCGCGACGGAATTGCAACGCTTCGGGATTCGGTCGCCCCGACTCTATGGAGTCTCGAGCTTACAAGGACTCACCGAAAAGCAACAAGAGCGATCGGATTCAACTTCCGGTCTACCCGAATTCGAGGAGGCATTCCATCACTTCCTTGCAGAGGACTTGACCGGTCTTGCCAAAGTCTCGTTGTCTGAGCAGACGGAAAAGACCGTCCAGCGACTCGAACGATTTATCGCTGCGACTGAAGCGAATCTGTTGCGAAAAGAAGAACGATTGGCTGAGCTGTCTACTCTAGAACAGCAGGTCACGGATCGTTTCGAAGACAATCGCGCCGCTGTGATCGAACCTGCACTCAAAGCAGAGATCCATGAGCTGTTGCACCATGTTGTACAACGCATTTACTACCGTTTCCCTGACTTTTTCAAGGAAGCCTATAACCCTGTTCGTTTTGCTCAAACTGGCAAAGGAGCAGCATTACAAGATGCGTTAACGGAACTGTTGACGTTCCTTCGGTTCGATTTCGAACAAGAGCTCCGTGTCACGCATTTCCGTGTCGATAAATGGCTCGAAGCGGCCTTGATCCGGCGTCAACAAGAGGAGCAACAGTTGCTAGAGCAATGGAACGAATCCTTCCAACTCGCACCTGTCACGGTCTCTCGATTAAATGACATGACATTTGACGGACCCTTCGAAGATGCAACGCCTTATGTCGGCGTCAAACGCCACTTCCGGAATGCGAAAGCCTTCTTTGAAAAAAATGAGAAGGAGCAGTTGAAGGAGGAACTTGCGACATTAACTAAACAAGAAGCACTCGCGTATACTGCTACTCAAGAAGAACGCTTGCTGGCAGTCGCTGCGGCACATCTGGACGTTTCTTTGACAGCCGTTTCAGAGCACCTGTTACGCCAAACACTCGAGCAACTTGAGAGTGAACGCGCGACGTTACAGGCACAAGAGACGCTGACCCCTTATAAACAAGCAGCGAAGCAGATTCGCAGTCTGACGCAACACGTCACTTCATAAAATGCAATCGTTCAACACAAAAGACCGGAGCGCGATGCGTTCCGGTCTTTTTTCTTCATCGCGCAGGTGTCGGCCAGTACGACTGAAAATAGTGGACGATGTATTGATGAACGTGCCGGACGACAGGACGTAATTCCGTCCCGACGAGTCGGTTCAACGAGACATCCCATAACATCGGTGGGTCGAACGGAATGATTTTAATGTCATCCGCATGATGAAACCGTAGTATCGGCTCCGGTAGGATTGAGATGACGTCAAGTTCTTGGACCATCCCGATCAACAAGTCCCATGCCCCTGACATGAAGAAGATATTCGGCTCTTGCTGCACTTTACGAAACTCCGATAGTATTTGATGATGTAACATGAATCGATCGTTCAAGATGACAAGTGGTTCATTTCCGATATCACGATACGACAACGCTTCTTTGGCTTGAAACGGGTGATTCGGACGCACGGCGACGACGACCTCATCTTCGATCAATCGAAAACGTTCGATACCATAGGATTCGCCCGGTTCAATCAAAATGGCCAAGTCGAGTTCTTCAAGTAACAGTCGACGCTTGAGTTCAAACGCCCCCTCTTCGATGATTTCGAGTTCGATACCAGGGTGTTCCGCCATGAACTTCGGAATCAACTGCGAAAATAAGACAGGGAGGATGACGGGGGGAATTCCGAGACGGACTTTCCCTCGGACGACATTCGAGCGTTCACGCAGATGTCCCATCAATGCTTGATGACGTGTCAGGACGATCTTCGCATCCTCATACAATTGACGTCCCGTTTCCGATAATCCTGTCAATCGTCCGTGCTTTCGAATGAACAGTTCTACTTGCTCCAGCTGTTCGAAATCGCGGATCATCTGACTAAGCGCCGGTTGTGAGATCGACAAGTGCTTCGAAGCACGCGTTAAATTATAGCCTTGCTCGACGATCGTCGTAAAAAAGAGCAATTGTCGAATATCCACTTACATCCCCCCTTATTCATCAAACCAGCGATTTTTTTTGAAGAACAGAATCATCCCTAAAGCGAGGAGTCCCATTGCCCCTAATGTCACGAAATAACCATACCGGGTCGTCAGTTCTGGCATATGTTCAAAGTTCATGCCGTATATTCCGGCGATGAACGTCAACGGCATGAAAATCGTCGTGAAGATCGTCAATGTCTTCATGATGCTATTCATCCGGTACGAGTTGAGGGAGATGAAGTTATCCCGAAACTCAGAGGTCATCAATCGGTTGTATTCGATCATTTCCGATAACTTCAGTAAGTGATCGTACAAATCGCGAAAGAATGCTTGTTTCTTTGGATGAATCGATAACCGCTTTGATTCGACGACACGATACAATAAGTCCCGCATCGGCATGACCGTCCGCGAGATTCGAAGTAACCGCGCGCGTAGTTCGAAAATCTCCTCCATCAACCGACGATCATTGCCACGCGTCCGGTAGCGTTCCTCAAGCGCAAACAATTCATCTTCCGTCGCATGAACGATCGGAAAATACCCGTCGACGATCTTGTCCATGATTTTATGTACGAGGTCGACCGTTTCTTGTTTGTCGAGGCGTTGGCTACACTGTTCAAACACGATATCAATTTCTGGTGAAGATTGCTCATGGTAGCTAACGAGATGCCGATCACTTGCGAACAAATTGATTTCACGACTCGTCAACGTTCCTTCATCGAGCGCATGAAGGACAAAAAAGCTATGTTCTGTATAATATTCAAGCTTTGGGCGTTGCAAGTAATGAAAACAATCTTCAATCGCCAGTGGATGAAAATCAAAAACCTCAATCAATTTTTGCTTCTCTGCGTCGTTCGGTTGATTGAAATCAACGAAATAACGTTTGATGCCCGACTCCTGTATCCGACTTACATCATCGGTCAAAATAATTGTGTCATTCGCATCGATCAGTATACAACGAATCAACTTTTTCTCCCCCTTTTCTATGTAAGCGTACTATATTTTTTCGTATGCAACAAAAAAAGGATTTCCTCGAAGAGAAATCCTTTCAGATTGTAGAAAAATGAACTGACTCAAAAAATGACACACCTTTTCACGCCCTTTCCTCAGGCGAGACACAAGCCAGAGCAACCCTGCAGCGAAGCGAAGCTTGTCCCAGGAAAACGATGCGAGTCGAACAAAAAAAGCGCAATCCTTCTCGTTAGAGAACAATTGCACTTGTCTTCAGTCTCAAAAGATTTCCCCAAAGAGAAATCCGTTTCAAATAGCAATCAACTATGTTCAATATAAAATCCGCTCCAATAAACCTGACGATACGTAAACTCTTTTCCACTCTTCGTCGTCACAAGCATTTCATCTTCTGCCATGACGGCAATTTTAATGGGTACTTCACCGTGATCCGTCAAATAATTGAGGATCTCAAGATGCCGATTCAACCAAAGACGACGGCGGAACCAACGAAAACGACTGAATGCCGCACTGAAGTGGAGTAAAGCGAGCGCAAGGATAATTAAAGCAAACGGAAGTGGAATGTCGAACAACGCAATCAAATATACATCTGCAATCAGCAAGGATAACGAAAGACCCATTTCCGTCATCTCCATGAAAGATGCTTTATAGGTCGCGAAGTAGGTCATCACACGAAATAGGAAGATGACCGTGAGGTACGGTACGAAGTACATTTGAAACACATGGTCCGTGCCGCTGTTGACGAACATGAGCAGTGGCAGGAAGAATAGCAATTTCCAGATTAGGATGGCGGAATAAAATAAAGTATGATCCGTGTAGCGTCTGCGTACGATGGCTTGACTCATATTCATTGCCTTCCCCTCCTTCATGATGGACCGTTTCAAAGTCGATGATGACAGGACATGATGCCTATAAGGGTATGTTTCCGAATTCAGCTGTTTCTAATCGTCTAATTCACAGTTTTTAGAAACTGTATATTTAGTATACGTCATGACGCGCCAAATGGTTCACTTTCCCCATCATTTCCCATCATTCGATGTGCTACAGATTGGAAACCCGCTCTTGCTAGTCGTCCGGATCTTCTACTGCTACAATATAAGATATTCCAATTGAACAGAATCGAGTTGAATCTTTCATGTACACCCATATCATCATTGGCGCCGGAATTCTCGGTGCCTCGACTGCCTATCATTTATCGAAGGCTGGTGAACGCGTCTTACTCGTCGATCGGAAGGAACCTGGTCGAGCCTCTCATGCGGCAGCCGGCATCATCTGTCCATGGATGACACAGCGGCGAAATAAGGCATGGTACAAATTAGCGAATAACGGGGCTCATTTTTATAAGACATTGATTCCTGAACTCGAAGCACTCGGTGAGACGAGTACGGGTTATCAGCAAGTTGGCACGATCGCCTTACACGAAACATCAAAAATCGAAAAGATGGAGACGATTGCGCAAAACCGTTTTCCGGAAGCACCTGCCATCGAACGTATCGAACGACTGGACCAAGATCGTGTCAAAACGCTCTTTCCACTCGTCGAACAGATCGAGGATGCCTTATACGTTTCCGGTGGTGCCCGCGTTGACGGACGTGCCTTGTGTGCTGCACTGATTCGTGGCGCTGTCGAACATGGAGCGACCGTCCTAGAAGGAGATGCTTCTCTTGTCGTAGACAAGGGAGTCGTCACTGGTATAACCATGGAAAATGAACAGTACTCGGCAGAACAGTTCATTTTAACGGCGGGTGTCTGGTTAAATGACTTACTCCGCCCACTTGAGCTTAAAATCGATTTGCATCCGGAGAAGGGACAGATTCTGCAACTCGATTTGACGGACTCTACATCAACGACATGGCCCGTCGTCATGGGACAACGCGGATTATATCTCGTCTCTATCCACGAAGGGAAACTGATCGTCGGTTCAACACACGAAAAACAGACCGATTATGATTTGAAACCGACCGTCAAAGGGATGCATGCCTTATTGAATCGCGCTTTACCTGTCTTACCGCGTCTCGAAGAAACGACGATTGATGAACTGCGTATCGGCTTACGCCCGTATACGAAAAACTCCCTGCCGGTGATCGGACCGCTTCAAAATCATCCGAACGTGTTCCTAGCGAACGGACTCGGTGCATCCGGTTTGACGATCGGACCGTATCTCGGTAGCCAATTAGCGAAGCTTGCACGTCATCAAACTCCTGATATCGAATGGACGACTTATGAGCCGACCTACGTCTCTCTCGACTCCTGACCCACTCTATGCTTCACTTTGAAAGGAAGTACACCATTGTCCATGAAACCAATCGTTCCTCTTGAATTATTCGATGCTTTAGATATACGTGTTGGTACAATCCAGTCGCTTTCGGATCTTACCGATGGCTCAATTCAGCTTGAACTACAATTCGACGGCTTTACGCGTTCTTTTTCACTCGCTTGGGAATCGCTTCGCCCGGATGTCCATGAGTTGCTTGGAAAACAAGCGATTGCCGTACTCAATATACCTGGTCGTACGCCTGAAGAGTCGGGGCGGTTGCTTGAGATCGGACGTTCGGAACAATGGATGCCAATCCTCGTCGTACCGGAACATCCGATTCCAGAAGGCGCACGCGTCGAATAAGGTAGATTATTTAGAAAAACACTCCCTGTGTCGCTTCGTAATGGAAGCTTTCAAGTGGGAGTGTTTTTTGATGTACCGTTACATTTTTTCTAAATAATGCACGCTGAATCGTTCATCGTCATCGATCCAGCAATTGACTGGATGAAAACCACTTTTAAGGGCAAGTGTCTCAAACTCTTCTTTACTATACTTATAGGAGTTTTCCGTATGAATCGTTTCCCCTTGTTTGAATGGAACCGTCACATCTCCAACTTGCACGAGTTGATCGAGTTGACTCCGAAGATGCATTTCGATTCGTCCTTTTTCTTCATTATAAAAAGCATGATGTTCGAATCGTGTCACATCAAACGTTCCCTCGAGCATCTGATTCAAATGCGTCAACATGTTCAAATTGAATGCTGCTGTGACACCGGCTACATCGTTATAAGCCCGTTCAAGCACATCAACAGACTTTTTCAGATCGACGCCGATCAAGAATCCATCGCCCGTTTCAAGAATTCGTGAGGAATGACGTAAGAAGCGCATCGCTTCCTCCGGTTCAAAGTTTCCGATCGTCGATCCCGGGAAAAAGATGACTCGTTTTTGAGCCTCCTCGACCGGTAAGGAAATCGATTGTGAGTAATCCCCACAGACCGCTTTAATATGCAGCGCAGGATACCGTTCCGACAATTGGCGTGCAGATTCCATTAGGAAATCTTTTGAGATATCAATGGGCATGTACGTGTCGAGATGTGTAAATGTCTCCAGTAACATCTGGATTTTACGACTGCTTCCACTTCCATATTCAATCAGTGTATGCACATCCCCGATACTTCGTGCGATCTCCGCTCGATGCTGCTCCAAGATGGCGAGCTCCGTCCGTGTCGGATAATATTCCGGTTGTTGCGTAATCTGTTCGAACAACTGGGATCCGATATGATCATAAAAATATTTTGCCGGTAAGACCTTTTGCTCTCGCATCAGACCTTCGATGACTTCTAAACGCATGTTTTGTTGCGGAGTATATAAATCGTAGCCAATGACCGTTTCCCGCATCACATGTCACCCGCCAATCGGAAGCCGCCAAATAACCAGCGTTTATCAGGCGGGAAGAAGTTGCGGTACGTCTCGCGAATATGATCGTCAGGCGTCACGCACGCTCCTCCACGCAGTACCATTTGATTACACATGAACTTCGCATTGTATTCCCCGAGCGCTCCTTCGAGCGGTTTACTGCCTGGATATGAACTATAAGCGCTCGACGTCCACTCCCAGACGTTTCCGAACATGCTCGCAAGCGTCGTCTCTGACTCTTCGACGGCTACCGGATGGAAGGTCCCGCTTCCCATCATATTACGCTTCGTGACAGAATCGACTTGGCGCGAAGCCCATTCCCATTCCGCTTCTGTCGGCAACCGTTTCCCTATATAGCGACTATAAGCGTCCGCCTCATAAAAACTGACATGACAGACCGGTTCATCGAGACGAAGTGGTTCGACACCGTTCATCGTAAAGATCGTCCACTCTCCCGCGTCATCCTTCATCCAATATAACGGGGCTTTCCAGTCTTCTTTTTGCACCGTCGCAAAGCCGTCAGATAGCCAATACTCTGATTTTTCATAGCCCCCTGCTTGAATGAACGCCAAATACTCACCGTTCGTGACAGGACGCGTCGCGAGTTCAAATGGATGCAGCCACGTTTTATGACGTGGACTTTCGTTGTCGAACGCAAATCCGTCTCCTGTATGACCAATCTCGACGAGTCCTTCCTCGAATTGGATAAACGATATTTCCTTGACTGCATTTTCAGGCACATCTGATGCCAACGACTTTGATTGATAAGCAGGTAACAGTGGATTCGTGAAAAAGTTATACTTCACGTCCATCAAGATCAATTCCTGGTGTTGTTGTTCGTGTTGTAATCCCATCTCGACTAACGCTTCGATTTTCCGTTGGTCTTCTGGAGTCCGTTCTTCCTTCAAGAACTCGACCATTTGTCCATCGACATATGCCCGGTAAGCAATGATGTCCTCGACGGTCGGACGTGACAACATCCCTCGTTGTTGACGAGGCTGGTAAGCACCAATCGAGTTGTAGTACGAATTGAACAGATAATTGTACTTCGGATGGAAGACGCGATAGCCTTCACTATATTCTTGTAGTATCATTCGTTCAAAAAACCAAGTCGTATGGGCGATATGCCATTTCGGCGGACTCACGTCCGAACTCGCTTGAATGATGAAGTCTTCTGCTTCGAGCGGTTCAATCAAGGCAATTGTTTGGTTACGAACAGTGGCAAATTTTTCGATTAAGTACGATGTCGTTTCAAATAGCATGTCAATCACTCCCTATCCAAAATATTCCGAATCTTTTGGTCCATTTGATGTATACCCCTCCTATGGAAGAGTTATGCTAAAGAAACAAAAAAAGTCCGCTCCGTTAAGAGCGAACTGATCACTTTAATATACTTTATCGCCGTTGAAGATCGAGTTCTTGACGACGACGTAGTCGACCGTCCGAATCGCTTGCAATTTGTTCCCGCCAGCGTACGAAATTGCCGATTGCAAATCTTGCTCCATCTCGATCAACGTATCCGCTAGACTTCCTTTATGCTCGACGAACATCTTCTTTCCTTCGACGTTCTTGCGTTCCCCTTTTTGGAACTCAGAAGCAGAACCGAAGTATTCCTTGACGAGCACCCCATCTACTTCATGCGTCTCACCAGGCGATTCCTCGTGCCCTGCGAAGAGTGAACCGATCATGACCATCGAAGCACCGAACCGAACCGACTTCGCGATATCGCCATGCGTCCGAATCCCGCCATCCGCGATGATCGGTTTACTTGCTGCTTTTGCACACCAACGAAGTGCCGCGAGTTGCCAACCACCTGTACCGAATCCTGTCTTAATCTTCGTAATACACACTTTACCTGGTCCGATCCCGACTTTTGTTGCGTCGGCTCCCGCATTCTCAAGTTCGCGCACCGCTTCTGGCGTACCAACGTTACCCGCGATGACGAAACTTGCTGGTAGAAGCGACTTGATGTGACGAATCATCTGAATGACGGCTTCCGAATGACCGTGTGCGATATCAATCGTGATGTATTCAGGAGTTAGGCCCTCTGCCGCAAGCTGTTCGATCAGCTGATATTCTTCTTCCTTGACACCGACGCTGATTGAAGCGAACAGTTGACGTTCTTGCATCATACGTACGAATGCCAAACGACGAGCCGGTTCGAATCGATGCATGATATAAAAATAATCGCCTTCCGCTAAGAACAAAGCAATCGATTCATCAATGATCGTTTGCATGTTTGCCGGTACGACCGGAAGCTTGAAACGTCTACCACCGAACTCGACTGACGTATCACATTCCGAACGACTACCAACGATTGATTTTGCTGGAATTAATTGAATATCTTCATAATCGAATACTACATCCATGAATAACACCTCTAATTACGAATATTTTTTAATATATTGGCGATAATCATTCGCCCCTTGACTACTATAACGAACTGTCATCATAGTGTCAAAGAAATTTTCGCATTTTTAAGGTTTTTCAAGAACTTTATTCCGTTATCAGCAATTTAATGTTCGGTTTTTACCGATTTTGTTGTTGTAAATCTGTCAACCAGTGCTCTTCCCAGTCAAAATAGCTCGTTGCTTCGGATGCTTCAAACACGTGATCAGGATAAGGCAGTGCTAAAGGAGGACGATCCTGTTTCGGAAAATACGCCAGTTGCTTTGATTCGCCATCGATGGCTTCGAGCGTTCCGCCGACTACCTTACACTCGAATACCGTCGCTACATATTCAACTTCGTTTCCATCTGGGTACGTCAAACGGAACGACTCTCCACCGAAGGTCGCAATCAGACGGACCGGTCGGACGAATAGACCCGTCTCTTCATAGACTTCGCGAATGACTGCCTGTGCCGGTGATTCCCCCAGTTCGATTGCTTCAGCAGGCAAACTCCAAAACGGACCTCCTGGATCCTGAAAGAGGATGTGACCTGCTTCGTTTCGAATGATCGCTGCGACGCATGGTGTAAAAAGACGCTGCGTTCCGACAAGTTGGCGCAGATTGGCATAATAATTAGAGATTGGCATGACGTGACTCCTTTCGGTCTTCTTTTAATAGGGCAAACAAAACAAAGTCTTCCCAGGCATCGTTGATGAAGAGATTTTGTTTCGCGATTCCTTCTTTACGAAATCCGACTTTTTCAAGGACACGGATCGAGCCGATATTCTCTGGCATGACTTCAGCTCGGATCCGGTGAAACTGGTGGATATCAAATAAATGATCGACGAACAATCCGACCGCTTGTGCCATATATCCTCGTCCTGAAAAGGCGGCATCCAACTGGTAGCCAATCATGCACGTCTCCGCTGGTCCACGTTGAACGAACATCGCCGAAACATCCCCAATCAACTGGTCCGTCTCGGATAAAAAAACACCATACGCATAATAAGCATCTTGACGCATCAACTCTAGATGACGATGAATCCGTTCTCGTTGCCCTTCTATCGTGTATTGTTCAGGTGACGGCTTGATAGGCATCCAGTATTCAAAGTGATCACGGTTTCGCAAATTCAACTCAAGGATCTCCGCTGCATCCTCCAAGATGTACGGGCGAATGTATATAGGAAGCATATAACGTTCCTCCATTTCCATTATTATCTTTAGTTCAAGAAGTTTTGGTGTTTCATAATTCATATAGCGGGAATCTACATAATAGTTTCATTACATTACAGTGACAGCATACTATAGAGAAAACTGTCGAAGAAGGAGTGACCTATGTATTCAGACATTGATTTGCTCAATCAAATCAAACAACGCGATTCCGTCGCGTTAGAACGATTATACGATCGTTACGAAAAAACACTCTTTCTTCTATTCCGTCGCACACAAGTCGAGGATGCACTCATTCATGCCGCGATGACGCAATTGTTTCGTACCGTTTGGGAACAACCGACACGTTATCCGAATTTCCAAGGATTCATTTTGCATACATTACGACAACTCAGTAGTAAAAGAGAACATATTCCGACTCGTTGAAAGAATCAGTTATACTCTTTCGACACAAGTAGAATGAACCCTTTAATTGCATGCTTTATTCAGAGAAGAACAGCTTCGTTTGTTCTTTTTTTGTTTTGTCCTTTCTTTTTCGATTCAGGCATGCTATATTATTAAGTAATTATTGTTGTTCGGTGGAGATACGAAGTGTTTCACTTTATATTCGATGAAATTGATCACGGTAGTAATAATCAGTGTGCCAGTCACACGCAGGAGGCAATACACATGGAACAAGGTAAAGTAAAATGGTTTAACGCAGAAAAAGGATTCGGCTTCATCGAGCGCGAAAGCGGAGACGACGTATTCGTACACTTCTCAGCAATCCAATCTGAAGGTTTCAAATCACTTGACGAAGGTCAAGAGGTTTCTTTCGAAGTTGAAGAAGGTCAACGTGGACCACAAGCAACTAACGTTGTAAAACTTTAATTTCTTTTAGACCCTGCTCACGCAGGGTCTTTTTTTGTTTATATATGCTACACTAGCGATTCAGGAAGAAAGGAGATGTAACATGACACTCGAACAAACGATGCAACACCTTCAAGACGCTATGCTAAAAGGAGATTTATCACAAGTCTCGCATCTATTATCTCCCGAATTCACGTTCATCGATGCATTAGGGCGGTCATTCGATGCCGAGACCTACCTCGATCATTACGTGGATCCTGCAAACATCCGCTGGCTATCCCGGACCGATGATTTTTCATACATTGATCATTTCGAAGATACGGCAATCCAGTATAGTTTGACAGAAGACCGATTTGAATACGGGACAACTCAATACGTTGGTCGTTTCCGGATCGTATCCATCTATCGTGCTACGTCAGATGGTTGGAAATGGCACTTTGGTCAATTGACATCTCTTGATCCGTCGTAACGGATTCAAGGGATGTTTTTGTTTTCATTTTCCATTCATCGTCAGTTGGAATTGCTTCTCATTTTTCATTCCGTTACACTTGAGTGGTACATATTTTCTGAAAATTCAAGAAGGAGTGTTCCTCATGACGGTTTATAACTTCTCTGCCGGTCCAGCAGTCCTTCCTGCCCCGGTCCTATTGAAGGCTCAATCCGAGCTACTCGATTATGAAAATTCAGGACAATCCGTTCTTGAAATGAGTCATCGTTCGTCAATCTTCGAATCGATTCGGGAGGCAGCTGAACAATCCTTACGGAGACTGATGTCGATTCCCGATTCGTACTCCGTATTGTTTCTTCAAGGAGGAGCTACACTTCAGTTCGCGATGTTACCGCAAAATCTGGCGACGAAGACCGGACGGATTGATTTCATCGATACCGGCGGCTGGTCGACGAAGGCGATTGCAGATGCCAAACTGTACGCCACGGTTAACGTGCTCGCCTCTTCCGCTGATCACGGGTATCGCTTCATTCCAGAAGGTCCGTTCACGTCAACAGCCGACTATTTGCACATCACTTGGAACAATACCCTCGAAGGGACGACTTATCAGACACCGCCTCATGTCGAAGTGCCACTCGTCGCTGATGTCTCGTCATCGATTTTGTCTGAACCATTGCCAATCGAGTCATTCGATGTGTTGTATGCTGGTGCTCAAAAAAACCTTGGTGTCGCTGGTTTAACGGTCGTCATCGTGAAGAACGAGTTGCTTGATCGTGTTCCTGACACGATTGGTGCCTACTTACGGTATGACATCCATGCAAAACAGCGGTCTCTTTATAACACGCCACCGACGTTTAGTCTTTATATGACGAAATTAGTGCTCGATTGGATTGAAGAGACGGGACTCGAGACGATCGCGGCACGAAACGTCTCACAAGCGCGCATGTTATATGAAGCAATTGATCAATCCGATCTATTTCATAACCATGTAGCCGTCAAGGATCGAAGCCGGATGAACATTCCATTCTCGACCGGAAGCGAATCGAAAGACGCTGCTTTCTTGAACTTTGCTGCGCGTCACGATTTAATCAACCTTGCCGGTCACCGCTCGATTGGTGGAATGCGCGCGAGTCTTTACAATGCGATGCCGACCGAAGGAGTTACGGCACTGATTCACATCATGCACCGTTTTGAACAGGGGGAACGTTAAATGTATCAAATTCAACTATGGAATGATCTATCAGACAAAGGATTAAAACGATTTACAGACGACTATCACGTCCAGCGGGAAACGGAGCAACCAGACGCCTTTCTCGTCCGCAGCAAGGATTTACATGACATGCGCTTTCCAGATAGTCTCAAAGCCGTCGCCCGAGCTGGCGTCGGTGTCAATACGATTCCACTCGATCAACTCGCGAACCGCGGGATTCCCGTCTTTTCGACACCAGGTGCCAATGCGAATGCCGTCAAGGAACTTGTCATCGGTAGTTTGTTCCTGACGGCGCGAAAACTCGTCCCGAGTCTGCTTTGGACGAACAACTTGCGCGGACCGGATATTCCGGAGCGGATCGAAGCGAACAAAAAACAATTCGTCGGAACGGAGTTACTCGGGAAACGAATCGGGATCGTTGGACTTGGGGCGATCGGGGCAAACTTAGCCAACACCCTTCACGAGCTCGGCATGACCGTCACAGGCTATGATCCACATATGTCCGTTGAGTCCGCTTGGCGCGTCTCGAATCAGATTCAGCGGGCAACACAGCTCGAGGATCTCCTCGCGACAAGCGACTACATCACGTTGCATCTCCCGCTCGTTGATGCAACGACGGGTTTACTCGATGCGTCACTCTTTTCAAAAATGAAACACGGCGCGACCCTACTCAACTTCTCGCGTGGTGAACTCGTCGATGAACAAGCGCTAGCCGAAGTGCTCAGGTCCGGTCGCCTGGCGAATTATGTGACGGATTTCCCGAACGCCTTCATCTTGTCCCTCCCCCGGGTCATTGCCTTACCACATATCGGGGCATCAACAAGTGAAGCGGAGGAAAACTGTGCCATTATGGCGGTCGATCAACTGCGTCTGTTCCTTGAGACAGGAAACATCCGCAATGCGGTCAATTTCCCAGCCGTCGAGTTACCGTTCACTGGAAAACGACGAATTACGATTGCTCACCACAACATTCCGAACATGGTCGGTCAAATCGCCTCCGTGTTAGCGCAAGAGTCGATCAATATCGCGAATATGATCAATGGTAGTAAAGATGCGATTGCCTATACGATCATCGATATCGATAACCATGCGGACGAGATGATTTCGCTCGACCGACTGAATCAGATTCCTGGCGTCTTGAAAACACGCCTACTCTAAAGGAGTGAACCCCATGCCAACTTTCGAACCTTTTGCGGCGTTACGACCGGACTCAAAATATGCGGCAGAATTTGCTGCCTTACCGTATGATGTTTATTCGCGCGAAGAAGCACGTTCTGAGATTCGACGTCATCCGCTGTCTTTTTTGCGGATCGATAAAGCAGAAGCCACCCTTCCGTCATTGATCGCTGAAGATGACCCACGCGTTTATCAGCAAGCAGCGCTTGCCTTCGAAGAGAGTCAAACAAACGGCATCTTACAGCTCGATGCAGACGAGACGTATTACATTTATCAATTGTCAGATGGAACACATACGCAATCCGGTTTCGTCGGATGTGTTGCCGTCAGTGATTATGAGACGAATCAAATTCGTAAACATGAGTTCACACGTCCTGATAAAGAGCGCGACCGTGTCCGACACGTCGAACAGTTACAAGCACATACGGGTCCGATTTTACTTGCGCATCAAACCGATGCACAACTCGAAGCAATCGTCACGACGATTACTGCTGGCGATCCCCTATATGATTTCACCGTCGATGGAGTGACGCATCGAATTTATAAAATCACCGATCGCAATCATCTATTGACGATCGGGAGCCAGTTCGCCCGTCACGATGCTCTCTATATCGCTGATGGTCACCACCGCGCTGCAGCAGCAGCCATCGCTGCCAGTCGGACGGACCAGGAGGAAGCACAACGTTTTCTTGGCGTCTCCTTCCCGCAGGATCAATTACGAATCCTTGGCTACCATCGTGTCGTTGAAGATTTGTACGGGCAATCCGTCGTTGATTTCCTCGAGCGATTAGCCCATCGCTTTACGATCACAAAAGGACGTGCCGAACAAACGAAGCCTCACCAAATCGAGATGTATCTCAACCGGCAATGGTATATCCTTTCGTACGATTCTGAACGAACAGGGACGAAAGCGAATCTCGACGTCTCGATTTTACAAGAAGAGTTGTTGACACCGTTACTCGGTATCGAAGATCCACGGACGGACGCACGGATCCAGTTCGTCGGTGGTCATAAGGGGTATGCCGGTCTTGAGCAGATCGTGGACTCTGGACATGCCGCTGTCGCCTTCCACTTGCATCCGACTTCGATCGAAGATTTAATGGCTGTGGCTGATGCGGGAGAAGTGATGCCGCCGAAGTCGACTTGGTTCGAACCGAAGCTTCGGAGCGGTTTACTGATCCATCCGTTTGATTCATAATGCACACGCACTAAAAAAGCAAGTCGCGGATTCGATATCCACGACTTGCTTTTTCTTATACGTGTCGCAAAAGAAGAGCCGACACAGCTTCTACTTGAATAGTTCCCGACAACGTCGTTGCATTTAACAGACTTTCATACGTTCCCTCAAGCGAAAGAGATTGTGCCTCTTCACTTACGTTGACCACGAGCAAGTAAATCTGTTCACCCTGACGTCGCTCGACGACAAATGTCTGTTTTGTATCATCGATCCTTTGGAAATGATACGTTCCGGCATTTGCTAAAACCGGATGCTGTTTTCGAAGAGCGATCAACTGTGCAACGTGATCGAACAACTCACGGTTCTGCTTCGTCTCATCCCATTCCATACACGCACGGTTTGCCGGGTCTTGCCCCCCAGTCATTCCAATCTCATCGCCATAGTAGATGACGGGTGAACCCGGAAACGTCAACAGTGTAGTGAAGAGTAACTTCATTCGATCGATATTCCCTTTCGCACGCGTTAGAGCACGCGGCGTATCATGCGAGTCAATCAAATTGAACATGACCTCGTTGACATTTTGAGAATGCCAGTTTAAATTCCGGCTGACTGCATGTGAGAAATCACGAACGCTCGTCTCGCCCGTCGCAAAACAAGTCAAAAAGCTCTCTGTCAAACCGTAATTCATGACGGCATCAAATTGATCGCCGAGGAGCCATGGTTGCGAATCCGTCCAGCATTCGCCGACGATATAACATGTTCCGTTCGCAGCCCGGACTTCCTTTCGAAACTCACGCCAAAACGCATGATCGACTTCACTCGCGACATCCAGACGCCAGCCGTCAATTCCGAATTCCTCGACCCAGTAACGTCCGACGTGAAGCAAATAGTCTTTGACGTCCGGATGGGCAGTATTCAACTTCGGCATGTTTCGTTCAAATGCAAACACTTCATAGTTTGGAATCGATGGATCGACCGGGAAGGAATCAATCGTAAACCAGTTGGCGTATTTTGAGTCTTGTCCCTTTTCTAAGACATCTTGAAATGCTGGGTGCTCTTCACTAATATGATTAAAGACGGCATCGAGTAATACGCGGATACCGTTCTCATGTAGCACATCGATCATCTTGCGGAACGTTTTCTCGTCACCGAACGCAGGATCAAGCTTCAAGTAATCAAGCGTATCGTATTTATGATTGGATGGTGCTTCAAAGACTGGGCAGAAGTAGACACCCGTGACGCCGAGACGTTGTAAATGATCGACGTGATCAATGACCCCTTGAAAATCTCCACCGAAGAAATTCTGAAAAGCCGGTGCTTCACTTCCCCACTCCTTCGTTCCCGCTGGATCATTCGTCGTGTCGCCATTCGCAAATCGTTCCGGGAAAATTTGATACCAGACCGTATCCTTCACCCAATCCGGTGTATCAAAGACATCCGTCGCATGAACATATGGCACAGAAAAATAATAGCCTGGATGATCGAGTGGTGCTTCGTCATACCAGCCGCGCTCGGTTAAAACGGCTATCTTATCGCCATGAACCTCAAACCCATACCGTACCCGCTTCCGTTCTGGACGGATTGCAATGAACCAATAGTCATACGTCGCATCACTTCCATTGTGTTGCATCGGCGTCCGTTTCACTTTCCATGATTTTTCTTTCTCCGGATCAAAATTCCAATCTCGGTCTTCTTCTTTTTCCGCTTCCCATTCATACGGATCACCATATATCAATTCAACTTTTTCAATATCTCCTTTAGCCGTCATAAGTCGGACATGGACGGTTTCTTGATCATAGGCATAAACGAACGGTGATAATGCGCGATGAACTACTCCAGCCTGATTCAAATTCTGCCACTCTCCCTTAAATTGATATTTCTCTATCGGTAAAGTTCCTTTCTTCCGCATCGCTTAAACGTATTTAGTAGAAATTCAACTGTTCCACCGACATTTTAGTTCAGTCTGTCAGGTAGTTTAAGGTATACTGATAACGCATAGGAAATCACGGATTTCTGACATTACGGAAAGAGAGTGGATACGAAATGGGTCGTAAATGGAATAACATCAAGGAAAAAAAAGCATCAAAAGACAAAAATACGAGTCGGATTTACGCAAAGTTCGGTCGTGAGATTTATGTAGCGGCTAAACAAGGTGAACCCGATCCAGAATCAAACCAAGCATTAAAGGTCGTTCTCGAACGAGCGAAGACATACAACGTGCCACGTGCCATCGTCGATCGGGCGATTGAAAAAGCAAAAGGTGGAGCGGAAGAAAACTACGATGTCTTGCGTTATGAAGGGTTCGGTCCAAGCGGTTCAATGGTCATCGTCGAAACGTTGACGAACAACGTTAACCGGACGGCTTCTGACGTTCGTGCTGCGTTCGGAAAAAATGGCGGAAACATGGGCGTGAGCGGATCCGTCGCTTATATGTTCGATGCGACGGCAATCTTTGCCTTTGAAGGTAAAACTGCAGATGACGTTCTCGAATTGATGATGGAAGCGGATATTGATGTGCGCGATATCCTCGAAGAAGACGAATCTGTCATCATCTACGCTGAGCCGGAACAATTCCATGCTGTACAAGAAGCGTTGAAAGCTGCAGGCATTACTGAGTTCTCACTTGCCGAACTCGTCATGCTCGCCCAAAACGAAGTCGCGTTGTCTGAAGACGACGTCGCCCAATTCGAAAAAATGATCGATGCACTGGAAGATCTTGAGGATGTGCAACAGGTCTACCACAACGTAGAACTATAATCAAAAAGACAAGGGGATGGTCACGACCATCCCCTTGTCTTTTTGATTATAGTTTCTGTATCGGTTAACGCCCAGAATCGGTCACGCACCGTCTGTATTCATCATAAAGTATGAAACGCGTTTCATAACAAGAACTAAAAAAGATTCATTTATGATGTTTATTTCTTGAATTTAATGGGAATAGTAATATTCGGAGTCGATTATAACTTATTTTGCTTTGAAGAAATAAAAGGAGGAACGAACGATGACATATTCTTTAATTGAAACATTCAAACACATCGTAAGCGAGGCAACTAGCTTTAAGCGCGTTGATTTCGGAGGATACGATATTTATATGCAGACAACAGATGGACGAACGATTACGGCACACATCCGCTATGATGGTGGTGGAACAGACTTCAATGAAGCTTATTTAATGCTAGAATCGAGTACCGGTCAACGTCGCACAGCGACCTTAACGCTTTATCAATTCGAACATCTTTCTTCTTATACTGCACACAGTGAACGGACACGTGCCCTAGTCACAACAAGTGCTTAATGACTATAAAACACGCCTCTCATTCGAGAGACGTGTTTTTTTAATTTTCTTCTCGCTCGAGGCGTTCGAGTTCTGCGTGCGTTTGTGGGAATCCATTCGCTTGCCAATCTGCCCGATGAATGGAATCAAGTTGTGTCAGTCCGACTTCAGCCGGATCGCGTTTCGCGTCGACACTTGGACGATGGTCAATATCGTCTGAAGTCGTTTTTCGTTGTTGGTATTGTTGATAGGCGATTGTCGCAATCGCCGCTAAACCACCTAAAATGACACCTGTCTTGAATGTTGCTCGCATGAAAGTTCCCCCTCTAAGGTCATTAGTTGTGCTCTAGGTAGATGTACCCGAGTTACTTGAATTTGAATCATTCTTCTCATGGATCAACGTGTTATTTGAAAAAAATCAAAAAAAATTTCAGCCTATTTCTGCCGTGTTCCTACATATTTAATAATCAAGAGAGAAAATGGCTCTATCCCTTATGCTTCAACGCTTCACGTCATGCAAGAAGGAAAAAAGTACGCTATACTTGATTCAGAAACATCTTCGACGAACAAAATGAATCGTGTCTTCTACTGGACAGTTCCGAGCTTCAACAGCTTGCGTTCGCGTCCCTTTTTCATTTTTGGTCGTCGATGTCACAAAGGAGGGAATTTCGTGTCCGTGATGCACGGGGCTATTTTACTGCCCATATTGATCAGTCTTTTCATTCCGCTTCTAGCGAAACGCCTTCCGAACATTCATACCGGTTGGTTTGTACTTGTCGTACCTGTACTGCTCGTTTCGTATTTCAGCCGCTTTCTCGCTGGTACGATGTCAGGTGAGACCTTTACGGCACGCATGCCGTGGATACCATCGCTCGGTATCGATTTCGTCACGTATCTCGACGGACTCGGCTTATTGTTCGCACTATTGATCACAGGAATCGGCTCACTCGTCGTTCTTTATTCGATTTTTTATTTAGATGCGAAAAAAGAATCACTCGGAACATTTTATGTTTATCTGTTGATGTTCATGACCGCCATGCTTGGCGTCGTGCTGTCAGATAACATGATCGTCCTCTATCTGTTCTGGGAATTAACGTCGATTTCGTCGTTCTTATTGATCGCCTATTGGTACGAGCGGGAACGTTCTCGTTACGGCGCTCAAAAATCGATGCTGATCACCGTCTTCGGTGGACTAGCGATGCTTGGGGGAATCGCGATTCTCTCAACACTCAGTGGATCGTTAAGTATTCGTGAGACCTATGCGTCGCTTGAATCGATTCAAGGTGAACCCTTCTTTTCGGTCGCCCTCGTTTTATTCTTGCTAGCTGCCTTCACGAAATCGGCTCAATTTCCGTTCCACATCTGGTTACCGGATGCGATGGAAGCACCGACCCCTGTCAGCGCCTACTTGCACTCGGCAACGATGGTCAAGGCAGGGTTGTATCTTGTCGCTCGTTTCAGTCCGATTTTTGCGGATGAGTCGCTCTGGTTCTATCTCGTCTCATCTGTCGGAATATTCACCTTATTCTGGGGTTCACTCAATGCGGTGAAACAACATGATTTGAAAGGAATCCTTGCTTACTCGACGATTTCTCAGCTTGGATTGATCATGTCCTTGCTCGGACTCGGAGCAGCCGCCTTGCACGTCGACGCGTTAGATGACGGATTATATACGATTGCGACAGTCGCTGCGATCTTCCACCTGATCAACCACGCGACGTTTAAAGGCAGTCTCTTCATGATGGCGGGAATCGTCGATCACGAGACTGGTACTCGCGACATTCGGAAGCTCGGTGGTCTTGCGCAACTCATGCCGATTTCGATGACGATTGCGATGATCGGGACCCTTTCGATGGCGGGGATTCCACCATTCAATGGTTTCTTAAGTAAAGAGATGTTCTTGACAGGTGTACTTGAAGTTTCAGGATCTGACTTGTTCCACTTACCGTCTTACGGTTGGATTATTCCTGTACTCGCCGTCGTCGGAAGTATCTTTACATTCGTCTATAGCATCTTGATCGTCCGCAGAACGTTCTTCGGTAAGCGTCAAGACGACAAGTTACCGAAAACACCACACGAGGCACCGATTGGCATGTTGATTCCACCTCTCGTCCTCGTCTCGCTCGTCGTCATCATCGGACTCTTCCCGAATATATTATCGGATACGTTGATTCGACCGGCAGTCGAAGCGATCTTACCGCAAGTCGTTGATGCGGGTGGCAAGATTGATGTGCATATTTCAATGTGGCATGGATTCAATACTGAATTATTCCTGACACTCGTGATCATCAGTGCTGGCGTAATCTTGTATAAAACACTCCCACGTTGGCAATCGCTTTACAACCGGATGCCACGTGCCGTCTCCTTGAATCATCAATATGACGCCTTGTTACGTCGTGGTGAACAGACATCGACAAAGATCCATGATACGGTCATGACCGGATACATGCGGTCGTATCTCGTCTACATCTTCGGATTCATCGTCATCTTGATCTTGACGGCATTATACGGGTTTAATGCCTTCCGCTTCGCGGTTGATCCAATCAGCTCGATTGACGCGTATGAGATCATCCTTGCACTCGTTCTCGTTTCGAGTGCCCTCTCGATCACCTTTGCGCGTTCACGACTGACATCGATCATCTTGCTCGGTGTGACAGGTTATACGGTCGCTCTGTTCTTCGTCTTGTTCCGAGCGCCAGACCTTGCCTTGACGCAACTCGTCATCGAGACAGTATCGGTCGCTCTGTTCCTGCTCGTTTTCTATCGTTTACCGGAAATCAGCCGGAAAGAAGAGCGCATTCCGTTCAAGCTCGGCAACGCCTTGATTTCGGCACTCGTCGGACTGACGGTGACACTCGTCGCACTTGCTTCTCTCAGCCAACGATCGTTTACTTCAATCGCCAAATATTACATCGATAATGTCGCTGATCTTGCCGCTGGCGGTAATATGGTCAACGTCATTCTCGTCGACTTCCGTGGCTTCGATACGTTGTTTGAGATTGCCGTTCTCGCACTTGCCGGAATCGGAATTTACACGATGATTAAATTCAGACGAACAGGAGGGATGGATAAATGAAAAAGCAGACAAAAAAGCATACGAATGACGTCATCTTAGAGTCCGCGACTTCCTTTATCACGTTCATCATCTTCCTGTTTGCTGTCTACTTGTTCTTTGCTGGACACTATACGCCAGGTGGCGGTTTCATTGGTGGTCTTGTGACGGCGTCTGCTCTTGTCTTGATCTTACTTGCTTACGACATCAAGACGTTACGCCGGATTTTGCCATTCGACTACAAATGGATCACGGCTCTTGGCATGTTGATTGCCGTACTGACGGCTTCAGGAGCGCTTGTCTTTAACGTCCCGTTCTTCACACATGCACATGACTATTTCAACCTACCGTTATTCGGTAAGACATCACTTCATACGGCGATGTTGTTTGATCTTGGTGTTTATCTTGTTGTAGTCGGTGTGACGATGACGATTATTCAAACGATTGGGGAGAGTGATTAATATGGAAATCATCATGGCGATCGCCGCAGGCATCCTGACGATGTGTGCCATTTATCTCATTCTTTCGAAAAGTATTCTTCGCATTATCATCGGAACAGGGTTGCTCAGCCACGCTGCCCATCTACTCGTCATGACGATGGGTGGATTAAAACGAGGCGCGGCTCCGGTCTTAAAGGACGGCGTGACTTCCTATACGGATCCACTACCGCAAGCACTCGTCTTGACCGCCATCGTCATCAGCTTTGGTGTCACTGCCTTTTTCTTGGTACTCGCTTATCGTGCCTATCAAGAACTCGGAACCGATAATATCGAAGAGATGAAAGGAACCGATTCGAATGATTAACTTACCGCTACTACCAATCATCATCCCTTTGTTGACGGGTGTCCTCTTGATGTTTTTCCCGAGACACCTCAAAGGACAACGAATCGTTTCCCTCTTTTCGACGATTTTGACTGTCTGTGTCTCCATCTATCTTGTGCTGACTGTCCGGTCGAACGGCATCTTAACAGTCACACTCGGTAGCTGGCCAGCACCTTTTGGTATCACACTCGTCTCTGACATGCTATCCGCTTTACTCGTCACGACGACGAGCATTCTTGTTCTTTGTATCATCTGGTATGCCATTGTCTACTTGAGCGTTTCCTATCAACGATACTACTATTTCATCGCCGTTCAATTCCTGCTCGTTGGTGTCAATGGTGCCTTTACGACAGGTGATATCTTTAACATGTTCGTCTTCTTCGAAGTCTTCCTGATTTCGTCTTATGTCTTGATCGTTCTCGGCGGGAAACCGGCACAATTACGAGAATCGCTGAAGTATCTTTTGATCAACGTCATCTCGTCCGCATTATTCGTCATGACGGTGGCCTTCTTGTACGGAATCATCGGATCACTCAGCATGGCGGATATCAGTCAAAAGATTTCAGAGGTCGGACAGCCGGCAATCCTAAACGTCATCGCCTTGTTATTCCTGATCGTCTTCGGATTAAAAGGTGCGATCTTCCCGCTCTACTTCTGGTTACCTGGTTCTTATCAAGTACCGCCGACGCCTGTTCTTGCTCTGTTCGGTGCCTTGCTGACGAAGGTCGGGGTCTACGGGATTTTACGGACGTATAGTTTGTTCTTCTCAAATGAGATTGGAACGATTCATCAAATCTTAAGTATCCTTGCTCTCAGTACGATCATCATCGGGGTGATCGGTGCGCTTGCGACACGGGATGCGAAGCAAATCATCATCTACAACATCATCGTCGCAGTCGGGGTCATCTTGTACGGGGTTTCGCTCATGACACCGCAAGCACTAGAAGGTGCGATTTTCTATCTTCTTCATGATATGTTGATTAAAGCTGCTTTATTCCTACTCGTTGGAATCATGGTCGGAATTGCTGGTTCGAGTAAACTGAAAGATATGGGCGGGATGATCAAAGCCTATCCTGTATTAGGTTGGACGTTCTTCATCGCGGCGTTATCACTTGCCGGGATTCCACCGCTCAGCGGGTTCATTGGGAAATTCCTGATTGTTCGTGGTGGTATTGAAGCTGGTGAGTTGATTGGACCGATCATCGTCTTACTATCAAGTCTGCTCGTCTTGTATTCCGTCGTTCAATTGTTCATGCGTGCCTTTTGGGGCACACCGAAGACCTACTCAGGTGATAAACAAGCGCTTGTTCCAAAGCTGCTTGTTCCTACGATTGCCTTAGTTGCGCTCAGCGTTCTCTATGGAGTAGGTGCTGAGGCGATGCGTCCACTGATTCAACAAGCCGTCGAACCGTTGACGAATCCAACACTCTATATCGATGCCGTACTAAAAGGAGGTCGTTAATTCATGCCATTTCAAGTCTTGCTCAACTTATTTCTTGCATTCTTGTGGATGTTTCTCTCAAACAATTTCTCGGCCTCCGGTTTCGTCATCGGTTACGCGCTAGGGTTGATTGCGATGTTCGCTTTCCGTCGCGGCTTCAAAGGTCGCTTTTACCTCGGACCTGTCGTTGCACTCGTCCTATTGTTCTTCCGCTTTCTCTACGAGCTAGTCGTCGCAAACATCGATGTCTTGAAAATCATCTTAAAGCCGAGGTTAGATATTCAGCCTGGTATCTTCGCTTATGAGACCGAACTCGATCAACCGTGGCAAATCACGTTGCTGTCGATGCTGATCACATTGACACCTGGAACGCTTGTCGTTGATATCTCGGATGATAATAAGACACTCTACATTCATGCACTCCATATGCCAGAGGTCGATGAAGCAGTCGCTTCGATTCGTGATAGTTTTGAGAAAGCCATTCTGGAGGTGAGTCGGTGATGTTCGATATTTTAATCTATATCGCACTCGGAGGTGTTTTTCTCTCGATGCTTGGTCTATTTTACCGGGTCATCAAAGGACCAAGTGTGGCGGATCGTGTCATCGCGCTTGATTCAATTGGTATCAGCTTGATTTCAATCGTTGGTCTGGTCTCGATCATCTTACGGACGAGCGACTACCTTGAAGTCATCCTGTTGATTGGTATACTCGCCTTCATCGGTACAGTTGCCTTTTCAAAATATATCGAGAAAGGAGAGATCATCGAACGTGATCGCAACCAATGAATTGATCGTCGCGGTCTTCGCCTTGCTCGGTATGGGATTTAGTCTCGTCACCGCGCTTGGTCTGATCCGCTTACCGGATGTCTATACGCGTGCTCACGCTGCATCTAAAAGCGCGACATTAGGTGTCATGTCGATTTTAATCGGCGTCATCATCTATTTCGTCACTGAAGATGGATTCTTCTCCTCTCGTGTCGTTCTCGGCATCCTGTTCGTGCTCATCACAGCACCGATTGGAGGACATCTGATCGCTCGTGCTGCATATTACAGCAATGTTCCGTTGTGGAAATCGTCTGTTCGTGACGACTTGTCCCAGAATAAAGAACATGTGGAACCAAAGAAACGCCAAGATGACGTATAAGTATCGCTATGACAAAACCCTCGCTTCCATTCTCGGAAGCGAGGGTTTTTTGATTAAGAACGCTGTAAAGGTGAGGTAGCAAACAACAGTGCCAACTCATCACGATTATCTAGCAATTCTTCTAATGTATGCTGTTCCAGTTCCCGGATAAAAGCTCGAAGCGCTCGTCCGAGCACACCTTTTAGACGGCATCCTGGTTCGATGACACAATGACCGTTGCTTCCAAAACACTCGACGATATCCATCGGTTCCATCTCCCGAACGACTTTCCCGATGTTGATGTCTTTTGGCTCACGAATCAAACGGAGTCCGCCTGACCGACCTCTTGTTGATTCGACATAGCCAAGTTTCGCTAATTGTTGTGTCACCTTCATTAAATGGTTGGATGAGATGCCATAATGCTTGGCAATCTGCGGCATTGGTGTGATAACATCCCGGTGCACCCCGAGATACATCAACACACGTAGTCCATAATCCGTATACTGTGTAATTCTCACGATCCTCACTCCATTCCTTCCCAAAACTGCACTGTTATCGTACCATGAAAAACGAAACTGACTACATTGTTTTGTCTCATGATTCGAAATTCTGATAAACCTCTATAGGGTTTACGTATGGAATGAAATATTGGATTTAGAATACGAGTTTTAAAAACAAAAAACCATTTCTCCTTTCCTGTTCGATGAACTGAGCCCTACAGTTTGGACAGTTTAATAAAAGCACCCTTAACGTTTTAAGCTGCTATGAGATGGCTTCGGTATTGTACCGGAGTCATCTTTTGTAGTTTCCATTGTCTTCGTTCGCTATTGTAATAATCAATGTAAGCATCGACCATGGCACAGACCTCATCGAGGTCAGATGCTAATTTATAATCGACATAATCTTTCAAGTGCCCAAAGAACGATTCCATCGGGGCATTATCCAGACAGTTTCCTCTACGAGACATGGATTGAAGCATTCCCATCTCACGGATGCGTGTTTGATAAGCAGGATGCGTATAATGGAATCCTTGATCGGAATGTATCATGGCTTCCGGGTGTACATTCCCTTGAAGTCGTTCTGCGAGTTTATTCGCTGTATGAAGGACGAGTTCCATATGGAGGCTTTTAGATACATGATGTGCCATAATTTCACGTGTAGCGATATCCTTCACACAAGAAAGATAAACAGTTTGGCCAGATCCAATACGGAGATAAGTGATATCTGTGACGAATACTTTACCAGGCTCCTGCTGATCGAACCGACGGTTCAAGTGATTTGGTACAGTCTTATGTTCATATGTCGCTTTAGCGATTTTACGGTAGGCGTTCTGCCTACGGATTTTCGTCACGATTCCAAACTTCCTCATGATACGCAAAATACGTTTATGATTCATCGGCCCCCCGATAAGATCAAGCATCTCCATGTAAAGACCACGATAGCCGATTTTTCCCTTATGACGATCATGAACATATTTCAGAAGGAGGTAGTCCGCATAGTCGCGTTCTTCCCGAAGGGAAACACTATCCGTACGTGCGAGCCAGGCGTAATAACCGCTGCGGCTCACTTCAGCGAGCATACATAGATCCGTCACGAACCGACTCGACGATTGTTTTCGTAAGACAATATTGATTGCCTGATAGCGTTCAGATGCCGTTAGTTTCGGTACTTCGCCTCTCTTTCGAGTGCTTCTAGCTTTTTTAGTAATTCATTCTCCGCTGTGAGGTACTTGATTCGTGCTTCAGCTCTCGCAAGTCGTCGTTCGACGGAATCATCTTTTTTCGGTCGACCTCCAAGATTAGATTTTCCACGTCTCTCATTCAAGAGTCCTTCTTCTCCATAAATGCGATATGTCTTCCGCCACCGTTTCAGCGCTTCGTTCGGCGTTTGCTTACCGATCATGTCCAGGTCAAAGCCGCTTTCCTCAAAGATTTGTATCAGTCGCTTACCAGCTAAATTCTCACGTACAGCGTGAATCTTAAATTCTCCTTTGTATTGAATCGTACGATCTGATACAGAGGCTACGTGAAGATTCGCTTCAAGTTGTCTGATTTGATCTGGATTGAAGGTGCGTCTGTTCATGAATAGTTCTCCCGTCTAAATTGAATAGGTACAGTATATCGATATCTTTAAACACAAAAAACCCCGAATGGGGTCTTTTATCAAGTGTCCACCATTCAGGGTTCAGTTCACGAAAGAAGAAATAGTACTGTTTCGTTTTTACTTTATTTTTTGTACAGCCCTTTCACGACATCATTGAAACGGTCGGCATAGTTCGTAAAGACACCTGTAACACCATAATCAAGCATACGTACCATATCCGCTTTTTCATTGACAGTATACGGGTGAAGTAATAAATCATGCGCGCGAATCGCTGAGACGTTCTCACGTGTCAACGCTTTGAAGGAAGGACCGACACCGACTGCATACTGACGGATTGCAGTCAATCGATCATCCGTCAATGCCTTGACTTCGTTCGCTTCCATCAACTGAATAAGCGGTACATTCGGATCCATGGCTTTGACTTTTTGAAGGCTTGCTTCACTGAACGATTGAATTAAGACTTGACCCGGTTTTACACGATCACTCGATAAACCATAAGCTTTTAAGGTATTCAATAACTTCTCTTCCATACCTGGATAAACCTCTGGCGATTTTGTTTCAATATAATAGTTCGCATGCTTTCCATATGTCGAGAAAATTTCTTCAAGTGTCGGCACTTTTAATCCAGCGTACTCTTTTCGAGCAAGTGAAGGGTTTACTTCATTGAACCAGCTTCCTGCATCAAGCTTCTTGATTTCTTCAAGTGTCTTGTCTTTGACAGCACCCGTCCTATCTGTCGTCCGATCAACCGTTTCATCGTGCATCGCAATCAATTGACCATCTTTTGTCATCTGTAAGTCAATCTCGATGTAATCTGCTTTAAATTTCTTATGTCCCATTTCATAAGCTGGCATCGTATGCTCTGGTGCATACCCTGAAGCTCCGCGGTGAGCGACGTTGATGATTCGATTTGGATCGAGCAATGATTTTCCTTTTGATTGTGCACCGACATCTTCTGTCGGAAAACCTGTACTTAATATCGCGCCTGCAGCCATCGTTAACCCAAATTGTTTCAACATAATTGATTCCCCCTTGAAATATTCTTACAATACCTATCCTAAGTCGTATGTATGAAGCTGATATAGAGAAAATGTAAATGTCATTTCGTGATTTGATGACAAAGTGTTATTACGACATAGAAAAAGACCCGTTCGATCAAACGGGTCTTCTTGAAACTTACGCTTCGAAAATCAATGACTCTGGATCTTCAAGCAAATCTTTGATGTGCTTCAGGAACGTAACGGCTTCTTTTCCATCAACGATTCGGTGGTCGTAGGAGAGTGCGACATACATCATCGGACGGTTTTCCATCCGTTCAGCATCAATCGCGACAGGACGCAAGTTGATTGCATGCATCCCTAGAATCGCGACTTGTGGACCGTTTAAGATCGGTGTCGACATGAGTGAACCGAACGTACCACCATTCGTGATCGTGAACGTACCACCCGTCAAGTCAGATAGACCGAGTTTGTTGTCACGCGCTTTGACAGCGAGTTGAATGATATCTTTTTCAATCTCAGCGAAGTTCTTCTTGTCCGCATCACGTACGACAGGAACGACGAGACCGTCCGGTGCTGAGACCGCAATCCCGATATCGTAGAATTTCTTCAGGACGATTTCATCCCCTTGAATCTCAGCATTCAAGTATGGCATCTTCTTCAGTGCTGCGACTGCTGCTTTTGTAAAGAATGACATGAATCCGAGCTTGACTTCGTTTTCCTTCACAAATTTCTCTTGGCGACGTTTACGTAGTGCCATGACCGCTGACATATCGATCTCATTGAATGTCGTCAACATCGCTGCCGTTTGTTGAACTTCAACGAGTCGGTTCGCAATCGTCTTACGACGGCGTGACATCTTGATTCGCTCTTCCGGTTTCCCAGGAGCGGCTGAAGGTGCTGGTGCCGGTGTAGCGGGTTTCGTAGGAGCCGGTTTTGCTTGCTCACGTGGTGCTACTTCAAACGTCGCGACGTCTTGGACGCGGATGCGACCAAGTGGATCTTGCGTCGCCACTTGTGCTAAATCGATTCCTTTTTCACGAGCCAGTTTACGGGCAGCAGGTGAAGCAATCGGACGATCCGCAACAGATGTACTTTCAGTCGCTGCTGCAGCCACCGGTTGTTCCGCTTTTTCTTCTGCTTTTGGTGTCTCTTTTGGCGTTTCTTGTACTGGTTCTGCCGCAGCCGGTTTTGGAGCCTCGCCACCAGCAGAGATGACAGCAATCGTTTCCCCGACGCGAACTGTATCTCCTTCAGCAGCCATCACTTCCGTCAACGTACCTGCTTCATCTGACGGTACTTCGATGTTGACTTTATCTGTCTCGAGCTCAACGATGGCTTCCCCTTTTTCCACGTGATCACCTGGTTGTTTTAACCAAGACGCCACCGTTCCTTCAGTAATTGATTCGGCAAGTTCTGGTACTTTGATTTCCATCGTATTCTCCCCCTATGACTCGATTCTATCTTAAGTTATGATGTGTGATTTGATACGTGTGATGGTGCTGTTGGAGTAGAAACAGTCGCTGTGAGTGCATCATTGATGATACGTGCCTGCTCTACTTTATGACCTGACGGGTCACCTTCTGCTGTACTAGAACGACGACGACGACCGATGTAACGGACGGTTTGGATGCCGTTCGGTGCGACTGTCTCAAGTCGAGGTTCCATGAAGGACCAAGCCCCCATGTTTTTCGGTTCTTCTTGTACCCAGACCATCTCTTCGACGGCTTCATAGCGCGCGATGACTTCTTGTAAGGCTTTCGCCGGGAACGGATACAACTCCTCGACCCGGACGATTTGTAGCCAATCGAGATTCTCATCTGATTTTGAAACGGCTTCTGCTAGATCGATTGCCATCTTACCAGAACAGAACACAAGACGTTTAACACGATCTGGTGCTTCGCCAAGTCCAGCTTGTTCGATGACACGTTGGAAACTACCTTCCGTCAACTCAGAGACATCGGATGTCGCAAGCGGATGACGCAAGAGACTCTTCGGCGTCATGACGACGAGCGGTCGGACTTCCTCTTTCCCGAGAATCGCTGCTTGTCGGCGCAACAGGTGGAAGTACTGGGCAGCACTTGACACGTTCGCGACCGTCCAGTTTTTCTCACCCGATAACGTCAAGAAACGTTCTAAACGACCACTCGAGTGTTCTGGTCCTTGCCCCTCATAACCATGCGGAAGCAACATGACGAGACCTGACGTTTGTCCCCATTTTGCTCGGCTAGCTGAGATGAACTGGTCGAAGATGACTTGACCTGAGTTCGCAAAGTCCCCATATTGCGCTTCCCATAATACAAGTGTTTCCGGAGCGAAGACGTTATAACCGTATTCAAAACCAAGTACACCTGCTTCAGACAACGGACTGTTGTAGACCGAGAATGATGCAGTTGCCGTTGACAAGGCATGGAGTGGCGAGAAGCCTTCTCCTGTTTTCACATCATGAAGATTAATGTTCCGTTGTGCGAACGTTCCCCGTTCAGAATCTTGACCGCTCAAGCGGATGGGTGTTCCATCTGAGAGAATCGAAGCGAACGCCAATGTTTCGGCATGTCCCCAGTCAATTCCGTTCTTCGTTGAGAACGCATCCGTCCGGCGCTTCAGGACCTTCTCAAGTTTATGGAACACTTGGAAGCCGTCCGGCCACTGTAATAATTCTTCATTGTACGCCGTCAATGTTTCAATCGAGACCCCTGTCTCGATGGTCGGAACGCCTTTAAAGACGACGTCCGGCATGACCCCACCATACTCTTTCTCGACGTTTGGTACTTTTTCACGAGCTGCTTTCATCTGGTCATTGATCGATGTTTCAATCGATTGAATTTCGTCAGCTGTCGCATCCCCGTTCGCGACAAGTGTTTTCCCGTACAAGACACGAATTGGATCATGTTTATGAATCAAATCGTATAAGACCGGGTTCGTATTCATCGGTTCATCCATTTCGTTATGACCAAAACGACGATATCCGATCAAATCAATCATGACATCCTTCTTAAACGTTGCCCGATACTCGCTCGCGAGCAACGCGACAGCGAGACAGCTTTCCGGCTCATCCGCATTGACGTGGAAGACTGGGATCTCATATCCTTTGGCAAGATCACTCGAGTAACGCGTCGAACGGGAGTCCGTCGGCTCCGTCGTGAAGCCGATCGTGTTGTTCGCGATGATATGAATCGTTCCGCCGGTGTTATATCCTTTGAGATTCGCTAAGTTCAATGTTTCAGCCACGATTCCTTGACCTGGGAACGCTGCATCACCGTGGATCAGGATCGCAGCAGCAGCCGCTTGCTCTTGGCGTGGTGCTCCTTTTTGTGAGCGATCATCTTGTGCCGCACGTGTGAAGCCTTCGACGACTGGGTCGACGAACTCAAGGTGCGACGGATTGTTCGCAAGCGTCATCCGCACGTTACGTGTCTCTTGCTCAAGTTTTCGGTTTAAACCGAGGTGATACTTCACGTCGCCCGTCCAACCGTACGTGATCCCAATCGAGCCTTCAGATGGTACGAGGTCGTGGTTTGGTGCATGCTGGAACTCAGCAAAGATCATTTCATACGGCTTCCCGAGTACGTGCGCCAAAACGTTCAACCGTCCACGGTGTGCCATTCCGATATTGATCGTCTCCGACCCGTTCGAGATGAGGTGTCCGACGATTGTGTCGAGCAATGGCACCATCGCGTCAAGTCCTTCAATCGAGAAGCGTTTTTGACCGACGTATGTTTTGTGCAAGTATTTTTCGAAGAGGTCCGTTTCAGCTAAGCGTTTGAACAACTGTTTCTTTTGTTCAGCATCTAGCGTCGCTGTCAAAGCACCTTGCTCGATTTTCTGACGGAGCCATTTCTTTTCATCGAGATCGTCGACATGCTGGAACTCAACTGCGGCTGCTCCCGTGTACTGCGCTTTTAAATGTTCGATGCCTTCAAATGCGTCCTGTACACCAGTTGGTGGTTCAGGACAGACGAGTGAGACTGGCATTTTTCGAAGATCTGCTTCTGTCAATCCGTACTGACTCAATTCGAATAATCCTGTTTCTCGCGGATGGTCCTTCAGCGGATAGATATCCGCCGCAAGATGTCCTTTTGCACGAATTTGTTCCGCTAAACGATTCGCCGCAAGATATTTTTCGAAATCTCCTGTCTCGACTTGCATCGGTACAACTGGTTCCGTCACGGGTGCACCATGCTCTTCGAAATAAGCACGTGTCTCCTCATCAACGGATGTTTTGTCTTCTAAAAAACGCTCGTACAATTCAATGATGTAGCCAAGGTTTGGTCCATAGAATGCTTGTTGATCTTGCTCGTAGCCTGCCATGTACGGTTCCCCCCGTTTCTATATTTCTCCCCACACATCCAGTGGATACTCGATGTGTTTCCAGCCCTCTACCTGTTAGCGCTTTCAAAAGGAATTGCATGAATAAAACGCTGAACGTCATGAGAAGGAATGATCGTGTCATTCTTCCATGAAAGTGCCTTCGTTACTATATTACTACTCTTTTCCTGTGTGTGCATTTCGAATTCCCAAATTCTTGCGCTTAAATGTATAAGTTTTTCTTATGAGCGCTTAGCCAGTTATTTATGATTCGTCAAAAAACCGGCGTATCCGCATTTAGATACGCCGGTTCCATCATAAGACTTTACTAAGGAACGATTGCGTCCGTTCGTGTTGTGGAGAATCAAACAATGCTTGTGGCACGTTCTCTTCGACGATATAGCCACCATCCATGAATAAGACGCGATCTCCAACCTCTCGAGCAAATCCCATCTCATGGGTCACGACGACCATCGTCATGCCTTCAAGGGCAAGCTGTTTCATGACGGCAAGCACGTCACCGACCATTTCCGGGTCAAGCGCTGACGTTGGCTCATCAAACAACATGATTTTCGGATTCATCGCAAGCGCGCGGGCAATAGCGACCCGCTGTTTTTGACCTCCAGATAATTCACCTGGATAATTATCCGCTTTTTCACGTAATCCGACTTTATCGAGTAGTTCAAGTGCCCGCTGTTTCGCCTGTTCTTTATCCGATTTACGCACTTTAATCGGTGCGAGCGTGACGTTTTCTAGCACGGTCTTATGTGGGAAGAGATTAAAATGTTGAAAGACCATCCCGACTTCTTCCCGGACCTTGTTGATATCGACCTTTGGACTCGTAATGTCGAAATCATCGACGATGACCGTGCCACCCGTGATCTCTTCCAATCGATTCAAACAGCGTAAAAACGTACTTTTCCCAGATCCCGACGGACCGATGACACAAACGACTTCTTTTTCTGCAATCGAGACGTTGATGTCTTTTAAGACTTCATTCGAACCGAAGGATTTTTTTAAGTTCTTCACTTCAATGATACTCATCGTAATGTAAACCTCCGTTCCAAGAACTTCGCCACTAAGGACAAGAGATAAATGATGACGAAGTACATCAATCCGACGACAGACCAGACGATAAATGGTTCGAACGTCGTCGATTGCTGAACCTGACCTTGTTGCGTCAAGTCAGCGATTCCGATGATCGACAGCAACGATGTATCTTTTAAGCTGATGATCGATTGGTTCGTAATCGTTGGTAACATCCGTCGGAATGCTTGCGGTAAGATGATCTGTACCATCGTTTGACGCCCTGTCATCCCGAGTGAACGCGCAGCTTCTGTTTGTCCTTTATCAATCGACTGGATACCAGCTCGAATGATCTCCGCAAAATAAGCACCGGCATTGATTGCGACCGTCAGTATCCCTGCATACATCCGGTCCATCGATAACCATTCGAGCGAATTGAGTCCAAAATAGATGAAGAATAACTGAACGATGAATGGCGTTCCGCGAATGACATCAATATAGACAATTGCGATCCCGTTTAAGATTTTTGATGGTGATAACCGCATCAATGCGACGACTAAGCCAATCAGAAAGCCGACGATGACCGCGATGATGAAAATATACAATGTGACTTGAAGCCCTTCCAAGAAAAATGGAAATGCGGTTTTGACCACTTCCATTGGCTATCCCACTCCCTTATCGCCTTGCGACTTATTTCAGATACGTGTCAACGATTTTATCGTATTCACCGTTTTCTTTCAGATTCGCAAGCCCTTTGTTGATTTTCTTCATCAGATCCTCGTTCTCACCTTTTAAGACAGCGATTCCGTAGTTGTCCCCGTTGAGACGGTCTCCGACAAGTTTTAATCCAAGGTTTTGTTGTTTGTTTGCATATGAGATGACAGGATAATCTTCAATCAAAGCAGCAGCGTTACCATTCTTCACTTCTTGGAACATCGCTGGACTGTCATTGAACTGTGTGACTGTAAAGCCCAGTTTATCTGCGTTATCCGTTGCATATTTCGCACCCGTCGTTCCCTTTTTGACGGCTACTTTTTTCCCTTTTAAATCGTTGACAGATTTAATACCATTCTCATCTTCTTTGACGACTAGAATAAGACCAGCTTTGAAGTATGGATCCGAGAATGTGACGACTTTCTTCCGTTCTGGCGTAATACTCATACCGGCAATGGCAACGTCCAATTGATTTGCTTGAAGTGCCGGAATGATGCCGCTAAAGTCCATCGCCTCAAATTGAATCTTGAAGTTCTGATCCTTCGCGATTGCTTTCATGAGATCGATGTCGATTCCTTTGTACGTATCCCCGTCTTTATATTCGAATGGTGGATACGTGACGTCAATGCCGACCTTATAAGTCTTTCCTTCAGACGACTCTTCTTCTTTCGAACCGATGCTACATGCACCAAGTACGAGAACACAGCTCATCAAGAGCGCTAGCAAGATACTCCCTTTTTTCATGTTTGTTTCCCCTCTCCTATGTGTTAAAGATTGTCTACTTCACTTAGTACTTTCCCTGAAGAGTACCCTCTTTAAAACGTATTTTACCAGAAAAATTCTAAAAAGATAAATATTTCTGAATTTTTATTCGTTGTAATCGTTTTCTATTCAGCAATAAAAAAAAGGGCAACCCCCTGCTGGGATTGCCTCCTTCAATCATTTATGCCGCCGAGAGGACTTGAACCTCCACGGTGTTGCCACCACTAGATTCTGAGTCTAGCGCGTCTACCAGTTCCGCCACGACGACGTTGATTTATGATATTAATATAGCGGGTAAAGAACGGAGTTGTCAATCATTTCGCAAGATGTTGCGAACGAACTTCTCGACGACATCATCATACAATGCTGGATCCTCAAAATAGGCCATCGCATGAGCGGCATTTGGAATGACGACGAGCTCTTTTTCCGTTGGACAAGCTTCATACAGCTCATACACCATGTCTGTCGGTACGAATGTATCCGCCCCACCATGGATGAACAAAATCGGTACTTGTGCCTTTTTGACCTGTTTCAGCGCAGATGCTTCACGGAACGTATAACCAGCCTTTAGCTTCGTCAATACGCTCGTCATGCCTAAGAACGGAAAGTGTGGTAGACGGTACATCCGCTTCATCTGATACGCAAGGACTGCATTAACGGACGTATAGGCACAATCAGAAATGATTCCTTTGATTTGTGGTGGGAGTTGTTCGCCACTCGTCATCAATACGGTCGCCCCTCCCATCGATACGCCATGCAGGAATAGTTTCGCCTCCTGTCCGATCCGTTCAATCAGATAGTTCGACCAACTGAGACAATCTTCCCGATCATGCCATCCGAATCCGATGTAGTGACCGTCACTCATTCCGTGTCCACGATTATCGGGCATCATGACATGGAAACCGGCCTGATGGTACAGATAGGCGAATCCGGCTAAATCCGTTCCGACGCCTCCGTACCCGTGCACGAGAATGACGATCCGATTTGACGGAACAGGTGACGGAAGAAAATGCCCGCGTAACGTTAAACCGTCTTTCGCTTCAATCTCGATCCGCTCAAGCGGTTGCTCCTTGATCCATGTCTGACCAGGTTGCATCAATCGGACCATCTCGTCACTTAGATCTCGATTATTCGATAAGAATGGCTTTGGATTCGTAGCGATTGCCATCTCGTAAAAATAATAACTCGCTGCTACTAATCCGGATCCGATGACTCCGATTCCAATTTTTGTTCTGCGACGCATCTGCCCCACTCCTTCTTTCCGTTATAACTCGATCTTCAGTTGAGCAGCATGGTCATCCTCTTCATCCTGCAAGACTTGTTGACGTAATCGCTGTTCTTGTTGCTGACGCCGGTAGGCAAATTCTTGGACGAGCTCTGTACCCGTGAATCCATCTTCTACGAGTTCGCTCAATAAATCTGTTTCTGTCTCGACGACCTCCCCCGGACGTCGCATGACGAGAACATCTCCGACTTGTGCAATCAGCAATTCATCTTCTAGACGAAGTGCATCGTAAAATGGTTCCGGTAACGTCATCCGACGTGTCTCCGGATTGATATGGACGCGTTTATAAACGCCTAATGCTTGAAACTTACGACGTGCCATTGCGTGCTCTCCTTTTTAGTTGAACGTCAGATCGATTCGTGAATCTTTTCCTTGAATACGAACCGTACCCGTCGCTCCATTGATTAACGTCACCTGCGGCGGCTGATGACCGATGTCAAGATCGTATAAGACTGGTAAGCCTGTCTCATCCGCTAGATATTGATACACGTTTAGCCATGTCAGGTCTTCTGTAATCCTTGCAGACGTGCGCCCGAATAAAAAGCCAGCCGCATGGTTGAACCAGCCAGCATACGCCATTTGTCGCAGCGTCCGGTGCACCTCTGCCGAATTCGCTTCAGACACCTCAAAGTACCAGAGTATCGGTTCTCCGTTGATCTCTTCACGCTGGAAACGCTGCACATCTCCATACGGTGTCCCAATCAGATGGCGAATCGTCTCTAGGCACCCACCAAGTATACGTCCGGTCACTTCTGTTCGCTCATCAAGTGCTTTCCATTCCGTCGCTTCCGTTAGCTGAAATAACGAACCTGCTGGACGTTCTTCATCAGTCCATTTGGATTGATAACGATCGGAAGCCCACTGTGTAACGGTTCCTCCAGTTGGCGTCGCAAGTACTCGTCGCCAGGCACTTGTCGTCTCGTCCCATTCTTCACTTCGAAGCTCAACGAAATTCGGACCATGTGCTGTTGCAATTCCCGTCTGAAGCGTCAGACTGAGCAATAGCGTACTGATATCGGAATAGCCAAGCAACCATTTTGTTTGGTAAGTAGCTAGCGTCAACTCAGGTAAAAGATCAATGGCGCGTTCCCCGCCAAATGGCGGGATGACGGCATCAATCGTCTCATCCGTCATCATGCGGTTCAATTCTTCGGCCCGTTGTTTAGCCGGTGCACTCTCAGCATGTTGATGCGACCAAATCGTTTCGCCTAAACGGACGTTCATTTGTCGTGCTTGTACCTGTTCAACTGCTCGTTCGACCCATTCCTGTTGCTGTTCACTTAATCCGGAGGAGGGCGCCGTCACTCCGATCGTTTGACCTGTCCAACCTAAAAATGGATATTTCATGGTGACCCCCTATAATGTCATAGTGTGAAACTATCTTCTCGTCAAAATATGAGTTCATTATACCGTTCTTATGCCGCATTACCAACTTTTATCCTGTTCGAACGTCGTGATACGAACAAAAAACACGATTCCGTACGAGCGACCTGAATGAACAAGTCACCTCGACGAAACCGTGTTTGATTCCTTAGCTTGATGCTGATAGTTCAGCGTATTCCTCTTGCGTGAACGCACGGGAGCGTGTCAAAAAACGTTTCCCTTCGACACCTTCAAGAGAGAACATTCCGCCTCGACCATCCACGACATCAATGATGAGTTGCGTATGTTTCCAGTACTCATATTGATCTTCATGAATATAAAACGGACAACCACCGATCTCTCCCAGTTTTTTATCCTGATCTCCCAGGAATAGATCACCCTGCGCAAAACACATCGGGGAACTGCCATCGCAACAACCACCAGATTGATGAAACATCAACGGACCGTGTTTTTCTCTCAACTGGTCGATTAACTCTAGACAAGCTGCTGTCGCCTGAACACGTTCCACCATTTGCATCCACGTCCTTTCCGACTTAGAAGAAACCGAGTTTATTCGGGTTGTAGCTAACGAGTAGGTTTTTCGTCCGTTGGTAATGGTTGAGCATCATCTTATGGTTTTCACGTCCGATCCCTGACATTTTGTAACCACCAAACGCCGCGTGAGCTGGATATTGGTGATAACAGTTCGTCCAGACACGTCCTGCTTCGATTGCACGACCAAACCGGTAAGCACGGTTCATATCGCGTGTCCAGACGCCGGCACCAAGACCATATAACGTATCATTCGCAATTTCGAGTGCTTCTTCTTCCGTCTTGAATGTCGTGACCGATAGAACCGGTCCGAAAATTTCTTCTTGGAAGATTCGCATCTTGTTATGCCCTTTGAAGATCGTTGGTTGGATGTAATATCCTTCGGCAAGATCCCCTTCAAGCATGTTACGCTCTCCACCGATGAGACACTCTGCGCCTTCCGACTTACCGATTTCAAGATATGAAAGGATTTTCTCCATCTGTTCGTTCGAAGCTTGAGCCCCCATCATGACGTCCGAATCAAGAGGATTTCCGATCTTGATGGCTTTGACACGCTCAAGAACACGTTCCATGAACGGCTCGTAAATTGATTCTTGAATCAAGGCACGCGACGGACACGTACAGACTTCTCCTTGGTTCAACGCAAACATCAGTAATCCTTCGATTGCTTTATCGAAGAAAGCATCATCTGCCTGCATGATATCTTCGAAGAAGATGTTCGGTGATTTCCCACCGAGCTCGAGGGTGACCGGAATCAAGTTTTGCGATGCGTACTGCATGATCAAACGTCCTGTCGTTGTCTCACCCGTAAAGGCGATTTTGGCAATCCGTTTGCTCGACGCGAGCGGTTTCCCTGCTTCAAGACCAAAACCGTTGACGATGTTAAGAACACCCGGTGGGAGTAAATCCTCAATGAGCTCAACGAGTACCATGATGCTCGCTGGTGTTTGTTCTGCTGGTTTTAAGACGACACAGTTTCCTGCTGCGAGAGCCGGTGCCAGCTTCCAGACAGCCATCAGGAGAGGGAAGTTCCACGGAATGATTTGACCAACGACGCCAAGTGGCTCATGGAAGTGATACGCTACCGTGTCTTGATCGAGTTCGCCGACCGAACCTTCTTGGGCACGGATGACGCCGGCGAAATAACGGAAGTGATCGATTGCGAGCGGTAGATCGGCGTTGAGTGTCTCACGGACCGCTTTCCCGTTCTCAAGTGTCTCTGCATAAGCGAGCATCTCAAGGTTTTCTTCCATCCGATTCGCGATTTTATTTAAAATGTTTGAGCGTTCCGTTACAGACGTTTTTCCCCATGCTTCTTTTGCCGCGTGTGCTGCATCAAGAGCCAGTTCGATGTCTTCCTTACCGGAACGAGCGACTTGGCACAATACTTTACCAGTGACAGGTGTGACATTATCAAAATATTCTCCCCCGACAGGTGCCGTCCACTTTCCATTGATGTAATTTTCATACCGTTCCTTGTACTGTACTTTTGACCCTTGCTTGTTCGGAATGTCATAAATCATGCGTTATTTCCTCCCTCAACTTAAATGGTCAAGCAGTGAGACGGATGCTTGTATGCGCTTACATTTTAATATAGGCTAAAACAGCCCCCTCGATACCATCGTACCAAAATTATATGAAAAGTCAAAAAATTCCGGTAAATATCTGTGATTTTTTTCTAGAAAAAACATCTCCATTTTCGGGAGATGTTTTGCCGGTCAAGACCGTGTCGGGTCAATTCCGTCTTCTTGGTCAGACGGTGTATCGGAACTACCGAAATCACTTACTTTCGAGAATCCATCCGTATCACCGTCGATGTCTTTCCCGCGGGCTGTAACAGATGGATCCAGTACATCTTCTTCACTTGGTCGCGAATTCGGATCGTTCTCGTTTTGTTCTGCTTCTTCTTTTGCATGCTCGATACATAATAGCGTTTCCGGAATGATATCAAGACGCTCAATCTCAATCTCTTTTCCACAGACCTTACAAATGCCATACGTTCCGTCCTCGATCGCTTTTAGGGCACGATCCACATCAGAGAGCATATCCTCTTGCATGTCCGTGATCGCTTGATCGCGTTCCCGTAAGAATAATTCATCGCCGGAATCGGCAGGATGATTATCGTAACTCGACAATTCACCTTCATCGTAATCGGTATCGCGTTGTTCGATGTTTGATGTCGTCTTTTCTTTTTCCTTTAATAATCGTTGCTTGAATTCTTCCGTCTGTTGTTTAGATAACATGATTGTTCGACTCCCCTTCGTTAGAACCTCTGTTAAGAATGTAGCCTATTCGAAGAAGAGTTAAACCATCACGAACACTTATAAGAACGAATTGATCCATGAAGATCACAGATAACCGTCATGCATTCATTCCCATCGTTAAAACAAATCTGATGTGATCGTCCGTTCTTGGATGTCGTGATGTCATCGATCCACAGTTGCGAAGCATCTGCCGAAGACAGCATCGCGATTTTGTCACGAATCATGAATAAATCAAACGGTAACAGATTCAAGGATTGAATCGTTAACCCATGTTTACGGAAAAGTGGATCAAGCTGGTATTGCGAGAGACTATATAAAGACTTTTCCGTCCCACCAATCAGTAGTTGAATCGAATGTGACGGTTCATGACTGTCGATTCGTTCCTTATGCAGGATGATTCGTCCTCGAACACCAGACTCATTGAATATTCGTTGCGTATCCTCTTGTGACAGTCGTGGTCCACCTTCCTTGACCTTTAAGACGATGTGGGCGAATTCCGCAAAATCCGGTTTTCCGATTTCAAGCGCTGGGATATGACGGACTTCTTCTCGTTCAATGATTTCAATCAAGTCACGCTCTACTTTGACACTGACCGTATCTGTTGAAAAGACACGAACGTCGATCACAAATTGATCAAGTACTGCATTTACTTCGATCGTGTACGTCAAATCAAGGTTTTTTTCTTGTTCAACCAATAGTCGATTCAAGATGAGTTGATGCAATAAATGGACTGGTGTACGTGAAGAAAATTGACTCGAATAAATCAAATGTTTTGGTCCGGTTCCTTTTGTTGCTTTTGGTCGTGCTCCGTTTAATCTATATACGTTCACTTTATAATTCAACATATTATCACCTTCTCTTACCTGAAAAATCGGAATAGAGATGTTCCGTTCATATAGCGTACAATGTATTTTAATCGCTAAATATTCGTTTTCGAATATTCCAAATTGAATATACAAATTGTAATCAAATTGTGATAGAAGATTTGCAAAAACTGATTATTTCGATGACGATGCGCTACGTGTTATTAGATATACAAAACCACCCTTCACGTAACGTGAAAGGTGGTGCGCACACTTATTCTCAAGCAATCGAATTGACTTGTTGTTGCATCGCTTCATAATGTTCGATGATTCGAGATCCAAGTGGATCCGTTGCTGACAGTTTTAGATATGCGTTTAACGCATCTTCAATTCCATGTTTCGTGATATATGCATTTAATTCAGAAGATTCTGAATCATTTGGATCGAAATAGGTCAGTGCTGCTGCGATTCCGCGCGCTAATCCATCTGCTTCAATCCCGCGCTCCATCAATTCCTTCGCTGGTTTGACGAGTCGGTCAGTTGGACTCAGTTTACGAATCGGTGAACGAGCGACACGAATGATTTCATCATGAATTCGCGGGTTTTCAAAGCGTTTCATATTCTTTTGGATATACGCACTATGGTCGACGGGGTTAAAGCCGTACTTTTCAAGTAACAACCACCCTGTTTCGTAAAGTGCTGTCTGGACACCACGACGGATGCGTGGATCCGTTAGACTTTCAGCGATTGTCTCTTTATGAAAGAGTGCTCCGAGGTACGAAGCGATCGCATGTCCCGTATTAACGGTGAACAGTTTCCGCTCGATGAACGGTTCGATGTTTTCGACATAGGTAACACCTTTAATCCGTGGATAGGCTTCCGGTAGTCCAGTCGTCTCAATCACCCATTCGAAGAATTCTTCCACTTCGACGTACAACGGGTCTTCATGATGCTGAAGCGGCACGATCCGGTCAACCGCTGCATTCGGGAAATACCAGTTCTCCGCTACCGTCTGATGTTTCGCTACCTCCGCTTGCAAGTGTTTTGACCCACCGATCATATTCTCACACGCAATGACGTAGACAGGTGTCTGTTGATCACGTTGACGTAACCCTTCCGCGATCAAAGGAGCTACTTTCGACAACAAGCTCGGACCGACAGCTGTCGTAATCACATCTGCATCGCGAATCGCTGCAATGACCTGATCCGGTTCAGACAAACTGTTGAGCGCCGTCACGCCGTCGACCCGTTCACGTCCTCCTTGTTCAGAGGCATAACCGACCTCATAGGTATGTCGTGCTTTTAATGCATCGACGACCGTCGTATTGACATCTACGAAACAGACTTCGTAACCCGTCTTGACGAGTTGTAAGCCGATGAAACCACGTCCAATGTTACCGGCACCAAAATGAATGGCTTTCATGCTTACACCTCCGCTGTCAATAAGGCAATGATTTCTTCTTTTGATTTCGCTGCCACGATACGCTCGACGTTCTCCTCATCGGAGCAAATGACTGCGATATTCGATAACAACTCGAGGTGTTCGTCCCCAACACCAGCGATACCGATGACGAGTCGTGCTTGTTCCGTTCCGAACGCTACGCCTTGCGGTACTTGTAGAATCGATAGCCCCGTTTTCTTGACTTGTGATTTAGCCGACTCTGTTCCGTGGGGAATTGCGACATGGTTGCCGATATAAACCGTTGATAAAGCGTGACGCTCCTGCATTGAATCGATATAACCCGCTTCGACATATCCATGGTCGACGAGGAGTTGACCGGCAGCCGTAATGGCTGCCGTCTCGTCTGCGAATTGTTGATCCAGTAATACGAGTTCCGGTGAAAGGTTCATTGTCGTTGTCATGTTTATTCCTCCTTGAATATCTCTCTCTTTATTTTTAAGAAATCTTATTTCGTGCTGTTTCAATCTCATGAACGAGTTGGTCATAATAACCGGCATTCAAGAAATTATCGACTGATCGGTGTTCTGCCGTTGGAACCTGTTCCTTCGCTCGCTCCGTCAAATCACGATGCGTGATGATCAGTTCGGCGTTTTGCGGCAATTGACTGATTGACGTATTCGTTACCTTGATCGGTAAGCCCGCTTTGTTGATTTTATTGCGAAGGACGGATGCTCCCATCGCACTTGATCCCATACCAGCGTCACAAGCGAAAATGATATGTTCGACTTCCGCAAGTGGTTTAGCATCAGCTGAAACGAGTGTCGAGGCAATCGATTGTTTGCCTTTCATCGCACTGACGTTCGCGCTTGCTTCTTCAAGCGATGTCTCTTTTGCTTTGCTTGTTTTCAATAAGACAGTCGAGACAACGAATGTCACAGACGCTGAAACAAGGACACCGGCGATCAATCCGATGTAAGAGCCGCGGGATGCCATCGCAAGAACCGCAATGATACTACCTGGCGAAGCAGGTGCGACTAAACCGACATCAAATAGGACGAATGTGAGAATTCCACTCATACCACCTGCGATCATCGCAAGCAATAAGACCGGCTTCATCAAGACATACGGGAAGTAAATTTCGTGAATCCCACCGATGAACTGAATGAACGCGGCACCCGGTGCTGTTTTCTTTGCTGCACCAGAACCGAAGAACGAGTACGCGAGTAACAATCCGAGACCCGGACCCGGGTTAGCTTCGAGTAGGAACAGTACCGATTTTCCTGCTTCATTCACTTGATCGAGACCAAGTGGGCTTAAGATACCGTGGTTGATGGCGTTATTTAAGAACAAAATTTTCGCTGGTTCGATGAATAAACTAGCAAGCGGTAATAAGTGCGCACTGACGATTGCACCAACTGCTGCAGCCATGATGTCGTCAAGACCTGTCATGAGTGGTCCGAATAACTTGAACCCACCGAGCATCAACAAACCACCAATGATTCCGACCGAGAAATTGTTGACGAGCATCTCGAGACCCGGTTTGACTTTTCCTTCGATCAACTGATCGAACTTTTTGATGACGTATCCACCAAGTGGTCCCATGATCATGGCACCGAGGAACATCGGAATCTCTGTGCCGACGATGACCCCCATCGTCGCGAGCGTCCCGACGACACCCCCTCTGACGTCATGCATTAATTTCCCGCCTGTGTATCCGATCAGCAACGGTAAGAGATAGGTGATCGTCGGACCGACGAGTTCACCGAGTTCCTTATTTGGTGCCCATCCAGTTGGGATGAACAGTGCCGTGATGATCCCCCAGGCGATGAATGCACCGATGTTCGGCATGACCATACCGCTTAAAAAGCTTCCGAACCGTTGAACTTGTACACGGATGCCCCGTGCTCCATTTTGAGCTGTCGCCATTGTGTTAGCCTCCATTTCGTGTATGAGTTGATAAGATGATTGCTTTGCTATGACCTTATTGTAAGAGTACTGCAAGCGCTTACTCAATCTTTCCTAGTTCAGTCTTTGTCCAAGAAGTTGGACAGACTGGAAAGAAGCCTGCTTGACATAAAAAAATCCCTGTCACTTCAGGAATGGAGTGACAGGGATTTTTTCAAGTGTGACCGAGGAACTGATCAATGACCGTTCGAAACGTTCGATTCAATAGCAGACGAATCGTCTGTTCCTCCCCGAACTCGAATTGATCCATTTGTTCGGGACTCTCGATGATCGCAGCACTGATCGAACTGAGTAATTCAAGCAGTTCGTTCGAGGTCTCTTCCGGTGCGACCAAGACGAGGAGCCGTTCGACGGATTGTAACTGTTGATCCATTCCGAGCAAGTCGATCGGTTCAGGCAATTCAAAGATGAGGAATCCCCCTCGTTGAATCGTCGCATCGCGTCCGTGAAACAGCGCAAGCCGCGTTCCCGGAATACCAAGACCTGACATCTCATGACGACGTAGCAATTGTCCAGAGAGCGAAACAGCTGACTTCGCCAATCCTTGCTCGACCATGCGTGTACTGATCTCAAACAAGAGCGATTCAATCCCATCGCCCACCCGCTCTAACCGTTCCATTCGGAATCCGTCCGATACTTGAATGGACGACGCAACGAGCCGATGCAATTGCTCAAGTTCGAGCCATTCCGTTTTCGTCTTTCGCGGTGCCGGTTGAAAGGATTTAGGCAAGGCGAGAATTAATTTCCGAATCCGTTCGACCTCATCCTGAGGAAGCAATGGGTTGACGAGAAGATGTGGTGGACGAATGTCAGGCAATGGCACAGTCGACAATACAAAGTCGTACGAGTCGATTGGTAACCGTTCGATGCCAAACAGGGACGAGTTATCGATGTGCTCGAGTTCAGCGAATTCTTGCCGTAGCCGATTCATCAACAACTTCGAGGAACCGAGTCCAGCAGAGCAGACGACTAGAACACGATATGGGAGTTTTGGTGTCGGTTTGCTGAGAACGGCACCGAAATGCATGACCCAAAATGCTAAATCTACGTCTTCAAATGTCGCATCGGTGAAGATCGACAGTGCTGTTTGTTTGACCGCATCAAACAAGCGCGGATATTCCCGTTCGATTTGTTTGATGACATAGGACGGATTGACGCTATTTTGACGTGTGTACGATTGAATATGCGAGACGAGTCCGCGTTCTAGCGCGTGATCCTTCGTAAAGTTCGTTCCATATAATAAGGAGACATGCTCAATCAATCGTTTTACACGAAGGCGCGTGACGAGTTCCTCCGTATCTCCTGCGTCCGATTGAAAGAAAGCACGCAATTCTTCTGATAACCATTGGCGTTCAGCAATCGACAACGTGTCAGGTAAACGCTCTTCGACGCGTTCCACCCATTTGAGGATTTCGACCGGATACGCTTTTAACTCGTAACGCATCGGAAACTGATCTTTGCGTAACGCTTGTAACGCTAAGCTGAGTGTCGCACGCATGATTTGTCGGTCATTGAGACGCCCTTCTTTCGTCAATGGCGCTATGACCGCGTACGCTTGATTGATCATCTCAAGCCAGGATGTTCGATTCATGCGTAACAGATGAGGTAATTGCCCGGCGTCGCCTTGTAACAACCGATAGAAAGCGAGAACATCCCATTGCGTAAAGATCAATGAAATCAGTAAACGGCGTTTGTTGATTTCTTCGCCGATGACTTCGGCACCAATACCTTTTTTGCGCTTGATTTCAAGGTCATATTGTAGAAACCATTCATCAATCCGTTCTAAATCCTGGCTAACGGTGCTCGGAGCCACATACATCGCATGGGCGATTGCCTGTAATTTGACCATCCCTTCTTCTTGTAGTAGCCGATACGCTAACTCGACTTGGCGATCTTCAGCGTTCGGTAATTGTTTATGTGACAATAAGAGTTGGTCCCGTAATGCATGTTTGGCTTCGTCCGTTCCCTCAATTAAGAGACCTCTGCCGCGAACATAGGTCAAACGCAAATTATGATCTTCTAAAGACTGGGCAAGACGATCGCGTTCACGTTGAATCGTTCGTTCCGATGTCTCGAGCGTTTCCGCAATCTCTTGTATTTGAACAGGTTCCTCGCGTGATAAGAGGAAAAATAAGATATCATGTTCCCGTGGTGTAAATTCAGTCATGCAGCCTCACTCTTTTCTGCCAAGATTCGAGGATGACGTCATATGCAGTCGGATCAAGAATCCGATCGACTGGATGAACCGAACAATGTGTTTTCCATACGTGTCGATGGACGAGTTGCGTTTCTCCGACGATAAAAGCTGCTTGATCAGGTAGTTCTGCGATCCGACATGTCTTGACGTCTGTCGTAATACCACATTCAAGTAAGCGCTTTCTTAAAATCGTAGCCCCCATGATACTACTCGCCATTCCACTCTCGCATACGAAATAGATGATTTCTGAATTCATCTGTCATACCTCCTCTTCATTTTATAAGAATAGCAGAAATATTTTCGGTGTTTCACCTTGAAACAAAATCAATAGTTATTTTTGAACTGGCAGATTTCTTTGCCAAACACAAAAAAGCCTGGATTTCCGATGATGCCAGAAAATCCAGACGATGTGATTTAGCCTGTTTGTTGCATTGCTTTTAAATATTGTCCAACGGCTTCTGCTACTTCACGACCTTCGCGAATCGCCCAGACGATCAATGATTGACCACGTCTTGCGTCACCTGCGGCAAATACGCCTGGACGGTTCGTCGCGTAACGTGTCGTCTTGATTTTCCCACGTTCCGAGGCGACTGCTAAATGTTCGAGTACGTTCTCTTCGACACCACTGAATCCAATGGCAATCCAGACTTGATCGACTGGGAAGTAACGATCGCTCCCTTCGATCTCCTCAAAGATCACTGTACCCGATTCAGTTTTTGTTTTCGTCGTTTGAATCGTCCAGACACCGGTGACTTGACCCGATTCACTTGTTGTGAATCGCTTGATTGCGATCAAGTATTCACGAGGATCCCGACCGAATTGTTGCAACGCTTCTGCGTACCCATAATCGATGGAGTAGAGTGACGGTGTATCCGGCCACATGTTTCCTGTTGCACGCGTCGTACCCGGTTGTTCATGTTTACCGAATTGGACGACGGAGCGACAGCGTTGACGGAGTGCTGTTGCCACACAGTCCGCTCCGGTATCGCCTCCACCGATGACGAGAATATCTTTATCTTTCGCATCGTGATCAGCAGACAACGGTTCTTGCGAGAGCACGTGACGTGTCACCCCTGTCAAATAATCCATCGCATAACCAACCCCACGCGTTGGCGCATCCGTTAATTTGCGTGGTTCCGTCGCGCCGACACATAAGATAACGGCGTCATACTCCGCTTCAAGTGTCTCGAGAGTGATATCTGCACCGATCGTGACGTTCGTCCGGAAGTGGATCCCTTCTGCTTCAAGCAAATCAACACGGCGCTGTACGACCTCTTTATCAAGTTTCATGGCTGGTATACCGTACGTGAGTAATCCGCCAATCCGATCTTCCCGCTCGTAGACCGTCACTTGGTGACCGGCTTGATTCAGCTGATCGGCAGCCGCAAGACCGGCAGGACCAGATCCAACGATGGCAATCGAACGTGTCGATCGTATTGCTGGAATTCGGGGCACGACCCATCCTTTTTCGAAGCCAATGTCGATGATTGTCCGTTCGATATCTTTGATCGCGACCGCAGGTTCATGAATCGACAACGTACACGATCCTTCACATGGCGCTGGGCAGACACGACCCGTGAATTCCGGGAAATTGTTCGTCTCAAGAAGGCGATCGAGTGCCTCTTGAAAACGTCCTTCTTCTACGAGCAAGTTCCATTCTGGAATCAAGTTATAGACTGGACAACCAATCTTCACTTGATCAAATACTTCCCCTACATGGCAAAACGGGGTGCCACAATCCATACATCGACTTGCTTGTTGACTCGCTTCCGCTTCCGTCAAAGCCGTCTTATATTCCTTAAAATCACCCACCCGTTCGCTTGGATGTCGTTCCGTTCCACCCGAACGAGCAACTGTCATGAATTGATCGCGTCGTTTCATCGTACCCCTCCTGTTCTGCGCCCTAGATGTGTCTCAAATGCGAGCAACATCGCTTCTTCGGTGTTGTGTCCTTGTTTTGCGAAATCAGCCATCAACGTCGTCACTTTCTCATACGTCGAAGGAATGACGCGGATGAACGAATGAATGACATGATCCCAGTTCGCTAGAATCGCATCGCCCTGCTCACTACCGGTCCGTGCGACGTGACGTTCGATGAACGTCTTCAGTCGCGCAATCTCTTCGACATGCGTGACAGGTCCCGTCGAAACGAGTTCGCGGTTGACACGTTGTAAAAATTGTTCAGGATGACGCGGCAAGACATAAGCGACACCACCTGACATACCGGCAGCAAAGTTTTTTCCGACATCGCCAAGGACGACAACGGATCCACCGGTCATATACTCGAGTCCATGGTTACCGATTCCTTCGACGACAGCGACGGCTCCACTGTTTCGAACCGCAAATCGCTCACCTGCCTGACCGTTGACATAGAGTTCTCCACTCGTCGCCCCGTAAAGTGCGACGTTACCAATGATCGACTGATCGGACGAGACGAACGAAATCGAACGTGGAGGATGAACGGCGATGATACCTCCGGACAATCCTTTCCCGACGTAATCATTCGCTTCTCCCGTGACATCAAGCGTTACTCCGCGTGGTAAATACGCACCTAAACTTTGTCCGGCAGATCCATTCAGTTCGAGTTTCAATCGATCCGTTGGCAGACCAAGGGCCCCAAACCGTCTTGTTAGCATGGCACCGGTCTGCGTTCCGATCGCACGGTCTGTATTTTGAATCGTTAAACGTAGTGTCTGAGGCTGACTGAAATCTGCCGCCTCCAAATACGGCGAGATTTCACGCGCGTCAAAGGAACGCTCGACATGATGCTGTTGTTGTTCAGCCGGACCGTGTGTCACGTGAACGAGGAGACGCGAAAAATCAAGACTCTTCGCCTTCCAATGCGTCCGTTGTCGCTCCGATGGTTCGAGTAGGTCCGTCCGCCCTACGAGATCTTGTAGTCGGCTAACTCCGAGCTTCGCTAAATGTTCTCGTACTTCCTCTGCGATGAACGTCATGAAATGGACGACGTCATCGGCAGATCCCGTGAATTTCTTACGGAGCTCTGGATCTTGCGTCGCGACACCAACAGGACACGTATCGAGATGACAAGCACGCATCATGATACATCCGACGGCGATGAGCGGAGCTGTCGCAAACCCATACTCATTCGCTCCGAGCATCGCGGCGAGGATGACGTCGCGACCAGTCAATAGCTTTCCGTCGGTTTCAAGGACGACACGCTCGCGCAACCCGTTTAATGTCAACGTTTGGTGCGTCTCAGCAAGACCAAGCTCCCATGGCAGTCCGGCATGTTGAATACTCGTCTTCGGCGAGGCACCCGTGCCGCCGTCATGACCACTGATGACAATGACGTCCGCAAGCCCCTTCGCAACTCCAGCCGCGATCGTCCCAACGCCACCTTTTGCGACAAGTTTGACGCTAATCCGGGCTTGATCATTGGCACGTTTTAAGTCATGAATTAACTGGGCCAAATCTTCAATCGAATAGATATCATGGTGTGGTGGTGGGGAAATCAATCCAACACCCGGTGTCGATGCACGCACCCGTGCGATCCACGGATAGACTTTTTCACCAGGCAATTGACCACCTTCTCCGGGCTTCGCACCTTGTGCCACCTTGATTTGTAATTCGTCCGCGTGAACGAGGTAATGACTTGTCACCCCAAAACGACCAGAGGCGATCTGCTTGATTCGGCTCATCCGGAAGTCACCATTTTCATCCCGTTCGTATCGTTCCTCCTCTTCACCGCCTTCACCACTATTACTCTTTCCGCCTAAGCGGTTCATCGCGATCGCAAGCGTCTCGTGCGCTTCTTTTGATAACGAGCCGTATGACATCGCACCCGTCTTGAAGTATTTGACGATTTCGCTGACAGGCTCAACTTCTTCAATTGGGATCGCCTTCGTCTCCTTGAACGTCAACAGATGTCGTAGCACCGTTGCCGGCTCCTCCTGAATGCGTTGAGCGTACTTTTGATAAAGCCGGTAATCATTCGTACGGCATGCGTGTTGCAACAAATGAATCGTTGCTGGGTTAAAGGCATGATGTTCTCCTGCTTGACGGTACCGGAAGACACTACCGGACTCTAAATAAATCCGTTCATCTGCAACCTGTTGTGCTCGTCGGACTTCTTCTTCCATCAGTTCAAGCGTCATCCCGCTCAATTGAGAGACCGTACCAGTGAAATGCTGGTCGATGACGGAGCGATCGATTCCGACTGCTTCAAAGATTTGCGCACCACGGTAGCTGAAGACCGTCGAAATGCCCATCTTCGACATGACTTTGACGACGCCTTCCGTGACTGCTTTTTGGTAACGTTTGTCTACATCCGTAAAACGATCCCCTACCGCTTCTTCAAGCGTCGCATATGTCAGGTACGGATAAATCGCATCCGCACCATATCCGAGCAACGTCGCGACATGGTGGACTTCACGAATCTCTCCCCCTTCAACGATCAAGCTGAGATTTGTACGTAATCCCTTGCGGATCAGCGCATGATGAATCGCACTCGTCACTAAGAGGATTGGCATCGGCAATGTGCCGGGGCGTACGAGACGATCCGATAATGTCAATAATTCATACCCGTTTCGTGCAGCGGTCACAGCCTCATCAACGATCATGTCGAGCGCTTCTGCAAGCGAGTCGGTGAACGTCGTCGAAATCGTTTTTTGCTTAAGTCCACTTTGTTTAAGCGCATGGGCTTCGTCTGGTCGCAGAATCGGGGTCTCTAAGCGAACACGACGACAGTTCGCGCGGTTCGGCGTCAGCAGTTCCCCTTGTCGACCAAGCCATGTCAGCGTCGAGGTGACGATCTCTTCGCGTAACGCGTCAATTGGTGGATTCGTGACTTGTGCGAACAGTTGCTTGAAATATCGGAACAAGGATTGAGGGCGTTCACTTAAGACCGCTAGCGGTATATCCGTCCCCATCGCACCTAACGGATCCTTTTGTTCTTCGACGAGCGGGATCAAGTATTGATCGATATCTTCACGCGTATATCCGAAGTGTCGTTGTTTCGTTCCAAGTTCAACGAGTGTTTCCTTGAAGTCGTTACTTGAAAGGGAAACGACTTCTTGCGCGAGCCACTCCGCGTAGGGATGACGTGTCGCTAGCTCCCGTTTAATCTCTTCGTCTGCGATCAACTGACCGGACGCAAAGTCGAGTAAAAGCAGTTCACCCGGTGCTAATCGTTTTTTGTACAGGATGTCTTGTTCACGAAGAGGGAGTACTCCTGCTTCTGACGACAACATGAAGTGACCATCGCGTAACAATACATATCGCGCTGGACGTAAACCGTTTCGGTCAAGCGTCGCACCAATCTGTTTTCCGTTCGTAAAGACAATCGCAGACGGACCATCCCATGGCTCCATCATGCTACTGTGGTACTCATAATATGCGCGCTTAGCCGGTCTGATCTCAGCATGTTCGAATGGTTCCGGTACGAGCATCAGTGCTGTCTCAGCGAGCGAGAGTCCGGACAGATGAAGAAACTCAAACGCATTATCAAGCATCGACGAGTCACTACCTGTCTCATCTAGAATCGGTAACACTTCCTCTGCCCGATTACCATACGTCGTCTCGGCCAGTCGACGTTCTCGACCGCGCATCGCCCGAATATTTCCTTGCAACGTGTTGATTTCACCGTTGTGAATCAAATAACGGTTCGGGTGAGCACGTTTCCAACTTGGGAACGTATTCGTACTAAAACGCGAATGCACGATACCAAATCCTGATTGATAGCGCTCATCTCGTAAGTCATCGAAGTACGCGCGCAATTGATCCGTCGTCACGAGTCCTTTGTAAACGATCGTTTCACTCGAGCTACTCAAGACGTATTGTTCAAGACCGAGTTGTTCTGATTCACGTTCAAATGCGCGACGAATCAAAAAGAGTGTTCGTTCAAATGTCAATCCTTCCATCGCCTTTGCACCAATGAAACATTGACGAATGACTGGCTCCGTGCGGCGGGCACCCGACCCAAGCACTTCTGACTGAACAGGTACAGTACGCCATCCTAAGACGTCTTGTCCTTCTGTCAAGATGATGGATTCTAATGTTCGTTCGAGTCGCATCCGTTCCCGTTCCTCACGTGGTAAGAACATCATGAAAACGCCATAATCCCCTTTTTTAGGGAAGGAAATGTGGCGAACCGTTTCACGAAACAAACGATCTGGTAATTGCGTTAAAATACCCGCCCCGTCTCCCGTCTTCGCATCGCTTCCTTGTCCACCACGATGTTCCATTTGACAAAGCATGGCCAATGCATGTTCAACAATTTCATGACTCGCTCGTCCTGTTTGATGTGCGTAAACCCCGATCCCACACGCATCATGTTCCATACGAGGGTCGTATAATCCCTGCTGTTCAGGGTACTGATGAAATGTCATGGTAGCACTCTCCTTGCCTTCTTAATTTTCTGTATATTCAGTTAAATTATACTTTACACTCTTTTATGTTTATTCGCTACTATGCATAATCACCATTTTATTTAACCTTTGAAGATAGAAATACCATATATCAACATTGATAACGCTTACATAAATATGGATATTCATTCAATATTTTTTTTAGTTGAATTCTACACTTTGTGCGCGTATTACTTTGCCCGAACATAAGATTCCGTGGTATTTTTAACTATGAAAAGAGTTATTGATCATGGAAGTAGAGAGAGGAATAATACGATGAAAAAAACAATGCAATTTACGGGTCTCTTGATCGCAGGAAGCTCGATCTTATTAAGCGCATGTGGTCAGCAAGAGGAGAAGGCAACCGCATATGACAAGATTCAAAAAGATGGCACAATTGTTGTCGCGACGGCTGGTACACTTTTCCCGACATCTTACCATGAAGAGAAAAACAATAAGTTGACTGGATTTGATGTCGAAGTCGTCAAAGAAGTAGCAAAGCGTCTTGATTTGAAAGTGAAATTCAAAGAGATGTCATTCGACGGTATGTTGACAAGCGTCAATACAGGTCAAGTCGATCTTGCTGCTAACGACATTACGATTACCGATGATCGTAAAGAAAAATTCGCGTTCTCAAAACCATATAAATATACGTATGGTACGGCAATCGTCCGTAAAAGTGATTTATCAGGCATCAAGTCTCTTGAAGACTTGAAAGGGAAAAAAGCTGCCGGAGAAGCTACAACGACATATATGCAGATTGCTAAAAAATACGGTGCAAAAGAAGTCACGTACGATAACGCGACGAACGATCAGTATCTACGAGATGTCTCAAATGGTCGAACAGACGTCATCTTGAATGATTACTACTTGCAAACACTCGCTGTCGATTTCTTCAAGGACTTCGATATTACGATTCACCCTGATATCGCTTATAATCCAAGTCAGGTTGGTTTAATCATGGATTTAGATAACAAGGAACTTCAATCCAACATTAACGAACAACTCGATAAAATGAAGGAAGATGGCACATTAAAGGAAATTTCGAAGCAATTCTATGCTGGAAAAGATGTCTCTCAAATGCCTGACGTCAAAACGACGATCGTCGATGTGAATTAACGATGTCTTCGATTGATTGGCGGTCCGTCTTCAATCCGGAATTGGCGGTTGAATCGTTTCCTTATATTTTGAGTGGACTGGGACAGACGCTATGGATTTCCTTGCTCAGCATGGCCATTGGTCTTGGAATTGGTTTGCTCCTTGCCCTTTGTCGTCTGTCTAGGCTTCGACTTTTACGTATCGGAGCGAGCGCCTACATCTCGTTCATGCGAGGTGTTCCGATTCTCGTGTTGCTGTTCATGTTGTATTTCGGACTGCCGGTCATCAATATTCAACTGGACGCGTTAACAGCAGCAATTACCGGTTTTAGTTTGAATAGTGCTGCGTACATGGCAGAGATCATTCGTTCTTCCTTACTATCGATTGATCGTGGTCAGGAAGAAGCGGCAGCTTCGCTTGGTTTATCGCGATATCGAACGTTCGTTGGTATTATTTTGCCACAAGCGATCCGAATCGCCATCCCACCGCTTTCAAACGTCTTGCTTGATCTCGTCAAAGCCTCGTCGCTTGCTGCCATGATTACTGTCCCTGAAATATTTCAAAAGGCAAAAATCGTTGGTGGGCGTGAATTTGATTATATGACCGTTTACTTTGTCGTTGCGTTCATTTACTGGGGAATTTGTTCCTGTATCGCAGTCATCCAAGAGATTCTCGAGCGTCGTTTTGCACGGTATCTCTGATTCATTATTTCGCAAACTGTTATACAAACAGGCGATGGACCATGTCCATCGCCTGTTTGCTTTTTAAATTTTTACTGATTGGTTACCCTTCCCGATACATCGCTAAAAAATGTTCGAGTTGCCGCGGTTGTAGCGGTCGATGGAAGAGGTACCCTTGCAACGTATGACATCCTAACCGCTCGAGCAACGCTGCCTCTTCTTCTAGTTCGATTCCTTCTGCGACGATCGTCATATCTAATCGTTTCCCTAATTGAATGATTGTCTCGATCATCGCTCGTTTTTTTTCAGAATGAATCGCTTCTTGAACGATTTCTTTCGGAATCTTCAATTGATCGAATGGAAGTTCAACGAGAGGCTGCATAGAGGAAAAACCGGTTCCGAAATCATCGAGTGCAATTCGAATTCCGTATAAATGGAGCGCATTCAATGTCTCAATGATTTGTTCCGTTCCCTCGATGAAGATGTGTTCTGTCATCTCGATTTCAAGGAGTGATGGTGGAAAACCTGTTTGTTTTAAGGTCGTCAGTACTCGATCTGTAAAATCAGGTTGTCGCAATTCCCAAGGCGAAACATTCACTGAAATCGTTATAGGTTCCTTCCCTTCTTCCAACCATACTTTTCCTTGTAAGCAAGCTTGTCGCATGACCCAGCTTCCAAGCGTTTCAATGAAACGTGTCCGTTCCGCAAGTGGAATGAACTCATTTGGCGGAACGAGACCATACTCCGGGTGATTCCAACGAATTAATGCTTCCACTCCTGTGATTTGACGCGTTCGTGCATTGACTTGAGGTTGAAATAAAACGAAGAAATCACGATCCAACTCTGCATCGTACAAATCGCGTGTTAATTGAAGCGCTCGCTTTCGTTCATTTTGAGTCGCTAAATCTGTAATCGCATACGTATTTTTTCGATTTGCCTTTGCTGTAAATAATGCAATCTCTGCATCGTTAATGACATGGTCTGTTGTTTCATCGTTCATGTATGAAACACCGATACTTGCAGTTACATTAATCTGCTTAAAATCGATTTGTACACGTTCTGCTACACTCGACAAAATATCATCACAGAGCACGCGTGCATCGTAATGGTGTGGTGCATGCAATAAAAAAGCACTTCCACTTGCTTTCGCAATTGTACAGTCCGGAAAGTGATTCATCAATCGCCGGCCAATGATGTGTAACGAGCGGTCTCCAGTTCGGTATCCGAATGCATCGTTGACTGTTTTGAAATCGTCCAGATCAACGAGACAAATCATATCACCTTCTCGTTTCTTCTTATCTACTTCAATCACAAATGAAGATCGGTTTGATAAACCTGTCACAGGATCCGTGAATGCTTGTTCTTGTAAACGGGCTAGGTAGTCAATATTACGTTCAAGACGGGTGACGTATTGATTATGAATCAATAAACTAATGATCGTCGCAATCAAGATAAGTCCAATGCGCGCGATGTGATCGGATGCAAACATCGTGGCATTTTCAAAAGATGGAGTATGATACCAAATATAGAGAAGAGAAATCGTCGTAATGCTCGTTGCATACAGCAACATTGTCCGATTAATGACGACTAATGACGCTAAAATGAAAAGAAGTGCACATGCCCAAACCGTTTGGACACCACGATCGATGAACGGATAATAAATGTATGGAATCAACAAAAAAACACTCGACATTATATGTGGCTTTAGCCGATCTGACAGTGTACTTTTACCAATGAAGTATTGTGCTATTCCAGCACTCGCAATGACGAGAGCGCGAATCCAATCCTCCCCATTTAAACCAGAACGACTAAACAGGTTAGCAACGATATATAAAATGGCACCACAACTCGTCAATACAAAAATGATCATCCCGAACAACTGATAATTTGCCCGGATTTCTCGATGATATTGCAAACTATTGGAAGAACGTCGCTGTGTGTTCACCGCCATCCCCTCTTTCTAGTTCCTGTCGGTTATTTTCCTTATCAGAACCAAAACAAAACCTGAATTTTCTAAAAATAATAAAATAATGGGAAGTCATGATTTTGATTAGAATGGGAATAGATAGGTATAGAAAGGAGCGATTAACTATGTCTCATCTACTGTTTATTGAAGCCAACGATAGCACACATCAAAAAAAAGGCATTAGTTCTGAATTGAACGATGCTTTCCTAAATGCGTATCGTGAGCATCATCCTGGCGATACAATCACGGTTTTGAATTTATTCGAGGAACGTCTCCCCTTCTTTGATTTAAAGCTTGCGAATGCGGCAGGTCGACTATTTAAAGGAGAGGAATTAACGGGAGATGATGCGATCCACGCACAACGGCTTCAAGAATATTTAAACGGATTCTTAGATGCCGATAAGGTCGTCTTTTCATTTCCGATGTGGAACTTAACAGTTCCTGCACCGCTTCACAACTATATGGATTATCTCGCACAGGCTGGTCAAACGTTTCGTTACACAGCTGAAGGTTCGATCGGACTGGTTGAAAACAAACAAGTGTTGTTGATTCATTCACGCGGTGGCGATTACTCGACAAAAGAGAAAGCACCAAGTGAACACGCTGTTCGCTACATGTTAGACTTATTAGCATTTTTCGGAATTGATGATGTATCGACAGTCATTTTAGAAGGGCATCAACAATACCCCGATCGTGCATCTGAATTGATTGAACAGGCACTTCTTGCATGTAAAAAGACAGGTGAACGATTCTAAATACGAAATAAAACAAATGAACTATTTTTTTCAAGTAAGATTTTTTCATGAACAGGTAGATTAAAGGTACGGAATAATGAGTACGCCATTGTAAAGTCTTTTTGGATGTCAGAGGGGTTACGATTCAAAATTTTTTTGAAGTAACCTCTTTGATAATATAGTTGACCTAAAAGTTGACCATCTTCAATTTGCAAGCTCTCTTGAATGCCTTGTTCAGTAATCTCTAATCCAAGTTGATTTCGATTTTGTTCAGATAGTTGTTTTGCATAGTTATAAAGAATCTTAATACGAACTTTTTTCAGTTCAGTTGTGTCATAGTTAAACCGAAGCAATTCTTGAAAGCTATTTTCTGCTGAATCAAAATCCTCATGCTCAATAAAAGAAATCGCGATTGCCATATGAATTCTTAAATAAAGCGTTGGAGATTTGAATTGTAATGACGTATGCATCAATAATTGTTTAAATTCACCAATGGTTTCAAGATAAGTTCTAAAATTTCGTTTTTCATGAATGATAATTTCATAATACATTGCTAAAAATTTTATCTCATCGTAGTCTATTTTGTTTTTTATATCATCAATAATCATGCGGGCTTCTTCAAATTGATGACTTTGTAACAACCTCAATAATTGTTGATCATAAGATGTAAACATATCACTCCGAAGATGATCTTCAAACAACATGGAGAGCGGTACCTTAAGACGTTTTGCAACTTGTTGTAACCAATCAATTGTTGGTGAATTTTTACCATTTTCTACTTTACTAATTTCGGCTTGACTACATATTCCCTTACATAATTCAGCTTGAGTCATATTTTTCTCTTTTCGAATCCGTTTAATTTCATATCCTATTGATGAAGATAAATGACTCATACGATCTCCTCCTTCATCTATTTTAAAGTTCAAAGTATAAAAAATCACGTTTACCATTTAATACTAGTTCAGCGTGATTTCTATTGTCTAACGCGTGAAATATGGTATACGCGTGAGTAAATGCTTCTTGAATGTCCTTACGTGGATAATCTAACTTTTCATAAAAACAACCTCGTTGATAAAAAAAATGACCTAACAATGACGTATCTTTTCTTTCTAAAGATGATTGAATGCCTTTTTCCGTTATCTTCAGTCCCATTTCAAAATCTGATTGAAAGTACAGTTGCTGCGCATAGTTATACATAATTTTAGATTTTAGTTTTATCAAATCATATGTCATATAATCATACTCTAATAATTCTTCATATATTTTTCGCGCATATTGATATTGGTGATTTAAATAATAATAGTTTGCGACAGACATTTTAATTCTTAAGAAAATAGATGGGTATTCGATTTCCATTTGTTCTTGATCTGATAAGTAAAGTAATTGAGAAATACAAGTACGGTAGTCAATATCTTTTTTACCCTCACGAGCTACCCACTCAAAATAACGAATTAATAATTGAACAGAAGAAGGTAAATCATTTGGTGTTTGTTTAATGAAATCAAGCATGTCATCATAACGATGTCGTCTAGAAAAGTCAGACAATTGTCTATCAAATTGATGAAATAGACTGGTCTCATTCGCATCAATGAAGAGATGAGCCGTTGAAGTATGGAGCTTTTGGGATAACCGTTGAACAATATCTATCGTCGGCATGATTTTTCCATTTTCGATTTTACTCAATTCCGCTTGGCTACATACATCTCTTGCTAATTCTGTTTGCGTTAAATTTCTTTCGACACGTAGTTGTTTAATATGTTGACCAAATGCTTCGATTTCCAAAATTTCTGCTCCTTTCTTGTAGTTTCATTTTCACTTAACAGCGTGTTTATTATTTGATTAAGTATACGGAGAAATCAGTTTATGATTCCGAAAAGTTTTTCTTAACAGATAAAGAAGATAGCGAATTTTATGCACTCTAAAAAACAAGATATAGTATAAGATTTCGCATTGGGACAAGCGCCTATATAGGATTACTTTTAAGTCTACTCAAAAGTAAATAATAAGTGTTCCTCTTTTAGATCAACAACTTTTTGTTTAGTCGATTTAAGCTCTAATGCATGCAACAATGTATACGCAACTGTATATGTTTTTTGAAATGAATCTATTCCTACCGCTTCTTGATAGTTACCTAATTGAAAATACAAATGCCCTAAAAGAAAAGTTTGCTGATGAAGTAAACATAATTCAATTCCTTTTTGAATATATATTTTTGATTCTTCAAACAGATCTTGATACAAAAGGATTTGGGCATGATTAAAATAAATTTTGATTAAAGAGGTGACATATAATGAGCTATTAAGACTCTCTAACAAAATTTCGATATCCAAATAAGAATTCGTCGTTAAATGGAATAGCTTATGTTCAGCATATAAATTGGCAATCGCGGTTTTGATTCGAATGAACAAAGTGATTGATTCGTTTTGAACATCCCGTTCAATTAGAAGGTTATTTAATAGGAAAGTCGCGGTCCTAAAATCATACTGATCCTGTTTCAAGTCGACGATGATTCGAAAATATGCATTTAATATGACTAACTCAATATTTTCATTATTATTGTGCTTAGAAATGTATCTCTTGATTTGCTCATACTTTTCATCTCGAAGTAGCGCTGAAACAGTCTGATCAAAGCGTTCCATTTCTTCGTTTTCTTGAAGTTCTTCGAATAAAAGTGCAATTGGAACTTTTAATCGAGTGGCAATTTGCTTCATTAAATCTACAGTGGGTGAATTCAAACCATTTTCAATTTTACTAATCTCAGCTTGGCTACAAATACCATTACACAGTTCGTTTTGTGTCATCTGCTTTTCAATACGCAACTGTTTTATTTTTGTACCAATCGATGAAGTTAGTGAATTCATCTTCATCATTTTTCACTCACTTTCATCTATTGGGAATAGCAATAGTTCTGCTAAATGCACTTCAAGAATTTTTTGGTAAGCATGATTATTTGTTGCAATAAAAAAGGAATAGGCAATGGTATATGCCTCTCTAATATCATTATTTGCAGCATGTAATGATTCTAAAAAGAAACCTTTTTGATAATAAAAGTGACCAAGATATGTTAAATCTTGTAGTCTTTTTGTCTCTTCAATTACTTGTTCAACTTCTTGCAATCCTTCTTCAAATCGCTTTAGTCTATACAAATTTCTTAAATAATTGTACATGATTTTCATTTTAATTTTTTTATATTCACAGGTCTGATATGGCATTTTTAATAAATCTTCATAAATTTGGTGAGAATGCGCATATTCCTTATTATTCGTATAGAGAACAGCAATTGCCATTTGAATTCGAATATAAAGAAGAGACGACTGTTCCATGATTTTCTTTTGCGCAACTAATTGAAGTAAGGATGTAATGCATGAACGAAAATCAATATTTCCTCTTTCATATTCAAGCAGGACTTGATAATAATGAATAAAAATTCTAATTTCAAATATGGTTGTAGAGTTAGAATATTGAACTAACTCTGCTGACATTTCCCCATACGTTTTTTCTCTAAAATGCCGTAACATTTTTTGGTCAATTTCGTTCAACTTTTGCGAGACCTGTTCATCCGCAAAAAATAAAGAAATGGGTATTCGTAGTTTTCTAGAAACTTGTTGTAATAAATCAATTGTTGGAATGTTTCTTCCATTCTCGATTTTACTAATCTCAGCTTGACTACAAATATCCTCACACAGTTCCTTTTGAGTCATCCGTTTTTCTAATCGTAACATCTTAATTTTTTTACCAATCGATGAAGTTGGTAAATCTATCATTTTTTGTTCACTCACTTTCATTAATCGGAAATAAGAGGTGATCAGAAAAATAGGTTTCAAGGATTTTTAGATAAGAGTGATTCTGAGTAGCAATGAAAAAAGAATAAGCGGTCGTATACGCTTCTTTTGTTTCTGATTCAGATGCTTTTAACGCCTCTAATAAGATTCCTTTTTGAAAATAAAACTGTCCGAGATACGTTAAATCCTGCAATTGTTTTGTCTCTTCGATGACCTTCTCAACTTCCTGCAACCCTTCTTCGAATCGTTCAAACTCTACTAAATTACGTATGAAATTATACATGATCTTCATTCGAATTTTTTTATATTCTCTTGTTTGATAAGGTAAGTCTAATAGTTCTTTATAGATTTGATGGGCACGACTATATTCTTCGTGGTTCGTATACAGAACAGCAATTACCATCTGAATTCGTGTATAAAGAAGAAATGATTTGTCTTTGATCTGTTCCTGTCTGACAACTTGTAATAAAGAGGCGATACATGTCCGAAAATCAATATTTCCTCTTTCATAGTCTAGTAATTCTTGATGGTAGCGAATTAAAATTTGAGTTTCAACCGCATTATTGACGTTCTCATATTTTGCTAAGTCTTTTGCCATATCTGAGTACGTTTTTTCACGCAAATGCCGAATCATTCGTTGGTCTATTTCATTTAATTTTTGTGAGACGATTTCATCTTCAAAAAACAATGAAATCGGGATGCGTAGTCTTCGACAAATCTGCTGTAACAAATCAATCGTTGGGGAATTTCGACCATTTTCGATTTTACTGATTTCAGCCTGACTACAAATTCCTTCACAAAGTGCTTTTTGTGTCATTCCTTGTTTTTTTCGTTCTTGTTTGATTTTATCACCAACAGAATGAATGACTGGATGCATAGAGGTCACTCCTCAAATCAAAAATATCGAACTCATGAAAAAAGTCTTCCGTTTCAAGTATATATCACTTGAGACGGAAGACGTGTCTATGCTTCCGGCGAGAATCGAACTCGCACTGCAGCATTACCATTGCTGAGGTCTGCCATTAACCTACGGAAGCTTGTAAAACCTAATTCTAGTATAACTTATAGAAAAAGACAAAACAAGAAGTCGATGCTTTTCAGCTCAACTTCTTGTCACTCATTTACAGTGTAGTTTTCGTTAGCGAGTTATCATAGACGACTAAAACTGAATAATGTTCATCCGCTTTAGACGCAACGAATGTTGAAAATTTTAATGTAATGATGGCGTTTGATCCGACCCCATTATTTTCAAAAAATTCATTAAGTCTTTCCTCTAATTCCTCAGGCGATCGCCCGACGACTACTTTAGAATGCAACATGATCATCACTCCGTTTCATTATGGTAGGTTCGAGTTTAGTAATTGCCTGATCGTATAAATGTTAAACCTTTATTTTTTCGACTTGCCCCACTCTCTCTCTATCCGCTATGGTGAAATGGAGTCATTCAACTATTGAAGAACAGGAGTGAAGTCTGATGGAACAAATCAATTTTGATGAAACGATCGAGAAACGAAATACAGGATCCGTCAAGTGGGACGGGCTCCCTTCGCTATATGGATCAGATGAGCTGATTCCAATGTGGGTCGCCGACATGGACGTCCGTCCACCCCACAATTTGACAGAACGATTGACTAGACGTGCTGCTACAGGTCATTTCGGTTACTCGATGTTTGAAGACGAAGCCAAACGAGCAATTCAACAATGGTTTCAAAAGCGATATGACGTCACAATCACTACTGATTCCATTCTCTACTCAAGTGGTGTTGTTCCAGGACTTGCACATACTGTCCTCGCACTGACGGAACCGAGTGATGAAATCATCATCCAGACACCGGTCTATCCTCCATTTCATCAAATCATTCAGTCTAATCAACGACAACTCATTGAAAATCCGCTTCTTTTAGACGGTGAGACGTACCAGACTGACTTTTCACTTCTCGAACGGCAAATGCGAACAGCACGTATGATGATTCTTTGTAGCCCGCATAATCCAAGCGGTAAAGTCTATCCGAGAGAAGAATTACAACAAATCGTCGAACTCGCGAAGCAACATGATGTTTATCTTGTATCCGATGAGATTCATGCGGACCTCGTCTATACAGGTTCCGTGCACACGCCCATTCTCGGTTTGGATTATGAAAAACTCATTTTAGTGAGTGCCCCATCCAAAACGTTCAATATTCCGGGTCTCTATGCGTCTTATCTAATCGTACCTGACATCTCGATTCGTCAACAAATCGAACGTGTCCAACAACGTCATTTCGTTCACCCGAATGCATTGGCTTCGACTGCGATTTCAGCAGCGTATGGTGATGCTATGAGTGAACAATGGCTGTCACAATTACTTGTGTATTTAGAAGGAAATCGTGACCATGCCATCCGTCGGATTCGCCAAGAGATGCCAAAATTAGACGTTGTCATTCCAGAAGCAACTTTCTTGTTGTGGATCGACTTCAAAGCACTCAAACTGGATAGTAAAACACGAGCAGATTGGCTCGTCAAGGAGGCAAAAATCGCTCTAACACATGGTTCTTCGTTCGGATCTGGCGGAGAAACATTTGAACGGTTAAATATCGGGTGTCCTCGTGCACAATTAGATCAGGCATTAGACCGTTTAAGCTCCGCATACCAACAGTTTTGGACCCATTAACATGACACGAATGATCCTAATTTATTAGGGTCATTTATTTTTCATTTAATTATTCTGAACATTCGAACTAGTAGAACTTCAACAGGGACTAAAACCGTCCCAATCCCTTAAGGCACTAGGCGTAGCGGTACTTTTCATGAATTTGACGTGACTTGCAAAGTCGTTTTATCCCCTGTAAGGTGGGGAACATATCATTTGGCGAATGAGTCAATACATGCTTGATCGCTGAAAAAAACTATTGCATTTGGAGGATTTAACTTTATGACGCAAGAATGGATTTCAATCATCCTGTATCTTGTTCTCATGTTGGCAATCGGTTATTTTGCCTACAAGCGAACGACGAATACAGAAGATTACATGTTAGGCGGACGCGATCTCGGTCCAGGTGTCACAGCACTCTCTGCTGGTGCATCGGATATGAGTGGATGGATGCTCATGGGACTTCCCGGCGCCATGTACGCGACAGGTGTTTCAGCACTCTGGCTCGCACTCGGATTATTGATTGGATGTTACGTAAACTATTTAGTACTCGCACCACGTTTTCGACTTTATACGGAAATGGCGAACGACTCGATTACGATCCCTGATTTCTTAGAGAATCGTTTTGAAGACAAATCACGTGTGCTTCGTACTGTATCAGCACTCGTCATCATCATCTTCTTCACGTTCTACACATCAGCTGGAATCGTCTCAGGTGGAAAATTATTTGTCAGCTCATTCGGATTTGATTACCACTATGGTATGCTCTTGACGATTGCGGTCGTAATCGCCTACACGTTATTTGGCGGTTTTCTCGCAGTTAGTTGGACCGACTTCGTCCAGGGCTGTATCATGTTCATCGCACTCGTGCTTGTTCCTGTCGTCGCATTGACAGACGTCGGCGGAGTCGATGGTGCATACAACTACGCTGAAAAATTAGACCCTTCGTTGTTTGATCCACTTAAAGGAACAACAGTTCTTGGAATCATCGGATTCCTTGCCTGGGGACTTGGTTACTTCGGTCAACCACACATCATCGTCCGTTTCATGGCGATTCGCTCAGTCAAGGATTTAAAAAGCGCCCGTCGTATCGGGATCGGATGGATGTTCATCTCGATTCTTGGTGCGATGATGACAGGACTCGTCGGAATCGCCTATTTCGAAGGTCAAGGGAACGGACTTGGCGACCCGGAAACGGTCTTTATCCGCTTCTCTGACGTACTGTTCCACCCTTATATCACTGGGTTCTTGATGGCTGCGATTCTTGCAGCAATCATGTCGACGATTTCATCACAGTTGCTCGTTACTTCGAGTGCGTTGACAGAAGATTTTTATAAAACGTTCTTGAAAAAGGATGCAACGGATAAACAACTCGTCTTTACTGGTCGAATCTCTGTGCTTCTCGTAGCAATCGTTGCAAGTGTACTCGCTTGGAATCCGTCAGCGACGATTCTTGCACTTGTCGGTTATGCATGGGCTGGATTCGGTTCTGCCTTTGGTCCGATCATCTTGCTTTCTCTCTACTGGAAACGGATGACGAAACAAGGTGCACTGGCTGGTATCATCTCAGGTGCCTTGACTGTCATCATCTGGGTTCAACTCGGACTTAGTACGACGCTTTACGAAATGGTACCTGGATTCTTCACAAGCTTGATCTTTACGGTCGTTGTCAGCTTGATGACGAAACAACCAGTCAATGCCGTTCAGGAAACGTTTGAAGAGATGGAAGACGAATTAAAAGACGCTGTTCAATAATCAGCGAATAACGAGTAAGACCTCTGCCGTATGATTGGCAGAGGTCTTTTTTTGATCTACAGTTCAATCACGCCATAATGCAACTTCGACGTTTTACGCTTTGTTCGTTCGAACCCAAACCGTTCAAACAAGGGGCTCTCATAATGTGCTTTTAAAACGATACGCTGACGTGCCACACGCTTCGCCTCCACCATCGCTTCCACAGATAAAGCTTCATAGTTCGCAAGCGTTCGTAAAGCGTCGAGATGCGTCGATTCTTCGACGGTCTGTTCGAACATAGGATCAAAGTAGATGACATCAAAGGAGTTATCCGGACATTCTTTCAAAAAGGCTAAATGGTGTTTGACTTTCACTTCGATTCGTCGCATCGCTTGATTGATCGGTTCGTAAGATTCTTCCCACCGTTTTAATCCATTCTTGACGACAAATGCTGTCTCAACCCGGCTTTCTAACCCGATGATCCGCCCCCGCTCTCCGATGGAATGACTCATGACAATGGCATCTGCTCCAAGACCAAGTGTGCAGTCAAGCACACGCATCCCTTCCGATAAGCGTCCGATTGTAACGAGAGGATCGCCTCCTCCTGCATCAATTTGTTTGATGCGAAACACCGCACTTGAAGGATGGAAAAAGAACGATGTGGTCTCACCTAGTGGATATAAATCAAGCCGTTGTTTATCGACGACAAGCACCGGTAATCCTGTCTCCTGTTGCAAGTGTTCTATGCTTTTTTTCTGACGCACGACATAGATAAAATGTATCGTCTCATCCGCTAACAACTGCTTCACACGATGATGCACGTCGTCAGTCGGACGAAGACATGTCGTCAGTCCAATGGTTGGTTTCATAATGCGTTCCTCCATAAAAAAATAAGCTAGCCGGAGCTAGCTTATTTCTTTTTCTTCAATAATCCTTCGATATCTTCAATCAATGCTTTTTTCGAAATTAGGTCTTCTTGCTTTTCCTGTTCGACTTTTGCATCGACCGTCGTCCGCTTCATGAGTGCCTGAAGCGTTTCATCGATGCTTGACTTCAAATGATCGCGGTCTTCTTTATTAAGGGAAAGATCATGTTGAACTTCATCCCCTTGTTCATCTAATTGGCGTAAGCGTTCCGTCAATTGTTTCGCTTCACGATTCAAGTCCGAATACAATCGTTCGATTTGCTCTAGACGCAATTTGATTCCGTCACGTTCTGTGAACACGTTTTCCAGCCCCTTCCAGTATGCAGTTGTCTACATCATTACTTTACCATATTCCACGGGAATTAAAACAATCACAAGATGATTACAGAATGACTTTTTTTATATTTGTCACTACGCATCGGCTTTAGTTAATTTTTGCAATTGCACGGAGGGTATCGCTATAATGTAAACGAAGCATCAATTGGGATGAGGGAGGATTTTGTGATGGAATTGAGACGTCGAACATTACGTCATGTCGATCAAGCTGAGTACGATCATTTCTTGAAGTATGGCGAGCAAGCATATGGACTGACTCCGCAAGAAATCAAAGGGTATGACCATGAGCTTGGAGAAGAGCGGGCTTTTGATTCCGTCGAGCACAGCTATCCTGAAGATTATTACTTTGATATCGTTGAAGCGGATACGATCATGGGGCGGGTTCTGCTCTTAAAAATGGGTCACTACTTCCAACTCGACTTCATGGTGTTTGATCCCTATACGCGTCGGGGTCTAGCTACTCAAGCAGTTGCTGAAGCATTGACGTATTCTGGGGTACTAGATCGTCACGAAGTACGCGCGCGTGTCCTTGAACAATCACCACACGCTTCGTTTGCAAAACGCATTTTGGAAGCGAATGATTTTACGTCGACAGAGAACTATTACGTCAAAGGAAGACGTCGTCGGTACTCTCTGCAACGAATGGGCTAAAGACCATCCGAAAGACCATGAAACTCATGGTCTTTTTTTAATGCCCCTCATCGCTTCGTCACCTTTGACAGTTGATGAATTTCAGCGTACAATTTTCATCTGTATGAACAGAAAGGAGTACATCTCATGAACGAATGGTTATGGATCCCTTCCATTTTTTTAACGATGGGATTATTGATTTTCAGTTATTATTTATTTGGTAAGACAGGATTGTTGATGTGGATTGCCATCGCAACAATCATTGCAAACATCCAAGTCACACAAACCGTCGATATTTTTGGTTTCGTCTTCACGTTAGGGAACGTCGTGTATGGCAGTTGTTATCTAGCGACAGATATCCTCAATGAAAAATACGGAAAACAGATCGCTCGTAAAGGCGTCTATATGGGGTTCTTCTCCCTGATCACGACGACCGTCCTCATGCAGTTCAGTCTCTTGTATACACCACTTGCTGATAAGGCTGCACTCGAAACATCCGATTCCTTGCATTTATTGTTTGGACTCTTACCATGGATTGCTGTTGGTAGTCTTGCCGCTTATCTCGTCTCGCAACTATTCGATGTCTTTATCTATTCAAAGATCCGTCAGAAGACAGGCGAACGTAAGCTTTGGTTACGGACGACAGGGTCAACCGTATTAAGTCAATTGCTTGATACGTTGACGTTTTGTGCGATTGCCTTTCACGATATGCCCTTCTCCATCTGGTGGCAAATCTTCATTACGACGTATCTTGCGAAATTCGTCGTCGCTTGGTTCGCGACACCATTCATGTATTTAGCAAAACGTATCCACCCAACGAAACAATCGACAGACGCTGCTGCATGACCTAAAAAAAACTAGAAGACTTGACGAAATTGTCGGATAATGGGAGTGGAGGTGCCTACATGAAAATTAAACGGAATGAACCCTTTCGATATACGCTGAAAAAACCAATAACAGGTGAATTTCATTTATTGAAAAATGACCAGCGTACTCCTAAAGGGCTGATGAAAATTCATAATATCTCACCGAACGGACTAGCAATCAGCACAGAACTAAAACTTCCACTCCTCAAATCAATGAAAATCGTGGTTGAGTTCTCATTGATCGAGGGTCAAGAACCTTTGTGCATCGAAGGTCAGTTATTGCACGAGAAGCCAGTGGGTCCCGAAAGACTGTATGGCATCCGCCTCAATCCATCAACGACTGATCGTGATACAATCATCGCTCAGGTTAAACAAGTCGCTCAATTGGAGCGATAATTTATAAAGAAAGGGTGGCAGAATGATGATCTGCCACCCTTTTCTCGTAAAAAATGACGCGTCACACGCAACTTCTATAGGAAACAGCGCATTTATGCGCTTCAGAGACAAACAAGACCCGCTTTCCTGCTTGAATGAAGTAGGAAAGCGGGCTTAGTGTCTCGCCTGAGAAAGGGGCGTGAAAAGACGCGTCATTCTTTTTTTGAGTCAGCCCTCTGTTTTATGGCTAGATGAATCAACCTTCAAACGTACGGAAGACGACTGCCTCATAAGGTCGAAGTGTGAGTTCGTCGGTAATGACGGACTCTTCATAGTTTCCGATGACCCGATCTGACGTATCATGCGTAGACGGAATATTCACATCATGATCCGCAAACGAACAGTAGACATACCATGTCTCCCCTTCAAGCGTTCGTGAGTAGGCGTAAACTTCTGGATGATCTTCGAGTAAGAGTTGATAGCGACCATAGACGACGAGCTCATGGTCATGTCGTAGACGAATCAACTGTTGATAGTAATAAAAGATGGATTGCTCATCTGCAAGCGCCTGTTCGACGTTGATTTCCGGATAGTTCGGATTGACCTTCAACCATGGTGTTCCCGTTGAGAAACCAGCGTTCTCCGACGCATCCCACTGCATCGGTGTCCGCGCATTGTCACGTCCTTTGACATGGATGGAACGTAGTAGTTCAGCCGGTGATGCTCCTTGTTCCGTACGTTCTTTCCACATGTTCCGAATTTCGATATCTTCATAGTCTGCAATGTCTTCAAAAGCGACGTTCGTCATACCGATTTCCTCGCCTTGATAGATATATGGCGTCCCTTTTAACAAATGCAATAATGTAGCAAGCATTTTAGCTGACTCGACGCGGTACGTCGTGTCATTTCCGAATCGACTAACGACACGGGGTTGATCGTGGTTGTTCCAATAGAGCGAGTTCCAGCCCGTCTCATGTAAGGCCGTCTGCCATTTGGTGAAGTTTTGCTTGAGTTTAAGTAAATCAAACGGAATGACGTCCCATTTCCCATTCGGACCTGAATCGAGATCCATATGTTCGAACGTAAAGACCATGTTGACCTCTTTACGTGCCGGATCCGTGTAAAGAATGGCATCATCCGTCGTCGCTCCTGGCATCTCACCGACTGTCAGGACATCGTATTTACCGAAGGAGGCTTCGTTCATCTCGTGTAAAAACTCATGGACACGCGGTCCGTTGATATAATGTTCTCCACCATCTCCATACAGTGCTCCTGGATGGACCGTCGCATCTGGTAAGCCAGGTGTCTTCGAAATCAAGTTGATGACATCCATTCGGAAACCATCAATCCCTCGATCCAACCACCGACGAATCATCCCGTACACATCATGACGCATCTGCTCATTTTCCCAGTTCAAGTCAGGCTGCTTCTTCGAGAATAAGTGTAAGTAATACTCATTCGTTGTTTCATCATATTCCCAGGCAGGTCCAGAGAAAATCGATCCCCAGTTGTTTGGTAGCGAACCGTCTGAATTTGCCGGGCGCCACATATAATAATCCCGATATGGATTGTCCTTGCTTTGACGCGACTCCGCGAACCACTGATGTTCATCTGACGAATGATTGATGACGAGGTCCATGACGATTTTGATATCTCGTGCATGTGCCTCATCTAGAAGACGATCAAAATCATCCATCGTCCCGAATTCCTTCATGATGGCTTCATAATCACGGATATCATAGCCATTATCGTCATTCGGTGAATCATAGACAGGACTTAGCCAAATGACGTCGATACCAAGTGTCTTCAAATAATCCAACTTTTCGATGATTCCGTTCAAGTCACCGATTCCATCCCCATTCGAATCATTATAACTACGTGGGTAAATTTGATAAACGACACTATCATGCCACCATTTACGTTCCATCCTCAACACTCTCCTCTTTTATGTACGTAACGTGCTACATATTGAGCAAACGATTGCATCAATTTGTAAAAGCGCTTTCAATTATCACAACGTCATCTTAACATGTCCATGAGAGGTGCTCAAGCAAGAACCTTAACATATTTGATATCATGAAATATGAAATACAAGTGTTTACTACATCCAAGATGATGGGAAAGAAAGGTATGAGAAAGGAGTGTGGACAAATGTATCGTCGATATTTGCTCTTCCTTGTCTGGGCGATTGCTATTGTCTTCATCTTATTATTTGGAAATAATCGTGTCTTTCCAGAAGGTTTCTTGATGTCGTTTTTACGTTTCGACCAAAGTCAATTTGATACATCCGCGTTAAGTTTATTTGCCTTACTCGGCATTTATCCGTTCGCTTTCTTTTTACTATTTCTAGATGAGAAACGATTCATGCGCCCCGGACCGCTCGTCGCAAGTATTGGATCGTTCTTCTTAGGTGCCTTCGTGTTGATGCCTTATGTCGCCCTCGCTATTCCAAGGAAAACGTTTCTTCCTTTTCGTCGTCGCGGGTGGATTCCTACCGTCGTCGCCTTACTTAGCGTCGTGACGACATTATTGCTTTGGATTGCTCTTGCTCGGTCTGATTGGAGTATATTCCGCATCTACTTTGAGACCAATCAATTCGTTCGAACGATGACCGTCGATTTGTTATTATTCTACATTCTGCAAGTCTATCTGCTCCGGCGCATTCGTGTTCGGAATGCACAATCACTAGAGTGGCAAGACGTGATTCCGCTCTTTGGCTTATTCCGTTATCTATTCGCAAGACATTTACCGACATCCTCAAAATCTTAATTTATGGTACAATGAAATTTGGATTTTTCGAAAAGGAGATGTCATCCGATGGAACAATATCATGCACTTTGCGAACACATTTTGGAACACGGAACAAAAAAGGAAGACCGGACGGGAACGGGAACACTCAGCGTGTTTGGTCACCAAATGCGCTTCTCCCTTCAAGATGGTTTTCCTCTCATTACGACGAAAAAGTTACATATGAAGTCGATCATCCATGAGTTGATTTGGTTCATCTCGGGTGATACGAATATTCGTTATCTACAGGAAAATGGTGTGCGGATTTGGAACGAATGGGCCGATGAGAACGGAGATCTAGGTCCTGTTTACGGGGCACAATGGCGCTCTTTTCCACGTCCAGATGGCACGACGGTCGATCAGCTAGCACAAGTCATTGAACAGATTAAGACGAATCCGGATTCTCGTCGTTTGATCGTCAGTGCTTGGAATCCTGGACAAGTCGATGAGATGGCTTTACCACCTTGTCATCTCTTGTTCCAATTTTATGTCGCTGACGGAAAACTATCATGCCAATTGTATCAACGTTCAGCTGATGTTTTCCTAGGCGTACCATTTAATATTGCATCTTATGCGTTACTGACACATATGATTGCTCATGTGTGTGGACTTGAGGTTGGTGACTTCGTTCATACGCTCGGTGACGCTCATATCTATTCAAATCATATTGAACAAGTTAATCTTCAGTTGACGCGTACCCCGAAAAAATTACCGACGCTGCGCTTCGCTCGAACAGTCGATCGTATTGAAGACTTCCGCTTCGAAGACATCATCATTGAAGGCTATGATCCTGATCCGCACATTAAAGGTGTGGTAGCCGTATGATCACACATATCGTAGCGTTTACAAAAAATCATGTCATCGGTCGTGACAATGCGATGCCTTGGCACCTTCCAGCTGATTTAGCTCACTTCAAGCGTACGACGATTGGCAAACCTATCATCATGGGACGAAAGACGTTCGAATCCATCGGACGACCGTTGCCCGGTCGAGAGAACATCGTCATTACGCGCGATCAGACGTTTGCAGCCGAAGGTGTAACGGTATGGCATGATCTATCTGCTTTGCAACCATACGTCGATTCAGAAGAAGAAGTCTTTTTGATTGGTGGTGGAGAGTTGTTTGCTCAAACGCTTCCTCTTGCTCGCCGCCTGTATGTCACTGAAATTGATACGGTTCTTTCTGGAGATGTACATTATCCCGAAATCCCATCTTCATTTCAGATTACTTCCGAAACACATTATGATGCGGTCGAGGGAAACGATTATCCGTTCATCATTCGTCGATATGATCAGTAACTAAAAAACAGCCACATTGCTCCGTATGATGGACGAATGTGGCTGTTTTTTTAAGGAATTTGCATGATCCATTCAGCAATCCATTCCTCCATATCAGAATCGATCTGTGAGGTCATGATATAGTCTGTCGCACCGCATGATAGCGCATTGGCTAAACGATCGTCTTCTTGATCCGTCACGACCAAAGCATCAATGATCGATTCCCGTTGTTGTCTCCACTCCTCTAATCGTACAAAGTTCTCGCTTGCTAACTGATCGAGTGAAAGAATCGCCAATTGTATTGGCGACGTCCGTTGATCATCTAGCGGAATCACCTCAATATGGTATTTCGGATGACCCGGCATATCAAGCGTATGTACCTGTTTAAGGAATCCTTCCTCGACACGGATATAGACTGGTATTTTTTCGATCGATATCGCTGTCGAATAGGACACCACTTGATTACGACCATTACGTTTCGCTTGATACAGAGCTTCATCTGCCTCTGCTGTTGCTTGCGCCAGGGATGTGAGGAGATCAAAAGCAAAGGAGAGACCAATCGAAACCGTTACTTTTAATCCGTTCGCAAAAATATGGCGCTCGACACGCTCGCGAATTTTATTCATACTCGCAACGGCTTGCGGTACTGTTTCTGCTGAAAACAATAAGATGAATTCCTCACCACCGAAACGAATGAATTCATCATCGAGACGAGCGGCTTGTTGAACGATGGTAGCTAGTTCGGAGAGGACCAAATCCCCCGTTGGATGTCCATGTAAATCATTGATCCTCTTAAAATGATCGATATCAAAAATCGCTAACCCAAATGTCCGCTGTTCACGTTCGAGACGTGCTACGCGACGATCAAAGGCATTTTGGAGGTATTTCCGGTTATAAGCTCCCGTCAGTTCATCGACCAAGATCGTCGAAGATACGACCCTTAATTTTCGTAATAGTCTCGCTAGACGAACATGTCGTTCTTCATTCGTCACTGTCTCATCCCAGTAGTCATCGGCTCCCATCTCATAGCTGACTTGACGAATATCAGACCGGTTTGGACCTACGATGATGACGGGAACGAATGCTGACTCCATTTGTTTGATCAGTTTTTGGAACAACTCCAATGATTCCACGATAGATGAATGGTCGATAATGACGGCATCCATAGCAATATCATGTGATATCGACAACGTGTCTTCCACCGAACTGAAGAATCGTGACATATAGCGCTCCTGTTCGAGCGATTTTTTCCATTTGATATTCTCAAGAAAACGTCTTGTCACAGTGACGACCAATTCTTTTCGAATCCGGTTGGCGCGTGAACGGTCCGACAACTGATCGACGATTGGCTGCAGTAATTCTTTAACGATTGGCTGCGTGATGACCGCATTCATTTGTTCCCACGTCGCTTTTTCCCGACTCACTTGATCGGCAAGTCCTTTAAACAGTTCCTCTCTCCCGAGTCCTTCAAGCCAGCTTGCCAATGCGAGTAGTTCTGTTCGTGGCACGGCCGGCATCCGAAGTAACGTCTCGACCATGATGATCGTCTGTTGCAGTTGTTTTTCTATTCGTTTTCGACTTCGTTCCATCCAATCCCCTCTCTTTCTATACATCCGAAGAACAATCCTCGGATAAAGAGAAAGCGAGGGAAATCCCCCGCTTTTTCAACTCACGCTTTTAAGTTCGGACGGACCATATCTGCTGGTACGATCCATTGATCATATTGTTCTTCTGTTAATAAACCAGTCGCAAGTGCTGCTTCTTTTAATGTCGAACCTGACTGATGCGCTGCCTTTGCAATTTTCGCCGCATTCTCATATCCGATATGCGGGTTGAGTGCAGTGACAAGCATCAACGAACGTTCGACGTTCTCAGCGATGACGGACTGTTCTGGTTCGATTCCGATTGCGCAGTGGTCATTGAACGAATGCAAGGCATCTGTCAGTAAACGAACCGATTGTATGAAGTTATACATGATGACCGGCTTGAAGACGTTTAGTTCGAAGTTTCCTTGACTTGCAGCAAAACCAATCGTCGCATCGTTTCCAAGGACTTGCGCTGCGACCATCGTCAACGCTTCACTTTGAGTCGGATTGACTTTCCCCGGCATGATTGAGCTTCCCGGCTCATTTTCTGGAATCGTGATTTCGCCGATTCCTGCTCGTGGACCTGACGCGAGCCAGCGAACGTCGTTTGCGATCTTCATCGCGTCCATCGCTAACGCTTTGACCGCTCCATGTGTAAAGACGAGTTGATCGTGGCTCGTTAGGGCGTGGAATTTGTTTTCTGCGCTCGTGAATTCATATCCCGTCTCCTCGCTCATCTTTTGCGCAGCCAAATCACCGAACTCAGGATGTGCGTTGATACCCGTTCCAACAGCCGTACCTCCGATTGCTAATTCTGTTAACGGATCAAGCGTCCGTTCGATCATCTGCTTCGAAAGTGCAAGCATCCGGACCCAACCGCTGATTTCTTGACCGAGTGTGATCGGTGTAGCATCTTGCAAGTGTGTCCGTCCAATCTTGACGATATCCGCAAACGCGTTCGCTTTTTCGTCAAGTGTCGCATGCAACGCATCGATTGCTGGGAATAGTGATTCCAGCAAGACTGTCTTCGCCGCTAAATGCATCGCTGTCGGATATGTATCATTTGAACTTTGTGATTTGTTGACGTCATCATTCGGATGAATCGTCGTCTCACTGCCTTGTTCTTTTAACTTGCGTGTCGCGACCCGAGCGATCACTTCATTGACGTTCATATTCGACTGTGTACCTGAACCCGTTTGCCAAACGACAAGCGGAAACTCATCATCGAATTTCCCCGCGATGATCTCGTCACATACTTCAGCGATGACACCCGCTTTTTCTGCCTCAAGCACGCCTAAGTCGCGGTTCGCAAGCGCCGCTCCTTTTTTCAGGACTGCAAAGGCACGAATAACTTCAATCGGCATTTTTTCCGTTCCGATCTTAAAGTTTTCTAGACTACGTTGTGTTTGTGCGCCCCATTCCTGCGCTTCTGGTACACGAATTTCCCCCATCGTGTCACGTTCTACACGGTATTCCATAAACAAATTCCCCCTTTTGATTATTTCTCTTTTAGTTTAACGCAAAAGTAGACAGAATGGGAATGAGAGAGACAGTTTTCGGGAATAGTTTATTATCGAAAAAAGGAGTGAAGATTTCATGTGGTTGATTAACTTAACGATTGTACTGCTTTTGATTCTAGCAAACGGTATTTTTGCGATGACTGAACTCGCTTTGCTTTCCTCAAAACGGTCCAAATTAGAGAAAGCAGCGAATGATGGCAAAAAGTCAGCCCATGTTGCGTTAGAGTTACTTGATCGACCAACCGATCTGTTATCGACTGTTCAAGTCGGCATCACGTTAATCGGCATCGTCAATGGTGCCTTTGGTGGTGCCGCTCTCTCAGGACCGGTCATCAAGTGGCTTGCTCAATTCGCGTGGCTCGCCCCTTATGCCAGTACGATCGGCTATATTCTCGTCGTAACGATCATCACCTATATTTCTCTCGTCATCGGTGAACTCGTTCCTAAGCGTGTCGCCCTTGTCAGTCCAGAACGGGTCACGATGTGGCTTGCTCCACCGATGCGTTTTTTCTCGATTGTGCTTCGACCATTCATTTGGGTTCTAAGTAAGTCGACGAGTTCCATCTTCCGTTTGATTGGTCTGGATCGCCTGCAAACAGAAGACGAGACGGAAGACGAAGTCCGGCAATTACTGATTCGTGGTACGCAAGAGGGAACCTTCAATCGATCAGAAGCGGAGCAAGTCTCTCGTGTGTTTGATTTTCATGATTTGTACGCGTACGAACTGATGGAGCCGCGTACCGTTACCGAATGGATTGACTTAGCGGATGACTCCGACACGATCTTACAAGAGCTCCGGCAAGCACGACATCGAAACTTACCGGTTGGTCATGGTGACTTGGATCACTTTGTCGGTTTCATCGATGCGAAAGAGGTGCTATCAACGGAACGACCTGTTCAAGAACTTGAACGACTGATTCAATCACCACTGATCGTTCCCCGTCAATTAAAAGCAACCGTCTTGCTTGAACGGATGCGCAAAGAGACGGTATCCATCGCCTTTGTTCTTGATGAATACGGTGGTTTCCTCGGCATGATCACCTTATTCGACATCCTCGAAGCATTCGTTGGCGAAATTTCAAGCGTCGAGGAAGAACCGGAACTCGTCATGCGAAAGGATGGCTCCTTCCTCGCGGATGGTCTATTGCACATTGATGATTTAAAGCGGACGCTCGGTTATACAGAAGTCTTACCCGGTGAACAGTTGAACGCCTATCATACGGTTGCTGGTTTGATTCTATATACGTTAGGTGATGTACCCTCCCGTGGAAGTACTGTCGAAATTGGACCGTACCGGTTTGAAGTCGTTGATTTAGACGGACGACGCGTCGACCAAATTCTGATCGAGCGCATCGAACATGAACAAACACCCCTACCGTGAGGATAGGGGTGTTTGTCGTCAATCATGCTTCGTATAATCGTAACGCTTCTCGTGCGACACGATCTGCTTTGTTCTCCGACCGTGGAATCCACTTCACGAAAGCGAGTGGTAAGAGTTGATAACGCGCAAAGGCAGGATCAAAGATCGTCTGTGTTCGTTTGTTCTTGACGAATTCGCGTTCGACTGCGAGTGCAACCGCTTCTGAATCCGTCCGAAACGAAATGACGCTCTCGCCTTGTGCAATCAGTTCGTGCGCCCAATCGACGGCTTTCGCAAAAGCAATAAATTCTGCTTCATGATTATTGATCGCTTGAATTTGATACATTTTTTCCGTGACTTCTCCCTCGGAATTTTTACTGAAAAGCCCAACCGCCGCTTCATCATTTGAAGGACGGACCGTACCGTCAAAATAAAGTTCAACCATGTTCAATTGCCGCCTCGATTCCTTTTCGTATCGCTTGTTCATCTAGCCCTTTCCCAATGAAGACGAGCGTCGTCTTTGGTTGTTCGCTAAATGGTTCTCTGATTGCTGTGCCGTAAATCATGCCAGTACCTTGTAAAATGACCTTTCGATCCGTATCTGCAAAATGAATGATTCCTTTATAGCGATAGAGATCTTCCGCATACGCTTCTAACACCTCACGTAGGACCATTCCGAATCGATTTCGGTTCAAGGGTCGTTCCTCGACAATCGTCAATGCCGTGAAATCCTCAACCGACTGATGAATCTGATCCGTTTGTTGACTGAGTCGTACTTGCTCTTCTTTTGGAAAATGGAACGTTTCAAACAGTCGGTCCGATTCAAGTTGAGCCTGTTCCGTTTCAATGATAGCTGCAGAAGGATTTCGTTCGCGCAGTAAAGCGGACAACGTTTCGCGCTTTGATACGTCAATCAAATCCATTTTATTCAAGATCAGGACGTCAGCAAAGCCGATTTGTTTCACATTTTCTTGGAACGTCAGTTGACGTTCCAAGTGGTACGCATCGATGACTGTGACAACACTTGAAATCTGATAGGACTGTTCAACAGCCGGCTCAAAGTAGAATGTCTGTAGAATCGGTCCTGGATCCGCAACGCCTGTCGTCTCAATCAATAATCGATCAAACGATAACTCCCCATCTCGACGGCGTTTTGCGATCCGTAGCAACGCATCCCGTAAATCGCCGCGAATCGAACAACAAATGCAGCCATTCGTCAATTCGATCATCTCTTCGTCACTTCGTTCAATCAATACTTCATCAATATGAACAGAACCTACTTCATTGACGAGCAAGGCAAATTTTTCTGTCGGTTGAGAAACGAGATGATTGAGTAGCGTAGTTTTACCGGCACCTAAAAAACCAGTGATGACAGTCGTACGTATTTTGTCTTGCATGATTTCACTCCTTAGCGTCCTTGTTGCTGACGCCATTTTTCTTTTCGTGCATCGAGTAGATCAATCGCATGAAGATACCAAGCATCTGTCGTTTGCGGCGTAACACTTGATCCCCACTCGCGTTTACCATGGTGTGATAATACCATATGCATGAGACGGTGATAAACAGCACGCGGTAATCGGATATCTTCTTCTCGAAGTGTTTGTTCAAGAACAAAACAACCATATGGCATATGACCCATCAATACACCGTCCGGATCAAGCGCAATACCTGCCAGTTCTTCCTCTTCCTCTGTTACGTGCAACAGTCTTGAAAAACGATCTGTCGATGCACCCGCATGCGTATACTCCCATAGCTTTCCGATGTCGTGCAATAAAATACCGAGCAACAACTCATTCGGATTCGGTCGTTGATCTAACAGAGCAATCCCTTTTGCCGCTTGATAGAGGGCATCAAAACTGTCATCCCAAGAAAATTGACGTATCTCTCGTTCAGCTGCTTGGAAGAGTTCATTTTTATGATCGGCTTCTGCTTCTTGAATACATTTGAGTAGCGTCAAGTATGGTTGTTCACTATCACAGATTCCTCGACCAATCGTCATCATACAAGCAGTATGTTTCAGCAACCCACCGATATAGGCATGGTGATGAAACAGAGCAGCCGGTCGTGTTGAAAAATCCGCCCAGTACTGTCGCAGAATCGATAGTGCGATTTCTTGGTAAGGAGAATCAAGTTGATCGATTAGTCCAAACAACTGATCACGATACGTTTCAAGGGATTCATCTGCCGGTAATTGCGGCAAGAACTGCGTCGGTGAGGCATCATGAATCGGAGTGACGCGCTGAACGGTCAATGACTTGTTTCCGGATTGCGGCGGATATTCCTCTACCTTCGCCTCGACCCGAACGATTCGTGTTTCGAGATATGGACGAAGTGCTTCTTCTGCCGTTCCTTGATTGATCCACTGTTTTCCCTTACAAGATCCAGCGGGCGAATTGAACGTGAACTGTAACCATTCTCTCCCGGTTTGACCAGTACGGATTTCACCAGAGGCAACGAGTAACACTTCTTCGATTCGCTCACCCGGAACAAGCGTCTCTATCGAAAGTCCAATCGGTTGATTCGATTGATGGATGGAAAAAGCATCATTTCCATAAGAAGGCATTGTCACTTCCGGAAGTGCTTTGAATAATTGAATCACGTCATCTCACTCCTTTTTCTTCACTCATATCATAGCAGACACGATTTCATCACGACTACTAATAAACAGATATTGTAAGCGTTTTCTAAATGAATTATGATGAAACTGGAAGTCCATTTATGCTTAAGGAGGAGAAACGATGATTCGACCACTTACTCAACTATACAGTGAAGCTGTTGGCACACTCGATCAATGGACGGTATCCGAAATTGTGACACGCGATCAAATTCGGCAAGCTGTCCAGGTGTACGATCCATATCAAATGCATACGTCGTATGCTTTGGAACATTTGTTGATTCATGAATTGCGTGAGGCTTGTCATCATGTCCAAGAACAAGGGCTAACGTTGGCTGATGCGCAAACAGAGCTTCTCATCCTCTCTGCTTTCCAAAGTGATGCTGGCTACCAAGCAGAGGAAATTCAAGATATGTCTCCCACTGCAATCAAACGGCACTTGTCTTCGCTAGACGCCGCCTTCAACCGACTATTACATCAACTGTTTTTACATCAATCGCAACCAGACATCCTCTGTCAGCGATTCATGACGATCCTCTCAGGTGCGGTCGCCACAAAATGCGCAATCCGTGCTAAACGCCTCAAGGAAGCGACACTTGTTCATCCATAAAAAAATCCTGACTCATGTGAGTCAGGATTTTTCATTCAACGACCTGGCATTCCAGCTCCTTGATTGGTTTTGTATGAAAATGCGGCGTTCCGCTTCGTCATATTCTATAGTCATCATGCCAAACTATTCAAGTCCTGTCAATTCTTTTCTAAAAAAAAAAGTGGACCGATTTTCGATTGAAAATCAGTCCGAATGGAAGAGTGAATAATTACCATGGCAATGCTTGATTTCATCATACAATGCTATGGAAGCGTTTACAACCCTTTTTCGTTAAATTTTTTCAAGAAAATATTCGTTTGCGAGTGGCAAGTGGATGACTTCGATTCCACTTTGTCGCATCAGGTTCAGTCCGTCCCCATACTCATACCCTGTCGAATAAACGACACGATCGATTTTAGAAGCGATGAGCGCTAAACTACACGCATGACACGGACTATGTGTGACATAAGCTGTTGCATGACGCGCGCTCGTCGAATCAGCTGCTAGCTTACCGAGCGCGTTGATTTCAGCATGAATCTCATGTTGCTTCGACCATTCATGGTGTTCTTCCTGATTTTCGCACCGATAAAAGAGAGTTCCGTTTCGTTCAACCGATTCTTCAACAATCGGGTGGTCAGGACGTGATGTATAGAGAATACCATCTTGCTTTAAGTAAATTTCGTTGCAATTCACATGCTGACTAGGTGTTCCGTTTATTCCGATCGAAATTGGCTTTTCATCTTTAACGATGACACAGGCAACGGATTTTGAGGCACATTTTGAATGACGGTCTGCCATCATCCGTGCGAATAATAACCATGTCGTATCCCATTTCAACTGCTTCTCTTCATTATTCATTCAAACTCTCCTTTCATGAAGGAAAGGAACACGAAATGTCGTGTTCCTTAGTATGGTCGATTCGGTAATTCTCTACTTTTTGAGGCGACTTCGATGACTTTTTGTTTCAATTCATTCTCCATTCGCTCTAGTTCATGCTCTGCGTCGCGTCGCTTTTGTTTTCCTTCTTGTTGGATACGTAATGTCTCATCCAGTGTCTCGATCAAGTTTTGGTGCGCCACTTTTAACGATTCGACGGATACGATGCCTTTTTCGTTTTCTTCCGCAATTTCAATCGACGATTCCTTCAGCAACTTCGAATTTTGCTCAAGTAACTGGTTCGTCGTATTGGTGACATCCTTCTGCATTTCAAGTGCTGCTTTTTGACGCGACAGACTCAAAGATAGGACAACTTGGTTCTTCCAAAGTGGAATCGTATTGACGACTGCTGATTCAATTTTTTCCGCTAGAATTTGGTTATTTTGTTGAATGACACGAATTTGCGGTGCCATCTGCAAGCTAATTGTTCGGGATAATTTTAAATCATGGATTTTCTTTTCAAAACGATCCGTCAATTGAATCAAGTCATTCAATTCCTGTAACTTCGTTTGATCCCGCGATACCTCGACTTCCGTTCGTAACGGTTCGATTTCATGTTGACGAACGTGAGCGATTTTCGTCTCGCCAGCTGCAATATAGACGTTTAATTCCTCAAAATAACGCTTGTTCTTTTGATACATTTGATCGAGTAACGTGATGTCTTTCATCAATCCAAATTTTGATCGATCAAGATTGTGTACGACTTCTTCGAGATAAGCGCTCATTTTCTCGTATTGCAAGAAATACGTTTCCGCTTTTTTCTTCGCCCGACCGATGACCGGCACGTTCGACCAGAAGCTCTTTTTTTCTTGAAGCGTATCTGGATCCATTTGGCGGACACGCTGCATTAAGTCACTCAGTAATTTCCCTGCTTCCCCGCCGTCCTTCATCTTCACTTCACTTAAGACTTGATCAGAGAATTGGGATAGTTCACGCTGAACGGGCGCCCCGAATTGCATGACGGCATCCGTTTTTTGTAGATCGATCACCTGCAGTAAACGTTCAATCTTTTGTCGTTGTTCTGCCGGAACATCCGAAGGAATCATTTCTTCGACAGGGCGAGCCGGCATTTTGGGCGGTGTCTCCGCTACGTTTAAGTCGACCGACGGATCAGAAATCGTCGGTTGATCTTGCTCATCAGGCCATTGTTGCCATGTATCTTTATCAGAATGGGTCATGTCGGTAACTCTCCTCCTGTTTTCGTTGTTCAGTCTCTTGCGTCAATACCTTTTCAATCGTTAAGAGTTCCCGTTCTAAATCAACGGTATCCCCTTCAAGCAACAAGGTTTGTTGTTGCTTTAATTTTTGTCCGATCATTTTCAAGTTCGAAATCAATTGATTTTTCGTATCCAATTGAACTTGAGCGCCACGGCGTTCCAAATCGGCATATTTTTCTGAAATCGACAGTAAGGAATCCAGATAGAACGTAAAGAAGTCCCGAACTTTTTTGACGTCGCGTGGACTTTCATATAACTCCTCGAACAAGACATGTGCTTCCCGTGAGACGATGCGCATCTCACTTCTGATTTCACTATCTCGAATAGAGGGAACGATTTGATCGTACGTCTGGATTTTTGTGAATCCTTCTTCGATCGTCCGTTGCAATACTTGAAGTTCTAAATCATCCGTCTCTTCAAATCGGCGTGTCGCCCGTTCCGGTTTTAAAATGACACTTCCGACGAACTCGTCTTCGTCATCAAGTAGTAATTTCTTTTTCACATTTTTTCGCTTAATTTCGGTCGATTTCCGTTCTGTCCGATATCGTCGACCTGGTTTTGTTCGATAACCGCTCCAAATGAACCACAAACCAAGAGCGATGAAGATTCCCGAGAAGTTGAACGTATCGGCCAATTGTAGAAATACGAACATCATACCGATGGAACCAAATATCCACCATGAAGACTTCATGTCATCCCCTCTTCCTTCTTGCTGATTCTTCTATCAGGTTTACGTATCTTTATTTTAACATTACGTACGGTCTAACAAAAAGTTTCCCGTTTTTGCGAAATGTTATGCCTCATGTATTTATATTTCACCATACTTTTTAACGAATGACATCCGACCGAAGAATGAACTATTCTTACTTTCCTTCATAGTATCACCTCACAACAAATAAGGTAGTCGACCGTATTGATCGACTACCTTATGGAGAATACTTGATTTGTTATCCGAACAATGGCCAGACAAGAATAATGAGAATCGCGATTGGACTCAAGTAACAGACACTAACTCGCCAGATCGGAACCATTTTCTTCATCATTGGACTAGTCACCAATTCTTGCTCGACAAGTGCACGGTCTAACTTATAACCGGCAAAAATTGAAATCAATAATGCACCGATTGGCATCAAAATATTCGAGACAAGGAAATCGACGCTATCAAAGAACGTTTTTCCCATGAATTGAGCATCACCTAAGATTCCGAATGAAAGTGCAGACGGAATGCCGACGATAGCGATTGCGAGTGTCGCAAGCCATGTCGTCCGCTTTTTATCACGCGATGTCGCATTTTCCTTACGATCCGTTAATGAAGCAACAACGACCTCGAGCATAGCAATCGATGAAGTGATCGATGCGAAAGCAAATAGAAGGAAGAACAGTGTCAAGAACACCGATCCAAACTGGATCTGACTGAAAACGGTCGGCAATACGATAAAGAGTAACGCCGGTCCTTCTGCAGGATCAAGACCCGAAGCAAAAACAGCTGGGAAAATCGCGAATCCAGCTAATAATGAGACGGCGACATTCATCGCAACGATCCATGCGGCGGAACGATTAATCTCGCCACGTTCCTTCATGTAGGAAGCATACGTCAACATCGCTGATACACCGAGCGATAAGGAGAAGAACGCTTGACCAAGCGCACTCAGGACAGAAGTTCGGTTGAGGACCGAAAAATCAGGCTGTATGAAGAATTTAACACCTTCCATTGCACCATCAAGAGTCAACGATCGAACGACAAGGATGATGAAACACACGAATAATAATGGCATCATGATTTTACTCATTTTTTCAATACCGGATTGAACACCACGTAAGACGATCCAACATGTCAAAGCAAGGAAAATCAATTGCCCTGAAATGACATATAATGGTGAGGCGGAAATCGTTCCGAACAGTTCACCAAGTGAACCACTATCCATCGTCGTTAAACGACCAGTAAACCCAAGAATGGTATAAATTAAGACCCATCCGCCAATGACGCTGTAGAAAGACAGCAACAAGAAGCAGGCGATGACACCAAGTACACCAATGAATGTGAACTTCTTATGACCAAGTGCCGAGAACGCTTGAAGTGCCGTTTTTCCACTCGTACGACCGATTAAAAATTCGGCAATCAAAACAGGTAGTCCAAGTAGCAAAGTAAACACGAGGAACAAGAGTAAAAAGGCGCCTCCTCCGTTCGTTCCAGTCGTGTACGGGAATTTCCAGATGGCCCCCAGACCAATCGCAGATCCCGCTGCTGCTAAAATAAATCCAACTTTTGAAGCCCATGCGTTTCCTTTCATGGTGCTTCACCTCCTTTTCAAAATACTTTTTCATTGTACAGAAAGAATCTGTGAAAGTCATCCTTTATCAAATATTTTCTTTAAAGCGTCAAAGCATAACCGCATATATGTACTGAAATATAAAAAAGAAGGTCGTTTTTTATGACGACCTTCTCTTCATTCGTAATTTATTATTGTGTGCCTCCATACATGCGCAGGTACTCCGGCAACACTTTAACTGTAACCGGCGTATGGATGGCTTTCTCACCATCTGTATCAATGACTTTTGCATCTTTTGTTTTCAGCTGAAAACCACTCGTCAAGATATGTGTAAAGGAAGGATCATTAGCAAGACCAATTTTTTGAAGGATCACATCTCGAATGGTTGTCAAGTTTACTTCATCGACGATCACTAAATCAAGTTTCCCGTCATTATAGGCTCCATCTGATAAGTTCGTCTCGATTCCACCGAGTGATTCTCCGTTTGCCGCCAGAATGAGAACCGCTTCGCCGGTCATGTGACGACCTTCATCTAAAATCAGTTCATATTCGAAGGGTTGTGCTTCTAGACTTGAGCGAATCGTCGATAGATAATATCCCATCTTCCCGAGGCGTGCTTTTTCTTCTGTATCGATGCCAATCGATGCCTCTGCGACAAGACCGACACCAAGGAAATTCAAGAAATAGCTATTTTCGACTTGTCCGAGATCGACCTGAACAACGTGTTGCATCGCGATTGCTTCCGCAGCAAGCCGAGGAGCCATCGGTAAACCAAGCGTTCGAGCGAAGTCGTTACAGGTCCCTCCAGGAATGATACCGAGTATCGGGCGATCATCCAGTTTTGCGACCCCGTTGATTGTCTCAAACACCGTTCCATCTCCACCGATGACGACGACCGCATCAAATGCGGATGAATCTTCCGCAAATTGCATCGCATCTCCAGCTTGCTTCGTATTCTTGATGACGATTTCATCGAATAATGTACTTAATGGTTCGATGACTTCTCCAAGTAATCCGGTGCCGTTCGTCCCAGCTGTCGGGTTACTGATCAGTAAAAGTTTCATTGAATGACGCCTTCCTTCTTCAGGTAATCATGAGCGACCTCATTCGCCGTCTTTCCGCCGTATGCGACAGCTTCATTCATTTTTGACATCTCTTCATCTGAAATTTTACCTGATAATTGCTCAAGTGCTTGTTTTACTTCTGGATACTCCTCGATCGTCTCTTGTCGCAGAAGAGGAGCTCCTTCATATGGAGGAAATAGTTGCTGATCGTCTTTTAAGACGACCATGTCGTATTTCGCAATCTCCGGATCTGTCGAGTAAGCATCAATGACATCGATTTCACCTGACTCGATTGCTTTATAGCGCAATTTTGGTTCCATCGTGACGACTTTCTGGAAATTGACATCATATTTATCTTGAATCCCTTTATACCCATCCTGTCGATCCTTAAATTCTAACGTGAATCCAGCCGTCAACTGATTCGCGACCTGTTTTAAATCAGAGATCGTCTTCAAATCGTAACGGTCTGCTAATTTCTTTGGAACAGCTACAGCATAGGTATTGTTATAGTTCATCGGTGGTAGCAAGGCTAAATCTTGTTTTTCAAGACCGGCTTTTGCCTGTTCATACACTTCTTTTGCATCATTCGACTTCGGTTTTTCATTCGTCAAACTAGCGAGCACCGTTCCTGTAAACTCTGGATAAGCATCGATATCACCTGATTCGAGCGCCTTATAGACGAAGGTCGTCTTCCCGAAGTTCGGTTTGACTTGTACCGTCAAATCCGTTTCATCTTCAATGACAATCTTATACATGTTCATTAAAATTTCCGGTTCTACACCTAGTTTTCCAGCGACGACGAGATCTGGTCGTTCACTGCGACCGACAGCAAAAGGTGCGACGACGATCGCAACCATCAAGACGACTGCCGTTACGAGACGTGCTGTTTGTCGTTTACGAGTCGCTACTTCCGTTTGACGTAATAAGCCGTCAAATAAAAGCGCGAGCAGTGCTGCTGGAATCGCACCGAGCAATAATAGATAGTTATCATTACGGTCAATCCCGAGAAGAATGATCGAGCCTAATCCTCCAGCACCGATCAGGGCGGCAATCGTCGCCGTACCAATGATCAGTACCATCGCGGTCCGAATCCCGGCCATCATAACAGGTAAAGCTAGTGGGAGCTCGACTTTCCAAAGGCTCTGCATCGGAGTCATCCCACATGCGCGTGCCGCTTCCTTAATCGAAGGATCAACTTCGGCAAGCCCTGTATAAGTGTTTCGAACGATCGGTAATAAAGAATACAAGACAAGTGCAATGATCGACGGTACTGTACCGATCCCGACAAGCGGTATCATCAAACCAAGTAATGCGAGTGATGGAATCGTTTGGATGACTGAGGTCACACCAATCGACCACTCGCTCAGACGCTTGTTACGTGATAAGTAAATCCCAAGTGGAATAGCGATCACACAGGCAATGAGCAAGGAGATGACAGATAATTGGATATGTTCGATCAACGCTTGAAGCAATTCAGTCTTCCGGTCTTGATACGTTTCGATCAATCCATTCATTCGACACTCCCCCTGACTTGACGCATGAATTCTTGAACGAACGGATCGTTACTTGCTAGTACCTCGTCCTTCGTACCGATGAAAGCAATCTCTCCAGCGTTCATCAGACAGATGCGACTCCCTAGTTTCAACGCTTCATTCATGTCATGCGTGACGAACAAGATTGTTTTACCAAGCTCTTCGTTTAGATGCAACAAATCATTTTGTAATTGTTCCCGTGAAATGGGATCAAGCGCAGAAAATGGTTCGTCCATCAAGATGACGTCTTGTTCTGCTGCGAGTGCCCGCATAACCCCAACACGTTGTTGCTGTCCACCAGAGAGTTCACTTGGATATTTTTTCTTAAGTGAGGTGTTTAACCCAGTCAACCGAAATAATTCATCGACCCGTTGTACTACTTTCTCCTTATTCCACTTCAATAACTCAGGTACGACGCTGACGTTCTCCTCAATCGTCATATGTGGAAAGAGGGCAATCTGTTGTAAGACATAGCCAATTCGCCGACGGAGTTCATGTTCATTGATCGACATGATCGGTTCACCATCGATCCAAATTTGTCCTTCAGTATGATCAATCAATCGATTAACCATTTTCATCGTCGTTGTTTTACCGCATCCTGAAGGACCGATCAAACAAAAAATCTCGCCTTGTTCAACCGTAAAATTCACGTGTTGCACTGCCTTTGTTCCGTCTGCATACGTTTTGCCGACATCCTTGAATTCAATCACGAACCATCCCTCGTTTCCCGGTTTATTATCTTTGTAAAATTCCCCTTTCTTGGACATTCTAAAACCTATTCCGTCCACTCTTTCCCCTGTTTTCTAAATCCAACATCGAACAGATCGTTCTTTTATCCTTCCTCAAAACAAAAAAGACGATGGAAACTATCCATCGCCTAACCGTATACTGCTCTTATTCGAACGTCACCGTGACTTGACGGCGACCCCATTCTAAAGCTTCTTGTTTTGAACCGACAAGAAGATCCATGATTTTCCCGCGAATCGCACCACCTGTATCGAGCGCAATTGCGTCGCCGAAACCTTCTACATGTACCTTAGTTCCAAGCGGTACGACCGATGGATCGACAGCAACGATGCGACGTCCTTCGTATGTAATCGTATTCGTGACGTCATAACCCGATGCTGTTAAGGCACGACCATTATACAAACGGCTTCCATTGTTTTCTGGATTCGTCGTATATGCTGTCGTCTCAAACGTTTCCGTACGCTTTGTGGAACGGTTAGCGTTTGCTTGTGTTCGACTTTGTTTCTTTACCTGTCGTGTTTCCTTTTTGGCTTCTTGTGCTGCTTTTGCTTTTTGCTCTGCGTCTGCTTTTTGCTTAGCCAAGGCTTTTAGACGCGCTTGTTTTTTCGCCTCTGCTTGTTCACGCTTCTCTTGAGCAGCTTGACGCTTCATCTCTAATGGATTTTGTACAATCGTTTTCTCCGTACCGATCCCGATTTGTGCTGCCGACGCTTCATGATGCGGCAAAAGAATAAATATGAATCCCGCTAAACAAAGGGATAAAAGGAATGATGTTCGTTTCATGTTGATGCCAACCTTTCTCGCCGTTTTACGACCCGCACAACGTATCACGGTGACAAATAGTTTGAAAAGCGAACACCATGAATTGAAATATATCTGTTAAAAAGTAACGAAATGGTTACACGCTTACAAAAAACGCTCTCAATCGTTGTATATCAACGTTTTTATATTTTGTAACCGTTCTGTTACGAATTAATCTTTGTTACTCTTTTGTAATAAATGTATCTTTTCGATGTTTTCAGTCATTTTGTCCAATTCTTCAAAAATCAAAAGAATGTAGGATTTCATTATTATTCAGTTCGCTGGATGAACATAAAAAAACACACCAACATGTGGTGTGCTTTCATGTGTTACTTTGTTTTACGTTCTAACAATTCAATCTCTGACTTTAATAAGACTTGTTTTTCAAACTCTAATCCAAGTGCCTCAAAGTTTTTCGTGTGGGATACATCACCAACGACCGTATTTGTCAATACTGCCGTTACTTCCGCTACCCAGCCTTCTTTCGTTTTTACCATATCGCCAACGATATAATCGAATAACTCTTCTGTTTCTTCCATTTGACTCATCTCCTGACACGTTCAATTACAGTTAATCATATAAAATAACGACCGAAAAAGCTAGTCACGCGTCAATTGAGCTAAGAACTGACGCAAGATTTTAGCGGTTAATCCCCAAATCAGATAATCCCCGTGCTCATAAAAGTGCTCCGTGACTGTATACGTACGATCCAGATAGGCTTCTCGATTCGCCATGCGTTCGGTTGGCACTTCCTTACCGGGGCGGATCCGCCACTCCATATCTCCTTTAATCGGCTTCGAAGTCATCAATTCCGTTAATGACACGAGAAACACATGATCGACTTCGGCCGGCGAAGGATTAAAGTCCGTCGCATGAAGAATACCAAGATACGGGTAAATGATCGACCGGTTCGGTGTCACGAGTGGTTCAAGCGTTCCAATCACTTCAATCTCAGAAGCACTGACATTTAATTCTTCGACCGTTTCACGGACAGCTGCTGCTTTCGGTAATTCACCACCATCGATCCGACCACCTGGAAAAGCGATTTCACCTGGTTGCGAACGTAGTGTCTTAGCTCTCACTTGAAATAACAAATAGACTTCGCCATCTTGCTCGACTAATGGAACGAGTACAGCTGCCGCATGACGAGGTAAACGTTCTTCAGAATCTACGTAATGCTTTCGGATATCGGCTAAGTTCACCTGTTTCATCGCCCTTCTTGTGCAACGTGTTGGTACGCCTCTTCCAGATGGCGCATACGGACGATGAGATCCGCATTCTTAGCAATCCGGTCCGATAAAATCGATCCTGCTACCGTCTTGTAATAGGCGTTTAACGCATGTCGTTTCGTCAGATGTGCCTCATTCTGACGGATATATTCTTTAAAATTCGCAATCAATCGTTCTGTCGTAAAAAGTTGTTCGTTCACAAGTTTCATCCTTTCACACGTCAAGCGTGTCATCAATAGTTTAATGGTAACGAGTTTTGGCTAAGATGTAAATTAAGGGGGGTTATCCGTGAATAAAAAATTAGATGTCCTCATTATCGGTGCCGGACCAACCGGTTTAACACTCGCACTCGCACTCTCACGCTATGGATTATCCTTTCGCATCGTCGAACGTGCAAGCGGACCATCTGTCGTCTCAAAAGCGATCGGGATTCAAGCGCGTTCTCTGGAGTTGTTCGCAAGGCTTGGTGTTGCAGAAGACTTGATGGAGAATGCAATCAAAATCAATCAAGGAAACCTCTATGTCAATGGTGCATGGCAGGCAAAACTTGATTTTACGGATTTGAATACACCTTTTCCGTTCGTCACGCTGTTGCCTCAAAGTGAGACGGAACGGATTCTCGAAGCGCAACTCGCCAAATATGGACACGTAGTCGAGCGCGAAACAGAATTAACAGGGTTTGCTCAATTTCCAACATTCGTTACAGCATCCTTACAACATAAAGGAGAAACAGAGACGGTCGACGCTTCCTTCATCATCGGAGCAGATGGTGCAAACAGTTTCGTCCGTCGTGAGCTCGGGCTTCCGTTCAGCGGGAAGTCGTTTAAAGAATCGTGGGCACTGGCTGACATCGAGGTCGACTGGCCGCTCTCTTCTGAGGAGGTTCATATCTTTTTCTCTGATCATGGCGTTATCGAGTCGTTCCCTCTCCAGTCGAACTTGTTCCGGATTACCGGCAATCTAACGAGCGGACCTGTTCCGACCGACCATAAAGCGATTGACGATTTTTTACAAAATCGAGCAAAAGTACCGTTTGAGCTCAAAAAAGTCCATTGGTATTCCATGTTTCGCGTCCATAACCGGATTATCGAGAAATTCGGACACCACCGGATTTATTTGATCGGGGATGCAGCACACATCAATTCACCCGTCGGTGGTCAAGGAATGAATACCGGAATTGCTGATGCGATGAACCTCGCTTGGAAACTATGGTGTGTTCATCAGTTCAAGGCGAGTTTTCCGTTACTTGATTCTTACAGCGTCGAACGCCGAGAAGCAGCACAAGGTATTTTACGATCAACCAATCTTGCGACGGAACTCTTGCAAATCAATATCCCTTTTTTATTGCCCTTGCAGGAAAAAGTCATTCGAAATAGTCTCAAGATCGCACCCTTACATCATTTCGTGACGAACCGGATTGCACAGCTCAACAGCCACTACCCAGCGAGTTCGACCTTCGTCACACAAGGACACTTTAGTCCATTGACACCAAAACCAGGTGAACCGATGCCTTACAGTGAAGTCGTTCACCCGCGGACGAAAAAGAACGAACTATTGTTACGTCGTGCCGATCGGAATTTCTTATTACTACTGTTCTTACCAAAAAATGCAACCGATGATCTTCTTGAGCCATTCAAGGAACTCGCCTATACCTATCCCGATCTATTTGAGACAGTACCGATCCATCAATCCCTTAAAGAGGATGGTGTCGTCGATCAAGGTGGTGAACTGGCACGACGCTTTGGCATCAAGCAATCTGGATTATATTTAATTCGCCCTGACGGTTATATCGCGTATCGCCAACAAGGTTTGAAAAGTAAATCGTTCGCCCGCTATGTTGAACGTTTACTTTATGCGCGTTAACTCGGTATGATAGTAGGTGAGGTGAAGGCAAAGATGGATATACAGCTAGTTCGAACGGTTTTAATCATTCTTTTAGTCATTGCATTTCTCGTCATCGTCAGCAGACGAACGAAGGAAAACCTTCGATGGTCACTGATCGGGGAAGCATTTGGTGAAAAAGGAGAAGATTTATTAAAGGACGCTGCGCGACTCGAAGCAGCTGACTTAGAGATTCGAGTCGAACGCGGCGTCAAGACTTCGTTTTTATTCCGACGTTTCAGTAAAGACTTGGATGATCGCGTAGCGGTGTATGTCTTGAAAGAAGACTTGGATCAAGCTGAAGACATTCTTGCGTCTCGACCAAGACGATGAATTCAAACGAAAAGGCAGTGAAGCGAGCGCTTCACTGCCTTTGTTCATTCCTGTTGCTGCGCGAGATAAAACGCAACTTGTTTTCGTTCTTGCTCTTGAACAGGGGAGGATTTCTTTGAGACGATGAACGCCCGCACATCTTTAAAGCTGTGCCCCGTCGGGAATTTAATTCGTTCCGTCCGCATCTGTGGTGCATTCGGAAAAAGTGTAATGCCATGAATCGGAATGATGATCCCTTGTTCTTTTAGCGTTTTTCGAACCGCTTGAACGATTTGTTTCGACTGATGGATGGGATGAGGTGCAAACACTTTTCTTCCATGCTCAGCATCCATGACATGGCAAGATTCCTCCGTCATCCATTCTACGACCGCATCGTTTTGTAACACGAGGAACAATCCTTTTGGTCCGATCAGCGCAAAAGGAATGACTATCGTGTCAGAAAGACGAATCCGATCAAACAACATCCAATCAAAACGACAAACATGACGGATTTCATTACAGAGTGCATCCGTTTCACTCGTCGTCGTATTCACTTGTTTACTTGCAAAAAAACGACGGCGCGGTGGTTGAGGAACAGAAGCAGTCATGACTTGTAACATGGTTCATCATCCTTTGTAGTATGTATTATTAGTTATCTTAACACCGTTTTCGTTCAGATGACGATTCTTTCAAAAAGAAGGAAATAAAAAAGACACTTCTGATCTGACAGAAATGTCTTTTTTGATGCGTCAATCTTGGTGCGGACGTCCGAAAACGGCCTTCTCTAGATTCGAAATACGACGTAACATATCATAGTTCGATGAACTTGATACTTGTGGTTCCGCTTGTTCGACGCGGCGTTCTTCACGTCTTACCGGTTGTGCTGGTGCTTGTTTTAACGCCTCGTTCTCTTTCTTCAGACGTTCGATCTCACGTTCGAATCCTTCATAATCTTTAATGATTTGATCCAAATATCCATCGACATCTTCGATGACATAGCCACGGAGGCCGGTTTTGAATTCCTTTTTGTAAATATCGTCCGCTGTCAACAATGGCTTATACATCCTCTTCACTCCCACTGATCATTGTATTGTAATTCTTGTTCGAGCCAAGATAAATCATCTTGTGTAATTAAAAACAACTGATAATCGGATTGTTCCATTTCTATTCTAGCACGCTCTACTAAAAATTTCGCCGATCCTCCATGTTCTTCATCAAATACCGATAATAATCCTTGGCTTTTTTGAATCATGAACTCGGTTTTATTGCGTAACTGCGATGGATCCGTATACGGTTTCTGACTGATTGCTTCGACGAAGTCCGCTTGTTCAAGAATGGAAAGGTACTGCGCTTGAACTGGCTCTTTCCAGCGTGCTTCCTGTTCCAAGAACGGCAAAAGAATACCGAGACGAACATGGGGATACTCTTCCTTTAAATCAAGTATGACCTCGCATGCCCAGATTTCGCAACCCGGTGAGGCATTCGTGATAAACCACTCTGTGCCTCGATCCTCAATTAAGCGAATCATCCGCTCTCGATATGCTGCCTTTAAGACCCGGATCCCAGGGTGTTTTTGATCAAAGATACCTAGTTCATTGGGTTTGTATCCTGTGATGGCGACAACTTTCACGCGTCACACTTCCTTTTCAACCGACGTCCTCGATGATCCAGCTCTGCTAAGATTCGTTCTTTTTTCGTAATCAACCAATGATGTCGCTCGACGTGTTGTCGTGCTCGTTCCGTATAATCATAAGCAAGCACTGGATCTTTTGCAATGTGCTCTGCCCACTTCGCAAGCTCAACATACCCTAAATAACTGTCGCTCTTCAAGAAACACTCTCGAGCTTGTTCATGGTTCTTCATTTTTTTATGCAAATATCCTTGGCGCAACCATCCTTCTGCTGATAGTTCTTTGACTTGCTGAAAATGAGCGTGTGATCCTTCATGAATTCCGAGATCTGCCAGCCAAATCGCGATGTTTTCTTGAATTGGGGAAGGCGCCTCCGCTCGATGTGTGACGAGTCGGTTGCACGCATCATAGAGTCCGACAAGCGTCAGACAATCATCCAGATGATGTTGCAAGACCCCTGTCATGATATCCGGATGCTGGTGTTCGACGTACTGAAAGTAATGCATCGGCGCCAAAAATCCAGGTAAATCCCCTTCCCGTTCAAATCCGATTCGCTCTTCCATCGCTGTCAATCGATAGGAATCATACATTCCTTTAAAGATTCGTCGCGCGACATGAAGTAAATCGAGATGACCGACTTTCGGCAAACGCGGAACACGTTCCCGAACGAAGACATGACGTGTCTTGATTTGCGGCCAATCAAAACTTTTCCCGTTATAGGTCACAAAGCGGACATCATCTCCGATATCGTGCAGGAAGTGATGGTAAAAGGCAGCTTCAAAGTGCGGATGCGGTAAGAAATATTGTCGCATCAGCAATCCGCCCTGCTCAAAGCGCGCAAACCCGAGTAAAAAGATCGTCGTTCCAGTTCCTCGTAATCCTGTCGTCTCCGTATCAAAGAAAATGACTTGCTCAAGTGGAACATCTAGTGCAAGCGGTGGATGAGGAAGTTGTAAGGACTCATACACTTCAGCAAAGCTTCGGTCTCCATGCCGATCTGTTAATGCATATCGCTTGTCGATCCTGACAATCCACTCTTCTTCGAACGTCAAGATATCGGCCCCACGATCAATCCAGGCTTGCTGTTCGTCAGTCCACCCGATTGGTGTTTTCAGCGTCTCCACTTCAGGAGCGGAAGACACTTGATCCTCCGGTGCGGCGTCTGATGTAGATTTCAGCATACGTCTAAGACGATTTTTCATGATAGTTCCTTCTCCATTTCTGCCAACAACTGAATCGTTCGTTCTTTCTCGTCTGCTACGCCAACCATACCGATACAGGCAGGACAACCGTCCTGACACGGGCATGTGACGATCGAATCACGGGCGGCACGCAACATGACAGCGCGTTGCTTATAAATCGACTCCGCGAGACCGACACCTCCAGGGTAACGATCATATAGATAAACAGTTGGCTGTTGCGTGTGTGTCGCCTTGACTTGTGGCACGACGAAGACATCACTGGCATCACACATCAAATAAAGCGGTGCGACACGTCTGAGACTATTCGCGACTCCTTCTAGCACTTGTTCGAGCTCTGTCGAAGAGCGTGCGTGATCGGGTAACGTGAACCAGACACCTGTCGTATGAATTTCTCGTTCCGGTAAGTGAATTGGACCAGAGCCGATGTTCTCATGCGTACCGAACTTAATCTTCTTAAACATCGTCGCCATTCCGCGGACGCTGACATCACCGCGCGCAACACTATATTCTCCCTCTGCATACTGTTCATCTTCTTCGAGCACGGAAAGGTCGACTGAAAAATTAGCATCCGTATAATAATCAACGTCCACGGCACGGACGAATGCTTTTTTCTCTTCGAAATCCAAATGCTCAACTTGGTATTGATCAGCTCCGTGAAGATAAATGGCCTCGTCATGTAACAATGTCATCGCACTAAACGTATCCATTTCACCGATGACTCGATTCGGTACCTCGGTCTGATCGACGATGATGACGTTCTCTTGATCACTCGACCGAAGTGATATTCCATGAGCCGGAAACGCATCGTTCATCCAATAAAATCGATCGCCCCGTTCGTGCAGGACACGCTCTTCGACTAAGTATTCGAGGATATCTTCCGTCTCGAGCGTTCCAAATGATTCTCCTTTCGTAAAAGGCAGTTCAAACGCTGCACATTTGACGTGATCGACGGCAATGATCAGATTATCTGGATCGAGTCGGGCTGCTTCCGGGGATTGATTCAAGAATAACTCTGGTCGTTCTGCGACATATTGATCGAGCATACCGGAAGAAGCGACAAGAATGATTAACGCATCATCTTGACGGCGCCCCGCTCGTCCTGCTTGTTGCCAAAGCGAAGCAATTGTTCCCGGATAACCATTCATGATACAGACTTGCAGTTGACCGATGTCGACACCAAGTTCGAGAGCGTTCGTCGAGACGATACCGGTGATCTCTCCTTGACGTAACCGTCGTTCGATATCGCGACGCTCACTCGGCAAATAACCGCCCCGGTACCCTTCGATCGATCGCGGACCGAGCTCATGCGGATAGATGCTTCTTAGATACGTCAGTAAGACTTCAACGCGAACGCGTGACCGTGCAAAGACGATCGTTTGGAACTTTTTCTTGATGAAACGCATCGCCAGTTGTTTCGTCTCAAGCGTCGCAGAACGTCGAATGCCGAGTTGTGCGTTGACGATCGGTGGTTGATAGACAAGAAAATGTTTACGTCCTGTTGGCGCACCGTTGTCATCAATCAAACCGACTGTTTTTTCCGTCAGACGTTCTGCCAGTTCCTTGGGATTGGCAATCGTCGCACTCGTCATGATGAAGACGGGATCACTACCATAATACCGACAAATCCGTCGTAAGCGACGAATAACATTGGCGACATGACTACCAAACACGCCACGATAGGTGTGAAGCTCATCGATGACGATATACTTCAAGTTCTCGAACAGTTCGATCCATTTCGTATGGTGTGGTAGGATGCCGGAATGTAGCATATCCGGATTCGTGATGACGATATTACCAGCTTTTCGTACTTTTGTTCGAATCGTCGGTGATGTATCTCCGTCATAGGTAAAACATCGGATCGGCGCCTCTAATTGATCGATCAGTTCAAGTAATTCACTATTTTGATCCTGTGCGAGGGCCTTTGTCGGATAGAGATATAATGCCCGCGCGTTCGGATGCTCGAGCAGGTGCGATAGGACCGGTAAGTTAAAACAATAGGTCTTTCCGGAGGCAGTCGGTGTGACGATGACCGTCGATTCTCCCGCTTGTACACGTTCAAACGCTAACCCTTGGTGACGATACAATTGTGTGATCCCACGTGTGCGAAGGGCTTGTCGTAAACGCTCCGGGAGTCGTTCTGGAAAATCGACATAACGCCCAGCTGTCGCTTCCATCGTTTTCATATACGTAATCCGCTCCATGAACGAGCGGTCCTGTTTCAATTCTTCGAGAAATGCAACGAGCGTTTGTTTCGCTTGCATGCCTTCACTTCCTTCCACTTCTCATTATACAAAAAAAGAGGCAAGACCAAAGAACGAACTACTCGTCTTTGGCCTTGTCTACTTTACAAGTGACGCTCCTTTATTAATCTTCAGAGTCGTCTCCACTGTTATTCGGATTGTTCGGATTGTTGTTTCGTTCCGCTGGTACATTTGAGTTATTTTGAGCATTCGCCCCATCATTCGATGACGGTTCATCCGTCGTCGGCTCGTCCGTTGATGGTTCATCTGTCGTCGGTTCATCCGTCGTCGGTTCGTCCGTCGTCGGCTCGTCCGTTGATGGTTCATCCGTCGTCGGCTCATCCGTCGTCGGTTCATCCGTCGTCGGTTCATCCGTCGTCGGTTCGTCCGTCGTCGGTTCGTCCGTTGTCGGTTCGTCCGTTGTCGGTTCGTCCGTTGTCGGTTCTTCTGCTTCAGGATCCGTGACCGTTACTGTCGTCGAAACCGGACCTGATTTTTCTCCAGAAGCCTTCGCGACGACTTGGAATGTCGAGCGACCTGGCTTCAATCCACTGATCGCAATTCGATTCGTCGAGCTCGTTCCGACTGTCGATGATTGACCATCAGCATCCGTCATTGTCACTTCAAACGAGACATCGTCATACCCATTGGCACGAAGCGCAGCATCATTATAGTTCCAAGTCAGTTCACCGCTCTTTGTGTCTTCATCGTAAGATGCTTGTAATCCAGTCGGAGCGGGTACCGTCTTTTTTTCAACGACAGGTTCCTTCGTCCCTTTCACGTACAATTCGTTTCCGATACTGAGGACAGAACTAGGTTGTTCAAATGGTGCCGGCGTACGATCACGTGTCTTCGTGATGAAATCTTTCCAGATTTGTTGCGCCATCGTACTGTTATACGGACCACTGAGCCCTGCACCATTGTTATTGCCGGACTTCGTAGTTCCTGTCCATACACTGATTGAAACGTCTGATGTGTATCCAGCAAACCAGACATCTTTGTAAGCATTCGTCGTCCCAGTTTTTCCAGCTGCGTCAAACGATAATCCAGCGCTTGGGAACGTACCGCCTGGTTTCAAGACATCACGCAACATGTCCGTCAACATATACGCCGTGTAGTCTTCCATTGCTTTTTTCGATTTGACTGGTGATTTGATTTTTGATCCATCACTGTATTCAATCGATTTGATCAGGTGCGGTTTGATATAATCGCCACCGTTTCCGAGTGTCGCATAAGCCCCAGCCATTTGAGTCGTATTGAAACCATGCTTCATCCCACCAATCGCATAAGCTGGTGAAATCGACTCATCGTCTTCTAATTTCAAACCTGATTTTTCAGCGAATGCTTGAACTGGGTCACCACCGATTTCTTGATACGTTTGGATGGCCGGTGTGTTCGCTGAAATTTTTAACCAGTGGCGTATCGTATTCGTGCCACGGTATCCATCATAATAGTTACCAATCTCTTTTCCATTGACTTCTGTTGGTTTATCCGTCAATTGCTTCGCAGTCGACCATTTATCGTTCTCGATCGCTGGACCATACGCGAAGAATGGTTTTGCGGACGATCCCGGTTGGTGCGGTTCATTTGCGTAGTTTCGTCTCGCTGTTCCCTTACCCGGATTTTTTCCGTCTACGACAGCTAAAATCTCACCCGTTTGTGTATTCACTGCCGAAGCAGCTGTCTCTGCATATTCAGGCATTTTAACGATTTGGTCTTTTTTGATGGCTTCGTTCATATAATCGTGCATCGGTTTATCGATCGATGTATAGATTTTTAAACCTTGACCATAGATGTCTTTTCCTTCCAAGCCAAAATCATCTTCTAACTCTTTTGATACCATATCGAAGATGACACTATCGTAAGATTCATCCTTTGTTGACTTCGGTGCCGGATTGATCAATTTTGAGATTGGCTGCTTCACTGCTTTATCCCGTTGTGCTTCTGTAATGACGCCTGTCGTCTGCATCGCATTGAGTACTTGCGTCTGACGCCATTTCGTTAACTTCGGATCTCCTTTAATTGGATCGTATGCCGTCGGACGCTGTGGGAGTCCTGCGAGCATCGCGGCTTCCGCATAATTCAATTTATTTACAGGCTTATTGAAGTATGCTTTTGAAGCGGTTTGGATGCCAAATGAATTTTGACCATAGTAGTTTTTGTTCAAGTACATCTCTAAAATTTGATCTTTTGTATAGTCCTGTTCTAAACGAATCGCGAGCCATTGCTCTTGGACTTTCCGTGTAATCGTCTTATCAAAAGTCAGGAACGACTGTTTGACGACCTGTTGCGTGATTGTCGAAGCCCCTTCAGAACCAAATCCGTCCGTCACGTTCGCGATGATGGCTCCGCCAAGACGACGGAAATCGATTCCATTGTGCTGATAGAAACGACGGTCCTCAATCGAAATGAATGCGTCCTTGACGACTTCAGGGACTTCATCAATCGAGACGTATTCCCGACTCGTTCCACCTTTCGTAATTTCCTTCTTATTACTTGCGTAAATTTTTAGCGGCAAAGCATCACGTAATTCTGCTTCATCCAGCTCAGGAGCAGTAGCTACGGCATATGCTGCAAAACCGCCACCAATCAGCATCATTAAGATGAATAGACCGGTAGCAATCAGTAATAACTTTTTCCAAAGTGGACCTTTCCCACCGGAACCTCCACCTGACTTTTTCTTTTGGGGACGTTTCGTCCGTTTCATCTTTTTCTCAGATGACTTCGTCTCTTCACGACGTGCGACACGACTTCTTTCCATATGCTATCCTTCTCCTTCAATCAAAAAGTGTCTGAATTGAAATATAGTTCGTCCACTGCCTTTAAATAATCGATGGCAGGGTACGCGCCAGTCTCGACTTTGATACCGTCTCGTTCAATGACCGTCAGCGGAATAGATTTTCGTCCGCTTTCTAGCTGATCCCACCAGGGGAACACGTGCTCGACTGAAAGCACATATTGCACATTATACAGACTGAAACGAATGATGACAAAACAAATTCCTCCATGTTCGACACATTGGCGCATGTGTGCGATTTGATGGGGGTGAAAATTTTTTATCGGGAAGGATGTTTTATTCGTCGTCTCCTTCGCTTCGAAATCAATATATTTTCCGCGATAAACACCGTTATAGTCCGTCGTCGACGGTTGCTTGAAATAGGCTTCCTTGACGACCGCTGCCGACCGTTTTGGATAATCGACTTGGACGATTTGTAACGGAGTGGGTTTCTTGTGAATGATTGCCCGATTATGGGTCAAGTAAAACGTATTACTTTCATTCAATAATTTTTCGAGCGTCATCCCTCGATTCGAAAAGGTCGAATCGGTTGATCGCGCCTTCTTGATTCGGGTTCCATGCGACTCGAGTGGCTTTTGAAATTTTTTCCCGTTCGGGTAATTCAAAACGATTCCCCTCCTATCGCGTTTATTGTACCATGATATGTGATTGTACCGTATCGGCCGAGAGGAGTAGTTAAAAACCAATGACAATTGAACCGTTATTACAAGAGATTGAACGTATTTATCAAGAAGGACGTGCCGGAACCGAATATGACTTCAATCGTGACGTCGTACCGTTCGTTGAACGAGCGGATCAACTGATTGCACAGTGGCAAACGAATGCCCAGGATAGTCCTTACTTACGACCTAGCATGGTCGAAAGCGCCGTGGATCAACTAAAGCAAATTTCCGTTCAAGCATTTCAGCCAAAAACGAGTCTGAAACGCTTCAATGAAACGATTAAATCCGTTCGTTATATCGATCGCTTGATGAATGGTGAAGAATAACGATTAAAAAACAGGAATTATCTTCCTTAAGTCGAACACCTAATCATACGAGAGAATGTTTCTACGGTTTCACTTATCAGGCTATAGCTTTTCAGCCGCCTAGCGTGTAAAGTGGCATCAAGAGCATTTCTTTCGAAAAGACTGTGTAATTATTGTGCAATTGGAGGAGATTCATTTGAACAAACGGGTACAATCGAACGTCAAAGGCGTTGACGTCAAAGGATTTCCTAAGAATTCAACCCCTGCCCCGAAGAAATACATCATGTTCGTCGATGAAACTGGGACACCGAAAGGGAATACACAATTCAACTTAACGGGTGTCTTGATGGAATATAAATATGCCATCGATTCGGATGAGACCGGTGAACCAAGTCCGCTTCGTCAACGTTTGATGGATTTTAAGGCAAAAGTTTTTGAAGATCCACATATTCCGCTTCATTTGAAGGAGATTTTAAAAGCGGAGCATCCGTACGGTAAAGAAGATGGCATCACGATCGATATGTTACGACATTTCTGGATCGCCTTGCCGGAATTTTTAGTTGATATTGATTGTACGATCGTCAGCGTCGAAGTCGATAAACAGAAGCTACAAGACTTCTTCTCGACACCGAAGGATCCGTATGTCGTTGCCTTCGCTCATTTGATGAAGTCGTTTTATTCCTTCCTCGATGAGACAGAAGCAACGAGTGCGCGTGTTGTTCTTGAAAGCCGTGATGATTATCAAAACTTGCTCATTCAAAAGGCGTTCTTCGATATCTTCAATTCGGGAACGGTCCATCTCGACGTCGAAAAAAGTCGTCAAAAAATCAAAGGCTTCATCTTTGCTGAAAAAGACAGCGACCTCTACCAATCTGGTCTTGAGATTGCCGACTTGGTCTGCTTACCTTTATCTCGCGTTCGTCGTGGTGTCATCGAGGTAAAACCCCGGTTTGTCCATTATGGGGACGAAAACCGGATTTTTAAAGCCATCAAAGATAAGATTTACATTCGCCGTGATAGTCCGGACCAAGATTTCCGAAACTGGGGATTCAAAAAAGTACCGATCACGAAAAAGCGTCGTGAATGGTCCGATACTCCTTGGAATGGATGATATGCAAAAAAAGTGGATCCGGTATCGGATCCACTTTTTTTATGGTGTAGCTAGTCCTTTTGTCCGCTTTTTCCCCTCTCGACACATGTCGAGTAACGGGCACGCTTCACAGTTCGGACGTTGTGCCTTGCAGTGATAACGTCCAAAGAAGATGAATTGGTGATGAAGCTTTGACCAACGCTCCCGTTTGAAGCGACGCATCAGTGTCGCTTCAACCTGCGTGACATTATCCTTCCAGCGACAGATCCCGAGGCGCTTCGAAACACGTTCGACATGCGTATCAACCGCAAATGCCGGTACATCGAAAGCGACAGACAAGACGACGTTCGCCGTCTTGCGTCCAACGCCAGGTAAGGCTTCGAGCCCGGCGCGTTCCGTCGGGACTTCTCCGTCGTGTTGCGCAAGGAGTTGTGCCGCAAGCGCTTTGATGTTTTTGGCTTTATTTCGGTACAATCCCAGTCGTTTGATTTTATCCTCGATTTCCTCAACGGGTGCCGCAGCAAGCGAAGCAGGATCCGGATACGCTGCGAACAACCCAGGCGTCACCTGATTGACAAGTACGTCGGTCGCTTGTGCACTGAGTGCAACCGCTACGACCAGCTCAAACGGGTTGCGATGAATCAACTCACAAAATGCATCCGGAAACATCTCTTCTAACGTTGCTTCAATCCGATCGATTTCTGCCTTTCGTAACATCTCCTTAACCTCCCCGCCCTGCGAGATCCTCAAGCGTCTTGATCCCTTCACGTTCCCATGTCCGCAGAATTTGATTGATATAGGTCATTTTGCGGACATTATGATAGACTGCTTCTCGAAGTGCGGCAAGCACTAGCTCTTCCGAAATGTTCTCGATCGTCAACCACTGAATGATCTGCTCCATCTGAAACGGTGACATCATCCCGAGTTCCCGTTCGAATTGCTGGAAGACGGACGGGTTGATCGTATCAAAGTTCGGTGCTTCCTGTTCCGGTGGTGCCATCAGCTTTTCGTAAAGCGGAACAAGCGAATAACGTTCAGACCCATTGACGTTCTCCATTGCCAATAATCCTTTTTGTAATAAACCGAGTGTCGTCTCGATTGTTTCCGTCTCGGATAGTCCAAGTCGATTACTTAACTCTTCCGGTGACGGCATCTCCATACCTTCTGCCCGGCAAGCAAACAGTTGACCAATCAATGTGAACTCGACAAAACTGATGCCTAACCGTTTTGCCTCGGTGAACAATCGTTTCGGTAAGACGACCGTCCCTTCCTCGAATAATTGCACTAAATTATGATTCATCGTATTTCCTCGATTCTCTAGTCTAAACAAGAAATCGACCCGTCGAGACGATGGGTCGATGTTTTTCCTTACTGCTTATGGATAGAGGCGGTTTAGCAAACGTGGGAACGGAATTGTTTCCCGAACGTGCTCGACACCTGTGATCCAAGCGACTGTCCGCTCTAAACCAAGACCGAAGCCACTGTGTGGAACAGAACCGTATTGGCGTGTTTCGAGATACCATTTATAAGCACCTGTCTCGTCAAGACCATGTTTCTTCATCTCAGCGAGGAGTTTTTCGTGATCTTCTTCACGTTGTGAACCACCGACGATTTCCCCGTATCCTTCAGGGGCAATCAAATCATCACACAAGACGAAGTCTGGGTTTTCCGGATTTTCTTTCATGTAGAACGGTTTGATTGCTTTTGGCCAATGCGTGATGAAGACAGGACGTGCGAAGCTGTTTGCGATTGCTGTCTCGTGTGGTGCACCAAAGTCATCGCCGAATTCGATATCATCGAATCCTTGCTCCTTGAGCATATCGATTGCTTCCGTGTACTTGACGCGCGGGAACGGTGCTTTAATGTTTTCAAGGACCGTCAAGTCACGTCCAAGCAACTCAAGTTCTGCACGACAGTTTTTCAGTGCTGATTGCACAAGGTGCGAAACATAGTTTTCTTGGACTTCGAGGTTCATCTCGTGATCGTGGAATGCCATCTCAGGCTCCATCATCCAGAATTCGATCAAGTGACGACGTGTTTTTGATTTTTCAGCACGGAACGTTGGACCGAACGAGAAGACCTTTCCAAGTGCCATTGCTGCCGCTTCCATGTAAAGCTGACCCGATTGTGAAAGATACGCATCTTCATCGAAATATTTCGTATGGAACAATTCTGTTGTTCCTTCTGGTGCGCTACCTGTCAAGATTGGCGGATCCACTTTGATGAATCCTTCTTGGTTAAAGAATTCGTACGTCGCACGAATCAATTCGTTTCGAACGACCATGACCGCATGCTGGCGCTTTGAACGCAACCAGAGGTGACGGTTATCCATTAAGAAGTCCGTTCCGTGTGCTTTTGGTGTGATCGGATAATCGATTGCTTCATGGATGACTTCGATTTTTGAAATTTCCATTTCATGACCGATCGCTGTCCGACCGCCATCTGATTTGATGACACCTGTCACCCATAGTGATGATTCCTGCGTTAAGCCTTTTGCTTGTTTGAATAAGTCTTCGCCGACTGTTTCTTTGACGACGACACCCTGCATGAATCCAGAGCCATCCCGAAGTTGGAGGAAGGCGATCTTACCGCTTGAGCGTTTGTTTGCTAACCAACACCCGATCGTCACTTCTTCTCCTACATATTTGTTTACATCCCGAATCATTGCTTTCAACAGTCAACATCCTCTCTCTATTAAACGGCTGTATGTGCCGTGATGAATCCTTCAATCCGGTCGAGTGCCTCTAGGACACGTGCCGGATCCGTCGCGTAAGATAGGCGGACATAGTCCGGTGCACCAAATCCTGAACCTGGAATCAAGGCGACCTTCGCTTCAGATAAAACAGCTGTACACCAGTCATCGACATTATCGAATCCACACATCTCGGCAGCTTGCTTTGCATGTGGGAACAAGTAGAATGCCCCTTCCGGCTTCAGACACGTTAATCCTTCGATCTCGATGAGTCGTGCATAGATTTTTTCAAGTCGTTCTTCAAAGATGACACGCATCGCTTCGACCGGTGCATCGCCTTCTGCATACGCAGCAACCGATGCTGCTTGCGCAATCGATGTCGGGTTCGACGTCGAATGGCTCGCTAAGTTCGTCATCGCTGAGATGATCTCTTTCGGTCCGATTGCATACCCGATCCGCCAGCCTGTCATCGCATGGGACTTCGAGACACCATTGATGATGACCGTCCGTTCGCGCATCTCTGGCAAGGACGCGATCGAAATATGTGTCGCACCGTTATAGAGCAACTTTTCATAAATCTCGTCACTGATGACGAGTAGATCGTGCTTGATCGCAACATCTGCTACCATCTCGAGCTCTTCTTTCGAATAGACCATTCCTGTCGGATTCGATGGTGAGTTCAAGACGAGTGCTTTCGTTTTTGGGGTAATGTGTTGCTCGAGCAATTCCCGTGTCACTTTGAAGCGAGACGATTCGTCCGTTTCTAAAATGACCGGTATGCCGTCACTGAGTTTAATTTGCTCTGGATAACTGACCCAGTATGGTGCTGGGACGATGACTTCATCGCCTGGATCGAGAATCGCTTGGAACAACGTTGATAGTGCATGCTTTGCGCCTGAAGCGACCATGACTTCTGAGCGTTCGTATGGCATCCATAAGTCACGGCGTGTCTTTTCGATGATCGCATCTTTCAAGGCAACCGTTCCGCCAGACGGCGTATACTTCGTATCGCCCGCTTCTGCTGCCTCGAATGCTGCTTGGATGATGAATTCCGGTGTATTGAAGTCGGGCTCTCCCGCACCTAAACCGATGATGTCTTGACCTTCTTCACGTAGTGCCTTGGCTTTCGCTGTGATGGCTAGCGTCGTAGATGGTGTCAATTGTCGTACGCGTTTCGATAACATGTCGCCCACTCCCTTTACTTGATTCGTAATCGCTTGATGAAAGAACCTTCTTGATACGTGTAATACGAATAATCATAGCCTGTCGTTGTCTTTGAAACGATCTCGATGACGGCACGATCCTCAAAGCCGTACTTAGCAGACACGATGTCTCCTAGTTCCGGATGATCCGCGATGACCGTTTTGATGGCAATACCATCAGCAACTGGTCGTGTCTCAATCGTTCCTTTTTTCGGAACGAACGCCCGTACCGCCTGTCCATTCTGCTTCATCGTAAAAACGACATATTGACGTTTCCCGTTAAAGACTGATTCGAACCGGACGTCCGTTGGTTTGAGTTCTTTTTTCAGACGCGCCTCTGCTTGTTCGGCGACGCTCTGTTCCCGGTCTTTTGCCTCAGCGATCGTCACCTGATAAACGGCGGTGCCAAGTACAGTCAAAAGGATGAGTGCACTTAGCAGACCAAGCGTGATTTTCCACTTCATGTGCGGTAGATGGTAAAGACCATCTGCTCCTTGTCTTTTTCATCGAGAGCAAGACCGAACATTAAATCTTCCGTTTTCAGTGTCCGATTCAACAAGTCGACGATTTTATACGTATCGTCATGGCGGTTCACTTTGACGGTCGCAAGTGTTTCAATTTTTGAATCCATCTGTATGTCCTCCCTCATTTTTCTCTATCTATTATAATGCGATAGGGTTTATCTGAATAGACTTAATCGCCATCATTCAAGAACAATTCTAGTTCTGCCGTCAGTTCATCAAGCGGTTTTGATAAAACAGGCACTTTCGGCAGACTCGTGACGAACCGTTTTCCATAACGCGTCGTCTCAATCCGGCGATCAAGTACGAAGACGACACCTCGGTCGTTCGTCGTCCGGATCAAGCGACCAAAGCCTTGCTTAAAGCGAATGATCGCTTGCGGTAAGCTGTATTCGAAAAATGATGATTTCCCGAGTTTTTCGATCCGTTCCGAGCGTGCCTGGACGATCGGTTGATCCGGTGGCGCGAACGGTAGTCGGACGATGACGAGACAACTGAGATCATCTCCTGGGATATCGACCCCTTCCCAAAAGCTAGCCGTCCCGAACAAGATACAGGCGTCGAGTTGCTTGAACTGTTTCATCAGTCGTTGCCGTGAACCTTGCGTGACCCCTTGCGAGAGTAACGTAAACCGGTCCGGTAACAGCGGTTTCGTCGCTTCATGCGTCAGTCTTAGCAAGTCATTTGAGGTAAACAAGACGAGCATCCGTCCTTCCGTCACCTCTGCGATTTGTAAGATGGCTTCCGCAATCGTCTCTGCGAATTCCGGCAATGGTACATCCTGTAGGAGCGGGAGATCCGTCGGAATCATCAATCGCACGTTATCGGCATATCCGAACGGCGACGGAACGACGAAACGACGTGTCTCGAACGCATCGAGCCCTAAACGGTTCTCAATGAACTGGAACTTGTTCGAGACAGTCAGCGTCGCAGACGTCAGGATACACGTCCGTTTCGAAAAGACATCGCGTCGCAGTCGCTCTGAAATGTCGATTGGTTGTGTGTAGACCCGTGTTAGTTTCCGGTTCTTAACAGACGTCTCGATCCAAGATACCGTCTCATCGTGCGGGGCAAGCATCGTCTCGAAGATGGCGAGCTCCGCTTCTTCGATTTGTGACGTGATCGCTTTTAAATCTGCGACGAGTGAACGTTCGCGATAACTCATCTGCTCCCGGTGTTCATGGAACAGTTTATGAATCGCCCGGATTGCTTGACGCAAACGCCGCAACACCAATTCAACCCGCTTGGCACTTTCCTGGACGGCACGCATCGAACGGTCGAGTCGCTTGAAGCGAATGCTGACCATTCCTTCCCGTCGTGCTTTGCGGGAAGCCAGTTCGAGCCCGTATGCTTGAATAATCATCAATAGACCGTCTGCTTCTTCGAGCAACGTCGTCAGTGCCTCATCGACCGTCTCACTATGGGCTTCGACCATCTCGGCGATGTCCCATTCTTCCGACAGATCGAGCAAGCGGTGTAATAATTTTTTATCGGACGAATACCCGAGTTGTCGGAACAGACGATCAAACGTATGTCCATCAAAGACGAGACCAAAATGATGGCTCGCGACCTCTTCGATTTGATGTGCCTCGTCAAGAATCAACGGACTTCCTTTCGGTAAGACCCCTGCTTCGAACTGCAGATCACTAAACAACAAGGCATGGTTCGTGACGATGATCGTTGCATCCTTTGCTTGGCGAATCGCATGTTGGAAGAAGTCCCGGCTGTACCACGGGTCAAACCGCCCGAGTTGCGATTGGCTATCAGACTGGATCAACTGTTTGATCCCGATATTGCCTTGCGCTGCACCGCCTGGTAAGCTGACTTCTTCTAAATCTCCCGTTTCCGTCTCCGTCAACCAGACGAGTAGAATTGCTTTTGCGAGCGTGAAGTTATAAGCATCCTCTTGATCATTCAAGAAAAATTCGAATTTCCGTAAATCAATATAGTTACTCCGTCCCTTAAGCAATGCAATCTGGACCGGCGCATCGAACAGTTGACGCAAGAGCGGTAAATCACGCGCGAATAGTTGCTCCTGCAATTGAATCGTGTGCGTACTGACGACAATCGGGACTTCATGTTCAAGTGCGTAATGCGCTGCCGGAACAAGATAACCGAGCGATTTTCCTGTTCCTGTTCCCGCTTCGACGAGTAACGGTGTTTCTTGATCGAGCGATTGATAGACATGACGCATCATCTCGAGCTGCCCACGTCGCTCTTCATATCCTTCGAATAGACGAGGGAACGTAACGGAGTTCAATTCATCAACGAATGGTCCGAACGGTTCAAGAACGGGCGGATGTGCCAACCTCTCTATCGTCTGGCGCTTTTTCAAAGCGATTTTACGGAAACGATCAAACTGTGAATCCTCCTCGATGCCGACTAAACGAATCGCATGGTCGATTTCCTCTTCGATGGCACTGAACAGGCGTGGTGATAAACGTCTTAAGTGCTTCAATGTCTCAAGCGGCAACGTATGTAGTCGTTTGAGTAGTTCAAGCAACAATTCAGCCGTCGCCGAAGCGTCACTCCCTGCCCGGTGCGCCTCTTGATGGGCAAGTTGTAATGACTCTGACAGATGCGACAGCGCGTGGCTTTCTGCTGTCGGAAGTAAGATTCGTGCGAGTTCGACCGTATCGATGACAGGACCTGTGTACGGCAAGTATCCTTCCTCTTCTAACGCATCATTTAAGAAGTTTAAATCGAACTGCACATTATGTGCGACGAAGACACCACCGTCGAGCAATGATAAGACACGCGGTGCGATGACATCGAATGTCTCGGCCTCTTTGACATCCTCATCCGTGATGCCCGTCAACTGGGAAATGAATGGAGGAATCGGTTGGGTCGGACGCACGAAGGCAGACAATTGTTCTGTCAACTGTCCATCTTCAATGACCGCCATGCCGATCTCAATCATCTCATCGCCAGCCTTTATGGAATGACCTGTCGTTTCCAGGTCGACTACGACGTACTTTTTCTTCAACACTGATCCTCCACCTTTTATCCATCCTCTCCATGACCGGATGGCATTTCATTCTTCATCTTAACAAAAAAAGAGACCCGCTGACATGATCGGGTCTCTAAAATTTCATAAGATCGTGTGGGCGATTTCTTGAGACAACATTTGTTTGATGTCGTTCTGTTCATTTAGAACAGCCACTTTTGGAACATGTGTCGCGATTTCTTCCGTCGATAGTTGCGCGTACGCCATGATGATGACCTCATCCCCGACTTGGAAATGGCGTGCTGCCGCACCGTTCAAACAGATGACACCTGAACCACGAGCACCTTTAATCGCATACGTTTCAATCCGTGCACCGTTCTGATTGTTCGTCACTTGGACTTTTTCATTTTCAAGAATCCCGACAGCATCGAGTAAATCCTCATCGATCGTAATCGAACCAACATAGTGTAAGTTCGCCTCGGTGACCCGGGCCTTGTGTAGTTTAGCGTGCATGAATGTGCGTAACATCGTCATGCTCCTCTCGTATATAGTAAATTATCGATCAAGCGTGCCGATGCAAACTGCACGGCGACTGCTAAGAGAATCGTAGTCGTTTGTTCAGTGACGGGTCTTAGTGACGGGTAGTCGACGGCTTCGACGTAATCGATTGTCGTCCCTTCGAATCGAAGTGCTTCGCGCGTCCGCTCGAGAACCGTTTCAACAGGCACCCCTTGATCGAGTGCTTGTTTCGCTTGTTGCAACGCCTGCTGAATTCCTGGTGCTTGCGCCCGCTCCGTTTCCGAAAGATAGACATTGCGTGACGATTTTGCTAGACCATCCGCTTCGCGAATGATCGGGCAACGGACGATCTCAACCGGAACGAAGTAATCAGCGACATACGCTTCAATCAATGCGAGCTGTTGTGCGTCCTTTAAGCCGAAATAAGCACGGGTTGGACGGACGACGTTCAATAGTTTGCTGACGACCGTCAACACACCATCAAAATGTCCTGGTCGTGATGCGCCGCATAAGACATCATCACCGGAGCGGACCGTAACACGGGCCATATCCAGCGGATACATCGTCTCGTTCGTCGGATAGAACAGATAATCGACCCCTTCTGCCTCCGCGATTTTCTGATCGCGTTCCGCGTCTCGTGGATAACGATCCAAATCTTCGTTTGGTCCGAATTGTGTCGGGTTGACGAAAATACTCAAGACGACGACATCATTCTCTTGTCGTGCTTGTTTGAGCAAGGAGGCATGCCCTTCATGCAAGAATCCCATCGTCGGTACAAAACCGATTGAACCGGCTCCCGCTAAACATTCGCGTAACGTCTGGACGTCCTGAATGATCTTCATTCCTTAGTCCCTCCATAAAGCGCACCAATCAGTTCTTCGTCCATCTGGAACGAGTGTGCTAGTTCAGGGAAGGCACCGGCTTTGACGTCTTTGACGTAAGCAGCGATTGCTTCCGTTCCTGAAGTATTCCAGTCCGTGTACGCTTTGACGAACTTCGGTAAACGACCGACACCATACGTCAAGATGTCATGATAGACAAGTACTTGACCGGCGACGTCTACACCGGCACCGATGCCGATGACCGGAATCGAGAGGAGCTCTTGAATGCGTTTCGCGAGCGGATGCGGCACACATTCGAGGACGAGCATCTTCGCTCCGGCACGCTCTGCTTCCAAACTGTCTGCAATCAGTTGTTCGGCTGCTTCTAATGATTTCCCTTGGACTTTGAATCCTTCAAGGACACCAACGGATTGTGGTGTTAATCCGAGATGCGCGACGCAAGGCATCCCAGCGTCCGTCAAACGACGAATCGTCTTTAAGATCTCCCCTGCCCCTTCCAGCTTCAAGGCATCTGCCTGCGACTCTTGAAAGATACGCGCCGCTGATTCAAGCGTGCGATCAAATGAACCATGATAACTTGCGAACGGCATATCGACGATCATGAACGTCTGTGGTGCGCCGCGGCGTACCGCACGCGCATGATGAACCATGTCGTCGACCGTGACGGCAATCGTTGAGTCATAGCCGAGGATGACGTTTCCGAGGGAATCGCCAACGAGCAACATATCAACTCCTGCTGCCTCCGATAGTTTTGCTGAAGGATAATCATACGCCGTCAACATGACGAGCTTCTCTCCAGCTTGTTGTTTTTTGAGTATTGGACCCATTGTGTGCATCGTGTTCTCTCCTTACGTGTGTAGGGAGGACAAAAGGAAAACGCCTTCTTCTCCAAAATAAATGCATGCGGAAAAGAAGGCGGAATAATTGAATATCGTCCTTCTGTCCCTGTCCGTTAAGATCAAGGCAGTTGAAACAGCTAAAACTGGCACCTGTCAATTCGGTATGGTTCCGGCAAGCGGATACCATCCGTGGCTTTATTATACATGACGGGAAAAGCTCTCTGCAAACCGTCTGATTCAAACCTTTATTCTTTTTCCCAGTAAATCAGCTCTGCCGAATGAAAACGGGTTTCCCCCGTTTCCGTCTCAATCCGAATCGTGCCCGTCTCGTCAATACCGAGCAATGTTCCGGAAGCGGTCATCTGACGTGTCCGTAGCGTCACTCGTTCATGTAAGCGATCTGCGAGTGTTTCCCACTCGGAGACGAAAGATCCGAATCCTAGCTCGAGCCACTGCGTGTATAGTTGTTCAAATCGATTCAAAAACGTCGCGACGACCTCCGCACGTCGGAAAGTTCTTCCTGATTCTCGGACGAGCGAGGTAGCACGGTCTTTGATCCCTTCCGGAAATTGCTCGTGATGCACATTGATGCCGATGCCAATGATGACTGAACTGATCCGATCCGCCTCGGTCTGCATTTCCGTCAAGATGCCTGCCACCTTACGACCGTTGATCAAGATGTCGTTCGGCCATTTAATCGTAACTGGAACATCGAATGTCCGGAGAGACTGTGCAAGTGCAATACCTGCTACGAGCGTTAATTGACCTGCTTGGTGCATCGGTACATCTGGTCGGACGAGTAGACTAATCGCGATGCCCTCATTTTTCGCCTCATGCCACGTTCTCCCTAGCTGTCCGCGTCCATTCGTCTGGTGATCGCATACGACGAGTGTTCCTTCCTGCGCTTGCTGTTGCGCTTGCTCATGTGCAATCCGCTGCGTCGTGTCCAGTTCTTCGAAATGAAGGATGTGGCGACCAAGGCGCGCTGTCGTTAACCATTGTTCAATCGCAATCGGTGTCAGCAAATCGCCTTCATCGACTAATTGATAGCCTTGTTTTTTATTCGAGATGATCTGGTATCCTTCTTCCTTCAAGGTTTGCATATGTTTCCAAATAGCGGTACGTGAAATATTTAGTGTCTCTGCTAATTCCTGTCCGGAGTACCACGTTCGCTGACGAAGTGCGATCAAGATTTGTTCTCGGACTGAGTGCGCCATCGCTCTACCTCCTTCAATAATGTCACGCGGTCGTTTAGGCAAGCGCGCGTGACGACACTGTATTCCAAATGCAAAAGTGCTTCTTTGATCTGTTGTTTTTGAAGACCGAGGCGGATCATGTCTTTTCCGTCGACAGCGAGCTCTTTACGACTGCGAATCGGTAAGTCTGATCGCTCTGGATAATCCGTTCCGGTCATTTCCCGAAGGATCATCAGTTCCTCGTCCGACAATCGATAACGATCCCAGTCTTGTAACGGTCGGTGTAACAGAGGTATTAAACGCGTTGCGAGCTGCACTTGATGTTTCGATCGTTTCCAGCGCGTCAATTGATCTTTCGCGAGACCGGCATCGAGTACGAGTGTCCAGACGGCATCCTTTGAAACACCCTGAAACGACTGCTGCGCGAGTCCTTTGACGATTTCTGAAGTCATGCCGGGAAGGTAGCGTTCGATTCCTGTCCGGAGCATCGCCTGTAACGCCCGCTGTTTTCCAGGACCAAGTAAGAGCTTCTCGAACTCGATCGCGATCCGCTCAATCGCAACGGCCGCTAGATGCGGAGCGAGTTTAACGATTGCTTGTTCAGTTGCTTCGTCAAGCGAGAAATCCAGTTGGCTCATGAAGCGGAACGCCCGCATCATTCGAAGTGCATCTTCATTAAAACGTTCGGCTGGTTCGCCGACCGTCCGGATGATCCGCTCTTCGATGTCACGCGCTCCTCCAAACAGATCGACACGACCTGATGGTCTGAGTGCCATCGCGTTGATCGTAAAGTCACGCCGGGTCAAATCCTCTTCCAAACTAACGCCAAGCGTCACCTCGTCCGGTCGCCGGCGATCGCTGTACGTTGCTTCTGAGCGAAACGTCGTGATCTCGTACGGCACGTGGTTGAGAACGACCGTCACGGTTCCATGCTCGAGTCCTGTCGGAATGACAACAGGGAATAAATCGATGATCTGTTCCGGTAACATCGAGCTCGCTAAATCATAGTCTCCTGGTGTCCGGTCGAGCAACATATCACGAACGGCACCACCGACGATATACGCTTCACCACCGGCCTCCTCGATCGTCTGAATGATATGATGTGCGCCTTCAAGCAAGTTCATGACGCGCACACACCCGTTCATAGACTTGTTCATAACGACGAACAATCTCATTCGAATCAAAACGACGACGCGTATCGCGAATGCCCTCTTCTGCCATCCGTTCCCGTAACATCGGATCATCCGCGAGTTCACCGATTCGTGCCGCAGCCATTTTGACATCGTAGGTCGGAACGATATATCCGGTTACGCCGTCTTGTATGACTTCCGGTAAGCCACCTGCTGTCGAGACGACACTCGGGACACCAATTGCCATCGCCTCAAGAACGACGAGCCCGAACGCTTCTTTTTCAGACAACAGGACATGAATATCACTAATGGCGAGCAATTGCGCGACGTGTTCCTGTTTACCGGCAAAGATCACTTTGTCATAAATGCCGAGTTCCTTTGCGCGACGTCTCGTTTGTCCCATCTCTGGACCATCCCCGACGAGCAACAGACGCATCTTCCGGTCTTTCGCTGCAATGGCGAACGCCGCAAGCGTATCATCGATTCGTTTGACCGGTCGGAAGTTCGAGATGTGAATGACGACGACTTCGTCCGCTTCGATGCCGTAATGCCGCTTCAAGCGTTCATCCCGCATCGGATAATAGACACTCTCATCAATCGAGTTCGCAATGACATCGATGTCGTAGTGTGCGTTGAGCGTCGCATTCGTCTCAATCGCTAGACTCTCGGAGACGGCCGTGACCGCGTCTGATCGTTCGATGCCGTACCGGATTGCCGGTTGCATCTCTAAATCTTGCCCGATGACGGTGATGTCCGTTCCGTGTAACGTCGTCACGACGGCGACACCTTTTTTCTTTGCCATGTTTCGTCCGAGATCTGCACAGACCGCGTGCGGAACAGCGTAATGGGCATGGATGACATCGAGATCGAATAAATCAATGATTTCTGCGACTTTTGACGCTAACGTAATGTCGTATGGTGGATATTTAAAAACGGAATACTGATTGACTTCAACCAAGTGGACCGTGATGTTTGGCCGATATTCCGTCAGGCGAAACGGCATGCTCGATGTAATGAAGTGGACATCATGTCCACGATCCGCTAATTTCATACCAAGCTCCGTCGCGACGACCCCACTCCCGCCGACGGATGGATAACAAAGAATCCCAATTGCTTTTTTCATGATAAAACCACACTCTCTTTATGACTTCTATTCGTCTCTATTCTAAGCAATATCAATCGGAATGACCATACTGATCACTTTTCGACTGATTTTTACAGGAAAAGCTAGTCTTTTTCCGACCGTGCCGTTACCCTAGAGAAAGAGTCTTGATTTGAAAGGAGCATACGGAAATGGCACCTCCATTCCAATTTCCGATTCGGATCCAGAACATTTTCTGGATTTTGATCGGATCATTCATCTTTGCTTTTGGTATTTATCATTTTAACGTTCAAAATGAGTTAGCAGAAGGCGGTTTTACTGGGATTACCTTGATCTTAAAAGGACTGTTCGGATGGTCTCCATCGATCACGAACTTAGTGTTGAATGTCCCACTTTTTTTCGTCAGTTATAAGATTCTTGGTCGGACGACCTTCGTCTACACGTTGATCGGTACATTCAGTTTTTCCTTCTGGTATGGATTGATTGCCAAGTATTCACCACTCGTCATCGACCTGCGCGACGATATGGTGCTTGCTGCGCTCTTTGCCGGTGTCTTCATCGGCGTTGGTCTTGGCATCATCTTCAACAACGGTGGTACGACAGGTGGCGTCGATATCATCGCGCGTTTGACGAAGCGCTACTTCGGTTGGTCGATCGGTCGAACGTTCTTAGTCTTTGATTTCTTCGTCATCGTCGCATCCTTGACGTATCTCGATTATAAGCAGGCAATGTATACGTTACTTGCCGTCTACGTCGGTGCCCGCGTCATCGATTGGATGCAAGAGGGCACGTATGCCGGTAAAGCAGCGATGATCATCAGTGATCACCGGACAGAAATTGCCGACGGTATTCATGCGACGATGAACCGTGGCACGACCCGTCTAATCGCGAAAGGCGGTTACTCCGGACGGGATCTCGAAGTATTGTACGTCGTCGTCGCTCGCAATGAAATCAATCGCTTGAAGACGCTCGTTAAAAGTGTCGACCAGCACGCCTTCATCACGTTGCATGATGTCTATGAAGTAACAGGAGAAGGATTCACGTTCGATGAAAATCGAGTCCCAATCAAAGAAACGTAAAAAAACACGGATCGCTCAAACGAGCAATCCGTGTTTTTCGTTTTAGTCATCACTTGACGGGTTGAAGACGAGCAGTGCGAGACGAAGGAACTCGGCGACAGCAACGAGTGTTGCTGCGACGTACGTCCAAGCCGCTGCGTTTAAGACACGACGTGAACCACGTTCTTCTTCGGCATCAATGATTCCGTGTTCCGTCAACTGCGCCATCGCTCGATTCGAGGCGTCAAACTCGACCGGTAACGTGACGAGTTGGAAGATAACGGCACCGAGCATCAAGACGACACCAAGCATCGCAAGACCACTGAAACCGGCAAATAGACCAATCAACAACAGTGGGAACGATAAGTTCGATGTGATTGACGCGACAGGTGCGATCCGGTGACGGACACGCATCATATTGTAATCCGTCGCATCTTGAATGACGTGGCCGATTTCGTGTGCTGCGATCGAAACGGCTGAGACCGTCGAACCGTAATAGACGTCTTCCGACAAACGAACGACTTTGTTCGTTGGGTCATAATGGTCGGACATCGTTCCACCGATTGGCTCGAGACGGACGTTCGTGATCCCGTTCTGCTTCATGATGAAGTCTGCGACCTGCGCTCCCGTCACCCCACTCTGAATCGGAACATCTTGATATTTTTTATAGGTGCTCCGCACCCGCATCTGAGCCCAGATCGGGACGATGATGATGATCGCGAGATAGATCAAATAGTTTGCCACGAGACATCGTTCCTTTCTTTTTTTGATTATAGGTCTATTTTATGTTCAAGTGATCTTATTGTCAATTGAATCGCGCGCAACAAGCAGATATCCCATCAAAAGACATAATCCGGTCAACCAGAAGGAGCCATAGCCGATCCACTGGATATGCTCCGCAAGCGCTGGGTAACGCGGCCACTGACCGAGGACGTAATCCACGACATCGTTATGAATGACCCAGATGGCGACGAGGACGAGTTCCTTGACGCGAAACGTCATCAGCGGACTGTATAACAACGCCTGGAACGCCATCGCTCCGTGCGATACCATCAACATCAGTGCCATTGCTGTTAAGAACGAATCCCCCGTTCCAAGTTGATTTAACATCAAGGCGTTCATGACGACTGCCCAGACCCCATATTTGATCAATGTCACGAACGCGAGCGCTTCAAACAGTCGGGAACGTCGTCCGAAAATCCAAAGAAAGACGATAATCGTAAAGAAGAGGGATGCTGTCGGGCTATCTGGAATGAACGGATAGTAATACCACTTCGATGTCGCAAGTTGTGGTTCATACCAGTAGTAACCGTATAAAGTACCTGCTAAGTTGATCAATCCGACAATCCAGAGTACGGCTTTATGTCGGAGTAATGTCAAAATACCTTGCAATCGTTTCACCTCATCATCGACAAAAGCCGGAGGATTGCTCCCCCGGCTTTTGGCTTATTTATTGTTTTCGCCGCCTTCACCGTATGAAGCGATGAATTTCGCGAGTTCTTTACGATCCGCGTCTGATCCTTTGTACTGACCAGCAGGCATCGAACCGACACCTTTATCTGCGATTTCATAAATCTCTTCTTCTGTCTTCTTCGTACCAACGAGTGCCGGAGCTGCTGCTCCACCCTCGAGGTTCTTACCATGACAGTTGACACATGACTGGTTCGAATAAATTTCGTATCCTTTTGCCGATGTATCAATTTTTGGTCCTTCGTTCATCGTCAACTCACCTTGTTTATGGATTGTATCCCAGTGAGTCGTTTGAACAGATTCCCATGTCAAGAAGACGATTGAGACGACTGCGAGAAGCATCATGCTGACTGCGATCGGACGTTTCGCAGGACGACGTTCAAGACCTTGGTCGAGCCATGGCGCGACGAGAAGTGCTGTGAACGCAAGACCTGGGAGGATGACCGTTCCCATCAAGATGTACGGACCTGCAGCGAATTGGTATTTCAAGAGCTGATAGAGGAATAGGAAGTACCAGTCCGGAAGCGGAATGTACGACGTATTCGTCGGATCGGCAATGTTTTGAAGTGGTGCTGCTTCTACGATTGTCAATGTCATGAAGCCGATCAAGAAGACCGCTCCAACCATCCATTCGCGAAGTAAGAAGTTTGGCCAGAACGCTTCCGTTCGACCTGGATATTCCGAATAATCTTTCGACTTGTTCGGCATCCGGTTGTTGATCGACACCCGTGAATCGGTGACGAATTTCATTCCTTTACCACGATGCATCGTGTTCTCCCCCTTTTTTGTTGTCTAGATGATAGTCGGTTTAAAGTGGTCCAGAGATCCCTTGTTTACGGATCATCATGAAGTGGGCCCCGAGCAAGACGAACAATGCTGCAGGAAGGAAGAAGACGTGAATCGCAAAGAATCGAGCGATTGTACTTGCGCCGACGATTTCTCCACCCGCAAGGAGGGTCTTCGCGATACCACCGATGACCGGAATACTTTCAGCAATCTGAATCGTAACTTTTGTCGCGAACAATGCTTTCATGTCCCAAGGCAATAGGTATCCTGTCAGACCGAGAGCTAAGACGACGAAGAACAAGAGAACTCCGACGACCCAGTTCAATTCACGTGGTTTTTTGTATGAACCAGTGAAGAAGACACGTAATGTATGTAGGAACAACATTACGATAACGACCGACGCACCCCAGTGGTGCATACCACGAACGATTTGTCCGTGTGCGACTTCATTTTGAAGATAGTAGACGGACGCGTGTGCGTTGATGATGTCCGGTACATAATACATCGTCAAGAACATCCCCGAAAGAATCTGGATGACGATCGTAAAGAACGTCAATCCGCCAAAACAATAAACGAAAGCTGAAAAGTTATGTGCCGGGTTGACGTGCTCCGGTACTTCATGGTCGGCGATATCTCGCCAGAGCGGCGTAATGTCAACGCGCTCATCAATCCAATCATAGATTTTTTGCATCATCGCTTACGCACCTCTTTCGACTGGTTTACCAAGGTAGAGGAAACCATCTTTCTGCTGCATTTCATAACCATCGAGTGGTTTCGTCGGAGGCGTTCCTGGAACGTTGACGCCATCTTTCGTGTACCGACCGAAGTGACATGGGCAATAGAATTGCTCCGGGTGCGTCGGATCTGAACCGAAGCTGACTTGGCAACCTAAGTGTTTACAAATTGGTGAGAGGGCTAAAATTTCTCCCTTATCATCTTTGAACACCCAAGCTGACAACGTTTCTTCGAACTCATACCATGCATCTTGCGTTTGTTTCTTGAAGTCGACCCGTTTTGGTTCTGTCGTGATATCCGACAACTTCATTACTTTTACTTTATCGCCTGCTCCTGATTTCTTCAGGACTGGATCAACTGCGAAGTTGACCATCGGCATGACCATCGTCGCCGCCATGAAACCGCCGACGCCTGTCAATGTATACGTCAAGAACTGACGACGTGTTACGTTAGACCCGTTTTGAGCCATCTCGATCCCCCCTTGTGATGTACGCTGTGCCCCAAGACGACAGTACTTCACACAAATTTCTCACATGGTAATAGTATCTTAATAAAATCATTGCGTCAACCGCTTCATAGCGCGGTCCAACGGTTTCCTAACTGTTCGAGAACTTGTCCTACGAAATTCCCGACCATCTGACCTTGTTGGTCACGACTCATCGTCTCAAGAGCTAGACGTGGCACGTAGATAATCTCTTCGGCGGCAGTCTCCTTCCACCTTAAATCAGCAGTGATGAAGGTGATGAAACGGAATTGCCCGGAAGCAGCCGCTTGACGCCATCCTTCCAACTGTTCGATCGACGGTGCATCGATATAGGTCAGAGCAGGAACGAGCAACGCCCGTCCGGATAGCTGGCGTTCGACTTCGGACGCCACCGTCAATGTCATGTCTGCGCATTCCGCGTAAGCATGCATCGCCTCATCGAAACCGACCGGAAGCAAAGGCACGATCAGCGTATCGATGTACGCTTGCTCGCTTCGTGTCCGCTGTACGTCGGATGGTTTGAAACGCAAGTCATTTCCCCCTTTCTTCGTACTTACAATTCGTCACATTTAATGTATCATATCCGCATTTCCTCCTACTCTCTTAATGTGAACGTTTTATGAAATTCCACTCTATTTTTCTTCATATTTTGCACAAATCTTCACATACGAAAGGACCCTACCGCCTGCACTGGGCAATAGAGTCCTTCTGTTAAGGAAGTTGACTTCGAACGAGCCGTAACTGTTCGGAAAGAGAGTGGAATCGATGTTGATCGCGTGCATCCAGCGCTTCATCAATCAAGCGGACTAAACGTTCTTCTTCCTGCCGATTGACCGTGACCGCGATGAAATGTGTCGCTTCATCCGCTAAGCGCGGTTCAACAGCAACTTCTGGGCGAAACGGATTTTCCTCGAGTAAAGACAAATACTCGTCATCCATCATCATACCTTGGAAGTTCAACTCGATATAGATATCTTCCGATGTCAGGCGAATATCATGATACGCTTTTTCTGGATCTAGCGTCGTGACATTCCCTTTTTTGAAGAGAAATGGTTCCGCATCGAATCCGTATGTCGTCATGATGATTGCCTTCGGAGCGAAGGTCGCATTTTGAACGAAGTGTACCTGCTCAAGTTTTGCCTCATTGCGCAACCAATAATCGATGATCCATTTCGCTTCCCGTCGCTTTAACGTGTAATAGGTCAAGATGCGGCGTAAGAATCGCTGCTTTCTCTCTATCATCTCAATCCTACTCCCTTCTCCCGTGAAGTCATCCATCCATTCGTTCAACATAGTCGACAAGTTCGTTATCTTCTGGTGTCAACATAGCAGCGCGACGGAGAAGACGTTGTCCCTCTTCACGCCGTCCTTCCTCGACGAGTGCGAATCCATACTCTTTCAAGAAGAGCGCATCTTCGGTGAATGCACCTTCGACTATCGCATAATTCTCCATCGCTTGCGTGTATTCCTCTAAGGCATACAAAGCGCGTGCCCGGTACCATGTCAGAATCGGAGCAGTGACGTGTTCTTCGATGGCAGAGATCGTCTCGATCATCGCTTCGTGGTCCTCGTCTTCAGCAAGTAACGAAAGCAAACGTTCCGCTGCGACGATTGATTCCGGATTCAAGGCAAGTGCTTCACGCAACGCTTGGACGCTTCCAGCGCGATCGCCGAGTTTTAGAAGGAACAAGGCTTCCATCGTCCGCAACTCATCATTGTAATCGTCGCGCTCCATTCCCTGTTTGATGACGTTCAGCGCTTCTTTTGTCAAACCAAGTTCGGCTTGGCTTTCCGCGTATGGTACGTACGCCGACGTATAGTCCGGATCCTGTGCAATCAATTGCTGGAATGTCTCGACCGCTTTTTGGTGTTGACCGACACGGTGAGCCGTCATCGCAAGACCAAACAGTGTATGCAAGTCGGAGCGTTCTGCGACAGCACGTTCGTACAGTGGAATCGCATCTTCAAATTGTCCTGTCATCGCGAGTGATTCCGCGTAAAGGGCATCGAGCGGCAATTCAGCACGTAACTCTGGTCGCTCCGTGATTTCGGCGAATAACGGTACCGCCTGATCAAACGCACCGAGCGTCATGTAGAGCTCAGCCAAACCGTATGCCAGTAACGGTTCGTCCGGTGCAAGGTTACGCGCTTCCTTCAGTTTCGCTAACGCTACTTCGTCAAGACCTTGCGACTGATAGAGGTCAGCGAGTAATACGAGAGAACGTGGACCATATTCCGAGTCTGTTGTGTCGACCTGCTCGAGGACGGAGATTGCTTCTTCTTCGCGATCCAAATCGATATAACACTCTGCTAGTAACAAGGCGACTCCCGCATTACCCGCATATTCGACGTAAAGTGGCGCCAAGAGATCGACCGCCCGGTCAGACAATCCGAGTTCGATATAGAGATCGGCAACGGCGAGGCGGTCCTCATCCGTTCCTGTCTTTTCGAGTTTTTCTAATGCTGCTAACGCTTCTGAGGTGTGACCGTGTTCCAATTCTTCGATGATGCCATTCAATAGTTGTTCATTCAAGGCAAACGCCCCACTTTCTGTCATCCGCCTCTTGCTTACTCAGATTGGTCGGATTGAAGTTTCTTTAAATCATCATAGAACGTTGGGTAGCTGACTTCAACTACTTCGCGTCCATGAACCATAATTTCTGGATTGATCGTCGCCGCAATCGTCAACATCATCGCAAGCCGGTGATCACCTGCACTGTCGACTTCCGCTGCTTGCAGAGGTGTCGGTCCTTCGATGATCATGCCGTCATCCGTTGCCTCGATATTCGCTCCAAGACGCTGTAATGCCGTCACGACGGTCTCGATCCGATCCGTTTCCTTGACACGAAGCTCTTGTGCATCGCGAATGATTGTTCGTCCTTCCGCTTGCGTCGCAAGCAAAGCGAGTAACGGAATCTCATCAATCAAGGATGGAATCTGATCACCTTCGACCGTGATTGCTTGTAACGATGTCGTCTCGACGGTCACATCTGCCGTCTCCTCTCCACCGTCTTCTGAGCGATGATTGATTTCGACACTTGCACCCATCTGGCGTAACGTCTGTAAAAAACCAATCCGTGTCGGATTCATCAAGACGTGGGTCGTCGTGATGCGACTATCCTGCCCGATCGCTGCCGCCGTCCACCAAAACGCTGCTGACGATGGATCCCCTGGAATGTCGAGTGACGTTGCTTGTAAGCGTACAGGACCTTGAACACGAATGTGCCGACCATCCTCATGTTCAACGATTGCTATGTCAACGCCGAACTGCGGCAACATCCGTTCCGTATGGTCGCGTGACAGGATCGGCTCGATGACCGTCGTCTCACCCGTCGCATGCAGACCTGCGAGCAACACGGCACTTTTCACTTGTGCACTTGCGACTGGTAACGTATACGTCGTTCCGACAAGCGGCGTTCCTGTAATGTGAAGCGGCGCCGTCTCACCTGTGATGTTCGCTCCGAACAACGCAAGCGGTTCCGTGATCCGTTTCATCGGACGTCTACGTAAGGAAGCGTCGCCATCGAGCGCGTACGTCGCTTGACCGCCTGCTAGGATACCGCTCAAGAGACGAATCGTTGTTCCCGAGTTTCCGCAATCAATTGTCGCTTCTTGGAACGTATCCGTTCCGGTAATCCGAATTTCCTCTGGTGTTCGATCGATTTGTGCACCAAGCGCCTGCATCGCTTCTAGTGAAGCAAGACAATCGGCCCCTTCAAGTGCGTTTCTGACACGTGTCGTTCCCTCGGCGATTCCGCCGAACAGGAAAGCGCGGTGCGTCATTGATTTATCGCCTGGTACTTGTACTGTTCCTCTTAAGCCCATTCTAGACACCTCACTGTTTGATTGAATGCTTGGCGCAATCGTTCTTCGCTAATCGCTTCTAAAATGAAGCGCCCTTCTTTTTCAAGGACGAATCGAATCATTGCTTGGTGGTTCTTCTTGTCGCGACGCATCAGTTCAAGATAGGTCTTAAACGATTGTCGATTCGGTAATTCCGTTCCAAGACGGTGGAGCAATTGCCCGAGCTGCTTCGCCTGTCCGTCATTTCCTTCCAAGAACTTGACGAAGACAAGTCCGATCCCTACTGCCTCGCCATGCGCAAGACCAGGACTCGCATATTCAACGGCATGACCGAATGTATGTCCATAATTCAAGAACGCACGCATCCCTTGCTCCGTCTCATCTTGTTCGACGATATCCCGTTTCACATTGATCCCCCGTGCGAGCCAGTCTTCTAAGTCGAGTCCTTTGACAGCATCCAGCGAAATATCGAGTAACGAATCCGCAAATGATGGTCGCGCAAGGAACCCATGCTTGACTAACTCAAAGAAGCCACTTCGCCATTCCCGGTCTGGTAATGTCTGAAGGAGCGTTAAATCATATACGACACCACTTGGCTGATAAAATGCACCGACTAAGTTTTTACCGAGGGAGAGGTTGAGACCAACCTTTCCACCAACACTTGAATCATGCGCTAACAGTGTCGTCGGAATTTGAAGGAACGGGATGCCGCGCAAAAAGGTTGCCGCGACGAATCCCGCTAAATCACCAATCATTCCACCACCGAACGCAAGGATCAAGCTATGACGTGTCATCCCGTACCGAACCCCTTCTTCGAGTAGAGCGCCATAGACGGCAAGCGACTTACTGTTCTCCCCTGGCGCAACAGTGCTGATATGAACATCGATCGACGGCGATACATCCGCTAATGCAGCCTGCAATCGATCCATCTGCAAGTGATGTACTGTTTCATCCGTGATGACCCAAATGCGGTCCGCCTCGTTCAGCGCGGAAAGATGCGATAACCGGGCTAATGCCCCATTTCCGATAAGTACTGGATATGACGTGTTCAACCGGATATCAAATTCGATCAAAACGTCCGGACCTCCTCTTTGTAAGCAGCGACGGCAGCCTGAAGGCGATCGAGTGTCGATGTCCCGAACATTTCAAGGATAGCGACCGCAATCTCAAACGCGACGACGGCTTCTAGAACAACCGATGCGGCCGGAACGGCACAGGCATCACTTCGTTCGATTTGTGCCGTGAATGCTTCCTTCGTCTCGATATCGACTGATTGTAGTGGACGATAGAGCGTCGGAATCGGCTTCATCGCAATTTGGACGCGAATCGGCATGCCTGTCGACATTCCACCTTCGATTCCGCCTAGATGGTTCGTCCGCCGATGATAGCCGGATACATCATGAACGATTTCATCTTGGACGGTACTCCCCTTGCGACGACCGAGTTCATATCCGTCACCAAAACCGACTGATTTCATCGCATTGACGCTGATGACAGCTTGCGCAATTCGACTGTCGAGCTTTAAATCGTTTTGAGTGAAGGATCCGACTCCTGGCATCATGCCCGTCACGACGACTTCGATTTCACCGCCGAGTGTATCCCCTTCTTTTTTGGCCGCATCAATTTCCTCCATCATCCGTTGCCCTGCTTGTTCGTCAGCACAGCGAACGGGTGAAGCGTCAATCGTTTCCTGATGTTCGACGGGATCTTTCCACGGTGCATCGATGCCACCAATCGACCGTACGTGCGAGAACACTTCAATCCCGAGTTCATTCAGTAATTGTTTAGCGAAGGCGCCGACGGCAACACGTGCTGCCGTCTCACGAGCGGAAGAACGTTCTAGTACATCGCGTAAATCGCGATGACCGTACTTCAATCCACCAACGAGATCCGCATGTCCGGGGCGTGGACGCGTCAACGTCCGCGGGCGCTCCAACTGTTCTTCGAGCGGTTCCGCTTGCATGACTTGTGTCCAGTGCGTATGATCCTTATTCTCGATGAACAAACTGATCGGTGATCCTGTCGTGTATCCATGACGGATCCCGCCACGCGCATCGATTTGATCCTGTTCGATTTGCATGCGTCGTCCGCGTCCGTATCCGCCTTGGCGACGTGTCATTTCACGCTGGATGGCTTCGAAATCAATCGTGAGTCCTGCTGGCATCCCATCGATGATGACGGTCAACCCTTTTCCATGTGATTCTCCTGCTGTCATGTAACGCATTCGCTTCATCCCTTCCTGATCAACCGATTTTTTCGTAAAAGAAGCTCTGTTTCATCTTTAACCCAAACCGTTCGGGTTGGAAAATTTGTTCCGTTCCACCAACGAATAAGATTCCGCCTGGCTTTAAGGCCTCGACGAACGAACGATAGACGTGCGCTTTCGCTTCTTCTGTAAAATAAATCAGCACGTTGCGGCAGATGATTAAATCAAACCCCGTATCGTACCGGTCTCCTAACAGATTATGTTTACTGAAACGAACGAGTCGTTTGATTTCCGGAACGACTTCGAACGTTTGCTCTTGCTCAATGAAGTATTTCTTTTTACGCGCTTCGACGACTTCATTCAATGCAGAAGCTCCGTATCGACCAAGCTTGGCTTTTTCTAGGACGAGTTCATCCAAATCTGTTGCTTGAATCGTAAAGGCGGATGGATCGAGCCGTTCACTTAAAATCATCGCAAGGGAGTATGGTTCTTCTCCGGTCGAACAAGCTGCGCTCCACGTCCGGATTCGTCCATGTGCTCGCGACTCTAGGATCGGTAAGATATCTTGTTCCAATTGTTGCCAACGAATCGGATTACGGAAAAATTCACTGACATTGATCGTCATTCGATCTAAAAACTCGTCGTATAACGATGTGTCCTTATCCATTGCCTGCATATAAGAAGCAAATGTACTATATCCTTTTTTGTCACGTAACGCCGTCAATCGCCGTTTCATCTGTGCTTCTTTATACTGACCGAGATCAATCCCTGATTTGGTCTTGAATCGTTGAATAAAAAGTTCATAATCTTCCAATTGGCACACCTCGCTCACTCTCGATATCGAATGGTCATCTCCATGACCGGTTCAACTTATTTTCTATAGTAGCATAAAGCTATAGGCATTCCAAAAAGCAATTCGACAATTGGGTCATTCCGTTTTACAAGAACACGACAAAAGGGATTCGATCAAATCGAATCCCTTCCCCGTTGTCTTTCTATTCATGAATTACGCGTTGACTGGCTGTCCTTGAAACCAGAGGGCAAGCTCACGCTCCGCACTCTCGACACTATCTGAACCATGGATGACGTTCTCACTCATCGTGTTCGCGAAATCACCACGGATCGTTCCAGGTGCTGCTTCAAGTGGTTTTGTTTTCCCGATCATCAAACGCGAGACGGCAACGACGTCTGCACCCTCGACACGAAGTGCAACGACAGGACCTGATGTGAGGAAAGTGACCAACTCTCCAAAGAACGGTTTCTCCGCATGCTCTTCGTAATGTGCTTTTGCTAACTCTTCTGTGACGTTCATCATTTTCATTTCACGAATGATGAATCCTTTGCGTTCAATCCGTCCAATGATTTCCCCAATCAATCCACGTTCTACGCCATCCGGTTTGACCATCAAAAATGTCTGTTCCATCTCTAGTTCCCCCTATGAAATGCTTTTAGAAAAGCGCTTACATAGTCAGTTTACTGGCTTTTAAGAAGAACAGCAAGAAATTTTTGACAATCTTCAACCTTTTCGTTTTCCAACGTAGCGCGCGACTTCTTCAAGCGATCGCTTCGCAGAGGATTTAGGTAATGGTTCGAGACGTTTGATGGCACGATGGATGTAATGATCGACTGTTTGTTGCGTTCGTTCAAGAGCTCCTGAAGTTTGAAGAAACGACAATAAAGGTGCGACTTCTTCATGTGTTGGCATACTCTCGATTTTTGAAAGACGTTCATAAAAGACAGCATCTTCTGCACCATAAAAGACAGGTAATGTTTTGTGTCCATGACGCAAATCCTCTGCTACGGGCTTACCAAGTTCTGTGCGATTCGCTGTGAAATCAAGCAAATCGTCAGCAATTTGAAACGCAAGTCCGATATCTCGTCCAAACAACCGTAACGCTTTCGTATCGGCTGCAGAACAGTTCGCAACAATGGCACCTAGGTGACAACTCGCTTCGATGAGAATGGCTGTTTTTCGTTCGATCCGTTTGATGTAGCGTTTAATCGACTGTTCCCAATCATATTGGTCATAGATTTGTTCAATCTCACCTTCGCAAATTTCACGCATCGTATGGACCATCACTTGGACAAGTTCCGGCTTTCCGACTTCACCAATCAATCGAATCGCCTCTCCAAATAGATAGTTCCCGGAATACAGTGCGACTTCTTCATCAAAGTATTGCATGACAGTCGGTTTCCCTCGTCGTAGTTCCGCGTCATCAATGACATCGTCATGAACGAGTGATGCCATATGGACGAGCTCAAGACTGGCCGCCACACGAATCAGCTCATCCCGATCTGCTTCACCGAATTTAGACGCTAACAATACGAATGCCGGTCGAATCCGTTTTCCACCAGCCTTCAACAGTTGCTTTCCTGCCGCATCGATCGTTGGTTCCTCAGAAGCGATATGACTGATCAGAAAACGATCGACTAAATTAACTTCCTTCGTGACATCACGGTATATGGAATGCAGTGACATCTCACCACTTCTTCCCAAGGTGCATCGCAGCAGCCCCACCCGCGAATGCCTTGACTTCCACTTGCATGAAGCCTGCCTGTTCGAAGAGTTGTTTCAGTTCGACGCGGTCGAGGAACACTTCCGTCGATTCTTGTAGCCAGTTGTATTGATCGTATGATTTCGCAAGCAATCGCCCGACTTGTGGCATGATTTTTCCGAAATACAATGAATATGCCTCGCGGAAAATCGGTGCCGTCGGTTGACTCGTCTCGAGACAGACGACCGTTCCACCTGGTTTTAAGACACGATGCATCTCTTTGATGACCTGTAGATAATCCGGTACGTTTCGTAGACCAAACCCGATCGTCACATAATCGAACGAGTTATCACCGAACGGTAGATCCATCGCATTTCCGTGAATCAATTCGATGTTTTTCATATCGAGCGCTTCTACCTTCTCCACGCCGACTCTTAGCATGTTCTCTGAAAAATCAAGTCCTTTGATGACACCTGTCGGACCGGCTGCTTTCGCTAGTTGAATCGTCCAGTCCGCTGTTCCACAACAAAGATCGAGACATTTAGCACCCGGGAAGACTTGCATCCGGCGCATCGTCTCGCGTCTCCATAGTTTATGCAGTCGGAAGCTGATGACTGAATTCATTTGATCATAGTTCGTTGATATCGATTGAAACACTTCATATACTTTTTTTTCTTTATCTTTTGCCTGCACACCGCTCACCCTTTCCAAGATCTCATGCTACCGCCATCTGCTCGAGATGCGATAACAGTAATTTCTGTGCGACCAGATCCAATTGTTCTGCCTGTTGTTGAATGATCTGCCGCCCCTGTCGTGTCAGCCATTCTCGTTTCGTGATTGCTGCGAGTCCTTGCATTAATCCGAACTCTGCTGTTAACCATAAGAGAACTCGTTCTTCCGTCGATGCATAATTCATTTCGTGAAGGGCACACTTTGCCTCGTTGACCCGTTGAATCGTCCGTCCGAGTGAAACGAGAATCTCTTTTGGTAACCCAGCTAGCTGTTCGAAAAAGTAGCTCGAGAATAAATCTCCTGCTAATACAAGCAACTGTCGCTCCTTCGAACCGCGTAGGGTTTCATTGACACGCTCATGCAGACGTAGCGCTACTTGTGCGAAATGAATCGCTTTGACGAGTGCTTCCGTATCCAGCGTGTCATGTTGAGCGACATCAATCAACCAACTGATCTGTTCACGATCGATGGAAGGGAAATCCACATGTCGAGCCAATCGTGTCGTTTGTTTAGTGGTGAGTGCAGTGATGATTTCATCCACGCGCAGCTCATGTTGTTCCATGCTTTTACCCCCCGATCTCCAGTGCCATCTCGTTGATGGACGTTCTTCTTTTTTAATATACCATAATCGGCGGGCTTTCACGCTTCTGAATGTCCACAAAAAAGCCGCCCGAGAAAATCTCGGGCGACTATGTAGCCGGATTACTTCACAGCATCTTTCAATGCTTTACCTGGTTTGAAGGCAGGTACTTTACTTGCTGGAATCTCGATATCTTCTTTCGTACGTGGGTTGCGACCTTTACGGGCTGCACGCTCACGGACTTCGAAGTTACCAAATCCAATCAATTGGACTTTTTCTCCAGACTGAAGTGTCTCAGTGATCGATTCGAATGTTGATTCAACAACTTTCGTCACGTCTTTTTTTGTAAGACCTGATTTTTCGACGACTGCTTGAATGAGTTCAGTTTTGTTCATTACTTTCACCCCCTCCCAATCACTTCTTCGAGGGTAATCATACCCCATAAACGTTGCTATTACAACATTTTCGTGTAAATAACGTTCAATTTTCAGATTCTTCGCTCGATTTCTCTGAAAACACAGGTTCGCCTTTTTCGTTTATCGTGTAGCTTTGAGAATAGGCAGGAACAAAAGGTTGATCTTCATAGAGCAAATACCGAATATCTTGACCGACTTTCGGCTTTTTCTTCGCAGTTTGAACAGCTTTCTTCAACTCTGGTAAATAGTTGATGAAGAGGCGTCCTTGACCATCGACATAGATTGACAACTTTTCATCTGAATACGGACTTGGGACAGTCGGTTCTTTTTTGATGAATAGTTTTTTATAGTCAAGCGTAAACTGGTTTTTTCCGAACGATCCTTTAAACGGATACTTTTCGTTCTTCTTCCGATACGCATCAATTCGAACTTGGAGCTTCTGTAACTCTTCTGCAACAAGTAAATCCATCAACTTAACAGTTGGTTTCGTGTCGACATCAACTAACAGATAGATGAATGTTCCGCCACCTTCAAAACTGTTTGATGGTGGGTCACTCATATAACGCGGAATGAGCCGCCCTAACTCGATTTGATAACGCTCCATGAGCGGAGTGTCCGCTTCCATCGTCTTAATGGGCAAAACACCCGTGTCTTTTTGATACGCATCGACAGCATCCTGTACGGTACGTAACTGTTGCGGATACGGTACGCGGTTCGACGGTTTCTGACTGTCTGGAAATAGACAACCTGATAACAACGTCACCGGAATGAGCATGAGGATCACGAACCACTTCTTCATGCGCTTGGTCCCGCCATGACGATGAACACCATGATGATCGATGCGACGATGAAACAGACGAATGCCAAAGTCGATACGAGAATCTGCCATATCCCTTTCAATTTCGTCCGACTGACCGTGACCAGCAAGACACTGATCGCAAAGAGTCCGATGCCAGCGAACGAGATCCACATTTTTATTAATCCTGGACTCAAGGTTTCCACCCCACTCCGTTAATCTTTCGTTGTGAAGAGATGCTCGATTTCATTTTTTTGTGGTCGTTGCATCAACTTTTTGACTTCTTCTTCCGGCGTATGACCATCGAAAAGAACGTGGTATAACGCAGAAGTGATTGGCAGTTCGCACTGCTTCGTCTCCGCTAAATCATAGGCGGCTTGTGTCGCACGAACACCTTCGACGACCATTCCCATGTTTTCTAGCACCGTTTCTAACTTTTCACCGCGACCGATGGCATTCCCCGCACGCCAATTGCGACTATGGACCGATGTACAAGTAACGATCAAGTCACCCATTCCCGTCAATCCAGTAAACGTCATCGGTTTAGCTCCAAGCATCGTACCGAGACGCGCCATTTCGACCATTCCACGCGTTATCAAAGCAGCTTTCGCGTTGTCACCATAACCAAGACCATCCGTCATCCCGGCGGCAAGCGCGATGATGTTCTTCAAAGCACCACCGAGTTCTGCGCCAATGATATCCGCATTCAGATAGACACGGAAGTTTTCATTCGTGAACAGCTCTTGAACACGACCTGCTTCTTCTAAATCTTCTGAAGCAATCGTTACCGTCGTCGGTTTACGTAATGCGACCTCTTCAGCATGGGATGGACCCGTCAAGACACAAATCGCTTTACGCTTCGCTGGATCGACCTCTGCTTCGATTAATTCTGACAACCGAAGATGTGTCTTTGGCTCGATTCCTTTCGATGCATGGATCAAAACGACAGGTTCCGTCAGCAACTCATTTAGTTGACGAGAAACCGCTCGAATCGCAGAGGATGGTGTGACGATCAAGATATGCGTCGCCCCTTCGACCGCTTCTTTAAGATCCGTCGTTGCCTTTAATGCTTTTGGTAACGCAACACCTGGCAAGAACTGCGTATTTTCATGATGCTCATTGATGCGGTCGACATTCATTTGTTCACGACCGTAAAGAATGACTTCTTGATCATTATCAGCTAAGACGAGCGAGAGGGCTGTTCCCCAGCTCCCTGCTCCGATGACTGCGATTTTGGTCATACTGACTCACCTCATTATTGTTTTTGACGGGCTAAAATCCGGATTGGTGTACCTGTGAAGTCAAATGCCTCCCGGATCCGGTTCTCGAGATATCGTTTATAGGAGAAGTGCAACAATTCTGGATCATTGACGAACAAAACGAACGTTGGCGGACGTGACGCGACTTGAGTCGCATAGTTGATCCGAAGACGAACCCCTTTATCCGTCGGCGCCGGGTTCATCGCGACCGCGTCAACGATGACATCGTTCAAGACACTTGTCTGAATACGTTGTGCATGACTGTGTGCTGCTTGTTGAATGACCGGTAACAACGTCTGCAAACGACGTTTTGTTTTTGCTGAGACGAAGACGATCGGTGCATAGTCAAGGAAACGGAATTCTTCCCGGATCTCTTCTTGCATCTTTTTCATCGTCTTATCATCTTTTTCGACAGCATCCCATTTATTGACGACAATGATGACCGCACGACCTGCTTCGTGCGCATATCCCGCCACTTTTTTATCTTGCTCGATGATGCCTTCTTCGCCATCAAGAACGACACAGACGACATCTGCCCGTTCGATTGCTTTTTGAGCACGCATGACGCTAAAACGTTCTGTTGATTCATAGACTTTCCCGCGTTTTCGCATCCCGGCCGTATCGATGATGACGTATTCTTGATCATCCCGCGTAAACGGTGTATCAATCGCATCGCGTGTCGTACCAGCGATGTTTGAGACGATGACACGTTCTTCACCGAGAATCGAGTTCGTCATACTTGATTTCCCGACGTTCGGACGACCAATCAAGGCAAACTTGATCGTACTTTCGTCATATTCTAATTCTTCTTTATCTGGTGCGAGTTCAAGGACACGATCGAGTAAGTCACCGAGACCAAGACCATGTGTACCAGAAATCGGGAACAAGTCTCCGAATCCAAGGGAGTAAAATTCATACATTAAATCACGCATTTCAAAGTTATCGACTTTGTTGACAGCGACGACGACCGGTTTATTCGAACGGAATAACATGTTCGCGACTTCCTCATCCGCTGCTGTAATTCCTTCGCGTCCGTTCACCATGAAAATGATGACATCCGCTTCATCAATGGCGAGCTCCGCCTGATGACGCATCATTTGAAGTAGGGGCTCATCCCCGACTTCGATTCCACCTGTATCAATCAAATGAAAATGACGATTCAGCCATTCTCCAGTTCCGTAAATACGGTCGCGGGTAACGCCTGGCTTGTCTTCTACGATTGAAACCCGATCTCCAATCACCCGGTTAAAAATCGTCGACTTTCCGATATTTGGGCGACCTACGATCGCCACGACTGGAATTGCCATCCCAACACCTTCTTTCTCTTCTCTCGCTTCATAGCCGTTCTATTGTATCAAATCAAACTGTCATATACCATAACAAACCGCATATAAAAAGCGGACACGCTTGTGTCCGCTTTGTGTCATTACTTATTCTTTCTGATCAGAATCGTCTTCAGTCAAGTCAGCGACTGAGAATCCTTCTGATTGATTCGTATAATCCGAATAATCGTCAGCGGATGATTCTTCCTCTTCAAGGACACGTGTTGATAGCGAAATCTTATGCTCATCAAGACGCACTTCGAGGACTTTCGCCTCAATTTCCTGTCCTTCTTCGAGTACTTCCGAAGGTGAACCGATGTGACGGTTCGCGATTTGCGAAATGTGTAAAAGTCCTTCTACTTGTGGCGCAAGTTCAATGAAAGCCCCGAACTGAACGAGACGACGCACACGTCCTTTGACGATATCGCCAGCTTCGATCTTCCCTTCCATCTGTTGCCATGGACCAGGTTGTGTTTCCTTGATCGATAACTTCACCTTTTCCGTATCACGGTCGACACCAAGTACTTTGACTTCGACTTTTTGACCTTCCGTGACGATATCCGAAGGACGTTCGACACGGTGGTGTGCCATCTCCGAAATATGAACGAGACCGTCGACGCCACCGATATCAACGAAAGCACCAAAGTCCGTTAAACGTTGGACTGTACCTTCGAGGATTTGACCTACTTCTAAATTTTCGAGTGTCTCTTTTTTCTTCGCGTTCAATTCGCCTTCAACGACGGCTTTATGCGAGAGAATGACACGGTTCTTCTCTTGATCGAGTTCAACGACCTTGACTTCGATCGAACGACCGATGTAATCCGAGAAATCCTCGACATAATGCCGTTCGACGAGTGACGCCGGAATGAATCCGCGGACACCGATATCAACGACGAGTCCACCTTTGACGATGTCCTTGACGACAACTTCAAAGATCTCACCTGATTTATACTTCTCTTCTACTTGCTCCCACGCTTTGAGCGCGTCGATTTCTCGTTTCGAGACGACGACCTCTTCATCCGTGATTTTCTTGACCTTCACTTGTAGTTCATCTCCGACGTTCAGCACGCCGCGAATATCATCGAGATGAAGACTCGATACTTCGCTGATCGGTAAGATGGCTTCTGTTTTATATCCGATATCAATGAGTGCTTGCTTGTCTTCAATTTTCACGACCATTCCGGTAACTACCTGGTCCCGATGAATTTCAAAATCAGGCATATCTTTCATTTCTTCGACCATTCCAAAACAACCTCCTCACGATGAGTACAAGAAACGCCTGACAGATGTCAATGCGTTTATCCTGCTTCTAACTTCTTACAATTCTGACTATTTGTCAAGGTATTAAGCGTGATTGAAGTAGACGGATTTGATTTCGTCCATGATTCGGTCAGAAATCGATTTCGCCGCGCCGCGTTGGTCACGTAAATCCGAGATATCAACTGGTTTTCCGATCGCAACATGCATCCGTTTGAACGGGCGGTATGATCCGATGATGGCAATCGGTAAAATCTGAGCATTCGATCGTAACGCAAAGAAGCCGACACCTGGTTGTGCTGATGTGAATTCACCTGGCGCAGATCGCGTTCCTTCTGGGAAAATACCGACCGTCTCATCTGAATTCAAGAGCTCAATCGTCCGTTTCAAAGCTTGACGATCGCCTTGACCGCGACCGACAGGATATGTTCCTGCCGCAATCATTAATTGTTTTAAGGCAGGAACTTTGAACAGTTCTTCTTTTGCCATGTAACGCACCGCGCGTTCCGGTGGGATCGCGCTGACGAGGAAGACTGGGTCCCAGTTCGAGCTGTGGTTGGCACAGACAAGTAAGGAACCGTCTTTCGGAATGTTCTCTTGCCCAGTCACTTTCAATCGGAAGACTGTTTTCGCAATGACCCAGACGACAAACCGCGCAATCCGGTAAATGGTATCTTGACGTTTCATTTTAGGACACCCTCTGCTAGCTCCATCAATCGGACGACGACTTCATCAATCGTCATCTCTGTCGTATCGAGATATAGTGCATCGTCAGCTTGGCGTAATGGCGAGACTTCACGCTCACTGTCGCGCTTATCACGCAGTGCGATCTCTTCTTGAAGAATCGTGATGTCACTGTCCATTCCACGCGCGATATTTTCACGATGTCTTCGAGCTGCACGCTCTTCCACAGTTGCCGTTAAAAAGACTTTTAATTCTGCATCCGGCAATACGACTGTACCGATATCACGTCCATCCATGACGATTCCGCCGCGTTCAGCTAATTTTCGCTGTGCCGTGACGAGTGCAGCCCGGACTTCTTTTTGACGAGCGACGAACGAGACATTATTCGTGATTTCGATGGAACGAATCGCATCCGTCACTTCGCGATCACCAATAAAGACACGTTGCCCGTTTTCGCCTGGTGTTAAACGAATATCAAGCGATTTCATTAATTCTCCGAGCGCTTCCCCATTATTGAGATCAAGCGATTGTTCAAGTGCTGCCAACGTCACGGCCCGGTACATAGCTCCTGTATCAATGTATACATAGTCAAGGCGCGCTGCCAATTGTTTTGCGATCGTACTTTTCCCAGCACCCGCTGGTCCATCTAAAGCGATTTGAATCTTTTTCATCATCCATCCAATCCTTCCATCTTCCCTATGATTGATAGGGATTCATTCTTCCGAACGTTATCATAGCAAAAAAATGCGGTCAGGTGAATGGATTCATGCCCCTTCTTGAACTTTTCATTTGCATTTGATAACAGTGACGCAATACAAGTTCACGACTTCTGTCGGGAATCATCGTAAATTGGAAGGCTAATTCATACCTTTCTTCCCGTCGATCGATTCGAACAAGTTCAGCCACGACGTCTAGTGTACTTGATACCCCATCACCCGTAGGTAAGATGAATGTCATCTCCACTTCTTCATCTTTTGCAATCGGTAATTGATCTGACAAGATCATCATTCCACCAGCCGATAAATCAAGCGTCACCGTCGTAAACGGCTCGAAATGCGCTTTATGAGGATGTACAGCGACATCGAGTATTTGCGGCACTCGAACGAACTGACGTCGTTGGATGCGTTCGATTTGATCATCCTTTGGTCGTTTCAAAGCATAACGTTGACCACGAAGTGGATCATTTTGTCGTTCAACGACGACCGTATCAAATCCAAATAATTTGCCTTTCTCCTTAAAAAAATAAAATGAAACTTCTTCTTGCTCTGACAAGATGAATGTTTTAAGTGTCGCGACCTCACTCGGCGCTTCAATCCAAATCAAACGGTTCGTCACGGCCGTCACTTTTGAGCGACCTTGTCGATCCTCACTATTCGAAAGCATTACCAAATCCCCGATTTCCATCATGTTACTCCGCTCCTACTCTCTATTCGATACCATCTGAATGTTGTTTTTTCCGTTTAAATCGTCGATTCAAACGATTGGCACCTCGTACTTGAAATAATCCGATCGTCCATAAGATAACCATAAAGACGATTGGCAAAAAAGATATACCACCATTTTCCAATATTAACAAATTAAATAAGATATGCGCAAATACCGGAAGCGCAATCGAAAGGGATAGCCAACGATAAGGATGAGGCGAGAATTTCGCCATCCCCATGAAGAATCCCATGATGACCGCAAACAATGCATGCCCAGATACGGGTAAGAGTGCCCGGAAAAGCATATGTTCGACGGTTCCATTCACCATCAGATATAAAATATTCTCAAGCGTTGCGAACCCAAGTGAACAAGCTACCGCGTAAATGATCCCGTCGTAATAATCATTAAACCGTTGATGAATATAGACCGTATAAAAGACGACAAACCATTTGGCGAATTCTTCCGTAACGGCTGTTCGAATCAATTGCACCTCTTCACGCCCACCAAATTCGGTCTGGACGATATAGTCGATGAACATCAAGGGAAAGACGAGTAATATGCCGAAAATGAAACTTCGAAGGATATAGCCGACTGGCTCCGACTCATGTTCGTGACGGAGATAAAAATAAGTTAGGAGTGCGATGCCTGGGGCAACTCCGGAGAAAACGATTTGAACCACGCTTCCTCTCCCCCTTTCTTCCTCATTTATAAGAATAAAGGTTTCTTGGAAAAAAGAAAACGTCCTCGTTGTTTCAAGAGGGAAAAAGGTTACAATATGGGAGAACGAATCGAATCCGTCATAGAAAGTAGGTGAAGGTCTTCTGTCTGTAGACAAGGACCCTTTAGCATGAAATCATTATTACTCATTCATACGGGTGGAACGATCGCCATGGCACAGGATCATGCTGGTCATGTCCTACCAAACGATATCAATCCACTCGACGCCTCACTCCCGCGAGCAACAGATATTGCCAACATCACGACGCGTCACTTCGCAAACTTACCTTCTCCGCACATGACACCTGACATCATGTTGCGTCTAGCCCATTTCATCGAGAGTGAGTTCAAGAAGGAACATTACGACGGCGTCGTCATCACTCACGGCACGGACACACTGGAAGAGACGGCTTATTTCTTACATTTGACGCTTGGTGCACCCGTTCCGATCGTTTTGACAGGAGCTATGCGTTCTTCCAATGAGGTCGGATCCGATGGTGAATTTAATCTGATTACGGCACTTCGTGTCGCTGTCAGTGAAGCTGCGCGCGGAAAAGGTGTTCTCGTCGTCTTCAACGGGGAAATTCATTCGGCATTCAACGTCACAAAAACACATACGTCATCCGTCGATACATTCAAATCCGTTCATTTCGGAAACCTTGGAATGGTAACGAAGGATCATGTCTACTTATTCAATACACCACTCTTAAAACAAACACACATGGTGACTTCGCTCTCAAAACGCGTCGCCGTTCTCAAAGTCTATGCCGGTATGGAACCCGACCTGTTACTTGCTGTGAAACAACTCGGCTATGATGGACTCGTCCTTGAAGTCCTTGGTCAAGGAAATGTACCACCAAGTATCGTAGATGCGATCGCTGAATTGATTACCGTCATGCCGATCGTCATCGTCAGCCGTTGTTTCAACGGAATCGTTCAAGACGTCTATGGATATACGGGTGGCGGACAACAATTAAAAGAACTCGGCGTCATTTTCTCAAATGGACTGAATTCACAAAAAGCACGGCTTAAACTGATGGTCGAACTTGAAATCGATGCTTCACAACTAGAACTCGAAGAATCATTTCGTGTTGAATAAATGAACAAAACCTCTTGATTCGGAAATTTTCCTTCCAAATCAAGAGGTTTTGTTTAGGCTTGTATCGATGCACCACGTAACCGTTCAACAAGATGATTGGCAATACTTGCACCGTGAAAACGACCATTTTCAATGAATATCTTATTGGCGTCATATCCTGCTGCCACGACACCTGCGATATAGATGCCCGGTACATTCGACTCCATCGTCTCTTCGTCATGACTTGGAATACCTGTTTTACGATCAATCGTAATGCCTGTGTCAGCGAACAATCCGACATCGGGTGTGTAACCTGTCATCGCAAACACAAAATCAGCACGGACGGTCTGTTTATCTCCATCTATTTGATAAACCACCTCTTGCTCCGTAATTTCTTCGATTGACGCTCCAAAAATCATCTTGACCTTTTCCGAACGAACGAGAGATTCGAAGTTCGGCAACACCCATGGTTTGATGGATGGACTATACTCCGGTCCACGGTAAAGGACTGTCACACGTGCTCCCGCTTTTTCAAGTTCAATCGCTGCATCGACGCTCGAGTTTTTTCCACCGATAACGACGACATCTTGATCAAAATACGGATGTCCTTCCGTAAAGTAGTGCGAGACATGAGGTAATTCCTCTCCAGGAACATCCATTCGGTTCGGTAAACCATAATAACCTGTCGCAAGCACGACGAAGCGAGCTTCTCGGCTTCTTTTTTCCCCGGAACGCTCCGAATGGATAATAAAATGATCCGCTTGACGTTCAATCCGCTCAACCGTCTCAAACGGACGAATCGTCAACTGTTTTCGTTTGACGACTTCTCGATAATAGACGAGCGCGTCGAGACGTCGCGGTTTTAATTCTTTATTGATAAACGGTATACCACCAATTTCTAACTTCTCACTACTTGAAAAGAACGTTTGATGCGTCGGATAACGATAGATCGCTTCGACGATATTTCCCTTTTCGAGCACTTCGACGTCTAGTCCCCGATCTTGCATTTCGATCGCTGCCGATAACCCACACGGTCCTGCACCGATTACGATACAATCTAACATTCGAATATCTCCTCTTCCGGTTGCTTTTTTTATATCTTAGCAAATCTCTACCATAGACGAAAGAAATTGCAATGCAAAACGCCCGCTCTTCGTAAAGAAGAAGCGGACGTTCATCTTAATATTAGACCCAGCCACGGAAACGAGATGCTTCCGCCATCTTCCGGACACCTACCATATAAGCGGCAAGTCGCATGTCGACATTTCGCGTCTGCGCTGTCTGATAGACTTGGTTGAACGAGTTCACGAGTACTTTTTCAAGTTTCTCGTGTACTTCCTCTTCCGTCCAGTAATATCCTTGGTTGTTCTGTACCCATTCGAAGTAAGAAACCGTTACGCCACCACTCGAAGCAAGAACATCCGGAACGATCAAAATGTCACGTTCAGCGAGAATTTTCGTCGCTTCGTTCGTCGTCGGACCGTTAGCCGCTTCAACGACGATCGCTGCTTTGATATCGTGCGCATTGTCTTCTGTGATTTGATTCTCGATTGCTGCCGGAACAAGAATATCACATTCAAGTTCAAGCAATTCTTTATTCGAGATCGTATTTTTGAACAATGTCGTCACGGTACCGAACGAGTCACGACGGTCGAGTAGGTATGGAATATCGAGACCGTTTGGATCATGGAGTGCCCCGTACGCATCGCTGATCGCGATGACTTTTGCACCTAAATCATACATGAATTTCGATAAGAAACTTCCGGCGTTGCCGAATCCTTGAACGACGACACGTGCGCCTTCGAGCGAGATACCCTTTTTAGCAGCCGCTTCCCGAATCATGATTGCGACACCTTTCGCCGTCGCTGTCTCACGACCGTGTGAGCCACCGAGGACGAGCGGTTTCCCTGTAATGAAACCAGGTGAGTTGAATTCATCGATTCGACTGTATTCGTCCATCATCCATGCCATGATTTGCGAGTTCGTGAAGACGTCAGGTGCTGGAATATCCTTCGTCGGTCCAACGATTTGACTGATAGCACGGACATACCCACGGCTGAGACGTTCGATTTCACGGAAGCTCATCTCACGTGGATCACAGATGATTCCGCCTTTCCCGCCGCCGTATGGTAAGTCAACGATACCTGCCTTCAGACTCATCCAGACGGATAATGCTTTGACTTCGACTTCCGTCACGTTCGGGTGGAAACGAATTCCACCTTTCGTTGGTCCAACGGCATCGTTATGTTGCGCACGATATCCTGTGAAGATTTTCGTCGAACCATCATCCATCCGTACCGGAATCCGGACTGTCAACATCCGGAGTGGTTCTTTAAGTAATTCGTACATCTCGTCTGGATAACCAAGTTTCCCTAGTGCCTCCTTGACGATTTCTTGTGTCGCTTCCAGTACGTTCTTGCGATGATTCGCATGTTGTTGGTCAGTGATCATTCCAACGTTCCTCCCCATAAGTGGCATCCCCTATGCCGTTTCCTTGTTCGGATAAAGTATACTCTTTTCTCGAACGTAATGAAAGGGGTTACGCCTATATTTGTAAGCGCTTTCTCACTTCTTTTCCTAGGATATCATTGATTTGGTTGTTTTGTTTGACGATGTCGTTCGATCGCAAGTTCCATGAAATATTCGACCAATTCCGGATATTCAATTCCCACTGCTCGTGCACCGTCCGGGAATAGACTAGTCGAAGTCATACCAGGAAGTGTATTCGTCTCCAAGATGACTGGATTTCCGGATTCCGGCACAAGGAAATCAGATCGCGAGTATCCTGCACAGCCAAGGACTTGATGCGCTTTAACAGCCCATTCTTGAAGTTTTTCTGTCGTTGCTTCATCCAGTTCAGCAGGACAAATATGCTCCGAACCACCGATGGCATATTTGGATTCATAGTCATAAAAGGCGTTCTTCGGAATGATCTCGATGACAGGTAGTGCTTTTTCTGCCCCTTTATGACCGACGACCGGGACTGTCACTTCACGCCCTTTAATGAATTGTTCAACAAGCACTGCATCGTCCGCTTCGAACGCCTTCGCGATTCCTTCACGTAACATCTTCTCGTCTTGAGCAATCGTCAATCCGTTTGATGAGCCTTCTTGTGCTGGTTTGACGACACAAGGAAATTGACCATCCCACTCTGCGATTTTCGCTTCGATATCAGCTCCACGCTCTAACAGCACATCACGGGCGATCGTAATGCCTGCTTTATCAAAGTGAACTTTCGAACGTGCCTTATCCATCGCAAGCGCTGACGCTAACACACCTGAACCTGTATATGGAATGTCTGCCAGTTCAAGCAATGCTTGTACGCGTCCATCTTCACCAATTTTCCCGTGAAGAGCGATGACAGCCACATCTACATCCAGCTGGAAGAGTTCATGCGCTTGATCAGGATGGAAATCAACAGCCGTGACCTCATGCCCTTTACTGTTTAATGCTTCCATGATCGACTTTCCACTGTTTAATGAAACCTCCCGTTCTCCTGAAGTCCCACCGTATAATACTGCCACTTTCATCCTACTTCACTCCTTCTTCTTACGTTCAATGATTATCATACCATCCTTCTGACGATGAAAAAATACAAAATGGTGCCACTTCCAGCAGAAGACAAAAAGGTGCGGCATCCCCCTATGATGGAATGTCGCACCTGATGTTTTACATATTAAACTGTTCGGCTATCGTTGCGACGGCATGTTCCGCCTGAATCGTTTTCCCATACTCCGCCATGACGAGTGGACTTTTCGGGCTCGGCTCACCGTATTCAGACAAAATCGTCGTCACCGTCTGCTCGAGCGCCTCATTCATTCGTTCTTGGAAATAGAGATAGTAGCTTCCCTCGAAGAAGTAGAGGCTACCACCTGTCTCTGTCCGAGGCATATGTCGCAATAATCCATGACTCGCTTGAATGACGTCTTCTAGCGAGTGTAGAGCATATAAGACGTGATGGACGATATCGACTGTCATGCGGATTTCGACTTGATCGAACTCCTCGTTCATCTCTTCTGGCAAATCGCCTTCACGACGTACATCAACGAGCATCCCGTCATTCGGAAAGAATGTAACGAAAAATTCGAGTGTTCCCGCTGCTTGAAAACCAAAATTCGATTCGGCTTCTTCTAATAGATTACGCAATAAAGCTTGTCCCTTCCCGATAGCCAACGTTTCTGGTCGGACGTCGTGAAGCGATAACTCTTGCTTTGTGATGAAGACACGAAGGTGTCCTTGTTTCATTTGTTCAAACCTCATAATAGACTCCTCCAGTCAAAACCGGAAACACAGATGTCTCCGTTCGTTATGAACCATACTATACACCAGTTGTCGGAGTGAGTCGACTTAACCAACTTTTCCAAGATTGATCGTCTGCACCAAGTAAATGTGGACCATATCGTTCCGGGAGCTGATCGACCGCATAACCACCAAGACCAATCTCAAGATCCGGAAAATCAGACATTAGACGTGCTAACGCTTCATCAAGTAACGGTAAATGATCGGATAACGTGCAGGAAAGAATAACGGCTTTCGGTTGCAACTGATGCGTGACAGTCACTAAGTCCTGAACCGGTATACCGGAACCGAGGAAAATGACATCAAATCCAGATTGACGTAAGTAAAGCGTGAAGAAAAGTAGCCCAAGTTCGTGTTCTTCTTCCGGCGCGCAGACACAGACGATTCGCGGTAAAAATGGATTGATCGGCATCTGTAACGACAGTGTCGAGAGGCGAGCTCTTAGAAATGCCGTCGCAAAATGCTCATGCGCAATCGTAATCTCTCCCGACTCCCACTTCACTCCAATCTCATGTAAGAGCGGACCGACGATGTCCTGAATGACTTTATCGAAGCTAAACATCGAGAATGCTTTATTCATAATGTCGTGCGCATGTCGTTCTTCAAAGTTCGTCAATGCCTGGAACAACTGATCTCGCAGTTCGACTCCATAATCGTGCGGTACCTCAGCCCGATTAACAGGCATCTCATACAACTGGATTGCTTTAGAGACAGACAATCCCTCTTTTTGTTTATCGACGATCCAGCGTAATTTCGCGACGTCGTTATCACTATAAATGCGATGTCCGGATTCACTTCGATCCGGATCGAGCACCTGATATCTCCGCTCCCAAGCACGAATGGTCGTCGGGTTGAGTCCCACTAACGCAGCGACTGCTTTGATATTATATTTCCCACGATCCATGCATCGTGCCTCCTTCCCCTTCCTTTCTAGTATACGCTGAAAGGAAAAAAATCTCCGTTCACAATGTGCCCTTACATCATGAAACCGATGGAGACGAAGGCGATGATGATCGTGATCATGAGTACCGTCAGCGTGATTGCTAGCGGATTTTTTCGAAACGGTTGTTTCAATCGCTCGTTACGAACGTGTTCGATACGCGAAGAACGCGGTGGCAATGACTGATCCTCTTCGTTCTGATGCAACCGTCGTTGATCTTGTTTACTCAATGTTTATCACCTTTTCTTGAAAAATATAACGATATTGTCTAGTTTACACCGAATCTAGTGATGAAAAAAAGACTTGTTCTAAACGCATTTTCCAATCTACCGGTTGATGGGTCTTTCTCTTCACCGGATTTTCCCATTCAATCGTTCCGCACACATCACAACACCGTGGTTGTACGATTGCCTGCTCATCAAAATGATGCAACAACATCGTACGGCGACATTCGTTCCGATGAATGTAGTCCATCATCAGGTTGACCTCTTGTCTTTTTAATTGTTTACGTTCCGTTTGCCACTGGATGATGCGTTCCTTCGACCACCCGTTCTCGAGTTGCGATTTGAGTAATCGATATGCCGGATCTTCCGGATTAAGACGAAGACGATTTTCCATCTTGGCATAGGATTCGCCTTGATTCATCCCTTGTTGCAATTGATCGATCCATAAGACGGGTGCATATTGCGTGTCGATCAAGTACGTCTGTAATTGTTCATCTTGAGCAGCGTAGAGTAAAATCGCCGTTGCCTCTTTACCATCACGACCAGCACGTCCGACTTCCTGCATATAGGCTTCAATCGTCGCAGGCATCGTATAGTGAATGACCGTTCGGACGTTACCTTTATCGACACCCATTCCGAACGCACTCGTACACACGAGACAGTCCATCTCATCATGAAGAAACTGTTGTTGAACAAGTTGGCGATCTTCTATCGTCAACCCAGCATGATAATAGGTCGCACCGTCAATGATTCCAGCAATTCGTTCCGCTTCTTTACGGGTCGTCGTATAGATGACGCATGGGCGAACGATGCGTTCCATCCACCGAGCAACTGCCGCATCTTTTTCTTCTCGATCAACGCGATCGACAACATATTGGATTTCTGGTCGGTTGACAGAACGACGGATGATTTGTGGCTCATGCATACGCAGTTGTGTTCGAATATCTTGCTCGACAGCACGAGTTGCTGTTGCCGTTAAGGCGAGACATGGTGGAAGGCCGAGTTCTTGTCGAATGTGACCAAGTCTTGCATACTCCGGTCGAAATTCGTGACCCCATTGGGAGATACAATGCGCCTCATCTACGACGAAGAGCGCAATCTTTACCTGTTTTAGCCGAGCCCGAATCTGCGGCAGCGCGAGTTGCTCCGGTGATAAGTAAAGATATCGTAGATGTTCGAGTACAGATAAAATCTGTTCTTTCTCTTCTCGCGTCTCGACAGATGTTAATTTAGCGACAGATCGCTCTCCTCGGCGCTTGATTTGCATGACCTGGTCTTCAATCAACGAGAGTAACGGAGACAAAATTAACGTCAGCCCTTCATTTTGTACATAAGAAGGAAATTGATAACAGACAGACTTTCCTCCACCTGTCGGCAAAATTGCTAGTGTATCTGTTCCGTTTAGGATGGCATCGATGATTTGGCGTTGCCCTGGTCGAAATGCTTCGTAACCAAAATGACGATGCAATAACGCTTCCATTACATTCCCTCCCATTTACTACGTGCTAACACCAATCGAATTTGAAAATAAGATATATCGGATTGCATCTCACTCTTGATTCGCTTTAGCGCGTAGGTTCCGAGTCGCTGTGCAATCTGTCGTACCTCTTCTTGCTGAGATGGCGTGACAAAATGATCCAGCGGAAACGAAGGAGCATACATCGCAATCTCAACGAGATGATCTTCCATCGTACTATTTTTTAATCGTCTTCGGATCGCAACCGCTTCAACGGTTAACCCCTGTTGCAATAACTCCCATGTCGTTTGCGCAGACTGCGTCATTTTTGTCGTGTGTAGATCAGCGCCTATTTGCTTTAAAAGTGGTGTTTTTTCCAAGTCATCGATGCACTTTCGCCAAGCGATCGTAAATTCGTATTGGACAGTCTCCACATCTGTTTTCATCATTTGAGCTAATTGTGGATAAGACCATCCTGCTTGCACGCCAGACAAGCGGTAACTAATTAATGTCGCATCTCGTTCTGATAAGCGCTCAAGGAGAAATATCAACTCTTGCTGCATATCATGTAACCATTCTGCTCGATTCGAGATGGTCGGAAGAACACTTTTTACCCATTCACGGACGATGGTTTCCTGTTGCACAGGAATGAACGGCTGTTTTGCTTCCAAGCAAATCATCGTTTGAACCAAAAGGCTGAGTCGTTTCCACATCATCTCAGCATAACCACGAAGTTCTCCACCTAGTTGATCAATGATCGCACGATCCGTTTGATTTATTAGTCGTGCGCCTTCGTGCGTCAGTCGCAAGGTCTCTTGCCGCTCAATCCAATTCTTCTGCGCGAGTTCAGCCAAGATTGTTTCGAATCGTTGTTTACTGACTAATACAGTACCGAACACCGATTCCAAATCATAAAAATGGGCATCTTGCAGAGAAGTCGCTGATTTCTTTCCTTGAAAAACATGATAAAGACTCCGGTCTGATCGTTCATTTCGAAGGCGCTGAATCGATTCCAGAAAAATACGCTCGAGTAAAGAAACTTCCATATGTCACGCTCCCTTCTAATGTAAATTGTTTATCAATTTGAAGATGATTTCCCATCCTTTTTCTTTTCGTTACGTTTTAGACATACTATTTGCGGGCATGTGATGATATATACATTTTCTGTTGTCACTTACGCTTCGTCATTGAAATGCAACGATGAGTCCGATACAATGACATATAGATGAGAACAGCGTGTTTCAATAATGTTTTCGTATAGAGAGGAGACCGTTCAATGGCTAAATTTACGATTGTCGACAAAGATACTTGCATCGCTTGTGGTGCTTGTGGAGCAGCGGCACCAGATATCTATGATTATGATGATGAGGGTTTGGCGTATGTCATTCTTGATGATAACAATGGTACTGCCGAAATTCCAGAAGCATTATTCGACGATATGATTGATGCATTCGAAGGTTGCCCGACGGATTCAATCAAAGTAGCAGATGAATCGTTCGATGGCGATGCGTTAAAATTCGAATAAGTGAATAAAAAAAGATGTTTCCTCGCGAAGCATCTTTTTTTATTGGACTTTTTCTCATTCAATCTATCGATTATCTAAAAAAACCGGACATCGCCAATTGGCAACATCCGGTCTATGATTAGTAAAAATTTAGCGTTTTCCTTTGATATACGGTACACCGACAGCTTTTGGTGCATCCGCACGACCAACGACACCAGCAAGTGCTAAGATCGTCAATAAATACGGCGCAATCAACAGATACACTTGTGGAATTTGATCGAGTAACGGCAATTGCTGACCGATGATCGAAATCGCTTGAGCGAACCCGAAGAAGAGGGCTGCCCCCATGGCACCGAGTGGATTCCATTTTCCGAAGATCATCGCCGCAATCGCGAGGAAGCCTTGACCGAGAATCGTCGTCACACTGAAGTTCAATGAAATCGACGTCGCGTAGACAGCACCAGCAAGACCACCGAAACCACCAGAGATCATAACACCGATGAAACGCATCTTCGTGACGTTGATTCCCATCGTGTCCGCTGCCATCGGGTGTTCCCCGACAGAACGTAAACGAAGACCAAATGGTGTCTTGAAGATGATGTACCAGGCGACGAACGCGAGAACGATCGCGATATACGATGTGTAGTAGACGTTCGCGAAGAACATCTTCAAGACTGGAATATCAGACAAGAATGGTACATTTTCTTTCGAAATCCGGTTTGGAATCGAATCCGTCTGTCCTTTACTGTAAAGTGCCCGGACAAGGAAGATCGCAAGACCGACCGCAAGCAAGTTGATCGCTACTCCAAGAACCGTTTGGTCTGCTCGGAAGAGGATTGCTGGAATCGCAAGGAACAGTGAGAAAACTGCCCCAACGACGATCGCGATGAGCATCGCAAGCCAAGGACTCGCAGCACCTAAGCCCATTTTCGATAAAGTCAATGCCGTGACGACACCTGTGAAGGCACCCATGACCATTAATCCTTCTAACGCGATGTTGACGACGCCAGAACGCTCACTGAAAATGCCGCCAAGTGCTGCAATGATTAACGGAGCCGAATAGGCGAGCGCGATTGGCACGATGATATAAAGTACTTCAAGAAAGCCCATTATTGACCGGCTCCTTTCGCTTTTTTAGATTCTTTCTTAACCGTGAACTTCTCGATGACGAGACGAATCGCGTAACCCGAAGCCACGAAGATGATGATGAATGCGATGATGATTTTGATCAGTTCCGGTGGAATACCAATCTGTTGCATCGACAGACCACCGATGTTGAGTCCTGCAAACAGTAACGCCGCGAGAACGACACCGATCGGGTTATTCGCACCTAACAAGGCAACCGCGATTCCGTCGAATCCAACACCTGTGAAGGACGCGTTCAATGTCATATTTTGGAACGTCCCAAGACCTTCCATCGCTCCAGCGAGACCTGCGAACACACCTGAGATGACGAACGATAAGATGATGTTTCGGTTAACGCCCATCCCTGCATATTCTGCAGCATTTTTATTGAATCCAACTGCTCGGAGTTCATAACCAAGCGTTGTTTTCCACAAAATGAACCAGAAGACGAGGGCAGCGATGACTGCGATGAAAATCCCGTTATGCAATCGTGAAAAATCCGTCATCTCTTGTAAGAACGGTGAAGCAAGGGATGCTGATTCCTTGACTGACTCCGTCCGCTCGTTCGTAATACCGATGACATGACGTAAAATATCATTCGTCACATACAATGCGATATAGTTCATCATGATTGACGTGATGACTTCATGCACATGAAACTTCGCTTTTAAGATACCAGGAATCGATGCCCAAAGTGCACCTGCTAAACCTGCTCCAATTAGAGCAAGCGGTAAATGAATCGCCATCGGTAGATCAAACTCAATCCCAATCCAAACTGCGACCATCCACCCGACGAGAACCTGACCTTCAACCCCGATGTTAAAGAGTCCAGTTCGGAAAGCAAACGCGACAGCAAGACCGGCAAAGATCAACGGAGCTGCTGCTCGCAATGTTTCACCGATGCTGTATGGTTCGCCAAAAATACCATAGAATAACTGATCAAAACCGGCAATCGGATCATACCCGCCGATGACCATGACGATCGCCCCGACGACCATTCCAAGGATGATGGAAAGAATCGGAATGAGGATGCCGTAAAAACGCTCTAACTTCATGAATGACCTACCTCCTCTTTCTTACCGCCGGCCATCAAGAAGCCAAGCTCGATCTCATTCGTTTCTTTTGGATCCAAGAAGGCAACTGTTTTTCCTTCATAAAGAACGGCAATCCGATCTGATACTTGAAGAATTTCTTCGAGTTCGAATGAAATCAACAAGACAGCGCGACCTTTTTCGCGTTCAAGAACCAACTGTTCATGAATGAACTCGATTGCTCCGACATCAAGACCACGTGTCGGTTGTGCTGCAATCAATAAGTCTGGTGAACGATCGACTTCACGCGCAATGATCGCTTTTTGCTGGTTACCACCTGACAAGGCACGAGCAAACGTCTCTGGACTTGGAGTTCGGACGTCGAACTTCTCGATGAGCGTTTTTGCTTTTTCCATGACTTGTTTATAGTTCATGATGCCTGCTTTTGAATACGGTTGTTTGTAATACGTTTGTAAGACCATGTTATGTCCGATTGAATAATCGAGGACAAGTCCATGTTTATGACGGTCTTGCGGAATGTGACCGACACCTGATTCCGTCACTTTACGTGGCTTCAAGTTTTTGATCGATTTATTGTTGAGGAAGATTTCTCCACTATCCGCTTTACGGAGACCAGTGATGGCTTCAATCAATTCCGTTTGCCCGTTTCCGTCGATTCCGGCAATTCCGACGATCTCTCCGGCACGAATGTCGAGATTTAATCCATCGACGGCTTTGATGCCGCGACTGTCCTTGACGACTAGATCCTTGATGTCGAGAACGAGTTCTTGTGGAGTTGCCTTGGAATACTCCGCATTAAAGTTGACTTCACGACCTACCATCATTTCAGCAAGACGCGACTGTGTCATCGTCTCATCGATATCGACCGTTCCGATATACTTACCACGGCGAATCGTCGTACAGCGATCAGCTACTTCCATGATTTCCTTCAGTTTGTGCGTGATGAGGATGATCGACTTTCCTTCTGCGATCAAGCGATTCATAATCTGAATCAATTCTTTGATCTCTTGTGGTGTCAAGACAGCAGATGGTTCATCGAAGATCAAGATGTCTGCACCACGGTACAACGTCTTTAAAATTTCAACACGCTGTTGCATTCCGACTGAGATATCCTCGATTTTTGCATCAGGATCAACAGCAAGACCATACTGTTCAGAAATCTGGCGTACCTTCTCACGTGCAGTTGCACGGTCGATCTTAATTCCGGCACGTGGCTCTGCACCTAAAATGATGTTTTCAGTAACAGTGAAATTTTGAACGAGCATGAAGTGTTGGTGCACCATACCGATTCCAAGATCGTTCGCGACGTTCGGACTCGTAATATTGGCTTTTTCACCACGTACACGAATTTCTCCAGCCTCAGGCTGATACAAACCAAATAAGACGTTCATCAGCGTCGATTTTCCGGCACCGTTTTCACCAAGTAAAGCGTGAATCTCACCTTTCCGAAGCTGGAGCGTGATGTTATCATTTGCGACGAAACTGCCAAACTCTTTTCTGATGTTTAGCATCTCAATGACGTATTCCAAGAAAATCCACTCCCATGTTTAGTTTAAAAGGGGGAGCCGCAATGCTAGCGACCCCCGCTTTCATTATTATTTCAGTGACGCTTCGTATTCTTTGTACTCGTCGTCTGTCGCTGGGACTTTAACGTCGCCATCGATGATTTGTTTTTTGTACTCTTCGACTTTGTCGAGCGCTTCTTTCGAAACGTTGTCTTTTGAAGGTGCGATATCAACACCGCCGTCTTTCAGACCAAACTCAACGACTTTACCTGCAGGGAAGTTGCCGTCTTTCGTATCTTTAGCGACTTGTTCAACTGCTGTATCAACACGTTTAACCATTGACGTCAATGTGACGTTCTCAGGCATACCTTCTTCGACTTGGTCACGGTCTACACCGATAACCCAAACATCTTCACCGTTTTTCTTACGGTTTTTCGCTTCTGTGAATACCCCTTGTCCTGTACCACCAGCTGCATGATAGATGACGTCGACTTTTTTACCGTACATACCTGAAGCGATCGCTTGTCCTTTTTCAGCAGCGTTGAAGTCTTCTGCATATTGAACTTCGATGTCAGCGTCAGGGTTGACTGCTTTAACACCTGCTTTGAATCCACTTTCGAACTTCTTGATCAAGTCAGAGTTAACGCCGCCGACGAATCCGACTTTATCTGATTTCGTTGTCAAACCAGCAACGACACCAACGAGGAACGATCCTTCATTTTCTTTGAAGACGATTGACGCGACGTTTGGCTTGTCAACGACCATATCGACGAGTGCGAAGTTGCTCTTTTTGAACTGATCCGCTACTTTACCGATATCTTCTCCCATCAAGAATCCGATACCGAGGATCAAGTCGTATTTCGCACGAGCTAATTGCTGAAGGTTTGGTTGGTAATCCGATTGTTTTGCAGATTGAAGATATTTGTAGCCAGTACCTTCTTTTAGGTCGTTGTCTTTTCCGAACTTCTGGATACCTTCCCAAGCAGATTGGTTGAATGATTTATCATCCACGCCGCCTGTATCTGTAACCATACCTACTTTAAAGCCTTCTGATTTGCTGCCGCTACCTGAATCTTTTGAATCGTCGTTGCCACCACATGCTGCAAGGACCGAACTCATTGCTAAACCTGTTGCTGCTAATGCGAGAAGTGACTTCTTTTTCATCTGGAAAATCCCCTTTCGAATATGGTCATACAAAGTTCAAGACTACGTCTAGCACCCGAGGCTGGCGATGAGGAGCGTTACGTAGGTTATGACGGAAAGCGCTTTCAGTATTCATCCTAAAACAATGGCTCACACACGTTTACGGATGACGTGGAAATCAAACTTATCTGCTCGGAAATAGTTCGCTGAAAAAAGAACGGAACGGTCGAGCTCATCATAATGCGTTTGACGCAAAGCGAGCAGAGGTTGGTCCGTATGTAATTGTTCAGCGATTTTCGGATCAATACGTGGCTCGATGTGCGTCACGGCATGCGTGACACGTCGTCCAAGTTCTTTTTCTAAAGCATCAAATAATGATGTCGAAGAGGTGAACTGCTCTTCATTTTTAATATAATGGCTTGGAATCTTATCGATACAATAGACGACAGGAACATCCCCTGCGAGTCGGATTCGTTCGATTCGATAAACCAATTCATCCGGACCAAGTTGAAAACGCTCTCGGTCGCGCTCAGTCGGTTGGACCATCTCGGATGATAACACTTCTGATGTCGGAACCATACCTGCGCGCGCAATCATTTCTGTTACGCTGTACAATTCTTCGATTCCAGAAGTAAACGGTGGTCTTGCATTGATAAACGTACCGACACCGTGTTTACGGATGACGATGTTCTCATCTTCAAGAATTCGTAATGCCTCTCGAAGAGTAGCTCGACTGACGCCAAGTTGCTTTGAAAGTTCAAACTCTGAAGGGAGCTTCTCGCCTTCCTTGTAAACGCCGTCATCGATGTCAGACTTGATCTTTTCAATCACACGTAAATAAAGCAAACGATGATCTAATTTAATCGACATGACGCATCTCCATCCTCTATCTAGTTGTAACCAGTGCTCAGACTTCTGACGTATGAGAACTCCAGCCAAGATAAGTATATGACGCCCAACACAATCCTGCAATCATTTTGTAACAGGTTAGAAGTCTGACTTCTGGCGCTTTTGTAACCCTTTTCATAACGCAATCAATAATGGAAGAAAATAGGGCATTCTACCTAAGAATGCCCCTTCTTTTTTCAACGCTTATTGCTCAGGTACTTCGATTTTTCCAGAAACGACATCTGATTTTGCTTTCTCAAGCGCAGTCAACGTCTTCTTCGAAATCTTTTCAGATGGTACGATATCAACTCCATCTTCTTTCAGACCATAACGAATCGTTTTGCCGCCCTCGAGTTTACCATCCTTCGCTGCGTTTGCTGTATCTTCGACTGCACGGTCGACACGTTTGATGACAGAAGTTAATGTAACGTCTTCCGGCATACCCTCTTCTTTTTGGTCTCGGTCGACACCGATGACTGAGACGTTTTCACCGTTTTTCTTGCGGTTTTTCGCCTCTGTGAAGACACCGTTTCCTGTACCACCTGCTGCTGGGAAGATGATATCTGCGCCTTTACCATACATTCCAGCTGCGATCGCTTGACCTTTTTCTGGAGCTGCGAAGTCTTCTGCGTATTGGACATCGATTTTAATCTTCGGATTGACGGACTTAGCACCTGCTTCGAAACCGGCACGGAAACGCTCGATGACGTCCATCTTCATCCCACCAACGAAACCGATATGATCTTTTTTCGTCTCCATTGCAGCAACAATCCCTGCAAGATATGCTCCTTCATTTTCCTTGAATGTGATCGACGTGACGTTCTTTCCTTCAACGACGTTATCGATGATTGCGAATTGTGTGTCTTTGAATTGATCAGCAACTGTTTTGATATCCTCATTGAACGTGTTCCCGATTCCGAAAACTAAATCTTCTCCCCCACGAGCAAGACGCGATAGATTCGGTTGATAATCTTGTTGCGATTTAGATTGTAGATAAGAGAACCCTTCATTCTTTTGAAGTTTGTTGTCTTTACCGTACGCTTGCAGACCTTCCCAAGCGGATTGATTGAACGATTTATCATCGATCCCACCCTTATCGGCTACCATCGCAACAGAGAATTGATCTTTTTGATCGGCTTTCTCACCTGAACCACCACAAGCAGCAAGACCAACTGTCGCTACTGACATCATCGATACGATTACCTGTTTCTTCTTCATTTCATCCATCTCCTCTGCAATTATGAGAGCGCTTTCATTATCTATTTGTGAAAAAGCCGCTCCCAGCCCTCGTGTTGAAGGTCGGTCACTCATATGACTGAGTATGCCAAAAACATTACTGAAAATCAACAGACGTCTGACAACTATTTTCATGAAAGCGATTTTATTTTTGATGCATTTATTATTTTTTCCAGTCATTTCTATTTATACAAAATCATCATGTCTTTTTTTTTATGTGTCTTTTCTTTTTTCGAGATACCGAGTCTTCTCTATACATTTTTTTAGAAAAGAAAAGGAAGCCTTGGAATATTCCACGACTTCCTTTCTACTCGATTAACGTCCCATGACGCGACGTGGTTTAGATCCTTCAGATGGACCAATCAGACCGTTTTCTTCTAACGCATCAATAAGACGGGCAGCTCGGTTGTAACCGATGCGGTACTTTCGTTGAATCATCGACGTTGATGCCGTCTCTTGTGTCAGAATGAACTGAACGACCTCATCGTATAGTGGATCGTCGACCTCTGTTTCGCCCTCTGGTACATCTTTTGGAATCATCGCTTCAACATACTGTGCCTTTTGCTGACTGATGACATGATTGACGACCTTCTCGACTTCTTCGTCCGATAAAAAGGCTCCTTGTACGCGGACCGGTTTGTTCATGCCGTTACCAAGTAACAACATATCTCCTCGTCCGAGCAATTTATCAGCGCCTCCCGTATCAAGAATCGTCCGCGAGTCAGTCGCACTCGATACACTGAATGCGATCCGCGACGGGATATTCGCCTTGATGACACCGGTGATGATGTCAACACTCGGACGCTGCGTCGCAATGACCATATGAATTCCTGCTGCTCGCGCCATTTGTGCAAGTCGCATGATCGCATCTTCGACTTCGTTTGACGCGACCATCATCAAGTCAGCTAACTCATCGACGATGACAACGATGTACGGTAATCGTTGATGCACTTTCTCCTCTGCGTTCATCTTATCAATGAGTGCATTGTAGCCTTCGATGTTGCGCGCTCCGTTTTGACTGAAGATCTCATAACGGCGTTCCATTTCCGAGACGACCTGTTTTAATGCCTGTGCCGCTTTTTTAGGATCGGTGACGACGGGCGCTAAGAGGTGCGGAATGCCGTTGTAGACGTTCAATTCGACCATTTTCGGGTCAATCATCATCAAGCGGACTTCATCCGGTCGTGCCCGCATCAATATCGAGACAATCATCCCATTGATACAGACCGATTTACCGGAACCCGTCGAACCGGCAACTAAGACGTGTGGCATCTTATTCAACTTCGCTGTCACCGTCTCACCAGAAATGCTTCGTCCGAGTGCGACGAGCAAACGATCGCTGTCCGATTGGACGCTCTCCGCTCCTAGTACTTCTCGAAGTGATACCATGGCGACTTCACGGTTCGGCACCTCGATTCCAACAGCCGCTTTACCCGGAATCGGTGCTTCGATCCGGATATCTTTTGCGGCTAACGCTAGCGCTAAGTCATCGGCGAGTCCCGTGATTCGACTCAGCTTGATTCCTTGTTTTGGTTCAATCTCGTACTTCGTGACACTAGGTCCGAGATGAATCTTTAAAACTTTTGCTCCGATCCCGAACGACTTTAAGGTCGCAATCAATTTCGTCGCATTGTCCTTCAGTCGTTTGTTCTCACCGGACAAGTCTTTTGATGTTGGTTCTGCTAACAAATCAAGCGACGGCAATTGATAACCGTCAGGTGTCTCTGTCATCGTCAACGGTCCTTGTGTCTCCGCTGCTTGCGGTTCAACATGATCCGTGAAACCGATGATCGGAACGTCTTGAATGTTGACGGAAGGATCTTCTGCTTCTTGTTCCGTTTCGATCGGTTCCTCGACAGTTGCTGGTCGCAATGTCTTCGTTTTTTTCTCACGAACCGGTTTCGCTTTCAACTCTTTTTCGACACGAGGACGTGGTGTCCGTTCACGATTGCGAAACTCTTCTGCACGTTCTCGGAGCCCAAGCCACAGCTCTCCATAAAACGATGGGTTTAGTATATGAACGGCCGTTCCGATGAAGAACAGACCAATCAAGAAGGCACCCACGCTCGAAATATAATAAGCTGCGTTTTGATAGAGCCATCCATTGAGAATACCACGTGGTGCTCCGAGCAATAGATCAATCCAGACGACTGAACCCATCAGTAACATCGACCATGCCCATTTTTGAGCACGCGACGCATTCGAGAGGAATAAAAGTAGCACAGCACCGATTCCACCATATAATAAGGAACCGAACTGACCAATTAACCGCTCTCCTCCATCGGCTAGCGTCAGTCCGACTTTCCCGAACTCCCCGAAAGCGAGAACGAAAGCTAATAATGAGACGATTGCGATGATGGTCGCATATGTACGATACGCAATCGGCTGACGTTGTTTCTTCGCTGCCGGTCGTTTCCGTGGCGGCGTTTTTTTTCGTACAGGTTTTCGTTTCGTCGTCGCCATACGTCATCCCTCCTGATAAAAAAACGGCTCAGTGGACCAGGTATTGGTCAATCTGAGCCGCTCGTTTGTTAAATCTCCATGATGATTGGAAGAATCATCGGGCGGCGTTTCGTCTGTTCATAGAGATAAGCACTCAGTTTATCTCGAATCAACGACTTCATCTCCGTCCAATCCAATTCTCCGTTTAATTTACCTTGTAGTTGTTTCGCAACGATTCGGTTTGCTTCGTTGATCATATCCTCTGATTCACGCATGTAGACGAATCCGCGAGAGATGATTTCTGGTCCCGATACGATCGTTTTGTTTTTCCGGCTGATCGTAATGACACAAAGGACGACACCGTCTTGCGATAACAAGCGACGATCACGAAGGACGATGTTTCCGACATCACCCACACCGATTCCGTCGATCAAGACGTTTCCAGCGTTCACTTTGCGTGACATCCGTGCTTTGCGCTTCTCGAACTCAACGACATCCCCATTCTCGATGATGAAGATGTTGTTCGCATTGACGCCAACCGTCTGTGCGAGACGACTGTGTGCCTTTTGCATCCGGAATTCTCCGTGAATCGGTAGGAAGAATTTCGGTTTGATCAAGTTGAGCATCAACTTCAGATCTTCCGCATGACCGTGACCGGACACGTGTACTTTCCGTTGGTTGTAAATGACATTCGCACCAGCACGGAACAAAAGATCGATCGTTTTCGAAACCGACTTTTCGTTACCCGGAATCGGCGAAGCCGCAACGACGACCGTATCGTTCAAGCGAATATTGACTTGCTTATGTGCGTTACGCGCCATTCGTGTCAAGGCTGCCATCGGCTCACCTTGCGATCCTGTCGTCAAGATGACGACTTGGTTGTCGTCGAGGCGGTTGATGTCAGATAGATCAATCAATGTTTTCTGTTTGAAGCGTAAGTAATTCAAACGCTGTGCCACTTCGACGTTATTGACCATGCTACGACCAACGACCGCTACTTTTCGATTGTTCGCTTCTGCTGCCGCAAACACTTGTTGTAGACGATGAATGTTCGAAGCAAATGAAGCGACGATGACACGACCTGGTGCCTCATAGATGACGTCGTTCAGTTCAGAACCGACGATCGATTCTGATCCAGACATCCCTGGTCGCTCTGCATTCGTTGAGTCAGACAGTAAGCAAAGCACTCCCCGTTGACCAATTGCTGCAATCTTCCCGAAATCCGCCTGTTTTCCATCAACTGGTGTGTAATCGAACTTGAAATCCCCTGTATGGACGATCGCACCTTGAGATGTTTGAATACATACCCCGACTGCATCCGGAATCGAGTGGTTGACCCGGAAGAACGTAATAAAATGACCTGCAACGGTTAATTTCGTCTTGGCATCAATTGGACGAAGATCTGCCTTTTTCAATAAACCGGCTTCTTTTAATTTGTGTTCAATCAAACCGAGCGTCAAACGCGTTCCGTAAACCGGTACTTTTAAGTCACGCAAGACGTAACTGAGTGCCCCGATATGATCCTCGTGACCATGGGTAATGAAAATCCCTTGAATCCGCTCTTTGTTTTCTTTTAAATAACTGATGTCTGGAATGACTTTATCGATTCCAAGCATCTCGTCTCCTGGGAACATTAATCCGGCATCGATGACGAAGATGTCCTCGTCGAGTTCGACGACGTACATGTTCTTCCCGATCTCACCGGCGCCACCAAGAGCAAAGACGCTTACTTTTTCCGTCTTCTTCTTTGACACAACATGACCTCCTATAATTCATATTCACTTTTCGTGAGCCGTCCACTTATCACTATCACTATTCTAGCCGAATTTTCACAATCTGCCAACAATCGGACTAGGAAATCTAAAAAAAACGTCATTCCTGCCACATTACTCCAGGAATGACGTTGATCACGTATTCAACAAATCTTCGACTTCTTCCGTTCGTTTCGCTTTTTCCGAACGGCTTGGACGTTCACCAGCCTTCAGTTCGTCGAGCGAATACCCGAACGTCATCTCAAAATGAGGATAGTCGACGAATCGTTTCCAATCGCCTCCCCATTCAAAACCGAGCGCTTTTCCGATATCCGCGACTTCACGCCAATCACTTTTCCCTGACCGATTCCCATCATACTCAAGATCATATGAAATCTCTCCATTCACGAGCTGAACGAAATCGACAGCGAGTCCATAATTGTGCATCGATTCACCACCACGTGCATTCGTGACGACTTCCCCTGCCTTAGAACGTCCTTGTTCATAAAGCGCGTTCTGTTGCTGAATCGAGCGGTATCCTTGCGTAATCTTGATATCGATATTGTAGCACGAATGCGCAACACGGATCAGATCCTTTGCCCCTGCTTCGACAGCTGGGTGGAGACGCTTCAGGTTCGTCTCGCTTGCATTAATTAAGCGATCTTCCCCCGCTACATCTCGTGGACAACTATCAATCCCGAGCTCCGGTTGATCCATTAAAATCGTCGGCATCCGATTCATGGATGCCGCAAGAAACAATCCAATCGCAAACATCGTCAATAAAAATACGATCCAACCGAAGATTGTTCCCCGTTTCATCAGCGGCGAAGCTTCTTCCGAAGTTTTTGTAGAATCGGTAACCCAGTCTCAAGCAACAGATAGAGCGGACGATTGAGTACATAATCGAACTCACCGATTTTTTCAATCATCCGGCTACCCCAACCAGATTTAAAGGCATAGAGTCCCGCGTAATGATCATCCGGGTCTGTCGAACCACTGACTCCACCGAAGTCATAGGAGAGCGCACCATGTTCTTTCGCATATTGCATCATCGTCCACTGCATCAAGTGGTTCGGCATGAATTCCCGGTACTCGTTCGATGAAGCGCCGTATAAGTAATACGAGCGACGACCAGCAAGCGTCAAAAGACCACCAGACAGGATGACACCGTTTGGATGTTTGGCAGCAATCGTCATCAATTCCGTCTTCGACTTCTCGGCTTTTTCGATTTGTGCTGTCGTCTGTTCCAAGCGGTTGTTTAAGCTTTTTAGCTTCTTCTCAGCCGTTTCTTTCTCGAGCTGACGATGAATCTTCGAGAGCTCCTTATCGGCTTGAAGTAATAAGGCTTCCGTATTCTCAAGCGCACGAACGACATCGAGTTTCGTCAAAAACAAGACCGCATCACCTTTTGGGTGAAGATGATCGTACAGATTCTCGAAATAATCCAGACCGCGGATCGAGAAACCATCCCGTTCGCCCGTCTCGACCATCAGTTTCGCAAATGTCTTTAGCCCTTCACGATCCGCTTGTTCGCATACGATACCTTTGCGTTCAGCAAGGCGGACGTTGTAGCGGAACTTCGAATGGAAACCGTCGAAGATCTCTTTTTCTGTCCCTACAAGACTCGTCTCCATCGTAAAGCGTGGCTGCGCGTAGTCAAAACCGCCACCGAAGCCATTATGTTTAAAGCCAAGTCCTTGCATCTCCTGCAACAGACCAGGATATTCTTCCCGCTCGACGTTTGGATCAAATTTAATCGCAATTGCCTTCTGTTGTTTTGCGACACGAATCGCTTCGTCACGAAGGGCGCGAAGTGCGTCCGTATCCGTATAATCGACGACGAAACCGCGCGGTGCATAACAAAGCGTGAACGGTAGCTTCGGTACTTTCTTGAACAAAAGAAGACCAACTCCGGCAATCTCACCGGAAGCCGTTCCGACCGCGATCCGTTCATGTGTCCATCCTGTCGCGCTTTTGACTTCTCCCCATGCTGGAAGCTGGAGTAAGTCGCCTTTGGGATGTGTTTTTACGAATGTTTCAAATTGATCTATGGTTACAACGATTGGTTGATAAGTCACTTCTGTTCCTCCATTTGCCGTATCATCTCTTTGACGATGATTTCCTCATCGAGCGGGAATTTCTCATCCCCAATGATTTGATATTTTTCATGGCCCTTACCGGCTAAGATGACGATATTATCTGGTCGTGCGAGTCGTGCTGCGTAACGCACAGCCTCTTCCCGATCACCGATTTCAACGAACTGATCGTGGGTCATCCCTTTGGCGATGCCGGATGTAATCGACTCATATGCTTCATATCGTGGATCATCCGTTGTGATGACAACGGTTCCTGCGTACGTCGAAGCGAGTTCGCCCATCTTTGGTCGTTTCGTCACATCGCGATTTCCACCTGTCCCGATCAGGAAGACGATCTTTTCCTTCGGTACGTCAACGAGTGCTTTCAGACACTGTTCGATGCCGTCAGGCGTATGCGCATAGTCGACATACACGTTATATCCTTCAATCGGCAAGCGTTGCATCCGACCTTTTGCCGGACGGATTGCTGAAATCGCGCCTGCAATCGTCGCTAGCTCATATCCGCAAGATAAGAGGATCCCTGTCGCAAGCAACAGATTGTAGACGTTGAAGCGACCGATGAAATTCGCCGTGACATCGACTTGTTCTTCCTTGTACAGCATCGTGAACGTCGTTTGTTGAAGCGACTGTTCAATCGCTGTTGCTCGAAGATCAGCTGCGTTGTCGATGCCGTATGTCATGACACGAGCACCTGTCATCATCTCATACAGCTCACTCGTCGGATCATCCGCATTCAAGACCGCGACTTTCTCTGTCGACAGCCGTTGACCGAGTTGTGCAAACAACAATCCTTTGGCACGCGCATAGTTTTCAAACGTTTTGTGGAAATCAAGGTGATCATGCGTCAGATTCGTGAATCCCGCAACGTCGTAATCGACACCCGTTACCCGACCAAGCTCTAATCCATGTGAAGAGACTTCCATGATGACATCTTGGACATCTTCTTCGTGCATCTGATACAGAAAGGCTTGTAACTCGGAGCTTTGTGGTGTCGTATTGCGACTTGGCACGACGCGGTCACCAATCTTGACTTCAACCGTACCGATGATGCCCGTCTTCCGACCAAGGTGCGCTAATATATCACGGACGATCGTCGTCGTCGTCGTTTTCCCATTCGTTCCCGTAATACCAATCATCCGCATCTTTTCAGAAGGATAATCATAGAATTTGCCAGCCAACTCGGCAATGGCACGTGATGTACTACGAACAAGAATGACAGGAATCGACACGTCGACCGGTTGTTCCGCAACGATCGCGACCGCTCCTTGTGCTTCCGCCTGTTTAGCATAGTCGTGTCCATCAACAGTATATCCTTTGATGGCGACGAACAATGTTCCCGGTTTAACATCCCGTGAATCGGTCGTAATGGACGTAACGTCCACTTCTACCATTCGTTCGATTTTTTGCGTCTGTATGACTTGAATCAATTCAGCTAAATTCAACGGTATTCCTTCTTTCTCGACATCGTCATTTCATATGTTTCATCTATTCCGTTCTGCTATCATGCTTCCTCTTCTTCGTCTGCCGGAAGAATATAGGCCTTTGCCGGTTCCTCCGAAAAGATGTGCTCAATCAGCCCTTCGATATCCGATGGACGAATCCGTTCGACATCCGCTAACACTTCTTCAAGTGATGGATGGCGATGTAGATGCAACTCATTTCGGGCGTTTCGATTCATGTGACTCGATGTGCCTTCGTTGCCTAGAATCAGAGAACCTTTCAGCTGTTCAATCCCATCTTCGAGTTCCTTCGTCGATAATCCATCCCGCTTCAAGCGATCGATTTCAGCAGCGAGGACCTGTTCGACCTCTTCGACCGATTCCGGAGACGTGCCGACATAGATCGTGAACGTTCCATGATCGTCAAACGTCGTGTAATAGGAAAAGACTGAATAGGCAAGACCGCGTTCCTCTCGGATGGATTGGAACAAGCGACTCGACATCGTCGCACCGAATGCATTATTGAGTAAGGCGAGGGCAGGCAAACGTGGGTCAGCAGAAGGAATCGCACGGAAATTATAACAAATATGAGCCTGCTCCGTATCCTTTTCCTTACGAATCACACCATTTTGTAACCTTGGCTCTGTCGTCTCGCGTGTCTTCGATCGTGATTCGAGAATCGACATCCGCTCTTGAATCTGCGCAATCAACTCGTCTGAGACGTTTCCGGCAACGGAAATGACGATTTGATCCGGAGCATACGCTTCTTCGAGATATCGTCCGATCATCGCACGATCAATCCGAAGCACACTCTCTTCCGTTCCAAGAATCGGTCGAGCCATGACATCTTCTCCGTAAGCCGCAACAGCTAATAACTCATGGACGAGATCATCCGGTGTGTCATCGTACATCTTGATCTCTTCAATGACGACCTTTTTCTCTTTTTCCAGTTCATCCGCGTCAAACGTCGATTCAAGGAACATGTCCGCCAATACGTGAAAGGCTTCGCCTGCATGTTCATCTAGTGTCTTGACGTAATAACACGTTTGATCCTTACTCGTGAACGCATTAATATTTCCACCAAGTCGGTCAAAGTAAACCGCAATCTCTTTTGCCGTATGGCGTTTTGTTCCTTTAAACATCATATGCTCGATGAGATGACTGATACCATGCTCCTCGATCTGTTCCGTCCGACTTCCTGCTTGAATGAAGATTCCGGTCGCGACGCTGCGTGCTTCCGGCATCCGTTCAACGATCAGTCGAACTCCGTTTTCTAATTGTATCCGTTCGATCATAGTAATTCCTCCAAATATAGGAAACAAGGTGGCTCTCGTTGCATTCTCTGCACCGTCGAGCCACCTTGGATTCATTAGTTACGACGTGGTGGACGTTGTCCGTCACGTGGTGGGCGTGAACCCTGATCCCGACGTGGCGGGCGGTTCTCACGCTCTGTCTTTTTCTTTTCTTCGTATGCAGCACGATCTTCTTCACTTAAGCCTTCGACGAGCAGGACTTTGTGTGAAGCGTTGACGCGTCCTTTGTCATCGATTTCCGTGACACGGACTTTTAGCTTATCTCCAAGTTTGACGACATCTTCCGTTTGACCGACACGGTTAAGTGCGAGTTCCGAAATGTGGACGAGTGCGTCTTTTCCTTTGAACAATTCGACGAATGCACCGAATTTCTCAACACGACGAACTGTTCCATCGAACTCTTCACCGACGACGACTTCACGGACGATATCTTCGACCAATTGACGGGCACGATCGATGCCGGCTTGATCCGTCGAAGCGATAAAGACGGTTCCGTCTTGATCGATGTCGATCTTGACGCCTGTCTCATCGATGATACCGTTGATGACTTTACCACCAGGTCCGATGACATCACGGATTTTATCTGGATTGATTTTGAGTGTGACGATTTTTGGTGCGTATTGTGACAATTCGACACGTGGTTCAGCGATGACCGTTTGCATATGCTCAAGAATGTGCAGACGACCAAGACGTGCTTGCTCGAGTGCTTCTTCGAGGATTTGACGCGTGATTCCGCCAATTTTCATATCCATTTGCAGAGCTGTGACACCTTCGTGAGTTCCAGCGACTTTAAAGTCCATATCTCCGAGATGATCTTCCATCCCTTGGATATCCGTCAAGATCGAGTAATTGTCGCCTTCCATGATCAAGCCCATCGCAATACCAGCGACAGGTGCTTTAAGTGGAACACCAGCATCCATCATGGCAAGAATCGAACCACAGATTGAAGCCTGTGATGAAGAACCGTTCGACTCAAGGACTTCTGACACGAGACGAATCGTGTACGGGAAATCGACTTCATTCGGAAGAACTGGTAAGAGTGCGCGTTCTCCAAGTGCCCCGTGACCAATTTCACGACGACCTGGTGCACGCATCGGACGTGCTTCCCCGACTGAGAATGGCGGGAAGTTATAGTGGTGCATGAAACGCTTCTCTTCCTTCAGACCCAGTCCATCGATGATTTGAGCGTCACCCGCAACACCGAGTGTCGCAACAGACAAGACTTGTGTCTGACCGCGAGTGAACAAACCTGAACCGTGTGCACGTGGTAAGAGACCGACTTCTGAATCAAGTGGACGGATCTCAGCAAGACCACGACCATCTGGACGGATTTTATCTTCTGTGATCAGACGGCGGACTTCGTCTTTGACGAACTTGTTGAGAACGCCTGATACTTCTGCTAGTTGTTCTGCTGTGACTGACTCGTCAGCTGCATACAACTCGATGTATTTTGCGATGACTTCGTTGATGGCAACGTCACGTGCTTGTTTTTCTTCGACTTGAACTGCTTGTGTGACTTCTGCCAATGCTTCTGCTTTCAGGCGATTGACGATTGTCTCATCGAAGCTTGATACCGTGTAGTCAAACTTCTCTTTACCGACTTGTGCGACGATTTCTTCTTGGAACGCGATCATTTCCTTGATGACATCGTGTCCGAGCAAGATCGCTTCAAGCATTGCTTGTTCCGATACTTCCTTCGCACCTGCTTCAACCATGTTGACGGCATGTTTTGTCCCGGCAACTTGAAGGTCGATGTCGCTGACTTCCATTTGCGCTGAAGTCGGGTTCACGACGAACTCTCCGTCGACGCGACCGATTGTCACGCCTGCGATTGGACCGTCGAATGGAATATCCGAGATCGAAAGCGCAATCGAAGCTCCGATCATCGCAGCGACTTCTGGTGAATTGTCAGCATCTGACGAAAGAACCGTCGTCGCGACTTGAACGTCGTGACGGAAACCGTCCGGGAATAATGGACGGATCGGACGGTCGATCAGACGCGAAGTCAAGATCGCGCTCTCTCCAGGGCGTCCTTCACGTTTGAGGAATCCACCTGGGATTTTCCCTGCCGCATATAATTTTTCTTCATAGTTCACTGTTAATGGGAAGAAATCTAAGTCCTTCGGTTGTTTTGATGCAACGACCGTAGCAAGAACGGCTGTATCGCCGTAGCGAATCAATGCTGCTCCGTTCGCTTGTTTTGCTAATTGACCGATTTCAATCGTTAATGGACGTCCACCGAGTTCGGTCGAAAACGTCTGTTTTGTTTGTGACATGCACAAATCTCCTCTCACTGCTATCCGTTTTTTCATTCAAATCTAATTATGTAGGTTCTTGCGCAAAAAGTCCATGAATCGGCAAAAAAAAGAAACAGGAGACGATGCTCCTGCTTCCCTACCTCGTTCTCGTCGGGATTAGCGACGGAGACCAAGACGCTCGATCAACGAACGGTAACGTGCAACATCCTTGTTACGAAGGTATGTGAGCAAGTTACGGCGACGACCGACCATTTTCAAGAGACCACGACGTGAGTGGTGATCCTTTTTGTGTGTACGTAAGTGATCGTTCAAAGTTGTGATCTGTTCAGTTAAAACAGCAACTTGTACTTCCGGCGAACCAGTATCACCTTGTTTCGTAGCATATGCTTCGATGATTTCGTTTTTACGTTCTTTTGTGAGTGCCATTGTCACTCCACCTCCATCTTATGAATGACCGTATTCCCGAGCATCGGATGGTGAGACCAGATGCCAAGTGAATCGGCTGTACGTAATCGTACTGACCTATCATAACGAACCCTGTCCGTACTGTCAAACGCTTAATCGTGTATTTGCCTCTTCGCGGTCTCGTGCCAACTGTTCTTTCAATTGATCGATACCATTGAAGGCTTTTTCATCGCGTAAATAAGCAATCCATTCAAGCGTCAATTCTTGACCATAAAGATCCTCATCAAAGTCAAGAAGATGTGTCTCAATACTGACGTCTCCCGTCTCATAAAACGTCGGGCGTCTGCCGACGTTCGTCATCGCTTTGAATCGACGACCGTCCGCTAAGCGAACGAATGTCGCATACACACCAAGTTTCGGTATGACGTAGGCGAATTCTGGGCGCATGTTGGCTGTCGGGAAGCCAATTTGTCGACCGCGTGCGTCACCGTGAATGATCGTGCCTTTGATTTGGTAGGGTTCTCCGAGTAAACGTGCAGCCGGTTCGACTTCTCCTGCAGCAAGTAAACGACGAATCCGGGTTGAGCTGATTTTTTCTGCTTCTTCTTGGAACTCTGCTACAACGGTGTGCGTGAACGTGCCACGACTATGAAAATCAAGCGTCGTCATTTTGCCAGCTCCGAAGCGACCATAGGAATAATCAAATCCAGCGACGACATGCTCTGCACCGGACGCAATCAGATATTCATCGACGAAAGCTTGCGGTGACAATTCCGAGAAAGGAATCGTGAACTCAATGACGTAAACACGATCGACACCAAGGCGTTCGATTTTCTCTAATTTACGTTCAAGCGGCGTGATGTAGCGGACCGGTTCATCTCCTTTACCAAGTACTTGTTTCGGATGTGGATCAAAGGTCATGACAGCCAAAGGCAGGCGACGAGCCTCCGCTTCTTTCCGTGCTGCTGCGATGACTTGCTGATGTCCGAGATGTACACCGTCAAAAAAGCCAAGTGCGATGACAGCAGGGGCTTTTTGAGGCTGTTTCGGATATGTCAAATGTATGATGTCCATGATGCTCTCTCCGATCTTAATCGATTTGTAGCATGACCTCGACGCGTGCTACCTGTTCTTCTGGAAGACGTCGATATAGCGCTAAAGGTACGTCCTCTTCATTATAGACAGTAAACAGCTCGAATTCGACTGGAATGCTTGTCAGCTTTGCTCCGTTCAAGACACGTTGCGCTGTTGCTGCATCAACCGTCAATCGTGGCCATTTTTGGATGACGTGTTCGATCGGAAGGACGTGTTGCATCCGCTCTTCGACTGTCTCATACGATTCGAGTGTCTCGAGTGTGACGGTGTCCGTCTCAGCAATCGCACCAGAACCTGTCCGGCGTAAGTCGCTCATGTGTGCCGCATAACCGAGTCGTTCTCCGATTTCGACTGCTAGTGTCCGGATATAGGTCCCTTTTCCACATGCGATATCAAGGCGGAAGCGACAAAGACCATCTTCGAACACAAGGTCCGATGTCCGTTCCAATCGATCGATACGGACGATCCGTGTCGGTCGCTCGACTTCAATCCCTTTTCGTGCATATTCGTATAGTTTCTTCCCGTTCACTTTGACTGCTGAATAATACGGTGGCGTCTGTTCGATCTCTCCTGTCAAGGCGCTCAGAATATCAGCGATCGCCTCTTCAGTAATACTTTCGGGTTCGACCGGTGTTTCACGAACGATCTCTCCGTGTGCATCTTCTGTCGTCGTTGCAAAACCGATCGTCACTTCCGCCGCGTAACGTTTTCCTTCATCCGTGATGAAACGGGCAAGTTTCGTCGCTCGACCGAGACAAATCGGTAAGACACCTGTTACTTCTGGGTCAAGCGTCCCTGTATGTCCGACTTTTTTCGTCTGAAACAAGCGACGTAGACGAAAGACACAATCATGACTCGTCATGCCGGCTGGTTTATCTAGTGGTAATACTCCGATGGGTTCCACGTGATGTCCTCCTTGAAAAAAGGCAACCACACGCGTGGTTGCCTTAGGTGTTAATCTTTGTTCAAATTCCGAAGCAACTCATCAATGCGTGATCCGTATTCGACAGAAGAATCGACCTCGAACAATAGTTCAGGTGTTTTCCGCAGACGAATCCGCGATCCGATTTCCTTACGCATGAAGCCTTTTGATTTTTCAAGACCGATGCGCGCATCCTCACGTGCTTTTTCGTCACCGAGGACTGAATAGAAGATCGTCGCTTGTTGCAAGTCTCCTGTCACTTCGACACCTGTGACGGTAATCGGCTTGACGCGTGGATCCTTGACATCCTTGATGAGCAGTTGCGTAATTTCCTTACGCACCTGTTCGGCGACACGATTCGAGCGTAAACTCATGTTTGTTCCCTCCAGTTCGGAAGAATGGATTCCGTTCTGTTACTTCCGTTTGACTTCTTCCATGATGAACGCTTCGATGACATCATCGACTTTTACGTCATCATAACGTTCGATCTTAATACCACACTCGTAACCAGCAGCGACTTCTTTGACATCATCTTTGAAGCGGCGAAGTGTATCGAGTTTTCCTTCGTAGATGACAATGCTGTCACGAACGACACGGACACCTGCATCACGCGTTAACTTACCTTCCGTGACATATCCACCCGCGATCGTACCAACTTTCGATACTTTGATGACATCGCGGACTTCAGCTTGACCGATGATTTTCTCGACGAATTCAGGATCAAGGAGACCTTTCATCGCTTGCTCGATTTCTTCAATCGCGTTATAGATGATCCGGTGAAGACGAATTTCAACCTTCTCCTGATCCGCCATTGATTTCGCGTTACCATCCGGACGAACGTTGAATCCGATGATGATCGCATTTGCTGCCGAGGCGAGGATGACGTCACCTTCCGTGATCGCACCAACACCTGAGTGTACGATGTTAATTTTAACACCTTCGACATCAATTTTCTTCAATGAACCGGCTAAGGCTTCAACTGAACCTTGGACATCACCTTTGATGATGATGTTGAGGTCCTTGACTTCGCCTTCTTTGATGCGGTCGAAGAGATCTTCTAAGCTAACTTTCGCTGAATCGCGACGTTGTGCTTCGATTTCACGTTGGTAACGTGCTTCACCGATTTGGCGTGCTTTTTTCTCATCTTCGAATGCGAAGAATTGATCGCCCGCTTTCGGGACATCGTTTAGACCTGTGATTTCGATTGGCGTCGATGGTCCGACTTCTTTGACACGACGACCGATATCGTTGACCATTGCCCGGATACGACCGAACGTGTGACCGACAACGATCGGGTCACCAACGCGAAGTGTTCCGTGTTGAACGAGAAGTGTAGCGACTGGACCGCGTCCTTTATCGAGTTTCGCCTCGATGACTGTTCCGCGACCGTTCATGTCTGGTGTTGATTTGTATTCTTGAACTTCTGAGACGAGAAGGATCATCTCGAGCAATTCGTCGATGCCGTCTCCTTTAAGAGCTGAAACCGGTACGAAGATCGTATCGCCGCCCCAGTCCTCTGCAACGAGTTCGAACTCTGTCAATTCTTGTTTGACACGGTCAGGGTTCGCACCCTCTTTATCCATCTTGTTGACAGCGACGATGATTGGAACGCCAGCTGCTTTCGCGTGGCTGATCGCTTCTTCCGTCTGCGGCATGACACCGTCATCGGCTGCAACGACGATGATCGCGATATCCGTGACATCTGCTCCACGTGCACGCATCGTCGTGAACGCCGCGTGACCTGGTGTATCAAGGAACGTGATCTTCTTGCCGTCAATCTCAACTTGGTAAGCACCGATGTGCTGCGTGATCCCGCCGGCTTCGCCTGCAGTGACCTTCGTGTTACGGATCGAATCGAGCAATGTCGTTTTACCGTGGTCGACGTGTCCCATGATCGTAACGACCGGTGGACGTTCAGACAATTCGTACTGGTCAAGGTTCAATTCGTATTGATCAAAGTCCGTCTCATCGACTTGGACAGTCTTTTCGACTTCAAAACCAAACTCTGTCGCGAGCAGTTCGACTGTCTCGTCATCAAGATCTTGGTTGATCGTCGCCATGACACCGAGACCCATCAATTTCATGATCAGTTCATTCGGTTTTTTCGCCATTTTTTCAGCGAGTTCACCGACTGTCAAGTTGTCAGAGTATTGAACGACGTTTGCCATCGCCTCTTCTTGCGCTCGGCGAGCTGCTTTCCGTTGACTCGACTTCGAGTTCGGATCCGCTACTTCAAGTTTGCGTGGTTCTGCTTTCTTTTGGTTCGGACGACGTTTGCCCCCACGGTTGTTACGGTTGCCGAATTCTGGGCGTCCGCCTTTGCTGTTACGTGATTGGTTACCTGCTGGTTTGTTTGTACTTCCTGGTCGGTTCGGTTTATTATCTGATTTCACTTGTTTTGGAGCCTCCGTCTTTTGAGCCCGATATTTTTCGGGATTAAATACTTGATCGAGTTGCTGTACTGTCTGTTCATCTAATACTGCCATATGATTCTTGACTGGTTTCTCCAGCTTTTCGAGCTGGGTGATGACCTGCTTACTTGTTACGTTTTGTTCCTTGGCGAATTCGTATACACGCTTACCCAAAGGATCCACCTCCAATTAGTCGTTCGAGAGGAGTTCAGTTAGCTTTTTCGCAAATCCGGCTTCATTGACTGACACGACAACACGCGCATCCTTTCCTAATGCTTGACCGAGAATCGTCCGGTCGGCGACTTCTAGGTAAGGAACCTGATAACTCGTACATTTATCTGTGACTTTCTTACGCGTGGCAGCCCCCGCATCTGCTGCTAAAAGAACAAGCTTCGCTTGTCCTCCTCGTACTTCTTTCAGTACGAGTTCTTCTCCCGTCGTCACTTTTCTAGCTCGATTCGCGAGACCGAGAAGGGATTCCCATTTACTCATTTGTACCTCCCGCGATTTCAAGCAATTCATCGTATAAGGCATCTGTCGTCTTGACCTTCAAATGATGATCAAGCGTCCGTTTTTTCTTCGCCGTCGCAATGACTGCCGCATCTTTCGATAAATAGGCACCTCGCCCATTCATCTTACCATTTAAATCGATGACGACCTCTTGTTCAGGTGTCCGGACGACGCGAATTAATTCTTTTTTCGGTTTCATTTCTTGTGTGATGACACACTTACGTAATGGTACCTTTTTTTGCACGAATTATTCCTCGCCTTCGACTTGGACCGCTTCTACTGCCGGCTCTTCCGTCGCGAAGACATCTTCGAGATCCATTGCTTCCGCTTCAGACTCGCTCTTGATGTCGATTTTCCATCCTGTCAATTTCGCTGCGAGACGCGCGTTTTGACCACGTTTCCCGATGGCAAGCGACAATTGGAAATCTGGAACGACGACGATTGTCGCTTTCGCTGGTTCGTTGACATAGACCGCAACGACTTGAGCTGGGCTGAGTGCATTCGCAACATATTCTTTCGGATCATCCGAGTAACGGACGATATCGATTTTTTCCCCGTTCAAATCATTGACGATGCGTTGAACACGTGCCCCTTTTTGCCCGACACATGCACCGACTGGATCGATGTCATCCGCCGCGACTGCGATTTTCGAACGGTCGCCCGCTTCACGCGCCACAGACTTGACTTCGACTTCGCCACTTGAAATCTCTGGTACTTCGATTTCAAAGAGACGTTTTAAGAGACCTGGATGTGTCCGTGACACAAGAATCGATGCCCCTGATCCTTTGACCATTGGATCAACTTTCGTGACGTACACCTTGATGCGATCACGAATCCCGAAACGCTCGTTCGGCATTTGCTCGTGTGTCGTCAAGACAGCTTCGATACCTTCTAGGTTGACGTACAAGTTGCGTGCATCTTGACGCTCGACGATACCTGTCATGATCTCATCTTCACGATCCGCGAAGTGATTGTAGATGCGTTCGCGTTCTGCTTCACGCATTTTTTGTGTGACGATCTGTTTCGCCGTTTGTGCTGCAACACGACCGAAGTCGCCTGGCGTCACTTCGACTTTATGGAAATCGCCGAGTTCATATGTCGGATCGATCTCGTGCGCTTCTTCAAGCGAAAGTTGCTCTTCTGGTTGTGTCAATCGTTCGACGACTTCCTTAAGCGCGAAGACACGGATGTCTCCTGTCTGCTGGTCGAATTCGACCTTTACAGCCTCCGATTCTTTTCCGAAGTTGCGTCGGTACGCTGAAATCAATGCCTGTTCGAGCGCATCGATGATGATGTTCTTGTCAATTTCCTTCTCTTTCGCGATTTGATTGATCGCCTCGAGTAACTGTGGTCCCATCGTTCTCTTCCTTTCCGTCAGAACATTACCGCAAGTCGCGCAAGTGAAATCTTGTCGACCGGTATCTCAATTTTCAATTTTCTTGTTTTGACACGCACTTCGATTTCAAGCATCTCAGGTGTGTACGCGAGCAACGTTCCTTCGAATTCAACCGCATTCTTTACTGGATCGTGCGTTTTGATGTACACATGTTTCCCAATCGCCTTTTCGAAGTCCTCGTCTTTCTTCAGTGGACGTTCCGCTCCTGGACTAGCGACGTCGAGGTAATACGGCTCGTCGATCGGATCATTGTCATTCAATGCTTCCGATAACTGTTCATTGATTTTGACGCAGTCTTCAAGATCCACGCCACCCTCTTTGTCGATGGAGACACGTAGGAACCAATCCGCCCCTTCTTTGACGAATTCAACGTCGACTAGCTCCATCCCCTCTCGTTCGACGATTGGTTTTGCGAGCGCTTCGACCTTTTCCGTTACGTTCGTCATCTTCATCCTCCTTCAAAAAACAAACAAGAAAGGAGCAGGTCCCCCTACTCCTTCCAAGTCGTAGTATAAAAAACATTTCCTCACTCAATATAGCATAGGAAAGCGCTCAAAGCAAGTGTTCCTAAGGGCTTACAAGTCGAACAAGGAGAGCTGATTCTCGTCCGGTAACCCTTCGAGACAGCCTAGGTTATCGAGCGTCTCAATGATCGATTTCGATAACTTAGCGCGTTTTTGGAGGTCTTCCTTCGAGAGGAATTCGCCGCCTTTACGTGCTTCGACGATCTGCTTCGCTGCATTCGTCCCGAGACCTGTCACGGCATTAAACGGTGGTAACAACGTATCTCCGTCAATGAGGAATTCCGTTGCACTTGAGCGGTAGAGATCGACCTTTTGGAACGTAAAGCCACGTTCGATCATCTCAAGCGCGATTTCAAGAACCGTATACAGCCCTTTATCCTTCGCCGTCGCTTCAAATCCTTTATCCTTGATGTCTTGCAAGACTTTCCGAACGGCAGCAGAGCCTTTATTCATCGCACCGATATCAAAGTCACCCGCACGAACCGTAAAGTACGAAGCGTAGTAATACATCGGATGGTGGACCTTATAGTAAGCAATCCGGACAGCCATCAAGACGTAGGCGGCAGCATGGGCTTTCGGGAACATGTACTTGATTTTCTTACAAGAATCGATATACCAGAGAGGTACATCGTTCTCGATCATCGCCTCTTCCATGTCAATCGAGAGTCCTTTCCCTTTTCGGACCGACTCCATGATTTTAAAGGCAAGCGACGGTTCAAGACCGGCGTAGATCAAGTAGACCATGATGTCATCTCGACAACCGATGACGTCTTTTAGTTCACACGTTCCGTTGTAGATCAATTCGCTGGCGTTTCCGAGCCAGACATCCGTTCCGTGCGAGAGTCCTGAAATCTGAACGAGCTCTGAGAACGTCGTCGGTTTCGTCTCTTCTAACATTTGGCGGACGAACTTTGTTCCAAACTCCGGAATGCCGAGCGTTCCTGTTTTTGAATCAATCTGTTCCGGCGTTACACCGATCGATTCCGTCGAACTGAAGATTTTCATGACTTCTGGGTCATCGACCGGAATCGTCTTCGGATCACGTCCTGACAGATCTTGTAGCATCCGGATCATTGTCGGGTCATCGTGACCGAGGATATCGAGTTTGAGTAAGTTATCGTGAATCGAGTGGAAGTCAAAGTGTGTCGTCTTCCATTCAGAACCCATATCGTCTGCCGGATACTGAATCGGACTAATATCGTAAATATCCATATAGTCCGGTACAACGATGATCCCACCCGGGTGTTGTCCGGTCGTCCGTTTGACACCGGTGACACCACTGACGAGACGATCGACTTCCGCATTCCGATACGTCAACTCATTCTCCGACTGATACCCTTTGACGTAGCCATACGCTGTCTTCTCAGCGATCGTACCGATCGTTCCGGCACGGTAGACGTAATCGTCACCGAACAGGACTTTCGTATAGGCATGGGCTTGTGGCTGGTATTCTCCACTGAAGTTCAAATCGATATCCGGTACTTTATCCCCTTTAAATCCGAGGAACGTCTCGAACGGAATATCATGACCATCCTTAAACAATGGGACATCACATTTCGAACAAGACTTATCCGGTAAATCGAATCCCGAACCGACGGAACCGTCATCGAAGAACTCCGATTCCTTACAATTCGGACAGACGTAATGCGGTGGCAATGGATTGACTTCCGTGATCTCGGTCATCGTCGCAACGAGACTTGATCCGACCGATCCTCGTGAACCGACCAAATAGCCGTCGTCGAGTGATTTTTTAACGAGTTTATGGGAAATCAGATAGATAACGGCGAATCCGTGACCGATGATCGACTTCAACTCTTTTTCGAGGCGGGCTTCGACGATCTCCGGTAACGTGTCGCCGTAAATCCGGTGCGCCATATCGTACGACAAGTTCCGTACTTCTTCATCTGCCCCTTCGATCTTCGGTGTATAGAGATCCTTTGGAATGATGTCGATGTTCTCGAACTGTTCCGCGACGGCTTGACTGTTCGTGATGACGAGACGTTCCGACACATCCGGTCCGAGGAACTTGAAGTCATCCATCATTTCCTTCGTCGTCCGGAAGTGTGCCGGTGGCAATTGTTTTCGCATATTCAGCATGTTTGCTCCACCTTGCGTCCGGATCAAGATCTCCCGGTACGTCGCGTCATGTTGATCGAGGTAATGCACGTTCCCTGTCGCGACTGGTAAGATATCATGTTCTTCCGCGACGCGGATGATCTTTTTGATCAGTTCGCGCAGTTCGAGTTCATTCTGAACGATTTCCCGTTCAATCAAATGACCATACATCGCGGGTGGCTGAATCTCGATGAAATCATAGAACTGCATCACTTTTGCTAAATCTTCGTCCGACTTGTTCAAGGCAGCATCAAACACCTCGCCATTATCGCAAGCTGATCCAATGATCAATCCATCCCGATGCGCGACGAGTTGCGAGCGTGGTGTGCGGACGACACGGTGCACGTGTTTCGTGTGAGCAATCGAAATCAATTGGTACAAATTCTTCAAGCCCGTCCGGTTCTTCGCATAGACCGTCGCGTGGTATGGTCGTGCCCGCGAGATATCTTTCCCCATCTCCCGGTTGAGTGAGGCGTGTGTCTTCATGTCGAACATCTCATCTGCCATTTGCAGCAATTTGACCATCAAATAGCCTGTCGCTTCCGCGTCATAGATGGCGCGGTGATGCTGCGTCAATTCGATGTCAAATCGTTTCGCGAGTGTGTTCAATCGGTGGTTTTTTAGCGTCGGCATCAAAACACGGGCTAGCTCAAGCGTATCAATGACTGGCAAGACCGATTCATCGTGTCCACCGGAACGGAGTGTCGCATTCAAGAATCCGATATCGAATGAGGCATTATGGGCAACGAGAATCGAGTCGCCGACCCAGTCCATGAATTCCTTGACGACTTGTTCCGGGTCTGGTTTTCCGCGGACCATATCATCGGTGATCCCTGTCAAATCAATCGTCGTCGCCGACAATAGATGCTTCGGATCCGCGAATGCTTCGAACTTATCGATGATATCACCGTCGTGGATCTTGACGGCTGCAAGTTCGATGATCTTGTTGTACATCGCCGATAGACCCGTCGTCTCGACGTCAAAGACGACGAATGTCGCGTCATCTAAGTTACGGTCCACGGGATGATAGGCGACTTGCACCCCGTCATCGACGACATTCGCTTCGATTCCATACAATACCTTGATATCGTTTTTCTTTCCGGCATAGTAGGCATCCGGGAAACTTTGGGCACCCGCGTGATCCGTGATCGCAACAGCAGGATGACCCCATTTCGCCGCTCGTTCAACGTATTTCGTCACGTTCATGACGGCGTCCATCTGGCTCATTTGCGAGTGCGCGTGTAACTCGACACGCTTCTCGCCTGCCCAAGGGTCAGCCGGTGCTTCCATCTTCACTTCTGACAGTTGGGCAATCATCATACAAAGATCGCGCAGGAATGTATCGAACTCAACGCGACCTGCCGCCTGGATCCACATCCCTTTTTTGATCGCAGAGAGAATCTTGACGTCTGTTTCGTCACGCGCAAACATCTTGACGACGAGGGAGTCCGTATAATCCGTCATCTTAAACGTAAAGATCGTCTTTCCACTTCGTAGTTCACGACTCTCTGCCGAGAAGACGAGACCACGAATCGCGATCCGTCGTTCCTCGTCTTGGATCGTCTTGATTGGGACAATCTCATCTTGAATCGGTTTTCCGATCCGGATCTCAACCGGTCCTTCATCGTCATCCCGCGATTGTTCCCGTTTGAATTGCAACTCGAGCATCCGCTTTGCTTCTTCCATGTCTTCCTGTTTCACCTGATTGCGCAACGCTTCTTGTTTCGATTCGTTAATTTGAACAATCGGTTCACAGTTGAATTTCGGGAATCCGTAAGCACTATAAAGTAACTGCAATTCCCCACATAAGCTACTTTTTAAGAATCCTGCTTCCGGTTCACTCCGGACTGGAATGAATAATTTCTGTTCTTTGAACTCCGGTAAGACACGTCCGAGTTGTGTCCGCATCGCCGATGAAACGTCGGCGAGATCTTGCACGACATATGGCCAGTAATCATGATACAGGCGTTCGTCTGGTCGACCATCCGCGTATAGGATGACCTTGACTTCGGCGAATTGCTGATACCGACTTATCAAACGACTCGTAAAGAGTTGATAGACGTTTTGGGGCAAAACGTGTGGCAAGCGGATTTCAAATGTCCAGGTTGCTTTTGCTTTATTGACGCGAAGCTTCTCAAGAACTGCTTCGTTAAAGTATTCTTCAATGATACCGTTCGGTAATTCCAAGTCACTCAGCAACAGTGACATGCGTTGTTGTGTATCCACTCGCAATTGTGCTGTCTGATCGCTTCACACCGTGACAGCAACTCCTCCTCCTCTTGCGGATTGCCCAAGGGGCGAATGGGTGTGAGACAAGAAAACAGTCACTTTATGAAAAGTGACCGTCTCCATTCTTTATTCTAAACCTTCATAGAGTGAACGAACAGCCTCAACGACTTGTTCTTGTCCAATTTCTTCTGCATCGCCACCGCGACGAGCTTTTAATTCGACGATTCCTTCTGCCGCTTTTTTGCCGACGTTCAAGCGAACCGGTAGACCAATCAAATCCGCATCGGCGAATTTGACGCCTGCTCGTTCTTTCCGGTCGTCAAGCAGGACGCTGAATCCTGCAGCTGTCAACTCCCGGTATAGTGTTTCTCCGAGTTCAAGCTGTTCTGCATTTTTACCATTGACGACAATCAAATGGACATCGTATGGTGCGATCGCTTTTGGCCAAATGATTCCGCGCTCATCATAATGTTGTTCGACGACTGCCGACAATGTCCGCGAGACACCGATGCCGTAACATCCCATGATGAGTGGTTGTGCTTTACCGCCTTCATCAAGGAACGTCGCTCCCATTCCTTCAGAGTAACGTGTTCCGAGTTTGAAGACTTGACCGACTTCGATGCCACGTGCGAATTTAACGTTTCCGTTGCCGTCTGGTGACGCGTCACCTTCTTCGACGAAGCGCAAGTCCGTATAGTCTGCTTCGAAATCACGGCTTGGATCGACATGGATATAATGTGTTTCCGCTTTGTTTGCACCACAGACAGCGTTCGTCAAGGCACGTACCGCGTAATCGGCGACGATCTTCATGTCTGCCCCGATCGGTCCGAGTGTTCCAGGCGTTGAGTGCAGCGCTGCTTCAATCTCTTCGTCGCTCGCCATCGTGATGTCGAGTGCGCCCAGATAGTTTTTCAATTTGATATCGTTGACTTCGTGATCGCCTCGGACGAGTGCCATGACAAGCCCTTGTTCCGTCTTGAAGATGACGGTCTTGATCGATTCATTTGCTGGTAAGTTCAGATGTGCACTGACCGCTTCGATCGTCTTCGCATCTGCTGTATGCACTTCTTCAAGTGCTTCTGGTGCTTTGTCTTGCTTCGGATAGGCATCGATCGACTCTGCCATCTCTAAGTTCGCTGCATAATCCGATTGGTCCGAGTAGACGATCGTATCTTCACCGATTGCTGCTAACGCATGGAACTCATGTGTTCCACTACCACCGATTGCACCCGAGTCAGCGACGACTGGACGGAACTCAAGACCCACACGTGAGAAAATCCGCGAATACGTATCAAACATGTTTTGATACTCTTCGTCTAAGCTCTCTTGTGACGAATGGAACGAGTATGCATCTTTCATGATGAACTCACGACCACGTAATAAACCGAAACGTGGGCGACGTTCGTCACGGTATTTCATTTGAATCTGGAAGAGATTGACCGGTAACTTTTTGTACGAGTTCAATTCATCACGAACGATTGAAGTGATCAGTTCCTCGTGCGTCGCTCCGAGCGCGAACCGGCGATCATGACGATCCGTCAAGCGCATTAATTCAGGTCCATAGATATCCCAGCGTCCTGTTTCTTCCCATAGTTCAGCTGGTTGAATCGCTGGCATCAGTAATTCTTGCGCACCCGCTGCCTCTAATTCCTCGCGAATGATTGTCTCGATGTTTGCGAGAACGCGTTTTGCGAGTGGGAGATACGAATAGATTCCAGCGGCATTTTGACGCATGAATCCTGCACGAAGCAAGAGTTGGTGACTGATGGCTTCTGCATCAGATGGTACTTCACGCAACGTTGGCATGAATAGTTTTGATTGTTTCATAATGAGTCACGAACTCCTTTGACTGAGTGATTAATTAAAAGAATTTTTGAATGTCGTTCCAAGTAACGACGAGCATGAGTAACATCAAAAGCGCAAAACCGACGAAGTGAACCAATCCTTCTTTTTGAGGATCGACCGGTTTACCGCGTAAGGCTTCAAGGAAGAGGAACAGCAAGCGTCCTCCGTCAAGTGCTGGAAGTGGTAATAAGTTGAAGACTGCTAAGTTCACGGACAACAATGCAGTCCATGTCAATAGCATCGAGAACCCACTATCTGCGACCTGATCGGTCATCTTGACGATCCCGACTGGTCCTGATAATTGATCGACGCCAACGACACCGGTCACGAGATCTCCAACCGCTCCGACGATGAGCGTCGACATCCGCCATGTTTCTGAAACGCCCGTTTGTAGTGCTGTTCCGAATGATTTTTCTGTCTCATTCGTAACACCGATGATGCCGACCTTCTGTTCTCCTTGCTGTTGCACTTTTGGCGTGATTTCAGTTGTCGTCTCTTTCCCATCACGCTCATATTTTACTTCTGTCGCTTTCCCAGCACGATCTTGGAATCCAGCACGTAAATCCGTCCATTTGGCTGTATCCTGTCCGTTGACTGAGATGATCCGGTCACCTTCAACAAGTCCTGCTTGATCGGCAGGTGAACCTTTTTGTACTGTTCCGATGACGCTTTCCCCTGTCGGAGAGCCATTATATAAGGCAAGACCGAATAAAATGACGAACGCGAGGACAAAGTTCATGAACGGTCCTGCAGCAATCGCAAGGACGCGTTTCCAAACGGATTTCGAACCAAATGTGCGGTCATACGGCGCAATTTGTGTCCGTGTCTGACCTTCGACAAGAAATGCTGTCGGGGAGACAGGGTATCGGACCGAGGTCTCATCCTGTAACCCAACGAGTTCGAGTTGACGCAACAAGTCAATCCGCTCGACAGTAACGACTTGGTCGACTTGTGGCTGATCTGCATCGAAATAAATCGTCTCGATGACACCGTCTTTTAACTGTAATCCGACGGTTTGACCTGATTTGATCTCAACGAGTTCAGGTTCTTCACCCGCCATCTTGACATAACCGCCAATCGGCAACAGGCGCACCGTATACAACGTCTCATTTTTAAACACTGAAAAGATCTTCGGTCCAAATCCAATCGCGAATTCCCGACAGAGAATACCTGCCCGCTTCGCCATTACGAGATGACCCCATTCATGGACGGCGACGAGTACACCGAACATCAGTACGATTGAAATAAAGGTCGTCATTACTTATCCCATCCTTAGTTAGCGAATGTAAGAGACGATACGAACTCACGCGCCCATCGATCGGCTTCAAGGATTTGATCCAAGGAAGGCTCGTCGATAAGGGTGTGAGCTTGAAGCGCCGCCTCAACGCTCGCTTCGATTTCTAAAAAGCGAATGTCCCCTTTTAAAAAACGGTCCACTGCTTGTTCGTTCGCAGCATTGAGTACTGATGGCATCGATCCACCGGCTTGACCCGCTTCAAAAGCAAGTCGTAACAACGGATAACGATCAAATGATGCATCAGCAAAGTGTAAGCGTCCGATTTCCTTTAAGTTTAACCGTTCTCCCCCTTGGATTTCAAGGCGGGACGGATATGTAAGAGCGTACTGAATCGGCTCCCGCATGTCGGGCATACCAAGCTGCGCCATGACGGCACCATCGTTGAACTCAACCATCGAGTGGATGATCGATTCACGATGAATGACGACATCGATATCCGCATAGTCGACATCAAATAACCAGTGCGCTTCAATGACTTCGAACCCTTTGTTCATCATCGTCGCCGAATCAATCGTGATTTTTGCTCCCATCGACCAGTTCGGATGCGCCAGTGCTTGTTCGACCGTCACGTCTGCCAGTTCTTCCCGTGATTGATCACGGAAGCTTCCGCCTGATGCCGTTAAGATGATTTGACGCACATCCTCTCGCCGCTCCCCGTTCAAGCATTGGAAAATCGCCGCATGTTCACTATCAACGGGTAAAATCGTCACGTTTTTTTCGCGCGCGAGCTTCATGACAAGGTGCCCTGCCGTGACGAGTGTTTCTTTGTTCGCAAGACCAATCGTTTTACCCGCCTCGATCGCGGCAAGCGTCGGACGTAAGCCGACAGCTCCTACGACCGCTGTAATGACTGTATCGACTTCAGGATGCGTCACGACATCAAGCAATCCTTCTTCACCGATGACGATCGTCGGCTGATAACTCAACTGCTGCTCGAGTTCTTGACGTGTTGTCTCATCTTGAACTCCGACAAGCATCGGTTGCAAACGATTCAACCACGGTACGGCGACCGTCGTGTTGCGACCAAATGCAAAACTCGTCAATTCAAAAAGATCTGGATTAGCCGCAATGACATCAAGTGTCTGCGTACCAATCGATCCCGTTCCACCGATGATACTGATTTTCTTCATAATGAAGTGCCTCCTCAAGCAAAGATATCGAGTACGACGAGGACCGTAAAGACGATCATCATGCTGTCGAACCGATCTAGAATACCACCATGGCCCGGTAGTAACGTTCCAGAATCCTTCACACCATAATGGCGTTTGTAAGCGGACTGGACCAAGTCACCAAGTTGCCCAACGACGGCAACGATGATGGCAAGGACAATGACTTTCCCAAAACCGACTGTCGGTTCGATACTTTCAAACACGACACCGAGTAAGATGGCAAGTAGCACGCCACCGACTGCCCCTTCAATCGTTTTGTTCGGGCTGATTGACGGCCACAGTTTATTCTTACCAAATCGTTTCCCGACGAAGTACGCCCCTGAATCCGTAAACCAGATCAAGAGAATGATCAAGAGCGACCACGTTAATCCATGTTCGAGTAAGCGGATGTAGGCGAACGATGCAAAACCGACACCAACATAAACCGCAGTCAGCAGTAAAAAGGCGACATCATCGAACGTAAAGACATTTTTCGAAAACACGTTCCAAAAGAGACCGATCAATAAAATGATCATTGCCCAAGCGATTGGTGAAAGTCCGATTGGGAGTGTCCGATCGACTGCCTCTTCATAGATACCGACGAATGGTAATAACGTACCGATCCCGAATAAAATTCGTGGAATGCGCGAGCCGCTCCATTGTCGCATCCGGACGAGCTCGGTATAACCGAGAATCGTTAGTACTGCCATAAACGCTAAAAAGGGAAGTCCACCGATGTACAAAAGCGCCAAAAAGATGGCGCCTGCCCATATCCCTGTGATAATCCGAGTTTTCATAAGCTAGTTCCTCATTTAATCAGACGCCGCCAAATCGGCGTGTCCGTTGATTGTAATCTTCAATTGCTGCCAAGAAAGCATCCCGACGAAACTCTGGCCACAAGACATCTGTAAAATAAAACTCTGCGTACGCCGCTTGCCAAAGTAAGAAGTTCGATAACCGTTGTTCGCCACTCGTTCGAATCACGAAATCGACATCGGTTACGGATCCTGTCATTAGCTCGCGCTCGATCGTCTCCGGTGTAATCGCATCCGGTGACAATGTTCCTGCCTGAACCTGTGCGCCCAGTTTTTGCATGACTTGCACGAGTTCATCGCGTCCTCCATAATTCAGAGCGAAAATCAGACGAAGTCCTGTATTGTGTTGCGTATCCAGTTTCGCTTGTTCGACCGCCTCACGCGTGAAATGAGGGAGGCGAGATACTTCACCTGCTACCTCGACCTTAACATTTTGGGCATCGAGTTCTTTCAAATCTGATTCTAAAAACTGAGCTGGGAGCTTCATCAAAAAATTAACTTCTTCTTCTGGACGCGTCCAGTTTTCAGTTGAAAAGGCATATAGTGTCAAGCTTCTGATACCAAGCTCATTTGCAACTCGAACGACTTCTCGAATCGATTTCATCCCTTCACGATGTCCCATAATTCGCGGAAGCCCACGTTTTTTTGCCCATCGTCCATTTCCATCCATGATGATCGCAACATGTTCTGGCACCCGTTCATAGGTTTCGGTTTCTTTCGTCTGATTCAACCATTGAAACATTCGCACTTCCTCCTCTCTCAATTATGAAGAAAGGGACTCTTCGTGTGACAAAGAGTCCCCCACATGACGATCCGTCGCGTCATACTTCCATGATTTCTTGTTCTTTTTCCGTTGCCGTTTGATCAAGTTGTTTGACGAACTTGTCTGTCAACGTCTGAACATCTTCTGTATAACCACGTAGATCATCTTCTGTCAATGCACCATCTTTTTCTTGTTTCTTCAACTGTTCGTTCGTGTCACGACGAATGTTACGGAGGGCAACCTTGCCTTCTTCCGTATACTTCTTGACGAGTTTAACCAGTTCCTTCCGACGCTCTTCCGTTAATGGTGGAATCGCAAGACGGATGACCGTACCATCAGATGATGGTGCAAGACCAAGATCAGCACGTTGAATCGCTTTTTCAATCTCACTCACCATTGACTTATCCCAAGGAGTGATCAAGATTAGGCGTGCCTCTGGTGTGTTGACATTCGCTACTTGATTCAGCGGTGTTGGTGAACCATAGTATTCGACTTGAACGGGATCCAAAATCGCAACGTTCGCACGACCTGCACGGAGTGTCGCAAGTTCCTTCTTAAGTGAAAGATGTGCTTTTTCCATCCGTTCTTCGGCTTGTTTTAAGATTTCTTTTGACATATTAGTTCCCCCTTACGATTGTCCCGATTTCGTCACCGATGACGACACGTTTGATGTTACCTTCTTCCATCAACGAGAAGACGATGAGCGGGATGTCATTGTCCATACAAAGTGATGTAGCTGTAGAATCCATGACTTGGAGTCCATCTTTTAAGACATCCAAGTAAGAGAGCGTCTCGAATTTTTTCGCTTCTGGATCAACGTTCGGATCCGCTGAGTACACACCATCGACATTGTTTTTCGCCATCAAGATGACTTCTGCTTCGATTTCTGCTGCACGAAGAGCAGCCGTTGTGTCAGTTGAGAAATAAGGATTTCCGGTACCTGCTGCAAAAATAACAACTCGTCCTTTTTCAAGATGACGCATTGCACGGCGACGAATATATGGTTCTGCTACTTGGCGCATCTCGATCGATGTTTGAACACGTGTTTCAACACCTACATCTTCTAAACTGTCTTGAAGCGCAAGCGAGTTCATGACTGTCGCTAGCATCCCCATATAATCGGCATTGGCCCGGTCCATCCCAAGTTCTGCACCTGTTTTACCACGCCAAATATTTCCAGCTCCGACAACGACCGCTACTTCAACATTTAATTCAATCAATTCGCGAATCTGTTCCGAGATGGATTTGACGATGACAGGATTAATCCCAAACCCTTGATCTCCTGCGAGCGCTTCTCCGCTCAATTTTAACACAATCCGGTTATATTTCGGTTGCATGACTATGTCCCCCTTGCTAAATTCCGTAAAAAAGGAACACGAACCACTTCCACACGAAAGTGGATTGAAGCATACGTGTTCCTTCTCTTGTCATCAGGATGATCCCGATTCTTATTTTTTAAGTTGGTTCATAACTTCTTCAGCGAAGTTCTCTTCGCGTTTTTCCATACCTTCTCCAACTTCGAAGCGTACGAATGACACGACTTTACCGCCTTTAGATTCTACATATTTACCAACTTTGAAGTCTGGATCCTTAACGAACGTTTGATCGACGAGGCAGATTTCCTCGAAGAACTTGTTCATACGACCAACGATCATTTTTTCAACGATGTTAGCTGGTTTTCCTTCGTTCAATGCTTGCTCAGTGAGGACTTTTTCTTCACGTGCTTTTTCTTCTTCTGTGACAGAAGTACGGTCAACGTAAAGTGGACGTGCTGCTGCGATGTGCATTGCAACGTCTTTTGCAACTGTTTCGTCTGTCGTACCTTCGATAACGACGACTGAACCGATGCGACCACCCATGTGGAGGTAAGAACCGAAGACTGCATCATCTGCTTTTGTGAAGAGCGCTACGCGACGGAGTGAGATTTTCTCTCCGATTGTTGAAGCTTCTTCTGAGATGTATGTGTCGATTGTTTTGCCTGCTTCGTATTCAGAAGCAAGAGCAGCTTCTGCTGTCTCAGAACCGTTACGGAGAACAGCGTCTGCGATGTTTTGAACGAGTGTTTGGAAACGTTCGTTTTTCGCAACGAAGTCTGTTTCTGAGTTGATTTCAACGAGTGCCGCTTTGTTGCCGTCAACTGCAACTGCAGTCAACCCTTCAGCTGCGATACGATCGCCTTTTGCTGCTGCTTTAGCGATCCCTTTTTCACGCAAGAAATCTACTGCTGCGTTCATGTCACCGTCAGTTTCAACGAGTGCTTTTTTGCAGTCGAGCATACCTGCACCTGTTTTTTCACGAAGTTCTTTAACCATTGCTGCTGTAATAGCCATTCGATATTCCTCCTTATAACATCCTTAGTTTCAAAAAAAAGGTGATAAAAGGTCGATTCCCTTTATCACCTGGCATCACGAATTACTCAGCGTCTGCTACTACTTCTTCAGTAGTTTCAGGTGCTACGTTATCTTCGCCTTGTTTAACTTCGAGGATTGCGTCAGCCATTTTACCAGTGAGCAATTTGACTGCACGGATCGCATCGTCGTTCGCTGGGATGACGTAGTCGATTTCGTCTGGATCACAGTTCGTATCAACAATCGCAACGATTGGGATGTTGAGTTTGTGTGCTTCTGCAATCGCGATACGCTCTTTGCGTGGGTCAACGATGAAGAGTGCATCCGGAACGCCTGGCATATCTTTGATACCGCCGAGGAATTTCTCAAGACGAGTCATTTCTTTTTTAAGAATGATGACTTCTTTTTTAGGAAGAACTTCGAATGTACCGTTCTCTTCCATTTTTTCAAGTTGTTTCAAACGGTTGATACGTTTTTTGATTGTAGAGAAGTTCGTGAGAGTTCCACCCAACCAACGTTCGTTGATGAAGTATTGACCTGCACGGATCGCTTCTTCTTTCACAGTGTCTTGAGCTTGTTTTTTCGTACCAACGAAAAGAACGTTTCCGCCTTCAGACGCTACTTCACGGATGAAGTTGTATGCTTCGTCTACTTTTTTGACCGTTTTTTGAAGGTCGATGATGTAGATTCCGTTCCGTTCTGTGAAGATGTATTTCGCCATTTTTGGGTTCCAACGGCGTGTTTGGTGACCGAAGTGTACACCAGCTTCTAACAATTGTTTCATCGAGATTACTGCCATGATGAATTCCTCCTTTTGGGTTTTGGATGTCCTCCGCGATGATCGTCTGTCCAGCTAACCTATTAAAGGCACCGCAGCTGGCGATACATGCGTGCGTAATTAACACCGTAGACTAATATAGCATAAAGATTAACGAGGAGCAACCTTCGTTTGACGAGAAAGTTTAGCAATTAAAGCGACCTCACCCGTTCCCCGGTTCAAAGAACGAGCGAGTGTCTCAATATCTGTTCCTTCGCGTAAAGCCTGCTCCACATCTGTTAAGACCTGTTCTTCGTTCTGTACTTCAGAAGGAACTGGTGTTTCAATATATGATTCAGCTCGTTCATTTTGTACAACATTTTCCTCAGGTAAAACTGATTCTATTGATGGATTCTGATATGTTTCATTTATAGGATTAGATGATACCTCAGATTTTACGTTCTGCTCGGTCATTTCATTTACTTGCTCCATAAAGCTTAATAAAACTTGCTCTGTTTCGCTTTTTTCAAGCTCTAAACGGGATATACGATCTTTTAAATCCGCTTGCTGACGAAACAGCACAAGTAGTGCGTAGCATATAAGAGCTGCTAAGAGTATATACACGACTGTCATGATTGATTTCCTTTCACATTGCGACACGATCTGCTAAGTAGGCACTTCCCAATGCATTTTTTAATTTACGGAGAGCCTTAGAGTGGATTTGAGAAATTCGAGATGTTGACAATTCAAGGATTTCGCCAATCTCAGTCAATGTTAATTCTTCATAGTAGAACAAGGAAACGACGAGTTGTTCTTTTTCTGACAATTCTTTAACTTCCTCTGCTAATTTAGCAATCAACTCACGCATTAATAACATGTCTTCCGGAGTCGCAGTATCAGGGTCTAGATAGGAAACGGTCATTGCTTTCCCTTCATCTTGTAAAGTGACGGCTTCGTCAATCGATAATACATTTGCAAAATAACTTTCAGCTAACGCACTCTTCACTTCATCTGTAGACATTTCTACAATCGAAGATACTTCTTCAATCGTCGGAGTTCTTTGAAGAGATTGCTCTAGTATTTCAACAGCTGCTTCGACCCGCTTTGCTTTTTCTCGTAAAGAACGTGGTAACCAATCGATTTTTCGCAATCCATCTAAAATTGCTCCTCGAATCCGAAAGGCGGCATACGTGTCGAATTTATTATTATGATTTTGATCGAATTTTTGAAGAGCATCGTACAATCCCATCATCCCTAAACTTTTCAATTCATCCCGATCGACACTTTTAGGTAATGTTGCACTTAGTCGTTGAACATGATACTGAACGAGAGGCTCGTAATTCAAAAGTAATTCATCTGCTACCGTGATATCACGTGTCGATAGCCATCGATCCCAAAGTTGTTGTAATTCCTCACGCATGACCATTCCTCCTCTATATTTCCAACGTCCCGACATTTACTGTCCGGATAACGAGACGTCCTGACTTTGAGTGGAACTCGATCGTCCGCCCATTCGTGCCACCTACATCTTCTGCAACGAGTGGGATTCCTGTCTTTTGTAACATATCTTTGACGGACGCAATGTTTCGTTCTCCAATTCGCATCGATTCATGTTCGTATTTGAATTGGAACATCTGTGCACCACCAGCAATCTTAGCACGTAAGCGTAATGCACCATTTGCTCGTAAGCGTTTTACGATTTCTAAAATAGCAGTATCTGCAAACTTACCGATTTCTGCCTCGCGATTACGACTAATGGCCGAATCTGGCAACATCACATGTGCCATGCTTGATAACCCTCGCTCTTGATCATAGATGACGACCCCAACGCAAGAACCAAGACCAGCAGTGCGAAGAATGACAGGCTGTTTGCTGATTGCGTATTCTGCAATTCCAATACGTATGAGTTCATCCATCAATGTCCACACCCAATCGCTGAAAAACTGTCTGAAACGCATTTGCTTCTGGAAGGAGAAGCAAGTGTCCAGTCAATTCATTCCCGGCACTAGAAAGATGAGTGTCGATATACAAAGCCATATTTCCCGGTGTTGAAGATTCAAGCAATGCCACCTCGAGAAGTGCGCCAACCATATCAAATGCAGAAGCAGGAACACTGACTTGGAGGGACAAATCCAACCAATCTGAAATCGATCGTGCATATGCCCCAATTAGTATATTCCCGATTTCCTCCCAGGCAGAAACCCCCATTTCATGAGAATCAGAGAAAAATTGGAATTCAGATTTCATTAGCTGTCCAATTAACTTTTCTGCATCATGGAGTGGCATCAAAAAAAGCAAGGTCGCTCGAATATCACCTGAAAACCGTAACAATGCGCCAGCCGTGTAAGCTTCTGCACCGCCCACACGATCTATGATCGTTGTAAACGATTCTAATTCGGCAGAAGGCACTTCGATTTCAATTGGTTTCCCTAAAAGTGTAGACAATGCTGTAGCAGCATGACCTGCTCCGATATTTCCAATTTCTCTGAAAATATCTTTTTGATCTGAATTAAGCATGAACGATATCCTCAAATAATCGATTTGGTTCGATTAAAGAAAACAGTTGGTCTTCTCCTTTTGCGACTGCCGTTAGGTAAGATGCATCTTCCTGTTTTTGTTCGCCCAAAGGCTCGATTCTAACTTCAGAAGATTCTACGACTTCATTCGCTCGATCAACGATGAATCCAGCGTCTCCGTGCTCAAGTGTTGCAATGATGATCCGTGTTTCTTCTGTTTCTTCGATTACGTCAAAACCTAAACGTGAACGTAAATCAATCACAGGTGTTACGACTCCACGCAAATTAATTACACCTTTAACGTAAGAAGCAGCATTTGGAATTCGTGTGATGGGAATGAGACGTTCAATTGAACGAACAGATTGTACGTCAATCCCATATGAATTCTCTTCTAGTTGAAAAACAACCCACTTTTGTTCCATCTTCAATTCCCTCACTTTCGTAATAGAGCGTTACTGTCAATGATTAATGCCACTTGCCCATCGCCAAGTATAGTTGCTCCGGAAATAGCCCGAATACCTTCGAGATAACTACCTAGCGGCTTCATGACAATTTCTTGTTGTCCAATCAATTCAGAAACGATTAAACCTGCCAGCTTTTCACCACTACGAACAACAACAACGGAGTAAGCCTCCGCCTCATGTTGCGGCAATCCATAGACTTCATTTAACGAAATCAATGGAACCAATTGTCCACGGAAATCGAATACTTTCTCGCGATGCGCCTGTAAGATCGAAGAGCTTCTTAATGATGTTGTCTCGATGATTGCCGTCAACGGAATAGCATACGTTTCTTTACCAAGTTCAACCAACATTGCTGAAATGATAGATAACGTAAGTGGTAGACTAATTCGGAAAATAGTACCTTCACCACGACGTGTTTCTACAAATACTTCCCCACCAAGAGATTCAATCTTGGATTTCACAACATCGAGTCCTACACCTCGCCCGGACAAATCTGTCACCGTTTCTGCTGTCGAAAAACCTGGAGCGAATAATAACATCGATGCTTCTTCAATTGTTAATAGTGCCGCCTCTTCTTCCGTAATTAGCCCCTTTTCAATCGCGATTCGTGTGACGCGCTCGTGGTTAATTCCAGCACCATCATCTTCGATTTCAATGAAGACTCGATTTCCCGAATGATAGGCGCGTAATGATAAATTCCCTTCAACAGGTTTTCCAGCAAGAATTCGGTCCGCTTTGTTTTCGATTCCATGATCGATTGCATTACGAATCAAGTGAACTAATGGATCTCCGATCTCATCGATGACTGTTCGATCCAACTCTGTCTCAGCACCAGTGATATGAAGTTTTATGTGTTTTCCGACATCTTTCGATACAGAACGTACCATTCGTGGGAAACGATTAAATACTTGTTCAATTGGCATCATACGTAAAGTCAATACGAGAGACTGTAATTCGTTCGTCCCACGCTTAATTCGCTCAACAGTATCCGTCAATTCAGGAGAGCCTACTTCTGCCGCAATTCGTTCTAAGCGACCTCGATCGATGATGAACTCCTCAAATAAGTTCATGAGGCGGTCAATCCGTTCAAGATTGACACGGATCGTTTTTGAAGCGACTGGTGCAGTGACATCCATTGGTTCACTCGTCGTAGAAGTCGCCTCTTTTTGAATCTCTTCAGTAACAGGTTCTTGTTGCAACGTAGAAGTGGCAACTTCTGCTTCTGACGTCGTCTCAAAAGGGACGATGGAAACATTCGCCACTTCTGATACGGCTTCAACTGCTTCTCGAATCGTCTCTTTTTCACTTTGTGTTACGAATAAAATCTCAAATGATGTATCAAAATGTTCTTGCTCTAAGTCATCTGAAGTCGGATTTGATAAAATGACGTCCCCCAGTGATTGAAGACGATCAAACACCATATAAACACGAGCAGCTTTTAAGATGACATCAGCTGATAGTTCGACTGATAACACGTATGCTTGATAGCCTGCTGCAATCGATTGTTGGACAACCGCTTTTGAATAGACATCACATTCAAAATTCTGTTGCGTAGTAGGTAGAACATTCGTTTCAACTTGTACATCATTCGGTTGAATGAATCGCTTCAATCGATTAACCGTCTCCGTTACATCTAACTTTCCTTTTCCGCCTCGACTAATATCTTCAACCATCGTTTCAAGTTGTTCTGCCGCGACGAATAATACATCAATCAGTTCGGAAGTAGCTGGTTGTTTTTTAGAGCGAACTAAATCGAGAGCACTCTCCATTTCATGCGTTAAGTCAGCGATAGCATCATACCCCATCGTTCCTGCCATTCCTTTGAGTGTGTGAGCTGACCGGAAAATTTGATCAATGACAGCTTCGTCATCCATACGTTGTTCGAAATCCAATAAGCTTGTATTGATTGCTTGAAGGTGCTCCATTGATTCATCAAGGAACAATCCTACATATTCATTTAAGTCCATGAATGATTTCCTCCTTTATTTCCAACTTAATGGACATGATCTTTCCCATGCTTTAGCCGACTTAATAATCGATCTAAAAACTTTCGTTCTTTTACGCGAACACCCGTCAATGAAGTAGTAATGTGATCCATTCGCCAACTGACATGACTTTTTCGATCCATGATATAAAATGGCATTTGGGCTTTGACCGCTTTCACTACTGTTTGATCTTCAGGTAGAAAACCAATGAAACGTAGTGATTTTCTTAAAAATTGAGAGCTGACTAATTCGAGCCGATCAAATGTTTCAAGAGCTTCTTCACCATTCGTAGCTCGATTAACAATCACGGAAACAGGCAATTCATTCGCATGATGATGGGCTAATTTTACAAACGCGTACCCATCCATGATGGAAGTAGGTTCTGGTGTAACAACTAGCCATGCTTCATCTGCACTACCAATGAAATCAAACGTTTGATGATTAGCACCGGCACCTAGATCAAGTAATACATAATCATATTCATAGAAGAATCGAAATTCACGTAATAAAAAGGTAATGTCATCACTCGTGAAATTCGTCAATTCAGCAAATCCACTTCCCCCATGAATGAACTGAAGGGTTGGTGAATATTCTACAATTGACTGTTGTAGTGATTCTCTTTTCTTCACACATTCCATCAGTGATAACTTAGAAGATTTACCGAGTAAAATACCAATGTTGGCCATACCGATATCTAAATCGATAATAAGTACCTTCTTGTTTTGAAGAGATAGAGCAACACCTAAGTTGACAGCGACGTTCGTTTTCCCAACGCCACCTTTACCACTAACAATAGCAATCGTTTTAGTTTCATTTACGGATAACTTAGAGCGTAGGACTCGAGCTTGATCTTCTTGCATCATCCCATTCCTCTCTCGACGATCATCTGGGATATCTCTTCTACAGAACTAAACAAGATATCTTCAGGTACTTCTTGACCAGTGGTTATACAATAGATGGGTACATCACTTTCTTCCGCGAGACCAACGATTGACCATAATTCACTTGTCTCGTCCGCTTTTGAGAAAATAATTCCAGATACAGGTACGGATTGAAAGCGATCATACATACGAAGTAGATCTTGATATTTCGCAGTCAGACTGAGTACGAGAAATACATCCGTCTCTTCAAAAGTATGCCGACTTTTTAATTGTTCAACATACCCGACATCAAGGAAATTCCTACCCGCTGTGTCAATCAGAACGATATCGCATGATTGTAATGCTTCTTTCGCTTGTTCAAAGTCATTCAGATCGTATGCAACATGAATCGGGATACCTAGTATATCTGCATATGTGTTTAATTGTTCAATGGCAGATATCCGATATGTATCCGTCGTAATAAGACCGACTCGTTTTTTTTCTGTTAATGTAAAATGTGCTGCTAGTTTTGCAATCGTAGTCGTCTTTCCGACACCTGTAGGACCTGTTAACATAATGAATTTCGAATGCGTCGTTTTCGTCCGAATCTTCGCTTGAACCTCTTCGAGTAATACCGTGTTCAATTCAGCTTGCTGCGTTTGATAATAAGTTGACACAAGTTTCTCGTGTAGGTGTTCTGCCAACTGATTCAACGCTGGCTCCGCAAGTAACTTAGCGTACTGTCTTAGTTCTCTTGGTAATGGTCTTTCCCCTGTCGTAATAATTGTAGGGCGTTCTACGATTGATCGCTGTTCTATTTGGTTTACATGAAGGTTCACTCTATTCGGCTGTTCTACTTTAACAGTCCTTTTATCCTCTACATGTTCATCCACCGAACCGACCAATTCTACTTTTCGTTTTGCAAAAACCCCGAAAATACCACCGACTTTTATATGCCGTGTATTCAAGATGATAGCTTCTTCGCCTAACTCCTGTTTAACTCGCTCCATTGCTTCAGCCACCGTATCTGCTACGATTTTTTTCACTATCATTGCTTATATCACCCCAATACTCTTCACTTCGATTGTCGGCATCAATTCGTTATACGATAAGACCGGAATATCCGGGAAGTATCGTTCCGTCAACTGACGAACGAACATTCGAATACTTGGAGAAGTCAGAATGATTGGATGTGCGCCATAGCGTTCAAACTCCATCGTCCGTTCTTGCAGCGTTTCGATGAAGCGACTCGCTTTTTCGGGATCAAGCGCTAAATAATTACCAAACTCTGTCTTCTGGATCGCCGACTGGATATCGAGTTCCATCTCACTTGAGACTGTTACGACGTGTAACACCTCTCCTTGCATGACTTGTTCAGTGATTTGACGTGATAAGGATTGGCGAACATACTCTGCTAGTAATTCACTATCCTTGGTTACTGCGGCATAATCAGCAAGCGTTTCAAAAATTAAAGGTAAATTTCGAATCGATATTTTCTCTTTTAGTAATTGAACGAACACTTTTTGCAAATCCCCAATCGAAAGTAGTTGCGGCGTAACTTCTTCCACTAAAATCGGATGAGATTCTTTTAAATGATCGACCAATTGTTTCGTTTCTTCTCGACCAAGTAATTCAGCAGCATGTTTCTTTAAGAGTTCTGTTAAGTGCGTAGCAACGACAGATGGTGGATCAACGACCGTATAGCCTGACATTTCTGCTCGGCTCCGTGTCTGTTCATCAATCCAGAGTGCCGGCATACCAAATGCCGGTTCAACTGTCTCGATCCCTCGAATCTCTGGATCGTCGACACCCGGACTCATCGCTAAGTAATGATCAAGTAACAGTTCGCCGGTTGCCATCTCACTTCCGCGAATCTTAATCCGGTACTGATTCGGTGATAACTGTAAGTGATCCCGAATCCGAACGGTCGGAAGAACGAATCCGAGTTCAAGAGCTAGTTGCCTACGAATCATGACGACACGATCGAGTAAATCGCCACCTTGCGCTTCATCAGCAAGCGGAATCAAACCATAACCGAATTCGAATTCAATCGTATCAACATTCAGTAAGGAAATAACTGATTCGCTTGATCGTAAATTTTCGCTTGGTGCTTCTTCGACAGCAACTTCTTCTTGCATCGTCTTCGTCGCCTGCTTCATTCGCCAAGCAAAGAATCCAAACAGTGCAGCGATCGGCATCGTGACGTAATCCGGAATCGCCGTGAACAGTCCAAGTAAGAAGATCGCTCCTGCTGCAATTCCAACGAGGAGTGGTGTCCGTGTCAATTGACCGATGACATCCTCTCCAAGATTTCCATCAGACGTTGAACGTGTGACGATAATACCGGTCGCAACCGATATCAAAAGGGCTGGAATCTGACTGACAAGACCGTCACCAACTGTTAGCAACGTATACAAATTGACGGATTCCATCATCGGTAAACCCTGCTGGACAACACCGATGATCATCCCGAAAATCAAGTTGATGATGACGATGATGATGCCTGCGATTGCATCTCCTTTAACGAACTTCGACGCCCCATCCATCGCACCATAAAAATCCGCTTCCGACTGAATTTTTTGGCGACGAGTCCGGGCTTGCAATTCGTCAATCATGCCGGAGTTCAAATCAGCATCGATCGCCATTTGTTTCCCTGGCATCGCATCGAGCGTAAAACGTGCCGAGACTTCCGAGACTCGTTCTGAACCCTTTGTGATGACAAGAAACTGGATTAAGACGAGAATCAAGAAGACGACGAAGCCGACAAGCGCGTTACCTCCGACAACAAAACTACCGAAAGCCTCGATGACTTCGCCACCGTTTCCGTTTGATAAAATCGCCCGTGTCGTTGAGACATTGAGCGCAAGACGAAACAGCGTAACGATCAGTAACAATGTCGGAAATACAGAAAACTCAAGTGCCTCTTTGGCATTCATCGCAACGAGTAGTACCATCAAGGCAATTAAAATATTGATGATGATTAAAAAATCGAGCATGATAGCGGGCAGTGGAATGACGAGCATGAAGACGATCATGATGACGCCTAGCAGAACCGTTAAATCTCGTGTTGATATACTCATGATGCTTCATCCTTTCATTTTGCTTGTTTCAGTTGATAGACAAAGGCGAGTGTTTCAGCGAGCGCCTGATAGAACGTTTCATCCACTGCCATACCAATTTCTGATTGAGCGAATAACGCCCGCGCCAGCGGACGATTTTCAACAATCGGGACATCAGCTGCTGTCGCCTTCTCCCGAATCCGGAACGCGACAGCATCTACGCCTTTAGCAACGACAATCGGTGCCATATGTTTTCCGTCATCGTATTGAATCGCTACCGCATAATGGGTTGGGTTCGTGATGACGACGTCGGCATTTGGTATTTCTTGCATCATCCGCCGCATCGCCATCTCCCGTTGTTGTTGTTTGATTTTCCCTTTGATTTGAGGGTCACCCTCTGTGTTTTTATGCTCATCTTTTAAATCCTGTTTACTCATTCGGATCGACTTCTCGAAATCAAATTTTTGATAAGCGAAGTCCAAAATGGCTAATGCAATCAAAGCGATACTAACAGATAAACCGAGTAAAAATGTTAAATGACCAATGATAGCTAATGCATCACCGATTGGTTCCGAAGTCAACCGTGAAATTTCGACCTTGTTATTCCATAAGACCGTGCCGCTCGTCACACCGATGACAAGCAGTTTAAAGACCGATTTTAAAAATTCGACGAGCGCTTTGACACTAACAATTCGTTTGACGCCTTGTAGTGGATTAATCCGATCCAGTTTCGGTTGGATCGCCTCGCCACTCAAAAGTACACCAATTTGAACAAAATTCCCGAGAACACCGATGACGACCGCTGTTAAAAAGAACGGTGCGACGAGAATTCCCATTTGAATCAGCATCTCGACTAAAATCTGTTCAATTCGTCCCTCCTCAACAGCCTGCAACACTTGACTTGCACTTAGACCATCTTGTAGAACGAGGACGAATCGTCGTCCTAGAAATGGACCAAAAAAATAGAGGACGAGGAACATCGCGAATAACATAAAACTACTTGTCAGATCCGCTGATTTTGCGACTTGCCCCTTCTTGCGGGAATCATCCCGCTTTCGAGGTGTCGCCTTCTCCGTCTTCTCACCAGCGAAGTACTGAAGGTCAAGGCGTAATCGATATGAATGCATGTCCTCAACCTCCTAGTAATCGAATGGCATCTGCAAGTACATCTTGTAGTAATGGAACGAATCGACCGATTCCTGTGATCGTCGCTCCTGCTAATAAAAACAGAATCGCGTATCCCATCAATAGTTTGACGGAAAAACCAATCGCAAAAATGTTGAATTGGGGAGCCGTTTTCGCTAGGAAACCGAGCGCGAGATCCACTAAAAAGAGTGAAACGACAAGTGGCATCGCCATTTGTAAGGCAGTCAACATCGCAAGCCCAACGACACGGATGACAAGGCTCATTCCTGCGTCGCCCGATACCTCAATCAGGCTACCTGGTGGAAAGATTTGAAAACTCGTGTAGATGCCGTCAAGTAAAATCAGGTGCATATCAGAAGCGAGCAAGACGAGTAATGTCAGCATGTAATAAAAACGACCAACGATAGGTGACTGTCCACCAAACATCGGGTCATAAGCGGAAGCCATTGCAAGCCCCATTTGCAAATCAATGATGGAACCGGCAATTTGTGGCGCATACAATAAAAAACTGGCAAGTAACCCAAGTGCTAGACCGACTAAAACTTCCGTTCCCATTCGAAAGAAAAAATCGAAATCTTCTACGCGGACATCTGTTTTGACGGCATAACTTGCAAAGTAAGCTAGGCCTGCCGCCAATGCTAATTTATGTTGTGCTGGTAGTTGCTTTGAAGAAAACAACGGAGCTGCAACGAGAAATCCGACGATCCGACCAAAGATGAGTAAAAAAACACTCAAGAAAGAAAGTAACGTCATTTGCGGGAAACCTCAGCGATTTGTTTGAATAGATCAATCGTAAAGGTCTGTAGCTCCTGCATGATCCAAGGACCAAAAAAGACGAGTGCTAAAAATACGGCAACGATCTTTGGAACGAACGATAACGTCTGTTCCTGAATTTGCGTCGTCGCCTGCAAAATACTAACGAGCAGACCTACGACGAGCGAGACGAGTAGCAAGGGAGCCGATACCTTGAGTAATGTCCAGACGGCAGAACTTGCAAGCTGTATGATCATTTCTTGAGTCATTCGGATCCCTCCCTAACGCATACTGACGAGCAACGATTCAACGATCAGGTGCCAGCCGTCAACTAAAATAAATAACAATAATTTAAACGGTAACGCAATCATGACCGGCGGCAACATCATCATTCCCATCGACATCAGGACACTTGAGACGACCATATCGATGACAAGAAAAGGTATGAAGATCATGAACCCGATTTGAAAGGCCGTTTTTAATTCACTGATCGCATAAGCTGGAACAAGTGCGACAAGTGGAATATCTTCAATTTTTTCTGGTTTTTCATAATTACCGTACTTTAAAAACAACTCTAAATCGTTTGTTCGCGTGTGTTTCGACATGAACCGTTTCATCGTATCTCCCGCTTTATCAAACGCTTCATCTTGACTGATTTTATCTGCCATATATGGTTTTAAGGCCGTCGTGTTTAATTCAGATAAGACAGGCGACATAACGAATAATGTAATGAACAAAGCGAGTCCAACGAGGAGCTGGTTTGGTGGCGTCTGTTGTGTTCCAAGAGCAGAACGGACAAAAGACAACACAACGACAACACGCGTAAAGCAGGTCATCAAAATGAGCAGTGACGGCGCAAGTGATAACAACGTCAGTAACACAAGTAGCTTAATCGATGTCGCTGTTCCTGACGGAGTATCAAGTGATATCAGATTCTCAATCGTATTCATGAGCGACCTCGATTCTTTTGCAGTTGTTCGAGTTGTTGTTTAAACGTCTCAAGAAACGGCGAAGGTGAGGATTTCGGGGAAGACTCTTCAAAATCCGTTGGTTCATATCCTTCCAGATCATCCAATGTATCTAATAATTGTACGTTTTCACCGACACCGACGACGTAAATCTTATCTTGTATCTTGACTAACTGAACCGATCGATCTTTCCCGAGTGGTACTCCACCTAAATGGGTCAATCGTCCGGAATGTCTGACACCTCGCGTTCGTTCGTGAATGAATCGTGTCACAAGGATGAATCCGCCGATCAAGACGATAAGAACGACGACTCCTTTAAAAATAGTCAACGCCATGGAAGGACTCTCATCGACTTGCTGAGTCGCCGGTGCATCGTTCTGAGTTGGATTTAATTTTTCTTCGACTGTTTCTGCACTTACGGGAACCGAAAGCAAAAACAGCAGACAAATCAGCAAAGTCACTTTTTTCATGACGAGACAGTTTTCGAAACCGCTTCTAGTACACGATCTGCTTGGAACGGTTTAACGATGAAATCTTTAGCACCTGCTTGAATAGCATCGATAACCATTGACTGTTGTCCCATTGCTGAACACATGATGACTTTAGCAGCCGGATTAATTGCTTTAATTTCCTTTAAAGCAGAGATTCCGTCCATTTCTGGCATCGTGATATCGAGTGTGACGAGATCTGGTGTTAATTCCTTATACTTTGAAACAGCCTCTAATCCATTCTCCGCTTCGCCAACGACATCGTAGCCATTCTTCGATAAAATTTCCTTGATCATCATTCGCATGAAAGCAGCGTCATCTACGATTAATACTTTTGCACTCATTTTATAGTTCCTCCTTAGAACATCCGAAGACGTTCTTTTGTATTTACGATTTCTGTAATGCGTACTCCGAAGTTTTCTTCAATGACTACAACTTCTCCGGTTGCAATCAACGTGTTGTTTACAAATACATCTACTGGTTCACCTGCTAATTTATCAAGTTCAATGATGGAACCTTGCGTCAGTTCTAGGATATCTCTAACCGATCGTCGTGTACGTCCTAGTTCAACCGTGACGTTCAACGGTACGTCATACAACATACCAATATTAGCCGGCGTACCGTCTACTTGTGCATCACTTAATTGACCGAATTGGACAGGACTGACAGCAACACTTTCTTTCACTACTTGTTCCTGAACTGGAGCAGGTTTTGCTGGCGGTGGAGAAGCTTCAACGGCTGGTGACGGTTTAGGTTGAGTTTGTGCTGCAGGTTGAGCCGGTGAAGGCTCATTTGATACTTCAGTACTCGCTAAGAACAACTTTTGAATGAGTTGTTTAGAAAACTCGAGCGGTGCCAACTGTACGATTTTCGAATCAATCAATGTCCCGATTTTCAAATCGAACTCAATGATGACCATACTGTCCCAAAGAGAGAAACTATCTACGATACTTTTCTCTTGCGAAAAATCAAAAATTTCAACAGCTGGAGGTGAGATATCAATTCTCATGGAGAATACCGTGGACATCGATGTAGCGGCAGCTCCCATCATTTGGTTCATTGCTTCTTGTACAGCTGAAAGCGCAATCGGCTCCATCTCAGCAGTTTCATCAATGACACCATCTCCGCCCATCATTAAGTTCGCAATAATGGAGGCATCCCGTTGTGTTAAGATGAGGACATTTTCACCTTTAAAACCTTCTGTATATCCAACGCGTAAGGCAACATGCGGAATGGGATAACGACTTCTTAATTCATCCATCGTAATCATTCGAACATGTGGCGTCGTAATTTCTACTTTTTGATTCAACAATGCGGATAAAGCGGTAGCTGAATTTCCTAATGAAATATTCCCTACTTCTCCAAGCGCATCGATTTCCATCTCATCTAAAACTTCTTCATCCGATTGGGTATCGCTTGCATCATCAGAATCAGATGGTGTTCCTCTTAATAAAGCATCGATCTCATCTTGCGAAAGCATATCGCTCATGTTATTCCTCCTCAATTCGTTGTATGACTTGTAAAGCGAGATGCTTCCCATTTAGACCTGGTCGCGCCTTGAACATTTTACGATCATCGACGAACAGTTCAACCGGATCAGATGTACGTGTCTTCAGGGATAGACAGTCGCCAACTTCGAGGTGTAACAACTCACCAAACGACAGATCCGTCTGGCCAAGCACTGCTTTCAAATCGACGACAGAACTCATTAATTGAGTCTGCATATGTTCAGACGCTTGATCATTGATTGACTTACGCTTATCTTGTTGCATCCAAAAATGACTGGATAGTTTAGGTAAAATCGGTTCTAATGTGACGAAAGGTAAACATACATTTAATGTGCCACTCACTTCACCGACCGTTACATAAATGGACACAAGAATAACCGTTTCGTTTGGAGAGACGAGCTGGAGAAACTGTGGATTGATCTCAAGATCATCGTATTCAGCTTCTAATTCTGTAATCGATTCCCAAGCCGCTCCATATTGCACAAATGCTCGTTTAAACAGCTGCGTCAAAATACGTGTTTCAATTTCGGTTAAGTTCTCAATTTTGTTCATTCCTTCGCCCGGTCCACCAAGCAGACGATCTAACATTGCATACGCAATATTTGGATTCACTTCGAAAATGACTTTCCCGTCCAATGGTTGAAGGTTGACCAAATTGATTAATGTCATATTTGGAATAGAATGAATGAATTCGTCATAAGGCAATTGTTCCACTGTATTCACTGTAAACTGGACATATGTTCTTAACTGAGCTGAAAAATGAGTCGTTAGCACTCGAGCAAATTGCTCATGAATGCGCGTTAAGTTTCGTAATTGGTCTTTAGAGAAACGAAGGGCACGTTTGAAATCATATACTTTAACGCGCCGCTCTTCTTCTTGACTCCTGATTTCCTCAACTTCCATATCTCCACTTGAAATAGCTGATAGCAAGGCGTCAATTTCATGTTGTGATAATACTTCGCTCATGCTGCCACCTCACTGGATGATTTTTTTCGTAGTGTAGACACGTTGGACATCACCCTCTTGGATGAGTTTTTTGAACTGGACACGTAATTTTTCTTCCAGTTTCTCCATGTCGGCTTTCGAATCCAAATCCGATTTTTTCATGGTAGATAAATCCCCAAGAATGATGTTGTTAATTTGGAATTTACGCAATTCTAAATCATCTCGTGTTTTTTGATCATCGGTTACGATCGTAAATTGTACATTCAAGAAACGTTCGTCTGAAATGTTCGTCGTCAAATCATCAGTCTGAAGACTACGTGCATCAAGCTCTTCTCCAGTCGGCTGTTCTACTTTTGCTTTCGTTTCATCTGGAGCAATCAAATATTTCATTACCATGTACCCAGCTCCAACCATCATGAGAGCAACGATGACCATGATCAATGGTAATTTAAGCTTACTTTTCTTTTTCTCTTCTTCCGCCATCATCGATCCTCCTTACACTCGTCAAACCGGTCAATCCGATTTGACGATAAAATTGAATTGCTGCCTCCGTCACTTCCTCCATCGATTCTTGTACGACATACGTTTGTCCACCAATGAGGTGAATCGTCGTATCAGGAGTCGAACGAATGGATTCAATCAAGCTGGCATTAATGACTAAAGGTGTTTTCCGTAACGTCGTTAACTGAATCATCGTTTCAGATTGACGAGTTCTTCTAACACTTGGTCACTCGTTGTAATGATTCGTGTGTTTGCCTGGAAACCGCGCTGTGCAATGATCATTTCCGTAAATTCTTCTGATAAGTCGACGTTTGACATCTCGAGTGTTCCAGATGTCAATTGACCGAGACCGTTTGTACTAGGGGTTCCGGTTGCTGCTGCACCAGAGTTTTGAGAAGAAGCAAATAAATTTACACCAGACTTTTCAAGACCACCTGGGTTAGGGAAGTTTGCTAATGTAATATACCCTACCGTAGTTAGCGCACCCGTATTATTTACATAAGTGACTAATCCATCTTTCCCAATCGATAAGTTTCGTGCATCAGTAGGGATTTTTAATTTTTGATAACCTGGAGTCGGCGCTGCAGGTGGAACAGAACCATTCGGTAAGTTATTAGGAACAGGACCTGTTGGAACAGCAGCTGTTCCAGTACCAACAACGTAGTTTCCATCACCAGTAACGATGTTACCGTCTAAATCCGTATAAAAGTTTCCTGAACGAGAATAGCGAACACCTTCCGCTGTCATGACTTGATAGAATCCTTCACCAGAAATACCAACGTCAAGCGTCCGACCGGTATTTTGAAGTGCTCCTTGGTTGTAGACGTTATCGACTGTTGACATCGATGCCCCAAGACCGACTTGTTTCGGGTTTGTTCCCCCGACTCCGCCACCCGCACCAGAAGCAGATCCGACAGATTGGTTAACTAAATCCTTGAACGTAACACGCCCTTTTTTGTAACCGAATGTATTGACGTTTGCGATGTTGTTACCGACGACATCCAATTTCGTTTGGAAGTTTTTCAACCCACTGATTCCTGAATACATTGAACGTAACATTATTTTTCCTCCTTAGATTTGATTTGCGTCAGGTCATACACACTGACCCGTTTACCGTTCGATAATTCAGCGATGACATCCACACCATCTCGTTTGACACTTAGTACAGTAGCTGACTCTTCCGTCGAAGACGTTTCATCCTCAGCGTTAGCAGACGGTGTATAACTGACTTCTTTTCCAATCAGGTTACTGTACGTCATCAACGCACCCGCATGCTGATTTAGGATCATCGTTTCCATTCCTTTTCCAATCGATTGCATCTGTTCTAACGAAGAAAACTGAGCCATTTGGGCAATGAACTCTTTATCTTCCATCGGAGCTGTTGGATCTTGGTTCGATAACTGGGCGATTAAAATCTTCATGAACATATCTTTATCCATCGAATTGTTGGATACGGTTTGCTTTTTTTCAGGTAACTGAAACGAAGAACCGTCATTTTTAATCCCTTCCGTCATCTTCTTCCTCCTCTCGCTCTTCTTCTTGCTGATGTGAAGAAGATTCCTGTTTTTCCTGTTCACGTCGTTCTGAAGAGAATCCTTGTTCAAATTCTCTTGCAGCAGTCGCAATGATACCTGTTTCGATTTTCACAACCGGACTCTGTTGATGTAGTGTCGTATGTAGTTTTCCGAGTTGTTGTTCGATCAATTGCTTCGTTTGCTCATTCGCCATGAAAAGCTTAATCGTAAGTTCATTTCCTTTTCGATCTACTTGAACGACTAGTTCACCTAACTGTTCAGGATATAAACGAATAGAGATTTTTGAAGAACCATCTTTACCGTTTATAAAAGGTGCTTGCTTTAACGCCGTTTCGATTCGATTCATGATTTGCTCATCGACCGGTAAAAATGGAACTGTGCGATTCACGCTATTGAAAAGGAGCGCATGATTCATTCGATTTACACTTACTGCCGGTGCTGCTGTATTCGCTTTAATATCTTGTTCCAGTGCTGAGGAGGGCTCTTGACTTTGTTTCTGAATAACATTCACTATTTTATTCTGACCCGTTTCCATGAACTTTTCTTTTGACGACATCAGTTCATTTTTGACGGGTAAAATCAACTTCTCCATGTTTTCTTCTACTGGAGCCGTTCCAATACTTTGCACGGAATTTACTTCTGGCTTCAATTGCTGATTCTGTTTCTGCAATACATTTCCTACCAACGTATTAATTTGAGCGGGAGTGATGGATGATTGATCGAGTAGCTGAACAGCAGATTCGATATTTCCTTCTTGAATCGCCTTTAAAATCTGAACAATCTCTCGATGCTTCACCGAATGAATTGGAAGGCTACTGACCTCAGGTTGCTCCAGCACTTCTAAAATCATTTCTGGATGATCCATAAGAGACTGGATATTTTGAAGCAATACAGCCTTTTCAGATTTTCCATCTACATCTACACGTTCCGAATCTTTTAGTGATACATCCGGTATTCCTTGATTTAAAGTCAACTCATTGTTCGTTAGAAATTGTAAAAGTGTCGCAAACTTACCTGTTGCATCTGTTGCGTTCCCCATCTCATCGGTACCTATCGCTGTTCCTTGTACCGGATTCATTTGAAGATCTGAAATATTCATGATCTCACCTCTATTCCGAAGCTAATAATTGAGTTAATGCTGCTGCTTTTTTGGCATCCATTTTGGCAATGATTGCAGCTTGCTGTTCTGCATCGATGTTTTCAATGATCGAAACCACTTCAGTTGGGCTGAGTTCATTAAAGATTAACGCCGCTTCTTTAGGTGACATTTCTGCATATACATCAGATACTGGTGTTTTCTTAGTTTTCTTCTCACTCGTAGAAGTAGTTGAAGCAGCAGGAGTTGATGCTTTTTTTAACTGATCCCGTTCTGAGATTAGTTTCGTGATTTCTTGTTCTTTCACTTGCAACGTTTGCTTTTGTTCTTCTTTTTCATTGCGTAATTTCTTAATTTCGTTGTTTGCTACTTTTAAACGTTTGACCAACTCTTGGTCATTAGAGGTAGCAGTAGATTTTGCTGTTTTTTCTGTATCGAACGGTAAAGATAATAATGGTCTTCCGTTCGCATAATTCAACACGAAGTATGCTGTCAGCAAGATGATGATAAACGGGATGATCACTAATGGTAATATCCACTGCTTTGACGTCTTTTGTTCACTCATATCGTTTGACCTCTTTTAAAATGTAGAAGAGATAGCTCATCTAGTTGATTTTGTTCTACTATTGCAAGTTCTCGTCGTACTTCAATAAAATGATTTTCTTGTAGTTTGGTGAATTTTTTCTCTTCGATCATGGCTTCTTTTAATGCCAATTGCGCTTTTTCATAAACGTTCTTAGCTTGCGTGACGAACAACTGTTGTCTCTCGATTTGTTGCTTCACTACATCCCTGGCTCTTTCACGATATTGTGAATCAACCAACTCAATCCGTCCGATTTGATCCTGTTCTTTCAAAAACGTTTCGTACCGGACCAACAGTTGATACAGCTTCTGCATTTCCTCTTCATAACGCATCTTTTTTTCAGCTGTTTCTTTTGAGACTCGATCCTTTTCCGCTTCAGCGAGCGGAATGATTCGTTCATATATCGTTCGCATGTCCGCTCCCCTTATGGAATAATCTGAAATAGTCTTTCAATTGCGGCATCTAAGTCACTCACTTCATGGACAGACTGTTTTAGAAATTCGATGAGTTGTGGATAGATTTGAATGGCCCGATCGATTTCTGGATTTGTTCCGCTTTTATACGCTCCAATGTTAATCAAATCTTCCGCATCTAAATAAGTAGAGAGAAGCTGACGAAAAACGATGGCCTTTTGTTTATGCTCTTCTGAAGTGATTTGATTCATGACACGACTGATGGAGCGTAATACATGAATCGCAGGATATTGTCCTTTGTTCGCCAAATTCCGATCCAGTACAAAGTGACCATCCAAAATTCCGCGTACAGCATCTGCAATCGGTTCATTCATATCATCCCCATCAACCAAGACGGTATAGAATGCTGTGATCGAGCCTTTTTCAGTCTTACCGCTTCGCTCCAAAAGTTGTGGGAGTAGCGCAAAGACACTTGGTGTATATCCTTTTGAAGCGGGAGGTTCACCTGTCGCTAGTCCGATTTCACGTTGTGCCATTGCAAATCGTGTAACGGAGTCCATCATCAGGACGACATTTTTCCCTTGATCCCGAAAGTACTCAGCAATCGCTGTTGCAGTGTAAGCACCTTTAAGTCGTACAAGGGGCGATTGATCACTCGTTGCTACAACGATGATCGACCGACTCATTCCTTCCTCACCTAACTCCGCTTCGATAAACTCTTTGACTTCACGTCCACGCTCTCCAATTAAAGCAATCACGTTGATATCCGCTGTTGACCGTTTCGCAATCATTCCTAAAAGTGTGGACTTTCCGACGCCTGATCCTGCAAATAACCCAACACGCTGTCCTTCACCTACTGTTAATAACGTATCAATTGCTCGTATCCCAGTTGAGAGTACTTCGCTAATACGTGGGCGACTAAGCGGACTTGGTGGCTTTCTAACAATGGATGTTGTTTTTAAATACTCTAGGTTTTCACCGTCTAATGGTCTGCCTAGTCCATCTAACACTTGACCTATCAACTCTTCGCCTACAGGAACGTGTAACGGTTTACCTGAAGCAACAACGATGGACCCTGGAGCGATTGCTGTCGTTTCACCATAAGGCATAAGTAGAACATGCCCCTCTTTAAAGCCAACGACCTCTGCTTCAATTTCGTGGTGTGCGTTCAATTGAATAAAACAGCGCTCTCCAATTGATACAGCAGTGGGTCCTCTCGATTCGATCATCAAACCAATAACTTGGACCACTTTACCTGAATGTCGAAGCAGATCATCAAATTTAATGTCTTGAATCGCTTCTTGCAAATGTTGAACTTTATACATCCGTCAACACCTCAAAAATCTTTTTCTCAAGATGTTTAAAACTGGAGTGTAACCCACCCGTAATCGCTCCATTTTCAGAATCGATTCTAAAATCACGTGGTGACAATTCTGGATCTAACCGGAGTTGGACACTGACTGTCGCTCCGAGAATAGATTGGATCTTATCTTCCATCATGACTAAGCGTTCAAAATCTTGAGGCGATGCATAGACAAATAATTTCTCGCGATCTCTAAACTGGATCAATAGTTTATGAATCATCTTATACAATGTCTCTTCATCGGAATCTAATAGATTTTCTAGAAATAAATGCGTCGTTTGAAGAGCAGCTACACATAGATCATGTTCCATCATCATAAGTTTCTCTTGAAAACGTTGCTCTAATTTCTCACTTAACGCATTTAAGTCAGACATTGCCTTATCATATGTTGCGAAGCCGCTTGATTGTCCTTCAACAAACCCTGCTTCATACCCTTGCAGCGTTGCCGCCTCGAGGGTTCTTAACTTTTCTTCTTCCAATTGCGCTAGTCTTGATTCGTGTTCTTCCATCAAACGCTTTTCTAAAAGTGTCAATTGATTCTGACGTTCTAACCATTCTTCTTCATAGGAAATCGTAACGAGATTACTGTCATGATCAACGTTTTCAGACGATGCTACTGGCTGATGAATCAAACGCTGCGATTTAGACAAGACACTCTGCCGTTTAATGACGTTAGACAACGATATCATCTCCTCCACCGCGTGCGACGACGATCTCACCCATATCTTCTAAACGACGAATGATACCGACAATTCGACTTTGTGCTTCTTCGACATCGCGTAATCGAACAGGACCCATGAACTCCATATCTTCTTTGAACGACTCGACCATCCGCTGAGACATATTTCGATACACCATGTCTTTGACGTCATCAGATGATACTTTCAATGCTAAAAGAAGATCCTCATTTGAAACTTCACGAATGATACGTTGAATTGCACGTGCATCCAATGTGACAATATCCTCAAATACGAACATCCGCTTTTTAATTTCCTCAGCGAGTTCAGGATCTTGAATTTCAAGCGTATCCAAAATCGTTCGTTCTGTCGTTCGGTCAACACCATTCAACACTTGAACCACTGCTTCAATCCCGCCTGACTGAGCATAGTCTTGCATTCCTGCTTGAGACAGGTTACGTTCTAAAATCAACTCAACTTCACTAATGATTTCCGGATTCATTCGATCCATCGTAGCAATTCGTCTCGCTACATCCGACTGTGCCTCTGCCGGAAGCTCAGAAAGGATTTGTCCTGACTTCGCTGGATCCAAATGAGCAAGGACTAGAGCAATCGTTTGCGGATGTTCATTTTGAATAAAATTCAATAATTGTTTTGAATCTGCTTTTCGTGCAAACTCGAAAGGACGTACTTGAAGTGTTGATGTGAGGCGATGAATCAATTCCATCGCCTTTTCTTCACCAACAGCTTTTTCTAATACGGATTTCGCAAAACCGATACCACCTTGCGTGATATAGTTCTGTGCCATTGCTAAATCATGAAATTCATCCAGAACACCTGCTTTATCTTCAGGGTCAATTCGTTTCATGCTTGAGATTTGTAACGTCAACCATTCCATCTCTTCTTCACTTAGATGCTTATATACGTTCGCCGCGACTTCTGGACCTAATGAAATCATTAGGACGGCAGCCTTTTCACGACTATTCATCTCTAATTTCTTCATAGGATCAATCCTCCGCTAACCAAGTTCTAAGCAGTTTTGCAAATTCGTCTGGATTTGACGCTGCTAATTTTTCTAGTTGTTTTCGTTTTTGTGCTTCATTGCTATTATCTTCAGTCGATAACTCAGGGATTTCTGTTTCGATCGGTGTCCATTCCTCTAAGCTTTCCTCTTCTTCTTTTTTACGTTTACGAACCATGAAGAAAATCATGCCTATGATGACTAAAGCTGCTGCACCTAATGCAAACCAAACCCACATCGGAATTGTTTCTGAAGTAGCGGTCTGTTTAGTTGTCGTGTTAGCAAATGGTCGAGACATGACAACTACTTTATTTGTCAGTTCCGCATCTGTTAACGTCGTTTTAGCATCTTGTTTTGTAATGGACGTACGAATGATAGAATACATCATCGTCTGTAAGTCCGTTTGTAACTGCGGATCAATTTGTGTCTGACCCTTTGGTGGTTCTACAATGATTTGAATACCTAAGTCACGAATTTCATATGGTGCCCCAGAAATCTGTTTCGTGATTCGATTTACTTCATAGTTAATAATATCGTGTGTTTTTTCACTCGTATCTCCAGCTTCACCATTTCCTGTCGGGAAATTGATTGTTTCATTTTCGCCAGTCCCAGCAGTTCCTTGATTCGCTGCACCAGTGTATGCTTCAGCTACTTTTTCAGCAGATGTGACGATTCCTTCGATTTTATCTGGATCTACTGGTTCTACTAATTTTTGTTCTTCCTGACGTTTCGTAACATCTACGTCCGCTGTGACCGATACGAGTGCTTTTTGCGGTCCAAGAACAACGGAAAGCATTTGTTGGATCTGTTTCCGTAAATCGTTCTCTGTTGCTTTTTTAAGCGCCATCGGATCTGTTCCACCTGCTGTCTGCGTCGCATTGCCCGGTTCATAGTACGTGAAGTACTGATCCATGATCGTAATGTTTTCTTCTTTAAGATTTGGAATACTTTTAGCGATCAAATGATACAGACCTTGAACCGTTTGATTATTCAAGTTACTACCTGCGCTAGAGGTCAATACGACCGATACTGTTGAAGATTCTTTCTCATCCGATAAAAAGACACTCTTTTCTGGGAGCGTAATCATGACTTTAGCTGACTCGATTCCATTGACTTGTGTAATCAAGTTTTCGAGTTCCGTCTGCATCGTGTCGCGTTCCAAGATGTTCATTTCTTTATCCGTCGTTCCGAAACCCGCGTTTTCACTAAAGAAGGAATAATCAATTTGACCAGACTTTGGAATACCAGCTGTTGCTAATTCGACTTTCAAATTCTCAACATTCGCCTCTGGAACAAGAATGGTCACGCCATTAGCTTCACTAACAACTTCAGACTGAATACCGTCCTCGTTTAGTTTTTCCGTCACTTGTCCGGCTTCTTGTGGTGATAATTTTGAATAAAGGGGTGTCATCGTTGGTTTAGATAACCAGAGAATAGCGACGATCAACGCTGCTAAAACGACGATAATACTTCCAAGAATCATCGCCTTTTTAGCGAGTGACCATGATTTCCACGTTGTATTAATGGTGTTCCATCTTGCTTTTAATCCTTCGTTCATTCAACATCTCCCACGCTTTCCTTAACATTCACAGTTGCATACGCATCATTTCTTGGTATGCTTCGATGCCCTTATTACGGACCTCAATGGCGAGTTGCATAGAGAGAGATGCTTCTTCTGTTTTAATCATAATATTATGTAGATCTGTTGACTTTCCCGTCGCCAAATCTACTCGTGCTTGAGATGAAGCGCTTTGTGTCGCATTTAATCCATTCATTGCTTGACTTAACACTTCGCTAAAGTCACTTGGTGTTGTTTTAGGAGTCATTTGATTTTGAAGAATGGGTTGTAATCCCTGAATTGCTTGAATTGCCATGGTCATTCATCATCCCTTCATTCTTACTTACCGATCTCCATCGCTTTAACAAGCATTGCTTTCGTCGCGTTAAGAGCTGTCACGTTTGCTTCATAAGATCGTGTCGCGCCCATCATATCGACCATTTCTTTTAAAATGTCGACATTCGGCATTTTGACGTATCCAAGCTCGTCTGCATCCGGATGACTTGGGTTGTATTCTAATTTAAAAGGCTCTTCATCTTTTCGAAGTTCGCTAACCGTTACACCGTTAGCCGTTTCCTTAAGTACTGCTAATTTACGAGCGTAGGGTTGCCATTGACCATCTACAAGTTCTCCCCGTGTCGTTTGAGCATTTGCAATATTTGCTGAAACCGTATCAAGCCGGAGACGTTGTGCAGTTAACCCTGATGCAGAAGTATGAAATCCACCGAACATACTCACTTTTATCTGCCTCCTCTAATTACTGATTGGATTCCTGAAAATTTCCGATTCAGCTGTTCTACTAATGCCTCATACTCGATTTGATTGCGTGATAATTCAGACATCTCAAAATCAATATCGACACCATTTCCATCGTTACGCATAGAAGTCGATTGCTCAACGATCGAACCTTGCGCATCAATTTGAGCATGACGCTTTAGACTCATTTTCATTTGAGAGTCTAGTACATCCGAAAACACTAAACGTTGTGCTTTGTATCCAGGTGTATCAACATTCGCAATATTTTTAGATATTACTTTTTGAGAATCTACAGTACGATTGACTGCTTTAGTGAGTAAAGAATAATCGGAACCTAACCAATCCATTTATCCGCCCTCCATCTATGAATAGTTTGGAATTGAAGAATATTAAAACTAGTAAGTCATTAGTAACATATCTGAAATAATTGAAACAAATAGGTCAATGTTTGAAAAGGATAAATTTTAAAAAAAGGGTAATGAGATGTTCATTTTTCACCTTTAATTACCATTTTGTTCAAAAATGATAAATATTACCTATGCATCTACGAATAGAAAAAAGTTTAATTAATAAAAATGGACTAATTTATGATTTACAGAAAATGTCTAAACTAAGATTTAAAATATTTCATTCATGAGCAACAGAATTGATTATACATCTAATACAGAATGAAAAAAACACCAAATTGTAATTTCTTTGAATAAATATAAAAATAGTTCCTTCTCTTTTAACTTTTTTATCCACCCCTTTTCTTGGTATTTTTCATTGATACTCTACGATAACCATTTAAAGAAGAGTGGATCTGCATTGCTTCTTCTATCACCTGATGGATGTTTGTAAGAAATCGTCTTTAACAAAAAAAGCGATTCTTCTCACATTGAAGAAGAATCGCTTATCTAATACAGACGTTAAAAACGATTAACGAAAAATACGCTGTATCTCATTATTTTTTTAGTTCGATTTAATACGCTCTAACTCATAAAGGAAATTGTCGTTCAAAATTTTAATGTAAGTTCCTTTCATTCCAAGTGAACGCGACTCGATGACGCCTGCACTTTCGAGTTTACGCAGTGCGTTGACAATGACAGAACGCGTGATACCGACGCGATCGGCAATCTTGGAAGCGACGAGTAGTCCTTCATTTCCTTCCAGCTCTTCGAAGATATGTTCAATCGCTTCAAGTTCTGAATAAGACAACGAATTGATCGCCATCTGAACGACCGCTTTCTTCCGTGCTTTATCTTCCGCCTCATGTGCCTTCTCACGAAGGATTTCCATCCCGACGACTGTCGCACCATACTCTGCAAGCACGAGGTCTTCTTCGTTGAAGTCTTCCACCATACGACCGAGAACCAGTGTACCAAGGCGTTCGCCACCACCGATGATCGGTACGATCGTCGTTTTCGACGTTTCGAACGTATCACGGTTGTCGACTGGGAATGCCGTATGTTCACTATCGATGGCAATGTTTGCTGTCGTTTCCGTGACGTTAAATAATTTTTTCGTGTAATCTTCCGGGAATTGACGTTCTTCTAAGAAACCACGGACTCGGTCATTTTCGATTTGTTGCTTGATTGCGATACCTAGTAACTTACCGCGCCGACTTACGATGAATGTGTTCGATTCCATGACTTCGCTGAGTCGATCAGCCATGACCTTGAAATCAACATGTGTGCTCGCTTCTTGTTGTAACATCGTATTCAGCTTCCGCGTTTTCGCCAATAAATTCATTTTTTCTTCCTCCACTTTATAAGATGAACTGACTTAAGTCTCGATCATCTGCTACTTTTCCAACTCGTTCCGTCACGTATTGTGGCGTGATCGTCACATCCGTCTCCGGCATGTCTGCTGCTTCGAAGGATAATTCTTCAAGGACGCGCTCCATGATCGTATACAAGCGTCGTGCTCCAATATTATCCGTCTCATCGTTTACCTGTGCAGCAATCCGCGCGATTTCACGAATGGCTTCTTCTGTAAAGGTGACATGAACGTGCTCTGCCCCTAATAATGCTTTATATTGTTTGAGTAATGCTTGATTCGGTTCAGTTAAAATCTTAACAAAGTCATCTTCTGTCAAACTATCGAGTTCGACACGAATTGGGAAACGACCTTGGAGTTCAGGAATCAGATCAGATGGTTTCGCCATATGGAATGCACCCGCAGCGATGAACAAGATGTGATCCGTCTTGACTGGACCATATTTCGTAACGATCGTCGATCCTTCAACGATCGGTAAGATGTCTCGTTGAACACCCTCTCGTGAAACACCAGCTGAATCATGTCCTTTTGTCGCGATCTTATCGATCTCATCGACGAAGATGATCCCCATCTGTTCTGCGCGACGAACCGCTTCGTCATGGACTTCGTTCAAGTCGAGCAACCGCTCCGCTTCTTCCGCCGTCAGGATTGGTCGTGCTTCCTTGACTGTGAGCTGACGCTTCTTCGTTTTCTTCGGCATGACTTGTCCGAGCATATCCTGAAGATTCGCGAGTCCCTCCATGCCTTGTTGCCCAGAGAATAAATCCACTTGGCGTTCTTCAACATCGACCTCAATCATGCGATCCTCAAGTTGCCCTGTCAGTAATTGCTGACGAAGTAACGAACGGTCGGCTGTCGCTTCCGATGTATCCGGCTCTTGTTGCTTCTGGTTCCCTCCAAACAACATCTCAAACGGATTCGTTCCACCACCGAGACCAGATGACGCTTTTTTACCAGATAACGCATCGACGATTCGTTCGTTCGCCACTGCTTCCGCTCGATCTTTGAGCGCTTCTTTTTTCTCATCTTTGACAAGACGTAGAGACGCTTCCACGAGATCCCGCACCATTGACTCCACATCACGACCGACGTACCCTACTTCCGTGAACTTCGTCGCTTCAATCTTGACGAACGGCGCACGGACGAGTTTCGCGAGGCGTCGCGCAATTTCAGTCTTTCCGACTCCGGTCGGTCCGATCATCAGGATATTCTTCGGTGTGACTTCATCCCGCATCGATGCATCGAGTAATTGTCGACGGTACCGATTACGTAAAGCAATCGCCACCGCACGTTTAGCATCCGCTTGTCCGATGACATGTTCATTTAACTTCTCGACGATTTGTCTTGGCGTCAATTCATGCATGGTCATTGCCTCCGATCGTTTCTAGGATGATTTGATCGTTCGTAAAGACACAGAGTTCACCAGCCGTCTCAAGCGCTGCGCGGGCGATCTCCTCTGCTGTGAGATGACTTGCATGTCGAGCTAACGCGCGACCTGCTGCAAGCGCATAATTACCACCTGAACCGATTGCGAGAATGCCGTCATCCGGTTCGATGACTTCCCCGTTTCCGGATACAAGTAAGAGATGTGTTCCATCCATGACAAGTAAGAGTGCTTCAAGTTGACGCAACATCTTATCGCCTCGCCATTCCTTCGCCAGCTCAACTGCTGCCCGTTGTAAGTTCCCGTTATACATTTCAAGCTTCGCTTCGAATTTTTCAAAGAGTGTGAACGCGTCCGCGACACTTCCAGCAAATCCGGCAATGACTTTGCCACCATAGAGGCGCCGTACTTTTTTCGCACTTTTCTTCATGATGACTTGGTTTCCGAAAGTCACCTGTCCGTCTCCGCTCATCGCGGATTGTCCGTTATGTTGAATCGCAAAAATCGTCGTTGCATGAAACATCAATGTTTCCTCCCTTAGGCACGAGGATGTGCTTGTTGATAAACATGTCGTAATCGTTCCGTCGTTACGTGTGTATACTGACCGGTCGTCGACAGCGATGCGTGTCCAAGTAACTCCTGGACCGCTCGCAAATCGGCGCCTCTTTCCAGTAAATCTGTCGCGAAACTATGACGAAGCGCATGTGGTGTCACATGTTTCCCAACGAGTTGTTCCCCTTTTTTCATGATTTTCCGAATCGCATCCGTCGTCAATCGACGCCCTGAATGAGACAAGAACAACGCTTGCTCATGACCTGCGACTGGATCTCGTGATGGTAAGTACAGTTCTAATGCATCTTTAGCAAAGGTTCCGATTGGTGCGATGCGTTCCTTCCCACCTTTTCCATACACATGGACGTAGGAGTGATCAGTCGCGAGATCACGAAGATCCAGTTGAACGACCTCGCTGACCCGCATACCCGTCGCATATAAAAGTTCTACTAACGCCACATTCCGGTTGCCAAGCGTATCACTCGATCGAAAGGCATCGAGGAAACGTTCATATTCCGTTGGGACGAGGAATGTCGGAAGTCCTTGTTGTCGTTTTGGTGCTTTTAATCCATCGAAGGGATTAGGCTCATCGGTGTCACGTGTCAAAAAACGACCAAATTGTTTGAGGCAGGAAACTTTTTGTGCAATCGTCGCCCGCGCCAGCTCCTGATCGTAAAGAGCATACAAATAACGCCGTGCACTTGCCAATTCAATCGATCGTAACTGATGATCGCGGCAAAAAGCGGCGTATTGTCGAAGTGTTTGATCATAAGAGCGACCTGTATTCGGAGATAATTGACGTTCAATATGAACATACCGCATGAAATCTTCTAGCAGTCGCTCAAAAGCAGTGTCTATCCCCATGAATGCGCCCCCTTCTGACCATTTCATTCTCGAATCGCCCTTAGCATAGCACAGACCAAGTAGTCTGACAATAGACCAAAAACCGAAAAATTAACGAAATTATCACGCTTTTATGACAAATTAAGAAATGGGGAGAAAGAGCGCTAAATCACGCCTTTCTCCCCATCAAAAATCACATATCCGTGAAATCTTTGATTGCTTCAAGTGCTCGCTCTGCGTAGAGCGCATACTTCTCAGGTTTTTTCATCCGAACCGGATGACCGACGAGTGCTGGTACCAATCCGAAGTTGGCATTCATTGGCTGGAAGTTCTTCCCTTCCGTCGTCGTGATATAGTGCGACATCGCACCCATCATCGTTTCCTGCGGGAACGTAACCGGTTCCGCCTCATTGACGAGACGTGCCGCATTGATTCCTGCCGTCAAACCGGACGCTGCTGACTCGACGTACCCTTCGACACCTGTCATTTGACCAGCAAAGAACAAGTCGTCACGTGTACGTGTCTGATACGTTGGTTTCAATAAATTCGGTGAGTTGACGAACGTGTTACGGTGCATGACACCATAACGGACGATTTCTGCATTCTCAAGACCAGGAATCAAGCGAATGATCCGCTTTTGTTCGCCCCATTTCAAATGTGTCTGGAAGCCGACAAGGTTGAACAATGTTCCAGCTGAGTTATCCTGACGCAATTGAACGACAGCATATGGTCGTTTGCCTGTCTTCGGATCTTCAAGTCCAACTGGCTTCATCGGTCCAAACAAGAGTGTTTTCGGTCCGCGTGAAGCGAGAACTTCAAATGGCATACAGCCCTCGAAGTAAATCTCTTTTTCAAATTCCTTCAATGGAACGACTTCCGCATTGATCAGCTCATCATAGAAGAGCTGGAATTCTTCTTCCGTCATTGGACAATTCAAGTAGGCAGCTTCGCCTTTATCATATCGTGATTTCAGGTAAACCTTCTCACGATCGATCGTGTCTCCATCGAGAATCGGTGCCGCTGCATCGAAGAAGTATAGGTAATCTTCACCTGTGAATTGTTTAAGTGATTCCGATAATGCCGCACTCGTCAACGGACCCGTCGCGACGATCGTCGGACCATCTGGAATCGCTTCGATTTCTTCATGATGGACGGTAACGTTCGGGTGGTTTTTCAACGTTTCCGTCACATATCCTGCGAAGTCGTGCCGATCGACAGCAAGTGCTCCACCTGCTGGAACGCTCGCTAAGTCTGCTGCTTTCATGATCAAGGAATCGAGCTGACGCATCTCTTCCTTTAAGACACCAACTGCGTTCGTTAACTGGTTCGCTCGAAGTGAGTTCGAACAGACGAGTTCAGCGAATTGGTCTGTATGGTGCGCGGGTGTCTGTTTGACAGGCCGCATTTCATATAAATCTACTTGTACGCCGCGTTTTGCAAGTTGCCATGCTGCTTCAGAACCTGCAAGTCCCGCGCCGATTACCGTTACACGTTTCAACGGTCATTCCTCCTCTTGCTCCTGATCGATGCGTGTTTCATGATGTCCACAAGATGTACATTCTACTTTCACACCGTTCTTGATTTTCTTTTGTACCATCATACTACTACATACCGGACATGGTTCTTCGACCGGTTTATCCCATGAGACGAACTCACACTCCGGATAGTTCGAACAACCGTAGAACAAACGTCCTTTTTTACTACGACGTTCGACGATGTCGCCCGTTCCACATGTCGGACACTTCACACCGATCTCGACTTGGATCGGTTTCGTATTACGACACTCTGGGAAGTTCGAGCACGCCATGAACTTGCCATAACGTCCCATCTTGATGACCATCGGGTGACCACAGACTTCACAATCTTCTCCAGCCGGTTCATCTTTGATTTCAATCTTCTCGATTTCTGCTTCTGCTCGTGTCAGACGCTTTGCAAAGGACTTATAGATTGGATCGACGACTTCCGTCCACTGCATGTCACCTTTTTCGATCGCATCGAGTAAAGCTTCCATGTCTGCCGTGAACTGGACAGTGATGAACTCTTGGAAATAGTCGCTGATCATATCGATGACGAGTTCACCGAGTTCCGTTGGTAAGAATTTCTTCTCTTCAAGCGTCACGTAACCCCGCTTTTGAATCGTATCGAGCGTCGGCGCATACGTCGACGGACGACCGATACCGAGCTCTTCCATCGCCCGGACAAGACGTGCTTCCGTATAACGTGGTGGTGGTTGTGTGAAGTGTTGTTTCGGTTCGATTGCTGATTGTTTCAACTCTTCCCCTTCATCGAGTGGAGGAAGTAGTCCTTCCTTGACGTCTGAAACCGCCTCATCGTCCGTATCTTCGATGTAGACCTTCATGAAGCCCGGGAATTTAACGGTCGACCCGTTCGCACGGAACGTGACGTCGTTCGAGACGAGATCGATTTTGACAGTATCGAGAATCGCTGGCGCCATCTGGCTTGCGACGAACCGTTCCCAAATTAGTTTATATAAGCGGAACTGATCACGCGATAAATACGATTTGACGAGTTGCGGCTCGCGCATCGTCGAAGTTGGACGAACCGCTTCGTGTGCGTCTTGTGAGTTCGCTGATTTCTTTTCTTTACGTTTCTCGCTTGCGATGTATTCTTTTCCGTACGCCTGCTCAATGAACCCGTGTGCTTCGAGGTTCGCCGAATCTGACGTCCGTGTCGAATCGGTACGCATATACGTGATCAAACCGACTGTACCTTCTTTTCCAATTTCGATTCCTTCGTATAGCTGTTGTGCGATCATCATCGTCTTCTTCGCTCGGAAGTTCAGCTTACGTGCTGCTTCCTGTTGCAAAGAACTCGTCGTAAACGGTAACGCCGGATTCCGTTTCCGCTCTTTTTTCGTGACGGAATCAACTGTAAAGTCTTCTGAGAGTTGATTCAAGATTTGATCGACTTCTTCTTGCGAATGAAGTTCACGCTTCTTGCCATCGACTCCGTAGAAGTTCGCTTCGAGCTTTTCACCGTTTGCATCGAGTTCGAGTTTGATCGTCCAGTATTCTTCAGGCATGAACGCATTGATTTCTTGTTCACGATCGATGATCATCTTGACGGCAACGGATTGAACGCGTCCCGCAGATAACCCTTTTTTAATCTTTTTCCATAATAACGGACTCATGCTGTAACCAACAAGGCGGTCCAAGATACGACGGGCTTGCTGCGCATCGACAAGATCATAGTTGAGCTTGCGTGGTCGCTTGAACGAATCCTTGATGGCATCTTTCGTGATTTCATTGAAGACGACGCGGCACTCCGTTGATTCATCAACGCCTAATGCTTTAGCTAAATGCCATGCGATCGCTTCCCCTTCACGGTCGGGGTCGGCTGCGAGATAGATTTTTTGTGCTTTTTTCGCAGCTGTCTTGAGTTCTTTTAAGACCGGACCTTTACCACGGATCGTGATATATTTCGGTTCATAGTCATGTTCGACGTCGACTCCCATTTGGCTTTTCGGCAAGTCAATGACGTGCCCCATCGACGCTTTCACGGTATAGTTGGATCCGAGATAACGTTTAATGGTTTTTGCCTTAGCGGGTGACTCGACGATTACTAGATATTTTGCCATTGCAATCGCTCCCTATTAGAGGCGTACTCGTATTTTAATCTCACTTATCATAGTAGTCTCGATTCCCATTTGTCAACGTTCAGCCGAATACTTTTTGAAACTTCTTCCGGATCAAGGAGTGGAATCGCTCCTTCTGCGATCAATTGATTCGTTCCGGTAAAGAACGATTCCGTGGGACAACCCGGCAAACAATAGACATCTTTTCCTTGGTCAAGCGCATGACTGGCAGTATTCATCGTACCGCTTCGTTTCGCCGCTTCGACGATGATCAATGATGAAGATAATCCAGCAATGATCCGATTCCGTTCTAGAAATTGAAAATTTTGAATAGGAGTTCCGGGTGGATATTCAGAGAGAAGAAGACCGTTCGAGAGGATGCGTTCAAAAAGAGAAGCATGGGAAGTAGGATATAGACGATCAAGTCCGCCAGCAAGAACCGCAATCGTTGTCTGCTGATGTTTTAAGGATAGACGATGGACGAGGGCATCGATACCATAGGCACCTCCGGAAACGGTGGCGAGATCTGGATGAAAGAAGGGTTGCAAGAAACGCATACGGGAAAGATGGTGCGGTGAGGGGGTTCGACTACCGATGATACTGACGCGTGGAAGTGTTAAGCGGGACGGATCACCGCGGTAAAAGAGGGCATAGACCGGTTGAGGGATCGTCAGTAACACAGTCGGAAACAGTGGATCTCCTTTGACTAGAATCGACTCTTCGATCCAATCAAGCTGTAATGCTTGTTCATACCGTTTTCGAAGACGCGTCGAAACGGGTAATTCATGACTGGGAACGATTCCGAATTGCTCAATCAATCGGACGATCGTGTACGGTACCTGACACATGGCGAAGCGGACATACAGTTCACGTTTCATGAGATCAGCGCTCCTTATTTAAGCTTCTTATTTATATAATAGAAGAAAGCCGTCCTGATTTGATCAGGACAGCTTCTTTTTTTGATTTATTTGACTGTGCTGTTCGTCACGCACTCGTCATAGATCCCTGCTTCTTTGATGACACGGATTAACGTCTCACCAATGACAGCTGGTGTTTCTGCCACTTCAATTCCGTTTGCACGGAGTGTCTTGATTTTTTCAGCAGCTGTTCCTTTACCGCCAGAGATGATCGCACCTGCGTGACCCATCCGTTTGCCGGCAGGAGCTGTTTGACCACCGATGAAACCAATGACTGGTTTCGTCATGTTCGCTTTGACCCACTCAGCCGCTTCTTCTTCAGCTGTTCCACCGATTTCCCCTAACATGATGACGGCTTTTGTTTCTGGATCTTCATTGAATGCTTTGAGCGTATCGATGAAGTCCGTTCCATTGACCGGGTCACCCCCGATACCAACAGCTGTCGATTGACCGATACCAGCAGTCGTCAATTGATGGACAGCTTCATATGTCAAAGTCCCAGAACGTGAGACGATACCGACATGACCTGGTGTATGGATGTATCCTGGCATGATACCAAGTTTCGCGACACCTGGAGTGATGACGCCCGGGCAGTTCGGTCCGATGAGACGAACTGGTTTGCCTTCGAGGTAACGTTTTACTTTGACCATATCAAGAACTGGAATACCTTCCGTGATACAGATGATCAACGCGATGTTCGCATCTGCTGCTTCCATGATTGCATCCGCTGCGAATGCTGGTGGTACGTAGATGATCGATGCGTTCGCACCCGTTTTTTCGACCGCTTGCGCGACAGTATCAAAGACAGGAACACCACCGAGTACTTCCGTACCGCCTTTTCCTGGTGTGACACCGCCTACGAGGTTTGTGCCGTAGTCGATCATCTGTTCACCATGGAACATCCCTTGGTTACCAGTAATCCCTTGAATAATGACTTTCGTCGATTCGTTCACCCAAATACTCATCTTTAGCTCCCCCTTACTTCACGAGCGCAGCGATTTTTTCTGCGCCGTCTGCCATTGATGTAGCTGCTGTAATCGCTAGACCTGAATCTTTGAGAATTTGTTTCCCTGCATCAACGTTCGTACCTTCAAGACGAACGACGAGTGGCAATTCGAGACCGACTTCTTTTGTCGCCGCAACGATACCTTCTGCGATAACGTCACATTTCATGATTCCACCGAAGATGTTGACGAAAATCCCTTTGACGTTCTCATCCGATAAGATCAGTTTGAAGGCTTCTGTTACTTTTTCCTTCGTCGCACCACCACCGACATCGAGGAAGTTCGCAGGATCACCACTGAAGTGTTTGATGATATCCATCGTTGCCATGGCAAGACCAGCACCATTGACGAGGCAACCGATGTTTCCATCGAGCGCGATGTAGTTCAAATCACTCTTTGATGCTTCGACTTCGCGTGGATCTTCTTCTGTTTCATCACGTAACGCCACGATGTCCGCATGACGATACAATGCATTTGAGTCGAAGTTCAACTTCGCATCCAGTGCGAGGACTTCGCCATCCTTCGTCGTAACGAGTGGGTTGATTTCTGCGATCGAACAATCCTTGTCGACGAAGAAGTTGTAGAGTTTCGTGACCATGCCGACGAACTTGTTGACGAGCTTCACAGGAACACCCATTGCGAACGCAAGTTTACGCGCTTGGAATCCTTGAAGACCAACTGCAGGATCGACGACTTCCTTGATGATTTTTTCTGGTGTCGCTTCCGCTACCTCTTCGATGTCCATACCACCTTCGCTTGATCCCATGATGACGACACGTCCTGTCACACGATCAAGTACGATTCCAAGATAGTATTCTTTGTCAATCGCACACCCTTCTTCGACGAGAAGACGTTGAACGACTTTTCCTTCTGGACCTGTTTGGTGCGTGACGAGCGTTTTGCCGAGTAACTCCGTCGCATATTCTTTCACTTCTTCTTGCGATTTCGCAAGCTTGACGCCACCTGCTTTACCGCGTCCCCCCGCGTGAATTTGAGCTTTGACGACTTTAATCGGGCCTGACAATTGTTCTGATGCATCGACCGCCTCTTCGACGGTGAAGGCTGCGATTCCGTTTGGTACGGGTACACCGTACGAACGAAGTAATTCTTTTGCCTGATACTCATGTACATTCATGAAAAAATCCCCCTTAACCCCTTTAGTTTCGGCTCTTTCATTGTAGTTAAAATTGGAAGCGCTGTCTATCGTTATCGACCGAAAGCTTTATTTTTTCAGAATTTCATCTTGATCGAGACGATATAAAAAGGCAAATAACTCGGCAATGACACCGTATAATTCTTCCGGAATCTGTTCTGATACTTGAACAGCATCTAGTAACGTCATCAACGTTTCGTCCTGCCGGATCGGAATATCATGTTTTAATGCCTCTTCTAAAATCCGTTCTGCGATGTGTTCCGATCCCTTAGCAACGACTTTTGGGGCATGCATCTGTTCTTCGTATGATAGAGCTATTGCTTTTTTCATATATGAAGATCCACCCTTCCGTTACGCGTTGAGATATCATGCGGTACGCGCTCTTTCGTCTGTTCGACCCAATCGAATCGCGTCAATGCATAGCCTTGTTCCTCAAGACGAGTCTGAATTTGCGGTGTGTAGGCTTGCATGAACGTATTGACGTGCGCATTCGGATGAAAGACGGAAATCGAAACATTCCGGTCTGCAATCAAGACATCAACAGCGACCTCACCGAGCGTCGGTAATTGAAGATATAAGACGACACGGGCATGATTTGGATCAAACGTCCGTTCGAACGGTGCTTCCATCATGAGATCCACATCTTCGAACGGTCCAAATTGAGGTAATTGAAATAAATAGACTCCTTTCCCCGCTTCGTTCGTTGCTTGAACGAGTTGTTGCGCTAAAATCTGATCACTCGTCTTTCGATCAAGCGTTCGACCTGTCTCATCACCCTTTGCCAGTTGAACGAGTTCGGTAAGGGCGTGTTTTAACTGCTTCGCTTCTCCTTCCGTCACCGGTTGACCAATTTGCCTTAGGAGTTCCCGTGTTTCCGCAGTCGGTACCGTCTGGCGTTGTAAAAAGGAGTCGAGTAACTGGGGGAGAGCCGACTTTTGCGGAACAGACTCGGTCGAGATGATTTTTAAAACCGGTTGTCCCTCTGCTGAAACGACTTGAAAGCGATACATGTTCCCTTCTTTTAGTTCAGCTGTCGTCCCTGCCGTTAAGACGCGTTGACCGACTTGGAGTTCCATTAATCCGTCCGGCAACAGCTTTAAAACTTTACCGACGATGTTTGCGCCTTCCCGTAACGGTAGGTTCGCATGATCGATGATTTTAAATGGAAGTAAGGCGCGATGTTCGATTTGCATGCTCGATTCCTCCTAAAGACGTTCTTTGACAGGACGGAATGTTTTCCGGTGAATCGGTGTGACGCCCAGTGTATCGAGCGCTTGTAAATGTAAGGGTGTTCCGTAACCTGCGTGTGTTTCAAATCCATATCCCGGATACTCGATCGCGTATTGTTCCATCATCGCATCTCGTGTCTCTTTCGCAACGACACTTGCAGCAGCAATGGAGACACTCCGCGCATCTCCTTTGATAAGAGAGAGTTGTGGTGTATCGTCGTCGAGTGTCATCGCATCGACAAGTAAGGCATCTGGTTTGAGTTGACGAACTGCGTCTTGCATTGCCCGTTTCGATGCTTGATAGATATTAATTTCGTCGATTTCAGCCGGTTCGATGATGCCGATCGCAATCTCAGCAACTTCTTGCAAATACTTCAGTGCCGCTTGCCGCTGTACTTTACTCATCTGTTTGGAATCCGTTAGTCCTGGATGATAGAATCCGTCTGGTAAGATGACCGCTGCTGCGACGACTGGACCAGCTAGTGGACCTCGCCCGACTTCGTCCACTCCTGCAATTCGAACGTATCCTTGCTGACGATACTCGTCTTCAAATGCGAGTCGTTTCTTGAAATCGATCCGTTGCTGCTCTTCGAGTGCAAATCGTCGTTCTGTCTGACGAAACAGCGTATGCACCCCTTTTCGCGTATCTGAAGCCAGTTCCTGCTTCAATTGAATAAATTCTTCTAGTGTTGCTTTTTGCAATCGTTCTTTTACTTCTGCTATCTTCATACATCCTGCTCCTTTGAAAAAAACTTGGACATCAAAGGATGTCCAAGTCCGTTATGCATGCGTTTCCCATTCTTCGACTGTTTCAAGCGTCACCCGACCGAGCTTTTCCGTTCGTAGCTCATGCAGGAGCATTTCGCTCGTCCGCTCGAAATCGACATAGCCACCTGAGACGAAACCACGTTTTTTACCGATTGCTTCAAGTACATCAACCGCTTCTCCCGATACTTCGTCGAGTCGATAGCGCTCACGTAACTGCTCCGGATACCGTGTCTTTAGCTCACGAAGGGCAAATAGCGCGATATCGTCGATGTTTAAGATGTCATCCTTGATCGCTCCTGTCGCTGCTAACCGATATCCGACGACTTGATCGTCGAACTTCGGCCAGAGGATACCTGGTGTATCAAGTAATTCCATCTCACCTGTCTTCATCTTGATCCACTGCTGGCGTTTCGTCACACCCGGACGGTCACCCGTGATAGCGATATTTCGGCCAGCAAGTCGATTGATGAGCGTCGATTTCCCGACGTTCGGAATGCCGATGATCAAGGCACGGATCGCACTCGGATTCCGCCCTTTCTCCCGCATCCGTGCGTGTTTTTCTTTCATTAGTCGTAAAGCACCCTCATGGATTTGATTCAATCCTTTATTGTGCTTCGCGTCAACCGCAACGACATCAACACCATCTGCTCGTAATGCCTGCATCCATTGCTCCGTCACTCGTTTATCCGCCATATCCGCCTTGTTGAGGACAATCAGTCGCGGCTTACCTGCCGTGATCTGTTCGACCATCGGGTTACGGCTCGACATCGGAAGACGGGCATCGACGAGTTCGATCACCACATCGATCAACTTTAGTTTTTCTGTGACTTCCCGACGTGCTTTGGCCATGTGACCGGGGAACCATTGAATCGTCATATCCTTCACCTCGTTCATATATTCCTGGACTTCTTGCTGATCATACGATACATGAAAAAACATCCACTCCCTAGTATACGCAACTTCAGACAAGAAAAGAAGATGAGCTGCTTACTTTTAACGGCAAGCGTCTCATCTTCGTTCGTTTTAATCGACAGAGCGTACATCATTGAATGGATAGAAGACGAAGTTCGTCGTTCCGACGATTTGATCTTCATCCACAAAACCGATATCACGACTATCTTTTGAATTTTGACGATTATCTCCCATGACGAATACTTTTCCTTTTGGAACAGTCGTCTCTCCTGTTCGCTCTTCAAGCGTGAAGTCTTCCGTCAATGGCACACCACTCATCTGGGCTTTGTATTCTTTCAAATACGGTTCGGCGACTTTCTTATCGTTGACATACAATGTATCATCTTTGTAATACATCGTATCTCCCGGAACAGCGATGACCCGTTTGATGTAGTCTCGTGTTTCCGTTGCATGGAAGACGACGATATCGCCTCTTTCTGGTTCATTAAAATAGTATGGGATCTTATTGACGATCATTCGATCCGCATTGTGTAAGGTTGGCATCATCGATTCCCCATCAACGATGACGGGTACGAACAGAAACGTTCGAATGATGAACGCGATGACGAGCGCTACGACGAGCGCCTTTACCCAACTGAATAACTCCTTCACGAATTCCACTCCCTTGATAAACGCAATTTCTTCCTAAGGACTAGTATACGCATAAACAGCAAAAAAAAGAAGCTTGTCCGGAGACAAGCCACTTTTTCACATGATTAACGACGAATTTCTTTAATACGCGCCGCTTTACCACGAAGGTTACGGAGGTAGTAAAGTTTCGCACGACGGACTTTACCGTAGCGAACGACTTCGATTTGTGCAACACGTGGTGAGTGGAGCGGGAAAGCACGCTCAACGCCAACTCCGTAAGAAATTTTACGGACTGTGAATGTTTCACTGATGCCGCCACCGTGACGTTTGATGACTACGCCTTCGAAGAGCTGAATACGCTCACGCGTACCCTCGACGACTTTAACGTGTACACGGACTGTATCCCCAGGACGGAACGCAGGGACGTCTGACTTGATTTGTTCTTGTGTAAGTTCACGGAACAATTGTTGTGTGTTCATGAATGATTTCTCCTTTTTTCACCAATGTTCTTATCTTCATTTGCTTCAAGCATCCGACAGCGGAACATCGTTAATGGGTGGCTTTTGCCACATGTTTTAACTTATCATAGATTCAGTCGTTTGACAATCCTGAAATCGAGTCTAAATAACGCTGATCTTCATCCGTTAACGATGCATCCACGAGAAGATCAGGGCGCCGCTCATATGTCCGCTTCAGCGACTGTTCCCGTCGCCACTTTTCAATCCGGGCATGGTTGCCTGATAACAAAACATCGGGTACTCGGTACCCTTTATATTCTGCCGGACGTGTATAGTGCGGGTATTCGAGAAGTCCTGTTGAGAAGGAATCATCTTCGTGACTCGCAGACGCACCGAGGACGTCCGGTAAGAGGCGGACGACGGCGTCAATCATCGTCATCGCAGCGAGTTCTCCTCCCGTCAAGACGAAATCTCCGAGCGAGACCTCATCCGTCACCAACTGATCATGGATTCGCTGATCAAACCCCTCATAGTGACCACATAAGAAGACCAATTCTTCTTCGTTTGCCCACTCTTCCGCCATTCGTTGCGAAAACCGTTTACCGGTCGGTGTCATGACGATGATTCGTCGTTTTCGTTCCGGTAGACTTGCCATCGCATCGAAGACGGGTTGAGGTGTCAACAGCATGCCCGCTCCTCCACCATACGGATAATCATCGACCTTACCATGTCGATTCGTTGAAAAATCTCGAAAATTGATGGTTTCAAGTATGACGTGTTGATCGTCTTGCGCTCGCTTGACAATCGAATGGTCAAGCGCTGAAAACATTTCTGGAAACAACGTCAATACACGGATGTTCATTCTTCGATCAGTCCCGGAAGCGGCGTGATCTGAATGCGTTTCTGTTCGACGTCGACGGAAGCGACGACTTGTTCGATATACGGAATCAGGACGTCTTTTTTTCCGTCACGTTTGATCGTCCAGACGTCATTTGCGCCCGTTTCGAGAATGTCGGATACGACTCCGATTTTCGTCTCACCGTCATAAACCGTACAACCGATGATCTCATGATAGTAAAATTCATGCTCGTCTAAGTCCTGTAAGTCTTCTGCATGGACATAGAGTTTCAATCCTTTGTACTTCTCGACGTCATTGATATGATGCATGCCTTTGAACGTCACCATGATGAATTGTTTATGCTTCCGGTAGCCACTGATCGTTACCGGTGTATACGTGCCTTCAGAGCCGAGAAAGACTTCTTTTCCGACCTTAAAGCGTTCTTCCGGGAAATCCGTGCTTGCAAGTAACTTCAATTCCCCTTTTAGACCGTGCGTGTTGGCGATTTTCGCAATTTCCAACCATTCCATTCGTTTCACTTCCTTTCTTGAATTAAAAAAAGGAGGTAAGCTTTCGCTCACCTCCTAACGTCTTACTTCGCGAGTTTCGCGTTGTGGAATTTCTCCATGATACCAGCTTGTGAGAAGAGGTTACGAACTGTGTCCGAAGGTTTAGCACCTTCAGAGAGCCATTTAAGAGCTAGCTCTTCGTTGATTTTAACTTCTGCTTCTGGTTTAGCAACTGGATTGTAGTATCCGATTTGCTCGATGAAACGACCATCACGTGGTGCACGTGAGTCTGCTACTACCACACGGTAGAAAGGTGATTTTTTTGCGCCCATGCGCTTAAGACGAATTTTAACTGCCATTCGTAAGTCCCTCCAAATAATAAATGATTTTTTCGTTTAGTCAAATTGACAACTTCATTAGTATACAACGTTACAGCAAAAGAGAAAAGACTTTTAAAAGAATGGAAGACCAAAGCCTTTCTTTTTCCCTTTGCCCATCTGTCCGGAAAATTGTTTCATCATTTTCCGCATGTCTTCGAACTGTTTAATGAGGCGGTTGACTTCTTGGATACTGCGTCCGCTACCACGGGCAATCCGCTTCCGACGGCTCGCATTCAAGATTTCAGGTTCAGTCCGCTCTCGTTTCGTCATCGATTGGATGATCGCTTCGACATACACGAGTTGCTTCTCATCGATTTGGGCGTTTTTCAACCCCTTCATCTTCCCTTTACCTGCCCCAGGGATCATTCCCAACAGTTCGTCGAGTGGACCCATCTGTTTCACTTGCTGCAACTGCTCGATGAAATCATCGAATGTAAACGATGCATCGCGCATTTTGCTTTCTAACTCTTTGGCACGCGTAGCGTCCATTTGTGACTCTGCTTTTTCAATCAGTGTCAGCATGTCTCCCATGCCTAGAATCCGAGACGCCATCCGCTCGGGATAGAATGGTTCGATGGCATCGAGCTTCTCTCCAAGACCGACGAACTTAATCGGTGCTCCGGTGACTGCCTTGATGGAGAGTGCTGCACCACCTCGCGTATCTCCGTCGAGCTTCGTCAGAACGACTCCCGTTACGCCAAGCTTCTCGTTGAAGCTCTCTGCGACGTTGACGGCATCCTGACCCGTCATCGAATCGACGACAAGGAAGATTTCATGCGGTTTGGCGATCTCCTTAACATCAACGAGTTCCTGCATCAGTTCCTCATCGACGTGTAAGCGACCTGCCGTATCGATCAACACGATATCGTGATGATGCTCTTTTGCATAATCGAGTGCACCGGTAACGATTTCTTGTGGACTAACCTGATCTCCCATCGAGAAGACCGGTAACTCCAATTGTTTTCCGAGTGTCTCTAATTGTTTGATTGCTGCCGGACGATAAATATCCGCCGCAACAAGCAAAGGACTACGATTATGTTTTTTACGTAAATGATTGGCAAGTTTACCCGTTGTCGTTGTTTTACCTGCCCCTTGCAGACCGGTCATCATGATGACGGTCGGAGGACGGTTCGCAAGCGTCAATGGTGACACTTCTGCACCCATCAGATTCGTCAATTCATCGTGGACGATTTTGACGACTTGTTGTCCTGGCGTCAAAGACGTCATGACATCCTGTCCGACGGCGCGTTCCTTTACATCATTTACGAATTGTTTGACGACCTTGAAGTTGACGTCGGCTTCGAGTAGCGCTAAGCGAACTTCGCGCATCATCTCTTTGACGTCTGCTTCAGAAATCTTACCTTTACCTCGCATTTTAGCGAGACTGGCTTGAAGCCGTTCCGATAATCCTTCGAATGCCATTAAGAATGCCTCCTACTCTAATTGCTCCAATGTCTCAATGATCACTAGGGCTTCACCCGGAAGGTCGCATTGCTTCAGCTGATCGAGTAACTGCTTTCGCCGTTCGTGTTTCTTGAACAGCGATAGTCGTTCTTCATACTGCTCGAGCATGGCTTCCGTGCGTTTTATGTTGTCGTAGACTGCTTGTCGGCTGACTTCAAACTCATCGGCGATCTCACCTAAGGAAAAGTCATCTAAGTAATAGAGTGACATGTAATTCCGTTGTTTTGGCGTCAAAAGCTCCTGATAAAAGTCAATCAGATAATTCATCCGGTTCGTTTTATCAAGTGTCATTTGAGCACCTCCGCAATGTTAAGTGAAATTCCTTTACAGATAGTATAGTACAGCCCTCACAGTGTGTTGTCAAGTTTTTTTCTTTACATGAAACGTCGCTTATTCCGCGCTTTCTTCCGTGTCGACGTTTTCTTTTTCTTCAAAGACATCGCCGAACAGTCCATATACGAATTGTTCTGCGTCAAATGGTTGTAAATCATCGATCTTTTCACCGAGACCCACGAACTTCACCGGTAGATTCAGCTCGTTCTTGATCGCAAGAACAATCCCGCCTTTTGCTGTGCCATCAAGCTTCGTCAAGACGATTCCGCTGACGTTCGTCGCTTGTTTGAAGGCTTTTGCCTGCACCATCGCGTTTTGCCCTGTTGTCGCGTCAAGCGCCAACAATACTTCATGGGGTGCACCAGGAATTTCACGTTCGATGACGCGTTTGACCTTTTCGAGCTCGTTCATCAAATTGACCTTGTTTTGTAGGCGTCCTGCCGTATCACAAATCAGGACGTCGACCTTACGTGCTTTCGCTGCTTGGACGGCGTCATAAACGACAGCAGCCGGATCGGAGCCTTCGCCTTGACGAATGACCGGTACACCGGAGCGTTCGCCCCAGACTTGCAGTTGATCGATCGCACCAGCCCGGAACGTATCCCCCGCTGCTAACATGACGCTCTTGCCTTCTTGTTTTAAGCGGTTCGCAAGTTTTCCGATCGTCGTCGTCTTACCGACCCCGTTGACACCAACGAAGAGGATGACATTCAGCTCATGATCAAGATCAAGGGCTGTCTCTTCTTCTTCGACTAACATGTTCGCGACGACTTCAACGAGGACATCCCGGACTTGTTTTGGATCCTTGACGTTACGTCGTTTGACTTCTGTCTTTAGTTCCTCGACCAAATCCATCGTCGTCGTCACACCGACGTCGGCTTGGATCAACACTTCTTCTAACTCTTCGAAAAAGTCTTCATCGACTTCACGGAAGCGGTAGACGAGATCATTGACGGCACTCGCTAATCCGTCGCGTGTCTTCGTCAAGCCTTCCGTAAATTTAGTCGTGACTTCTTGTGTCGAAGTCGTCAAGCGGTCTTTCAGTTTTTTAAAGAAACTCATCGTTTAATCTCCTTTGGTTCTTCACTTAATGTACGTCGTGCCTCTTCTAGTTTAACGGATAACACTTCAGATATCCCGTTTTGCTGCATCGTGACGCCGTAAAGGACATCTGCCGCCTCCATCGTTCCTTTCCGATGGGTGATGATGACGAACTGTGTCTCGCGTGCTAGCTGATGTACGAACTCGCCGAATCGCGCGACGTTCGCTTCGTCAAGCGCCGCCTCGACCTCATCGAGGACACAGAACGGGACAGGACGTGTCTTTAGAATCGCAAATAATAAGGCGATTGCTGTCAAGGCACGCTCTCCACCGGACAAGAGCGACAAATTCTGCAGCTTCTTACCAGGCGGTTTCGCAACGATATCAATTCCACTCGTCAACAGATCACTCGGGTCAACGAGGACTAGATCGGCTTCACCGCCCCCGAATAACTCGCGGAATGTTTCCCGGAAGTGTTCTCGGACAGCATCATACGTTTGACGGAACAATCGAATGACTTCTCGGTCCATCTCTTCGATGACGCCATAGAGATCGGTTTTAGCAGCGACGAGATCATCCCGTTGCGCGGATAGGAACGTAAACCGTTCATCTACCTCTGCGAATTCCTCAATCGCACCGATGTTGACGATGCCGATTTCTTCGAGTTGGCGTTTGAGCAGATGAATTTCCTCTTTTGCCTCTTCATACGATAGATCAAGTGGTGCAATCAGTTCGAGCAGTAATCCCATCTCTTCCAGCATTTCTTGTCTTGTCTCAAGACGCGTGCTCGTTTTCCCTTGCGAGAGTCGTAGTTGCTCGAGTGCCTGTTTCGTCGTTTGTTGATCGTCCTTCGTTTTCGCTTCGCGGATCCGGATCAAGCGCAGGGATTCTGCTTGTACTTGAATCAGTTGTCCGATCGCGGCGAGTTCGGTCTCGACCCGTTGTTGTTCCTGTTCCTGTTCACGCTGTTCCGCGTGCAAGGCATCAATCTTCGCTTCGTCGAATCCTTCAAGGACATGACGCAAGTCACGGCGTTTATGACCACGTTCAAGCTTCGCGTGACTGACCTGTTCCGTCAGGCGTTCGATCTCTTGCGAAAGCTGCGCTTGTTTCATTTGGATCGTCCGCTCTTCGAGAACTGCTTCCGCTTGTTCCTTCTTCAGTTCGTCCATCGTGACGGCACCACGGGCTTGCGCATCCTTAAGACGATCTAAGGCTTGTCTGAGCTCTGTTTGACGCTCCGTCCATTTTGCGATCTCGACTTCCGACGTCTCGATGATCCGACGTGCTTCCTGTTCTTGTTCGAGTACACGTGCCATCTGTCGATCTTCAACCGACAATTCAGACGTCATGACAGCGAGATGACGGTTCGCATCTGCTAACGTATCGCGCGATTGTTCGAGTTGCCCATGTAATGCTTGAATCGTTTCTGTCCGTGTCCGAGCCGTAGCATCAAGAGTCTGGATCGCCGCTCTCAGATCTTCCAAGCGGCGCATCTGCTCCCGAATGACCGCTTGCCCGCGCGTCAATCCCTCTTTTAACTCGTCAAGTTCACGCGATTGACTGAACAATGGTGTACCTTTTTTCCGACTTCCGCCGGTCATCGTACCGCCGACGTTGACGACATCTCCTTCGAGCGTGACGAGACGATAGCGATGTCCTGTCGAACGGGCGATTTGGTTCGCCTGTTCAAGTGACTCGACGACGAGTGTCGTACCGAGCAAGTTCATCTTTAATTTCGTCAGCGTTTCGTCTGTCGTCACGAGATCACTTGCGATCCCGACGAATCCAGACATCCCTCCGACTTGTTCTCGCACTGAACGATTGACTTCGCGTGCTTGCAGTGAGGCGAGCGGCATGAACGTCGCTCGACCGGCATTTAATCGTCGAAGCTCCTGGATCAGACGACGTCCTGTTGCATCGGTATCAACGACGATGTTTTGCATCGCACCACCAAGCGCTGTCTCGATTGCCGCTTCAAACCGCGCCGGAACCGAAATCAACTCCGCGACCGCTCCGTGAATACCTGGGTGCTGATCTCGTTGTTTTAAAATCGTCTTCACAGCACCGAAATAACCGCTATAGTCGGCTTTGACGGATTCAAGGAATTCAATTCGGTCTTCCGTCTTATGCCGACGTCGCTCTAAATCCGCAACGGACTGTTCGACTTGGCGTAACGCATGTTGTTGTTCATTTCGTGCTGCAAGTGCCGTCGTCTCTTCTTCCGTTGCTTGGTCCAACTTCGTCCGGATTGAAGCGACATCCGCTTCTAATCGAGCGACGTCTTCCTCGAGTTGACGACGCGTCGATTGTTTCGTACCGCTGTCCGCCGTAAATGAACGTTGTTGTTCTTCTGCCTGCATGAGATCTTGCTTCGCCCGATTATAGGCATTATTCGTCGCAGCTAATCGACTCGCCACTTCAAAGGCTTCCGAACGTAATACTTCGGCTTCCTTATCAAAATCACGATCGGTTTGTGTCAGCGCTTGATCGGCTCTTTCCCGTTCAGCCGTGATCCGTTTTGCTTCCTGATCGACTTCTGCTTGGCGTTCCTGTAAAGCGGTCAGTTCGAGTTCCAGTTCCTTGACGCGTTCTTCGACGACGGCAACCTCTTGTTCGAGTCGCTCTTTCGTCTCGGTCCCGTGTTTTTCACGCTCTTTCGCTAAGTTAAGGGCACCTTGGATTTCAACCAGTCGCGTCGAGACATGTCGAAGTTGCTCCTGCAACGCGTTTTCTTGTTGTCGTTCTTCTTCGAGCGTCGATTCTTGATTCTCTCGGGACAAGACGGTCTCTTCGTAAGTCGTCTTTTGAGACGCAAGGCGTTCTTCACATTGTGCGATGTCACGCGCTAGTGTTTCGAGCTCCGTCTGATACGTCGTGATTTCATGCGCTAAGATACCACGCTCGAGGACATCATGCCGTTCTCGAGCGACGAGATACTCCTTCGCGAGCGCCGCTTGTTCACGTAACGGCTCGATTCGTCCGCCAAGTTCATATAAAATATCATCGACACGCGATAGATTCGCTTCCGTATCACTTAATTTCCGCTCGGCTTGCTTCTTGCGATGACGATACTTCAAGACGCCTGCTGCTTCCTCGATGACAGCACGACGTTCTTCCGGTTTTCCGGAGATGACTTGTTCAACTCGCCCTTGTCCGATGATCGCAAAAGCATCACGCGACAAGCCTGTGTCCATGAACAGATCGAGGACATCCTTCAGGCGACATGGTTTCTTATTTAAAAAATAATCGCTATCTCCGTTGCGGCTGACACGCCGCGTGACACTGATCTCCTGATACGGTAACGCGACCGTTCCCGACTCGTTGTCTAAGACGAGCGTCACCTCGGCAAATTGTTTCCGGTGTTCAGACAGACTGCCGGCAAAAATGACGTCTTCCATCTTCGCCCCACGCAGTGACTTCGCAGATTGTTCTCCGAGCACCCAACGGACAGCGTCCGATATATTTGATTTCCCACTTCCGTTCGGTCCAACGACTGCCGTGACACCCGGAAGGAATTCTAGTTCAGTTCGACTGGCAAATGATTTGAAGCCATTGATTTCAATTCGTTTTAAGTACATCTTGATCACCCGTATGTTTAAATTTCTTTTGAATTTCTTTCAGTTTACCATAGCCGAAACGCGAGCAACATGATAGGTTTTAAGGTAGTATCACGCGAAACGAGAAGAAGAGGAGCGAATAACACGATGACGATTGAACAAATGATTGAAGCGATCTTAGATAAATTGAACATCATCAACAAAGGGGTCATTAAAGCAGAACAATTCGACGGTTCAAAAAATGAGGACTTAAAAGAGATTTATGAGTTCGTCATGATGCGCGACTCGTTATCACTGGCAGAGGTCGACGCGATCGTCGACGAACTGAAATCCCTTAAGACTGTCTAATCAAGCGAACTTCACACGATAAAGGCCGATCATCTCTCACGCATTCGAGAGATGGTCGGCCTTTTGTTGCTTAAAACTGTTTCTTTAATTCAAGTAAGGCTTGTTTTGCTGCCTGTTGCTCTGCCTCTTTTTTCGATCGGCCTGTCCCGATCCCTTCCAGCTCATCCGCGACTTGGACACGCGAGATGAATTCCCGACTATGCGCCGGACCGCGCTCCTCGATGATTTCATACTCGATGACACCTAAGCCGACACGTTGAATCGCTTCCTGTAATTGACTCTTGAAATCTGTCTGTTCTTCAAAAAAGCCTGTCGCCACTTTCGGAAAAACCGCTTCGGCGAGGAATCGTTCGGCTGCTTCGATGCCTTGGTCAAGATACAAGGCGCCAATGAAGGATTCGAAGACATCCGCAAGTAAGGCTGGACGATTCCGACCACCGGTCAGTTCTTCCCCCTTACCTAACAGAATCATATCGGAAAACTGATAGTGATTCGCAAATTGGACGAGTGACGGTTCACAGACGATTGCCGCTCGCAATTTCGTTAATTCCCCCTCGGAACGTTCCGGGTAGTGTTCGAATAGATAGCGTGACACCGTCAACTCTAAGACAGCGTCCCCTAAAAATTCTAGACGTTCGTTATCCCCTTCCGACTCGCGTTGTTCATTGACGAACGAAGAGTGCGTGAAGGCCTGTTTTAATAGCTCGACATTAGAAAACGTGATATTCAGGCGCTCTTGTAACGCTTCGAATTTCTGCTCGATTTGAGCGAGCGTCCGAGCATCCTTGCGTCGTTTTACATAGGGTCCTTTTCGGACACGACGTCCTTTTTGATTCGTCATAGTTCCTCCTAAACAGCTAAAGCCCACCGCAAATTGCGGTGGGTCAGCTTCAATGATCAGACTTGTGTTTCGATGTAGTTGACGACATCGCCGACAGTCTTCAAGTTTTCTGCTTGCTCATCTTCGATCGTGATTTCGAACTTGTCTTCTAAGTCCATGACGAGTTCCATGACTTCGAGAGAGTCAGCACCGAGGTCGTCTTTGAACGATTTATCAAGTGTGATTTCACTTTGTTCTTTTCCTAATTTTTCTGCGATTGCTTCTTGTACGTCTACTAAGATTTGTTCTTTTGTCATTTTAAAATCCCTCCATGAGTTGAGTATATAAGATGATTGCCGATTTGGCAAAGTACTACCGTTAGTTGTGTTACATCGTCATGCCGCCATCGACGGCAAGAGTTTGTCCTGTGATGTATCGCGCTTCATCTGAAGCGATGAAACTGACGAGTGAAGCGATATCGTCCGTTTGACCGAAGCGTTTCAACGGAATTTGCCCGAGTGACAGGTTCCGCTGTTCTTCCGTCAATTCATCCGTCATGTCCGTCTCGATGAAGCCTGGACAGATGGCATTGACTGTGACACCTTTACTCGCGAGTTCACGTGCGACGGATTTCGTCAGCCCGATCAGACCCGCTTTCGCTGCGACATAGTTCGCTTGCCCTGGATTTCCGGAAATACCGACGACTGATGCGATGTTGATGATACGACCGCTTGTTTTTAACAATGGACGTGTCGCAGCTTGCGTGACGAGAAACGCACCTTTCAGATTCGTATCGATGACAGCATCGAAATCCGCTTCCTTCATGCGCATCAGCAAACCATCACGCGTGATGCCGGCATTATTGACGACACAATCCAGTTGACCGAACGTGTCGATCGTCTGTTTGATCATCTGTTTGACAGCATCTGCTTCAGCGACATTCGCTTGAATCGCGAATGCCTCTCCGCCTGCTTCCTTGATTTCACGGACGACTGCTTCCGCCTTGTCCGTGCTTCCTGCATAGTTGACGACGACACGGAAACCATCTGTTGCCAATCGCTTCGCGATGGCAGCTCCGATGCCGCGTGACGCGCCAGTGACGAGTGCTACTTTACTCAACGAATTCCCTCCGCTTCCAATTGCTCAAGTGTCGTGATGCTGATGATCTTCGCATCTTTTTTGATTCGTTTCACGAGACCGCTAAGCGGAGACGATGGACCAAACTCAATGAATGTATCCGCACCTTCTTCGATCAGACGCTCAACGCATGATTCGAATCGAACCGGTGAGTAGAGCTGCTGAACGAGCAAACGAATCAATTCGTCTGGTTGATCGTGGAACGCACTGTCGACGTTCGAGATAAATTTCGTCTTCGCCGCTTCAAACGGTGACGAGACGAGAATATCTTCGAATCGTGGTGCGAATGGTGTCATGAGCGACGAATGGAACGCACCTGAGACATCAAGCGGTAAGACACGTTTTGCTCCGAGCTCTTTTAACTTCGCTGTAGCGGATTCGACCGCTGCGATTTGTCCAGAGATGACGAATTGCCCAGGACAGTTGTAGTTGGCGATCTGTACGATCTCTCCCGTTGCCGCAATCGATTCGACCGCGTGATGAGCTGCCTCGACATCATTCATGCCGATGACCGCCGCCATCGTTCCACCCGTGACTTGATTCATGAGTTTTCCGCGTTCGCGGACGAGATAGACGGCTTCAGACGGTGTGATGACAGAAGCTGCGACGAGCGCGCTATATTCTCCAACACTGTGTCCGAGTACGAAATCAGGTGTATGTCCTTGTGCTGCGTACTGCTGTGCGAGTAATGCACTGTGTGCGACGATGGCTGGTTGAGCGATATCTGTTGCTTTCAATTCATCCTTCGTCCCTGTCGTCATCAGCGTCGTCAGATCCAGACCAATTCGCGTTCCGAGGTCAGCGAGTGATTGGCGTGTCTCGTCTTGCGTGATGAGCGTCTGTCCCATTCCAGGCGTCTGTGACCCTTGTCCCGGAAACATCCAAACTGTTTTCCCCATCTCGTCTCACTCCTTCTTAACGTGCTTCTGTTGCCTTCGCTTGAACGATTTTAGCAACGACTTCTTGTTCGACCATCTTCTCAGCTTGAACGAGCGCTCGGCTGAAGGCGTAGGCATTACTTGAACCATGCGCCTTAATGACCGGAGCCGCAATCCCGAATAGTCCGGCACCGCCATATTCTTCATAAGCGAGCAACTGCTTCATTTTTTTTAACTTCGGTTTTAGTACGAGAGCGGCGAGCTTTGATGTCCAAGAGCTCATGAATTGTTCTTTCATGACACCCATGATCATACTGGCTGCCCCTTCAGTACTTTTAAGTAACGTATTGCCGGCAAAACCTTCCGTGACGATGACATCGACGTCACCGCTCATCGCTTCTCTCGCCTCGACGTTCCCAACGAAATGAATCGGTGCTGTCTCAAGTAGCGGATACGTTTCCTTCGTCAGTGCATTCCCTTTACCGGCTTCTGATCCGATATTCAAGAGTCCGACTTTTGGACGTGTGATGCCGCGAACTTGTTCTGCGTAGACAGACCCCATGATGGCATAATCGAGCAAATGCTCTGCCTTCGCATCCGGGTTGGCGCCAACATCTAAGATGACGACACCTTTCCCATTACGTGTCGGGAAAGTCGGGGCCAGTGCAGGACGGTCAACTCCTTCGATTCGACCGATGACGAACAATCCGGCAGTCATGAGCGCTCCCGTGTTGCCTGCTGAAATCAAGGCATCTGCCTCTCCTGATTTCACCAGGTTTGCAGCCACAACGAGTGAGCTATCTTTCTTGCGGCGAATCGCACGTACCGGTTCATCTTCTCCGGTGATGACGGATGCCGCGTGGACGATCGTCACGCGCGGATCCTCGATTGTGTATGAGCGTAATTTCAACTCATCTCCGACTAGTCGGATATCGATGTCTTCGTTTGGACGTTCTGCCAAATAGGCAACGACCCCTTCTACGATGGCACGGGGTGCGTGATCGCCCCCCATAGCGTCAACTGCTAAAATCATTTCGATTCCTCCTTACTACTTCGATACACTGTGAACTCACCGATAAAGACACATTCTTCACCGACATAACTCTCCACCGTGATGTCAGAACGCCCATCTTGACGATGGGAACTGACGAACGCCTTCGCAACGACGCGTTCTCCGACGTGAACGGAGCGTGTGAACTGAACGTTCGCACGTGTCGTCAACGCGAGTTCGTCGTCGATGAGCGCAATCGCAAGCGAGTTTGCCTGCGCGAACAAAATATGTCCGCGGGCGATCGCATTCCGACTAAACGCATGTTCCGGCAAAATCTCAAGGATCGAGATCGCAGATGTATCGAGTTTCAGGTCAATCATATCACCAATGACTTCATTTTCAGTCAACGTACGCACATCATCCAGCCGTTCGGTCGCGACGTGTTTAATTCGCTCCCGCAATTCCGGAATTTTTAATTCCATCCGGTCGAGACGAATCGTCTGGATACTGACACGGAATCGTGTCGCCAGCGCTTCATCCGTGATGAACGGATTTTGCTCGATCGTCTGTAATAATTCTTGTTGTCTCTCTTTTTTAGGTACCCGCATGTATGTTCCTCCCACAAGAAGGATGACCACTATTATTACCTGGTACTAACAGTAGTATATATCCCTTGTTGTTCACTTTCAAGTATTATTCGATTCTTTCTCCTTCAAGTAGCCCTTGTCGTTCGATATAGTCACGTAAGACATCGTATTCCGGTGCCTGCCAAAAGGCGTCCGATCGCAGTAAGCGGACTGCATCTTGTCGCGCGGTTTCCATGACTTGTATATCGAGCGCCGGATCAGTCAAGACGAATCGCGGTAATCCACTTTGTTCGGTACCAAAGAAATTTCCGGCTCCGCGCAGTTTCAAATCCTTTTCCGCTAGCTTGAAGCCATCGTTCGTCTCCGTCATCGTCTTAATCCGTTCTTTTCCCGTATCGGAAGAGGGATCGGCGATTAGAATACAGTAAGACTGGGCATCGCCTCGACCGACGCGTCCTCTTAATTGGTGTAACTGCGCAAGACCGAAGCGTTCTGCATCATGAATGACGATGATCGACGCGTTCGGAACGTTCACGCCGACCTCGACGACCGTCGTTGAAACAAGGATTTGAACAGTATTCTCCTTAAACGCCTGCATGACCTCGTCTTTTTCAGAAGAAGTCAAGCGCCCATGCATCAAACCGACATGATAAGGCTTGAACCGCTCGGTCAATGTCGCATGTAATTCGATCGCATTTTGAACTTCGAGTGATTCGGATTCCTCGATCAATGGCGTGATGACGTAGGCTTGTCGACCTTGCGACAATTCTTTCTCGACGAACCCGAAAACGCGTTCCATCTGTTGCGGTTTCGCCCAGTAGGTCTCGATTTCCTTTCGTCCCGCCGGCATCTCATCGATGATCGAAACATCCATATCTCCAAAGACCGATATCGCAAGCGTACGCGGAATCGGTGTCGCTGTCATATATAATACATCTGCCTGTTCAGCTTTCGCACGCAATCGTTTCCGTTGTTCGACACCGAAGCGATGTTGTTCATCGGTGATGACGAGGTGTAATGCCTTGAACTGGACGGTGTCTTGAATCAGCGCATGTGTTCCGACCAAGACGTCGATCTCTCCTGTTGCGAGGGCTTCGAGCAAGTGTGCGCGCGCTTTCCCTTTAACGGAACTCGTCAGTAGACCGACTCGGATCCCAAGTGGTTCAAGCAATGGGGCCAGCGACGCTGCATGCTGTTCCGCTAAAATTTCGGTCGGCACCATTAAGGCGCCTTGTCTTCCGGCACGAACCGTCGAGAACAAGGCGATGGCTGCGATGACGGTCTTTCCGCTTCCGACATCTCCTTGCAGCAACCGATTCATTCGTTCACCGCGACCGATGTCGTCTAGAATCTCTTTTGTCACACGTTGCTGTGCACCTGTCAGCGGAAACGGCAGGCTCTTGATGAAATTGGCAATATCCGTTTCATGTAAAGGCAAGGCAATCCCTTGACCTTTCCGTCGTCCAAGACGTAACGCCTGTAATTTCAGTTGGAAATAGAGGCACTCCTCGTAGACATAACTGCGACGAGCAGCCGTTAACTCTTGTCGATTCGTTGGGAAATGAAGCGACTTCAACATCGTCATCCGGTCTTGTAACCGATACGTCTTCCGGATGCTATCCGGGATTCGTTCAGCTAATGCCTCAGTCTCCTTGAACGCCAAGTCGACGACGCGTCGGAATGTCTTCATCCGCATGTCACCCCGGAGCGAGTAAACGGGTGTCAATTCGCCTTCGATTGCCCCGAATTGCAATTCCGTCGCAGAGATCGTCATCCGGTGTAAATCCCACTTGCCACTGACCGTCACTTCTGCTCCAAGTTGCAATTGGTCTTTGTAGAATGCCCGGTTGAACATCGTTACGGTCACACTATACCGTTCTTCAACGAGCAAACGGAACGTTAAACGATTTTTTCCTTTGCCGTAATAGCGCACAAGTGGTTCAGACTGGACTTGACCCGTGAACTTGACTTTATCCTCATGGATTGCTTCCGTTAGACTTCCCGTCACGAAGTCGTCATAACGAAACGGGACGTGCTCGAGCACGTCCGCAACGGTGAGAATATTCATCTCTTCTAGTTTTTTCGCTAAATCCCGTCCGACACCTTTTAATGTCTTGACGTCACGTGATGGATTCATTCGATAACTCTCCGAAGATTTTCGCTTCGAGCCAGCGACCCGTCGGCGTATTCGCGAGTCCACCTTTTGCTGTCTCGCGAAGCGCAGACGGCATCATCTGACCAATCTCATGCATGGCTGAGATGACTTCATCACACGGAATCCGTGACGTGATTCCAGCGAGTGCCATGTCGGCAGCGACAACAGCATTCGCCCCACCCATCGCATTGCGTTTCACGCATGGCACTTCGACGAGTCCTGCAACAGGATCACAGACGAGTCCGAGCATGTTTTTCAGCGCGATCGCAAAAGCATGCGCTGACTGATCCGGTGTTCCGCCCGCCATCTCAACGATGGCAGCAGCTGCCATCGCTGTTGCTGAACCAACTTCTGCTTGACAGCCACCAGCCGCTCCGGAAATCGACGCATTGTTCGCGACGACGAAACCAAACGCACCGGATGTGAACAAGAAGCGTAACATCTGCTCACGTGTTGGGTTTAACCGATCTTTGACCGCAAATAGTGTACCAGGCACGACGCCGGCACTCCCTGCCGTTGGTGTCGCACAAATTTTTCCCATCGCAGCATTGACTTCATTCGTCCCAATCGCTTTACTGACGGCATCAAGTAGCAGATCTCCTGACAAACCTTTACCTGAAGCACGGTATCGTTGAAGTAAGACAGCGTCCCCGCCGGTTAGTCCTGTCACCGACTGAACACCATCACCATCAAGTGAACGAGCGACTGCTTCTTCCATCACTTGTAGGTTTCGTTCCATCATCGCATAGACTTCATCTCGCTCTAAATGACGAACCGTCATCTCTTGCTCGATCATGACTTCCGAAATCGGAATATTTCGTTCCGTCGCGATGGCGACGAGTTCTTTCACGGATTTAAACATTTCTTCACTCTCCCATCATGATGGCACGCTCGACTTGAGGTAACCGATCGATTTCTTCCAACACTTCTGCCGTTATCCGGTCATCAATCTCAATTGCCATGAGTGCTTGTTTTCCTTTTTCATGCCGTGACACTTCCATATGCCCGATGTTGATTTCGTAATCAGCCAAAATGCTCGTTACGGCTGCGATTGCTCCGAATCGGTCATGGTGTAAAACGACGAGTGCCGGCCCCCCACCGGACAAACGAAGCGGTACACCATTTAATTCCGTGATTTCAATCGTTCCCCCACCAATTGAAATACCAACCAATTCAAACTCTTCTACTCCATTCGTCAAATGGACACGAGCCGTATTCGGATGATCCGTCAACGCTTCACTCGTCTCGAAATGAATCTCAATCCCTTTCGACTTCGCGATATCGATCGATTGTGGAATCCGGTCGTCGAACGTATCGTATCCGAGAACACCGCCGATGATGGCGACATCCGTTCCATGTCCACGATACGTATCCGCGAATGAACCGTAAAACGTGATGTGGATGACAGTAGGCGTTTCCCCGAATAATTTACCCGCCATCAATCCGATCCGTGCAGCCCCTGCTGTATGCGAGCTCGATGGACCAACCATGACTGGTCCGATGATGTCAAAGACGCTACGATATTTCATTTCTTTTCCCCTCTCTATGAAACAAACGAAATCCCACCTCTATTATCGCAGATGGTGGGATTCGTGAAAAGGCTAGTCGCCCTTTTTCAGTATGATGGTTTTATTCGACGCTTAAAATGTACGAATAAAGTGGTTGTTTGCCGTCGTGGACTTCCACTTCAGCATCCGGATTGACCGATTCGATGTACGCGACGAGTGCATCAACTTCTTCTGTCGAGACGCCTTCACCGTAAAGAACCGTGATGATTTCGTCGTCCTCAGTGACGAGTGTATCGACGAGTTTCTTGACTGCACCAAGACTTGAAGCGTCCGTAGCGACGATTTGTTTTTCAGCAATCGCCATATGGTCGTCCTTCTTGATTTCTACACCATCGATGTTCGTATCACGTACGGCATATGTGACTTGTCCCGACTTAACGGCTGCAATCGCATCTGCCATGTGCGCTTCGTTCTCTTCGACAGTCGCTTCTGGATTATAGACGATTGTTGCTGCTAAACCTTGTGGAACTGTTTTTGATTTCACGACCGTCACACCACAATTCGCAACAGATGCTGCTTGTTCAGCGGCCATGATGATGTTTGAGTTGTTTGGATAGACATAAACGTGTTCAGCGTGTGCATCCTCGATCGCCTTAACGATATCTTCCGTCGACGGGTTCATCGTTTGTCCGCCTTCGATGACGACACTGACACCGAGTGATTTAAAGAGTTCGCTGATTCCTTCACCCATTGCGACTGTCACGAGGGCTGCTTTCGCTTTTGCCTTCGGTGCAGCGACTGGAGTGACTTGGTTCGCACCTTCTTCTTCAAGGATCGTCGAGTGTTGTTGACGCATGTTTTCAATCTTAACAGCGACGAGTTCACCGAAACGTTGTCCTTTTGTGATGACTTCTCCTGGTGTTTCAACGTGGACGTGAACTTTAAGGAGTTCTTCATCCGCTACGACGAGCAACGAATCACCGAATTCCGCTAATTCGTTCCGGAAGTCTTCTTCGCTGAACGGTGCATTCGCAAGCTTGTCATCTTGGAAACGAACCATGATTTCCGTGCAGTAACCGTAATGGATTTCTTCTGTCGACATGAAGCTTTGAGCCGTTTTATGATGCTCTGCTTCGACGAGTGCTTCCATGACAGGTGCATGCGGCTTGTCGAGTTCTTTTCCTTCGAGTGTTGCGAGGAATCCTTCATAGATACAGACGAGACCTTGACCACCAGAGTCAACGACGCCTACTTCTTTTAATACCGGAAGAAGTTCTGGTGTACCGTCGAGCGATACTTTCGAAGCTTCGACGAGTTGACGCATCAACTCTAAGAAATCCGTCGTCGTCTCAGATTGTGCGATAGCAGCGACAGCTGTTTCACGGGCAACCGTCAAGATTGTTCCTTCAACGGGTTTCATGACTGCTTTGTATGCAGTATCGACACCTTTTTGTAACGCATCTGCGAATTCCTTCGTATCAATCGTTGTTTTGCCTTCGATTGATTTCGAGAATCCACGGAACAATTGGCTTAAGATGACGCCAGAGTTTCCGCGCGCCCCCATCAATAATCCACGTGCGAAGACGTTTGCGACTTCCGATACAGAATCCGAAGTTGATTTACCTGCTTCTTTTGCACCTGAAGTCATCGTCAAATTCATGTTCGTTCCCGTATCACCATCTGGCACAGGGAAGACGTTCAATGAATCGACGAAATCTGCATTTTGATAGAGATTCGCCGCGCCATTTTGAATCATCTTGACTAACTGCGCTCCTGTTAAACGATCTACACTCACTAAAGTTTCCTCCTCTATTCCCGCCTTAGACATTCGTCAAGCGGACTCCTTGGACAAAGATGTTCACAGATGTCACGTCAAGACCTAGTGCCTGACTGAGCGTGTATTTCACGCGACTCTGTACGTTATTCGCCACCTCTGAGATTTTCGTTCCATAACTTACGATGATATGCATATCGATATGGACCTGCTCTGAAGCCTGTCGAACGATGACACCGCGTGCAAAGTTCTCACGTTTTAAGAGTTCAGCAAGACCATCCTTGATTTGAGACTGGGATGCCATACCAACGACACCAAAACATTCCATTGCCGCGCCGCCCGCAAGTTGCGCGACGACATCATTATCTACATCAATCTTTCCATAGGTCGTTTTCATCTCGATCGCCACCTGAGTAGCCCCCTTTGAATATTGTATTCTTCTCATAATTCTACTATAAGGACCTACTATTGAAAAGTCGCCGTACTGACTATACAATGAATAAGTGAAAAATAGTAGCGGTCAAATGAACTTTTACCATCATCCTCATCCATTATTTTAAATTTCGAGGTTGTCTGTCAAGTTTTTTTCTTGTCAGCTACTTTTTTTATGTTGCAACCGCCCTGACACCATGCTAAGATAGCAAAGTGTCTATTAGGACGAACGCAAAACAACATAAAAGGAGGCGGAACGCATGGCACGTAAATGCTACGTTACTGGGAAATCGCCAAAGTCGGGTAACAACCGTTCACACGCATTGAACAAAACAAAACGTACTTGGGGAGTCAACGTACAAAAAGTACGTATCCTCGTCGACGGTAAGCCGAAAAAGGTTTGGGTTTCAGCTCGAGCTCTTAAATCAGGTAAAGTCGAACGCGTATAAGGCGCAACCACCGGATGGGAATCTTCCCTTCCGGTTTTTTTATGCCCTCATTTATTTTTCTCATAAACTAATTGTCGCTTTTATTGAAAACGCTTACAATAGGAACGTACTTTATTTTGTCAGAATTGGGGGAAGTCATCATGCAACTCAAACGAGAGATGACGAGTCGACATCTGTTCATGATTTCACTTGGCGGAATCATCGGAACAGGCTTATTTTTAGGGTCAGGATTAACGATTTCACAAGCAGGACCTCTCGGGGCGGTCCTCAGTTACATCGTGGGTGGGACCATCATGTATCTGACAATGTTATGTCTAGGGGAATTAGCGGTCTATCTGCCGGTCTCGGGGTCATTTCAGACCTATACGACCCGCTTCATCGGACCAGGGATCGGCTTTGCCGTCGGTTGGATTTATTGGCTCGGCTGGGCCGTGACGGTGGCACTCGAAATCACAGCTGCCGGCAGTTTAATGGACCGCTGGTTTCCGAATGTACCCGTCGTCGTCTGGTGTACCGCCTTTACGGTCTTGCTGTTCGGTCTGAATGCCGTCTCCGCCAAAGCATTCGGTGAAGCTGAATTCTGGTTCTCGAGTTTGAAGGTCCTCGCGATCCTATTCTTCATCATTTTAGGTGGCGCTGCTTGGTTCGGCTGGTTACCGATGGAAGCAGATCGCCCAACATCGTTATTCGCTAACTTTACGGCAAGCGGTTGGTTTCCAAACGGGATTCTTGGTGTCTTGACGACGATGATCGCCGTCAACTTCGCCTTCCAAGGAACGGAATTGATCGGTGTTGCGGCTGGGGAGTCCGACACGCCAGAAAAATCGATTCCAAAAGCGATCCGCAATACAGTCTGGCGGACGTTCATCTTCTTCGTCTTATCGATTACGATCGTTGGTGCATTAATTCCGTATGAGACGGCTGGCGGAGTCAGCAGTCCGTTCATCATGGTCTTTGATGCGATCGGCATTCCGTACGCTGCTGATTTGATGAATATCGTCGTCTTGACGGCACTATTATCCGTCGGAAACTCCGGATTATATGCGGCGACTCGGATGTTATGGGCAATGGCGCAAGAAGGGATGATTTCAAAGAAATTATCTTACGTCAATGCACGTGGTGTGCCAATGCGTGCTTTACTCTTTACGATGATGTTCGCGATGTTATCGCTTCTGACCGCATTTTTCGCAGAAGATACCGTCTTCATTTGGCTCTTGTCCTTAGCCGGACTCGGGGCTCAAGTCGGCTGGATTTCGATCTCTGCTTCTCAGCTTGCATTTCGTCGTCAGTTCGTCCGAAACGGACACGATGTATCCGAACTGAAATTCAAGACACCACTCTATCCGGTGTTACCACTGATTTCGTTGACACTTAACGTCGTCGTCCTCGTCAGTCTTGCGTTTCAAGCGGATCAACGAATCGCTCTATACATCGGTGTTCCTTTCTTCCTTGTCATGTGGGGAAGTTATCATCTCTTCGTCAAAGGAAAACATCTATCCGCTCAAAGCGACATCCGTGTCGCCCCTTCTCAACTCGAAGAATAATTTCACACAAAAAGAGGTCGCGGAGTCATCCACGGCCTCTTTCCTATGATTGTGCTATTCCTTAAGCGTCCGCATCATCAATAGTTCTCCTTGATGGAGCTCTACCTTCGCTTCTGACGCACACCATTCATTACTGACGGTCAAGGAACCTCCGACCGGTACTGGATGTGCATCAAGTGGATATTTGACTCCGGATAAGCTTAAAGTCGATGGTACGAGTGGAATGAACGAAAGATAATAATAGCTCCCTGCTTCGACTGCATACGTTCCCTCAGCCAAGTATCGTACCTCTTCTCGTTTCGTCACGAGTCGTGCCTCTGGGTATCGCTTCAATAAATATACATTTTGGACGGTCATGTCGAGCCGCCCACCTGTCGCCCCGATAATGAAGGTATCCTCAAACTGTTTCTTCTCTGAGACTGTACGAAGTGCCAGTTCGAGATCCGTTTCATCTTTCTCGGCCGGATGAACGATTGCCCCTTCTGGTACATAACCAAGCGAATCAAAATCACCAATCGTCAGGTCGCATGTCAGCCCAAACGATTCAATCGTCTGAACACCACCGTCAACACCGACGATAAAATCACCTGGCTGACAAAACGTCCGTAAATCCGGCGCTTCTTCTCGCGGACCGGCACAGACGAGAATCGCCCGCATCTCAGACGCCTCGTGCCGAATAACGTAGTAAGCGTGGCGCAGTCGTGAATAAAAGACCCGCAACGACACCACAAAGAACGTAAGACGGTACCATGTATGTCGCGTTATAAATCAATGAATACGGTACGACTGGACCTTCGGCATACTCGGCAAAAAAGACGATTCCACTGATGACATGACAGATATAACGGAGTCCTGCGCCTAATAACGTCGCCAGGAGAACGAACGCCATCAAGCTTTTCTTTTGTCCATTGCGCGCGGCTAGTCTGACTTGACGCGCGAACAGACCACTTAATCCGACGACACCATACGCAATCGTATAGTCAAGCATCGGTTGAACGATCGTCAAGACTTGTGGAGCGAACATCAATTGAATCGTACCGACAAGCGCTCCCGTAACGACCCCTCCAACGACACCGTGGCGAAATGCCATGACGAAGATCGGTAACATCGCTAAGCTGATTGAGCCTCCTTGTGGCATTTTGAATGGAATCAGTAAATCAAAGACGACTCCGAGACTGGCGAAGATGGCAATTTCCATCATCATTTGTAACCGTTTCATGCTATTTTTCCTCCTTCATTGTACGAGAGGACGCAAAAAGGCAGTACGACGAACGCCGTACTGCCTGCGTGCGCCACATCCCTACGTCCGTTTGAACGGAACAGGTTCGAAGGGTTAAAGTCTAAAAGACTCCTCTCAGCCGCTTTTCAAGCGACACCCCTTGCGGTCATCATATTTCGTTTTCTCGTTCTTATTATACGGCAGCCCCTTGACGAATGCTAGTGATCGCTTCCGCATAATCTGGTGCATTGTAGATTGCTGACCCTGCGACGAGAACGTTCGCACCGTTATCGATGCAAAGCTTTGCCGTTTCCGGATTGACGCCACCGTCAATCTCAATTTCAAATGTCAGACCACGATCTGCTTTCATTTGCGCAAGTGCTGCGAGTTTCGGCATGACACGCTCGATGAAGGCTTGTCCACCGAAGCCCGGATTGACCGTCATCAATAAAACCATATCGACATCCTCAAGGACGTGTTCAATCGTTGATAATGGCGTATGGGGATTCAAGACGACTCCTGCCTTTGCGCCCGCTGCTTTGATTTGTTGCAAGACACGATGGACATGATTCGTCGCTTCGACGTGGAACGTCACGATGTCAGCCCCTGCCTTGACGAAATCTTCAACGAAACGTTCTGGCTGGTCAATCATCAAATGGACATCGAGAATCATATCCGTCTTTTGACGTAAGCTGCTAAGCACAGGTAATCCAAATGAGATGTTCGGTACGAACTGACCGTCCATGACATCAAAATGGATATAGTCCGCGCCTGCTGCTTCGACTGCTTTGACATCACGCTCAAGATTCGCAAAATCTGCTGATAAGATCGATGGTGCAATTTTAATCATCTTCAATACCTCCGGGCTCGATTCTTGATTTCGTCTATAAACATACCATAGTTCTCATAACGAGAGGACATGATTTCTTGGGCTTCGACGGCTTCCTTGACGGCACAACCGGGTTCATTCAAATGCAAGCAACCTCGGTATTTACAATCATCTTGTACAGCGACGAATTCAGGAAAACTCCACCGTACATCCTCGATTTCCATATCATACGGAAAATCGAGGTTCGAGAAACCTGGCGTATCGGCAATCAATCCTTCGGCAAGCGGCATTAATGTGACGTGGCGCGTCGTATGACGTCCGCGTCCGAGTGATTTCGAGATCGCACTTGTTTCTAAATCAAGAGAGGGCTCCAGTGCATTGAGCAATGAACTTTTCCCGACACCGGATTGTCCGGCGAGAACGCTCGTTTTTCCAGCAAGTAACGGACGGACTTGCTCAACACCCGTCAACGTCTCACTTGATGTCTCGATGACCGTATACCCAATCTTCCGGTAAGCGGCAATCGCCTCTCGGACAGCCGGTCCTTTGACTTCGTCAAGTAAATCCATCTTCGTTAACAGGATGACGGGTTGGATTTCCTTCGCTTCGATCAAGACGAGAAATCGGTCGAGTAGATGCGCTGAAAAATCAGGTTCTGCCGCTGAGACGACAAGCAACGCTTGATCGATATTCGCGACAGGCGGGCGTACTAAAAAGTTGTCCCGCTCCTTCACTTCGAGAATGTACCCGGTCTCACTTTCGATATGAAGCACGACTTCATCTCCGACGACTGGACTGATGCCGCGTTTTCGGAAATTTCCTCTTGCTCGTGAACGAACTTCTCCTTCTGGTGTCATGACATCATAAAAGCCGCCCTGCAGGCGTATGATCGTTCCTTCTCGATTCTCTTCGATGCGTTGTTCCGTCATCCTATGCACTCCTTTTTTATCACATTCATTGTGCGTCTTTTGCTTGATTGTACGTGATGGTTTTTGAACGATACACCGTATCGTCTTTATAGATCGTAATTTTGCCTTCTTCACCCGGATCAATCGTTAATGGCACGTCGAATGTCTCATCTTGATCAATTGATTCCTCGATGACGGTCCGCTTCCCTTTCGCGTCTTCCGTCTCGATTCGGATGACTTGTTTCGGCGGAGCCTCTTCTTCATCTTCACTAACAGCATCATAGACGACCTTTTCAGGGAACGTCGCCGTCACTGTTTTTTCTTCCTCACCTTTAGAGATGAAGACCGTCACGGAGTCGTTCGGCTCGACTTGTGCGCCAGCTTGCGGGAACTGACGGATGACTTGATCGAGTTTGACATCGCTAGAAAATTCTTGTTCGAACGTTCCGTCTAATCCTACTTTATCGAGATAAGCTTTTGCTTCATCACTCGATAAATTCGTCAAATCCTTCAACTCGAAAGAAGACGTCCCCTCAGATACAGTAATCGTAATCGTTTGTTCTTTCGCAATGACCTCCGTTCCAGCAGAAATTGACTGTCGAATCACATTTCCTCGATCGATCTCATCCGACTTCTCTCGCTCGACTTCGACTTTTGCGAATCCTGCTTCTTTTAGCGTTGCAATTGCTTCTTTTTCAGCTTCATCCGTCACATCCGGTACCTCAACCGGAGCACTACCAGTAGAAACGACCAAATTGACTGTCGAGCCCTTCTTGACCTGTGCTTTTTCACGAGGCGTTTGACTGATGACATCGCCTTCTTCGACCGTATCGCTACTCCGTTCCGTTGTCTCGACGACAAATCCAAGTTTCTCAAGCTTCGTTTCCGCATCGTCTCCATCCGTCTTGACGACAGATGGTACGGTGACCGTTGGATCCGGCCACATCGCGAACGTCGTAGCCGCCCCACCCAGTAAAAGGAGTAACAAGAGGATGATCCACCAGCGTTTTTTCTTTTTCTTTTCCGGTGTTTTCGGTTGAACAGTTGCGACGGCGGGTGATTCTAGTTCCGCTTTTGATTCTTCTGGCACTTGGACAGGTGATAAAACCATTGTCTTTTCCATCTCATCCTCTTCTGCGCCACGGATGCTTTCATTTGCCCGTTCGTCAGACAACGCCGTCACCATATCTGCCTTAAACGCTGCGACGGACTGTTGACGGTCATGCGGTGCTTTTGCAAGCGCCTGCATGATACAGTTCTCGAGTGCTTGCGGCACTTTCGGATTCAAGACGGATGGGCGACGCGGTGTATCTTGCAGATGCTTTAAAGCGATCGCAACCGGTGAATCACCTTCGAACGGGACTTGTCCTGTTACGAGTTCGTATAAGACAGCACCAAGCGAATAGATATCCGACTTCTCATCCGCAAATTTACCTTTTGCTTGTTCCGGTGAAAAGTAATGGACGGACCCAAGAACGGACATCGTATGCGTCAGCGTCGCATTCGACATCGCCACAGCGATTCCGAAATCCGTTACTTTGACGGTACCATCTTCTCGAATCAACATGTTTTGCGGTTTGATATCGCGATGGATGATCCGGTGTGCATGGGCGTGATCAATCGCATCACAAATTTGAGCGATGATATCGACGGCCTGCGGCACAGGTAATGCTTGATTTTCACAAAATGTTTTTAATGTCATACCATCGATATACTCCATGACGATGTAATAGATGGCATCTTCTTCGCCTACATCATAGACGGCAACGATGTTTGGATGATTCAAGCTGGTAGCAGCATGCGCTTCACGTTCGAATCGACGAATGAACTGTTCGTCATGCGAAAATTCAGTCCGTAAAATCTTAATGGCAACATGACGCTTTAAAATCTCATCATAGGCTTGATAGACATTCGCCATCCCGCCACTTCCAACTAGCCGTTCTATGCGGTAGCGGTCATTTAATCGATCTCCGTATCGCATATTCAGACCCTCTTTCTTTCTTTGAACCGGATGGCGGCAATCGTAATGTTATCCGCGCCTCCTCGAGCATTCGCTTCTTTCACCAATCGTCCAACGATCTCATCAAGCGGCTCATCCTGTAAGATGATCTGTTCGATGACATCATCTGGCACTTCATCGGTCAACCCGTCACTACAGACGAGGACGAGGTCATAGTCTGGAGCATCTCTGACTTGAATGTCGACTTCGACTGTTTCGTTCGAGCCGACCGACCGTGTGATGACATTCTTACGTGGATGATTTTCGACTTCCTCATCCGAAAGTTCCCCCATTTGTCGTAACATGTTGACGTAAGAATGATCATCCGTCAATTGTTTTAACGCCGTACCTTCAAGGGCATAGACTCTGCTATCCCCAACATGACCGATGACGAGCAACTCCTCGACCCAGCATACGCAGGCAATGGTCGTTCCGACGATGGCAAGTTGCTCTTCTTTTGAAAACTGAAGAATCCGGGCATTTGCCTCGGCTACACGTTGTTCTATCCATTCAGACAATTCCATCGGACGATTGGGCATGAGTGAAAAGGATGCTTCAAATACCTCGCGAACAATTGCACTTGCGATATCGCCAGCAGCATGACCTCCCATACCGTCCGCAACGACGGCAAGACCACGTTCAGCGTTCCCGACGAGTAATACCGTATCCTCATTTTTAGTCCTGACTTTCCCAGTAGTCGAAAGGTGAGCTAACTCCATGACAGTCCTCCGTTCGTGTCAATCTTCTCGTTTTTTAAACGCGGCAATATAGAAGCCGTCCGTTCCGACTGTCGTCGGTAACAACTTGAGTTCTGCTCGATCCCCAATCAGATGTCGCACGGATTCCGGCATCCGTGCCGCAAAGGATGTATCAAATTCAAATCCTTGATCGAGAATGAACGCTGTCTGATCCTCGTTCTCGGTCGGATCAATCGTACAAGTCGAATAGACAAAGGTTCCACCCTTTTTAACGAGTGGTAAGACAGATGTCAGAATATCTCGTTGAATTTTCGGGAGTTGCTCGAGTTGTTCCGGGCGTTTCGTCCATTTGATATCTGGTTTTCTTCGAATGACACCGAGTCCTGAACAAGGTGCGTCGACAAGAATCCGATCAAACGATTCTACTTCAAAGCGGTCTCCTGCTTTACGAGCATCTAACGCTTCTGCTTGAACAGTCGTAAGACCTAATCGTGTCGCTTGCTGTTCAATCAATTTAATCTTATGTGGATGAAGATCAAGTGCCTGTAGTGTTCCCGTCGTCAAACCTTCAGCAATATGCATCGCTTTCCCACCAGGTGCGGCACAGCTGTCAAGTACATGATCAGATGTTTCTGCACCGAGTGCACGGGCGACGAGCATTGAGCTCTCATCCTGCAGAGAAAGATACCCACGGTCAATCAGGTCCGTTTTTTGAACGCTTCCTCGTTCGATTTCGAGACCATCTGGCGCGACCGTAGATGGTTTTGCCGTCACACCTTGGTCGAGTAGAAGCTCGATCGCTTCCTCTCGCGTCGTCTTCGTCCGATTGATGCGAACCGTGACCGGTGCAGGTGTGTTATTCAATTGACAGATTTGAAGCGTTTCTTCCGGACCAAACAGTTCAATCCAGCGTTCGACGAGCCACTGCGGATGACTCGTTTCGATGCTGATTCGTTTTGCAACAGGCTCAATCTCAGCGAAATGGGGCATTCCCGCCCGTAATACATTCCGGAGCACTCCGTTGACGACTTTCGAGACGTGGACTTTCCCACGTTTTTTAGCAATCTCGACAGCTTCATGGATGACGGCATGATCCGGTACACGATCAAGATAAAACAATTGATACACACTCATCCGTAATAATGGACGCATGAACGGATCAAGTTTTTTCTGTTTCGCTAGATACGGCTCCAAAATATAATCCAGTGTCAATTCACGACTGAGCGTCCCGTAGACGAGTTCTGTGAACAAGCCGACATCCGTTGCTGAGATAGCACGCTTTTCAAGCATCTGGTGAACTGTGATTGTCGAGAAGGCACCACCTTGACCAATTTTCATTAGTGTCGCTACTGCTGCGTCACGTACGTTCATGCGTTCTCACCTACTTGTTGTCCGAGTTCAAGCGATTGACCGATCCCGCGCATGAACGTGGCACCATCCATCCGTTTTTTTCCGGACGGCTGTAAGTCGATCAGCTTCAACGCTGTTTCCGAACCTGTCGCGATGACGGGACCATCCGCCTCTAAAGCAATGATTTCACCTGGTCGTCCCGTTCCTTTGACTTTCGTCGCGAAAAAGACTTTCAATCGATCATCACCAAGCATCGTGTACGTACTTGGGAAAGGATTCATTCCTCGGATTTGATCATAGAGTGTCTCACCCGGTAACGTAAAATCAAGCCGTTCCCGTTCACGTGAGATATTCGGTGCAAACGTCGCTTCTGCCTCGACTTGTGCTTCCGGTGTCAATTCACCTGCGAACAAACGCGGTAACGTCTCAAGCAACAGACGCGCTCCTGCGTCCGCTAATTTTTCAAACATCGTTCCAACTGTATCGTTCTCTTCAATCGGAACGATGATTTTTGACAACATATCACCGGCATCCAATCGATCGACCATGTACATGATCGTCACGCCTGTCTCTTTTTCACCATCGATGATTGCTTGATGAATCGGTGCACCGCCACGATATTTCGGTAAGAGTGACGCATGGACATTGATCGCCCCAAAACGTGGTGCTTCCAAAATCACCGTCGGTACGATCTGACCGTAAGCTGCCGTGATGATGAGATCTGGTTTTAAATCGAGAACATCTTGATAATCCTCGCGAATCCGTTTCGGTTGCAACACAGGAATATCGTGCTCCATCGCGACGAGTTTCACTGGTGTCGGTTTGACTTCCCGTTTTCGTCCGACCGGCTTATCGGGTTGTGAGACGACACCGACGACGTCATATCCGGCATCGATCACTTCACGCAGTGTTCCTGCCGCAAACTCAGGCGTCCCCATGAAGACGACGCGCGGTTTTTCTTGCTCGACGAGTTTATCCGTGAACAGGACACCGTCTAAATGATCCATCTCATGCTGGATGGCACGTGCAAAAAAGCCGTTTGCTTTGATTTTGACCGTTCGTCCGAGTCGATCCTGCGACTTGACGACGATGCGGTCGAACCGTTCGACAGGACCAAAGATGCCGGGCATGCTGAGGCATCCTTCGTCATCGATTTGTGAACCGTCGGCTTCGATGATTTCCGGATTGATCAGCTCGATCGGTCCGGTCTCATCATCCGTATGGACGACCGCAACACGGATCGGTTGATTGATTTGCGGTGCCGCTAAGCCGACACCATCATATTCATACATCGTATCGAACATCCGGTCGATCATCTTACCAAGTTTTTTATCGAACTTCGTGACAGGTTCACACACCTGTCGTAATACATCGTTGGGTACTTCTACTACTTTATACATACAGACACCTCACATGAATACAAATGGATTCAAGTCGATCGCGACTTGTGTTTTTGACTTTTGACGACGGGCTAAGATATCACGAAGATGTGTCCGGACATCTTCCTGCCCTTTATGTTTAATTAAGACCTGTTGTCGGTACATATTCTTCAGTCGAGCAAGTGGCGCATCGAACGGTCCATTGACGACTAAATCCTCCGATTCGAAAGCCCGCAGCTCGGAAGCGATTTGTTGCGCTTCTGCTTGTGCTTCAAGTGGATGTGCCGCCGAGACCGTGATCAGACCAAGGAACCAGAATGGAGGGTGTCCCCCGAGTTTGCGCAACTGCATCTCCCGCTTATAGAACGTTTCGAAATCATGCTGTTTTGCCGTCTGAATGACGTAGTGTTCCGGATTATAGGTCTGGATGATCGACTGTCCGGCGAGTTGCCCCCGCCCGGCACGACCCGACACTTGCGTGATCAACTGAAATGTTCGCTCACTTGCCCGAAAATCCGGAATACCGAGCGTCGCATCGGCAGCGAGCACCCCAACGAGCGTGACATTTGGAAAGTCGAGACCTTTTGCGATCATCTGTGTCCCGAGAAGAATGTTTCCTTCCTTACGCTCGAAGGCATCGAGTAACTTCTCGTGTGCGCCTTTACGAGACGTCGTATCTTGATCCATCCGGATAATGCGCGCTTCCGGAATCAAATGCGCCAACTCTTCCTCGATCTTTTGTGTCCCCGTTCCGAACTGACGAATCTTCGTCGATTCACAGGACGGACAAGTTTTCGGCATCGCTGCCTCAAATCCACAATAGTGGCACTTTAAGCGATTTTCATGTTGATGATACGTTAAATTGACGGCACAATGCGGACATTGAAGCGTCTCCCCGCAATCCCGACATAAGACGAAGGTCGTGTATCCACGACGGTTCAAAAGTAATACCGTCTGTTCCCCACGCTCGATTCGTTCTTTGATGCCTTCGATGAGCGCGAGGCTGAACGGAGTCCGATTGCCCCGTTCAAGTTCCTTACGCATATCAACGATGTCGACTGGAGGCAGTTCTCCACCGAATCGTTCACGAAGCGGTAAGTAGCGATAGACCCCTTTTTGTGCCCGCGCATATGTCTCGAGTAACGGCGTCGCGCTTCCGAGCACGACAGGACATCGATGATAGGCCGCTCGCCATTTTGCAACATCACGCGTATGATAGCGCGGATTCTCTTCTTGTTTATAGGTTGTTTCATGTTCTTCATCGAGAATGATGATTCCGATATTCGTCAGCGGTGCGAACACGGCGGATCGTGCACCGACGACGACATCAACCTCACCTTGTGCGATTTTGCGCCACTCATCATACTTTTCTCCGAGCGATAGACCGCTATGCAAGACAGCGACCCGTTCTCCGAAACGACGTTTGAACCGTTTGACCATCATCGGTGTCAGACTGATTTCAGGGACGAGCAAGATCGCTTGTCTACCGCGTTCGAGTTGTGCATGAATCGATTCAAGATAGACTTCTGTCTTACCGCTTCCTGTTACGCCATGTAACAAAAACGTTCCGGTCTCCGCTTCAGCTGTTATCGCCGAGACGGCTTCCTGTTGCTTTTCCGTCAAAGAAGACGGCACAAAGATGTCTTGGACGAGATGCTCGTAAGGATTTCGCCGTACATCAATCGTCTCGACTTCAATGATGCCCTTTTTCTCGAGGGCGTTCAATGTTGCGCTCGTTGCGCCTGTCGCCTGCTTTATTTCACTCCAAAGCGCATTCGGAAATTCTTGGATATACGAGTAAAGTGCCACTTGTTGGCTCGCTTGTTTCGTAAAAGTTGCCTGTTCCTCGAGGAGACGAATCCGTTTATCCGTCTTAGACGTCTTTTTCTCACGAATGACCGGTTGAAGCGTCACGTCAGCTTGTTTCGCCGCTGTTAAGATGATTTGTTGGACTTCCGTTGGTAATTGACTCATTTTCTTACCATGATATGCCCGAAGTGGGCCCGACTCGACTATGACCAGTTTATCATAACTCACCTTCAAGGCAGCCGGCAGCATCGCAAGCAGTGCCGTCGCCTGAAAACACAATGTCGTTTCTGATAGATAAGCCGACAGCTCGAGTAATTCCTGCGTATAGGTCGGCGTCTCATCTAAGACACGAACGATCGATTTGACGTTCGTCAGATCAGATGTGGCTTTCGTCCCGACGACGATCCCAAGCAACGCACGTGGACCGAACGGAACCTCGACGCGCATCCCGGGAACGATCAGCTCCTGCCAAAGTTCCGGCACGGCATAATCAAATGGACGATCGACAGTGGCCGCTGCGACATCGACGATGACTTCAGCTATCATGCCAATGCCTCCGCAAATTGGCGCATGAGCGCTTTAGCGAGCGTCGATTTCAATTGTTGATCGTATCGCGTGACGGAATCATTCTTCCCGAAGACGACGACCTCATTTTCGTCGCTGACAAATCCGATGTCAGAACGAGAGACATCATTCGCGACAATGAAATCCGCCTTCTTTCGGACGAGTTTCTGTTTCGCGAACGTCTCGACGTCCGTCGTCTCCGCTGCAAATCCAACTAATACCTGATGTTCTTTCTGCTCACCGAGCGTCTTCAGAATATCCGTCGTCTCCTCGAGTTCAATCCGCAATGGTCCGTGAATTTTCTTCTGCTTCTGATCGTACTGGACAGACGGTCGATAGTCAGCTACGGCAGCGGACATGATGACGATGTCTTGCGTCTCATAGTCACGTAACATGGCTTCAAGCATCTCTTCCCCTGATTCAACAGCAATCGTCGCCATCCCGGTCGGTAATCCGATCCGAAGGGGACCATGGACGAGCGTGACATCTGCTCCTGCGTCTCGTGCCGCCTCTGCTAGCGCAATTCCAGTTTTCCCTGAAGAATCATTCGTCAAATAACGAACCGGGTCAATCCGTTCAACGGTCGGACCTGCACTGATCAAAACTTTTCGCCCAGCTAGATATTTTTCTTCAAAGAACGTTGAGAGTGTTGCGACCAAATCTTCTGGTTCCGGTAAACGACCTTTTCCGACCCAACCACATGCGAGATTTCCGACTCCCGGTGCAATCACCTGGACACCATCCTGCTTGAGTTGTTCGATATTGCGGACAGTCGCCGGATGTTCGAGCATGTTGACATTCATCGCCGGTGCGACGATGACGGGACACGTTGCTGCAAGGATCGTCGTCGTAATGAAGTCATCTGCGATCCCGTGCGCGAGTTTTGCAATCAAGTTCGCGGTCGCTGGTGCGACGACGATCAAGTCCGCTTCGTCCGCTAAATCGATATGGGCGATTTTTGACGGATCATGCTCGATGAAGACGTCATCATAGACCGCTTTTCGCGTCAGTGCTTCAAACGTCGTCTTACCGACGAATTGTTGCGCATTACGCGTCATCGCGACTTGAACGTGTGCGCCTGCTTGGACGAGTTTTGAAGCGAGTGCTGCTGATTTATAGGAAGCGATTCCACCGCCGACACACAGTAGAATGTTTCGGTTGGTTAACATGTAGGTGTCCTCCTTATTGAAAAAAACAGCCACGATGACAAGTGGCTGCTTCAAAATTAGTCTTGCGGTTGGTTCGTGACGGATACTTCTTCGAAATAAAGCTCTTCTAAAGCTTTCCCGACCGGTTTATGCGATTTTGGGTTCGTGACTCTCACGCGTTTCCCGTCTTGGATTTGACGCGCACGCTTAGCGGCAACTGTAACGATCGTATATTTCGATGGCACTTTCTTTTGAAGCTTATCAACTGATGGATATAACATATCACTTAACCTCCATGGCTTTTTTATATAGGGACGCGACACGTTCCCGACTGCAATGTTCCGCTGTGACGATCGCTTGAATTCGATCACAGGCTTTATGAATTTCGTCGTTCGTCACGACATAGTCATACGCATCCATCATCTCGATCTCTTCCTTAGCGACGAGAAGACGTTGCTTGATGACTTCCTCCGATTCCGTTCCACGCCCTACGAGGCGGTTCCGCAATTCTTGGAGGCTTGGAGGTGCAAGGAATAAGAAGACAGCTTCCGGAAAATGTTCTTTGACCTGCATGGCCCCTTGAACTTCGATTTCGAGAATGACGTCTTTTCCTTCATCTAGGATCTGGTTTACCCATTCGACAGGCGTTCCATAATAATTCCCTACGAATTCAGCATATTCCAAGAGTTGATTGTTCGCAATCATCTCTTCGAATTCTTCACGCGATTTAAAGAAATAGTGGACACCATCTACTTCTCCTTCACGCGGTTGGCGCGTCGTACAGGATACCGAGTAATGCAGATCGTTATCCTGATCTTCGCGCAAGGCACGACAGACCGTTCCCTTTCCGACACCACTTGGACCTGATAATACGAGTAATAAGCCACGCTCTTTGAAAATCACTTCAAAACCCCTCCATCTCACAAACTTCACATTGTTTCATATTAGCAGTAGAGACGGGAAGTTCGCAAGTCATCTTTTTTAGCTCGACTGCTTTATCATACCATAACGATGCTATTTCTGTTACCTTTAGAAAGTGAGAACGAAATCAAGAAAGAAGGTAATCGTATGGCTTTTGACGGATTGATGACGACACGCGTCGTCGAAGAACTCCAACCGCTCGTCGGAGGACGGATCAATAAGGTATACCAACCGTATACATTGGATTTAGTATTCCAGGTCCGGGCCGAGCGAAAAAACGTATTATTGCTCGCCTCTGCGAATGCCATGTATGCACGAATGCACATTACGTCGGAAGCGGTCAGCAACCCGAGTGAACCCCCACTCTTCTGTATGATGCTCCGTAAACATGTCGAAGGCGGGTTCATCGAGTCAATCGAACAACTCGAACGCGACCGGATCATCGTCTTGCGCGTCCGCTCCCGGAACGAACTTGGCGATGAGGAAGCGAAAAAAATCTATATCGAATTGATGGGACGTCACTCGAACATCATTTTGACCGATGGACAAGATAAGATCCTCGATGCGATCAAACACTTACCACTCAGTCAAAATACCTTCCGGACGATCATGCCAGGGATGACATACCAGCTTCCGCCGGCACAGGATAAAGTTGATCCGCTCACAGGAGATATCGAAAAGGCGCTTCACCGGATTGACTGGAACGCTGGGAAGCTCGATCGTCAGTTACTTGGTCTCTTCAGTGGTCTGTCCCCGCAAATCGCAAAAGAAATCGTCTCGCGAGCAGGTCTAGCCAACCGGACGACTCTCGCGTCTGCCTTTCAAGAAGTCCTGAAGGAACTCGATGGTCCTTATGTGTTGCAACGGATGGATGGCGGGAAGGAACGTTTCGCCCCTATCCGCTTGACGGAAGGATCCATCATCGATGAGAAGACGTTCGAGACGAGTGGTCAAGTCCTCGACGCCTTCTTCCATCAAAAGGCGAACCGCGATCGCGTCAAACAACAAGCAGCCGATCTCGAACGGTTCATCAAAAGTGAATATGATAAAAATATTCTAAAACGCTCGAAACTCGAAAAAGATTTAGAAGCGACGTTACGGATGGATGAGTGGAAACATAAAGGGGAATTACTGACGACCTATCTGTATCAGCTCGAACGCGGGATGAAGGAAGCGACAGTCGTCGATTACTATGACCCAGACGGCGCTGAGATAACGATTTCGCTCGATCCTCGCTTTTCACCGAATGAGAACGCGCAGCGCTACTACAAACGGTACAACAAATTAAAAACCGCCAAAGTCGAAGTCGCGCGTCAGCTCGAGAAGAACCAAGCTGAGATTGCGTACTTCGAAGGCTTACTTGCGCAACTCGATGTCGCATCCCCAGAAGACATCCGGGAAATGCGCGAGGAACTCGTCGAAGAAGGTTATCTGCGCGAACGACAAAAGAAGAAAAAGAAACCGCAGCTCCCACAACTCGAAGCATACCGTTCTTCGACTGGTCTTCCATTCTTCGTAGGAAAGAACAATAAACAAAATGATTACGCGACGTTCAAGTTCGGACGCAGGTCCGATACGTGGTTACACACGAAGGATATCCCGGGATCGCACGTCATCATTCAAAGTGATGCACCGGACGAGACGACGTTGAAGGAAGCAGCGATCGTCGCGGCTTATTTCTCGAAAGCACGTGAGTCGAGCCAAGTCCCGGTCGACTTCACGGAACTACGTTATGTCAAAAAACCGAGTGGTGCAAAGCCCGGATTCGTCATCTACACGGATCAAACAACTCTTTACGTCACACCTGATCCAGATGTCGTCCAATCCTTACGTCAATGACGCTACACAAAAAAGCGCTGTTTTTCCTAAATGTTACTTAGGAGAAACAGCGCTTTTTCATCTTCACTTCATTTTTTCTAACTGTTCCCGGTAATCAAGCAAATGCCCATGGATGATATCCTTCGCTTCGCTTAATTCTTGATCGAATGAGAACATCGCCTGTTTTCGTTCGTGGGAGAAGATGACATCGTAATGATGGCTGAGTAAGAAATCAATTTCCTGACCGAGCGTCTTTTCCTGTTCTTCTGTCATCGGGATATCCCGGTGACTAGCAATGCTTTCAAGCAAGACGAGCAACTTGTCTTCAAGATCGACAAGCTCCTTCAGTCGAATGAACGCTTCACTTTGACCGCTTGCCACCAATGGATATTTTTGATCCTCTTGAAGCATCAGCATCATTTCCTCATGTTTGAGGATTTGTTTACGGACGGCAAGCAAGCGTCCATCATCTTGCACAAGGGTTCGCCAATCTTCCATCAACTGTTGCGTCGTTTTTTTGACGAGTAATAGCAAGCGGTCTTCATAATGTGGTGGGAAGACGATGTAGTTGACGAGAACGGCAGATAACACACCGACGACAGTCAGCAACGATCGTGATAAGGCATAGTGGACATAGTCGGCGGTCGGGCTCTCGAACATCAAGACGATCGCAAAGGCAGCGAACGTCGACATATCCGTTCGTCCAATCATCGAATTGAGGACGAGTGAGACGACGACGGCGAGTCCGATCGTCAGCGGATTGGCACCAAGTGTCGCAACGATGGCGAGTCCACACATTAGTCCGAGTACCGTTCCGAAAATTCGATTGAAGACGATTTTAAATGAACGATGGATTGTCGGTTGCATCGCAACGATGGCTGCGACAGCCCCCATTCCTGAATAAATATCAAATACATACCAAGAGATGCTGAGTGCAAGAGCTACCGCGATGCCAGTCTTAATCGTTCGAAGTCCAATCCGAAACTTTAATTTCACTCGAGCGTCACCTGCCCGACTTCACTATTGACTGTCACTTCCGGTTTTTCTTGTTTCGACAGTTCATAAATCGTCTCATCCTTATTCTTTTGTTTCGTATATCGATCAGAGGCTTTAATATCGCCTCCCGTGTCGATCGTAATCGTACCGGCTGATTTATCTGGCTTCAATTTCGCCGCGCCGTCAATCGTCGTGACGTCAAGACTCAACTTCGCCATATAGTCTGCCAGCGAGACACTCTCGCCTGTCACCTGCGCATGTACGGCGTCCATTTCCTTGACGGAAATCGCACGTGTTGCATTCAGTGTAATCTCATCACCTTTTACTTTATCGAGACTCATCGCTTCTCCATCCATCTCGATCGTTTTTGCGTAGATGCCCATCCCTTTCAGTGTACCGGCATCGACATCAACACGGTTCATATAACTTGGTAATCCTACTTGAATCGTATAGTCTGCTGTTTTCTCGCTCGGACGATTGCCAAGTCGAGACAGCCAACCATCTCGTCCTGTCACCGTCACCGTATTCGTCGATGTACTGATTTTCAGTCGCTTCCCACTCGACGCACTATCGACGAGTTTGATTTGGACGTTTCCGTCTGTGCTTCGAACGAATTGTACCGTTGCGTGCGGCGCCTCGATGGCGAGAGATTTATAGCGATTCGTCGTCTTAAATGACTCGCCGCGCGATAACAATTCCGTTGAGACGAGCAATGTGATCGAATAGATGACGACAAGTCCGAGAATGACACCACCGTATAAGTAGATTGGCCGTTTCACTGGTCCTTTTTCTCCAATCCGGTTCAATCGTGCATCCATCTTTTGTTTTTGTTTATTTTTTAAGCGTGTGAACGACGATTGTTTTCGTTTTCGCACACTCCTACTATTATGTTCTTCCATGTCAGCCCCTCCATCTCATGTCTTCCATTATTCCGAATATCCGAATCGGCTGTCAACAGCCCCTTTCTTATCATAGAAGAAGTTCACCGTTTCGCCATCGGGCGGAAGAAGGAAGGAGGTCAGAAAAACGGCAACAAAAAGGAGAGGAACCATGACGTTTCCTCTCCTTTACTTAAGAACGGATTATAATTCGAGTGACTCGCCAATCGCGAGTGGATGGCCCGTTTGACCTTGTGCTTCAATCTTTTCACAGAAGGCGTTCGCATCTTGTTTGATTAAATCAAATGTATCGTAGTGGATCGGTACGACGGCTTTCGCTTGCAACATATCTGCAGCAATCAACGCGTCGTCCGGACCCATCGTGAAGTTATCACCGATTGGTAAGAAAGCTAAATCGATTTCGTGATGGGCACCATAAAGAGCTAAATCCCCGAACAGTGCCGTATCACCTGCATGATAGATTTCCTTTCCTTCGATCGTCAGCAAGAATCCAGCCGGCATCCCCATGTACGTAATTGTCTGTTTTTCCTCATCGATGATACTTGATGAATGGAATGCCTGTGTCATCTTCACTTTACCGAACGGAAACTCAAACTGTCCGCCGAGGTTCATCGGGTGAACGTTGAGCCCTTTGAAACTCAGATACGTCGCCAGTTCATGAGTAGCAATGATTGTAGCTCCCGTCGCTTTCGCGATTCGCTCTGCATCAAGCATATGATCGGCATGCGCATGCGTCAAAAGGATGAAATCCGCTTTGACGTCATCGGGATTCGTCGTCGCTTTTTCGTTACCGCTAAAGAATGGATCGATGACGAGATGATGCCCGTTCGTCTCGATTGTTACTGTCGATTGTCCGTGATAAGTCAATTTCATGAGTGTCACTGCCTCTCGTTTAGGATTCGGATAATTGATTCCCTTCCCCCCACGCGCATAAACCTTTCATGGCCGGTTGCAGTGTAAATGCCGCCTCTGTCAATTTGTATTCGACGTGTAAGACGGCTTCATCATACTCAATCCGCTCGATCATTCCGAGTCGTTCAAGTTCTTTTAACTGATCGGTCAAGACTTTCCGAGAAATCCCGGGAATGGCACGTTGTAACTCTAAAAAACGTTTCGGACCGTTCTCTAACGTGCAATATAATTGTGGACGCCATTTTCCGCCGATGATGGCGAGCGCCCGATTGACCGGAAATTGTTCTGTCGACATGTTGTTCTCTCCTCCAGAGTAGTTACTTCAAAGTGCGTACTATGCAATCGAGTGTAGCGTAAGTTAGAGTATGCGTAAATCATTTTGCAAAAGGAGTGTTAAGCATGACGTATCCACGTAATTTTTCGCACATCGGTCTTTCCGTGCCGAATCTCGACGAAGCCGTCCGTTTTTATCAAGAGGTGATGGGCTGGTATATCATCATGGAACCGTCTGATGTCCTCGAAGATGATTCTGCCATCGGTGTCATGTGTACGGATGTCTTTGGTGCAGGGTGGAACAAGTTCCGGATTGCTCACATGGCGACAGGTGACCGCATCGGAATCGAGTTGTTCGAATTCCCGAACAATGAACAACCCGAAAACAACTTCGAATTCTGGAAAACAGGCATCTTCCATTATGCGATTCAAGATCCAGACGTCGAAGGACTCGTCGAAAAAATCGTTGCCCATGGTGGCAAACAACGGATGCCAATCCGCGAATACTATCCGGGAGACAAGCCGTATCGAATGGTCTACTGTGAGGATCCATTCGGTAACCTCGTCGAAATCTACTCTCACTCGTATGAACTCACGTATTCGGAAGGAGCGTATTAAACATGAAAGCATGGTTAAATCACTCAGGTACAGCCATTGATCAATGGACATTTGAAGAGGTCGAGACGCCGACGCCAGGAGAAGGTCAAGCTTTGATTCGCGTCAAGACCGTCGCACTGAATCCCGTCGACTATAAGGCGACTAACAATCCAGCTTGGACGTTCCCGCATATTCCAGGCGTCGATCTAGCTGGTGTCGTCGAACAAATCGGACCCGGCGCAGAAGTGAAAATCGGCGATCGCGTAGCGATTCATACGAACCTGCAACGCGATGGTGCTTTTGCTGAATATGCACTCGTCGATACACGTGCCCTCGCCCTGATTCCGGAAGACATCTCATTCGCTGAAGCCGCTGCGATTCTTTGCGCAGGCATGACGGCCTATGAAGCCATCATTCAGAAGATGAACACGACAGGAAAAGAGACGATCCTCATTCATGCTGGTGCAGGTGGTGTTGGTGGCATCGGCATTCAACTCGCAAAACGCCTTGGTCTTTCAGTCGCAACGACTGCTTCGACGGAAAACCACGAGTGGGTCAAGCGACTCGGTGCCGATCTTGCAATCGACTACAAAAAAGAAAATGTCACGGATGTCATCCGCGATTGGACGAATGGTCGCGGCGCTGACTTGATTTTTAATACGGTCGGTCGAGATGAAGCAACAGCGGATCTCGGACGTCTTGCCTTCTCGGGGCAACTTGCCTTCATCGCCGGTGGTCCCGATCAGTCGGTCGTCAAGCCGTTCACGCTCTCCCCTTCGATCCATGAAGTAGCACTCGCGGCTGCTTATGCAAGCGAAGATGACCGTGCCATCCGAAACCTCGGTCATATGGCAAGCGAGTTATTAAAACTCGTCGCAGCAAAAGAACTAGATCCACTCGTCACAGAAGAGATTCCGGCAGCGGACATCGTCAAAGGATTGCAACGTCTATCTGAACGCCATGTCCGTGGTAAAATCATCGCTACATTCAATTGATTTCTCAGTTTGACATGAAACAGCCGATCGTCCTTAGATAACAGGATGATCGGCTGTTGTTGTACATATCAATGTCTAGACATGTCCAAGAAACAAGTGGCTCGATATTCATCGATAGCGCTCTTGTTTCTTGATATGTAAGGATCGCCCGACTAACTCGAAACCGACATGCTGATAGATCTTATTCGCTGTCTGGTTCGACCAATCGGTGTAGAGCGTCACGACCGGATAAGACTTTAGTAGATGTTCAGATAGTTTGGCGACGAGATAAGAGGCATACCCATTTCCACGCAGTTCTTTCGGCGTATAGACGTAAGAAATCGTAATCCCAGTTTGCGTCGGACGCGTTGCTGCCGCCATCGCGACAAGCATATCTCCACGAAACAGTCCGAACAAGCTTCCTTGCTGGATGTGGCGCGTCATCGACTGATGGAGTTGAGTAAGCTGTCGCTCAGAAGGTCGCGTTTCAACTTCATGTAAAAATCCGGACGCAAATGCTAAGGCTTGTTGTCTTTCATCGTCCGAAATCGGTCGGAAGACGACGTTTTCCGGAACAAGCGGCATCTCGACCTCTGTCAGTGCATACATCCCTTGTTCCATATGTACCTCATACATGGAATGTGGGAGTAAAAGCGGCGCTAAGATGGCCTGTTCTCCGACGAATCCTGGACTATCAAGAATTCGCGCGAGCTTTCGGATTCCTTCTTGCGAGAACACATCACCTGCGACGATGGCTTGCTCCGGTATCGTTTGCAATATGACGAGACGATGATCGTCTTCTTGTGCCGTTGCCATCAAGAGCGGTTCATCCCCACGTTCTAATATGCCAAGAATCAACTGATGGGTATCCGGACGTTCAAGCAAAAACGGGAGGACGACCTTTTTGAACTGTTCATAATCACGATAATGCGTCACCATAGTCGACGACCTCCTTTATTTTTCTAGTGTACCAAAACATTCACTAGAAATCGTAGGTCGTCCGACGGAATCTATCGATTTTAGACATTCGCTGTAAAACGTTCGCTCCAAGCGACTGGATCTTTCGACCAATCCGCCAACTGTTTTTGCTCTTCTATAGTAATATCACCTTGTTGTTGTGCGGTTTCGAGTAACGCTTCGAACGTCAGTAATGCATCCGCTTCGATCTTTGCGTCGCGGAGATTGTTTGACAAGCGCTCCATCCCGTACGAGAAGATCGCTTGAATGCGAATGACATTTGCTCCCTTCGCTTGCAGAGCTTGCGCCGCTTCGATTGCAGACATCCCCGTCGATAATAAGTCTTCGATGACGACGACACGTTGTCCAGGTTGAATGACACCTTCGATTTGATTCCCTTTACCGTGTTTCTTGTTGCCACTACGTACGTAGACCATCGGTAATCCTAGTCGTTCCGCGACGAATGCTGCGTGTGGAATACCTGCCGTCGCAGTTCCAGCAATCACATCGACTGCAAGTCCCTTCACTTTCTCAGCGAGTGCATCTGCAATCAAGGAACGAACTTCTGGGTACGAGAGCGTCAAACGATTATCACAATAAATCGGTGAACGAAGTCCACTTGCCCATGTGTATGGATCGTTTGGCGATAAGGTGACGGCTTCAATACGGAGTAACGCACTAGCGATTGGATTTACCATGAGAATTGCCCCTTCCATTGTTCAAGTAACATCAGATAGACCTGTTCTGGATGTTCTGCACGCGTAATCGGACGACCGATCACTAAATCCGTCGCTCCATTTTGACGAGCGTCAAGAACGGTCGCGACCCGCTTTTGATCATCCGCTTGACTGTTCGTCGGACGAATGCCGGGTGTGACGAATCGAAAATCTGTCCGACAAGCTGAAACTAGTTCCGGAAGATCGAGTGCTGAACAGACGATACCATCTAGTCCTGCTGCTTCTGCGAGTTGCGCATATTCACGAACGACTGCCGGCATCACTCCTTCAATTTTTAAATCGCGTAACATCGCTTCATCCGTCGATGTCAACTGAGTCACGCCAATCAGTTGTGTCTCAGCGTTCGTCTCACGCAGTCCTTCTCGGGCTGCGATCATCATCTCTTTCCCACCAGCAACATGGACGTTCGTCAGTTCGACGTCTAATTGTCCGATGATACGCATCGTCCGACGTGCCGTTTCTGGAATGTCGTGGACTTTGACATCGAGGAACACCGCATGTCCGCGCTCGACGAGTTTTCGGACGAAGGTTCCGCCTGCTGCATAAAACAATTCCATCCCGACTTTCACAGCTGGTCTTGTCGCTTCGAACCGTTCGAGAAACGAAAAGACTTCTGCTTCGGTCGGAAAATCAAGCGCGATGTAAAGTTGATTCATATGCTTTCCCCCTGATGTCTAAAATATGATCAATACCAAGTTCGTCCATGCGTTCCGGTAACTGCTGAATCAATTCTTGACAGATGTATGGATTGACGAAGTTTGCGGTACCGACGGCAACAGCCGAAGCTCCAGCGTAAATCATTTCGAGGACATCATCGACCTCCATCACGCCACCCATGCCAATGATCGGGATCGAAACGGCTTGCGCGACATCATGAATCATCCGAATCGCAACCGGTTTGATCGATGGACCGGATAATCCACCAATCCGATTGGCAAGGATCGGCTGCCCCGTCCGGACATCGATTCGCATCCCAACGAGTGTATTGATCATCGTCAGACCATCTGCACCAGCTGCTTCGACGGCACGTGCCATCTCAACGATCGAGGTGACATTCGGTGATAGTTTGACGTAGACTGGTTTAGTCGAGACCCGTTTGACACGTCGTGTCAATTCAGCAGCAAGCGACGGATCCGTTCCGAATTGAATTCCACCCGATTTGACGTTCGGACAAGAAATATTTAATTCCAGTGCATGAATGCCAGGATGCTGACTCATTTTCTCTGCGACGAGCTCATATTCTTCCGGTGTCGAACCCGCGACATTGGCGATGATCGCCGTATCGAACGTCTCGAGGAAAGGCATCTTATTCGTTAGGATGCCATCGACACCCGGGTTTTGGAGACCGATTGCATTCAACATCCCCATCCCACTCTCTGCGACACGCGGCGTCGGGTTTCCGTAGCGTTCTTCACCCGTCGCTGCTTTAATCATGATCGCCCCAAGCTCTGATAAATCATACAACTTCGCATATTTCTCACCGAACCCAAAACATCCGGATGCCGGCATGATCGGATTTTTTAAAGAGAGTCCCGGCAACTCGACACGCAATCGTTCCGTCATAGTACGACCTCCTCTGCCCGAAAGACTGGACCATCGGAACACGTCTTGACGTACCCGCCCGTCGGTGTTTGACAGACACAGGCAAAGCATGCTCCGATCCCGCACCCCATTCGGTTTTCGATCGACAGATACTTATGTTCAATCGGTTGTTGCTGTAGTGACTTCAGCATCGGTTCCGGTCCGCAGGCGAGTAGGACATCGTAGCTTTCCGGATGTAAGGCAGCCGTGACGAATCCTGCTATACCATGCGTCCCATCGACGGTCGTGACCGTCGTCTTACCGAGCGCTTGGAATTCCGCTTCGTAAAAAACACTTGTTGCCGTATCGAATCCTAGAATCGCTTCACATGTCACACCCCGGGCGACAAGTTGGCGCATCGTCTCATACAGCGGTGGTACACCGATCCCCCCACCAACGAGGACGACGCGTTGAGTTGGATGGATAGCAGCAATCGGAAACCCGTTTCCAAGCGGTCCGAGGGCATCGATCGTATCATCCGGACGCAAAGAAGCCAGTTCTGCTGTTCCTTGTCCGATTTCTTTAAAGAGAAACGTGATCAAATCATGGTCGACCCGGGCAATCGAGATCGGTCGGCGTAAGAGTGGCCCGACGCGAAGATGCATGAATCGCCCTGGCGCGATGACCTGAGGTTGCTCAAGGCGACAGACGAGTTCTGTCGCACCTTGAGCTACCGTTCGTCGAGAGACGACCGTCAAGAGTTGCTTCATTGGATCACCACTTTCTTTTCATGTGTGAAGGCTTGGATCGCACTGGCTTCAAATGAGCGACTTTCGATGACACGTAGAATTGCTTCCGCCGTATCGAGTGATGTCAGACAGACGACTTGATTTTCGGCTGCTGCCCGGCGAATGATGAAGCCATCTTTCGTGACTTGCGAGTCCCGACTCATCGTATTGATGACGTATTCGATTTCCCCTTTTTCAATCACGTCGAGCATCGATTCGGAAGACGAGTCGATTTTGCCGACCGTCTGGACCGGTAATCCTTGCTCCGTCAAGTACGCTGCCGTTCCTTCCGTTGCAAGTAACGTGAATCCAAGTGAGGCAAAGCGTCGTGCGAGATCCGTCATTTCTGCTTTATCTGGATCTGCGACTGTCAAGAGGACACGACCGTGCTCTGGAATCGCCATCCCTGATGCGAGCAACCCTTTATAGAGCGCTTTTTCGAGCGTCCGGTCCGTTCCGATGACTTCACCGGTTGATTTCATTTCCGGTCCGAGTGTCGGATCAACTTCTTTAAGCTTCGCAAATGAGAAGACCGGTACTTTGACCGAGACGAGTGGTTCTTCCGGTAGGACACCACTTGTTAATCCATAAGAAGCGAGTGTCTCACCGAGAATGATGTCCGTTGCGAGACGCGCGACCGGAAGTCCCGTCACTTTCGAGATGAATGGCACCGTCCGGCTAGCACGCGGATTGACTTCAAGGACATAGAGAGCGCCGTCCGCGTAGACGAACTGGATGTTGAGTAAGCCTTTGATGCCGAATGCTTTCGCAATCCGTGTCGTGTAGTCGACGATCCGGTCCTTGATGTCCTGGGAGACACGTTGTGGCGGATAGACACCAATCGAGTCACCCGAGTGAACACCGGCACGTTCGATGTGCTCCATGATGCCTGGAATGACGACATCCGTTCCGTCGCAGATTGCGTCGACCTCGAGTTCGATTCCTGTCAGATAGCGGTCAACGAGGACCGGTCGTTCCGGTGAGGCGATGACCGCGTGTTTCATATAATGTTCCAGTTCTTCTTGAGCATAGACGATTTCCATTGCCCGACCGCCGAGGACGTACGATGGACGAACGAGAACCGGGTAACCGAGTGACGCTGCTGCCGTGACCGCTTCTTCGACTGTCACGGCCGTTTTACCTGGTGGCTGTGGAATGTCGAGCGCCGTCAATGCTGCTTCGAACTGTTTCCGGTCCTCAGCCCGGTCGAGATCCTCAAGCGATGTCCCGAGGATTTTTACACCTTCTGCTGCTAATGACTCGGCTAAGTTGATCGCTGTCTGTCCACCGAACTGGACGATGACACCGAGTGGACGTTCGTTTCGGATGACTTCCAGTACATCCTCCGTCGTCAGTGGTTCAAAGTAGAGCCGATCGGAAATCGAGAAGTCGGTCGACACCGTTTCTGGATTGTTGTTGACGATGATTGCTTCGTAGCCGGCTTGTCGAATCGCTTGAATCGAATGGACTGTCGCGTAATCGAACTCGACTCCTTGACCAATCCGGATCGGTCCCGATCCTAGGACGAGAATCGAAGAACGGTTCGTCGCGATTGCTTCATTTTCGCGTTCGTATGTTCCGTAATAGTATGGCGTGTCGGACGCGAACTCTGCCGCACACGTATCGACCATCTTATAGACCGGGTGAATCGCTTGTGCTTCACGCATCCGGCGAATCTCCGTTTCCGTTTGTCCGGTGATCCGAGCGAGCATCGGGTCACTGAATCCATATCGCTTCACATGCAGGAGTAGCTCAGGTGTCAAACCAGTTGCGACTGATTGCTCGAGCTGCCAAATATGGTGCAACTTTTCAAGGAACAGGCGATCAATCGCTGTCCAGTCATGAATCTGTTCGACGCTGTAACCGCGGACGAAGCCCGCGTACAAGGCGAAGAGTCGATCGTCCGTCGCTTGGCGAATCGCTTGTTGTAACGCATCATCTGCCATTTCGATGAAGCGTGGCATATACAGATCCGCTGTACCGATTTCAAGCGAACGGACCGCTTTCAGTAATGCCTCTTCCATCGTCCGTCCCATTGCCATGACCTCACCAGTTGCTTTCATCTGTGTGCCGAGTGTCCGGTCCGCCGTTTCGAATTTATCGAACGGCCAGCGCGGAATCTTGGCGACGACGTAATCGAGTGCCGGTTCGAACGAAGCAAAACTTGTCTCGGTGATCGGGTTCTTTAATTCGGACAAGGCATACCCGACGGCAATTTTCGCAGCCAGTTTTGCGATTGGGTAACCCGTTGCTTTTGACGCGAGTGCAGACGAGCGTGAGACACGTGGGTTGACTTCGATGACATAGTAGTCGAAGCTCGTCGGATCCAGTGCGAACTGGATGTTACATCCGCCCTCGATTCCAAGTGCACGAATGATATCGAGCGAGACGTTTCGCAACAATTGATAATCGCGATCCGATAGCGTTTGCGTCGGAGCGAAGACGATCGAGTCTCCGGTATGAACGCCGACGGGATCGAAGTTTTCCATCGCACAGACGATGATCGCTTGGTTCGTCGCATCGCGCATGACTTCGAACTCGACTTCCTTCATCCCGGCAATTGATTTTTCAAGAAGTACCTGTGTTGCCGGACTTGCCTTGAGTCCCCCTTCGACGATTCGCGTGAACTCTTCTGGTGTGTTGGCGATTCCGCCGCCCGTTCCCCCAAGCGTATACGCCGGACGGATGATGATCGGTAGACCGATCTGTTGCCGGAATTGTTGTGCCTCTTCGAGCGTATGCACGATTTCACTGTCCGGCACACCATGCCCGCGTTTAAACATCAGTTGACGGAACAAATCACGATCTTCTGCCTCTTCGATTGCTGACAATTTCGTACCGAGTAACTCGACACCATACTCAGCAAGGACACCGAGACGATCCAGTTCGACAGCCAAGTTCAGACCCGTTTGACCTCCGAGTGTCGCAAGCAAAGCATCCGGACGTTCCTTGCGGATGATCCGTGAGACGAACTCTGCTTGGAGGGGTTCGATGTAGACACGATCAGCGACCGTTGGATCCGTCATGATCGTTGCTGGGTTCGAGTTGACGAGGATGACTTCATATCCTTCTTCCTTCAAGGCTTGACACGCTTGTGTTCCAGCGTAGTCGAATTCAGCTGCTTGTCCGATCACGATAGGACCGGACCCGATAACGAGAATTTTCTGGATATCTTGACGTTTAGGCATGAGAGACCTCCTGTTGTTTCGTGATTTCTTCTAAAAACTGTTGGAATAGACCGTTCGCATCCATCGGACCAGGTGATGCTTCCGGATGGTACTGGACGGAGAAGACCGCTGCTGTCGTATGACGGATTCCTTCGACCGTTCCGTCGTTGATCGCAAGATGCGTCACTTCAAGCACGGTATCGCGTAATGACTGTTCGTCGACGGCATACCCGTGGTTTTGCGACGTGATATCGACGCGACCAGTCCGGATATCTTGGACTGGATGATTCGCCCCTCGGTGACCGAATGGGAGCTTGAACGTATCCGCCCCGTGCGCTAGTGCGATCAACTGATGACCGAGACAGATGCCGAAGATGACGACTTTTCCCGTCAATTCTTGAATCATCGGAATCGCTGTCGGGACATCCTTTGGATTCCCTGGTCCGTTCGATAGCATTACACCGTCCGGACGATAGCGTAAGACTTCCGTTGCACTGACGTCGTAGGGCACGACGACGACTTCACAGCCGCGTTTGACGAGTTCGCGGACGATTCCGAGCTTCGCACCGAAATCGACGAGAACGATCCGCGGTCCAGCACCCGGAATGATGTACGCTCGTTCCGTTGAAGCCCGCTTGACTTGATCCGTCTCGATAGGTGCATTTTGAAGATGAACCAGTTCTGCTGCTAAATCGAACTCACCGTCAACGAGTCGTCCACGCATGACACCTTTCGAACGGATATGCCGTGTCAGTTGACGCGTATCGATTCCACTTAATCCTGGAATATCAAGATCTTGAAGTGCTGCATCGAGCGACATCTCACTTCGGAAATTCGACGGCGTCTGACAATGTTCACGTACGATCAGTGCTTTAGCGAGCGGACGCGTCGTCTCATAATCTTCTCGGTTAATCCCGTAGTTTCCGATCAACGGGTTCGTCAACACGATCATCTGATCGCAGTAAGATGGATCCGATAACATTTCCTGATATCCTGTCATTCCGGTCTGGAAGACGACCTCTCCTGTTGTTGTCGTATCTGATCCAAACGCCGTTCCTTCAAACGTCATCCCATCTTCTAGTATCAGTGTCCGTTTACGCATGTGCTGTGTCCTCCTTGAATACGATTTCTCCCTTGACGAGCGTCATGACCGGGAATCCTTTTAACCGTTCTCCTGCGAACGGTGTGTTCTTGCCTTTTGAGCGGAATCGTTCCGGTGATACGGTACGCTCCGTTTCTAGATCAAGCAAAACTAGATCTGCTTCCGCCCCCACTTCGAGTTTCCCGTAAGGAAGTTCAAAGATGGCTGCTGCCTTATCCGTCAAATTCCGAATCAGTGTCTCAAGTGTCATCTCTCCTTCAGCGACGAGCTTCGTATAGAGGAGTGGGAAGGCCGTCTCGAACCCTGTGATGCCGAACGGGGCGCGTTCGATACCGAGTGCCTTCTCTTCTGCCGCATGGGGAGCATGATCGGTCGCGATGCAATCAATCGTTCCGTCCGCTAACCCCTCGAGCAATGCTTGGCGATCTGCTTCACTTCGTAAGGGAGGATTCATTTTAAAGTTCGGGTCCTGATTCGGTATGTCTTCATCGATCAACACCAGATGGTGCGGTGTGACTTCTGCCGTCACCCGAATCCCTGCTCGTTTCGCGTCACGGATGACACGGACCGATTCTTTCGTCGAGACATGACAGACGTGATAATGACAGCCGGTTTCTTCTGCGATCAGAACATCACGTGCGATGTGGATACTCTCAGCAAGCGACGGAATACCTTGTAGTCCTTCCCGTCGACTGTAGTTCCCCTCGTGCACACATCCTGCTTTTAACGAATCATCTTCGCAGTGAGCAACGATCGTTTTCCCGAGCCGTGCCGCCTGTTGCATCGCTGTCCGCATGACTGCTGCCGTCTGGACGCCGACACCATCATCCGTAAAGGCGACAGCATCTGTTAATTGGTCGAACGCGACGAGTTCTTGTCCGAGTTGATTTTTTGAAATCGCCGCGTAAGGCAAAACCCGAACGGACGCTGTCTCTTCAATCTTTTGGAACAACGCATCAAGTGTTTGACGATCGTCTGGTACGGGGCGCGTGTTCGGCATCGGACAAATCGTCGTGAATCCACCCGCTGCCGCCGCTGCCGTGCCGGTCGCAATCGTCTCCTTATGTTCGCCACCCGGTTCCCGCAGGTGGACATGGATGTCAACGAATCCTGGTGCGACGAATAAGCCGGACGCATCAATGACCGTTTCATTCGCTTGCGGTGTTGCTGCTAAATCCGTGATTTTCCCGGCTTCAATCCGAATATCTCCCGTTCGAACTTGTCCCGCCTCGTACCATCTCGCATTCTCAATTCGTGTTGTCATCTGCATCGTCTCCTTTGATTGATTTCGTTGAAAAGCACCATTCCAGAATCGCCATCCGTGCAAAGACACCGTTTTTCATCTGTTCAAAAATCCGCGATCGCGGATGTTCGACCAGTTCGTCGGCAATCTCGACTCCCCGATTGACCGGTGCCGGATGAAGCACGATCGCGGAATGCTTCAGACGGTTCATCCGCTCATCTGTCAATCCGTGCGTTGTGTGGTAGACTGCTGGATCAAATCGCGTCGTCCCGTCATGCCGTTCGTGCTGGACACGCAGTAACATCAAGATGTCGCACTGCTCGACGGCTTCATCCATCGGAAGATACGGTATGCCCATCGCAGGGTCGTACCACTCAATAGGTCCTGATCCATAGACGATGGCACCGAGTCGTTTTAAGATGTCAGCGTTCGATCGGGCGACACGACTATGTTGTAAGTCCCCACAGATGACGACGACTTTTCCTTCGACCGTTCCATACGTTTCGACCATCGTCATCAAATCGAGTAAGGACTGAGACGGATGTTGACCGCTCCCATCTCCCGCATTGATGATCGGAATATTGAGCGTCTGCATCAGTTCTTCGTAATATCCGGTTGCTCCGTGACGAATGACCAAAGCATCTGCGCCGATTGCTTCGAGTGTCTTGCATGTATCGCGTAACGTTTCTCCTTTTTGCACGGAGGAAGTCGCCGTTTCGAACGGCAGTAGATGCATATTCAGACGATGCTCTGCCATCTCAAAGGAAGAGCGTGTCCGCGTCGAGTTTTCAAAGAACAGATTGACGAGTGTCTTACCGGAAAAATCTGGTGCTGGCTCGCCTCGTTTAAAAGCGAGACTGCGTTCAATCAAAGAATTGATTTCTGTCGTGGATAAACTTTCTAGGTTGACGAAATGCCGGGTTTTTAGGATCGTCTTCATATCATTCACTCCTCTTCAGGTCATGAAAAAGGCGCACCTTCTAAGTGAAGGTGCGCCGAAAGAAGGCAGAGTGATTCCCTGCATCTTTTCATGGCCTTCACTTTATCGTTCTCTCGGAACGTCTTAAAAGTTGTTAGCTACCGATTGAGTTGTAGAGGTTTCCGTTGTTTCTTCGACCTGCTCTGTCGTTTTCGGAAGAACTAGATTCAGGATGATTCCAAGAATCGTCGCTAGTGCCATTCCTTCGAGAGAGAAGTTGCCGATTTTGAGCGCCGCGCCTCCGATACCTGTGACGAGAATGACGGCTGTAATCGTCAGATTTCGTTTATCGGCAAGATCGATCTTACTTTCCGTCAGCGTCCGGAGACCATTCGACGCGATGACTCCGAACAAGAGGATACTGATTCCACCCATGACCGGTGTCGGAATCGTCTTGATGAATCCTTCGACATATCCGAGGAATCCGAAGCTGATCGCAAGAACCGCCGCACCACCGAGGACGTAGACACTGTAGACACGAGTGATCGACATGACACCGTTGTTCTCACCATACGTCGTAACCGGTGGTCCGCCAAGCATCGAAGCGACTGTCTTCGCGATCCCGTCACCCAGTACGGTCCGGTGCATCCCTGGATCGAGGAGCGTCTCGCGCCCGATGATCCGTGATGTCACTTTTTGTTCGCCAATGTGCTCCGTCAGTGTGACGAGCGTCACGGGAACAATCAGAAGCAACGCGGCTGTATTCCACGATGGTGTGTAATTCAAGAACGGAATCGTGAAGTCCGGCACGTGGAAGAACGTTGCTTGTTGGAGTGGTGTGAAATCAATGATTCCGACCGATGCCGCAACGAGATAACCAACCGTGATCCCGAACAGGATCGGAATCGTGCTCCACATTCCTTTTAAGTACGTCATCGCAAGGAGTGTGACGCCAAGCGTGACCATCGCAACGAGGAAGTACAGTCCGTTGTACTTGCCGTCCGCTCCGTTCATCGCCATGTTGACAGCGGTAGGGGCGAGCGATAAACCGATGACCATGATGACCGGTCCGATGACGACCGGTGGGAGTAAGCGAAGCAACCAAGAAGCTCCCGTGTAGCGGATGAGGAGTGAGACAAGTCCATAGACGAGTCCAGCGACCATTCCGCCGATTAACGCATCCTCGACACCCCACCGTTCACTGACGGCAATGATCGGGGCAATGTAGGCAAAACTCGAACCAAGATATGTGGGTACTTTGAAGCGGGTAACGGCGAGGAAAATCAGTGTGCCGACTCCGCTTGCGACGAGCGCGACCGATGTGTTGAGTCCCGTTAAGAGCGGGACGAGCACGGTCGCACCAAACATCGCGAAGACGTGTTGTAGGCTGAGCATCAGCCAGTTTAGAGGGTGAGTAGGTACTTCTTGTACATCAAGTACTGCGGCATGTTTTGCCATATGGATGACTCCCTTTCTGGTCTCTCTGGACCACCTTAAAGGTTTTGAATTTTAGCGTTTAATGAATACTTGATCGGCTTCATCGACTTCGGCGAGCGCAACGACGACTTGTTCCTCACGGGATGTCGGGACGTTCTTACCGATGAAATCTGGTCGAATCGGTAACTCCCGATGTCCGCGGTCGACGAGTACAGCGAGTTGAATCATACTCGGTCTTCCATGGTCGACGAGCGCGTCCATCGCGGCGCGAACGGTGCGACCTGTGTAGAGCACGTCGTCAACGAGGACGACGATTTTCCCGGTGATGTCTTCCGGTAAATCAGAACCTTTGATTTCTGGTTCTAAACTTCGTTTCGACAAGTCATCCCGGTACATTGAGATGTCGACGACACCGAGTAAGACCGGTTTTCCTTCGATTTGTTCGATGCGCTTCGCAAGTCGACGAGCGAGTGTCTCGCCTCGCGTCTTGATTCCGACAATCATCAAATCATGAATTCCTTTGTTACGTTCGATGATTTCATGGGCGATCCGTGTCAGTGCACGTCCGATCGCGGCTTCATCTAAGATGACGGCTGGTTTCATGTTTTCTCCTTTCATACAAAAGACCTTCTGCGGAAATCCGCAGAAGGTCATCGAAGACAGAATCATGGCATACGTCATGTATGCATGCCTACACACAATCGTGGTAGGTTCTCCCTTTCGCAGCCTCTCCGGACTCGATTAAAGGTGATACTAGTTAGGTAGGATCGTCACTCGGACGACCGAAGTGTCAGTAGAGGATGTCTCGCATCGCTCTCTAGGTGATACTCTACCGTTTTATTAGAAAAACGTCAAGACTCTAATTCAAGTTTTTTCAATTGACCGATTTCAAATGTCATCTCTTCTGGGAGCGGTGCTTCAAACCGCATCCACTCACCTGTCCGTGGGTGTTCGAAACCGAGAACCGCAGCATGCAAGGCTTGACCGTTCATTTTCATCGTCTTGCGTGGACCATATTTCGGGTCACCAGCAAGCGGGAAACCGATATAACGCATGTGGACACGGATTTGGTGCGTCCGTCCTGTTTCAAGTTTACATTCAACGACCGTAAAGCCCTCGTACCGATCAAGAACACGGAAATGGGTCACGGCAGACTTTGAATTCTTATCCGTTACCGTCATCCGTTGACGGTCGTTCTTATCGCGTCCGATTGGCGCTTCAATCGTTCCGAGTTCGTGCGGGATTTCACCGTGTACGAGCGCGATATAAAGACGCTCCGTCGTCTTCTCTTTCAATTGATGTGCAAGTGATTCATGCGCTAAGTCGTTCTTAGCGACCATCAACAGACCTGACGTATCCTTATCGATTCGGTGAACGATTCCTGGACGTTTGACGCCATTGATGCCTGAGAGATCTTGACAGTGGTGTAATAAGGCGTTGACGAGCGTTCCTGAGACATGCCCTGCCGCCGGGTGGACGACCATCCCTTTTGGTTTGTTGACGACGATGACGTCCGAATCTTCATAGACGACATCAAGTGGGATGTCTTCCGGCAAGATTTCGAGTTCCACTGCTTCCGGGATATGGACCTCAATCGATTCCGTTCCCGATAATTTATAGTTCGGTTTGACGACACGACCGTCGACTTCGACGCGCCCCGCTTTCAACCATTCCTGTACTTGCGAACGCGACCAATCGTTTTGTTCTGCGAGCCATTTATCAATGCGCCCTGTCGCTCCATCCGCTTGCACGGACCATGTTTCTACTTCATTCATTTATCCATCGTTCCTTTCTTAGTCAACCGTTCTTCGAACATGACGCTAATTAGCATCGTGATGACACCAAACGTCAAACAGACGTCTGCGACATTAAAGATCGGAAAATTATAGCCGAACGGGAAGAAGTGGAAGAAATCAACGACTTCTCCTCGTGCCATTCGATCAATGAAATTTCCGATCGCACCACTGAGTAATAACGCGATGCTCCAAGCAAATACCTTATTTTTCGTGCCTTCCTTGTAGAGGAAGTAAATCAATCCAATGACGACGACGACCGTAACGATGAAGAAAAAGCCGAATTTACCTTCGAGCATGCCCCACGCAGCGCCTCGATTCCGATACGAGTTGAGATAAAAGAAATCCGGAATGACCGTGATGGCTTGACCGATCGTCATATTTTGAACGACAATCCATTTCGTCAACTGGTCGATTCCAACGAGTAAAGCAGCAATCCCTAAGTAAAGCCACATCCTATTGTCCTCCGCATCCAAAAATAATGAGGGGCGTCCTGCGAAGTCGCAGTCGCCCCTCCCTTTGTATCATTATAAAGAATTGACGACTTCAGTACAACGTGGGCAAAGAGTCGGATGAGCCGGATCTTGTCCGAGTTCCGTCGAATATGTCCAACAACGTTCACATTTTTCACCGTCAGCTTTTTGAACCGTGATGCCGGTCGTCTCATACATCTTATCCGCCGTTTCAACGAATTCGAGTTGTGAGACTTGGAGTAACTGCTCAAGATGATCGATTGTTCCGAGCAAGGCTTTCGTCTCTTCCTTCGGTGCAAGCAAGAGTTTCGCTTCGAGTGTCTTACCGACGAGTTTCTCAACGCGCGCTTCCTCGAGTGCTTTTAAGACATCATCGCGGAATGTCAGGAACGCGTTCCATTTCTCGATGAGGGCAAGTCCTTCTTCTGAGACTTCGACCGTTTTCGGAAGGTCTGTCAGGAAGATACTCTTCGTTTCAACAGCTGGTACGAATTCCCATGCTTCGTCTGCTGTGTGTGGCAAGACAGGTGCCATCAATTGCAACAAGGCAACGACTGTATCATACATGACCGTCTGAACCGCACGACGCGATGTCGCGTCTGCTTTTTCGATATACAGGATATCTTTCGTGTAATCGAGGTAGAACGACGACAAATCAAGGACACAGAAGTTATGGAGCAATTGATAGACCGACATGAAGTCGTACGCATCATAAGCCGCTTTTACTTTTCCAACAAGTTGGTCCAGTTTCGTACGCATGAAACGATCTGACTCTGGTAAGTCTTCAAATGCGACGCGGTGCGTCGCAGGATCGAATTGATCCAAGTTTCCGAGGAGGAAACGAACCGTGTTCCGGATTTTACGATATGATTCTGAGACTTGTTTGAAGTTATCCATCGATGCTCGGACATCAGCTTGATAATCGACTGATGCCACCCACAAGCGAAGGATCTCTGCTCCAAATTGTTGCATGACTTGAATCGGTGCAATCGTGTTACCGATCGATTTCGACATCTTGCGACCTTGACCATCCAGAACGAATCCGTGACTGACGACCGCTTTGTATGGTGCTTTTCCTGTCGTTGCGACGGCTGTCGATAGCGACGAGTTGAACCAACCACGATATTGGTCAGATCCTTCAAGATAGAGATCCGCTGGACGTGTCAATTCAGGACGTGTCGCAAGGACACCGGCATGTGATGAACCAGAATCGAACCAGACATCCATGATGTCCGTTTCTTTTTTGAAGATACCGTTCGGGCTTGCTGGATGTGTGAATCCTTCAGGAAGCAAGTCGACTGCTTCGCGCTCATACCAGACATTTGATCCGTGAGCTGCAAATAGATTCGCGATATGATCAATCGTTTCTGGTGTGACGATTTCCGTTCCATCTTCAGCGTAGAAGATTGGAAGTGGAACGCCCCAAGCACGTTGACGTGAGATGACCCAGTCGCCGCGGTCTTTGAACATGTTGTGGAGACGTGTTTCCCCCCACTCTGGTACCCACTGGACGCCTTTGATCTCATCAAGGATTTCCGCACGGAAGTCTTTGATTGAAGCGAACCACTGTGGTGTTGCCCGGAAAATGACCGGTTTTTTCGTCCGCCAGTCATGTGGATACGAGTGTTTGATGAACGATAGTTTCAAGAGTGCACCGGCTTCTTCGAGGGCAAGACCGATCTCTTTATTCGCATCTTCATAGAACATGCCTTCGAATCCAGGTGCTTCTGCTGTCATGATCCCTTTATCGTCGACTGGGCAAAGGACGTCAAGACCGTAAGCTTGACCGATGCGGAAGTCATCTTCCCCGTGACCTGGAGCCGTATGAACGACACCTGTCGCTTCCGCTGTAACGTGGTCGCCAAGCATGACGAGTGATTCACGGTCGTACAGTGGATGTTTTGCTTTCATGTATTCGAAATCCGCACCATTAAAGACACGTCCGACTGTTGCATCTTCCCATCCGAGTGCTTCGATGACTTCAGGAACAAGTGTTTCCGCTACGATATAGCCTTTTCCTTGATACTCGATCCGCGCATACGTTAATTCCGCACTGACAGAGATTCCGAGGTTCGCTGGAATCGTCCATGGTGTCGTCGTCCAGATGACGAAATGATCCGTCGGCTCTAAGATGTTTTTCCCGTCCATGACTTGGAACGCGACATAGATGGCAGCTGACCGTTTATCTTGATATTCGATTTCTGCTTCAGCGAGTGCTGATTCAGAAGACGGTGACCAATAGACCGGTTTCTTCCCTTTGTAGATATAGCCTTTGTTCGCCATATCCCCGAATAAACGAATTTGAGCTGCTTCAAATTCTGGTTGCAGGGTGATGTATGGGTTGTCATAGTCACCGAGAACGCCGAGGCGTTTGAATTGTTCGCGTTGGTGATCGACTTGTTCGAGCGCATATTTCGCACATAATTCACGGAATTCTGCGACCGTCATCGATTTACGATCAACACCGGCTTTTTGAAGTGCTGTTTCAATCGGTAATCCGTGTGTGTCCCAACCAGGCACGTACGGAGACTGGAAGCCGTTCATCGATTTGTAGCGGACGATGATGTCTTTTAAGACTTTGTTTAATCCGTGACCCATGTGGATGTCACCATTCGCATATGGAGGACCATCGTGGAGGATGAACGTCGGCTTTCCAGCGTTCTTTTCCTGGACCGCAGCGTAGAGATTCATCTCTTCCCATCGTGCTTGCATATCTGGTTCACGTTTTGGCAAGTTGCCTCGCATTAAAAACTCCGTTTTCATCATCAATAAGGTTTCTTTGTAATCCATCTGACCATCTCTCACCTTTCGCTTTAAAAGTACAAAAAAAGCCAAGCTCATCCCTGAGATAGGGACGAGCTTGGCTGAACTCGCGGTACCACCCTACTAATCCCGCTCGCCAGTTTGACGACGCAGGACCGCTTAAGAACTCGATAACGGGAGTGAGCCGGCATGACTTACTGTTCAGCGAACGTTCAGTCATGCACTCCAAGGGGATACCCCATCTTTTTCGTTGCTCGGGCTTCCACCATTCCCCCGATTCGCTGTCAACCGTCCAAGATACGACGTGTCCTTGTCATTGATTTTATTTATACGACATCGTCGTCATTATACGCAACTGCTGGAACATCGTCAAGCGCTCCACGAGAAGAGAAATCAAACGCATCCCAGTCATGGCTCGTCAATAATTCCATCTGCGCATCGATCAATACTTTGAATCGATTACGATAGAGTTCGATTTTTTTGCGCATTTGCTCGACTTCGAAGTCTGTCCGTTGTGCCCGGCGTTGCGCCGCATCTTGCAACTGCTCTGCTTCACGTTCTGCTTGCTTTAGGATCAAGCTCGCTTCTTTTGAAGCATTGGCTTTGACTTCTTCAGCCGCTTCCTGTGCAACGATGATCGATTTATTCAACGTTTCTTCCATCGAACTGAAGTAGTCGACACGCGCTTGCATGTTTTGGATGACTTCTTGTTGTTGACGGTTCTCACGTAACAACAATTCAAAATCCTTGATGACTTGATCTAGGAATTCGTTCACTTCATCTTCGTCATAGCCGCGAAACTTTCGTGTGAACTCCTTATTATGAATATCGAGTGGCGTTAATGGCATGATGAATTCCTCCTCCGCATTTATCTTATCCTTTTAAAATACCGTATTGTAGTTTGATTCGATCACGTTTCGTTGATCCGAGGATTGCAATCAACTTGACGCGTCCTGTTCCACGCAAGGAAAGTAAGTCGCCTTCTTCTAGCATGAAGCTCGAATCATCCACTACTTTATAATTCACTTTACTCTCACCCTGTTTAATGAGCGCCTGTGCTTTTTGACGTGAGAAGCCTAGAATTTCACTCACGACCGTATCGAACCGAAGTGAGCTGACAAACCCAAGTGTCTCTTCCCACTCTTGATCCTTCACTTTCAAGCGATCTTCTGCGTCTACGCGCGAAAGACGAATCTTCGTCTTCCCTGCTCGTTCGACGTTTGCTTCGATATAGGTCGCGACTTCGTCCGCGACGGCAAACTGTACTTGATCCTGAATGATGACGTCGCCGAATTTGGCTCGTTTCAATCCGACGTTCAATAATGTACCGGTGACTTGACGATGAGAAAGTTCAACGAATTTAGTAGGATAATGAATGCGATAGATGGAAATGTCAAAGTCATCCGCGTTGTATTCATAATAATCTGGTGCGAGGATTGCCCGTTTACGTTCAGCGCCTTCGAAACCGCCCTCAAAAAAGAGGGCGCATTTCGAACCGACGAGTTCTTGTGTGATTTGTTGTTCACGTGGATCTAGGAAATCCGTTAATTTGAACGTATAGGTCGCTTCCACATGATCGATCCAGTTCAAGACTGAGTCGACGAATTCCCGCTCGCTTCCACGATAATGATCATATACGCTCATACTAAAAAGATTGCTCGGATACCCGATTGAGCCAAGTTCAAGACGAGGAAGGCTACAATCGGCGAGATATCCAGCATGCCCCCGATAGGCGGGATGATACGACGGAAGGGCGCTAGGAATGGCTCGACCAACATCGCGAGCACTTGTCCGAATTTAGAATCACGGGCATTCGGGAACCACGAAAGCAGGATATAAACGATCATGACGTAACTGTAATACTGTAACAACGTACTCAATGTACGACCAATTGCGTACATCACTTGAGAATCCATACTTACCACCCCTTATGATTAATATCATCTTCTCCAAGAAGATTCGAGATGCTACCAGCTAACTCGACGTTGTTCGGAACACAGAGGAGGGTATTCTGACTGATCGTCGTAATCGTTCCATCGAGAGCGAAGACGACACCAGATAAGAAATTAATCATCTGTCGTGATTGATCTTTTGACATACGCTGCATATTGACGATGACAGCACGGTTCTGACGAAGATGTTCCCCGATTTCCTGGGCTTCGTTGAAGACACGTGGTTCACTCAAGATGACTTGCGATTTCGTTTTTTTCGTCGCATGAAGCGGCACGATATTCGATTGTCTCACGCTGTCCTCCTTTTGAGTAACACTTGGGGTAGATTCCTCGTAATACTCTTCATACTCTTGTTGTGAAGCACCTCTACCTTTATTTATTGTAGCATCATTTTCATATTCAAGTTCATCTAAATCGTCGCTGTTGCCGAGAAATAGATTTTGCATTTTTGATTTAAAACCCATATCCATTCTCCCTTCTTCTCGTTTAGGTGTGAACGAGCGTCGTCCCGATTCGGACGAACGTCGCCCCTTCTTCGATGGCGATTTCAAAATCCGATGACATTCCCATAGATAACTCCGTACATGGAGCATACGACAATTTTTTCGCCTTGACCTTTTCTTGCAATGTTTTTAATGACCGGAATACCTCACGGATACGCGCCGTATCTTCCGTCAACGGTGCCATCGTCATTAGTCCGATGACACGAATCGCGGGATATTGACCGATTTCGTGTAAGAACGATGGTACATCCTCAGGCGCGATGCCCTGCTTCGATTCTTCCCCAGAAACGTTGACTTGGATGAAACAATCAATGATTCGGTCTGTTCGTTTATTGATCTCTTCCGCCAAATGAAGACGGTCAAGGGAATGCAACACGTCAATGGCATCGATGATTTGACGAACTTTACGCGTTTGTAGTGTACCAATGAAGTGCCACGTACAAGCAGTTCGTCCGAGCTCTGCCTGTTTTTCAAGCAATCCGTCCGGACGATTTTCTCCGAGATGGGTCACGCCAGCTGCTAATAATTCAGAAGCAACTTGACTTGAGACTGATTTCGTCACACCAATCAACTGTACCTGCTTTTCAGAAGAACTCTTTTCACTCGCTTGTTCCATTCGTTTTGTAACTTCTTGTACATTATCAAGAATTGACATCCAATGACTCCTTTACGATCAAACTTGCAAAGCGCCCACCGTGGTCACCGTGGCGATAAGAGAAGTAATCTTCCGCCTGACAGTGTGTACATAGACCTGAGTCAAGGACATCACCGACTCCACAACGCTCAGCTAGCGCAGCATTCGTTTTTTGTAGCGATAACATCGCTTTTCCATCTTCCTTGCGTATGTAAGGAGACTCATCGAGTTCAAGCGCATCGATTGCATCGATGACCGGTTGATCGACTTCGTAACAACAATCACGGATCGATGGACCAATGACCATTTGAATCGATGAACGACTCGCACCCGCACGTTCCATTTGCTTGACTGTTTCCTCGACGATATTGCCAACGGTTCCGCGCCAGCCGGCATGCGTATTCGCGATGATTCCTGTCGTCGGATCACAGAAGACAAGCGGCACACAGTCAGCGAAGAGCATCATCAATAAGACATTCGAATCGGTCGTCACCAATCCATCTGTACCCGGAATCGCTGTTTCGTAATCCAAAGCACCGCGCCCGGAGTCAAGTGTCGTCACCTGTTCGACGTGATTTCCGTGAACTTGCTGTGCCCAAATCGAGTTCTCGAGGGAGAGATCAAGCTGACGTGCGATGACTTGTCGATTCTGGATGACACCGTCGCGATCATCGTTGACATGTAACCCTAAATTTCCGTTTTCATGAGGGGCAGCGAACTTCGTAGTAAAGGCGGCACGTACGGTACCTGTTGGTGTATCCCATTTGATCCATTGTCCAAACATGTTCATGCCTCCTTTGATTTTAAAAAAAGAGGCGCCGCTTTCGCGACACCTCATCGTTTAGCAGTCGTGTCACTGGAACATCGATCAACGATTATTCCGGCGAAGGAAAGATGGGATGTCCATCGTTTCTTCGACATCTGGCTCTTTAGCCGGTTCGGGATTCGAGCTGACAGGTGTCTCTTCGACTTGTGGTTTTGACTCCTCTGTTGGTGGTGGAGTCGCTTGTTTTTTCTTCAATAAATTCTTCATCATTTCTTGAGCGGATGGAATTTCGAAATCGAGTGGTTCGTTTTCGAATTCCGTCGCGATGACTGTAACGATGATTTCATCTTCTAGGTTATCGTTGATGACAGAACCAAAGATCAAGTTGACTTCCTCATCAGCTGCACTCTGAACGATTTGTGCGGCTTCCGTCACTTCGTACAAGCTAAGGTTCGCACTACCTGTGATGTTCATCAGAACACCTTTCGCGCCTTCGATCGAGGTTTCAAGCAACGGACTCGAAATCGCTTTTTTCGCTGCTTCCGTCGCGCGGTGTTCGCCTGTCGCGACACCGACACCCATTAAAGCAGAACCTTTTTCCGTCATGATCGTCTTCACATCGGCGAAGTCGAGGTTGATCAGACCAGGTACGGCGATCAAGTCAGTGATACCTTGTACACCTTGACGCAAGACGTTATCTGCTTCTTTGAACGCTTCAAGCATTGGTGTGTTCCGATCAACGATTTCAAGTAACTTATCGTTCGGAATGACGATCAACGTATCGACTTTTTCTTTGAAGTTCTGGACACCTGAAACAGCATGTTGCATCCGTTTACGTCCTTCGAACATAAATGGTTTTGTGACGACGCCGACTGTCAATGCACCGATTTCTTTTGAAATCTCCGCGATGACAGGAGCAGCTCCTGTACCAGTTCCGCCACCCATCCCAGCTGTGACGAAGACCATGTCAGCGCCTGAAAGGATTTCTGTTAATTGCTCACGGCTCTCTTCCGCCGCTTTTTTACCGATTTCCGGATTGGCACCCGCACCGAGACCACGTGTCAATTTAGCACCGAGTTGTAGTTTTACGTCAGCTTGTGACATGTTCAATGCCTGCGCGTCCGTGTTTACTGCGATGAATTCTACGCCTTGGACACCGTGTTCAATCATTCGGTTGACGGCGTTCGAACCGCCACCACCTACACCGATGACCTTGATTTTTGCTACTTGGTCCATCATTTCATCAAAATGCAACATAAAAAGGGCCCCCTAATATTTTTTACTCATTGGATTTTTTGTAGGCATTAACCAAAGAATTTCTCAAAGAAACTACTGAATGACTTTTTCTCTTTCGGAGGCTGTTCACGTGTTGGCCGTTCGTTTCGCGTAGGTGACGTCTGTTCGTTCATGAGCAGTGCATCCTGTTCATGTCCGTGCGCTACGGCTTCCTTCTCTTCCGCCCGGTCGAAACCTGATTTCGATACGGCGCTTCTTGAGAGCACATAACGTAACATACCGGCTGCGACGGCATACTTCGGATGACGAATACCAAGACTAGCAGGTTGATAGACATTGACGCTCTGCTTGAAGATTCGTTTTCCGAGCTGATCGATTCCCGGTAATGAAGAACTTCCCCCACATAAGATTAAGCCACTATTCATGTGAGCGTATCCTGCTTGCGTCATTCGTTTTTGAATCATCTCGAAGATTTCCTCAAGTCGTGCTTCTAAAACGAATCCAATCTCTGATTGTGGTTCGAAACGATGTTCGCCGTTGATCGTGACGTAGGAAACTTTCTCTTCCGGATCCCCGAGTGCTTCAAGCGCAACACCATATTCTTCTTTAGCAAGTTTCGCGTCTTGATATTTACAATTCATCTTGTACGTCAAATCACGTGTCAGATGATCACCACCGTATGGCAACGTCGTCGAGTAGACGAGATCATTCTTTTCGTAGATGGAAAGTGTCGTCGTCTCATGACCGATATCGATGATTCCGACACCGAGTTCGAGTTCATCAATCGATGCTGCGATTCTAGATACCGCTAAACTCTCCAGCACATATCCAGCAAGCTCTAAACCAGCCCGTTCAATGGAACGTTTAATGCTATGTAGGATCGTCTTCGCTCCGATGATGAGCTTCCCTGTTACTTCGAGACGATAACCGATCATTCCTCTCGGATCAGTGATTTCTGTTTGCTGATCGACCGTAAAGGTCTTCGGCAAGACATCGACGACACTGAGTTCGTTCGGAATTCGCATGACCATCGCAGAATGCAGAACGTCTTTCACGTCATCATCCGTGATTTCATTGTCCTCACCTTTGATCGATGTCATCCCTTGGCAATCCTTCACTTGAATGTGTTCACCGGAAATAGCGACATATACTTCACCAATTGGTTCACCAAGTGTACGTTCCACTTCCGTAACCGCTTGTTTAATGGCTTGTACCGTTTGATCGATGTCAACGATGACACCTCGTTTAACACCCGCGGATGGTGCAGAACCTTCAGCAAGAACGTTCAGCGTTCCACCAAGTAGTTCACCGACGATGAGTTTCACCTCCGATGTCCCAATGTCGAGCGCGGCAATCGTACCTTTCGTTTCCATGGGAGTGACACCTCCACTTTCATAATACTAATCCTTTTTATTCCTAATTATATTCTAGGAATGAGTCAGGCTTCTTCTCGTTTAAGTCTACACTATATAAATACTTACGAAAAGAAGTTATTGCCCGTCTTAGCGTTCGAATAGATTACGATTTGATGACGATTCGAACAAAGGTCGACGAATGAAAACACACGTTTGTTTTTTTATTCGTCAGCCCTTTACGAATCTTCTATTTTTTTCCTTTATATGGCTTGAAATAGATACCGCCATCAATTGTAATCGTTCCCGTCTTTCCTTTTGGTAAGGCAGAAATGACCTTTACGTATTCATTCAAGGAATTTGAAAAGGATGATGTACTGAGTAACACCGTATTCCCATCCGTCATGAATAATTTCAGACCACCCTTGTCCGTCTTATCGTTTGCGACGATTTCAGAGATCCGACTACGTACTTTCGGCTCGATCTTAACGAGTTCCTTCGTCAACCGATTTAATGATTGATCCGTAAATCCAGTCAGAATTGGTGCATCGAACAATTCTTCCTTCGACTTTCCGGGAATGATCGTTCCGTCCGCCAGTACGATCCGGTCTCCTGGTTTATCCTTTGCGTAAGCGATCTCTTTCTCTTCCGTCACCGTCACGCGATATTGATGCAAAAACTGTTTTTGCATCGTTGCTTCCTGAATGCCTGGAACCCTCTCGATTCGTTCAAGAATGTCTTCCTCTGATAGATTAAAGGCGTGTGTCTCATTCACCTTAACTCCTGATGCCTTCAAGATATCTGATGTTTTGACATTAAGATTACCATCAATATCAAATCGAGCGACCCGAGAATAACTCGACTGTAGATAAAAAACGACACCGACCAATAGACCAATCAGAATCAGGACATAGATGAGCCTCCGGTTGGCTTTTTTGCGACGTTGTTCACGGATATAAGGTATCTTATCCTCGAGGCTGCGGACGTTCTCGTCCTCTTGTGGTCGTCCAACCGCTCTCCGTTCCCTCACGTCTCATTCCCCCTCTATAACGTAACAATTCATTTCCCTATCGGTCTTTTCCTGCAATAGTTTAGTTTTTTTGTCCTGTCAGTCGTAACAATTCATCGACTAAGTCCCGTGAAGCGTTCGGCATACCGAGCGCAAGCGCCGCTTCAGACATCATTTGTTGTTGTGCTAATGCTTTTTCGCATGCCTCAAACAACCGATCACCCGTTAGCTCTTGTTCACGAATCAATAGACTCGCACCTGTCTCGACGAGCGATGAGGCATTGACCTCTTGGTGATTTTCCGTCACGTAAGGACTCGGGATGAGCACACTCGGTAAGCCGAGTGTCGTCAGCTCTGCCAATGTGCTTGCTCCCGAACGTGAAATGACGAGTTGACTTGCTTTTAAGATGTTCGGTAAATCATATACGAATGGGCGAAGTTGAATGCGTTCTGGTACGGAACCAACGCGTGACATAATCGTATCGTAATGAATTTGACCAGTAACGAAGAGGAGCGACCAGCCTGCTTGCTCGACCTTTGGCATCATATCGACGACTGCTTCGTTGATTGCAGGTGCGCCACGACTACCGCCATAGATGACGACGAGAGGACGTCCTTCCTCAAAACCGAAACGTTGTCGCTCTTCAAGCGGATTGATGTTGAGCTCTGCCACTTCAGAAGCACGCGGATTTCCGATTAAAACCGTCTTCGCTTCATTCTTACCAAAGTGATGTCCAGACCCTTTAAAAGAGAGTGCAACACGATCCACATACCGAGCTAAAAATTTATTCGTGATACCAGGTAGACTGTTTTGTTCATGAACGAGTGTCTTGAAACCCATTTTTGCAGCCGTATACAATACCGGTCCACAAACGAACCCACCTGTACCGACGACGATATCCGGTTGGAACTGACGCAGTAGTCGACGAACACGCCGGACGCTCTTGACGAACTGGATACCAGTCTTGACGTTTTCGAACGACAAGGAACGACGGATGCCAGAAATCTCAATCGATTCAAATGGAATTCCCGCACGACGAACGATATCCGCCTCGAGACCATTTTCTGTTCCGATATAGAGGACCTCACACGGCATGCGTTGTTCGAGCTCCCGGATCATAGCGAGTGCCGGATAGATGTGACCGCCTGTACCGCCTCCAGAGACGACGATTTTCATACTGTTGTTCCTCCTACTTCATGTACGGCACGAACGAAATGATCGCCGCGCTCTTCATATGTCTTGTATTGATCCCAACTTGCAGATGCTGGTGACAGAAGAATGATGTCGCCGGGTCGTGACACTTCAAACGCTACTTTCACGGCTTCATCCATCGCCTCAACGACGGTTGACGCATAGCCATTTTCTGACGCAAGCGTTCCGAATCGATGACCCGTCTCACCAAGTCCGATGACATGTTTGACATGCTTCATTGCATCGAGTAACGGTGTCAAATCCGCTCCACGCTCGAGTCCGCCACACAACCAGATGATGGGTGCCGTAAATCCGGACAACGCCGCTTCTGTTGCAACATTATTCGTTGCTTTTGAGTCGTTGTAAACTTTTCGACCAGCAATTTCACCGACGAACTGTGTCCGGTGCTCTACACCACCAAACGTCCGTAGAACATGTTGAACGTCAGAGAATGCTAAGTTAAACGGTTCGACGAGTGTTAAGGCTGCGAGAACGTTCTCGACATTATGCCCACCACCGAGAGCTAGTTCACTAACAGGTAAGATACTCGTCCCATTGATTGTCAACGTCTCGTTCATGATTTCTGCATACGCCGATTGACGACGAGAGAACAAGAGTGGCGTTACTTCAGCTGTCTTTCCGAGTGCATTGACGGACGCATCATCGGCATTCAAGACAAGACGATCCGTTTCTTTCATGTTCTTAAAGATCCGGGCTTTCGCTTCGCCATACGATTCAAAATCACCATGATAATCCAGATGTGCTGGTGATAAATTCAAAAATGCTGCCGTATATGGTCGGAACTGCTCGATCCCCATCAATTGAAAACTTGATAATTCAATGACGATGATATCGTCCTGTTTCGCCTGACATGCGATTTCAATTGCCGGGAATCCAATGTTTCCTGCCAAATGTACACGCCGCGTACCGGTTTTCAACAACTCATGGACAAGCGTTGTCGTCGTCGTTTTCCCGTTCGATCCTGTGATGGCAATCCACGTCGCATCGGTTGCTTGATACGCTAGTTCTACTTCTGTCCAAACCGGAATGTCGCGTCGTAAGGCTTCTTGTAGCAGATCGATGTGATACGGAATTCCTGGATTCTTGACGATCAAATCGATGTCATCGAGTAGTGTGAGCGGGTGCTCACCGTAGACCGTCTTAACATCGAGTGATGCAAGCGTCGCTTGATCACTCTCGGACGGCGTTTTCCCGTCATTGACCGTTACTTCTGCACCAACACTCGCTAAATACCGAGCTGCTGCGATTCCACTTTTCGCCGTTCCGAGAACGAGCACTTTTTGATCATTCCATTGTCGTTGTTCCATTGTTGAATCGCTCACTTTCTCTCTTCTTTTTTATTACACGAATAGATAGGCGATGAATGCCATCAAACAGCTGATTCCTGCGAATGTACCGACGATCCGCCATTCGCTCCAACCGACCATTTCGAAGTGGTGGTGAATTGGGCTCATTTTGAAAATTCGTTTTCCTGTCGTCTTAAAGGAGATGACTTGTAGAATGACTGATAATGTCTCGACAACGAAAACGATACCGATTAAGACGAGTAGTAATTCCAGTTTTAAGACAATCGATAGACCTGCTAATGCAGCTCCAAGTGCAAGTGACCCTGTATCTCCCATGAAGATCTTCGCTGGGTGCGCATTGAATAATAGGAATCCGATCAAGGCACCGACCGCTGAGAAAGCAAAACAAGCAGCGCCTACTTCATCTGCGATAAACCAACTGTATAATCCGAAGAACAAGAATGTTGGAATCGCTGTAAATGATACGAGACCGTCCAATCCATCCGTCAAGTTGACTGCATTTGAGAAACCAACTAACCAGAACAAGGCAACAAACGGATAGACGATACCGAAATCAAGCTCAAAATCGGTAAATGGAATCGATAGATACGTCGCGTCACTTGTAAATCCACCACTCAACCAGACAAATAACAATCCGACGACGATTTGTCCAAGTAATTTTTGTTTTGAATTCAGACCAAGGTTACGTTTCTTGACGACTTTGATGTAATCATCAATGAAGCCGATAACGCCATACGCAAGTGTTAAAAACAGTAACGATAATTGTGTCGTCGATAGATCGCCCATGACGACTGCACCGAGAACGCTGACGATCATCGCGACAAGAATGACGATTCCACCCATCGTCGGTGTTCCGGATTTGACCTGATGCCATTGCGGTCCTTCTTCCCGAATTTCCTGACCGAACTTCAATTGGTGTAGAAACGGAATCGCTTTTGGCATGACGAGTAATACAACAAGAAATGCAAGAATAAGACTGATGAATAATGTGATCATAGCAGACACCCTTTTTCAAAAATTAGTTTTCGTTCAGATAGGTTAATATCCGTTCAAGCGCCATCCCACGTGACGCTTTCAATAAGACGATTGTTCGTTCTCCGAGCAATGGGCGCAATCGTTTTGCAGCATCCTCGACGGTTGTCGCGGATTGGATTTGAACAGACGGGTCGCTGATTCCTTCAGCAATCCACGCGCCTTTCTCCCCTACTAGGATAGCATGCGAGACAGGTAACGCAATCCGCTTTCCGACCGAGGCATGTAATAAGCGTTCTTGGTCCCCTAATTCATACATATCGCCGAGGACGAGAACGCGTGTCGTATACCCTTCCAGCGCAGTGACCGTCTCAATCGCTGCATTCATTGATGTCGGACTCGCGTTATACGCATCATTGATGACCGCAGTCTCTTCAAAGAGTAATCGTTCCATCCGCATCGGTGTCAATTCAACCGCATCGAACCCTTCTTGAATCCGGGCGTCCGTCACGCCAAGTGCACGTGCTGTCGCAATCGCGTATGCTGCATTTCGGACTTGGTGTTTCCCTAGCACTGGTAGGTGAAAAGCGGTGCCATCGTAAGTAAAGGCCGTTCCAAAGAACGTTGCTTCCTTCGTTTCGATCCGGTACGTATTTCCGATTTGATAGCCGATCTTCTCCGCTTCGACTTCTGCGAGAAGTGGTTCGTCACCATCAACGAATAAATGACCACCTGGTTTGAGTCCGGATTGAATCTCAAGCTTCGCTTTGGCGATGCCACTGCGTCCACCGACTTGCTCCGCATGCGATTCGCCGATGTTCGTGACGAGTGCGATATCTGGCTCAGCTAGATTCGATAGGAATTCAATATCGCCAAACCCGTTCATTCCCATCTCAAGCACAGCGACTTCCGTATCAGCTGGCATCATGAGAATCGTTAACGGCATTCCGATATCCGAATTGAAGTTTCCTTGTGTCTTATGTGTCTTAAACGTCGTCTTGAGTACGCTCTCGACCATGTCCTTCGTCGATGTCTTCCCATTTGATCCAGTGATGGCGACGATTTTCGGCGCAATCTGCAGTAAGTATCGTTTTGCGATGTGTTGCAGGGCAACCAATGGTTCATCGACTTCTAAAAAGACGATATCGATGTCTGGTCGATCAATGCCTTTCTTCCATAAGGTGACGATCGCTCCTTGGTTTTTTGCACCTTCAAGGAATCGATGACCATCAACGCGTGCTCCTTGAATCGGAACATAGAGACCGTCTTCAAGTTGTGCGCGTGAATCCGTTGCAAAATGACGAACGATACGATCATCTTTCACATCGAGATGCAACCATTCAGCGAGTTGCGTAATTGTTAACATGATATATACCTCCATTTGATGACAGCAAAAGAGGACGAATGCAAAAGTCAACGAATGACTCCTGTTCGTCCTCGTCTTCCTGTAGAAATCAGGAAATTTGCCCCACCGTTATTCTTTAGGTTCAGCTAGTTCGACCGTTAACTTTCCATTTTCCCTCACTAGTGTACCAGTTCGAGCTGATTGTTTGGTTACAAAACCTTTACCAATGACATCAAGCTTCAAGTCATACAAGCTGACGAGTTTTTTGACGTCTCGCTGCGACCACCCCGTCAAATCCGGCATTTTGAACGTATTTGCTGTCTTCAGCAAGACACGCTCTCCGCTGACGAATTCTTGACCACGAGACGGAATCTGCGAAACGACTTCAGCACCATCGCCTAGGATGATTGGAACAGCCTCTTGTTCTTTTGCTAAATCCGTCGCTTGTCGGGCACTCTTCTTGATGTAGCTTGGCGTAATTTTCGCTTTGACATCCACCGAGTCCTTTTGCGTTTCCGGTTGAATGCTCCGGTATTGCAATGCTGTGTTCATGACACTCTTGAACACCGGACTCATGATGAGTGGTCCTGAAACAGACGATTCACTTTTCGAAGGACGATCGACTGCGATGTACATGATCAATTCCGGATCATCTTTTGGCGCCATACCGATGAACGAGTGAATGAATTGTCCTTGAATGTATTTCCCATTCTCAGAAATTTGAGCTGTACCGGTCTTCCCGATGACACGGTAGTCTTTCAACTTATACATTTGCCCGGTTCCGATTTTACTATTGACGACACCATCAAGTGCATCCCGCGTCGCTTTTGCCGCCTCTGCCGAAATCGGCTTACCGACGACTTCTGTTTTCGCCCGGTACGGTGCTTTATCCGTATGATCCGCTTTTTGGATGATATGCGGTTTGACCATCTCGCCGTCACCAGCAATTGCCGTTGCACCTTGAAGCAGTTGCATTGGTGTGACCGCAGTCGATTGTCCCCATGACGTAATGAGCGCATTCAACGGTTTCGACAAGTCAGATTGACTGTTTACTTCTCCCGAGATGTCTATACCCGTTCGTTGGTCAAAATGAAACTTCTTAAAGTATTCTTTATAACGCTCAATCCCAAGTTTTTCTGCTGTCAACTTCGAGAACATGACGTTCGAGGAGTGATAGACTCCTTCGATCATCGGAATAGTTCCCCAACCGACATCGTTATAATCCTTGATGACCGTTCCTTTGTAGTTATAACTACCCGATTTATACATCTCATTCGGACGGAACACTCCCGCATCAATCGCCGCTGCGAGCGTAAAGATTTTCATCGTCGAACCGGGTTCGAACCGTGACGAGACGGCAAAATTCGTGAAATCTTTCATGTCACGTAAGTTCGGGTTGAACGATGGACGATCCGCCATGGCAAGGATTTCACCGGTTTTCGCATCCATGACGATCCCTGTCGCATTTTTCGGTTTGTACGTGTTGTACATTTTTTGCATTTGTTTCTCTAGCGACTGTTGAATGCGGTGATCGATCGTCAAGTACAGGTTTGACCCGTCCTTCGGTTCATTCGAGACACGCGACGAGCCTTGGATCAACGGATTACCGCTCCGATCTTTCTCGAAGACACGTGCCCCGTAAGATTCGCTTAAGGCATCGTCATACTGTTTTTCGATCCCCATTTGTCCCTGTAACGCGACACGACCATTCTCCTCGGTGATCTTTTGGACGAATCCAAGTGTATCGGACAAGAAGATACCATTCGGGTAATATCGTTTCGGCTCTTCAATCATCCGGATTCCAGGAAGTTTCAACTTATCGATCTTCTCTTTTTGATCGAGCGTCAAATCATTTCCTTTTTTTCCGAATTCGATTTGCGAACGATCTTTGTTCTCAATCAAATAGGTCTCCAGTTCCTTCGTCGTCATCCCAAGAATCGGTGCAAGACCTTCAGCCGTCTTTTTAAAATCGACGATCGTCTCGTCCGGATCTTTGACGCCACCTAGTCGGTAAATACCAATCAAATGATAGGATGGAACATTGATCGCGATCGGTGAACCGAGTCGGTCGAAAATTTCACCGCGTTCTGCCCCGAGCGTCTCCTGAGACTCCCATCGCTTTTTCTCAGCATAGGCGATCATGTCTTCCCCATGGAATTGTTTTGTTGTCGCCAAGTATAAAAATCGACCAATGAACACAAAAAAGAGAGTAGCAAATATCACCATGATAAAGGCTACTCTCCAACGGGATTTTTTCAGTGGATTCATTTAGGAATCACCTTGATGTTCCCTTTACGCATATCAAGACCCTGTTCTTTTGCAATCTTATAAATCCGTTCCGGAGAGCTTAAGTTCGTGACCTCTAGTTGTAAACGTTCGTTTTCTTTTTTGAGTGATTGTGTGACTTGGTTCTCTTTCGCTAAATCACGGCTCACATTATACGCTTCGTTATGCGTACTGATCGTCAAACTCCCAAATAACACAAGACCACCAATCATCGCGCTGTATAAGAATTTTTCAAAGGGATACAAGCGATACTTCGGACGGACGGCGACGCGACGCGCGATATCTTCCGTCTTTCGTGGTTCCTGAACAGGTTGTTGACGAACGGGTTGAACCGTTTGGACCGATTTACGAAGTGGTTCTGCCATTGGAATGCTCCTCTCAAGTTTCTTTCATTTTTTCAGCAACTCGTAATTTTGCCGATCGGGCGCGACGGTTATCATCGAGCTCTTCAACACCCGCCGTAATCGGCTTGCGTGTGACGAGTCGGAGTTCCGGCTCCATTTCGACGGGAATCATCGGTAACCCCGGTGGAAGCTCGGGTAGTGATGATTTTTCTTTGATTGCTTGTTTACACATGCGATCTTCAAGTGAATGGAACGTAATGACACATAGACGTCCACCGACCCGTAATAAATCAATGGCTTGGTGTACCGCACGATCAAAGACGTTCAGTTCATCATTGACAGCGATCCGGATTGCTTGGAAAGTCCGTTTCGCAGGGTGACCACCTTTACGTCGTGCTGGTGCCGGAATCGCATCCTTGATCAATTCGACGAGTTCAAATGTCGTCTCGATCGGTCGCTCTTCCCGCGCTTTTTCGATTTTACGCGCAATCTGTTTCGAGAATTTCTCTTCCCCGTATGTAAAGAAGATACGTACGAGATCATTGTACGACCACTCATTGACGACTTCGTAAGCAGAAAGTGGAGAAGATTGATCCATGCGCATGTCGAGACGTGCGTCGTGATTGTAACTAAATCCCCGTTCCCCTTCGTCTAATTGTGGTGAAGAGACACCGAGATCGAATAAGATGCCGTCCACTTTCTCGACGCCATGTGCTGCTAATTGCTCTTTCAGATAAGCAAAATTACTCTTTATTAAAGTAAAGCGACCTTCATACGCCGCGAGACGTTCTGCTGCATGAGCGAGGGCGACATCATCTTGATCAAATGCGTACAGATGACCTGTCGTCAATTGCTTGACGATCTCTTCGCTGTGTCCTGCTCCACCTAATGTACAATCGACGTAAATACCGTCGGGTTTAATCGCGAGTCCTTCGATCGACTCCCATTTCAATACTGTTTCATGCTCAAACATGTCCTGCCTCACCTTTCACTGTCCTTGAAGGACGTTACTCTTTTTCAATGTATCACATTCTCTCGTGAAAACGTTACGAAAATGAGACAGTTTCCTTGATTTATTTAACTTTTGTGTAATTTTCGCTAAAAAAGAGAAAAAACCTGCTAGTTTCAGCAGGTTTAGAGGAAAATCTTCAGTTGATCACTCGTATTCGCTTCATAGGCTGTTCTTAAGTCCCGAACAAAATCAAGACCATGGTGATTCAACCACGGGAGGACAGAATGAATCCGCTCTTGTGGCGCTCCATCAGGAAGAAGATGATAAGCCGTCTCTTTATATTGCCGTGTCTGTCGGTCAAACTGACGTCGATCTTCTGCCAGTAGACTAGCAATTGCTTGATCGAGCTGTTTCTTGACCTTCTCACTCTTACTCGATGTCCGCAGTAGATTCTGTTCGAGCGAGAGGAATTCCGAGACGAAACTGTCTTTTAGCATCGCTGCCGTCTGCATACGTCCTGTCATCTTCTCTTCTGAATAGAGCGGAATCGGTACGCCTGATCGGACGATTTCTTCGAGCGACACCTCAAGTTTAGCAAGACGCTTTTCATCGCTACGGCGCACGAGTAACCCACCCATGCGGGGAATCAATAACGGCATCGTCCAATTCAGGTGATGAAAGAGCGGTCGTAAGCGTGTCCAGTATGCTAACTCCCCCGGACCCCCGATATAGGCAAGCGTCGGGAACAGGTAATCCTGCATCAATGGACGTGTGACGACACTGTTGGAGAAACGTTCCGGACTGGCGTACAGCAACGCGATCAATTCAAGCTCCGTATATTGCTTTCCTTGTTTTGTCTCGAATCCGTCTGCTGTCGGATACAGTAACTGACGACCGTGATCATCGACGAAAAGATGCGCCGCTTCCTCGTTCAAGAATGTATCCGGTAACTCTTGCGTCTGTGAAATACCATCCGTCAATGCTCGTCTAAATTCCGCATTGTCTTGAATCAACCGTTCAAAGAACGGAATCTCGAGTTCACGGACAGAATGTGTATCCGCATCAAAGAAGACGATATCAAAATCGATCAATTCACCGATCAATTGTGAGAAAAACATCCCATACGATGTACACGCTTCAACGAGTTGCTTCAGGCGCGCAACTAATTGTTTCGTATGAACCGTTTCTGGCATTGCTCGGAATGTCTCTTCGATGATTTCAAGAAGTGCTGCTTGATCAAAAGAGAGCCGACTGACCGAGCGGGCAATCGATTCTGAAGGTGTGACAGCGATTTTACGCGTTTGATAATCCGCTGTCGGAACGTAAACATGGTTAATCTCATCAAAATCGTGATCTTCGGTCGCGAGCCAAAAAATCGGAACGACAGGTCGCCCAAGTGTCGTTTCCGCCTGCTTCGCGACCTTAAGACAGGTCAACAATTTATAGATGGCATATAATGGTCCGCCAAAGATACCCGTTTGTTGCCCTGTAATGACAACTTGAGCTTCACCCGTACGAAGCTTCGCGACACGTTCCCGCAAACGCTCCGTCATGTTCGGATTTTGGCGTTCGAGTTCGTCTGTCAGTGCCGCAAGATGCGGATAGTGACGTTCTTCAAGCAAACGGCTCCTCGACGCTAAACCACTCTCTCCAAGGTGGTCGACATATGTTAAGAATTCTTCTCGTGAAGCACGATGCATCAACGAGTTATCATCGTATAAGGCTTCAAATGGTTGTACCTTCAAACAAAATCCCTTCTTTCTTACCTAACTGGTCAGCTGATGAACAGTTGACGAATACCGAGTACGAACAGTATGAAATGGACGGGTAATGCCAGCAAGATGATGATCCGCCAACTGTGGCGAATCATTTGTCTTAAATCAACATCAAGTTGACGAATTCGTTGCCAGAGTGCATTCAACGCAAACACCAACAATACGACGATGACGATCCACCCTAAGTAATTTGTTCCGGTCAAGGCAATCAATGCAACATGAATCGCATACAGAACGATGAATGTTCCAAAGTCGAGTGCAAATCGAACGGCCTTCCCATGTTTCCGAAATAGAAGTAGAAAGACGAGATACAACGCAATCAGGCTGAATAAAGGAAAAATGATGAAGACTGTCACTGCGGACCCTCCCTCTGTTTGATCTGTTCATAATAAAAAGATAAACGTGGCGTCGCAGTCGTCGCCTGACGTAATGCGTATCCAAGTATCGGTTCTACTTCCGTTCGTCGTCCATACTCAAGATCTCGTAACATGGAAGAACGATTTTTGCTCGTATTCTTCATGATCCGCTCGATTTCGGAATAAGTAATGTCATGGTGCGGGAAAATCGTCCGCATTTCGTCAAATAATTGACGGGCTTCTTCTCGATAAGGCATTTCTAATAAGGATCCATTCTCAACACCGTAATAAGCCGTCACTGGATTGATGACGACGTTGATGAACAGCTTCGTCAATAAAACGGCTTCCATATCTGACTCAAGTTCAAAGCACAGCTGCTTTGACGACAAGTTCACTACCTCTTGATTTCCGTAGCGGATGCGTCCTTTTCCAGTATGCTGGACTTCAAACGGTGCAGTGCGCATGGCACCATGTTCGACGACACCAAATAAGACATGCGGCAATTGCTCTTTCCATTTCAAATGATCCATTCCATTTTGCAGGAACATGACGGGACACGTCAGCCGTTTAAGGAATGGAATCACACTTTTTATATCATACGACTTTGTCGCGACAAACACCAAGTCTTCTGACTCGAGCCGATCAATCTTCCGGATCCGTACGAGACGACTCGCTTGTCCATCGCGAATGATTGGTCGTTCCTCCTCTTGTTCTTGTCGCACATAAAGCGTGACTGCATGATCTTCCGATAAATAAGAGGCAAGCAATAACCCGATGGCACCCGCGCCAATGATTCCAACATTCATCTATTCCTATCCCCTTTCATGAAAAAAGCGACCTTAAAACCGATTTCTCGATTCGAAGGTCGCTTTTATACCGATCAATCAGCTTATTTGCTGACGATTTCTTTACCTTTGTACGAGCCACATGCTTTACAAACGCGGTGTGAAAGTTTCATTTCACCACAGTTTGGGCACTCGACCATACCTGGTACACGGAGTTTGAAATGAGTACGGCGAAGACGTTTGCGTGTTTTCGACGTTCTGCGGAATGGTACTGCCATCGTTGTCCACCTCCTTGAAAAAATACACTCGCCTTTACTTCAGAAATCAGGAATCCTGATCTTTTTTAAAGAACTGAGCGAGACCCGCGAGTCGCGGATCGATTTTTGGTTCGGTTTCCTCTGGATCTTCTTCAGAAAGAATCGTCCAGCCTTCCCCCTCAACCAACTGATTCTCTTCATCATCCCCATGCACTTGCACTGGCACATGAAGTAAAATCAATTCTTGCACGAGCGGTCGAAGATCGACCGTATTCCCGATCGGCACGTTGATGTCATCTGCTTCGTTCGAAACAGCATCGACCTCGAGCAGGAATGGCTCGATGGATTCAATCTCGAATGGATAAGCGACGTCATTTAGCGTCCGGGCATCCGGAAGCGTCATTTCGCCGGTAATCCGAAGATTGAATATTAATTGATTCGATGTAAACGATGCATTTGCACGAACGTGCACAGGTTGCACCGCCCGGATATCCGGATGGAGGGCGACTAGCTCGTTGAGCTCGATCGTCTCGTTAACCTGAAGTTGACCCAGATTGCGCAATTTATTCAATTGCATCAGGGACCATTTCATCCGAATCACCTCAATTGCAACAATATGAATTATAGAGAGGACATCTTGTTTTGTCAATGTTTTTTCTTTACACTGAAATCGCTAGAGAACGAACACTTTTGGACGTCTTTATCCATATTACCGCACTTAATTCGGTTTGCAAAGGAGAAAGTTTTCATGAGGATGACAGCTATCATTTCAGAGTACAATCCGTTTCATAACGGACACTATTATCAAGCGACAACAGCACGACGGGAAACGGATGCCGACGTCATCGTCGCCATCATGAGCGGGACGTTCATGCAGCGTGGTGAGCCCGCCTTTACGGATAAATGGACACGTGCTCAGGCAGCCGTCGCGAGCGGTGCCATCGATCTCGTTCTTGAACTTCCCTTCTATTTTGCTGTCCAGCGTGCTGATCGCTTTGCACTCGGTGGTGTGACGATTGCCGAGACAATCGGCTGTCAGTCGCTTTCGTTTGGAAGCGAGTGTGGAGACATCGAACCTTTTCTGCATGCGGCAGCGGAACAGATCGAAGAGACACCTGCATACAAGCAAGCGTTACACGATGGATTATCAGCGGGCCTCTCTTCTGCTCACGCCGCCAGTCAAGCATTCAGGAGCGTCTCACAGACGCTTGATTTGACACAACCGAACAATACGCTTGGCTATTATTACGCTCGCGCCGCAAATACCCTATCGCTCCACACGACGAAACGGATTGGAAGTGGCTACCACGACTTATCCACCGGGGACATCATGAGCGCCACCGCGATACGCGCCCATCATCAGACACACGGTCAGCTGCTTGCACTTCCTGAACAGACCGAAGACGTCTTAGCAAGTGCCTCTTTCGCCAACTTCTCGCATTATTATCCATGGATTCGACAACGTCTACTAACGACTCCAGTACCCGAGTTGATGCGAATCGCTGGGATCGACGCTTCGTTAGCACCACGACTCATCGAAGGGGCTAAACAAGCAACGACGTTCGACACCTTTCTGAATTACGTCAAAACACGCCGTTATACGCGGACGAGCCTGCAGCGTGCCTTGATCTATCTATTGACCTCAACGACGGCAGAGGAGGTCGCACGGATCGATTACGACCATGTTGATTTCGTTCGTCCCCTCGCCTTTTCAGAACGAGGACAACAGGCACTCAAAACCATCAAAACGCGGACTGCCGTATTCAGCACCTTCACGAGTCATCCTTGGCTAACGAAAGAAAGCCAAGTGACAGCTGCATATGCACTGCCCTTGGCTCGCTACGACGCGTTGCTTGAACACCGTCGCTTTCCTTATTTCGCTGGAAGTTCTTCTAAATAATCAATCGCATCTTCGACTGTCTTGATCGGAACGAGCTTCATGTTCGTTCCGAGTTTTTTGATGGATGGTTTTGCTTCTTTGTAGTTCTCTCCTGCTGGTACGAACATGATTTCTGCTTCTGCCTCGTCTGCAGCGACCACCTTTTGCCACGCTCCACCGATTGGTCCCACCTTGCCACCTTCTTCAATGGTTCCTGTGCCGGCGATTTTATGCCCTTTCGCCAAATCTCCCGGCGTCAATTGATCATAGATTTCAAGAGTGAACATCATTCCTGCAGAAGGTCCCCCGACGTCTTCGACCTGAAACTCGATCTCAGGATCCGTCTTCACGTTCGAGATCGGGAGCGGTTCGTAAATGCCGAGCCCGACTCGCTTGACCTCTTTAGATAACTGATCCACTCGAATCGTCGTCTTCTTGTCTTCCGATTTACGCGTGAACTGAATCGGAACAGCTGTTTTGGCTTTTTTTGCTTGAATCGTCTTCATGAAACCTTCAAATGACGTAATCGGTTTTCCGTCAACACTTGTAATCCGATCCCCTGCCTTCAGTTTCCCTTCGGCTGGACCACCGGGAATGACGCCGGAGACGTAGACCCCTTCGAAATCGACATCGACCTTTTGATCCGCTAATTCATACGCTTCGATTGTTGCGTTATGTTGTGCTTCTTCCATATACAGCTTCTGACGCGTTTCATACTGCGCGTCCGACTCGCCGTCGTACAGATAATCACTTACACTCGATGTTTCGGAGAACGGTAGAAATAAGCTTTCAATGAGAAAGTAAGGCGTTGCCCGACGTTGTGCGATCGTCAGCATCATCAAATCTCCCGGTTCCTTGTCGCCTCCAGATACTTCAATCAAATCTTCCGTCGACGTCGCGTCACCCGGATAGGAGATGAAATAAGGAAGTGGTAAGAAAAATACGATCAAGGCAGCGATGATCGCTGCTAAGGCAGGTTTCCAAGCTTTCATCACAGTTCTCCTTTCGCATATTTCTGACGTAGCGCCTCTTCGACGGAAGGCGGTACGAGATCGGCAACGGAAGCACCATATTTGGCAGCTTCCTTGACGATCGAAGAACTCAAGAAGGAATACTGATTATTCGTCATCATGAATAGTGTCTCGATTTGATCGTTCATCTTCTTGTTGATAGAAGCGACTTGCATTTCGTATTCAAAATCCGAAACTGCTCGTAAACCGCGTACGATCGCGGTTGCTCCAACTTCCGCCGCATAATCGACCAGTAGACCATTAAAGGAATCCACCTTGATTTGAGGTAGGTGCGATGTCACATCGGCAATTAACTCCATCCGTTCCTGGACAGAAAAGAGTGGTTGCTTCGAAGAATTATTCAGTACGGCAACGATGATCTCATCAAAAATCGGAACGGCACGCTCGATGATGTCTAAATGTCCGTTCGTGATCGGATCAAAGCTACCTGGGCAAATGGCGATTCGTTTCATTCGTGGTCTTCCTCCGCTTCCATGAATTCGTACAACGTGATCGAGATGACAGCGGAATAACGAAGTCGACGCACGACTTCTAGTCGTCCGATTTGGTCCGGCAATTCAACCGCTGAGTCATGTTCACAGACGATGACACCATTGTCCGTCAACATGTCGTGTTGCTCTATGTACGTGACATGTTCCGTCAATCGCTCTTTTGCATAGGGAGGGTCTAAATAAATCAACTTAAACGGCTCTTCAGATGCGAGTTCCGCTAAAGCGATCGCTACATCTTTTTTCAAAACACGTGCTTGGTCCGTATAGTGCGTCGTTCGTAAGTTATCTTGGATCGTTTGGACCGCTTTATGGTGTTGGTCGACGAACACTGCCTCATCGCATCCTCTTGAAAGAGATTCAATCCCAAGACCACCGCTCCCCGCAAACAGATCCAGTGCTCGTCCTCCGTTGAAATAAGGACCGATGACGTTGAATAAGGATTCTTTTACCTTATCCGTCGTCGGTCGTGTTTGATCCCCTGGTACTGCTTTTAATCGTGTACCTTTCCGTTCCCCTGAAATGACTCGCATTTCCTTCATTCCTTTCAACAAAGAAGCGACGAGGATGTCCTCATCGCTCCATGGATTATGCTTCTTCTGGCATTTTACCTTTTTTGTTCGCGAACGTCTCCGTGATGAACGGTCGTTCTGAACGTTTGATCGATTCGACGAACGGGAGAGTCGAAATGACTTCCATCACCTGTTCATGCTGATCTAAATCGACATACAGATGAACGTATCGTTCACGTTTAGACGTAAAGTAGACGTTCCCGTAACGGCGTAATTGACGGGATGCTTTCATCGCATTGACATAGACGATGAGTCCCACTCGTTCCTTGATCACGCCAGCCTACCCCCTTCACCTTCGTTATCCGCTACAGCTACAGCTGCCACCGGTCGAACAACCTCCAGCGCATCCTTGATCGAAGAAAGGATTTCCCGTCGGTACTTTAATTTGCGGTGATACTTCTCCAGCGAGCTTCAGACTGATTTGTCCGAGTAACGTCTCGAGTTGTTTTTCCGCCTTTTTAAACTGCGCGACTTCCTCTTGTAAATCAAGTCGCCGTTTGACTTCATGGACCCTTTTCGTGATCGTCTGATAGTCAGGATGATACCGTCCGAATCGCTGTACGAGTTCGTAGTCCTCCTTGACTTGATGAAAATCGCGAATGACAGCCTGTGCCTCTGTTGACTCTTGCTGTGCTTGTTTCGCACATCTATATGCTTGCCCCGTTTCACTTTGAGCGAGAGATCGAATGAGGTCTTCCGCTGCGTTGATGAGGTCAATCGTCTTATCGGTATATATCACAACGAATCTCCTCCTTAACTTTACCATCTTATCATAACATTTCTCTCCCTCCTAGCCTGTTGAATTGTGTATAATTTGTTCAGAAGGAAGGAATGAACTTTATGCAACTGCTCTCTTTTAATATGTTCCGGACGATTGGAATCAAGACGGAACATGCCAAATCAGATTATCACTTTGATTCCTTGAAAAAAATCGAACAGGCGGATGTCGTCCTGTTCCCGGAATACTGGCAAATCCACTCAATCATCTACGGAATGAAAAAACCGATTTTCCCGTCGGCTGCTACGTTCCACTTAGGTCATGACAAGATCGAGATGACGCGGATTTTTCAAACCGTCATTCCGGATAACATCCCTCGAACCGGCATCTATGGAAAAAATGAATTCACCGTCGAACGTGTCTTACGTGAATTTTCGTTTCCGTTCGTTGCGAAGACAGTCCGTAGCTCCATGGGACAAGGTGTCCATCTCATCAAAAATGAAACAGACTGGAAGAAATACACGGATACACACGAGACGTTCTACATTCAGGAGTACATTCCGAATGAGAAGGACTTACGTGTCGTCGTCGTCGGCGATCAAGTTCTTGCTGCGTACTGGCGCGTCGGTGGTGCTCAGTTCTTAAATAACGTCGCTCAAGGTGGTGTCCTTGATTTTGATGATGTGCCACAAGGAGCGATCGACTTCGTGCTCGCTCTCGCGAAACAGCTCGATATCGATCACGCTGGTTTTGATCTCATCATCCGTGACGGACAGTGGTACGTTCTTGAGTTCAATGTCTTCTTCGGTGGGGAAGGTCTCAATCACCTTGGTATCCACGCACCGGATACGATTCTTGAATATGTCGAACGAAAATATGGAAGTTCATGAATTCTTCAAAATGACTTCACATCTTTTACGTCATCGTTTCATTCATTATGGTATGATAGTTTGGAAAGACTAGTATCTACTAGCAAACTGGGGTATAGGGGGATTCAAACATGAAGTTTGAACAATATGGCATCGAAGGCAAGGAACTGAAGTTCGGTCTTCTCGAAACAATCATGGAACATCACCGCTTCGTTCGTGAAGGACAGTGGGATTACGAACGCGCGATGTACGACATGAAATATGAAAAACAATCAACAGGTGAAGTATTCTACCTGCGTGTTCCTGTCTATGCGATCCAAGGCGAGATTGAAGACCGCCATGCTGTCGTTCGTATGATGACACCACTTCTCGGTAAACACTACTATCCACACGGTGTCGAGTATGATGAGACGTTCCCTCCGGAAATCGTCAAAGACTGCGAACGTCGTTTAGCAGCATTGCTCGAAACACTCGAAAAATAAGATCCACACGTAGAGGTTCCAATGAGGAGCCTCTATTTTTTTGTTTTTCATGCCAAACAAAAAAGCTAACGACCTCGCATCATCCACGAAATCATTAGCTGTTCTGTCCACCTGATTGTTATTCCTTAATACACGCGAAATCGCTTTTAACGCGCGACGAATTGTACATAAGATACGACATCGTCTCCGAGCTGAATCCCAAGCTGCTCGCGTACATGAAGATAAAGTGCGTGAAGTGACGTTGCCGGTGCATTGACCTTTACGCTAAATGCAATCTCTTCCCGGTCCATCCGTTTGATCCGGGAGTGATGGATTCCATAATCCTCGATCGCACAAGCAAGTAATTCCTCGATGGCTTGAATAGAGACGGTAACATCTCCTTGCATGTACTCTTCATAAGTCATCTACCTTCACTCCTTTGCTAATTGTGTGACCGAAGACATGACCTCTTCTAAGTCGACCGGTTCATCCGGTGTCTTCGCCATAGACGAAATCGCCCGTACTTTATTCTCACGGTCCAAAATGAACATTTGTGTTCCGTGTGTCACCAAGCCGCTCTCAGCCTTCGAGTAATAGAAATTCAACTGACGTGTCAAACGATCGATGACGACTGGATCTCCCGTCAATACTCTCCACCCTTTGGCATCTGCTTCAAAGTTCGAAGCATACTTTTTCAAGACTTTCGGTGTATCCACTTTTGGATCAACCGTCACTGCGACGAGTTCGACGTCACTTCCGTACAATTCTTCGCTCCGAAGCTTCTTCTCAAGCTTACGGTAATCATTTAACGTCAACGGACAAATATCAGGACAGTTCGAGTAGAAGAACGTCAACACTTTGACTTTTCCGTCTTCCGAATTGAATGATTTTCCGTCTACGGCATTCGTTAATTCAAATGGTGTCGGTTCAGCGATGACAGGTAACTTTTCTTTCATGAAGAAATAATAATATCCCCCGGCTGCCGCAACTAAGATAAGGACGACGGCAGCGACCGTCAAGTAACTATTCTTTTTCAAGTTGGCTCCCCCTTAATGACTCCAGATCGCCCGGAATACGTTCGTCGTCTCACCCGGATCGTAGACGACATATAGTAAGCAATACACGATCACACCAGTAATGGCTGTCAAAAACCAAACGATTGAGGCAACCGGTCCGATTTTACGGTGACGTGCAAAGTTCTTCTTATACGCGTGATAGAGTGCCATCAAACCGAGCACCCCACCAGATGTCGCAAGAAGAATGTGGAAGATCAAGAATCCTGTGTAGTAAGCTTTGACGGACTCTGGACCGCCAAAGGCTGTGTTACCGAGCAGAATCGTCCGCAAGGCATACATGATGAAGAATAATAAAGCGAGTGCAGCTGCAATCGTCATCACGGTTTGGTGAGCTTTCATGTTACGACGCGTTTGGGCGATTAAAAACCAGCCAATCGCTACGAAAATCGCACTGATGACAATCAGCGACACACAAATCAACGGCAAATAACTCATGTTCCAACTTCCTCCAATTTAATCCGCTTTTGGTGTGAAGGACATGCCTTCATCCACGGCAGTACTTTTTGAACGGCGCACCCATGTAAAGAAGGTCAGTCCGAAGAATAGACCATACACGAGTTCTTGACCGAGCTTCATGAGGACACCACCAAAGCGTTGGTCCTCTAATAAGTCATCTGTCGTTCCGAGCAATCGTTCCAGGTTCAATCCGCTTAAATCATTGTTCGGCATACAGTAAGCGAGTACTTTCGCGAATGTCGCCGGATCCTGATACGCTTGATACTGAAAACTTTGACTGAAGATCATGAAGGCACAGGCTGGTGTCAACAACACACCATTCGCTACGATGTAGACCATCTTCTTCAGGTCAGAAAGGCTGTCCGCCTCATTGACCGGTGCAATGATCGGATACCACATCGTCATACTCAAGAAAATCAATGTTCCGTGGAACAGACGGTGAACGGTATAGTTCGTCAAGACATAATCAAAAATAAATGGCATGTGATAGAACGTAAACAAGGCATTAAAGACGACAAGTGCAATCAGCGGCTTGATGAAGAAGCGAAGAATCCTACCAAGATACGGTGTATCGAACAAGCGCTTATAAAGCCACTCTGGTATCGCAATCAACAAGAGCGGCGGTGCGACCATATAGACGAATACCATCTGCAGCATGTGTGCTGAGAACGTGATATGTGCTAGCAGGTCTAACGGACTTCCAAAACCGATGTAAAAAACGATCAATGCCGCGAGCATCGAAAACTTTTGCCCAAGCGTTGTTTCCTGCTCATCCGGACGACGCAACTTTTCTGTCACGACAGCATATAGGATATACAATCCAACGAGTATCAACGCATAATACGGACTCCATAAGACAGTCCATTCGAATTGCGAAAGTGCTCCCCTTAAATTGCCTAACATATTTTTTCACCCCGTTCCTTTCTCTTACAAACTAAGATTACCGTTCCCCTATTTCATTGTAAAGGTTTCTCATAAAACGATTCCAAAATAAAAGACCATCCTGCTAAACGTTAGCAGAATGGTCACATTTCTTACCAGATCAACAGACGAAGCGTCGCAACGATCGTCAAGGCGACGAATACACCGAGACCCATCATGACTTTGATCCATGTGTTGCCTTTGTTGTTCATATGCATGAACATGTAAAGCTGCAGGTAAACCTGAACGATTGCCATGATGATCAAGAAACCACCAGCTGCCCAGTGCGGCATGAGATCAGCCATGACAGCACCGAAAGCGATGAGCGTCAAGAAAATCATGAGTGCGAAACTGATGAGTTGCAGTTGTGTCTCACGACCACGTTCTGCTTTCATCTCAAGCTCGATTTGATTGCGCGTAAGTTGCGGTTCGTGTTTTTCCATCTTATTTCACCATCCCCATGAGGTAGACGACTGAGAAGATAAAGACCCAGACGACGTCAATGAAGTGCCAGTAAAGACTTGAAACATAGTACTTCGGCGCATTCACGACCGTGATGCCACGGTTCCAGTTCCGGATGAGCAATGTCGAGATCCAGAGAAGACCGAACAAGACGTGCGCACCGTGGAATCCGACGAGAGTGTAGAAGGCAGAACCAAATGCACTCGACGTGAACGTATGACCGATGTGGTAGTAGTGATTAAACTCATAAATCTCACCACTTAAGAATCCAAGACCGAGAAGCAATGTGATGATGAGCCAAAGCTTCATCTTTTTCACATCATTACGTTTCATTGCCATCATTGCAAGAACGCTTGTTAATGAACTCGTCAAGAGAAGCATCGTCATGATGAAGACGAGACCCATTTCAAAGATGTCATAACTGCGTAATCCTTCTTTTGCACCGGAGTTATGGAGACCGATGTATGTCCCGAAGAGAGAGGCGAACAAAGTCGTCTCTCCTCCAAGGAAGAACCAGAAGGCTACATATTTATTCTTACCCTCAAGTGTCGCTTTTTCAACATGATCCGGAATACCGGTGATCGGGTTATTCGGTACTGAATGATGACCCATCTTACTTCGCCTCCTTTTCTGCTTCAAGGCGTAGATCTTCTTCGACGACTGATTTCGGGATGTAGTATCCTTCATCGTCAATCCAAGAACGGAAGAACATCGCGATCAATGTCATCGCAAGACCAATCAAGGCAACGACGAGACCAACAGTTCCATAGTCTAGGCGAAGAATGAATCCGAGACCTGCAAGGAATAGACCGACTGACATGACGAATGGCAAGATCGTGTTATTCGGCATGTGGATATCGCCGACTTCTTCCGATACAGAAACTGTTTTGTTTCCTGCCATTTTTTCGAGCCAATACGTATCCAAACCTTTGACGAGTGGGATTTGAGCGAAGTTATACTCTGGAGTTGGAACTGGAAGTGTCCACTCAAGTGTACGTCCATCTCCCCAGACGTCGCGTTTTACATATTCTTTTGACATCAATGCTGCTGCAATCGAAATGACGAGAACGATCGTCGACACACCCATGAAGGCTGCACCGATTGATGAAAGTAAGTTCATTGTTTCCCAGCCTTGGTTTGGCAAGTACGTGAAGACACGACGTGGCATACCTGTAAGACCAAGAATATGTTGCGGGAAGAACGTCAAGTGGAAGCCGATGAAGAACAACCAGAATTGAATTTTTCCCCAGAATTCGTTGAGCTGTTTCCCGAACATAAGTGGGAACCAGTAGTAAAGACCTGCGAAGAGACCAAAGACAACCCCACCAACGATAACGTAGTGGAAGTGAGCTACTACGAAGTAACTGTCATGGTACTGGTAATCGGCAGGTGCAACAGAAAGCATGACCCCTGTCATACCACCAACAAGGAATGATGGAATGAACGCGACCGAGTAAAGCATTGCGACTGGGAACGTCAATTTACCGCCCCATAGCGTAAAGAGCCAGTTGAAGATCTTGACCCCTGTCGGTACGGCAATCGCCATCGTTGCTACGGCGAAGATCGCGTTTGCGACCGGACCGAGACCAACTGTGAACATGTGGTGGACCCATACCATGAATCCGAGGAAACCGATCAACATCGTCGCAAAGACCATCGTCGTGTAACCGAAGAGACGCTTACGAGCAAATGTAGGAATGATTTCAGAGAAAATACCGAATGCCGGTAAGATCAAGATATAAACTTCCGGGTGACCGAAGATCCAGAAGAGGTGTTCCCAGATGACGATGTTCCCGCCCGCTGCCGGGTCGAAGAAATGCGCTCCGAAGAGTCGCTCGAACGTCAAGAGGAACAATCCAACCGTAAGTGGTGGGAATGCGAAAACGATCAAGGCAGAAGCAACGAATGCTGTCCATGTGAAGAGCGGCATCCGCATCAGTTTCATACCTGGTGCACGCATGTTCAAAATCGTAACGAGGAAGTTAATCCCCCCCATAAGTGTACCGAAACCAGAAATCTGAAGACCCAACGCGTAGAAGTCTACACCGAGAGACTCAGGTACCGTCGAGAGTGGTGCGTATGCAGTCCACCCTGCGTTCGGTGCAGCGCCGAAGAACCAAGAAAGGTTCAACAAGACTCCACCGAAGAAGAACAACCAGAAACCAAGTGCATTCAAGAATGGGAACGCAACGTCACGTGCCCCGATTTGAAGCGGTACTGCTGCGTTCATGTATCCGATCAACATCGGCATCGCTGCCAAGAAGATCATCGTCGTACCGTGCATCGTAATCAATTGGTTAAAGAGTTCACCGCTGACGAAATCGTTCATCGGTTTAATCAATTGAAAACGAATCATTAGGGCTTCTACGCCACCGACTAGAAGGAAGAACAATCCAGACATGATGTAGAGAATCCCGATTTTCTTATGGTCGACTGTCGTTAGCCAGTCCATGATGCCGCTTTTTTTCTGCGGCATACCCATAGTATGTGTCCCCACTATGATTCCCCCTTAAAAAATTATTGGAGCTTTTTGTCCAATAGATAATCTGCCAATTCGCTCAATTCTTCATCGCTGATCTGATCTTCAGAGAATCCAGGCATTTTCGTACCTTGCTTCTCTTTTTGAGGATCGCGAATCCATTTTTCGAGGTTTTCTTTATCATGGTCGAGGTAACCCGCGATACGTTGACGATCACCGAAGTTCGTCAAGCTAGGTGCGACTTTCCCGCCACCATGACAGCTGAGACAGTTCTGGGCATAGACTTTCTCGCCAGTCGTCCAGTTCTTTTCATTCTTTTTATCAAGCTGCTTCGTCTCTGCTTCTTTCGCAGCTTTCATATCTTTCAACCAGTTGTCGTAGTCGTCTTGTTCAAGTGCAACGACTTTGAAGTCCATCAATGCGTGAGAAGGACCACACAACTCGGCACATTTACCGTAGTAAGTGCCTGCTTCTTTTGCTTGTAACCACATTTCGTTCTCAAGACCTGGGTTCGTATCTGTTTTACCAGAAAGAGCTGGTACCCAGAATGAGTGAATGACGTCTTTAGACGTCAAGTTAACAGCAACACGTTTACCGACTGGGATGACAAGTTCTTGTCCTGTCGAAACACCTTTGTCTGGGTATTCGAACTCCCACCAGTAGAGGTTTGCTGTAACGTTGATTTGTTCGTTTTTCTTCGCTTCTTTTGCATCTGCGAGTTCAACCGTAGTTTTGATCGTCGGAATTGCAAGAACGATCAAAAGAAGAATCGGAATGACTGTCCAGATGATTTCAAGCGTATGGTTCCCTTCGACTTGCTTCGGAACCGTGTTATCACCTGATTTACGACGGAATTTCATAAGTACGTAAATATAAATGACGGCTACGATCGCAAGGACGAACAACATGACCCACAAGCTAAGCTTGATGATCTCAAGTTGCATCTCAGCGCCTTCTCCGCGAGGCTGTAGCGCAGACAATTCCGGAATTCCACAACCTGATAACATGAGTGCCATCAAGCCGATTGGAAGAAGCCGGAAGAGCATTTTTACTGATTTTTTCACAACCATCCCCACTTTCTTTGTCCCCAATTTTGTCTTTCGTAATGGTGTACGTGAATTATGTCAAATCGTTTTAGAGAGAAACGAGTACGACCGTCACGATCCAAGCCGTGAAATAAAACAGTGAGAAGAAGAACATCTTCGACGCCCATTTGATTTCGGCTTGTTCATCTTGGATCTTCAGACCTTTCAGTCCCATATAGAGCCAATATCCACCGAGCAATGCCATGACGATCATGTAGATGATGCCATAGTGTGCTAAGAGGAGTGATGATGGAATGAGTACTGCAATCCACCATACAATTTGTCGTTTCGTGATCGCGAATCCGTTTACGACAGGTAACATCGGGATACCTGCTGCCCGATACTCCTCTGTCCGTCGCATCGCGAGTGCAAGGAAATGTGGTGGTTGCCACACGAACATGATGAGGAATAAAATCCACGCATCAATGTGAAGCGTCGGAGTGACTGCCGCAAATCCAATGATTGGTGGCACAGCTCCTGATATACCACCTACGACTGTATTGATCGTGTGCGTCCGCTTTAACCACATCGTATAAATCACGACGTAAACGAATGATCCGATCAATCCGAACACTGCCGCCACATGGTTGACGATCAACAACAATACCGTACCGGTCGCAAGAATACCGAGTCCTAGTGCGAGTATCCGCTGTCCATCCATCTTCCCAGTAACGCTTGGTCTTCCCATCGTCCGTTCCATCTTGTAATCGATGTCCCGGTCAATGTAGTTATTGAGGTAGCAACTTCCGGCAATGACCAATCCACTCCCGAGAAGCGTCCACAGTAACATCCACTTGGTTTGCCACAAGTACAACAGGACATCATCCGTTATGTACGATGCTGCTACGACATACCCCGCGAAGACCGTAATTAGATTGGCACGAACAATCCCCATTTTTGCTAGGGTAATATAGTCCTTGAATGTCGGCTGATCTGCTTGCTCGATCGCCATATCCAGTGCCTCTCCAGTAACTTTCGCCATGCTGTTCCCTCCTTTTCACCGTCTGCTTCCGTTTAGCACCTAAGCTTCACGTAATTTCTTCACAGAAATAACACAGACATGCCACGAAACGCCCTTTTCTCTATAAAAGATACCACATATCGAGGACCGTGACGTATGAAAATACTTTCGACATAATGAACAAAATGTGAAATCTATGTGATTTTCATCACAGTTCACCATATTTACCTAATACTAGAATAGCGTTGTTCTAAAAGATTGCAACCCTTTCAGTACTTTTTATGCGATACTAGACCTATGGAAATCCATGTATTTCGTATTTTTTTAGAAAGGTGGTGTCCAAATCTTGAATCGAAAACTTTCGATGTTTTCAGCCTTCGTCACGTTTACGATGATGATCGTCTTACTGATGGGTGGGACAGTCACAAAAACGGATTCGGGAGATGGTTGCGGAACGGATTGGCCACTCTGTCACGGGGAACTCATTCCGACGAACCCAAGTGTTGAAACGATGATTGAATATAGTCACCGCGCTGTGACTGGAGTCGTTGGACTCTTAATCATTGCCTTATGTCTCTGGACGCTCGTTGCCTTCAAGGATCGATTAGATACGAAGATCTTTGCGTTTCTTGCTTTCATCTTCATGTTGATTCAATCAATCGTCGGTGCTGGAGCAGTCGTTTGGCAACAATCAGACCTCGTCATGGCGTTACATTTCGGGATCTCTTTGATCTCCTTTGCTTCGCTATTGATTTTGACACTGTTGATCATGGAGCGTCCGGGTCAGGAATTCAGGGAATCTGTCCCAGCATTCTTACGGAAGCTCTTGTATGGTCTACTCATCTATACGCTGATCGTCGTTTATACGGGTGCTTACGTACGCCACGTCGGCGCTACATATGCTTGCGTTGGTTGGCCTGTCTGTTCTCAACCGTCCATGACGTTCGAAGCGTGGGTGCAGATGATTCACCGGATCATGGCAGGATTATTGTTCCTGTTTACCTTATTCGTCCATGTCGTTGCGATTCGCTTAAAGCATCGGACGACAACGATTGGTATGGCATTCGCGACGTTCTTCATCTCGTGCCAAGTCGCCACTGGGGCTTGGATCGTTCTTGGTGGACATGCTACGTATGTGCCGTTACTCCACGCCTTCTTGATCACATGTTACTTCGGTGTCTTATCTTACTTGACGTACCATGCATTCCGAACGCGTAAGGCAAATAGTCGTCTTCAATAAGGTCATAAAAAAGGATGTCCCTCGCTTGAGGGACATCCTTTTTTCGTTATTTGAATCGAGCAATCGCACGCTTTCGCGCTTCGTCATGTGCGACGATTGGTTCTGGATAGCCATAATCCTTGCGTTGCTCAGCAGTCGGTTCATGAATATACTGCTTTGATAAATCCTTGATTTCCGTGACATACTTTCGAATGAACGCTCCATCCTTATCGAACTTCTTCGATTGAGTCGTCGGATTGAAGACGCGGAAGTACGGGACGGCATCCGTTCCGACTGATGCTGCCCATTGCCAACCCCCGATGTTTGATGCCGCTTCATAATCAACGAGTTTCTGCTGGAAATATTGTTCGCCTTTCTGCCAATCGACCAACAAGTCTTTTGTCAGGAAAGAAGCGACGATCATCCGTAGACGATTATGCATCCACCCTGTTTGATTCAATTGCCGCATCGCTGCATCAACGATCGGATAGCCCGTCTTGCCTTCACACCACGCCTTGAAGCCCTCTTCATCTTTCTCCCATTCGATTTCCCGATATTGCGTATTGACGGCTTGTCGTTTTGATTCCGGGAAATGCATTAAAATCATGTAATAGAATTCACGCCAGATGAGTTCGGTGATGAAGGTCTGTTTCCCTTTTGATTCTTTTGCCTCCTGAACAGCTGCATAGACGGTCCGAATGCCGATTTCTCCAGTCCGTAAATAGCGAGAAAGTAAACTCGTACCGTCGACAGCAGGAAGATCACGGTTCTCTTCATAATCTTCAAGCGATTGTTCGACGAATTTCTTCAAGCGTTGTTTCGCCTGCTTTTCACCAGGATGGAAGACGGCTTCCGACTCTGCCTTTTTAAAATAAGCGTTGATGAAACTATTATCGTGCTGACGCTTTTGATAATGATCCCGCAGCGTTTGCCACTTGACTTCATATGGTGCAGGAATGTCTTTTTTCATGAATGCATTCTTATATGGCGTGAATACTTTATAGAACTTTCCATCTTGCTTTTTAATGTCATGCGGGTGAAGAAGATGCCGGTCTAGTAGTCGCTCCGTCTGACGATCTTTACGCTTTTTAATGATTTTTTCATCTCGCGTCTTGAATGGTTCGACATATTCCGCATTAAATAATAAAACGTCCGCATCACCAGTTGCGTCTAAGAAAGCCTGTTCATCGCCTTCGATGAAACGGATTGGCATCTCTTTCTCTTTGCAGGCATCAGAAAATATTTCGAGCGCTTGGAAGAAATATTGTTGCCGTGCTTCATATTCTCCGATGTAATCCGGATTGAGCCAAAAGACGAACTCGACCGTCGCCTTCGGATTTTCATTTAGTAATTCAACAGCACGTGCCAACATGTGGTTATCTTGTAATCGAAAATCACTTCGTACCCAACAAATAATGTTCAATCGTATCCTCTCCCACTACGTATTGAATGAAAAACAGGCAGCCCGCCGAGCGTGCGCCTGTTTTTCGTTGTGACCTTATACGAATTCAATCAATAAGTCTTGACTCGCGATGGCTTCGCCTTCCTTGACGTGGACGGCTTTGATTTCACCGTCTTCCGGTGCTTGGATTGTCGTTTCCATCTTCATTGCTTCCGTGACGAGGAGTTGCTCTCCTTTACGGACACGTGTACCCGTCTCGACGAGTACCTTCAGCACGCTACCCGGCATTGAAGCACCGATTTGTTTCGCATTGCTTCGATCTGCTTTTGGACGACTTGATGAACTTTCCTTAATACTGATGTCTTTGACTTCGACTTCACGAGGAACACCGTTCATTTCATAATAGATCGTCCGCATACCATGATCGTCTGGCTGACCGATTTGAATCAACTTGAGGTAGAGTGTCTTGCCTCGTTCGATTTCAACCTCGATCGTCTCCCCTAGACGCATTCCATGGAAGAACGTATTCGTATCAAGAACAGAGATATCGCCATATCGCGCGACATACGAACTGTAGTCCATGAAGACTTTTGGATAGAGCGCGTAAGCGAGTGCATCAAATTCTGTAACGGGACGTTCAAGTTTTTCGAACAACTCATGTTTGATCGCATCAAAATTGAGTGGTTCCATCATCTTACCAGGACGTTCTGTCAGTGGGGCAGCTCCCTTGAGAATAGCCTGTTGAACGTCTTTCGGGAAACCATCCGGTGGTGTTCCGAGCTCCCCTTTCATCAGTTCGACGACTGAATCCGGGAAATCAAGTCCACTTGCACGGTGCAAGACATCTTCTTCCGTCAGATGATGTTGAACCATGAAGAGTGCCATGTCTCCGACGACTTTTGACGATGGTGTGACTTTGACGATATCGCCAAACAGCATATTGACACGCGCATACATTTCTTTGACTTCAGACCAACGATCCGCAAGTCCAACTGCTTTTGCTTGTTGCTGTAAGTTCGAATACTGTCCACCCGGCATCTCATGGTCGTAGACCGTTGGATTCGGTGCGATCATATCGAGTTCGAATGCTTGATACAGATGACGCACGTCCTGCCAATAATCCGAAATCTGTTCAAACTTCTGTGCTGATACGAGCGGTTGACGTGGATGACCACTTAAGGCATGAATCAAGCTACCACCCGCTGGCTGACTCGTCAGTCCCGACATGCTTGATGCGGCGACGTCTACGACGTCGACACCTGCATCGATCGCACGCGCATACGTATAAATCCCGTTCCCACTCGCATCGTGTGTGTGGAGATGGATCGGTAGCGATACCGCATCTTTAAGTGCTGATACGAGCGCATAGGCTGCTTCCGGTTTCAAGAGACCCGCCATATCCTTGATGGCAATGATATGAGCGCCGCTTTCTTCCAGTTGTTTCGCCAGATTGACGTAATACGGCAGGTGATATTTCGGTCGATTCGCATCGAATAGATCCCCTGTGTAACAGACAGCTGCTTCCGCGATTTTACCTGTCGGCAAGACCGCATCGATCGCAAGTTGGATCGACTCGGGGTTGTTCAAGCTATCGAAGATTCGGAAGACGTCTACTCCTGCCTGCGCCGCTTCCTTAACGAACGTATGGATGACGTTGTCCGGATAGTTTTTGTAACCGACGCCGTTCGCACCACGAAGCAACATTTGAATGAGGACATTTGGCATCTTTTCACGCAATTTCATCAGACGAACCCATGGATCCTCCGACAAGAATCGATAGGCAACATCAAATGTCGCGCCTCCCCATGCTTCGACAGAGAACAGTTCAGGTAACAGTTTTGCTTCCGCCTCTGCAATCGCAACGAGATCCTTCGTCCGCATCCGCGTCGCAAGGAGCGACTGATGGGCGTCACGGAATGTCGTATCTGTCAACAAAACGTTTTCCTGAGCTGCCAACCATTTTGCGACGGCTTCTGGACCTTCCGCATCGAGAATCGCTTTTGCACCTGGTGTATAGTCTGTCGGGAGATTTTTCGGAATCCGGACGTCACGTGCAAGCGGCTTGTCCAATTTTCCGATTCCCGGGAATCCATTGACGGAAACCTCTCCGATGTACGTCAAAAGTTTCGTTCCCCGGTCTTGACGTTTCGGGAAGATGAATAATTCTTGTGTATCATCAATGAATGATGTGTTGTAATCCCCGCTAACGAACGCATGGTGCTTCAAGACGTTACTCAAGAATGGAATATTTGTCTTGATCCCTCGGATTCGGAATTCACTTAAATTTCGACGCATCTTCGCGACGGCTTGGTCGTATGTCAAACCATGCGTCGAGATTTTAACAAGCAGCGAGTCATAATATGGTGAGATTTCCGCTCCAACATAAGCATTTCCACCATCGAGACGTACACCAAAACCACCTGGTGAACGATAGGCTTTAATTTTCCCTGTATCCGGCAAGAAGCCGTTTTCCGGATCTTCTGACGTGATTCGGCTTTGGATCGCAAAACCAAGCATCTTAATGTCTTCTTGTTGCGGAATACCAACGAGGTCGCTATGTAACGATTCGCCTTCAGCAACACGGATTTGTGTCTGGACGATATCAACGCCTGTGATCATCTCCGTAATCGTGTGCTCGACTTGGACACGTGGGTTGACCTCGATGAAGTAGAACGATTCATCTTGTGTCACGAGAAATTCGACCGTACCCGCATTTTCGTATCCGACATGTTTCATCAAAGTGACGGCTGCGTCACAAATCTTTTGTCGACCTTCGTCTGATAGCGTCACACACGGCGCCACTTCGACGACTTTTTGGTGACGACGCTGTACGGAACAATCACGTTCAAACAAATGAATGATGTTCCCATGGGCGTCACCGATGATTTGAACTTCGATATGTTTTGGTCGTTCAATTAATTTTTCGACGTAAATCTCATCCGAACCAAACGCTTTTAAGGCTTCAGATTTCGCACGTTCGATCATGTCTGGGAGCTCTTCTTCTGTCCGGACGACACGCATACCGCGTCCACCACCGCCAAGCGATGCTTTGACCATGAGTGGATAGCCTGCTTCTTTTGCGAACGCATATGCTTCATCAATGGATGAGATCGGACCATCCGTTCCTGGAATGACAGGAAGACCGGCCTCAATCGCTGTCGTTCGTGCCCGTACTTTATCCCCGAACTTATACAGATGCTCTTCTTGCGGTCCGATGAAGATGATTCCTTCTTCACGACAACGTTTGGCTAGCTCAATATTCTCAGAGAGGAATCCATAACCAGGATGGATTGCATCACATTCGGCTTTTTTCGCTGTTGCAATGATATCTTCAATATCGAGATAGGCTTCAATCGGTTTTTTCCCTTCTCCGATCCGGTACGCTTCATCGGCTTTATAGCGATGAAGAGAACCCATATCCTCTCGCGAATAAATGGCAACGGTACGAATACCGAGTTCTGTCGCTGCACGGAAAACGCGAATCGCGATCTCCCCGCGGTTTGCTACGAGAATCTTCTGGATTTTAGTCAACTGATGCTCCCCCTTTAGTTAATGAGCTTGTGGCACTCATCGAACGTGCAGTCCGCACTTCTTTCTGATAAGCCACTCGATATTTGTTTTGCATGGAAATGTTCGCCATTACACCAAGCATCGTACTCATGACGAGTAACGATGACCCACCGTAACTGATGAATGGCAAGGTGACGCCGGTTCCTGGAAAGAGACCAGACATCGCCGCGATATTGATACATGTCTGAATGAAGATAATACCTGAAATCCCAAGCGCAAGCATACTCGAATAAATAGAAACACACCGGTTAGCGATAATCGCCCCTTGAATCATCAAGTAGAACAGTAGACCAAGCACGACGAGGACACCGACGAATCCAAGTTCCTCCGAGATGATCGACATGATGTAGTCAGTTTCAGGTTCAGGCAAATAACCATACTTCTGAAAGCTATTCCCGAGACCTACTCCGAATAATCCCCCGTGTGCAATCGATATGACGGAGTTGATGAGCTGATATCCCTTACCTTCTGCGTCAAGGAAGGGATTCAAACTTGCCTGAATCCGTTGCATCTGATTATCCGAAAAGTTGTTCCAGGCATACATGAAGATGATTGGTACGGTGACGACACATAACATGATGTAACCACTCGGTAATCCAACTGCGAATAAAATCATCGCCGTGATGAGCAACAGAATGAACAATCCGCCGTCATCCGGTTGCATGCGAATGATGATTGCGTATGGTGCCAGTAACACAACCATCGGAATCAAAATCCAGTCCGAGAAACTAAGTAAAATTCTTCGGCCTGGAGACGTCGCTTTGATTTGACGATGGATGAAGTGGTGGACGATCCCAATCACGCCGTCCATCTTCCCTTTGTGCTTTTGATCAAAATAACTCGCAAGTCCGACGACGAGGACGAATTTACAGAGCTCAATCGGTTGAATCAAGAAGATACCGAAGTTCAGCCATGCACGAGCACCATTGAGTGGAGCCGAAAACAACGTTGCCATCAACATCAACCATGTAATCGCGTACAAGAGTAAGCGAATAACCGGTCCACGGAACACCTCATGATTTACTTGCGAAACGAAAAGGAACAAGGCGATCGCCATCGCATCAAACATCAACTGCTTCTCAAAGAAGGACGTATTCGCATAATCCCCACCGTTCCACACGCTCGCACTATAGACCATGACCGTACTGATCGCCATGAGGATGAGCATCGTAAAGAAGAGACCATAGTCAAAAAATGCTCGTTTTTCTTTAAACTTCGCTAACATATGTACACGTCCTTTTTTCATTTTCTAAAAAAAAATACCCAAACGCCGCATTTCACGTTTGAGTAGAAAATCAGCACGTCTCCGCATCATGTAAATCAGATAATTGCTGTTCAAGTGATTCGAGTAATTGTTTCCCCTCACCCGCATCAATCAGTTCAAGACGTACCGCAAAATCAATCTGACGGGATAATCCGAACATTTGTGTATCCAATACTTCCTCGTAAAGAGGACATTGTGGCATCGTTAAATTCGCAAGCTGGACCTCGATCAACCGGCGGATTTTTTGTGCATCCGCTTCTAGTAGCTCAAGAGCGCGCTGGCGATGAACTGTCTCGATTTCAGTTGACAATCCAATCCCTCCTCATCAAATGACGCGTTCCTGTTATAGCTAAACTTTACCTTACTTTCGCCAACAATTCAACGTTTCGGTATAATGGATTTGTTGGACTTACACATTTAGGGGGTAGAACAAATGATTTTTCCGATTAACGGTAAAGTACGGCATCAGTTGACGATTGATCCGACAGTCTGGATCTTTGATGAACGAAAGGTGGAAATCGAGAAAATCGGTCAACCAGCCGACACAAGTGAACAAGAAGCGTACTACGCGAAAATGGGGGCTGCGTGGGATAAAGGCATCATGGAAGGCAGTCGTACGGATCACAATCGTCCGATGACACGTGCTGAAAAAGAAGCCGCGCTTCAAGGGTCATTCGCCATGGCGCTTGCACCGTTCATCCGGAATGCCGAACTTTTACCAGATGCGATTGCCATTCGTTTTGAAGGCGAAGAAACGGTTGAACTTCCACTTGAGCAACTCGACGAAGTGTATCTGCAGTTCTCACAAGACGGCAAAGTATTAGCAGATGGACCCGTTCATCTGTTACACGGACAACGGATCGTCAAATCCGTTCATACGGTTACCGTCATATAAGGAAAACGTGGTGCGCCTGAATAGACGCACCACGTTTTTTCATAGTAAATCGGCTGCGAGGCGCGCCAAGTTCGAGCGCTCCCCTTTGACGAGTTTGACGTGTCCCGTCATCTTCTCATTTTTAAGTCGTTCTACGGCGTAGGATAAACCATTGGAATACTCATCTAGATACGGATGATCAATCTGTTGTGGATCCCCGACTAACACGATTTTCGAGTTTTCACCGACACGTGTCAAAATCGTCTTGACTTCATGTTTCGTCAAATTCTGCGCTTCATCGATGATGATGAATTGTCCCGGCATACTGCGTCCCCGGATATACGTTAAAGCTTCCAGTTGAATCGTCTTCATTCCGGCGAGAATGTTACCTAGTTCGTCTCCCGATCCCGTATTGAAAAGGTGTTCAAGGTTATCGTAGATGGGTTGCATCCACGGACGAAGCTTCTCTTCCATTTCACCCGGCAAGTAGCCGATATCGTTTCCCATCGGTACGACCGGACGAGCAACGACCAGTTTTTTATATTTATGCTCGTCTTCCACTTGCAGGAGACCCGCAGCGAGTGCAAGTAATGTTTTTCCGGTACCTGCCTTACCAACGAGTGTCACAAGTGGTACATCGTCACGTAATAATAACTCAAATGCCATCCGTTGTTGGACGTTTCGTGGAATGACGCCCCAGACTTGATCGACATCGATCGAAAGTGCCCGAATGATTGGCAGGTTCTGATCAACGACGGCGATGGCTGAAGCTTTCGACATGTTACTTTTTAAGATGACGAACTCATTCGGTTGCACTTTTTCTGGCAAGACATCCACCGAAAGCCGTTTGTCCTGATAGAAGGCATCAATATATTCCTGATCGACGGTCACTTCGATGAATCCTGTATAAAGACCGGTCAAATCAGCGATATGATCTGTCATATAATCTTCAGCGACTAATCCATACGCATCCGCTTTGACGCGGACTAAGATATCTTTTGAGACGAGAATGACATCTCGTGGGGTCGCTTCGGTTTGTTGTTCCTGATGAATCGACCACGCCAGTTCAATGATCTTATTATCGTTCGATTCATGCGTAAACGGCGAACCTTCATGAATGGAGTCCCCAATATCGACGCGAAGAATACCGCCATTTCCGAGTGGCACTCCCGCATGAAGCTGACCCGTTTCTCGTAATTGGTCTAAAATGCGAGCTGTTTCTCGTGCATTACGTCCAACCTCATCCATGTTGCGTTTTTTTCCATCTAGTTCTTCTAATACGATCGCTGGTATGACGACGTCGTGCTCCTGGAATTGGAAAAGAGAAAGTGGATCGTGAAGCATGACATTAGTATCAAGTACGTATATTTTTTTCATTCCATCGTTCGCCCCTTTAGAGTCGAGTTTGTGATGAATGTTACGCTTTTAGGATGCGATGAACGAGTTGATCCAACCGTTCAGCTGCCTGTTCATCGTATGTTTTTTCGATAGTTGGTCGTTGTGTGACCGCTGCTCCGTAAAACAAGATGTCACGTACCTCCTCAACGCGTCCCTCATAAAAAGCGAGTGGCAACGGAAGGTCTTCTTGCGGCGTAAACGCCTTGACGTCCGTACACGTTAAGCTGTACGTCGATTGATCTGCAAAAAAGATCAATGTGAAGACCGGATGTTCTCGTAATGTTTTAACGAGATGAGAATCTGCTTCGATTGTAAAACGAACCGTTTGCGAATCCGTCGCATGTACCCAACTGATTGCGTGTGTGATGGGCCAATGTTTGGATTGATCATGCGTAATCAAAAAAACAAGTGGTAATTGCGATAGTGCTTCTAGTTGATCTGAGTTGAGCTGTTGTTCAACTTTATTTGCCATGACATCACCCCCTCTACGACTTAGTGATGATATTTCGAGATATACTTCTCGTTTCCCTTTTTTACATCTGAATAATCTTCTAATATGATATACTAAGAAAAAAAGGGAGGACCTGGCATGCGAGTGAAATGTACGATTTGCGATAAGCGTGAAACGATTGATGATTGGTCCTTCACGGCGAAGCGATTACGCAATAAACCTGTTCGTGTCCACATTTGTGATGAATGTCGATCACGCGTAGAAGAACGGACACTTGAACGCCACGCTTCTGGGCAATTCCATCTATACCCGACTTGGGAAACGAAACGAAAACACTGGTAAACAAAAGGTCTGCGGGGAAATTCCCTGACAGACCTTTTATTGTTCATCGATTGATACGAACGAGTCGATCATCATCTGCCGATGGATTCCCTCTTCCGTCCGTATTATTTGTAATATAGTAAATCGATGTCTCGTCAATCCAGACATCTCGAATCCGACCTTGATTTTCGACGATTGTCTTGACTTGCTTCGTCTCTAGATCGATGGTTTGTAATCGTTGTCCGACAAGTGTTGCAAAATAAAGTGTATTCTCTGCCGTTGCAACTCCACTTGGTGCTACAGATTGTTCTCCTACTTCGTACCACGGCGTCACCAGTCCATCTGCTTGTTCTTTCCCTTCAATCGTCGGCCATCCATAATTCTTTTGCTCGATTCGGTTGATTTCATCATGCCCACTTTGCCCATGTTCACTTGCATACAGTTGATCATCGACGAAAACAAGTCCTTGTGGATTCCGATGACCGAGACTGTAGACATATCCTTTTTGATTCCCCTCGAACGGTTTCCCTTCAGATGTGATGCGTAAAATCTTTCCTGCCAATGAATCAATGTCTTGCGCTAGTTCGGGATTTGCTGCGTCTCCTGCTGTGATGTAGAGTGCGCCCTCAGGTCCCCACTCCAGTCGTCCCCCGTTATGAATCGTCGCTCCGGGAATATCATCGAGTAAGACACGTTCTTCCGTCCACTGATCACCCTCTTCTTTTATCGCAATGACGCGATTCGTCGCTTGTCCTTGTTTGGCGTACGTATGGTAGACGTATGCTGTCTGATTGTCCTTAAAATCAGGATCAAGTACCATCCCAAGCAATCCACCTTCTCCTTCAGCGAGGACATCCTCTTTCAGCTGAAGGCGCATCCGTTCATAATCATCTTTTTCTCCTTTGACAATCGTTCCTTCTCGTTCCGTGATGTAAAATACCTCTCCTTTTCGGACAATATTCCACGGAGCGTTTAGTTCTTTAAATACGACACCTTCTTGTGCTTGAGATGATTGCGTCGCTTCTTGATCACCTGAATCCTGTTGATTGTTTTCTTGTGTCGTCTGATTCGTTTCCTCTGTTGACGATTCTTCTGACGTTTGTGTACAACCCATCAGAATACCCGCTAACAGGAGGGGTGATATGACATACTTGATCTTCAATGTTTTCTCCCCCTTTTAGTATTCTAGTTCCCGCTACGCTTTAAATCATGCATCTGAATTGGCTCAAAAAAAGAACGAACCTCCGAAGAGATTCGTTCTTTTGATTCATGACACGCTTCCGTCAAGAAGCTGTCCGTTCACGTTCACGCTTGACCATCCACATCCGGAAGCGATAAATACCAAGTACGAAGACCATCGCAAGGAGTACTTCAGGAATCGGCCATGTCCAGAAGACAAGCGTCAATGCTGCCGAGAAGACGGCGAGCAAGAGATAGACGATCAGTGATTTCCACCATGCTAGTTCCTTAGCAAATCCTAACTTAAAGACGACAAGCGTCAAGATGACGACGGTGATCATTAAAGGATAAAATCCCGCTTCGATATTATTCGGATCACTTCCGATACCGAGAAGTTTCGCGATGAACGGAATATCGTATTTCGAGAAATCAGAAGCAACGGCAGCTTGTGCATTCATTGCCAGTCCCCCTATTCGTTCAAGACTTAATCTTTACCTAGACGACGACGTTTTTCTTGCTTTTCACGTTCGTTCTTGTTCAAGACTTGTTTACGGAGACGAACCGATTGTGGTGTGATTTCACAGTACTCATCTTCGTTCAAGAATGTCAACGACTCTTCAAGTGAGAAGACACGTGGACGTTTAAGAACGTTCGTTGAGTCTTTTGCAGATGCACGCATGTTCGTTAATTGTTTTGCTTTAACGACGTTGACAGCGAGATCGACATCACGGTTACATTCGCCGATGATCATACCTTCGTATACTTCAATACCAGGCTCGATGAAGATCGTTCCGCGGTCTTCAAGAGCTGAGATCGCGTAAGCAGTTGCTTTACCTGTTTCGATTGAGACCATAACACCACTACGACGTCCACCGATATCCGCTTGGATGAACGGACGGTATTCTTCGAATGTGTGGTTCATGATTCCGTATCCGCGTGTAGCAGAAAGGAATTCGTTACGGTAACCGATCAAACCACGTGAAGGAACGATGAATTCCATTTTTGTTTGACCGTTGTCCATTGTTTGCATGTTCGTCAATTCACCTTTGCGGAGACCGATCGATTCCATGACAGAACCTGTGTACTCTTCTGGTGTATCGATGACGACGCGTTCGAATGGCTCGACTTTGACGCCTTCTTCTTCTTTGATGATTACTTGCGGTTTCGATACTTGAATTTCGTATCCTTCACGGCGCATGTTTTCGATCAAGATCCCGAGGTGAAGTTCCCCACGACCAGAAACGATCCAGCGGTCCGGTGAATCTGTGTTTTCGATGCGAAGTGAAACGTCTGTTTCGAGTTCTTTTTCAAGACGCTCTTCGATTTTACGTGAAGTAACGAGATCCCCTTCACGACCAGCGAATGGCGAGTTGTTGACGATGAATGTCATTTGAAGCGTTGGCTCATCGATACGTAATAATGGGAGTGGATCAACGTGTGAAGTTGGGCAAACCGTCTCACCGACGTTGATATCTTCCATACCAGCGATCGCGATCAAATCTCCAGCTTTTGCTGTTTCGATTTCGACACGTTTTAGACCGAAGTAACCGAACAACTTCGTAACACGGAAGTTCTTCGTTGAACCATCAAGTTTTGAAAGCGAAACGCTATCGCCAACTTTGATTTCTCCACGGAAGACACGACCGACACCGATCCGTCCGAGGTAGTTATCATAGTCAAGCATCGTCACTTGGAACTGAAGTGGCTCCATTGTGTTATCGACAGGTGCTGGTGTGTGCTCAAGAATTAAATCAAGAACGTTTGTGATTGTATCTTCTTGTTTCTCTAATTCAGGTTCAAACGAACTTGAGCCGTTGACTGCCGATGCATAAACGACTGGGAATTCGAGTTGATCTTCGTCAGCTCCGAGGTCGATCAAGAGATCCACGACTTCGTCGACGACTTCAAGAGGACGGACCATCGGTTTGTCAATTTTGTTGACGACGACGATTGGTTGAAGTCCTTGCTCGAGTGCTTTTTTCAAAACGAAACGTGTTTGTGGCATACAGCCTTCACGTGCATCGACAACGAGGATAACGCCATCAACCATACGCATGATCCGCTCAACTTCTCCACCGAAATCGGCGTGTCCTGGCGTATCAACGATGTTGATGCGTGTGTTCTTGTAATCAATTGCAGTGTTTTTCGCAAGAATCGTGATTCCACGTTCCCGCTCGATGTCATTTGAGTCCATTGCGCGTTCTTCGACTTGTTCGTTCGTACGGAACGTACCAGACTGTTTTAAAAGCTCATCGACTAATGTTGTTTTACCATGGTCAACGTGGGCGATGATCGCAACGTTGCGTAAATCATTTCGTACTAATGTTGTCATAGGTGTGTACCTCTTTCTATTCATTTAAATAAATCTTATCATACTTTCGGTCAACTTTAAGAGTATAGCACAGGTAGAGTCCTAATTGGCAATGACTAAGATTCGACATCAGTCCGAAAGCCTTTTCATTATCCTTTATTCACGCTACACTGTTAACGTACTCACGGATAGAGGGGGAAAAGAACATGCGCCTGCTATTTTTATTACTCGCCATGCTTGCCGTAGGATCCATGGCAGCCATCGGCATCTTCATCGCGGAACAAAACGTCCCGATGACGATCGCCTCTGTCATCTTGATGATTGTTACGATGGGTGCTGGGTTCGTCTTAAAAGCACGTTTACGAAAACAAGCATGAGCAAAAAGGTTCCTTTCGTTCAAGACGAAAGAAACCTTTTTTCAATCCTCTTGTGTTTGTACGAATGTCAACACATCTTCAACGAACGTCTGGCTCCCTGCTAGCACACTCGTTTGTTCGAGAAATGACATCGATTCACCTGTGATCGTTCCGACACGCCCACCGACCTCTTCAATCAACAACTGACCGGCTGCGTAATCCCAAGGCATATTACGCATTGTGATATACCCGTCAACACGCCCTGCAGCTGTCCATGCGAGTTCGAGTGATGCTGCACCGATTGCTCGTACACCTACCGCGTGTCGTACGAGTGGCGCAAGACGATCCGTATTGATTCGACGATTTGGTGTCACCCAGGTCGCGTTCATACAGATGATTGCTTCTTTAACACTCCGCTCCTCGATTTGTGGTAATCGTATGCCGTTTTGATAAGCACCATGCCCTTTGATGACATGGAACAACTCGTCCGCCATGACATCGTAGACGAATCCATAACGTAACTCACCATCTATCATGATCGCAATCGAGATGGCAAACATTCGTTTTTGACGGATAAAGTTCATCGTTCCATCAATCGGATCAACGAACCAGATCGTGCCTTCGAGTGTATCGGGTCGAGCGATTCGCCCTTCTTCCCCATAAATATGATGATTCGGATAGCGATCTAAAATACCTTGAATCAATAAATCCTCGACGGCTTGATCAATCTCTGTCACTAAATCGCTTTTTCCGGTTTTTTGTTCGACGTGATACGAACCATCAATTTTTTCGCGAATGTACTTTCCCGCTCGTTTGATCAAATCTATCGCATCCAACTCAATCTGCATTTGAGTTCACTCCTTCATCGTTGTTTCCAGCTTCTTCTATAGTAACAAAAAAAGAAAACCAGCGAACAGTTCGCTGGTTGAAGAGTTGATATTTTATTATAAGGTAGAGATTGGAACGTTGAAATCAAGCTTCAAGACGTACCATCTCTTGACGATATTTTTCGAGGCGCTCTTTACTTGCGCCAACAGCTTCTGCGTCACTTGCCACCATCGCATCGTGTAATGTAGCAAGCTCATAATCGATTTCGAGACGCAATACAGGAATGCGTTTTTCTGCATCTTTTCTCTTGTATGCTTCTATCACTTGTTTCACAGTAACCACACTCCTTCGCGGGATAAACAGAGGTTTAATTTGTCAGACAATTGCGACTTATTAGTGGATTGAATCTATAATAGTACGATTCAACTTAGATGTAAAGCATCTAATTTTAAAAAATACAGTTTCACATATTTGTAAGGCCAACGTCTTGTATGTAGTATATAGCCGCTTCCTTTCCACTTTAAACAAATGTTGATCATTTCCCGCACATTTCCAGTCGGATTAAAAGATAAGACTCCTACGCGATCGCATAGGAGTCTTATCTTCATGATCCAATTATTTCTTCATACGAACAATCGGTTCTTCCTGACGTTTCGCTTGTTGCATCGTCCGATAACTCGAGCAACCGGTCTCTTCCATATAAAACTGATCCCACTGTTTTTCCTCGGATTTCGAGGTGACGATTTGCTTGAATTCACGATACGCTTCGAGCAACCGTTGTCGTTCAACACCTGTCTCATACGCTTGCTCGACTAAATTAAAGAAGTCGATGACTTTCACGATTTCTTCAGTCGACCAATCGGAATTGAGCGGATAATTCAATGCCATCATTCCCACTTCCTTTCTGCACTTTTCTATTTTACACGGAAAAGAAGCATAAAACAGTTGCAACCGTCCGAAAACTTGTTATAGTTAGCTTGTTTGATTGTATTTTTATTCGGTTTTAAGGGGGGAAATCTGGTGCAAACAAAAAGCTTAACACAGCTCGATACACCTTTATTCGATGCGCTACTCGCGCATGCGAAACGTCAACCAATTCAATTTCATATTCCCGGTCATAAAAATGGTCAGGGAATGGATCCAGCCTTTCGATCGTTCATCGGTCAGAATGCGCTCGATATCGATTTAATCAATATCGCTCCCCTTGATGATCTCCATCATCCAAAGGCAATCATTAAGGAAGCTCATCAATTGGCAGCTCAAGCCTTCCACGCCGACGAAACGTTCTTTTCCGTACAAGGAACTTCAACGGCCATCATGGCGATGATCATGAGTGTCGTCGGACCTGATGATAAAATTCTCGTTCCTCGGAACGTGCATAAATCGGTGATGTCAGCTATCGTTCTTTCTGGTGCGCATCCGATTTTCATTCACCCTGAATTCGATGAGACATTCGGAATCGCGCACGGCATCACACCAAGCGCGGTAGAACGTGCCCTTGCACTTCATCCCGATACAAAAGCCGTTCTCGTCATCAACCCGACCTATTTTGGCGTTGCTGGTGACTTAGAAAGCATCGTCAAGCTTTCCCATAGTAAAGGTATTCCGGTACTCGTCGACGAAGCACACGGCGTCCATATCGCCTTCCACGAAGATATGCCGCTGTCAGCGATGCAAGCAGGAGCTGATCTTGCCGCAACCAGCGTGCATAAACTCGGTGGCTCACTTACAGGAAGCTCTGTCCTGAACGTTCGTCGCGGACTTGTCTCTCCAGATAAAGTTCAAGCAGTGCTCTCGATGTTGACGACGACATCGACATCTTACCTGTTGCTCGCTTCTCTTGACTGCGCTCGGCGTCATCTTGCGATCAACGGTGAAGCGATGAATCGTCGGGCACTTGAACTTGCGACACGGATGCGCTTTGGATTAGCGAAGCTTCCTTATCTCGCTGTTTTCGGTGAATCCGATCTTCATTCGAGTGCGACGTTCGCCTTTGATCCAACGAAAGTGCTTGTTTCCGTCAAAGGGCTTGGCATTTCTGGTCACCTCGTCGAAGAGTTCTTACGTGAAGAACATCGGATCGAAGTTGAACTTTCTGATTTGAACAACATTCTCGTCATCATCACGTCTGGCGACTCAGAAGAGACGATTGATGCCTTTTTACATGCGATGTCATTACTTGTCGCACGTTATCAAAATAATGCCGCCGAGACGACTGATCATTCGATTGTTCTTCCAGACATCCCAGCGCTCGCTCTCAGTCCTCGTGATGCATTCTATGAAGAGACAGAGACGATTCCGTTGGTCGATGCGGTCGGGCGGATTTCGGCTGAATTCATGATGGTATATCCACCTGGTATTCCTATCTTCATCCCAGGCGAAATGATCACGGCAGACAACCTTGCCTATATTAAAGAAAACATCGAAGCCGGTCTTCCGGTTCAAGGTCTTGAAGATCATTCGCTTGAGACGATCAAAGTCATTCAACAATCGAATGCGATTCGGTGAAGACAAGATAAAGCAGTAATCCTTAGTTAATGAGGATTACTGCTTTTTTTGTCATTTCATTCTGCGTACTCATCGTTTGGTGAACAAGGAATGAATGCTGCGAGTGCTTCACCGATTACTTCGACATCCTCTCGTTCAATCGCAAATGTACGAATTAAGACATCTCCATTCAACACATCCTGTTGATCGAGTAACGCTGACTGACCACCGGTTAAACTGACGACAAGTACTTTCCCGAAGAATTGTCCCGTACAGACGACAGCAAAATCATAGCGGGCGAGTGCAGTCGTCCAGCCGACAAAACGAACCTTATCCATTTCCGATACGTAATACAGCTCCTCTAAGGTAGTCACGGATTCCATGTGCGTCCACCCTCTCCGATTTTTACTTTTTCTTTTCCTTTTTTGTATCAAGACCAAACAAAAAAACACCTCATACACGGTCGGCTCCCCGTGTATGAGGTGTTTCGAAATTATTTAATGATGTGGATTGGGCTACCGATTGCAACTTCAGCAGTTTCCATTGCGATTTCACCGAGTGATGGGTGCGCGTGGATTGTGAGTGCGATATCTTCAGCTGTCATACCAGACTCGATTGCGAGTCCCATTTCAGCGATCATATCAGATGCGCCTGTACCAGCGATTTGCGCGCCGATCAAGAGACCATCTGATTTACGAGTGATCATTTTCAAGAAGCCGTCTGGCTCGTTGAGTGCAAGTGCACGACCATTCGCAGCGTAAGGGAATTTAGACGCGATGTAGTCGAGTCCTTCTTCTTTCGCTTGTGCTTCCGTGTAACCGACAGTAGCGAGTTCTGGGTCTGTGAAGACGACCGCTGGAATCGCGCTGTAGTCGAGGTATGCAGGGTGTCCTGCAGCTGCTTCAGCAGCAATTTTAGCTTCGAATGAAGCTTTGTGTGCAAGTGGTGGTCCTGGAACGATATCACCGATTGCGTAGATGTTTTCGTTTGAAGTACGGCACTGATCGTCGATTTCGACAAGACCACGGTCGCTGACTTTGACTTCTGCCATTTCAAGACCAAGATCACCAGTGTTCGGACGGCGACCGACAGTGACGAGGACGTAGTCCGCTTCAACTGTTTGTGCTTCACCGTTGACTTCGAATGTTACTTTAACGCCATCTTCCGACTCTTCCACACTTTGAGCAAGTGCTTCGTTGTGGATTGTGATGTTACCTTTTTGTTTGAGCTTTTTCTTAACGACTTGCGTCATAGCAGGCTCGAAACCAGAAAGGATGTCTTTTGTTCCTTCAAGAATGACGACTTCTGTATCGAAGTTCGCATACGCTGTACCAAGCTCCATCCCGATATATCCACCACCGATGACGATGAGTTTTTTCGGGATTTCAGGAAGGTTCAATGCGCCTGTTGAAGAAAGAACGCGTTTTGACCATTTGAAAGCTGGAAGTTCGATTGGAGTCGAACCTGTCGCGATGATACATTTCTTGAATTTGTAAGGAGTCGAAGAATCTTCGTTGATGATACGGACTGTATCTTCTGATTGGAAGTAAGCTTCCCCAACGACAGTCTCGACTTTGTTCCCTTTAAGAAGACCACTAACGCCGCCAGTCAATTTGTTGACGACAGATTGTTTCCAAGATTGAACTTTCGAGAAATCGACAGTTGCATTCTCAGAAGTGATCCCCATATCGCTTGAACCTTTAGCATGCTGGAAGTTATGACCTGCAGTGATCAAGGCTTTTGATGGGATACATCCAACGTTTAAGCAAACACCACCGACGTTTTCACGTTCAACGATTGTTACTTTCATACCGAGTTGCGCGCCGCGGATTGCAGCAACGTAACCACCAGGGCCAGCCCCTATTACGAGTAAATCTGTTTCTTGTGCGAATTCACCTACTACCATTGCTTATCCCTCCATGATGAGAAGTTGTGGGTCGTTCAATAGGCGTTTAACTAAGTTAAGCGCGTTTTGTGCAGTTGCACCATCGATGAGACGGTGGTCGAAGCTGAATGAAAGTGCAAGAACTGGTGCAGCAACGATTTCGCCGTTTTTAACGACTGCTTTTTCAGCGATACGGCCGATACCGAGGATTGCAACTTCTGGGTGGTTGATGACTGGTGTGAACCACTGACCGCCAGCAGAACCGATGTTAGTGATCGTGATTGATCCGCCTTTCATCTCTTCGCCAGAAAGTTTACCTTCGCGTGCTTTACCAGCAAGGTCGTTGATGTCGTCAGCGAGTGAGAAGATCGATTTACGATCTGCATCTTTAACGACTGGTACGACAAGACCGTTGTCTGTATCTGCAGCGATACCGATGTTGAAGTAGTTTTTGTAGACGATTTCTTCGTTTACATCGTCGATTGATGCGTTGATTGCTGGGTATTTTTTAGCAGCAGCAGTCAATGCTTTTACGACGAACGGAAGGTAAGTCAATTTCGTACCTTGAGCAGCCGCAACTTCTTTGAAGTTTTTACGGAGTGCTACGAGGTTCGTAACATCGACTTCGTCCATGAGTGTTACGTGTGGAGCTGTATGTTTCGAGTTAACCATTGCTTTCGAAATCGCTTTACGGATTCCTTTGATTTTCTCGCGTGTTTCAAGTTCAGGTTGAGCAGCAACGTATGGCTTAACTTCTGTTTTTGGTGCAGAAGCAGCTGCAGCTGGTGCTTTTTCTTCTGTTGCTGGTGCTTCAGAAGTTTGACCACCGTTTGCGAATGCATCGATGTCTTCTTTGACGACACGACCGTTGTCTCCAGAACCTTGGACTTCACGGATGTCGACACCTTTTTCACGTGCATATTTACGGACAGATGGCATCGCGATGACGCGTTCTGATTTATGGATTTGAACCTCGTTTGGTTTGTCTTCCACTTTTTGATCCGTATCTTGAACGTCTTTCGCGTTGTCTTCAGCTTTTGGTTGCTCTGCTTCTTCAGAAGGAGCAGAACCTTCGCCTTCGACTTCGAAAGTGATGAGGACGTCGCCAACGACAGCTACGACACCTTCGTCAACTTTAACTTCTTTAACAGTACCATCAACTGGTGATGGGATTTCAACGACTGCTTTATCGTTTTGTACTTCAAGAAGAACGTCGTCTTCCTTGACAGTGTCGCCCGCTTTTACGAACCACTTTACGATTTCACCTTCATGAATACCCTCACCGATATCCGGCAATTTGAATTCAAATAAACCCATTTGAATATGCCTCCTTTTAGTTCACTCTTCTAGTCGATTGTTATCTGTAAAAACGGAAGCAAGGAGAGAATGGACCCCTCTCCTTATTTTCCGAAATGCTCTTAGAAATTGTAGACAGTTTTGACTTTCTCAACGATATCTTTGTGATCTGGGATCCAGACGTCTTCACCTTGTGCGAATGGGAAGATTGTATCTGGAGCAGCAACACGAAGAATTGGCGCTTCGAGGTCAAGGATTGCACGTTCTTGGATTTCAGTTGCAACCATTGCAGCGATACCCGCTTGTTTTTGTGCTTCTTGAACGACGACGACACGGTTTGTTTTCTTGACAGAAGCAAGAATCGTATCGATATCGATTGGGCTGATTGTCATCAAGTCGATGATTTCGACGCTGATGTTTTCTTTTTCGAGCTCTTCCGCTGCTTTAAGTGAAGCGTGTACCATCGCACCGTAAGTGACGATTGTTACATCTGTACCTTCACGTTTTACATCAGCTTTTCCGAGTTCGATCGTGTAATCGCCCTCTGGCACTTCACCGCGGAATGAACGGTAGAGTTTCATGTGCTCGAGGAATACGACTGGGTCGTTGTCGCGGATTGACGCGATCAAAAGACCTTTTGCATCGTAAGGTGTTGAAGGAATGACAACTTTAAGTCCTGGTGACTGAGCCATGAGTCCTTCGAGGTTATCTGCGTGAAGTTCCGGTGTTTTAACACCGCCACCGAATGGTGAACGGATTGTAACAGGTGCACTGTATGTGCCGCCTGAACGGTAACGGAGACGCGCAAGTTGTGCTGCGACTGAATCGAATACTTCGAATACGAATCCGAAGAATTGGATTTCCATGATTGGACGGAATCCTGTCAGACTGAATCCGACAGCAAGACCACCAATACCTGATTCTGCAAGTGGTGTATCGAAGACGCGGTCTTCGCCGAGCTCATCTTGAAGACCTTCTGTCGCACGGAATACCCCACCGTTTTTACCGACGTCTTCACCGAACAAGAGAACTTGTTCGTCGCGTTTCATCTCGACGCGCATTGCGTCAGTGATCGCTTGGATCATCGTCATTTGTGCCATGGGTTATTTCGACTCCTTTGCTGTATACTCATCAAGCTGCTCTTGCAGGTTTTGTGGAAGCTTCTCAGCCATCACGTTGATGAAATCTGTAACTTTTTGTTTTGGTTCTTTGTCAGCTTGTGCAAGTGCTTCCTTAACGTCAGCTTTAGCTTGCTCGATGACTTCGTTCTCTTTATCTTCGTTCCAAAGACCTTTTGCTTCCATGAAAGCACGGAAACGGACGAGTGGATCTTGTGCTTGATACTCATCATCCATGTCTTTTGTACGGTAACGTGTTGGATCATCACCAGCGAGTGTGTGTGGTCCGTAACGGTAAGTCAATGTTTCGATCAATGTCGGAACACCGTTGAGTGCTTCAACACGCGCTTGTTTCGTAGCTGCGTATACAGCAAGAACGTCCATACCGTCGACTTGGATACCATTGATACCAGCAGCGACAGCTTTTTGAGCGATTGTTTTCGCCATAGATTGTTTTTCGACAGGTGTCGAGATTGCGAAACGGTTGTTTTGAACGACGAAGATTGCAGGTGCTTTGAAAGCTCCAGCGAAGTTCATACCTTCATAGAAGTCCCCTTGTGAAGAACCACCATCACCTGTGTAAGTGATTGCGACTTGTTCTTTACCGCTTTTCTTAAGACCGAGAGCAACACCAGCCGCTTGAACGATCTGCGCACCGATGATGATTTGTGGCATTAAGACGTTAACACCTTCAGGAATCTTACCACCTGTGATGTGACCGCGTGAGAACAAGAATGCTTTGTAAAGTGGGAAGCCATGGAAGACCATTTGTGGAATATCACGGTATCCAGGAAGAATCCAGTCATCTTTATCCAAAGCGAATTGCGTACCAATCATTGACGCTTCTTGTCCAGCTACTGGAGCGTAGAAACCAAGGCGTCCTTGACGGTTAAGTGAGATTGCACGTTGGTCCCAGATACGTGTGTATACGAGACGGCGCATTAATTCCGTAAGCTCTTCATCCGAGAGGTCTGGCATAGCGTCTTTATTGACGACTTCACCTTTCTCGTCAAGAATGCGGAACGTTTCAAAGTTTTCTTCCACGTTTTTAAACATGTTTACGTTCATCTTTTCACCTCATCCTTTCACTGCGTTCAGCGAAATATTCCTCTGACTGATTTGCCCACATGACAATAGTGTCCAAAAAACGAAGTCCCGTGTGACTATCCTTTGAACATGTGTCTGTGTACCTATTCAGTTGAGTAAACTGTATTATCATGAATCGACACGTTATAGTGTCTTGTTCATTACGTTACAAGTATAAATCTGTAACACCTTAAAATCAAAGGAAATGTTTTATTTTTTTCGTGCTTCACATTGTGAATTCAATCACAAAACTAGAATATTCCATCTTCTGTATCATTCGATATTTTCCTACTGTGTTAGTTGTCATCATTCCCCACTTTCCTATGCTATACTTTTTGTAGACGAAAGGAGTGTTGTTCATGATCACCATGAATGAAATCGTACGCGAAGACGTTCCTGCTCTTCACGAACGGTCAGTAGAAGTGACCTTCCCTCTCAGCGATGAGGATAAGGAAACGATGCGACTCATGCGCGAGTTCCTCGCCAACAGTCAAGATGATGAAATTGCGAAGAAATACGATTTACGAAGCGGCATTGGACTTGCAGCACCACAAATCGGTGTCAACAAGCGCATGTTCGCGATCCGCTTACCAGATGGTGATGATTTGCTGGAATTTGGTATCTATAATCCAAAAATCATCAGTCATTCCGTCGAGCAGACGTATTTAACGGGCGGCGAAGGATGTCTGTCCGTCGACCGTGAAGTCGAAGGACATGTACCGCGCTATATGCGTATTACCCTAACTGGCATCGATCATAACGGAAATCCTGTAAAATTACGTTTAAAAGGGATGAAAGCAATCGTCTGCCAGCATGAATACGATCATCTAGATGGCGTCATGTTTTATGATCGGATTGATAAAAAAGAACCGTTCAAGGAATACGGTCCTGCCACGTAATACAAAAATCCTCGTTTCCGTTTTCGGAGACGAGGATTTTTTGAATCAGACTTCCATGATGATCGGCATGACCATTGGATGACGTTGTGTTTTTTCTGTTAAATACGGTGTGAGCGTATCATTGATGACTTGTTTGATGTCCGTCCATTTCGTATTACGGTTCGCAAGCGATTGATCAAGTGAACGCTTGAGAAGACGTTCAGCATCTTTAATCAAATTACCCGACTCACGCATGTAGACGAAACCACGCGAGATGATGTCCGGTCCAGAGACGAGACGATTCGTCTTCGAGTCAAGCGTCACGACGACGACGACGAGTCCCTCTTCTGAGAGAATACGGCGATCGCGTAAAACGATGTTTCCGATGTCTCCAATTCCTTTCCCGTCGACATAAACCGCATTCGCTTGAATCTTTCCAGTGATAGCGGCTGCATTCGCATCTAATGCCAGTACTTCACCGTTATCCATGACGAAACAGTTCTCTTCCGGTACGCCAGCATCCATCGCAAGCGACATATGCTTCTTCAGCATCCGGTATTCCCCGTGAATCGGCATGAAGTATTTCGGATTCAATAGACGTAACATGAGCAACTGCTCTTGTTGACTACCGTGACCTGATGTATGGATATCATTTAGTTTACCGTACATGACATCTGCGCCAGCTTTGTACAGCTGATTGATCGTCTTTCCGACAGAAACGACGTTTCCTGGGATTGGTGACGAAGAGAAGATGACGAGATCATCCGGAATGATCGAGATTTGACGATGTGTTCCGTTTGCGATACGGCTAAGTGCAGCCATTGGTTCTCCTTGTGAACCCGTACAAAGGATAGTCAACTCATTTGATTTATAACGTTTCATCTCGTTCGGCTCGATGATCGTACCCTTCGGCGCTTTGATGAAATCAAGTTCTTGACCAATCATCATGACCTTGTCCATGCTACGTCCGAAGACGACGATTTTCCGTCCTGCTTCTACAGAAGCATTGACGACTTGTTGCAGACGATAGATGTTCGACGCAAACGTCGCGAAGATGATCCGTCCTTCCGCTTTACGGAAGATGTCTGAGATCGTTTCACCGACTACGCGTTCACTCATCGTAAACCCTTCTACTTCCGCATTCGTTGAGTCCGATAGAAGACACAATACGCCTTCTTTACCGAGTTCAGCCATTTTCGCTAGATCAGCCGGCTCTCCGACTGGCGTGAAATCGAACTTGAAGTCCCCTGTATGCACGATGTTCCCTTGTGGTGTTTTGACGACGACACCGAACGAATTCGGAATCGAGTGCGTCGTACGGAAGAACGAAATGCTTGTTTTGCGGAACTTGATGATCGAATCCTCATCGATTTCATGAAGTTCTGCATTACGAAGCAAGCCATGTTCTTCTAATTTTACTTTGATAAGTCCCATGGCGATTTTACCTGCATAGATTGGTAAATTGACTTGCTTAAGCAAGAAAGGTAATCCACCGATGTGATCCTCGTGACCGTGTGTGATGAAGACGCCTTTGACCTTATCCTTGTTCTTGATCAAGTACGTGTAATCTGGAATCACATAGTCGATTCCAAGTAATTCATCTTCTGGGAACATGACACCCGCGTCAATGACGATGATCTCATCTTGGAATTGAACGACATACGTGTTCTTCCCGATTTCCCCGAGTCCACCGAGTGCGAAAACGGCGGCCTGATGGTTTTTGACGAACTTCATTCGAACGTCGCAACCTTGAAATCAGGATGTTGTTGTTCGTATGTCAAAAATTCTCCGCTGACTTCGCGGATGAACTCGATGTTGATATCTTTGAGGTGGTCAATCGTTGATCGCACGTCACGAATGCTTTCCCCTTCTACATACATTGTTTCTGTCCGTTCACGAACAGGTGCTTCCGAACGAAGCGGTTGGTAAAATACTTTAAAAATCATGCCTAGCAACTCCTTATCAGTACATTGTTTTTTGTCCTTAGTACAGTATACACGATACATGGACTATTTTTCATCCTTATTCGGCATGTTCCCTTCCGGCAACACGCTTTTGGTTATGCTATACTTTCTCATGAAAAGGTCATTTCGACCAAATAAAAAGAGAAGGTGAAACCATGGCAAATCAGAAAGTCGTCTTTTTCGATATCGACGGAACCTTATTGCATGATGGTCATTTTGTTCCGGAATCAACAAAACAGGCAATTCGTAAGCTTCAAGAAAACGGTGTATATGTAGCGCTCGCAACCGGACGTGGACCTGCGATGTTGTCTGGAATCCGTGAATTGCTCAACATCGATACGATCATCGGTTACAACGGACAAATCGTCGTTCATCAAAATGAAATCATCTACAAACGTCCGCAACCGAAGACGGATTTGACACAGTTGACACAACAAGCACGTGAAAACGGACATACACTTGTCTATCTCGGTGAAACAAAAGGCTTCACGACGAAATCGAATGACGTTCATGTCGTTGATTCACTCGGAGAGCTTGACATGCCGTTACCGGTTCACGATGAAGAAGCATTTTTATCGCATGATGTTTTCCAAACACTCGTCTACTGCACAGCTGAAGAAGAGAGCGATTATGTTAAACGCTATGACGCATTTGATTTCATTCGTTGGCACCCACATGCAATGGATGTCATCAATGTCGGTTCCTCGAAAGCAGAAGGGATCAAACAATTCCTGAAATTGACGAATATTCGCCGCGAAGATACCTTTGCATTTGGTGATGCTTTAAACGATCTAGAGATGCTTCGCTACGTCGGAACGGGTATTGCAATGGGCAACGGACTTCCAGAAACGAAAGCTGCCGCTGACTATGTCACGAAACCCATCCTTGAGGACGGTATCGCACACGGATTAAAAGAATTCCAACTCATTTAATTAAGTAAATATAAAGCTGAGGCACGCCTCAGCTTTTTTTAGTTCTTCACTTTATGAATCGCACGCTCTAGACGGTCGAGATCCTCATTTTCACCAATGACGACGAGATAGTCCCCTTTTTCAATCATTTCATCAGCTTGTAAAGAAATCAGAACGTTTTCTCCACGTTTAATGGCGACGACGTTCGCTCCGTATTTGCTCCGTAGATCAAGGTCAATCAATGTTTGTTTTGCCATCCGATCACTGACTTTAATTTCAACGATCGAAAATTCTTGAGATAAATCGAGATAGTCAAGAATATTTGAACTCATTAAACCATTTGCAATCCGGACTCCCATATCCCGTTCGGGGTGAACGATGAAATCTGCTCCGATTTTTCGTAATACTTTTTCGTGGTAATCGTTCGTCGCTTTGACAGTAATCGATTGTACCCCAAGCTCTTTTAAGATCAATGTCGTCAAGATGGATGCTTGAATATTTTCCCCGATCGCAACGATGACATGATCGAAGTTTCGGATTCCTAGACTCTTTAAGACGTTCTCATCCGTCGTATCCGCGATGACGGAATGCGTCGCAATTCCCATGAATTCATTGACGCGCTCCTCGTCGGAGTCAATCGCTAAGACATCATAGCCATTTTTCGATAATTCACGGACAATCGAGCCACCAAAGCGCCCTAGTCCAATTACTGCAAACTCTCCATTCATTTTCACAACTCTCCTTCACAATCGCTCTTCCTTAGTAGTGTACCTGATTCAATTTAAAATTACTATAAACGCCCCTGCGATTCGCAGAGGCGTTTATTCATCCATTATTTTGAGGATTTCCCACGTACATAATCGTTATCGAACAAGAAGAGTCGTAAAATCAAGTACAACGCCGGAATCAAGAGTAAGAGTCCGAAGATGAAGACAACGACGAGTGCGGAAGCCATTGTTTCGTTAACGACCGCTTTGTTGATATCGATATATGGATACAAGATATATGGTAAGTGCGTATAACCGTAACCGAACCATGCCACTCCATACTGTAGCATGACCGCGACGAAAGCAATTCCGTAATTCTTCTTCATGTAGACGAGTGTCACCGCAACGAGGAAGAAGATGAAACTAGCAGCGAACCACCACCAGTTCCCGTTTAAGATGTTCTCATAGTGCCATGCCGCTTGATTTTTCAATCCAAAGAAGACGAGTGCACAGACTAGAATCGTCGGACCACTCCAGAAGAGCGCCCACTTACGAATCAATGGCGTAGCCCCTTCATCCTTCGCTTTATCTGCATAGAACAAGAGGAACATCGCACTGATATAGAGGACGGATACGATAGCGAGTGCTACGACCGACCAAGAGTAAAAGTTCGTAAATAATTTTGTTCCTAAAAACTCAACCGTTTCATTCGTTTTACGAATGAATCCACCTTGACTGATCGTCAATGTCGTTGACATCGCCGCCGGAATCAATAGACCAGTTGCTCCATATAAGAACGTATAGAACATGCTGTCATTTGATCCATAATTGGCGAATGCATAGAAACTACCACGAATCGCAATCAATACGAGAACGATCGAGGCTGGCACGAGTAGTGCCGTACCGAAATAGTAAGCGGTATCCGGGAAGAACCCGACTAATCCGACGAAGAAGAATACGAAGAAGACATTCGTTACCTCCCACACTGGTGAGAGATAACGAAGAATCAATCGATTCGTTAAATGATCCCGCTTCGTATATTTTGAATAAAAGGCGTAAAATCCAGCACCGAAGTCAATTGAGGCAACGATGAGATATCCGTACAGGAAAGTCCAAAGGACCGTAATTCCTAGTGTTTGAACGTCCAAATCGTTCCCTCCTTACTTGTTATCATCCACGAACATAGCTTCCCCACGTGCGTGGTGGTTTTCAGCAAGTTCTTGAAGTTCTTTTCCAACCGGGTTTTTCTTGAACATCCGTAATAATACGACTGTACAAATCGTACCGAGCATCAAGTACAAGGCACTGAATAGAATCAACATCGGACCAACAGCAGTTGATGTCGTCGCCGCATCTGCTGTCCGCATGATGCCGTACAGTGTCCAAGGTTGACGACCAATTTCAGCATACATCCAACCTGCTTCAATTGAAATCATCGCCAGAGGTCCACCGATGAAGACACCTCTTAAAATCCATTTGTTATAAGGATTTAATTTTTTCAAACGGAATGCCAAGATGAACAAGGCAGAGATGGCAGCCAAATACATACCAATCGAAACCATGATATCGAAGAAATAGTGAACGATCAGCGGTGCTTGATCTTCTTTTGCGAACTCATTTAGACCAATGACTTCTGTATCTGGAGCTCCACCCGCAAGAATTGAGAGTGCATATGGGATTTTGACGGCACCCTTGATTTCATAACTGCCGTCTTCTTGCTGATCAAGTATCCCACCGAAGATCAACTCGGCTTCACTTGTCGTTTCAAAATGCCATTCAGCAGCTGCGAGTTTCTCTGGCTGGTATTTCGCCAAGTATTTCCCTGAGAAGTCCCCGACAAGTGCCGTCGAGAAGGCAAAAATCAATCCAGCCATGACCGTTAAGCGAAGTGCTTTTTTATGATACGCTGTTTCCGCTGCTGAGAGTGTTTTTTTGCGGAGTAAGTGGAACGCCGCGATTGCCGCCAAGATGAAGGCGACTGTTAAATAAGCCGATACGATGACGTGTGTTGCTTTTGTAGGTGTTGCTGTATTGAACATTGCTTTTAATGGTTCAATTTGCGTTAGCGTTCCGTTGACGATCTTAAATCCTTCTGGTGAGTTCATGAAAGAGTTGACCGTCGTAATGAAGAATGCTGATGCTGTCGCACCAATGACGACCGGAATCCCGATCAACCAGTGTAACCATGGGTTTTTGAACCGATCCCACGTGTACAGATAAATACCGAGGAAAATCGCTTCAAAGAAGAATGCGAATGTTTCCATAAATAGCGGTAGTGCGATCGTTTGACCAGCTACTTGCATGAGTGACGGCCAAAGTAGTGATAATTGCAATCCGATGGCCGTCCCTGTCACGACACCGACTGCGACGGTAACGACGTATCCACGCGTCCACCGTCTTGCTAATAAAATATAATCCGGATCTTTGCGTTTCAGACCGATGAATTCAGCTGCGAGTACCATGAGCGGTACCCCGACACCAATCGTCGCGAATATAATGTGAAACGCTAATGTGAGCCCTGTCAACAATCGACTGAGCAATACGGGATCATTGAACATGTATATAGCCCCCTCTTCCTAAAACATACTTCTCTATATGGTCTATAACCGTATCATAGAGAACATAACCCTTTATGTCTGTTTATAATGTTTGATGTAACAAATTGTTCACATGTGCACGTGATTTTTTTCACAAAATGTTCGAAAACTCCTATTCTTACATATATAAAAAGCTTTCCCATTCTTGATTTCGAAAGGGAAAGCTTAATGTCCTTTATTATTTCATAAAACTTTTTAAACATATTCTCGTAAATAATGATCGAGTAAATCAATCACAAATGGAATAGCGGATTCATCTGGATTCAAGGTTGGTTGATGAAGTCCAGATGTCGGATTGTCGACTCCAAGCCAAAACATCATCCCTGGAATTTCCTTCAACATGAATCCAAAGTCTTCTCCTGTCATTGCTGCATCACATTCAATGTAGTTCGCATTCATCTTGACGAATGATGAAAATTTATCAACGATGTGTCGGTCATTGACGACCTCGTAATAACGATTTCCGAATTGCAGATCAATCTTGACGCCAAAGGAAGCTTCGATTCCTCGAATGATGTCACGAACGCGTCGTTCCAGTTTTTCCATGTCTTCTCCATTGAGTGCGCGCATCGTACCGTCAAGAACTGCTCTACCGGCGATGACGTTTTCTCGAATCCCGGCATCGACCTTTCCGATCGTGATGACGCTACAGTTCATCGGATTGATTGATCGGCTGACGATTGTTTGCAATTGCATGATCAAGGCTGCTTGCGCGACGACCGTATCAATCGTCAAATGAGGAAAGGCCGCGTGACCACTTTGACCATAGATCGTGATATGGACTTCTCGAGCACTCGCGAACAAGACGCCGGGACGGCTTGCAATCGTACCGACTGGATACTCCGGTGCGACGTGAAGACCATACATCTCACTTGGACGATATTTTTCAAACAACGGACTTTTAATCATCGGTTCTGCCCCGCCCGGACCTTCTTCCGCTGGTTGGAATAAAAAGACGACATCATCCATGACCGGCAATTCAATGATTCGTTTCATCAACCCTAACGCAATCGACGTGTGCATATCGTGACCACAGGCATGCATGAAGCCTGGATGTTCCGAGCAAAATGGAAGACCTGTCGCTTCTTCAATCGGTAACCCATCAATGTCTGCCCGGTATCCAATCGTCCGATTTCCAGTCAATCCTTTCACTCGAACGAAAACTCCCGTTTCAAACGTATCATACGTGACACGATCTGGTGGATAAGCACGAATTTGTTCCAATATAAAAGCTTGCGTCTTAAATTCCTTGAACCCTGGTTCTGGTATTTTATGAAGCGCGCGCCGCATTTCAATGGCGTATTCCATCTGACTGACTTCCTCCTTCTTCTTTTACGATGTCCCAAAATGCTTGAACTTGTTTTAGTTCAAGCATCGATTCCGTAGACAAAATCCATGTATCTCGCTTTAATATCTTTCCGGACGATGTTTTTAACGGAAGCTGCATGACTTCATTTGATTGTTGGATCGTCGACTCGGGTAAAATCGCAAATCCAATTCCATGTAGAGCCATCTGCTTACATGTCTCGATTTGATCGACGACCAGCGTCCGCGATGGTGGACTTGCGAACCGATCTTGCCACCATTCTAAAATTTCTTGATAGTACGTTGAATCACTCTTGAACTGGATGAATGGTCGATCCGTCACGCGTAACTGTTCGATTGACGTCAACTCACTATCGACTAAATAGAGCGGATCCGAGAAAAGACGTTCTTTAACACCTTTCCAGTCCGGGTTTCCACGAATGATCCCGATATGAAAATGTTCCTCTAACATATGACGCATCATCTCACTGGACCATCCCGTGACGAGCTGAACACGGACATGCGGATAACGCTCAACGAATCGTTTCAAGACACGCGGGAGCCAGTATTGCCCCATGATGGAAGCGACGGCAATCCGAAGCGTTCCATAAACGGCACCCTCTTCTGCTGTCAATTCACTTTTTAACTCAAGTTCCTTTCGATTCATCTCTTTTGCGAGACCGATTACTTTTTCTCCTTGTGGTGTGATGCTTAACCCACGCGATGAACGAATGAATAATTTTGTTCCCCAGCGTCTTTCAATCGCAACGAGACGTTGACTAAGCGCAGGTTGCGAGACGAATAATCGTTCGGCAGCGCGCCTCATATTCAATTCTTCCGATAAGGTGATCAACATTTCCATTTCCGACACTTGCAATGTGAGATTCGACTCCTCATGATATAAGATGGCATTAGTTTAACACGTTAGAAAGGACGATACATATGACACGCTATCATTTTATGTTCATCATCTCAACGATTGCAACGCTTGGCAGTCTCTATTTCAGTGAAATTCGTGGATTCATCCCCTGCCCTCTCTGTTGGTGGCAACGACTATTCATGTATACGACTGCCTTTTATTTGCTCATCTCGCTATTCCGGTCGAAAACGATTGATCCACTCTTCGTCCGCCTGTATGTGCTTGCCGGCTTTGGTGTCGCCTTGTACCACGTCATTCTTGAGCGCTTACCCGATGGCGAAGCGTTATGTACAAGCGGCTGTCTCATCAAGTGGGTCAACTATTTTGGTTTCTTGACGATTCCGATGATGAGTCTCATTGCCTTTACATTACTCTTGATTCTAGCGTTCTATCCAGCACGTTCGAACAATGAAGCATAAGATACAAAAAAGAGAAGTCGATTCGACTTCTCTTTTTTGTCGTTTGATATCACGCCCATCGATTGAAGACGCTGACGGCGCTTGAGAACGCAAGCTCTGAGAGCTGTCCCGTACCTTCACACCAGTCCCCGACGAAAGCGACACCTGCATGATCCGGAATATGAGTCGCAAGCGGCGCTTGCCCCATTTTCCATTTGATTTCTTGTACGACTGCTCGTTTGATCGTTCGTTCTGCGACGATACGTTGTCGCCAATCTGCAAAATGAACATCAAGCATCTGTTCGATTCCTGTTCGGACATGTCCAATATAATCAGGATCCTCAAGTCGATCGTGTTCAAGATAGGCGATTGCTTGAAGGACTTGACCATCCTTCGGTGCAAGACTTGCATCATAATGTGATAAATCCGTGATGAACGCTCGATGCGAACGGTCGTAGATGTATGAATACGGTGTTTGGATATACGGATGAAGTCCAAGATCATACACGAATACTTCTACCGGTTCATGGCTCGCGTACGGTGTAACAAATCGTTGAATGGCAGTTGGGGTTGCTATTTTTAAGATTTCACGCGGTGGTACGGCAAAGATGATCCGTTCGACGTTCCATTCTTGTTTCTTTCGATCACGTACTAAGAATCCTGTCTTAGTCGATTCGACTGCTGTTATTTTTGTTTTTTTCAGGATCTCTCCACGGTTTTCTAGGATGATCCGTTCCAACTCCTGAACTAACCCTTGCCATCCACCTTCGATGTATGAGACAGGCTTGCGCGTCCGAAAAAGTTTTTGATAATACTCGAAATAGACGTCTGACGGAATTTTTTCGGGTTCTGCCGTAAAAAAGTTCGTTGATGCCAAATCAAGCATCAACTGTGCCACTTGTTCATCGACTCGTTCTGTTTTTAACCATTGCCCGATTGATTGTTGCGGATCCCCTCGTTCGACTCGTAAAATCGTTTTAATGATTTCCCATGTGAAACGTACTTTGTTCGTTCCTTCGATGACTTCTGTTTTCAATAATCCCCAGGCATTCGCAGGAATTGCCGTCAAATGACCTGAAAACTCATATTTCGCACGACTTGCTGAGAAATCCAGCCACGTCACTTCGATACCGAGCTGTTTCGTTAATTTGCGAAGAATCGATTGATCGCGTCCATAAATCGCATGAGCACCGTAATTAAACGTAAATCCTTTTACGGTTTGAGAGGTGGCACGTCCTCCAAGTAATCCCGCATCCCAGAGCGTGACCGGCGTTCCTTGTTTTGCGAATAATGCCGCTGCCGTCAAGCCGGATAACCCTCCACCTATGATACCAATCGTCATACTCCCGCCTCCTCAATCGTCATTTCTTTTCTTTTCCCATAACGATTGAAGAAGAATCGAAGAACATGAAAAAAGGCGCGATTTCAATCTTGAAATCACGCCTCCTTATTTTGGATTATGCTTTCCACCATTCATCGAGTGGTGAGACCGGCATATGATGCTTGTGTCCAACACGTTTATACTGCGTCTCTAACTTTTCTTGACTTGCTTCTGAAATCGTCTTTCCTTCCAAGTAGTCATCGATTTCTTCATATGTCATACCAAGTGCCACTTCGTCTGGTAGTGCCGGACGATTTTCCTCAAGGTCTGCTGTCGGAACTTTTTCAATCAAGACTTCTGGTGCGTTCAAGTAACGTAACAGTTGTTTCCCTTGCCGTTTATTCAGTCCTGTCAATGGCGTCAAATCACATGCACCATCACCGTGTTTCGTGTAGAATCCCGTCACGAATTCAGCTGCATGATCCGTTCCAACGACTAAACAGCCATAATGAGCAGCTAAATCATATTGGCTTTTCATTCGCTCCCGCGCTTTCGTATTTCCTTTACTAAAGTCGGAAAGTTCTGCACCTGTCGCTTCTTTGAACGCCTGCATCGATGCTTCAACTGCTGGTTTAATGTTCACACGAAGCGAATGATCCGGTTGAATGAACGTCAAGGCTGTCTGTGCGTCTGCTTCATCTTGTTGTTCCCCGTAAGGCAAGCGGACCGCATAAAATGCGACATCTTTCCCCTCTTCTTTTCGCAACTCTTCAACTGCCAGTTGGCACAGACGACCTGCGAGCGAAGAATCTTGTCCCCCTGAGATGCCCAATACGAATCCTTTTGCTCCTGTATGGTTGAGATACGCTTTCAAGAAGGCTACCCGCTCGTTTACTTCTTGTGCTGGGTCAATGACAGGCTTTACTCCTGTTACTTGGATGATTTCTTTTTGCATGAATCGCTTCACTCCTTCACATTGTGTTGATCGTCATTTTGAATCAATCATTTGTTGATCCGTCGTTTGTTTTGCACTTGCTCCCTTGAATTGACGGATTGTCGATACGCGAACTTCCTTGCTATCACCTAAAGAGGAGATTGGTAATTCAACCGTATACTGTTTCGTTTCATGTTTCGTGAACGTATCTTTTTCAATCGCTTGCGTGAATACTTGCTCTTTCTCAAAATCATACGTTACGTGTTGTTGCGCATCAATCAATTGAGCCTGAAAACGTTGTGAGGAAGGATACGTCACGTTCACACTGTGATCATTTGGATTCGTTAAAGAAATGTCTAATTGCATCATGTCGTCCTGCTTTGTCGTTTTGACTGCGATCCGAATCGGTTCGTTCGTAGTTGTTGTTGCCTGTTGTTTCTTTTCTTGGCAACCTGCTAAACAAACAGAAAGCAGTAGCAGAATGAAAACGAGACGTTTCATCTCATCCCTCCTTTTATCTCTAATAATTTTATCACAAAAAAAGCGAGAGAGGATTCTCCTCTCTCGCACGGTTATTCACTTATGCCACAGGTAAAGTCGATGGATTCATCTTGAATGAAAACAATTGCTCTAGTCCTGTCGCAAACAGTTCGTCACAAATATCCTCTGCCGCGTTTGCTGGTGCGACTAATGTAATCGTACGACTGTCGATTGTTTCGATCGTTACATATACCCCTGTTTTTGTCCGTTCCTTATATCCTACTGCTAAATCCGTTTCAGCGAAAAGTAACATATCCCCGATTCTCCCCTTTTCTCATTCATAATGCCCAGCCAAGAGATGACCTACATGTTCCGAATTCGTTATTGTAGGTTAACTGTACCAAAGGGCAGAAAAAAGAAGAAAATTGTCATTCGACATTTCATTTCAAAACAATATTTCAATTTCATCAGGGATATTTTGGAATAATCCATTTAGTTGTTAGATGCAAGCGTTTTAATAAGCATTTCCAACACATTTCATTTCGATTTCAAAAAGATGACAACATGATTTTGATTATTTTACCAGTATTTTTAGGAAACAGGGAATATATACCTAGACAATTAGTGACTCATTTTGTCGAATGATTCTCTCACTCAATTATTTTTTAAGTTCTCATGAACTTTCATCTATCATTCGATTCATTTGCTGCCAAACCGTTCCTAGTGCTTCTTCCCCACTCTCGATCCGCGTTAATGCGAGTTCGGCTTGTAGAGCTACTTCATATTCCCGGTCTCGGCTTGCTTCACGCAGTCTTGGGATTGACTGTTCCGTTCCGACATCAAACAGGAAGCGTGCAGCTCGCCAGCGTACTAATTTATTTTTATCCGCTAACGCTTCCATCATCATTGGTTCAGCTTCTGGCATCGCCCAATCTGAAATCGTATCGCCTGCTGTCCGACGAACGATCCCTGACGGATCATGCAGTGCACTCGTCAAATACTCTAACAGTTCTTCTCGGTGATCTTCGAACATCCCAAGCTTTACAATCGCTTGACGCCGAATTTGCATCTTCTCATCCTGTAACAGGCGAGCATAAGCTGGAACCCATTCCATCTCAACAGGTAATTCATCGAGCGCCGCGAATCGTTCTTTCCAATCGGATGATTGAATCGCTTGACCGCTAAACGTAATATCTTCTCCTGCTGCGAGCGACTTGAGACGTTCGATACGTTCGACTGGATAGGCAATCTCAATCTCATTCGCTACTTCACGCAAACTTTCGTCAAGATCTCCGTATCGAGGTGCTTGTTCCACCCAGCGTCGATCGCTAATGACATTCTGAACGAATGGTTGGACGAATAGCGCTGCTTCTCGGAAACGTTCCGACAGTCCTTCTCGTTTTTCTTCTAATCCTTTCACACCTTTGATTTGCATCGGTACGCCTAAAATGAACTGCACGAATAGATGGACAGGCTCATACTCAGCATCTGTCTCGTGCTGTTCAACATCATTCAACGTTTCACCGAACGCACGTCGTATATCGATGACAAGCGAGCGCCAATCATATTTCGGATAACGCTCGATCGATAAAAAGTCACTGACCTGATAAACGAACTTAACGCCAGGTATTTCAAGTAATCGCTGAATGTGTTCCGGTGCGCCAAAGGCATGCTCGAATGTCTGCCCCTTTTCCGGAAAGACCTCATCAACGATGACTTTCATGTTATTTGGACTTGGTGTTGGTTCAATCGCTACGATTTTCATGTGTATCCCCTCCATTTCTATCATTTCAGATATCTAATCTGAAATGCAAAGCAAATGCCCTACAGACGTGACTGTAGGGCAAAAACTTACTTGAATGCCTCTTCGATGATTGCAACGAAAGCATCCGGTGTCTCAAGCATCCCCATGTGTCCACTGTCTGTTGACCGATGTATGAGATGATCATTCTTTGGTGCAAATGCACTTTCCTCTGAAATCAGTTGATCTTTCGTGCCGTGAATGATGACACCCTTCACGTTTGACCTCGTCAAGACCTTCGTCATATCTCGCCGATCTCGCATCGCAGAGAGCGCACGAATCGCTCCTTCGACCGTCATCATGTACCCGATTTCAAGTGCTTCAGCGACAGCGAACTCATCTGCCCCTTCAGCGAATAAGGATGGAACAAGACCATTGACGAATTCTCTGACACCGACTTCTTCAACGCGTGTGATGTTTTGATTTCGTTTTTGTTTCGCTTGTTCATCATCTGCTTTAGCTGTCGAATACACAAGACCGTATCCACTGATTTGATCCGCATACCCTTCAACGATTGCAGCTGTGATGTATCCACCAAAGGAATGTCCGATGATGATCGGCTTTTTGATACCACGTCGATCAAGTTCATGCATGACCCATTCGGCAAAGCCTTCAATCGTATCCGGACCAACATCAAGTCCCTCATGCCCCGGTAAACTTAGTGGTAAGACATCAAAGGAATGTCGTAAATTTGCCTCTACCCGATTAAAATAATCTGTTCCTCCTGTAAATCCATGCAGGAGTACAAGTGTTTGTTTTTCCATTGACTACCTCATCCCTTCCATTCAGATGCGAGCATACGGTACATCGTCAAATCCATGAAACGACCATGACTGTATGCATAATCTTCTAGTAATCCTTCTGCTTTGAATCCTAATTTTTGAACCAATGCGTTAGAAGCGAGGTTTTCAGGTGCGACGAGGGCGCTGATTCGATGGAGAGCAAATTCTTCAAAGCCATATGTCAGAACAGCTCTTGCCGCTTCCGAAGCGACACCACGTTGCCAATAATCTTGACTAACTTCAAAACCAATTTCAGCCCGATGGTATTGAGACAGCCAGTTATGAAAACCGATCGTACCGATCAATTGATTCGTTTGTGCATCAGCAATTGCCCAGCGAATCGCTTTACCTTGCGTGAACTGTTCTTTAAAGTAACTGATGACATTTTTAGCTTCATAGACCGTCACGAGCGGATCTGATCCGTAATAATACATGACTTTATCGTCCGATAGGATTTTAAACAATTCGCGTGCGTCACGGTTTTCGAGCTCACGTAATATGAAGCGCTCGGTCCGCAATTCCGGGAAAGGCTTTCGCAAGCCCCACATGCTCCATCACCTCTCTTTATGCTTCTCTATGTAGTATGCCCGTTTTCAGAAGTAAATATCCTTTCAGGCAATTCGAAGTTTTGCTACTATTAAATTATGAAGGAGTTAGTCATGGAAAGGAAGCGAAGTGGTATGTCGAGTGCGTTACTTTACTTATATGAGGACGAGGAAAATCAACGATTAACGATGTCAGGAGTACATTTCTCTGATTTCGCTGCAGCCGTCGATTTGAAACGTCCTTTACTCATTTCAGGAAGTGATTTCAAACAGACGAAACAATCGTTTCGAACGATGCTTCATTACATCGAAGCGCATGAGATCGAACAGTTTTCACAATCAACGGATGTCCAGCGTCATCCTTTGACTGCTATTGATATTCGCTCCTCTCATTCACTTGATGTATTGACGGATGTCGAAATCGCGGAGTTATTATTTTTAATGCATATGAAACGAGGGACACCGCTTCCTTTCCTTGACTCGATCGAGAATGAACTGGTCTATTTTAGCGAACACGATGGTCTTCATGCTTCTGTCTACTTGAAGGATTGGTCACGGGTAGAACAACTTATCTCTGATCTCGTACAACGGAAATTTCGTCAGCACGCACGATCCGTCGCCTCGATCGCTTTAACAGCTGAAATCATGATTCATATCCGTCATCTTCTCAAAGAAGGAGTATTGATTGATTTCGAAAGTGCAAAACGGTCTGTTTTCTCAAGAAATATCACGATTCCCGTCTATGTAGCAGGACGGTACGAAGACATGAACGTATTACATGAAGATTTTGAAGCAGAGAAAGAATCGATCCTTCGACGTGGATCGCTTGTTTGTCGCAAAAAGAAATGGAGTTTTGAGTTAGATTGACCTTTAGCATCTTTTTCTTTTGGAAAAGGATGCTTTTGTTCTATTTGAATTTCATATCACGATTGCCTCTTAACAGGTATTCCTATCCATATGACAATATTGTTAAAAAATTTTTCGAATTTTCACACAAAATAAGACTAGCATCTTGTGAAGACTTCGCTATAATGAGGATAACCTTTTCAAGATAGAAGTTAGACCCTGTTTTTTATAGGGATAGTACTGGAATCAGCAGAAGGAGGAATTCAATATGGATCAGTTAAAAGTGAACGGAATTGGCTCATTCACGAAATTTGCGACAAATGGGAACATCCTGAAATTAAAGGATGCGACACTCGGTGAAGTGAAATTGTCGCTGAATGAAGCGAGTTCAATGACCATCGCCCCTGTCGATGAAGAAAATGGACTTTTCATCATTAGAGGGCAACAGCAGGAATCGCTTGTTGAACTGACGTTACCACGTCAATCCTGTGAGGTCGTTCACGCTTGGCTCCTCCATAAATTGAAACGCCACAAAAAAACGCGCTCGATTGCAACGAGCTGATATGTAATCCGAAACGCCTCTAGTAGAGAAACTCATCTCTACTAGAGGCGTTATTTATTTTCAAAAATTCGGTGATGAATTTTCAGAAAATATTGTTTTATTAAATTCTTCATGTTATCCTTAGAAAAATTCAAACAGGAGGTTTTAAACATGACACACGTAACGCTCATCCAAGAACGACTGATTGTGATTAAGAGTAGGGACTGAAGATTCATTTCTCGTTTGAGAAAATGAAGATCCAGGCCCTTTTCGTCATTTCGACAAGGCGTCTGAGCAAACGACGCCTATCCACAAACTTAGTGGATGAGGCTTTTTTTATGAAATTAGGATGAATGGAGGACAACACATGTTTAAGACAAAAGATACATTTGCTTTAGGATTTATGATTTTCGCTTTATTTTTCGGTGCGGGTAACCTGATTTTCCCACCGGAACTCGGAGCGCTTGCGGGCACACAGTTCCTTCCTGCCATCCTCGGTTTTATCGTAACAGGTGTCGGTCTTCCTTTACTCGGCTTACTTGCAGTTGCCTCTATCGGAGGTGGCATCAAAACACTTGCTGCACCACTTCCTCGTTTTATAGGTGCTGCATTGACGTTTGCACTCTATGTTGCGATTGGTCCCTTTTTCGGGATCCCACGAACATCGGTCGTCACATATGAGCTCGGAGTCGTACCATTCCTTGGTGCTCCCTCACAAATGACGTTGATCATCTCATCAAGTCTCTTTTTCCTTGCTACACTCTATCTCGTACTACGACCAGGAAAATTACTTGAGATCATCGGACGTTTTATCACACCATTGTTATTGATCGCCCTTGCCGCATTAAGCATTAGTAGCATCATTTCACCACTCTCGAGCGTCGCTTCACCAAATGAAGCATATGAGACGACTGGACAAGCATTCATTCAAGGTTTCCTTCAAGGATACTTAACGCTTGATGCACTCGGCGCCTTAGTATTCGGTGTCGTCGTACTTCATACATTAAAAAGTCGAGGCGTTCATGAACGAAAAGCACAATTTAAAGTCGTGACTCGCGCTGGAATCATCGCTGCCACCGCTTTGACTCTCGTATACGTCGGACTTGGGATGATCGGGCGGAATACGTTCGCTGCCATTGGCAAAGTCGATGGTCCTGCACTTCTTCAACATTATGCGAATACTGCGTTTGGCTCAATCGGTTTAGCCGTACTTGGTCTTGCGATTCTGCTTGCATGTTTGACGACATCAGTTGGTCTCGTCACCGCATTTGCAGAATATATGATGACGATTTCCAACCGTGTATCTTTAAAAGCGGCAAGTATCTTCACGACTGCTCTTGGTCTTACGGTATCGATCGTCGGATTGCAAACATTGTTATCCATTGCTGTTCCGGTATTGATGTTCCTTTATCCAATCGTCATCGTCTTGATCGCATTGACATTCATGCGTCATCTGTTCCGTCGTAAGTCGGTTGTTTATCAATCAACTCTTGGTGTAACAATTTTCTTCTCATTCTGTAGTGCGTTGAATCAACTTTCGCTTTTCCCGGGAAATCTTAAGACGTTCTATCAATCCTTACCTTTAGTGGATCAAAGTTTAGAATGGTTATTCCCAACACTCATCGCCTTCGGTATCAGTTCATGGTTTGGACACGTTTCCAGTGCTTCTATCACACAAAAACGCGCTAGCTAGTGATTCCGCTTTCATCGCTATGGTATGATGAACAAAATGGTTCTATTAATGGAGGCGTCATATACATGGATAAGATTGCTTGGATTACCGACAGCATGGCTTTTTTTGAGCCAGGAGAGGCTGAAAAAATCGGAGTCCATGTGATACCGACTTTACTCATCTTAAACGGAGAGTCTTACCGGGAGTATGTCGATATCTCGATTGAACAGCTTGATCAAAAAATGCGAGAAGATTCTCACGTTTCACCGACGACTTCTCAACCATCATTCGGTGACTTCGTAACCTTGTATGAACAATTGCTTGAAGATGGCTATGATTATGGGTATGCGATTCATATCACGAGTGGACTGAGCGGCACATATTCGAGTTCCGTCGCTGCAGCTGAAGCTGTCGGTTTCCCCTTATACGCGATTGATTCGTATACAGGTGCTGCGAATCAGCAAGAACTTGTCCGGATCGCACAACGACTCGTTGCTGCTGGTAAAGGTCCAGATGAAGTCATGTCTACGCTTGAGACATTCAAACACAAATCGCATTTTTATCTGATCATCGGAAATATGGAGACGATGCGACGGAGCGGACGTGTCTCAGGAAGTCAATTTTTACTAGCAAACATGCTCAATATTAAACCAATCGCTCAATTTAATGAGGAAGGACGACTTGTCCCATTTAAAAAAGTCCGTTCCATCAAAAAAGCTTTTAAAGAAATGGTCAGTGAAATTTCATCAAAAGTCAGTGCTCATGGTGTATATGATCGGACGCTTTATGTCAGTCATACGCTCGCTCATGCCGCTGCTGAAGAATTACGGCGCTTGATTTCTACAGAACATCCGGAGCTTCAAGTACGCATTACCCAATTTGGTCCTTCCATCTTGGCACATGCTGGCGCTGAGACGGTCGGTGTGTACTGGTTCGATGAGATTCCTTTACCAACAACTTGATATCTTGCACGAAACGATGAAAACCGGACGGTCTGCTTGAGACCGTCCGGTTTTTTCATGTCGTTTCATACTTACGAAATAGTTCTTCTAATAATACGGCTTCGTCCGTCGTCCGTTGAATCGGCTCATGCGGAAGCGTGATTACACTGGATAACGTCTCAGAAGGATATACATCAATCGAAACTTGTTCCATTTCGATGAGATACTCAAGGATGGAATCAAGTGATGTCTCCTTATTGAACTGACGAAGCCAATTTTCATATCGACGATCCACTTTTCCTTCTTTAAGCAAAATCTTTCCACCGTCAATGATCGCCCACTTCGGTGGCGCATCGATTTGAAAGAGTTCCAACTGCTGGTACTCTTCCATCGTTCGTTTCGTCACCGGAACAACACCGTTAATCGATACTAACCGTTTTAATCTAAGATGCGCTCGCATCGTCATAAAACGAGGTCGCCCAGCGACTCGCTCGACAAGCAACGTCGGCTTGTCGATGGAGCGCATCGTCTCTTCATCAAATAATAAACTATGATCAACATCTAACAGTAACATCAAGCCACTCCTTTTTTTCTACGGGAGACGATGAATGCATAGGAGCTACATAAAAGAATCGCGGCAAAACAATATCCACCGATGACATCTGAGAAATAGTGAACGTTTAAAATGATTCGAGAAGCTCCCATGGCGAGGAATAATCCAATCGTCACGATCGATACAAGTACCTTCCCACCTGTTTTCAAATGACGAAACGCAACAACGAGAAATCCGGTATAGACGGCAAAAGCCATCGCTGAGTGACCACTCGGAAAACTGTATCCTACGCCACCGACCAATTCATTTAATGAGGGGCGCTCTCGGACAAAGGCAAATTTAACGACTTGATTCAATACACCTACTGATATTGCCATGATTACATACCAGATACTTGCAATGCGATCCCGCCACAAAACATAACTCAGTATTCCAAGTAACACCGTCATCGTCATCGCCCCTGGACCTGATCCGAGTTGAGTGAACCAAGAAACGTAATCCCCTGGGACGTGTTGCGACATATATGACGATAATTGAGCATCAAATAAAAAATAGCCTGTCGTCCGAATGGAGACAGCGATGATCACGAATAAGACGACAGCGATGGATGCACCAATCCATGCCCCTCTCGCACCTCGCATCAGTATGTCCCCTTACGTTCTTCTAATTCTTCTGCTGAATAGTCTTCCTTATCTCGCAAACGATGCGCTAGTCGTCCGGATGCATTTGCTGCGATGGCTGCGACGATATCATCCATGAACGTATTGACTTTTCCGTCCCCAAGCTTCGTATCGAGTTCTTTGATGATACCGACCTTTGCTTTATCCAAATAGCCGAACGTCGTAACCGCAATCGAACCATACGTGTTGACGGCACCAATCGCAATCGTCTCATCTACGCCAAATAGCCCTTCATCGCTTTGGATGATGGACAGGAGGGGTTCTGATAATAACCCTTTTTCCGCCAAGATGTCTAGTTCTGCTCCGACGAGAATCGCATGTTGTAATTCACGTTTTTCAAGAACACGTTCTACTGAACTGACACATGTTTCAATTGTCAGATCCACCGTGTAGGGGGCCTGCATTTGGTAAACGATCTCAGCGATTGCATGAATCGTCACCCCTCGTTCATGTAACTTATCGATAGCTGCCTGTTTGACCTCTTTTGAATGTGTTTTCTTCATGACTATATCCACCTCTCCAACAAAGTACTTCATTAGTATACACGGATTCTGAACCTCCTCTCAAACTTCTTTGACATCGACGCCAGAATCCGTCATGATTATTTTGTAAAGCGTTATCATTTCAGGGGAAAGTAGGGGATTTTCGATGAACATCGGGGTTGTATTGTTTCCATCGAAACGCGTTCAAGATTTTGCAAATTCATACCGAAAGAGATATGACTCGAAGTATGCACTGATCACACCTCATATCACGCTACGGGAGCGGATGGAAGTTGATGAGACAGAATTAGACCACATCGTGACGGAGTTGAATCGAATCGCGTCCGAAACGAAGCCTGTCAATTTGCACATCCAAGGAGCTCGTTCGTTCCATCCGACGAACAATGTCTTGTTCCTTAAAGTAATGCCGACGGATGAGTTAGAACAATTACATCGCGCTTTGCATACGGGACCACTCGAACATAAGCCGAAATACGATTTCTTGCCACACATCACAATCGGTCAAGAACTGTCGGATGTCGAACTGTTCGATGTACTAGAACGTCTCAAGATGGAAGATATCCGTTTCCAAGAGGACGTCACGAAAATGGCTTTATTGTATGAACTGGAGAACGGTGCTTGGAGTGTCTATGAGACATTCCGCTTCACAGGTCAATGAATGATTAAACTTCCCGGTCGAAGCTTCGACCGGGAAGTTTTAGTTCTGGTAATACACCGTATGCATTTGCCTGTTCTTCTAAAAAGTCGTCCGCTTCGTGTTCGCGGTAAGGGTCAGTTGGGCGTATCGGTTGAACTCGAGCGACTGGTTCAGTCTTTAGCTGTGGATCGACACGTACTTGACGATTGACATATTGTACGACTGTAAAATCGATTGCGTTCATCCTCTGCACTTCCTCTCTCCTTCTAGTGACACTTATATTTGGTAGTTCCCCGATCGAGCACAAAAAAAACCAAGCCTCCCGCATGGGAAAGCCTGGCTTAATCGATCGTTTATTAAAGAATGTGGAATCCGCTATCGACGTGAAGAATTTCTCCTGTCACCCCACTCGACATTTGCGAAAGCAAGAACAATCCACTTTGACCAATTTGTTCCGTCGTCACGTTACGATGAAGTGGCGCTCGTTCTTCGATGCTATCAAGAATGGAATTGAAGTCGCCGACACCTTTTGCGGATACTGTCCGAATTGGACCAGCTGAAATCGCATTGACACGAACGCCTTGCTGACCGTATTCAGCAGCGAGATAACGAACGCTTGCATCTAATGCGGCTTTCGCAACACCCATGACGTTGTAGTTCGGAACCATTTTCTCACCACCGAGGTATGTCAACGTGATGACGGATGCATCTTCCGTGAAGAAATCCTTCGCGGCCTTGACGACTGCTGTTAAGCTGTAGGCTGAGATATCAAGTGCTTGCGCAAACTGTTCACGCGTTACCCCAGAAAACTCACCGCGAAGCGCTTCTTTATCCGCGAATGCGATCGAGTGAGCGATCCCTGAAATCTTACCGTGGTCCGCATGAATCATTTGGAAGACCTGTTCAATCTCTTCGTCACTCGTGACATCACACGTATAATAAGAAGCCGGTCGTGATAATTCTTGTCCTAATTTTTCAAGTGGTGCCTTGAAACGTTCTCCGACATATGTAAATGCCAGGCTTGCTCCAGCAGCGTCGAGCGCACGTGCGATACCCCATGCAATCGAACGTTGGTTAATGACGCCCATGACGACGTACGTCTTGCCTTCGAGTGAAGGATAAATATTCATGATAAAGTCCCCCTTGAATTAGTACCTGGTAATAAAACCTATCTTCAGGTTACAAAAACGTAACGCTTCTGTCAACCATCGCTCTTGATATTGCGGATTTGATAAATTACGGTAATATAGAAAGAGATAGAAAGTAGGGATGAAATGAATCGATTCAAATCATTTACACAACGTTATGATCATACGTTGCTTTTTTTACTCGCCTGTCTGATGGTCATCAGTATCATCGCCATCTATACAGCACAACCTTCGCTTAAAGGTGCGATCAGTGCCATTAACTTCTCTGCCAAACAAATTCAATGGTATGTCATCGGCTTCATGGCGTTATCCGTCGTCATTTTCATCGATTATGAACAGTTGAAGCGATTCCACTGGTTTTTATATGGAGCAGGTATCGTGTCATTGATCGGTCTTGTCGTTCTTCGAAACACACCAATCGTCACTGAAATCAAAGGGGCATACGGTTGGTATCAATTCCCCGTTATCGGTACGGTTCAACCGGCTGAGTTCATGAAGTTCTTTTTGATCGTGACGCTCGCTGCCGTCATTACCGAGCACAATGCACGTTATGTTCAACATGAAAGAGATCTCTTGTTACTTATCAAGTTAGTCGCGGTTACAGCCTTGCCGCTCGGTCTTATCATCATTCAGCCCGATTTAGGGATCGGTTTGATTCTATGCGTCATCTTAGCATGTGCGATGTTGTTATCCGGACTAAACTGGAAATGGCTTTTGACGATGTTCGGTCTGTTCGCAGGAGCTGTCATCATCTTCTTTTACCTGTTCTTTTTCCAAAATGATTTACTCGCAACCTTTTTCCCAGGTCACGCGATGAACCGAATCATGGCTTGGTTGCAACCGTTCGAATATGCGGATGATCTGTCGTACCAGCTCGTCCAAGCAATCAACGCTACAGGTTCAGGGCAAATGTTCGGCGTTGGATACGGGAAACTACAAGTGTTCGTTCCAGAATTGCATACAGACTTCATCTTTACGACGATTGCCTCTCACTACGGTTTCATCGGGGCTGCCATCGTCTTGATCGTCTTGTTCCTGTTCGTCTATCGGTTGATTCAGATTGCTCTCGAGACAGCTGATCCATTTGGTACCTATATCGTGACAGGATACGTCGCGATGTTTACGTTCCAAATTTTCCAAAACATCGGGATGACGATTGGTGTCTTACCGATCACAGGTCTTCCCCTACCGTTCATTAGTTATGGTGGATCAACGATGATCGTAAACCTCGTCGGTCTAGGATTGATCATGGCAATCGCCTCTCAATCTCGGATTTCCATGTTTGATGAAGACTAAACACAAATAAAAGGCAGTGGACCAAGTCCATTGCCTTTTATTTGTGTACTTTATCATTCCAGTCGGAGATCCTCAGGAAGTGGTGCTTCAAAACGAACCTGTTCTCCCGTCGCAGGATGAAGGAACGTTGCTGACGCACTATGAAGCGCCTGACGCGGCAGTAACGGGTTCCCTTGATACATCGTATCGCCAATCAAAGGATGCCCTAGAAAAGCAAGATGGACACGAATTTGGTGTGTCCGACCTGTCTCTAGTCGGATATCGAGTAATGAGATTTCTTGGTCAAAGGCTCGAACTAGACGGCTATTTAAGATATGCGTAATGGCTCGTTGACCATCTGGTCGTACCATCCGTTCCATGAAGGAATGATCGGTTTGACCAATCGGTTGATCAATCGTTTGTACCGGTACGTTTCCGGGTGCATACGCTAAATAATGTCGTTCTAATTCATTGGATCGTTGCATGAGACTCATCCGGTGATGGGCAAGCCCGTGTTTCGCGAACAAGACAAGACCACTCGTATCACGATCGAGCCGATTAACGATATGGATCGCATACGGAATTCCTTGTTTTCGGTAATAACCAAGGACATAGTTCGATAATGAGCGTTCCGGATGCAGTCGTGACGGAATCGATGCCATGCCCGGCGGTTTATTGACGACGAGCAACCAATCGTCTTCAAACAAAATATCAAGTTCCCCTTCTGTCGCCACCATATCCGGTGCTGGTGTCTCTTCCGGGAAGAAGACATGGACACGATCACCCGCGTGTAAGACGTCGTGGACGTTAACATGCTGACCATTACGCGTGATATCCCCATGATTTTTAATCGATACTAACATTTTCCGCGAAATCCCTAAGCGGGTCGTACAAAAATGACTGACACGCCAGCCATCCTCAATGTCAGTCACGATCTGTTGTAGCTGAAATCCATTCATGTTTCCATTTCCTTTACTTTAACGTCTTTCGTCTGCCAGGAAAGATTCCCGCACCCGTTGCCAGAACGGGAAAGAACGAAAACGAGCAAATTTCACTTTTTTATCAGAGACCCGGCACCGAATCGATGTCACGTTTTGATGAATGATCGAAGCATAGTGGTCATAGGTCATCTGAAAATCAATCGGATTAACGGGACGAATTTCGACATCATGATGTTTGGGTAGCAACATCGGTGAGCCGATCGTCCGGTAGACACGATTGTTGATGGAAGCCATCTCTGTAATTTGAATTGCTTCGAGCGCCGGGTGAACGATCGCTCCGCCGAGTGCCTTATTGTACGCTGTCGAACCAGACGGTGTCGATACACACAGTCCATCACCTCGGAATGTCTCAAAGTAGTCGCCTCGAATCGATAAATCGCAAACGAGCGTCTGATTAAAACTTTTAATCGTACATTCATTCAAGGCAAGCAGTTGGTTGTGTGAACCGTCCGCATAATCAATCGAGAGTTCAAGCAACGGGTATTGAACCGTCGCTAAATCCTGCTTCGCGATATGATCAATCAGTTCATCCATTTCTTCAGGGCGCCAATCCGCATAAAAACCAAGATGCCCCGTATGAATCCCAACAAGCGTGATCGTCTCTACTTGATCGAGATACGAATGAAACGCCTGTAGCATCGTTCCGTCTCCACCAATCGAGACGACGATTTCCGGCTGGCTGACATCAAGAATACATCCCCGATCCGTCAATGCCTGCTCGAGTTGCTGTTTCAGCGCATGAGATCGCTCATCATCACGAGCCGTGATTGCAAAACGCATGGTCATCCCCCTACTCTTTTAATCGTTCAGACGCCTTAGCGTCGCGTTGAAAGACGAGTTGTGCGTCTTGGATTTCTACTTTCAGCTGGCTCATCTCCGCATCAAGCAAAAATGCTGCCTCTGCTGCACGACGCAGACGCTCACGCGTCTCTTCCGGAATATTTCCTTGGTACTTATAATTCAACGAGTGTTCAATCGTTGCCCAGAAGTTCATCGCAAGCGTTCGAATTTGGATCTCGACTAACGTCGGAACTTCACCTTCGATCGTCTGTACCGGATAGGCAATGATGACGTGATACGATCGATAGCCACTATCCTTTTTTTGCGTAATGTAGTTCCGTTCTTCGACGATTTTAAAATCTCCGCGCGAGCGCAACAGCTCAAGGACATGAATGATATCATCGACGAATTGACACATGATACGTAATCCGGCGATATCCTGCATGTCTTGTTCTAATGACTCACGCGCAATTGCTTTTCGTTCCGCTTTTTGAAGAATGCTCTTTACAGGTTTGACCCGTCCTGTGACAAATTCAATCGGTGAATGTTCTCCCCGTTGCTGAAATTGTTTACGAATCGCTTTTAGCTTAACTTTCAACTCATCGACCGCGATCTGATACGGTGCAAGAAATAAATCCCAATTTTCTTTTGTCATCTGATTTGTCACCACTTTTAATCGAATAGTATTGGTTCACTGCCTGTTCCTACCTCATTCATGTTATCATATTTTCAGACATTCAACTAGAAAGGCGTGATTCCGATTAGACAAGAATTGGAAATCGAATTTAAGAACTTATTGTCTGAACAAGAATATCTATCGTTATTTACCCATTATGCGTCAGCTAAACAACCCATTTGGCAAGCAAATGATTATTTTGATACGCCAGATTTTGAACTTCGAAAAAAAGGTGCTGCATTACGGATTCGTGAGAAAAAACAAGGGCTCGTACTGACTTTAAAACAACCCCATGAGGAAGGGTTGCTTGAAACGCATGTCACGTTATCATCAACTGAAGCAGAAGATCTGTTCAAATACGGTCTAATTCATTCCGAAGAGATGAACGAACAGCTAAAGTCATTTGATTTACAGGGATCTTTGGAGCATTTAGGTCGATTAGAGACAGAACGAATCGAAACCGTGCTCCCGGAAGGATTGCTTGTCCTTGATAAAAGTCGCTATCTCGGACACACCGATTATGAGTTAGAGTTTGAGGTCAGTAACTTCGAACAAGGGCAAAAGGATTTCGAGCGACTTCTTTCAGAACATGACATTCCCCAGCGCAAAACAAAAAACAAAATCGTTCGCTTCATGGAGCGTAAAGCGCTTTCTTGATTTTTCGTGTAAGAATGAACAAGCAAAACCTTTGCTCTTTCTTTTTTTTCGTTGCTAAAATAGGGTAACGATAACAACAGGAAGGGGTGAACGGATGGAACACTCACAATGTAACGGATCTTATTGTTCATTGGACGAACCATCGATTCAACAACCGACGAAACCTCTGGAAATCTATCATTTTCTAGATGTGACACAAACGGATGGTTTACGGTTGATACCCGTCCTCAAGAAGCTAGAGCTAGAATATGGTCATCTGTTCCGTCTTCGGACGATTGCAACGATTCCATGTGCTCCATCACGATCTGCATGCGATATGTCACCACTCGTCATTCTAAAAGCAATTGAGCTTCAAGGAAAGACGTTTGGTATGCGATTCATGCGACGCCTTCGAATGCTTCATAACGTCGAAGGAGAAAGTGCTTATAGTCGCCCATCATTGATGCGGCTAGCAGAGGCATTAACGGAGTATGGTTTGGATTTAGAAGAGTTTCATCGTGATGTCTCGTCGGATACGATTCAGCAAATGCTCGAGAAAGAAACCGAACTAGTCACCGATTGGGATGTTCGGATTCTTCCAACACTCGCTTTTGTCGGAGACGAAGAAGCGATCAAAGCAGAAGGACCTTATGAGTATTTGGTGTATGTCTCGATCTTAAGTGAATTACTAGATCATACGATCGAGAAACAACCGAAGCCACCACTCGAACAATTCTTGAGACGGTATGAAACAGCAACAACGGCTGAAATCGCCTTTATTTATGATGCTCCTGAATCCCAGATTGAACACGAATTAAAAAAACTGGTCTTGCAACAAAAATGTGCTTCTCTATCGTACTGTGATGGAAAAGTATGGCGTCATTTAAAAGATTCGGCACACGCATGATAAAAACAATAAAAAGGACAGTGAAGCATGCTTCACTGTCCTTTTTTAGTATTTACTCATAGAATAAGAAAAAGTCCTTCATGACGAGAAGGACTTTTCTTTTGACCACTGGATGGGGGAAAAAGAGAATCGACTGGGGAATGTGACCCTCTTCACAATATAAGTATATCGTGGACTTCGCCTCTTTTCCACTCTTTGTTCACTTTGTCACAAAGATGTCACTCTGCTAACAAAGCTTCAAATTCATCTAAGACACGTTCAAATTGACGCAATGCTGCTTCAACTGGCGCTTTTGTTGTCATATCGACACCCGCAGCTTTTAATACTTCGATTGGATAATCACTTGATCCCGCTTTTAAGAAATTGTTAATGTATCGCTCTACAGCAGGTTGTCCTTCTTCTAGAATCTGATCCGTCAAAGCAGCGGCAGCAGAAATGCCCGTTGCATACTGATAGACATAATAATTGTAATAGAAGTGTGGAATCCGAGCCCATTCTAGACCGATTTCTTCATCCAATACAATTTCTTCTCCGAAGTATTTTTGATTCAACGCATAATACGTTGACGTTAAGAATTCCGGTGTCAGCGATTGGCCAAGACGAGCCGCATCATGAATTGCATGTTCGAACTCGGCGAACATCGTTTGTCGGAACAATGTTCCACGGAATGTTTCGAGTTGATTGTTTAATAAATAGAGTTTTTCTTTACGATCCGTTACTTTCTTCAATAGATAGTCGTTCAACAATGCTTCATTCGTCGTTGAGGCAACTTCTGCGACGAAGATTGAATAATCACCATATGGATATGGTTGAGACTTCCGCGTGTAATAACTATGGACAGAATGTCCGAATTCATGTGCGAGTGTAAAGAGGTTGTTGATGTTGTCTTGCCAGTTCATCAAAATGAACGGCTGTGTATCATAAGCACCAGAAGAGTAGGCTCCACTCCGTTTACCACGCGTCTCTCGGACATCAACCCAACGTTCAGACAATCCTTCTTCGAGGATGTGCTTATACTCTGTTCCAAGCGGTGCAAGTCCTTCAACCATCAATTGTTTCGCTTCCTCGTAAGAGACTTTCATCTCCACCTCAGAAACGAGCGGTGTGTACATATCATACACGTGTAGTTCATCAAGTCCAAGTACTCGCTTACGTAAAGCGACGTAACGATGGAGTAATGGTAAATGCTCATGTACCGCTTCAACTAATCCATCATAGACGGACTCAGGAATCGCATTACCATGTAAAGCTGCTGCGCGTGCCGATGGGAACTTCCGGACATCCGCATAGAAGTTGTCTTTCTTAACTGACCCAGCAAGTGTCGAAGCGAGCGTATTCGTGTATTTTGCATATGTTCCATACATCGCTTTAAATGCAGCTTCACGGACCGAACGATCAGATGACTCGAGGAATGTGATAAAGCGACCATGTGTCAACTCTGTCTCTTCTCCGTCTTCCCCTTTGATTTTCGGGAATGTCAGATCTGCATTGTTCAACATGCCGAACGTCGTACCGGATTGACCGAGTACTTCTCCTGCCTTTGCAAGAATCGCTTCTTCCGCTTCCGTCAGGACGTGTTCACGCTCTTGATTCAATTCATCAAATGCATGACGATACATCGCAAGATCTGGATTCTCATTAAGATACGTCTCAATCGTTGACTCAGGTACAGCTAACAATTCTGGTGTCATGAAAGCAAGTGTTGCTCCGATTTGCGACGCGAGCGTCCGAGCACGGTCATTCATAGCTTGGTAGAAGCTGTCTGCTGTATTTTCGTCATAACGCATGTGCGCGTATGTATAAAGCTTATAAAGGCGTCTTGAGACTTCGTCGCGTAACTGTAACCCTTCATAGAGTGTTTCTGCACTCTGTCCAAGACGACCCTTATACTCGACGAGTAATGGAAGCATCGCTTTCACCGATTCGAATTCTTCTTCCCACGCTTCGTTCGTTGCGTAAATCGACTCTAGATTCCATGTTTCTGTAACGTCAACATCTTGACGTGTTAATACTTCTGCCATTTCCCTCACTCCTTTAATTCAGTTATACCTGTTTTCTTTTCGACAAACAATCGAAGTGCTCCTGCTAAAACAGCTTATTCGCCTCCTCGATCCGTTCCATCCATTCTCTGACGAGAGCATCAATCAAATCTCTTTCAATCGATAGATTCAATTGGTAAAGCAGTTGATTTATGGCATGTTCTAGATGGATTGAAGTATATCTCCCTTTTAGCTTTAAAAAGACTGCGATTTGAAATTCAAAGGGATGGACAGGGAGAAATAATAGACGTGTGATCGGAAGAAACACAAATGAGGGAAGGTTTTGTAGATGGAGACCTGCTTGATACAGTGGGGTCTTGAGAATGCGTGGAGGTAATGAAGGATAAAAAGGACGTCTCCGATAGCGATGAACGATCCCTTGCCATCGAGCGATTGAAAATTTCCGAGGAAATGATGAAGGCTCTGTCGAGAGAAAATCAGATAACGAGAGCGATTGAACCGTGCAATAGACATGGTGTTTTGCAAAAGGAACTGGATGTCGAAATCTCCGGATTTGATTCTCGACGATCAGATCCAAATAATCATTTTGTAAAAATGCTTGTCGCATCCAACCCTGCAATCGCAACGTGACACCATGTGAAGGATGAAATCCGATCCACCGAACCGTTTGTTCTTGTTTCGCATCAAGTAAGGCTCGTCTAATCCATTCTTCTGCCGACATCGGAGAACGTTGAATCTCAATTCCAAGTTTCTGTTCTGGTATCCACAGGTCAAAACGTCTCTCTCCAGTCACCCATTCAATTTCGACTTGGATACCTGCATTTATTAAAGAATCGGCAATGCGCTTTTTCCAGGACATATGCACACTACTTTCTCCTGAACAAGCTGAGATATGTGCAAAATGTGGTCGTCGTCCTTGCCTGACGCGCAAGGGCTTCAGGCAATACGGACAACGTAAGGACATCGCTTTTAATTCATGGATGGGAAATCTGTGAATCATGATGCGTTTACCAGAAGCATCAATGGCTTCAAACATCTGAATCGTCCCCTTTTTCTAGAGTAACGGTGAGAATAAACGTGAAATCGATTCAATCAATCGACGGCGTAATGGACGCCGATGGAACATATCAGCATCAACTTGTGTCGAATGGCTAAAATCTTCATAAAAATCACGTGTTAGTTCATGGACAGAGTTCGTTCCATATAAGAAAGCATTCACTTCGAAATTCAAATGAAAACTACGTAAATCCATGTTCGCTGTCCCAATCGTTGCGATGGCGTCGTCCACAACGATGACTTTCGAGTGCATGAATCCTTTATTGTACTCGTAAATTTTCACACCAGCTCGTAGCAAGTCATCAAAATAAGAACGGCTCGCAAAAAATACGATTTTATGGTCTGGAAAGCTCGGTAGCAAAATACGGACATCAATCCCTGCCATAGCAGCTGTCTTCAGTGCTGTCATCAGATCTTCATCCGGTATCAAATACGGAGAAGCAATATAGACTGATTCACGCGCTTCCGTGATGAGCCCGAAGTAAAGTGATTTCATTGCCTCATGTGGCTCATCAGGACCGCTCGCAATGATTTGAACACCCCCTGTTGCTTCTTCAACGTACTCAAGTGGCTCCATGTAAAACGGTGTAAACAGCCGTTCACCTGTCATGTAATACCAGTCTTGGAGAAAAATCAGTTGGAGTTCAGAGACAGCCTCTCCCCTTACGAGAAGATGGGTATCACGCCAAAAACCAAAATGTTGATCGCGACCGATATACTCATCCCCAATGTTGATTCCGCCTGTAAATGCAACCGTTCCATCGATGACGACAATTTTCCGATGATTCCGGTAGTTCGATTTACTAGAAATAAACGGTAAGACGACAGGGAAAAACGCGCGAACCTCAACGCCAGCCGCCTGCATCTTCTTGAAATAATGCTTATCCGTCGAAAAACATCCGACGGCATCATAAAGAAAACGGACCTCGATTCCTTGCTCGGCCTTTTCAATCAACGCTTCCTGTAACTGAAGCGCAAGTTGATCATCCCGTACGATATAGTACTCCAAATGAATATGATGCTGTGCTTGACGAATCTCTTCTAAAAGAATCGGAAACTTTTCCTGACCATTCGTCAAGATTCTTGTATGTGTATTATACGAAATCGGAAGACGACTGATTGAATCGATAAGTGTCACAACTTTTCCATAACGCCCTTCTTGGAACACTGATTGGTGTACCCCTGCCTTAAACTGGGTACGATATTTAATGTAAGACTCCTCATCAAGCATTGCCTTCAGTCGAAACATTCGTTTTCGGCGGTAGTTCTGACCAAATGTGAAATACACGAATACGCCAACGACAGGCAATGCCATCATGACGAGTGCCCAGACGAGCGTTCGTTCTGGGTTTCGATTTTCGAGTAGAATGATGACGAACACGCTCATGACGACCAAAATGATGACGATGGACAGCCAACCTACCATGTAGACACTCCAATAGTAGGATAAAAAGGCAATCAAGCCGATGGTCAAGATGAGGGTCATGAGAAGTTGTACACGTCGTAGCATGAATCCCCCTCCTTTTATGTAAGTAGTACAAATCGTATTTAAACTGATGACAGAAAGGAAGCGTTTAAATGGGTACGTATATCATTACTGGTGCAACAAGTGGAATTGGTGAGGCAACTGCGCTTCAACTCATCCGGGAGGGACATACTGTCCTTGCGATTGGTCGTAATGAAGATAAAGGATCCTCGCTTGAATCAAATGGAGAAGGACGTTTATATTTCTTCCCTGTCGACTTAACTGATTCCTCTGCAATCGATGCGTTCTTTGAAGAAACACAAGAAGATTTCCCAGAAATCGATGGTATTTTCAACAATGCAGGTACTTTCGGTAAACCCGTTGCACCTGAACGTGTCTCCGATCAACAAAAAGAAGTATTCCAAGTGAACTATCACGCACCCGAACGAATCATCCAGCTCGCGACGAAACGCTTTTCAAAAGGTGCTTCCATCGTCAATAATAGCGCCATCGTAGGTCATGTTAAGTTTCCAGCAATGCTACTGCCTTACGCTTCGTCTAAAAGTGCTTTACTGACGCTAACAAAGACATACGCCGCCCGCTTCCATGGTAAGTACCGATTTAATGCGATTTGCCCGGGACCAGTCGATACAGCGCTCAGTCATGCGTTATATGGCGGGAAAGATAAATTTGACCTCGCAATGAAACATCACCTTCGAGGTGAGCCTGCACAACCTTCTGAAATCGCTGAGGTCGTTTGTTTCTTATTATCAAACAAAGCGAGTTACATCAACGGTCAAGCGCTCATCGTAGATGGAGGCTATACACTCACTTAATACCAGAACAAAAGGAGGTATCACGATATGTGATCCTCCTTTTCCTCGCACTTTTTCTGACCTTAGTTCGGAAAATGTTTCCGAATGAACGGAAAGACATCTGAAGCAATGATCTGTTTCCCGTATTCAGCTACAGGATGTATTGTTTGTTCGCTGAACTGGAGATACTCTGCGATTAAACTCATGACGTTTTCTTGCGCTTCTACGTTCACATCATCTTCGAAATGAACATGCAGTAAATAGAGCCCATCTTTTTGATAAAGCGCTGTTTCAAGTTCTGCGAATACAGGAGCATTCGCATATTGACTGAGCGCGATGATATGTTCGAAATCGCGAGTTTCAAATAAAACATCTTGGCTTAACTCTGTATCTTTATCTTCTGTCTCAGACATCGCTGATCGTAAAAGTGAATCGAGTTCGTCTTCATCGACTTGCTCGCCATCAACTGCATTTTTCGCGATCGTTACAGTGACTTCAAGACCTTTTTCAAATGCTTGCACTTGTATCCACAGTGGACCTTCGAAGGAGATGGACTCTTTTTCATTCGCTTCGTCCATCATCTGCCAGAATAACTGTTCTCCCCGTTCCCGGTTATACCAAATCTCATCTCGGGCAAAACCACGGCGTTCGATGTCGGTGTACGTGATGAAGAACTTGACCGTATTGTCATTGACGCGTTCGATTTTCAAACTGTCCACTCCTTTCTTCTCGTTCCTTATCTAGAATACGAACGAGGACATAACTTGGATTCATGGTTTTGAATCCGAAGGATATATTTCTATTCCTTTGTTATCTTTATTTTAACCTTTTTTATCGGTAACAAAAAGCACACTGCTCACGAAGCAGCGTGCTTTTTGAAATTACTCGTTGACAAGACGCTGCGCTTCCAAAAGTTGGAACGTACGCACCTTGCGAGGTAAGAATCGACGAATTTCATCCTCGTTGTATCCCACTTGAAGGCGTTTTTCATCAATCAAGATTGGGCGACGCAATAATCCCGGGTATTCTTGAATCAAATCGTATAGATGTTGCAACGATAAGTTTTCAACGGAAACATCGAGTTTCGAGAAGACTTTTGAACGTGTTGAGATAATCTCGTCCGTTCCATCTTCCGTCATACGAAGAATCTGTTTGATTTCATCGAGCGATAATGGTTCAGAAAAGATATTACGTTCTACGAACGGGATTTCATGTTCTTCAAGCCACGCGCGTGCTTTCCGACAAGAAGTACAACTTGGTGAAGTATAGAGTGTTACCATTGAAAAACATCCTCCCCCTGATTTAACATCATTCAACACCTATGTGAATAAGCAGATATTGATGATGGTTCTATTACTTGACAGTTTACATCTAATAAAGCAGAAAACCTAGCTTTTTTCTAAAGATGAAAGAACTTTTCGTAAAAAAGCTTGTTAAAGCCACCACGTGGCTTTAACAAGCTGGCGTGTGATCAAATGGCTGAGAAATCGTCTCTTTTGCTTTAGGAAGTTTCATTTCTTTCAGTTTTTTCTCTAAAATGTCCCGCAAAAGGCGCTTCTTCAGCTTTTTCTTCTTGTCACGTTCTTTCATATTCCGACACCCCATTCGGCCCGAAACAGAACTAACAACCATACGAAAGCGAATAAATCATCTTCTACACTAGTAAGTATACCACGTATCTCAAAAATCTATTCCTACTTTAAGCAATTAAATATGTGAGATTGTCGATTGATAAATGAAAAATAGTTGCAATTTCTTTCAAATTTCTGTAGAGTATATAGAAATATCAACGCTCAGAAAGGAGTTTTTCATTCATGGCATTAACACTCGTTACGATTCTCGATCATCCGATCGCTCAAAAATATTTATCTCGTTCTGGCTTGAATCATGCGATTTCAGTAGCGGAACGCGCACTGACACTCGCTACGAAACGTGGTTTAGATGCTGACACTGCTACGAAGGCAGCACTCTTACATGATATTGGTCATTACGAATGGTATACCGACGGCACTTGGAACTATGATTTATATCGCCAAAATGATATTCATGCCATTAAAGGAGCTGAACGTGCTCATAAACTATTGATTCGCCTTGGTGAAGAACCAGCACGCGCAAAAGAAATTGCTCTCGCTGTTCTTTTGCATACGGATTCCTATCTCCCACCAGGTGCGATCAACCGAACACCTCTTCAACAACTTGTTCATGATGCGGATACGCTGGAAGAACAGCCGGGCGGACTCCATCATTACGAAAAAATTGACTTTGAAGAAGCCATGCGTCGTCTTGATGCGATCGATTCAGTCGTCCACCGATTTGCTCATCTACCGCGTATCGCATCAGAAAATTAAAAAGGCATTTCCACGATCAACGTGGAAATGCCTTTTATTTTAAAAAATTATACGAGTTGCGCTTGATACGCTTCAAGTTCTGCATCCGTCATCGAAACGAAGTGACCTGGCTCGATTTCACGAAGTGGTGGAATGCTCGAATCTTCATCCGATTTACCAACCGGTCCACTCGTCGGACGATCAAAGATAATCCGTTTACGTGTCCGCTCGTGCTCTGGATCCGGAAGCGGAATCGCAGATAGAAGTGACTTCGTATACGCATGAACTGGATTCTCATACAGACGATCGGCATCACACAATTCAACGAGGTGACCCTGATACATAACACCGATCCGGTCTGAGATATACTTGACCATCGATAAATCGTGGGCGATGAACAAGTATGTCAAGCTGCGATCCCGTTGTAGTTTTTTCATCAAGTTGACGACTTGGGCTTGAATCGATACATCGAGTGCTGAAATCGGCTCATCCGCAATGATGAAGTCCGGCTCTACAGCAAGTGCGCGTGCGATCCCAATCCGCTGACGCTGACCACCTGAGAACTCATGCGGGTAACGACTCGCGTGTTCTTTCGTTAAACCAACAGTCTCAAGTAAATCATACACACGGTTATTACGCTCCTCTTTCGAGTTCGCTAAGCCATGGATATCGATACCTTCAGCGATGATATCACCGACTGTCATACGTGGATTTAAAGAGGCATATGGATCTTGGAAGATCATTTGCATCGCACGGTTAAACTTCAGTTTCTCTTTACGCGATTTTTTCGCGTGTACGTTTTCACCTTTGAACATGACTTCGCCGTCTGTCGCATCATACAAGCCGATGATCGAACGACCAGTTGTCGATTTACCGCAGCCTGACTCCCCTACAAGACCGAGCACTTCTCCTTCATAGATATCAAACGAGAGACCATCGACTGCTTTAACGACACGACCGCGACCAATATTAAAGTGTTGTTTTAAGTTTTTTACTTCAAGTAGTTTCTTACGGTTTTCCATTACTTCAGACCGCCTTTCAGAAGCGATTTTGAGAACACGCTGTCCGGACGGTATTTTAATGCCAAGTCACGGATTGCTGCAGGTGGTTCAACATAAGGTGCTTGTGGATGGAGCAACCACGTCGCCGCTTCGTGTGTATCTGAGATTTTGAAGAAAGGTGGTTCTTTCTCGAAATCAATCTTCATCGCGTATTTATTACGCGGTGCAAACGCATCACCTACTGGTGGGTGCATCAAGTTCGGTGGCGTTCCAGGAATTGCTGGAAGATCTTGCGAACGGTCATCAGATGGACGTGGCATCGAACCAAGTAGTCCCCATGTGTATGGATGACGTGGCTCATAGAAGATCTCATCTACCGTTCCTTTTTCAATCAATTTACCAGCATACATGACGGCTACACGGTCAGCCATGTTCGCTACGACACCTAAATCGTGTGTAATGAAGATAATCGCTGTACCCGTTTTTTGCTGGATGTCTTTCAATAACTCAAGAATCTGAGCTTGAATCGTAACATCGAGTGCAGTTGTCGGCTCATCCGCAATCAATACTTTCGGGTTACAAGCAAGTGCGATCGCGATGACAATCCGTTGACGCATCCCACCTGATAATTGGTGTGGGTATTGTTTCAGACGCGCTTCTGGGTTTGGAATCCCTACGAGTGTCAAAAGTTCGAGTGTACGTTTCTTCGCTGCGTCACCCGTTAAACCTTGGTGACGTTTTAAGCCTTCAGCGATTTGTTTATAGATTGTCATCGTCGGGTTAAGTGATGTCATTGGATCCTGGAAGATCATTGCGATATCACGACCACGGACTTTTTGCATCTCTTTATCGGAAAGCTTAACTAAGTCACGACCTTCGAATAAAATCTCGCCTTTCGTGATTTCACCCGGTGGGTTTGGAATCAAACGCATGATTGCTTTTGAAGTAACTGACTTACCAGAACCAGACTCACCAACGATTGCGAGTGTCTCGCCTTTTTTCAAATCAAACGATACACCGCGGACGGCTTGAACCGTCCCGGCATACGTATGGAAAGCGACATTCAGGTCGCGAACAGATAAAATAGTTTCCATTGTGAATGAGCTCCTCTCTAGTTTCCGTTAGCGTCGTAAACGTGGGTCGAACGCATCACGTAATCCATCTGCCAACATGTTGAAGCTGATCATGAGGAGTACGATGACCGTCGATGGAACAACGAGCAAGTAAGGGAACGTTTTGAGTTCTTTATACCCTTCGTTGATCAAAGTACCAAGTGACGGTTGTGGTGGTGCAAGTCCTAAACCGATGAAGCTTAAGAATGCTTCAAAGAAAATTGCACTTGGAATCGTGAACATGAGTGAGATGATGATCGTTCCCAAGGTATTTGGAATCAAGTGTTTGAAGATCAACCGTGTGCTAGAAGCACCAAGTGTCCGTGCTGCAAGAACGAACTCTTGGTTCTTTAGTTTCAAAATTTGACCACGAACAAGTCGGCTCATCCCGATCCAGCCGGTAATCGTCATCGCAAGGATGATCGTCGTAATCCCTGGTTCAAGAATTAAGATGAACAAGATAATTAAGATCAAGTTCGGTACACCTGTCAAAATTTCAGCAATCCGTTGCATGATGTTATCGACACGTCCACCATAATAAGCAGAGATACCACCGTATGTGACACCTACGAGAACGTCAATGACTGCTGCCATTAAACCGATGAATAAGGAAATCTTTGTGCCTTCCCAGACACGTGACCAAAGATCACGACCAAGGTGATCCGTACCAAACCAGAAGTTCTCTGTCACCTGTTTTTGTTTATAAAAATCAATCGGTGTTTCACCAAGTGTTGCCATACCATCAAAACCAGCCCACTCTAACCCTGAAACTTTAGGCGGAAGTTTAGCCTGTGTGATTGTTTGGGTATAAGGATCATTACCAGAAAGTGAAGAACCCACTAGTGACATGATCGCGATGATGATGATGACCGCTAACGATAGGATCGCCGCTTTGTTCTTACGCAAACGCATCCATGCATCTTGCCAGAAGTTTAAACTTTTACCAGCAAGGCGTTCTCCCGCCTGTTCATTGAACTCAACGTGTTGGAACAGTGACGAATCAAACTGTTCTGATTTTGCATTTGAATTTTGTTCAGCCATTATTTGTTACCCCCCAAACGAATCCGTGGATCAACGACACCGTACAGTAAATCGACGATTAAGATCATGAGAATGAAGACTGCCGAGAAGAATAACGTCGTTCCCATGATAACCGTGTAGTCATTTTGTGTGATCGATGATACGAATAACTCACCCAGTCCTGGTACCGCAAAGATTTTTTCAATAACAAGCGTACCTGTGATTAGCGCAGCTGTCATCGGTCCAAGAATCGTGATTGCCGGAATCAAAGCATTCCGAACCATGTGTTTCCAAGTAATCGCTTGACCATCTAGGCCTTTTGCTTTAGCTAACGTGACGTAATCCTGACCTGTAACTTCCAACATCTCTGTACGGACGAATCGAGCAATCGAGGCCGTGACCCCAAGTGATAACGATATGGTCGGTAAAATAGTATGCGCCGGGCTTTCCCAGAACGCGACTGGCAAAACGCCCCATTTCACGCCGACATAGTACTGAAGGAGTGAGGCGAATACGAAGGAAGGTACTGAGATCCCGATAACCGATACGAACATCGCACCATAATCAATCACTGTGTTGTGACGAAGCGCCGCGATAACACCAAGTACAAGCCCTAGTAGGACGCCAAGAATCAACGCTTGAACTCCAAGTTGAGCCGATGGTCCAATTCGTTCAGAGATCAGATCCGTTACCGGACGGCTATCATACTTAAATGAAATACCAAGATCTCCTTGGAACAAGTTGACCATGTACGCTGCGTAGCGTTGCGGAAGTGGATCATTCAAGTTGTACTTATCCCGAAGGATGTTCAACTGTTCAGGAGAAAGTTTCTCCTGGTTTTGGAACGGTGAACCTGGTAGCAGATCCATCAAGAAAAAAGTGAACGAAGCGATGAGTAAAAACGTCATTACGCCGTAGATCAGGCGTTGAGCTAAATAACGGCCCATAAGATGGCACCCCCTATAAAGATTTTCTGTTTTTTTCGAAACATCAATAAAATCAGTATGACCCACAATTGTCGGAACATTCAAGAATTTTGTCATAAAAATTTAAAAATTCTTTTTTTATTGTGCTTTGATTTGATGTTCGTTTGGATGTTTTTCTAATTTCATCCAATAGTCAGAATTTTTCGTTTGATTCCATTATACTTTGCTAACAAAGTAATTAGAACTACTTTTTTACGAAACTTTCACATTTTCGTAAAAAATGAGTTTCCATTCAGAAAAAGTAGTATAAAACAGGAGCGTACCCGAACTGATCAGGGGACGCTCCCATTCTCGATTACTTAATGTCAACGTATTTGTATTGGAAATCTGCTCCGAACAATTGACGGTTGAAATCTTTGACCGTCGGACGGCTTAAATATGCAGAACCAGCTTGATAAATTGGAGCAATCGCTTGATCTTTTTCGATCAATTGTGCTTCCGCTTGTTTAAAGAGATCAAGACGTTTTGTTAAATCTGACTCTTCATTCGCTGCATTCAACAATTTATCATAAGCAGAGGATTTATACTTGACGTCGTTTTGGCTGTTTGTTGATTCAAAGATCGAGAGGTTAGACATTGGATCTTGGTAGTCTGGACCCCAAAGTGAGTAAGAGATTTGATAATCTCCTTTTGCTTCAAGATCGAGTTTATTCTTAAACGGCTGTTGCTTGATGGCAACTGTGACGTTTGGAAGATTCTTCTCGATTTGACCTTTCATATACTCACCGATTTTTTTCGCATCTTCACTATCGAATGAGAGCAATTCAATCGTCGTCTTTTTGTTACCATTTGCTTTTTTCCAAAGATCTGCTGCTTCTTTAGCATCACGATCGAACCAGTTGATGTCGCTTGTATAGTCTTTTCCTGATGCATCTTTGACAAATTCTTTTGGAATGAAGCTTGTTGTTGGAATCGATCCGTTCGCAAGAAGCGTATCCGTGATTCCTTTTGGATCGATCGCACGAGCGATGGCTTTACGTGCATTCACGTCCTTCATCGTTGCATCTTCGTTGTTGAATTTCAAATAAGCAATCGAAGAGCGAAGAGCTGTTTTGAATTCCGGCTTCGATTTATAAGCTTCAACTTGCTCTGAAGTCAGACCTGCATAATCAATCTCATTTGAATCATAAAGATTCGCTACTGTTGACGTATCCTTAACGACACTGATCGTAACTTCATCAAGTTTGACGGCATCTTTATCCCAGTAGTTGTCGTTCTTTTTCAGAACACGTTTTGAATCCGTTTTCCACGATTCCCAAACGAAAGGACCGTTATAAAGCAATTTATCTGGTTTAAGTGAGAAGTCTTTTTCATTCTTTTTGTAGAAATCTTCGCTAATTGGCGTGTACGTACCGAAAGATGTCAATGAGAGGAAGTAAGGAGCCGGACGCTCAAGTTTTACTTCTAACGTTTTGTCATCGATTGCTTTAACACCGAGTTCGTCGACAGATTTTTTACCTTTTGTCACATCAGAGCCGTTTTTTAACGTGTCAAAGATGTAAGAATAACCAGAACCTGTTTTCGGATCAGCTGCACGCTTCCATGCAAATTCAAAGTCTTGTGCTTTGACCGGCGTACCGTCAGACCATTTCGAATCACGAAGTGTGAACGTATACGTTAAATTGTCACTTGAAATATCTGTTTTTTCTGCAAGTGCTGGAATCGCTTTTCCGTCTTTGTCTAAACGATAAAGACCTTCCATCGTGTTCCCGATCATGTTGAACGCGACAGCATCCGTAGCTTTCGCTGGGTCAACTGTCGTGATATCCGATGTATCCGTCAAACGTAAATTTTTCTTTCCGTCTGTCGAACCTGAATCACTGTCTCCTCCACCTGTCGAACATCCAGCAAGCACAGCGCTTCCTGCAAGCATGACGGATAAAGCAAGACCGACTGTTTTTTTCTTCATCGGTAAGTCATCTCCTTTTCAATTTCCAAGTTGCCATAATGCCTATGACATCAATAACGTCCCGTCGAAACTGCAATGTATTCCCCAAAATCCATTGACCTAGTTTCAAAAACCTAAACGAAGTGATAAATTGATTTTATGTGAGAATAGCATTAACGTCAAGTAAATAGTCACACTATTTGCTATTTTGCATCATTCGTCTGTTACTGATTCGTAACAGGATTAAAAGTTTCGTATACTAAGAGTATCAATGCAATAAAGGGGGATTTTTCATGCGATCGACCTATTTCCGACCGGTCATCACTGCGGTCATTCTGGTGTTACTTTATACGATATGGGCGACTATCATCGATTCGACGCACGGTATTATATACCATCTATCCGGTGGGTTGTTCATTGGAGGCTTTTTGCTGATGGCAATCGGATTCTTTTCCAACATGTCGGCTAACGGCTTCTTCCGTGGCATGACAGCTGGATTTAAAAAACAACGGGAAGCAAAGCTTCGAGAGATTGATGGCGATTACTACGAAGATGATGACGAAGAGGAAGAAGTCCTCCGTAAAAAGCAAAATCGGGCTTCTGCGCGAACAAAACCTTATGTATCTAGCGGTGTCATCTTCATTATCGTATCGCTGATCATCTCTTACTTTTAATCGAAATCACCGTGACGTGTCTTCTATCGTATGGTAAACTTAAATGAATTAAACAAGAAAACACGACGACAAAGAGTAGTAACTTAGGTACATCCCTTTCAGAGAGTCCATGGTGCTGAAAATGGACAGGTGATGCCTACGTGAATGGACTTTCGAGTGGCTGACTTGAATCAAGTAGAGTCAGATGGGGTTGCCCATTACAGCAAATTGAGCGGCTATGCGAATAGCAACTTGGGTGGCAACGCGATGATTCGTCCCTTGATTTTCAAGGGACGTTTTTTATTTTGATTTTATTATTTGGAGGGATTTCACTATGAAAACGATTTTCTCAGGTATCAAACCAACAGGAACAGTGACACTCGGAAATTACTTAGGTGCCATGAAACACTTCGTTAACTTACAGGACGGGCATGATGCGTATTATTGCGTCGTTGATTTACATTCGATCACGGTCGATATCGATCGTGTCGAACTGATGAACAATACACGTGCACTCGCTGCACTTTACATCGCAAGTGGTCTGAATCCAGAAAAATCAACGATCTTCGTTCAATCGGAAGTCAAAGCGCATGCGCAACTCGGCTGGATGTTGACGTGTCTCTCCGGGATGGGTGAGCTCGAGCGTATGACACAGTATAAAGATAAATCTCAAGGAAAAGACCGGATTGGTGCAGGTCTGTTTGTTTATCCCACACTCATGGCAGCCGATATCCTACTCTATGATGCGGAACTCGTTCCGGTCGGGGATGATCAAAAACAACACATTGAGTTAACGCGCGACCTAGCTCAGCGTTTCAATAGTCGTTACTATGAGACGTTCACATTACCAGAACCAATCATAGCTGAGTCAGGAGCTCGGATCATGAGCCTGACGACGCCAGACAAAAAGATGTCAAAATCTGATCAGAATCCGAAAGGCTTCATCTCGATGCTTGACGCACCAGACGTCATTCGTAAAAAAGTAAAATCAGCCGTCACGGACTCGGAAGGTATCGTCAAATTCGATCGAGAGAACAAACCAGGTGTGTCGAATTTACTTGAGATCTACTCCCTACTCGCTGGCATCTCGATTCCAGATCTCGAAACTAAATACGAAGGTTCGAACTACGGAACATTTAAAGCAGATGTCGCCGAAGCAATCATTTCGGAACTTGAACCGATTCAACAACGCTACTATGAATTGATTGATTCGGAAGAACTCGATCAGATTCTTGATGCTGGGCGTGACCGTGCTGAAGCCGTTGCCGCTAAAAAACTCGCGAAAATCGAGAAGGCAATGGGCTTACAGCGGAAGCGTGCCAAAGTAAAAAAATAAGTTTTTCTCCAAAAGAGATCGGAATGCTCCGGTCTTTTTTGATATTTCCAAACAAAAAACTACTTCCGGATGAAATCGGAAGTAGTTTTTATTTTGCTTATTTTCCTTCGATCGAAGCCCATTTGTAAGAGAAGTCTGCGCCGAAGTTATGCTCGACGACTCCTTTGACGTATGGTTTAACGAGGAATGCACGTCCACGCTGATAAACAGGTGAGATCGCTGCAGAATCAAGAAGGATTTTCTCAGCTTCTTGCAATTCAGACCAACGTTTTGCTGCATCTGTTTGTGTTTGTGCGTCTTTGATGAGTTTATCGTACTCTTCATTTGACCATTTACCACGGTTGTATGGTCCGCCAGTGACGAAGAGATCGAGGAACGTCATTGGATCTTGATAGTCAGGACCCCAGCCCGCTACTGAGAACTCGAAATCGCCTTTGTTCTCAAGATCAAGTTTGTTTTTGAACGGTTGTTGCTTGATCGTAACCTTCATACCTGGAAGGTTTTTCTCAAGCTCGCCTTTCAAGAACTCACCAATTTTCTTCGAATCATCGCTATCATAGTTCAAGAGTTCAAGATCAACCGATTTTTGACCGATTTCTTTTAAGCCCTCTTCCCAGAGTTTTTTCGCTTCGTCTGCATTGTATTCGTTGAATGTTGGATACTTGTCACGGAAGTCTTTTCCGTCAGCGTCTTTCGCGAAATCTTTTGGTACAAGATAGTTTGCTGGAAGTGATCCGTTTGCAAGGATAACATCCGTGATTCCTTTTTTGTTGTAACCCATATCGATGGCGCGACGGATTTTTTCGTTATCAAGTGCTTTTACCTTTGTGTTGAGGTAAAGGTAGAAGATTGTTGATTCACCTTTTGTTTTAAACTCTTTATTGTCTTTGTACTGAGCAACAAACTCAGAAGTTAGACCTGTACGATCGATGTCACCTTTTTCGTAAAGGTTAACACCTGTCGCTGTCTCTTTAACGACCTTAACGTTGATCGTTTTAAGTTTGACCGCATCTTTATCCCAGTAGTTATCGTTTTTAACCATTTTCCAGCCTTGCTCACGTGTCCACTCTGTTAATTTGAATGGTCCGTTATAGAGCGACTTATCTGCAGTCGAACCGAAGTCTTTCCCGATTTTCTTCGAAAGTTCTTCTGATTTCGGCATGAATGGTCCGAATCCAGTGAGACCGAGGAAGTAATCTGCAGGTGCTTTTAACTTAACTTCGAGCGTTTTGTCATCGACTGCTTTAACACCGACAGCATCACGATCGCCTTTTTTCGTGTTGTACTCTTCTGCACCTTCGATATTGTAGAAGACATATGCATACTGTGAAGCGTTCTCAGGATTTAGAACTTCTTTCCATGCATATTCGAAATCTTTTGCCGTAAGTGGTGTACCATCAGACCATTTCGCATCACGTAATTTGAACGTGTACGTCAACTTGTCGTCCGATACTTTGTGGCTTTCAGCAATACCTGGTGTTGGTTGCTGCTTGTCATCAAGACGGTACAGACCTTCCATCGTGTTATTCAACACGTTGAATGAGACCGAGTCCGTCGAAGTCGTCGGGTTCAGTGTAGGAATATCAGCTGATTCAATCAAGTTAAGCGTTTGTTCACTTGATTTTTTGCTTGAACCTGTGTCGCCCGATTTGTCGCCTGAATCCGTTGTCGAACAAGCTGCGAGGAACGCACTTGATACGAGAGCTACAGATGTAGCTAGAGCAAAGCTTTTCTTCTTCATGTTACGATGACCCCCCTAAAATTCTAAAAGCATGATACTGTCAGGTTTTTGACCGAAAAAAAAAGAATTACTATATTCGAATCAAACCCTTCGTTACAAATAGTTTACAATGTTCTGATAATTTTGCAAACCTTTTATCCGATTTTTCTAAATATTTTTTCAAAAAAGACTGGGACCACACGCAAAAATAGTCCCAGTTAAATAATTATTTTAGAATTTTCATCGATCGAAGTAGGTATTCTGGTCCATAGATGGGGACTTCAATTCCTTGAATCGTATCAGAAACATATAATTTTTCAGTCGTCTGATACAAAGGAACGATGACAGCATCTTGTTTAATTAAACGTTTTTCCGCTTGATGATACAGTGCTTGTTTTTTCTTTACATCTTGCGCCTGTCGTGCTTTTTCAATCGTCTGATCATACGTGTCGGATTGATAGTTTACGGAATTTAACGGATTATCCGAAACGAACTGATTCAAATACGCAAGTGGACCTGGATAATCTGGCATCCAACCTGTAAGTGTCATCGCATATTGTGCTGATTGTTCTTTATTTATTTTCTCTTCAATCGCAACGGGTTTAAGGACGATATCAATATCAGGCAACTGTTTCTCAAGATACGTCTCGAGCTGTTTCCCGATCCGTTTTGCCTGTGGATCATCAAAATTAAGCATCTCGATTCGTTGTTTCTTCTGTTGTTTACCATTTTCTTTTTTTACTTGTACCGGTTCTGTCATTAATACATTCGTATCTGTGACAACGAATCGATTCGTCGGAATGCCTGCATATCCTAAAGGAAGTTGAACGGACTCTTTTTCCATCAAGGCGTAAGCAATTCGTTGTCGGAGTGTTTTTTCGCGGAAGGCTTCATTTTTTTGATTAAATGCGATATAAAAGACACCGCTCCGCTTTTTTTGATAGGTTGGTCGAGAGACTTGATCTTCTTGTGTCTCGACACTCTCTTGTAACGGAAGAATCGCTGCTTTACTGTTCTCATACGTACTCCATTGCGTCTGATGATCAAAGATGATGCGACTTTTCACTTTCTCGACCGTGACAACATTTTGTTGATGATACTGGTTGTTTTTCTTAAGCGTGTATCCGTTTTTCGACATCTGTTCTAGTGTAAACGGACCATTACCCGTGAGCTCCTGCCACTTCTTAGATTCCGGTTGGGGATAAAAGACGGACATCGCGAGTAATTCTTTTAGATTCGAAACCGGCTGATTCAGCGTGATGACAAGTTGATCGCGTCCTTTCGCCTTTACACCTAAACGCTCTGGCTTCATTTTTCCGTCGTTGACGGCACGTCCATTTTCAAACACTTCAAATAAAAAACCATAAGGAGAATTCGTTTTATTAGCTGCTACACGTCGGAAACTATCGACAAAGTCTTGTGCCGTGATCGACTGACCCTGCGCATTTTTCGTTTGTTTGAGTTGAATCGTATACGTCAGACGATCCTTTGAGACTGACATATCCTGTGCTAATCCTCTACGGACGGATGTCCCAGAAGTAAAGACATATAATCCTTCATACAGTTGTGCTAACAGTGTCTGAGAACGGCTATCCGTCGCTAACGCAATATCGGATGTTTTCGGGAGTGATGATTCAATTAATTCAACCTTCACTGCTTGGGTCTCCTGATCTGTTTTCGTCTTTTGAGATGATAGACGATATATGAGCGTACCACTGAGACCAATCAATAAAAATAGGATCAGTATCAGGATTGATGTTTTTCTTGTGATGTTAGTCATAAACGACTCCTTTCTGCGTCAAACACGCATTTCTCTATTGAATCAGAAAATCAGCAAAAAAGCGACCCCCTCGTTTTTCCAAGGGAATCGCTTAAGCTTAAGCTTCGTAACGTTTGAAGACGAGTGATGCGTTGTGTCCACCGAACCCGAGCGAGTTGCTCAGGGCGTAATTCAATTCGACGCTCCGTGCACCTTCCGTCACGTAATCAAGATCACAACCTTCACTTGGCTGTTTGAGATGAATCGTTGGGTGAACGGTTTGTTCTTGTAGCGATTTAATCGTCGCAATCGCCTCGACCCCACCTGCGCCACCAAGCAAGTGACCAATCATCGATTTCGTCGAATTGACGACGAGTTGTTTTGCCTGTTCACCGAAGACACTGTGGATCGCTTTCGTTTCAAGAATGTCGTTCATCGGTGTACTCGTTCCGTGTGCATTGATATATCCGACTGCTCCTGGTGCGATACCTGCATCTTGGATTGCCATTGCCATCGCACGTGCTCCACCGTCTCCATCTGGATCTGGAGCTGTGATGTGGTAGGCGTCAGCTGTTAATCCATACCCACTGACTTCGGCATAGATTTTTGCGCCACGTGCTACCGCATGCTCGTACTCTTCAAGAATCAAGATGCCTGCTCCTTCTCCCATGACGAATCCATCACGTCCTTCGTCAAACGGACGGCTTGCTGTCTCAGGATCGTGATTCGTTGACATCGCTTTGTTGGAACAAAAACCAGCAAACGCTAAGTTCGTGATTGGTGCTTCCGCTCCACCAGCGATCATGACATCTGCATCGCCCCGTTCGATGACACGAAGTGCTTCCCCGATCGCATTCGTTCCTGAAGCACATGCTGTGACAGAACAGTTATTCGGCCCCTTGGCTCCGGTATAGATCGATACCTGACCGCTTGCCATGTTCGGAATCATCATCGGAATGAAGAACGGGCTGACACGACGGTGTCCGCGCTCGAAGTAAATTTTTGCTTGTTTCTCGATTGTCTCCACGCCACCAATCCCTGATCCAATCCAGACACCTGCACGTTCAGCAATCGACTTGATATCAATTCCAGCATCTTTTACAGCTTCCATGCTTGCGACAAGTGAGTAATGAACGAAGCGGTCCATCTTGCGTGCTTCTTTCGCCTCGATGAATTCTGTCACGTCGAAGTTCTGCAATTCGCCAGTGACCTTTGTTGGATATTCATCGATATCGAGACGCTCCATCGGTCGAATCCCGTTCGTTCCTTCTTTTAATGCTTCCCAGAATGTATTAGCATCGTTCCCGATTGGTGTCAGTGCTCCGATTCCTGTGACTACAACGCGTTTTCTCATCATCTTATGTGTTCTCTCCTTTAGTCCAAGTAATGTATGCTGCTCCCCAAGTCAATCCGGCACCGAATCCAGCAAGTACGAGCTTCGTACCAGGTGTCAAGCGTCCTTGTTGACGTGCTTCTTCGAGCGCGAGTGGGATTGAAGCAGCCGAAGTATTCGCATGCTCATCGATGGTGACGATGACTTTCTCTTGCGGTATATGCAGTCGTTCGCACGCTGCATCGATAATTCGTAGGTTTGCCTGATGCGGAATCAAGATATCAATGTCTTCGAGTGTGCTATCCGCTTTTTGAATGACTTTTTCAACGATTTCCGGTAATTTGCGAACAGCGAACTTAAAGACTTCACGACCATTCATCTCGATTGGTCCATCGATGTCCTTAAATAACAAATGTGCTCCGCGTCCATCTGTTCCAAGCTCAAAGGCATTAAGACCCTCTTGCTCAGTTGATCCGATGACGACTGCCCCTGCACCGTCTCCAAATAAGATGGCAGTTGACCGGTCTGACCAGTCGACGATACTCGACATTTTTTCAGCACCGATGACGAGCGCATGTTTTCCTTCGACTGTTGCTAACATGCTAGCAGCTGTTTGTAATGCAAAGATGAAACCACTACATGCCGCACTAATATCGAATGCAGTCGCTCCGCGTGCTCCAAGACGCTCTTGAACGATACAGGCAGTAGACGGAAATGCTCGTCCTGTTGCCGTTCCGACGACGATCAACCCGATGTCCTCTACTGTCAATCCAGCATCATCAAGCGCTTTCTGAGCAGCTTCTGTCGCTAAGTCAGTGACATCCACATCATCGGCTGCAATCCGTCGTGCCCCGATTCCTGTCCGTGTCCGAATCCATTCATCGCTCGTATCGAGCGTCGTTGCTAATTCATCGTTCGTCACGCGGCGTGACGGCAAAGACGTTCCTAATCCTACAATCCCGATCTTCATAAGGCATCCCCTTTTGTTATTAGTATCTGGTACTAATATAAAGCGTTAATATGCTTTTGTCAAAGAAAAAAGGAAGAGCATGGTCTCCCGTGCCCTTCCCCATACCTCATTCTGCTAACGTCCGTACGACTTCCATGACCATTTTAGCGGAATTGATTGACGCAATCTCGAGGAATTCATCAAACGAGAGTGACGCTTCTTCATTGGCGCTATCTGAAATCGACCGCGTTACGACGAACGGAACACCGAACTGATGACAGACTTGTGCGATTGGTGCTGCTTCCATCTCGACGGCTGCGATTTCTGGGAAGTGCGCCTTGATTTGAGCAGAGCGCTCTGAATCGTGGATGAATGAATCGCCTGTCGCAATTAATCCATGAACGACGCGAATCGCATCCATCCGCTCGATGACGGCTTCTGCCGTTGCAACAAGCTTCGGATCTGCTTGATAGGCAGCTGGCATTCCAGGTACCTGACCATATTCGTATCCAAATGCCGTCACGTCGACGTCGTGGTGACGTACTTCTGTTGAGACGACGACATCCCCGACCGTTAAGCCTTCCTTGAATCCACCTGCTGAGCCCGTATTGATGACAGCACTTGGTTTGTAGTGGTCTAGCAATAATGTCGTCCCGATCGCAGCGTTCACTTTCCCGATTCCTGACTTCAAGATGACGACAGGAACGCTATTTAAAAGCCCTTCATAAAAATGATAGTTTGCGATGACTGTATCTTTACGTTCTGATAACTCATTACGCAATAAGTTGACTTCCTCTTCCATTGCGCCGATGATTGCGATTGGCATAATTCATTCCTCCATCAAACAGAAAGCCGGATTGCTCCGGCTCCTGTGTTCTTTATTTGATCGATGTAATTTTTACTGCGTATTCGCCGCCTGGTGCTGGTACAGAGACTTGATCTCCGACTTGGTGCCCCATTAAACTTTTCGCGATTGGTGATTCGTTCGAGATTTTACCCGTGAACGGATCTGCTTCGGCACTACCGACGATCGTATACGTATCTTCTTCGTTATCTTCGACACTTAAGAAAGTGACCGTCGTTCCGATACCGACGACCGAGATATCCTTCTCTTCTTCTGAGATGATGGCAACATTACGAAGCATCTCTTCAAGTTGAGCGATCCGGCCTTCGACCATCGCTTGCTCTTCTTTTGCTGAATCGTACTCAGCGTTCTCTGAAAGGTCACCGAACGAACGGGCGATCTTGATGTTCTCGACGACTTCTTTCCGGCGGACTGACTTCAATTCATTCAATTCATTTTCAATGTTCGCTTTACCTTCAAGCGTCATGTAGTATTGCTTTTCTGCCATTTTTGTCACGCTCCTTTTTATTCCACTAGTATAGTATATTCACATCTTTTTTGGAATCAATATCCTCTTTGATCGAGTGCTGAACGATAATCAAGAATCGCTCGAATCTTCGTCACGAGTAAATCGATCGCGACATGATTCTCGCCGCCTTCCGGTACGATGATGTCCGCATACCGTTTTGTTGGTTCACAGAACTGCAGATGCATCGGACGAACGACGTTCGTGTACTGCTCAACGACTGAGTCGATCGAGCGTCCACGTTCGTTAATATCACGTTGCATCCGACGCAAAATGCGAACGTCCGCATCCGTATCGACGAACACCTTGATATCCATTAGTTCCCGTAACCGTTCGTCTTCAAGCGCTAAAATTCCTTCTACGATGATGACATCGCGTGGTTCGAGACGAATCGTTTCTTGTGCCCGCGTGTGGGCGACATAGTCATATACCGGTTTTTCAACGGCAATGTTTTCACGGAGCGACTGAATGTGCTCAATCAACAGACCATTATCAAAAGCGAACGGGTGATCATAGTTTGTCTGATACCGCTCCTCCATTGATAAATCACTTTGATCTTTATAATACGCGTCCTGCTCAATCATGACGATTGATTCACTTGGGAACGCATCGACGAGTGAACGTGCCACCGTCGTCTTCCCTGAACCCGTTCCGCCCGCTACGCCAATTACTACCGGTTTTTGCATGTCATTCGTTCCTCCATCATTTCGACTTTTTCCGACTGACGGATACACCGTCACCGAGCGGAAAAATCGTCGTATCGTATTGTTCTTGTTCCATCATCCAGACCGTGAATTCCTTGACGAGACGTACGAGTCGACGTCTTCTTCGATCGAATGTCTTCGGATCAGACTCGAGGACATCTCCGTGTAAGAAGAGATTATCCGTATAGAGTACGCCGCCTTCAGGAATGAGTCGCCCATATCCTGCAAAGAATTTTTTATACTGTCCTTTAGCGGCATCAATGAAGACCGCATCGAACTGGTCTTCAAGCGTTTCGGCTAATTCTACTGCATCACCAAAAATGATGTCAATCCGGTCCGCCACATCTGACCGGGCGATGAAGGTTTTTGCTTCTTCATACCGCTTTGCATTTCGTTCAATCGTCGTAATGCGCGCATCCGGTAGCGCACGCGCCATCCGAATCGCACTATATCCGATTGCGGTTCCGACTTCTAAAATGCGCTTCGGTTGTTGTAATCGCAGGAGCGATAACAAGACTTCGGAACCTGTCAGTTCGATGATTGGTATATGATGTTCTTCCGCATAACGCTCCATTTCTTCTAACAGAGCATCTCGAGGATGAATCATTGATTCGACATAGGTCGTGAAATCATTCACGCCATTCACTCCCTCTTCCGCATAAACAGGTTGACTTGAAGCGAACTTCCCGCTTCAACCCAACCCGTTGCTCATTGCTCTTTACTCGCTTCGTATTCCACCCATTCCGGCTTATACTTAACGACGTTTCGTTGATGTTCTTCATATGTCTCTTCGTATAGAATCTGTCCTCGTGGATGTTTATCACTTGGTGGACGGGCGAAGAAATAGACATATTTCGTTTTATTCGGATTTAACACGGCAAGTACCGAATCCTTACTGACCGTTGAAATCGGACCAATCGGAATCCCTTCGTACTTGTACGTATTGTACTTCGAATTGTTCTCGAGATCCTTCAGCGTCGTTAAAGCCGTATTTTCACCTGTGCCATACCAAACCGTTGGATCCGACTGTAACTTCATACCGTCATCCAATCGATTTTTAAAGACACCAGCGATTTCACGACGATCATCTGCTGTCGCCGCTTCACGCTCGACCATGGAACCGAGACTGAGTACTTCATGGAAGGTCATGCCAGACTTTTGAATGGCATCCGCATTCTCATCGTAGACTTTTTCTGTTTCATCGAGCATCGTCTCGACGATTTGATCAATGCTTTTTCCTTTATCAAACTCATACGTTGCTGGGAAGAGGTACCCTTCAAGTGCATACAGGACACCATCTTTTTTCACTTCATCCGTCAACATCGGATATTTTTCAATCATGCTGTCGATGAATGTCGCATCCGTCAATTCTTTACGGACCGTCTCTTCCTTGAAGTTCGTTGCTTTCGCGATCAAAGCGATTTGACGATCCATCGTGATGCCTTCAGGTAACGTGATTTTCACATCCGCTGCCTTCATGACCGTTCCCGTCTTTAATTCATTGATGATTTCATCCGGGGACATGGCTTGTGACAGTGTATACGTACCCGCCTGGAATGACGATTCATTCTTATAACGGACGTAATAACGGAAAATCGTCTCGTTCGCGATCAAGTCTTTTTCCTTTAGTAAGGAAGCAATCGTACTCGTCCCTGCTCCTAAAGGAACTTCGACTTTGACGGATTTCGTCGCTGCTTCATCGACTGGTTCAAGCGCATTTTTCAAAAAGACATAGACGACCGCACTGGCAACTAGAAAAATCGTCAACAACACAGAAAGGATGATTAGCGTAATCCGCCGTGATGTCCGGCGTCGCCTTTTTTCGATTTCGGCATTTTGCTTCCATTCGTTCTCCATCGGTTCCTCCTTCTTCTCTTAAAACAAGGTGACATCGTAAGAGAAAGTCTCTTACGACGTCACCTGTCATGAGTCGGGTTAGTCTAACTGATCTTCGAGCGTGTTAAAGACTTCTTCGATTTCATCCCAAGTCGCTGTATCATCTTCATCGATCGGTACGAGGTTGAAGTCGTTGTCTCCATCACCGTATTCGTCAAGTTCGTAAACGAAGATATCGACTTCTTCTGCTTCGTCATAGTCTGCTCCGATTGGCTCAAGGAAGATGTATGTCTTACTCGAACGTGGGCTTTCGTAACGCAGACGTTCTACGAATTCGAAATCATTTCCTTCGCCGTCCGGAATTACGTAACGTGTTGGTTCATTCTGTTGCATCAGTGATCCGCTCCTTTAACGCAAGCTCGAGTTCATCCCAAGTTTGCTCATCATTTTCATCGATCAGGCTCAATTCGAAATCATCTTCGCCTTCTCCATATTCATCGATCTCACAGATGATCAGATCATCTGCTCCTTCGTCAGGGTTACCGATCATTTCAAGAAACAGATAGGTTTTTCCTGTACGTTCACTCGAGTAACGGTACCATTCTTCGAAAAGATGTTCGCCGCCCTCTTCATCCGGAAAGAGATACTGACGTTTTTCTTCAGCCATCGGTTTCTCCCCCTTCATCGGTTCGTCCGATCCAAGTACGATTGCAGGATCATGACGGCAGCCATCTTATCGATGACTTGTTTACGCTTTTTACGGCTGACATCGGCATCGATCAGCATCCGTTCTGCTTGCATCGTCGTCAACCGTTCATCCATGAAGACGACTTCAAGCCCGGTATGCTGTTCGATTTCCTTCGCAAAAGCTTCACTTGCTTCTGCGCGGGGACCGATGGAACCGTTCATGTTTTTCGGAAGACCAATGACTAGGATTTCGACATTGTATGTCTTCATGATGACATCGAGCCGTTTGAAGGCTTCTGGGTAATCCGGTTCCGTCCACTTGACCGTCTCGACGCCTTGCGCCGTCCAGCCCATCAAGTCACTGACCGCTACCCCGATCGTCTTCGAACCGACATCTAGTCCCATTGCACGTTTCATTTTGAATTTCCACTCTCCGCCAAATAAGATTTCACGAGTTCTTCGAGCAATTCGTCGCGTTCAATCTTACGAATTAAATTACGTGCGTCATTATGACGAGGAATGTAAGCAGGATCTCCTGAAAGGAGATAGCCGACGATTTGGTTGATCGGATGATATCCTTTTTCTTCTAAAGCATGATAGACCGTCAACAACACATCACGTGTCGCTGCTTTGTTATCGTCTTCCGGAAAGTTGAATTTCATCGTTTGATCCATCTGACTCACGTTCATCACCTCTTTCATATACACTACGTTTCTATTATGCCAGTGATTGCACGTATTGTGAAGCGTACGCGAGTGCTTCTTCTAATTTCGACGCATCTTTTCCACCAGCTTGAGCCATGTCAGGGCGACCGCCACCGCCACCACCGCAGCGTGTTGCGACTTCCTTGATCAATTTACCAGCATGATAGCCTTGGTCGATTAAATCTTTTGAGACGCTTGCGACGAGATTGACTTTCTCGCCTTGCGCACTTCCGAGAACGATGATTGCCGATCCGAGGGAGCTCTTCAACTCGTCCATCATACCGCGAAGAGCATCCATATCTGAGACATCGACGCGTTTCGCAAGCACACGCACACCGTTGATTTCCTCAACATCGTCCTTCAATGAAGCAGCTTCGATGTTCGCGAGTTTTGCTTGCAACGATTCATTCGCCCGTTCCGTCTCACGGAGCTGTTGTTGCAGTGCTTCGATGCGAACAGGAACTTCTGTCGTCTTCGTCTTCAAGACAGCTGCTGCTTGTTCGAGTGTTTCCAAGTGTTGATTCATGACACGATATGCGCCTGCACCCGTTACCGCTTCGATTCGGCGTGTACCTGCACCGATACCAGACTCTGAAACGATCTTGAACAAGCCGATTTCTGCTGTGTTCCCGACGTGGATACCGCCACACAACTCGATCGAGTATGTGCCTGCTGAGACGACACGGACCGTTTCACCGTATTTCTCACCGAACAATGCCATTGCGCCTTTTGCTTTTGCATCAGCGATGTTCATCTCTTCGATATCAACCGGTAGTGATGCCCAGATTGCTTGGTTGACGTCTTGTTCAATCTTCGTCAACTCTTCTTGTGTCACTGCACCGAAGTGTGAGAAGTCGAAACGAAGACGATCTGGAGAAACGAGTGATCCTGCTTGGTTGACGTGTGTTCCGAGCGTATCTTTCAATGCTTTATGAAGCAAGTGTGTTGCCGTATGGTTTTTCGTGACGGCTTTACGCTCTGCTGCTTCGACTGTTGCAACGACGTCTGCAGCTTCCGTTGCGATCCCTGTACGAACGATGACCGTATGCAAGTTTTGACCGTTTGGTGCTTTTTGAACATCTTTGACATCAAGAACGAAGTCTTTGCCTTCGATTGTTCCTGTATCCGCGACTTCACCACCACTTTCAGCGTAGAACGGTGTGATGTCGAGAATGACTTGTGCTTCTTCACCAGCAGCGACTTCTGTGACTCGTTCTCCATCATGCAACAATGCGATGATTTTCGCATCCGCCTTAAGGTCGGTATAGCCGACGAACGTACTTTTATCTTTTAGCGTCGAGAGGACTTCCGATTGCTGTTGCATCGAACCACTCTCTTCACGCGCTGCACGTGCACGCTGACGTTGTGCATCCATCGCTAGTTTGAAGCCTTCTTCATCAACAGACATCTGATGATCTTCCGCATACTCGACTGTCAATTCGAGTGGGAAACCATACGTGTCATACAGACGGAACGCATCTTCGCCACTGATGACGTGCTCACCGTTTGATTTAGCCGTCTGAGCGACCGTGTTCAAGATTGCAAGACCGTCATGAAGTGTCTCGTGGAAACGTTCTTCTTCGTTTTTGATGACACGTTTGATGAAGTCTGCTTTTTCTGGAACTTGTGGGTAGAAGTCGACCATGACATTCCCGACCGTATCGACGAGTTCATACATGAACGGACGTTCGATTCCAAGCATCTTCGCATAACGAACCGCACGGCGTAGTAAACGACGAAGGACATATCCACGACCTTCATTCGAAGGAAGCGCACCGTCACCGATTGCGAATGACACAGTACGGATGTGGTCTGCGATGACCTTGAATGCTACATCGAGTTTCGAATCATCACGGTAGATTTTACCGCTGATTTCTTCAGTCTTATGAATGATCGGCATGAACAGATCCGTATCGAAGTTCGTCGGCACGTCCTGCATGACACATGCCATCCGCTCAAGTCCCATTCCTGTATCGATGTTTTTACGCGGAAGTTCCGTGTAGTTGCCGTGTCCATCGTGGTTATACTGACTGAAGACGATATTCCAAATCTCGAGATAGCGTTCGTTTTCGCCACCTGGGTAGAGTTCTGAATCGTTCGGATCGTCTCCAAAAGCAGGTCCACGGTCGAAGAAGATTTCCGTGTTCGGACCAGATGGACCTTCACCGATTTCCCAGAAGTTATCTTCAAGTGGAATGATCCGCTCAGCCGGTACACCGAGTTCAAGCCAGATTTGACGCGCTGCGTCATCTTCCGGGTGAATCGTGACCGAGAGACGTTCCGGGTCAAGACCGTACCAGTCATCACTCGTCAAGAGTTCCCAGCCCCATTTGATTGCATCTTCACGGAAGTAATCACCGACAGAGAAGTTTCCGAGCATCTCGAAAAACGTATGGTGACGTGCTGTTTTCCCGACGTTTTCGATATCATTCGTCCGGATTGATTTTTGTGCGTTGACGATACGTGGATTATCAGGAATGACACGACCATCGAAATACTTCTTGAGTGTCGCAACCCCTGAGTTGATCCACAAGAGCGATGGATCCTCGACCGGTACGAGTGAAGCACTCGGTTCGATCGCATGCCCTTTGCTTTGGAAGAAATCAAGATACATCTGACGGATTTGTGCACCCGTTAATGGTTTTAAAGCTTTCATGAACAGTTACCCCCATTGGTTTTATTTGGACGCAAAAAAGCGATGCCTTCATCCCTGAAAAGGGACGAAAGCATCGCTTCCGTGGTACCACCCTCGTTCGTAAGCAATCCATTGCTTACCTCGAACATCTGATAACGGGGATGACCCGCAGGTGTTTACACCCGACTCCGGAAGGAGCTTCAAAGGGACTCGAGAAAGTGATTGCAGCAGATTCACTTCTCTCTGGACTCGAGTTTTCCTTTTACTTATCTTCCATCAACGTGTTACGTCCATTCATCTATCGTGATTATTACCTATCGTACAGCATCCGTCAAGTCTTTGTCACCCCACCGAGTCGTTCAATCAATCGTGTTCGGCGCCGCGGCTCCTCTTCTTGCGACGCTTTATGAAACGCTCGTGGGTCGCCGAACAATAATAAACTCGACTTCGCACGGGTGACCGCCGTATAAATCAAGTTTCGAGAATGTTTGAATGCCCCCGTGAAATAGACCGGCATCAAGACGATCGGGAACTCGGACCCTTGTGCCTTGTGAATCGTAATCGCGTAGGCATGCGTGAATTGATCCCAATCACTCCGGTTGTACTCGACTTCCGTCTGGTCGAAGCGGGCGATGATCTTATCCACCTTGTCGACGTTTTCTTTGGCGAAGAAAATATTGACGATTTCGCCGATATCTCCGTTGTAGACGTTCTCTTCCGCATTGTTGACGAGCTGAAGAATCTTGTCCCCGGTCCGGTAAATCCGGGTGCCTTGTTTGACTTCGCGTTTTTTCGGTTCCTCCGGATTGTAGACGCGTTGCAAGGCGACATTCAGTTCGTCGATTCCCACCTGACCACGGTAAGTCGGTGCCAGAACCTGAACATCGAATTTCGAATACCCTTTTGCGAGTGCTTTTTCCGCGAAGGCTGAGATGCCGCGTAACGTCTCTTGCGGAGACGCGGTGTAAAAGCGACGATCCGCAAGTGGTGATAACAAATCAGCTGACGTCGTCCGGTTCTTCAAATCATGCGCGAGCCGTAAAATCGAAGAATCTTCCGCTTGGCGATGGACGACGTTCAAACGAACGACGGGAATCCCTTCCGTATCCATCAAGTCTGCCAGCACTTGCCCTGGACCAACGGATGGTAATTGATCCCGGTCACCGACGAACAAGATTTTCATACCGTTCGGCACAGCACGGAGCAGACTCGATAACAAGTAGATATCAATCATCGACGACTCATCGATGATCAGTACTTTCCCCGTGATCGGCTGATCTTCATTTAATTGGAAATTCGTTCCGTCATACTTCAACAGACGATGAATCGTCATCGCTGGGACGTCCGTTGCTTCCGACAAACGTTTAGCGGCGCGTCCGGTCGGTGCAACAAGGACGTACGGATAAACATCTCCCGTCTTGACGCGACTCTTCTCAAGCGGCCAATCATGAATTTCTTGCAGGGCATGTAAAATTCCCTTGATAACAGTCGTCTTACCGGTACCGGGTCCACCGGTCAGGACCATCAGCGGTGCTTTGACCGCTAACTCGATCGCTTCTCGCTGTTGCGCCGCATATTCCATGCCAAACTGTTCTTCGAGATGCCCGATTGCTTCAAGGATCGTCGCGACATCGACTTCCTGTTCGGCACCGTTCGCCATGACGCGCGCCAGTTCCTTCGCCGCTCGGACTTCGGCATAAAAGATCGTCGGTAAATACAAACAGCCTTCTTCGAGCTTGACCTTATCTTCAGCGAGCAACAGTTCAATCGCTTGTTCTAGCCGTTCACCCGGGTCTTCACCAAGCAAACGGGGTGCTCGCTGCAATAGCGAGTCGACTGTCGCAAAGGCATGTCCCTCTCCTGCTTCTTGTTCTAATATGTGCATGATCGAAGCAGCGACGCGCTCCGGGTGTAATCCGACGAGTCCGAGATGTGATGCGATATGATCGGCTGTCTTAAAACCAATCCCATTCACTTCATACATCAAGGAATATGGATTCTCTCGTATTCGCGCCATGGCGTCCCCTTCGTAAGCAGCATAAATCTTTGCCGCTAGCTTCGGCGTAACATCAAATGGTGCTAAGAACAGCATCAACTGATCGACACCGTATAAGGTGGCGAGTCGACTCAAGATGATGTCAGCTTGTTTTTGTTTTAACCCAGGCACCTGATTCAGTACCCGTTCATCTTTCAAAATGAGATCCACTGCCTCTTCTCCGAGAGCATCGACGATATTTTTCGCTGTCTTCGGACCAATGCCGGTGAACGAACCATTCGTCAAGAAGCGGATCGTCGCATGTTTTGTCATCGGAACCGATCGCCGAATCAGTTCCGCCTTCAGTTGTTTTCCGAAGCGAGGATGATCAACGAGACGACCGAATGCTTGATACGTTCCTCCGAGTTCGATCCCAACCCCAGTACCCGTGATGACGAGTTCGGTTTCTTTCAGTTCAAAGTTCTTTTCTTTGACGGCGACCAATACAATGGAGTGTGCTTCTTCTTCAGAAGAAAAGAGCACACGTTTGACGCGCCCGACGACTTGATGGGGGTGCTCCATCACTCCACCTTCTTTCTCTCTTTTTCATTCGCTGCTTTCATCATAGCATTCGTTTACCGGATTTTAAATCAGGGAAAGATACCCTGAAACATTTCGTTAAGAGGAGGAGTTTAAGGATGGCACGTTTACCGATTGCAGGATTGTGTGAATTAGTACTTGAAGTCGAGGATATGGATCGTGCGGTCGGCTTTTGGAATGGGACACTAGGCATTCCAGTCGTCGAGCAATGGGCTCCTGAGGACGCTGAACCGAGCAAAGAACAATCTAAGCAAGATGGGGTTTGGGCAACGTGGCTCTACATTGGCGGTAACACTCGACTCGGTCTGTGGCTGAAACGGGACTTTACGATGGAAGAACGGACCGTCAAACACTTACCAGTGTCCGAATGGGACACGTTGTACGATGAAGGTGGTGTCCATGTCCACTGTGCTTTCTACGTTGAGAAGGACGAGTTCCAGCAAGCCTTGAATCAATTGCGGGAAGCATCAATCACCGTGAAGCTCAGAGAATGGGACGAACAGGAGACCTCAAATCAAAAAGAACATTCTGCTTATTTCAAGGATACGGAAAATAACGTCATCGAACTGTACACGAAAAACATGGATGAAGCCTATGAAGACTTTTCCGGTCCACCACTTCGTGTCATCCGTGAAGTTGGGAATTAAATAGCATAAAAAAAGACGACTCCAGGCGGAATCGTCTTTTTTATATCAGTCTGCTTGTTTTAATAACGCATCCATCTTCGCTTTCGCGTCCCGCGCAAGGGCGTGTTCCGGCTGGTAGGCAAGAACGGCTTCGAGTTCTGCATAACAGGCTTCCTGTTGACCAAGGAAAGCAAGGGCAATCGCATAATTGTATCGTGCATCCGTATGCGTTTCGTCAAGCATCAAGACGTGCTCGAACATCTCGACCGCTTCTTCCAACTTCTCGTTTTGCGCTAAGGCAAGTCCGTATTGGAATGCGATCTCGATATCGACACCGTTTAATTCTGACGCGCGCTGTAAACGGGGCAACCCGCGGACTGGATCACCTAGTTTTTGATACGTCATCCCAAGCATGAAATGGAGATCCGCGTCGTCAAGTCCATATAATAACGCTGCCCGCAATGATTCCTCTGCTTCGACGAGTTGATCGGCAGCAAAGAACAGCGCCCCTTTTGCATAATAGGCACTCGCAAACGTATTATCGATCATCAGTGCCCGATCATAAAAACGAAGCGCACGATCAGCGTCGTTCATCGATTGGAGTAATGTTCCAAGATTGACGTACGCTGTCGGATCTTTTGGATTTTCTTCGATCGCGTCGTTAAACGCTTGCGCTGCTAATTCATAATTTCCAGCTTCTAGATGCCGGAACCCTACTTCATTATAGTTCATCTTCTTTTGCTCCTTACGCTAGATAAGCGAGGCGTTCGCCTGCTTTATAGGCTGCATCGATCGTCGCACCACCGAGGCAGATGTCCCCATCATAGAACACGACTGCTTGTCCTGGTGTGATTGCTCGTTGACGCTCGTCAAATGAAACATCGAGTCCATCTTCGAGGACACGAACCGTGACGGTTGTATCTTGTTGACGGTAACGGAATTTCGCCGTACAACGGAATGTCTCACCGACCGGACGCTCAGATGTCCAGCTGACATCTGAAGCAAGTAATCCTTCCGAATACAACAATTCGTTATGGAATCCTTGATCGACATAGAGGATGTTCTCCTCTAAATTTTTCCCGACGACGAACCAAGGCTCTCCGTCGCCACCGATACCGAGTCCATGACGTTGCCCCATCGTATAGTACATCAATCCATCGTGACGTCCCATGACGTTGCCGTCAAGCGTCCGCATCTCACCGGGTTGCGCCGGTAGATATTGACCGAGGAACTGTTTGAAGTTCCGCTCCCCAATGAAGCAAATGCCTGTTGAATCTTTTTTCTTCGCCGTTGCGAGGTTCGCTTCTTCTGCGATCCGGCGCACTTCTGATTTTTCCATGTGCCCGATCGGGAACATCGCCTTCGCGATTTGCTCTTGCGACAATTGATTCAAGAAATATGTTTGATCCTTGTTTGCATCAACGCCTCGAAGCAATTTATGTTCTCCATCCTCATAGACGGCACGCGCATAGTGCCCTGTCGCGACGAAATCGGCACCAAGACGCATCGCGTGATCAAGGAATGCTTTGAACTTGATTTCCTTGTTACACATGACGTCCGGATTCGGTGTCCGACCGAGTTTATATTCATCGAGGAAGTACGTGAAGACTTTATCCCAGTACTCTTTCTCGAAATTGACCGCATAGTACGGAATGCCGATTTGATTGGCTACGGCGATGACGTCTTCATAATCTTCCGTCGCCGTACAAAAGCCGTTTTCATCCGTGTCATCCCAGTTTTTCATGAAGATTCCGATGACGTTATAACCTTGCTCTTTTAATAAATGAGCCGTCACAGAAGAATCGACACCGCCCGACATTCCAACGACGACTGTCGTTTCACTCGGGGCTTTCGCTCGTGTATTCATTTATTTCACCTCTTAGTTAATTCTGAAACGATTTTACGACATCTTGCAAGGCTTGTGCGAGTAGTTCGACTTGCGCGAGCTCATTTCCGTGACCAAAACTGATCCGGACCGATGCCCGAGTTCGTTCATCTTCGCCATACATCGCCGATAAGACATGCGAAGGTTCGACGGATCCTGCCGTACATGCACTCCCGCTCGATACGGCCATTTGACGCATATCAAGCATGATCAGGAACGGTTCGATTTCAATCCGCGGGAAGTAAAGATTGAGGACATTCGGCAATCCTTCAACGCCGTTGACTTCGTAAGTGACGCCACTTTCATCCAAGCGTGTTAGCAAAACGCTGCGCAGTTGTTTAATGTGGTCCTGTTGTTGATCACGCTCTACGATCATCAGTTCGAGCGCTTTCGCTAAACCGACGATTCCCGGTACGTTCTCCGTACCAGCGCGACGCTTGCGTTCCTGTTCTCCTCCGAATGTTTGAGGCGCTAACTTCACACCAGTCCGCACATACAACAATCCGATTCCTTTTGGCCCATTGATTTTATGACCAGACGCAGATAAGAGATCGACCTGTAACGCTTCGACATCGATTGCTTTTTTTCCGAACACTTGCACCGCGTCCGTATGGAACAAAATACCGCGTTCTCGTAAAAATTGACCGAATGCCGCAATCGGCTGAATCGTTCCAACTTCATTGTTGCCGAACATGATCGAGACGAGTGTCGTATCTTCCCGGACGGCTTCTTGCAAAGCAGCCATTGAGACGACGCCTGTATCTGGAACATCGAGATACGTGACGTCATAGCCTTGTTTTTCGAGCTCTTCGAACGCATGCAAAACAGCATGGTGCTCAAACCGTGTCGTAATGAGATGACGCCCTTTTTCACGCGCCGCCTCAGCCGCACCGAAGATTGCATAATTATCCGATTCCGTTCCACCGCTCGTGAAAATCAGTTCGGTTGGTTTCGCGTTCAATTCTTGTGCGATCTGCCGGCGTGCTTTGTCAATTGCTGCCCGAGCAGACCGACCAGCCGCGTGGACACTAGATGGGTTGCCATACTGTTCGAGCAAATAAGGCGTCATCGCCTCAAGGACTTCCGGACGCATCGGCGTCGTCGCCGAGTGGTCAAAGTAATTCATTCGTTTTCACCTCTCAAATATAGAACATGTATCCTGTATCTTCTTCTTCCGCTAAGTCTTGTAGCGTCGTTGAATCGAGTACTTGATCGACTGCTTGCTGGATTTTATCCCACAGTTTGCGTTTTGTGACCTCGTCACACGCATCGCCTTCGACGACGACGAGTGGTCCTTCAAGTAGGCGGATGATTTCACCCGCTGTGATGTTTTGCGCTTCACGACCGAGCTTATACCCGCCGTAAGCACCGCGTACACTTTTGACGAGACCTCCATTACGAAGGGGGGCAATCAACTGTTCAAGATAATGCTCAGATAGGTCATACATCTGCGCGATTTTTTTTAGGGATAATGGTTTAGATTCAGCTTCTTTCGCGAGTGCGATCATGATCGTCAGACCATATCGCCCTTTCGTCGAGATTTTCATCATGCGAAGGATCATCCTTTCTAGTATAGTAGTAGCTAAAAGTGGAAGGAGCGTATGTGTATGGCACATTTATTTGAATCCCAGTCACCTGCCGGACCGCTCGCGAATCGAATGCGTCCGCAGAATCTGGATGAAATCGTCGGACAACGCCATCTGATTGGAGAGACGACGCTCCTGCGGCGTGCCATCTTAGCCGATCGTCTCGGAACCGTCATTTTTTACGGTCCACCCGGAACCGGTAAGACGACGCTCGCGCGTGTCATCTCCAGTTATACAAAATCAGCGTTCGAGCAATTGAACGCGGTCACGGCGAAACTGGAACAATTACGGGAAATTTTAAAAGCAGCCGAAGCCCGTCTTCAGTTCGAGGATCAAAAAACGATTCTCTTTCTCGATGAGATCCATCGATTCAATAAGATGCAACAAGACGCCTTACTGCCAGCGCTCGAAGCAGGTACGATCACGTTGATCGGGGCGACGACTGAAAATCCGAGTTTTGAGGTCAACGCCGCTCTGTTATCGCGGGCAACAGTCTTTCGTTTCGAACCCCCGACGCCAGATGACTTACGGATCGTCCTCGACCGGACCCTAAAAGACGAAGAGCGTGGTCTTGGCAAATATCCGATCACGATCACGGATGACGCGATCGATCATTACGTCAAGTTGTCGGATGGCGATTACCGGGCATTATTGAATGCGCTTGAACTCGCCGTCTTAACGACACCGGAAATCGATGGTCAAATCACAATCGATCTCGCTGTCGCCGAGGAATCGATTCAACAAAAAGCATTGAAGTACGATAAGGACGGCGATCGGCATTATGATGTCATCTCCGCCTTCATCAAATCGATTCGGGGTTCCGATCCCGACGCTGCGCTCTACTGGCTCGCTGTCATGATTGAAGCGGGCGAAAGTCCGCGCTTCATCGTACGGCGTCTCTACGTCCATGCGGCAGAAGACATCGGTCTGTCTGATCCGCAAGCGTTATTGATGGTCGATGCCTGCGCACGCGCGTGCGAGTACGTCGGTTTCCCTGAAGCAAGGATTCCGCTCGCTGAAACCGTCTTATATCTCGCGACGGCACCGAAATCGAATGCTGTCATCTCAGCAATCGATCAAGCATTGACACTCGTTCGCCGTTCAGACGGCGGTCCGGTACCGCCACATTTGCGCGATGCCCATCATCCGGGGGCAGCGGCACTTGGGAATGGCGTCACCTATCAGTACCCGCACGACTTTGAACATGCCTATGTGCCACAGAATTACTGGCCGGAGAACCTTGCCCGGACAAAACCGGTCTTTTATCGTCCAAGCCCACGCGGTTTTGAGAAACAACTGCAAGCTCGACTTGATTTTTGGAACAAACAAACAGCCACACATCAGAAAAAGCGACCATAAGGTCGCTTTTTTTAACGAACGCGTTCGATCGTCACGCCGGCTTCACGGACGATCTCGTTGATGACGTAGCTCGCTGCGATCAATCCACCAACTGATGGAACGAACGCATTTGAACTTGGCGGCATCTTTGCCTTACGAATTGCAGCCGCATCGTTTCCGACGACTTGACGGACTTCTTCGATGATCTTAACGGGCGGTTCATCGGAGAAGACGACAGGAACACCTTTATGGATGCCGGCTTTCCGAAGTTTCGTCCGAATGACCTTCGCTAGTGGATCATAACTTGTATCTTTGATGTCAACGATCTTGATGCGTGTTGGATCCATCTTGTTCGCCATCCCCATGCTTGAGATGATTGGAATGTTACGTTTCTTACATTCCTGAATCAAGTGAATCTTGAACGAGACCGTGTCCGATGCATCGATGACATAATCCGGTTGCTGTTCGAAGAACGACTCGAATGTCTCTTCATTGTAGAACATCTTCAAGCGAACGATTTCAAGATCCGGATTGATTAACGCAAGACGTTCTGCCATCGCATCGACCTTCGGTTGACCAACCGTCGGAAGCAAAGCATGGATTTGTCGGTTGACGTTCGTGATGTCGATATCGTCCTTATCGACAAGAATCAAACGACCTACACCACTGCGGGCAAGCGCTTCTGCTGAGAACGATCCAACACCACCGATACCCAGAATAGCGACGGACTTGGATGCCAATGCGTCAAGTCCAGTTTTACCGATTGCTAATTCATTACGCGAAAATTGATGTAACATCTCATAACCTCACAATACTCATACTGTTTTACTCGGAATTATATCATAAAAAAAAACGTCATGCGACGTGTCAAACAACAAAATAATAAGACGATGGGACCCGAAGTGCCGTGTCGATACCTTATTTTTGAACCTGCTGTGCAGGTGGGTGTCTTATCCGATTCCTATTCGTACGTCCTCCTGCTGTGTTACGAGGCATGTACTACTAGTTGGAACGTCAAACTCCCTATCAAAAAAGAGTGGCTCAAAGATAAAAGGCGGCTCTCGTACAATTCAGGAACCCCATCTGATGCATTTAATATAGCATCCTCCCCTCTGAAATGCAACTACTTCCCACTCCAGAAAAAGATGCTTTTTTCAGGTCCAACGTTTCGTGAAGTGTTGATTCGGATCATATCGTTGTTGTTGGAATGCAGGATCAAATCGTGGTGTGCGTGTTGCATTCCCAACACCCGCGATGAACGCCCAGTTCCCATAATTCGAAGCGACATCATAGTCGATCAACTGCTGTTCGAAATATCGCGCTCCGATGCGCCAGTCCTGCTTTAATTCATGAATTAGATAACTGGCAACGATCTGCCTGCCGCGGTTCGACATCCATCCCGTCTCGCGAATCTCGTTCATGAAGGCGTCGACGAATGGCACACCAGTTTTTCCTTCTATCCAGCGTTCGACAGCCAGCTGGTCCGCCTTCCACGTGTATTGACCTTCTTGTAATCCGCTCGCACGGAACAGACGGCTTCCTGTCTCACGCATCGTCAAATGGAAGAAGTCACGCCATAACAATTCGAAATACAACCAGTACGTCGATTCATTCGCTCCCTGTTTTCGCTCGGCTTCTTGTAATTCAGCCATGACGCGGCGCGGTGAGAGTGAACCGTTCGCTAGCCAGGCAGACAACTTCGAAGAATCATTTCGTAAGAAGCCGTTACGTGTTTCTTTATAGGTGAATACAGGCTCAGCAAGATATTCCTGAAGGCGCGCTCTCCCTGCTGACTCTCCACCACGGAACGGGAACGCGATTTCGGGATCCGCTTCGACCGATTCCTCTTTTATTAGCTGAATACCAGTTGGTGGATCGAGTGGATCGTAGAAAGTCCCTTTCGCCTCGACCCGTTTTCGAAATGCCGTAAAGACGCGCTTTAATTCATCACTTCCGATATCTTCCCGACGATGTAACGTCTGTGTTTCAAAAGAGCGGACGGTATATCTGTCTTCGATATACTGCTCACTTGTCGCTTCTTCTGTTCCGGTCATCTTATGGAAATAGACGGTATCATCCGCTTGCAGATAAGAATCGAGTGTCTCATGCACCTTCCCTTCTAGAATATCTAGCGTGATTCCGATCTGAGCCAGATGACTCGCTAGGTTCTCTAGTGTCTCTTGTTCAAATCGCGCTTGTTGTGTACCTCTTTTAAAATCGCGTTTCTTTTGGTCTTTGACGTATACGGCACGAATGACGTCCTGTTCTTCACACGCACTCCGAAGTGCCTCATGATCATCGACACGTAAATCATGACGATACCAAACGACTGCTCCCATATTGATCGACTCCCTTCTCCTTATACTATGACCCGACCAAGGCATATAGAAAACCAATCGATGTGCCGATGAGGTTTTAAGACGTTGTTTTCGTGGAATATGATTAGTACAACAAATCAGAGGAGTGAATGAATCAATGGCAGCAAAACGCGGTAAACTCAGAACATTAATGACGCTCGTAACGACGGTTGGTCCAATCGTCTATAAATTCTATAAAAAGCAACAGTCGAAAAAATCAATCAACAACCCTAAATAAAAAATGGACGTCTCCTTATCGGAGCGTCCATTTTTTAACGTTTACTAACACCTTCACTCGCCTCTACATAAAACCGCCATGGATAAGCTGTCGCTTCTCCTGCATTCGGAATACCGATCCGTGTCGTCTGGACGACCGCGTCGACCGAGTCAGCAACAAGTCGGAAACGGTCTTGATAAAGATCCTGTCCCGAATCAGCTGTCGTTAGACCGAATCCTTGGCACAGTTTCGCCGGTCCATTGACGAGATTGCGTCGTTGCGCCGCTGTCAACTCTGCGTAGGAACAACCAAAACGACGTTCCGCGACGAGATCGTGCCCACTAATGATTTCCGCACCTCGTAGCAATAATCCGTATCCTTCCCCTTCATGTCCACAAACGATATTCATGCAGTGATGCATCCCATATGTGAAATACACATAGAGATGCCCCGGTGGACCGAACATCGGTGCCGTCCGTTTCGTTGGTTTTCCGGAAAACGAATGCGCTGCTTGATCGTGAGGACCGAGATAGGCTTCGACCTCGACGATCCGCATCGTCACCTCATCGACTGTGATCTGTGTTCCTAAGAAGTCTGGACCGACTTCAACCGGAGACCGTTCAAAAAAGTGTCGTTCCATCCGTTCATCCTCCTTCATGAAACAAGCGAATCTCCCATACCGGAAGATTCGCTTGTCGTATCTTAAGATTGTTTGACCGCTGTTCGAATCGAGAGATCGTTTAATTGTGCATCCGAGACTGGGCTTGGTGCTGCCGTCAACAGATCACTTGCTGATGCTGTTTTCGGGAAGGCAATCGTATCACGCAAGTTTGAACGTCCTGCGAGTAACATAACGAGACGGTCTAGACCAAGTGCGATCCCCGCATGTGGTGGTGTTCCGTATTCGAATGCTTCCATCAAGAAACCGAACTGCTCGTTTGCTTCTTCTTCTGTGAAGCCAAGCAACTTAAACATCCGCTCTTGGATATCCCGTTCGTAGATCCGTTGTGATCCACCGCCGAGCTCGTATCCGTTCAAGACGAGGTCGTACGCGACGGCGAGGACTTTTCCAGGATCCGTCTCGAGCAATTCGAGATCTTCACGACGTGGCATCGTGAACGGGTGGTGGTTCGCGTAGAAACGACCTTCTTCTTCTTCATACGTGACGAGTGGGAAGTCCGTCACCCAAAGGAAGTTGAAGACCGACTCATCGATCAAGTCCAGTTCCTTCGCTAATTTCTGACGGAGCGCACCTAAGCTGTCTGCTACGATAGATGCTTTTGCTGCGACGAACAACAATAAGTCGCCTGCTTCCGCACCTGTCGCCGCTGTCAGGCGAGCAGCTGGTTCTTCGTCGAAGAACTTCGCGATCGGACCGTTCAGTCCGTCCCCTGTCACTTTGACCCACGCGAGACCTTTTGCACCGTAAATCGCCGTGAATTCTTGTAACTTATCGATATCTTTCCGCGAGAAGCGCTCTGCTGCACCTTTGACGTTCAAGGCTTTAACTTCGCCACCAGCTTCTAGTGCCATGTCGAATACTTTGAATCCTGCCCCTTTGACGGCTTCCGCGACATCAATCAATTCGAGACCGAAGCGTGTATCCGGTTTATCCGAACCATACCGGCTCATCGCTTCCGCGTACGGCATCCGTGGGAACGGTGTCACGATATCTTTACCAAGCGTTTCCTTCATGACACGTGTCATCATCGATTCCATCATCGCATACAAGTCTTCGATGTCCATGAAGCTCGTCTCGATGTCGACTTGCGTGAATTCAGGTTGACGGTCTGCCCGTAAGTCTTCGTCACGGAAACAACGTGCAATTTGGAAGTACCGTTCAAAACCAGACACCATCAGCAATTGTTTGAACAATTGCGGTGATTGTGGCAAGGCATAGAACTCACCTGGGTGAACACGACTCGGAACGAGATAGTCACGTGCGCCTTCTGGTGTTGATTTCGTTAAGATTGGTGTCTCGACTTCCAAGAAGTCTTGCTCATCGAGGAAGTTCCGCATAATGTTCGATGCTTTCGAACGAAGACGGAATGTCTCTTGAAGCGACGGACGACGCAAGTCAAGATAACGATATTTAAGACGTAAATCTTCTGACGTCTGCTCTGCTTCTTCACTGATCGGGAATGGTGTCATCTTCGCTGCATTCAAGATGACGACTTCATCCGCGACGACCTCGACTTGCCCAGTCGGAATGTTCGGGTTCGGATTCTCACGTGCGATGACGTGTCCTTTGATATCGAGGACATACTCTGAACGAATTGATTCTGCAAGGCGGTGTGCCTGCTCGTTTTCCGGTTGGAAGACGATTTGGACGATACCACTCCGGTCGCGGAGATCAAGGAAGATCAATCCTCCTAAGTCACGTCGTTTTTGAACCCATCCTTTAAGTTGAACGTGTTGTCCGATGACTTCTTCCGTCACCTGACCGTTCATATGCGTGCGTCCGATCATTGTGCTTCCTCCTTTAATTTCGCGACGATCGTATCAGCGACTGCTGATAATGGAACGTCCGTCTGTTCCCCTGTAGCCATGTTCTTCAGCGCCGCTGCACCACGCTCGACTTCTTCATCCCCGAGGATGACCGTGTAGCGTGCTTTCAAGCGATCGGCTGCTTTGAATTGTCCTTTGAACTTCCGACCGAGATAATCCCGATCGGCGACAAGTCCTTCGAGACGCATCAATTGTAAGAGACGTGTTGCTGTCTTTTCGACTTCGTCACTGCCTTGCGCGACGATGAAGACATCGATTTGATCATCGACTGCCGGTAAGACGTTCTCATTCTCAAGCGCCATCAATAAACGCTCGATGCCGATTCCGAATCCGATTCCCGGTGTTGCCGGTCCACCGATTTGTTCGACGAGACCGTTGTATCGTCCACCACCACATAGTGTCGTGATTGCTCCGAAGCCTTCTGCTTCTGACATGATCTCGAACGCCGTGTGATTGTAATAATCGATTCCGCGAACGAGCGTTGGATCAACGACATACTCGATGCCGAGTGCATCTAAGTGAAGCAATACTTCGTCGAAGTAAGCTTTTGATGCCGGGTTTAAGTAATCGAGAATTGATGGTGCTGTTGCCATGCTCGGGTGATCGCGGTCGACCTTACAGTCAAGGACACGAAGTGGATTCGTTTCGAGACGGTTCTGACAGTCCTGACATAACTCGTGAACGACCGGTTTGAAGTGATCGACAAGTGCTGCCCGGTGTGCGGCGCGACTTTCGTTATCCCCGAGTGTATTGATGACGAGCTTAAGGTGCTTCAATCCAAATGAACGGTAGATGCTCATCGCGAGACTGATGACTTCCGCATCGATCGCTGGTTGTTCACTGCCAAGTGCTTCGACTCCGTATTGGTGGAGCTGACGGAAACGACCTGCTTGCGGACGTTCATAACGGAACATCGGTCCAATGTAGAACAATTTCGTCGGTTGGTTTGGTGAACCGAACAGCTTGTTCGTTACGAATGAACGAACGACAGCAGCCGTTCCTTCTGGACGTAACGTCAACTGGTCTTTTCCGCGTTTCTCAAGCATGAACATTTCTTTTTGAACGATATCCGTCGTCTCACCGACGCCACGTTTAAAGAGTTCTGTCTCCTCAAAAATCGGCGTCCGGATTTCCTTATAGTTGTAACGCTTACTAATGTCACGTAATTGTTGCTCGATGTACTGCCAGCGTTCGACTGTTCCTGGAAGGACATCAAACGTACCGCGTGGTAATTTCATCTCAAATTCCTCCTTTTTTGAATACAAAAAAGTCCTCGTCCGCAAAGGGACGAGAACTTGAAGATCCCGTGGTACCACCCTGGTTGTCAAATCACATTTGACCACTCGGTGCAGTTAACGCCTGCGTACGACCTTCCCTACTATCGGTTCAGGAAGATACCTCGGAAGGGTCTTTCATCGAGTTCGTCTGTTCGCCCTTCCAGCCAAGGGGCGACTCTCTAAGCAGACGAGGTCTTGATTACTCCTCTTCGTCTTCGGTCGTATGAATCATTTGGTTACGTCTAATATTGCCTCGTCTCTCGGTTCCTGTCAAGCGTTTGCTTCTTTTTCAAGAATCAATGTCACCGGTCCATCATTGACGAGCGCGATATCCATCATCGCACCGAACTGACCTGTCTCGACTGTCAGTCCTTGCGCGCGAAGACGTTCATTGAACGCTTCATACAATTCGTTGGCAACATCAGGTTTCGCTGCTTCCGTAAACGCTGGGCGACGTCCTTTTTTGACATCACCATACAACGTGAACTGCGAGACGGATAGAATCTGACCGTCGACATCTTGCAACGAGCGGTTCATCCGTTCCTCTTCATCTTCAAACACGCGGAGTCCTGCGATTTTATCAGCTAACCAGTTCACCTGATCGATCGTGTCTTCGTGCGTGACACCGACAAGCAAGAGAAAACCTTGCTTGATTTGACCGATGACCTCCTGATCGACTGTGACACTTGCTTCTTTGACTCGTTGTAATACGACTCGCATGACTTATCCGCTCCTTACGTCATCATGACGCGATGCACAGCATACACGTCAGAGATTTGTTTGATCCGATCGACGACTTTTTGTAAATGGTTGACGTTGTTGATCGCGATCGTCATCGTGATTTTGGCTTGTTTACTGTCGTCGCCTTTCCCGCTGACGGCAACAATGTTCGTATTCGTCGCAGATACCGACTGCAGGACATCGTTCAATAATCCAGCCCGGTCGAATCCAGAAATTTCGATTTCGACGTTATAACTCTTAACGGCTTTGCCTTCGTGTTCCCACTCGACTTCGAGCAAGCGTTCTGGATTTTGTTCATGAATGACATTCAAACAATCCGTCCGGTGAATCGAGACACCCCGTCCACGTGTGATATACCCGACGATATCGTCCCCTGGTACTGGATTACAACAACGACTCATGCGAACGAGCATGTTATCGATTCCTTTGACACGAACGCCTTCTGGATTTTCCTTCTTCGGACGATCAAACGTCTTCATCTCACTGATGGCTTCGTTCAGTTCAAGATTTTTGGACTCTTTGTCTTTGCGTAACTTTTCCGTCAATTTATGCGCGACTTGGGCAGCGGTCAGACCATGATACCCAACAGCAGCATACATGTCTTCTTCTTGCGCGAAGTTGAACTTCCGCGTCACGTCTTCGAGCGTCTTCTCATTGATGACTTCCTTCGGCTCGAATCCGAGTTTCTTGACTTCTGCTTCGATCAGTTCCCGTCCTTTAGAGACGTTCTCTTCGCGTTGCTGACGTTTGAACCATTGACGGATCTTGTTCTTCGCCTGACTCGACACACAAATCTTGAGCCAGTCCTTACTTGGACCATAACTGTGTTTTGATGTGACGATTTCAATGATGTCGCCTGTCTTCAGCTTATAATCAATCGGTACCATTCGTCCGTTGACTTTCGCTCCGATCGTCCGGTGACCGATCTCTGTATGAATCCGGTAGGCATAATCAATCGGAACAGAGCCTTTCGGCAATTCGATGACGTCGCCTTTTGGTGTAAAGACGTACAACATGTCACTAAAGAAATCGACTTTGACCGATTCCATGAATTCTTCAGCATCCGCCGTATCCTTCTGTAACTCAAGAATTTCACGGAAATGGGCAATCTTATCCTCAAAGCCTGATTTCGCTTCCTGTTCCTTGCCTTCTTTATACGCCCAGTGAGCGGCAATCCCGTACTCGGCAATAAAGTGCATGTCCCGTGTCCGAATTTGGACCTCGAGCGGCTCGCCTTTCGGTCCGATGACCGTCGTATGCAGCGATTGATACATGTTCGGCTTCGGCATCGCGATATAATCCTTGAAACGTCCCGGCATCGGTTTATATTGCGTATGAATGATTCCGAGAACAGCGTAACAGTCCTTGATTGAATCGACGATGATGCGCACAGCCATCAAGTCATAAATTTCGCTGAACTCTTTTTTCGAGTTTTGCATCTTGTTATAAATGGAATAGATATGCTTCGGACGTCCATCGACTTCCGCTGCGATTTGTACATCATCGAGTACTTCGTTGACCTCTTCAATGACCGAACTGACTAGCGCTTCGCGTTCCGTCCGTTTTTGTTTCATCATTGAGACAATCCGGTAGTACTGTTGTGGATTGATATAACGCAAACTGATGTCTTCGAGTTCCCACTTGATCGTCGAGATCCCGAGACGATGCGCAAGCGGTGCAAAGATTTCGAGCGTCTCTTCTGCCTTTTGCACCTGCTTTTCCTTGACCATATGTTGCAACGTTCGCATGTTATGCAGACGGTCAGCCAGTTTGATCAAGATGACGCGAATGTCTTCTGCCATCGCGATGAACATCTTCCGGTGGTTCTCAGCCAATTCTTCGCGTTTCGATTTATATTTGATTTTCCCGAGTTTCGTGACGCCGTCAACGAGCATCGCGACGTCGGGTCCGAATCGTTCCGTTAATTCTTCGAGTGTAATGTCCGTATCTTCGACGACATCATGAAGAAGCGCAGCGACGATCGTCGTTGCATCCAAACCAATATCGACTAAGATACCGGCAACTTGTACCGGATGAATGATGTAGGGTTCCCCAGAACGGCGGAATTGCCCATCATGTTCGTCTTTCGCGAATTGGTAAGCCCGTTCGATGTCTTTGACTTCAGCTTGCGTCATGTATTCCGCACATCGAGCGAGAAGGTCTTCTACATTTACGATTTGTTTGTTTGTCATCCCTTTTCCTCACCCAGTCCCCGGGATCGTCTGCAACGGAATCCCTAATATATAGTTCTTATTATCGTGAAATCTTGAGAAGATGTCAAAATAAAAAGAAATACCCCCTTGGTCACCATGTACCAAGAGAGTATATATGCTTTAGTCTTCGTAACGAATCAATGAAAGAACGTCGTATCCTTCGAGTTTCTCACGTCCACCAAGACCATCGAGTTCAATCAAGAATCCGATTCCGGCAACCGTTCCGCCTAATTTTTCAATCATTTGGATCGTCGCTTCGATCGTACCACCTGTCGCAAGCAAGTCGTCAAGGATGACGACGCGTTGTCCTGGTTGAATCGCATCTTCATGCATCGTCAAGACGTCTTTTCCGTACTCAAGACCATACTCGACACGGACTGTCTCACGTGGTAATTTTCCTTCTTTACGGACAGGTACGAATCCGATTTCCATCGCGTAAGCGGCTGGGCAACCAACTACGAATCCACGTGCTTCCGGACCCGCGATGACATCAGCACCTTTACTGCGTGCATATTCGACAAGTGCATCAACCGATTGTTTGTATACTGGTCCGTTCTGCATGAGTGATGTGATGTCTTTGAAACTGATTCCTTCTTTCGGCCAGTTTTCGACCTCTTTTATATGCTGTTTGAACTCCATGTCTTTTCCTCCTGCTTCGCCGCTTCTACCAAAGTATCAAAACGCTCTTTCAACTGAGCGAGTGACGAATAAATGTATTGTTGCTCGAGCTCTTGACGCGCTTCATGACGCTGGTACGTCGGAGCTTCCGTCAGATCTCGTTTTGCAGCATTTGGGTTTACACCCGGCAGCCCGTCCTCCATTGTAACAAGAAAATCAAGTTCCGAGAATACCGAATGCATAAAGTTAATCGATCGTTTCGTCCATTTTCGCGATTTCGACAAACGTACGAGACCAATTCGGAGCTCGTCGCGTGGACATTTCGCGAAATACTGGAAGTAATGCTTGAAGTCCTCCCGCGACGGAATCGTCTCGAAATAATATCCCTCGTCCTTAAAGGCACAATAAATCCGCTCTGCCTGTTGCACGTATGGATAAAATGCTGCTTCTTCTTCCGGTAGATCAAGGAAAACGATATTTTGATGGATCGGACCGTTCAACGGACGTTCCGCGTACTTCTCTTTCACCTCATCGGTAAAGGCGACGAATGTCGTCGTCTCATGCGGTAAGGCGAATAGTTCGCTCAGCGGCCGCTTACCGCCGCGGTAATCGAACACTTGGACATCTTCGACAGCGACGTCTTGAATCATCAATTGTGGTTTACGGAACCCATTCCATTCATTGATGTTCAGACTGCCCATCAAGTGAATCTCCGATAAGGTCGAGACTTCATCGACAAGGTCGCCGAAGCCGAAGCCGATCGCATCGAGTTCCTTCCCGTCGCCTGATAGTAGTGCTTTGACATGCGTCAAGTCACGACCGATCCGTTTCATGTCACGGATCTTCGCTTGCTCGATGACGATCCGTGGTGCGGGATTTCCCATCCCGAACGGTGCCAATCGCTGAATATCTTCAATCAACTGAATTGACACATCACTGACCTGTAGACGTAGATCCACATCGATCGTCGCGATGAAGGCATCGTCCGGCAACGTACTTGCTTGTTCATTCAAACGTTGACGTAACGCCTCGACGTCATCGGAAGAGAGCGTCATGCCGGCAGCAGCCGGATGTCCTCCGAAATGCGGCAAGATATCTTCACATTTCGTGAGTTCAGCGAATAAATCAAAGGCTGGAATCGATCGTCCAGAACCCTTCGCTGTTCCTTTTTCAGCATCATGACACAGCATGATGACGGGACGATGGTATTTTTCAACGAGTCGCGAGGCGACGATCCCGACGACACCTGGATTCCAATCTGCCGCATCGACGACGAGTACGCGGTCATCTTTAAAACGTTCTTCGACAAGCGCCGTTGCTTCCTCCGCAATCTGCTTGACGATATCTTGACGTTGTTTATTTTGTTGGTCGAGTTGTTTCGCGAGATGAAGTGCCTCATCTTTGCTTTCCGCTAGTAACATCTCAAGCGCTGGCATCGCCGAATCAAGACGACCTGCCGCATTGATCCGCGGACCGAATGCAAATCCGACTGATTCTTCCGTCAGTTCGTCTTCCGTCAAACTACAAACGTCACGTAACGCAAGGATACCCGGGCGTTCACTCGCATTCAGCGCCTCGATGCCGCGTATCGCAAGCAACCTGTTCTCTCCGACGAGCGGCACAAGATCGGCAATCGTTCCGAGCACCGCAAGATCGAGTAACTCGACGGGTTCACGGTCAAGGAGTGCATGTGCGACTTTAAAGGCAACACCTGCCCCAGCAAGCTTCGAGAACGGATAGTCTGGATCGACACCTGGGTGAATTAAGGCAAAGGCATCAGGTAACGTTTCTTTTGCTTCGTGGTGATCGGTGATGATTAAATCGACCCCGAGTTCCTTTAGGACATCGGCTTCATGAATGCCGGAAATCCCACAGTCGACCGTGATAACGAGGCTGAACCCTTCTTCTGCAGCCCAGCGAAACGCGGCTTCGTTTGGTCCATAGCCTTCCGTGAAACGGTTCGGGATATAACACTCTGCCATTCCTCCGATTTCAATCAAGGCATGCCAGAGAATCGCAGCGGAACTCACGCCGTCGACATCATAATCACCGTAAATCAAAATCATCTCGCCCTCGTCGACGGCACGTTGAATCCGTTCGACGACTTTTGGCATGTCTTTGAAAGCAAATGGATCATGAAATGCCATTTGATCGGTCTCTAAAAAATCACGGGCAGCTTCACGTGTTGTGAATCCCCGTTGGACAAGTAGTTGTGCGACGTGCGGTGAGATTGTGCCATCCGCCGTCAATTGTTCGATTTGTTCTGAATCGATGACTTTATCAAGCCATGTTTTTTTAGCATGGTACATCTCAAACCCTCCAATCAACTTCCCCATTATAATTGAAAATCCGCACCAGCGATAGCTGATGCGGATACTCTTTTAAGAAGCGCGTTTTGTACGACCAAGTGTCCGACCCTTCATGACGAGCCAGAGTTGCGCGGCGATGAAGATCGAAGAATACATCCCCATGATCAACCCGACAAGCAGGGCGAGACTGAATCCACGGATTGCTTCGCTACCGAAGATGTAGAGCGCTGCTGCTGTCATGACGACCGTGACGACGGTATTGATCGATCGGATGATCGTCTGTTGGATTGATTCATTGACGATATGCGCCAATTCATCAAACGAGACTTTCCGACCACCTTTTTCAGCGAGTCCGAGATTTTCTCGTACCCTGTCGAACGTAACGATCGTATCGTTGACGGAATACCCGATGATCGTCAGGATTGCTGCGATGAAGTACAAGTTGACTTCGATCTGGAACAGCGAGAAGAATGCCACGATCATCAACGCATCATGTAGCAATGCGAGTACTGTCGCAATTCCGTATAACGGTTGGAATCGGAACGAGACGTAGATGACGATCCCGAGTGACGCGAGCAAGACGGCATAAATCGCGTTACGCGCGATTTCTTGACCAACTTGTGCGGAAACCGTCGAGATGCTCGGTTCCTTATCATACTGCGCTTCAATCGTTTGTTTCATTTCAGAAATTTGATCCTGACTAAATTCACCAACGAACGTGACGTTCGCTAACTTTCCGCCTTGAGCGAACTGAATGCCATCGATTTCTTCCGCATCGATCCCGGCATCTTCAATGACGGAGCGAACGTCCGCTTCCTTAATTTGATTCTCAGAAGAAATCTCGACGCGAGTTCCTTGCGTGAAGTCAATCCCAAGGTTCAGACCACGGAACGACAACAAGAGTACAGAAACGATGACAAGCGCGATCGTGATCGCGAAATAAATTTTTCGATGTTTGATGTAATCGAATTTCGTAGGATTAAAGCTCACGGATTTCACTCTCCTTTACACCGAACCATGATTTCTTCTTATCGAACCATCGGCTACTGACAAGGAGTTGCATCAGGTAACGTGAGACAAAGACGTTCGTGACGAACGTGACGGCGATCGAAACCATCAACATGATGGCGAATCCTTTGACCGTACTTGTACCAAAGTAGTACAACACGCCAGCAGAGATCAACGTCGTCAAGTTGGCATCAAGAATCGTACCGAACGAACGACGGTTACCGGCTTTGAATGCAGACAAGACGGATTTTCCACTTCGTAATTCATCCTTGATCCGTTCAGCGGTGATGATGTTCGCATCGACCGCCATCCCGACTCCAAGAACGAGTGCGGCGATCCCCGGTAACGTGAGGACGGCGTTGATCCCGTTAAAGAAGATCATGACAAGATAGATGTAGAACAGCAACGTGATGATCGAAACGAATCCAGAGATCCGGTAGAACAGTAGCATGAACAAGAAGACAGCGGCTACACCAATTGCTGACGCGAACAATGTTTGATCAAGTGCATCCTGTCCAAAAGCAGCAGAGACCGACGTCGAGTAGATTTCCTCGAGTTTGACCGGTAACGCACCGGCGTTTAGGATCGAAGACAATTGTTTCCCGTATGCGGCATCGATATCGCCACCAGAAATGATCGCTTTGTCCGAATTGATTGGTTCTTGAACAGATGCATCCGAAACGATTTTCGAGTTTTTCTTTTGAATCTCTTTTTCGTACGAATCACCTTTCTCGTAATCGAGCCAGATGACGAGACGATTCGCAGGTGGTTGCATTTGTGAAATCTTTTGAGTCACATCATAGAACTTTTGTTTTGATTTAAGTGAAAGTTCTACAAGCGGTTGGTTCGTTTGTGGATCGTATCCGACTTTTGCGCCTTTGGCTTTTAAATCCGATCCATCCAGTAACAACTTATTGTTGATGTCACGGAATGATAATTGTGCTGTCGAAGATAGGATTTGACGCGCTTCCGTCTGATCCTTGACGCCAGCAAGCTGAACGCGAATCCGGTTATCGCCTTCGATACGGATATCTGGTTCAGAGACACCGAGGACGTTGACACGGTTCTCGATTGCCGTCAGCGTCGCACTCATCGCATTTTGATCGATGACGTCTCCTTCTTTCAGCGGTTGTACTTCATACAAGACTTCGAAGCCACCCTTAAGGTCAAGGCCAAGCTTCGTATCCTTCAACAACCATGACGATGTCGTACCGATCAGTACGAGCAACGCGATGACGACGATGAAGAATGTGGCAAGTTTCCCTTTCTTGATCATGCTACATTGTCCTTTCTCTAGTTCCCAGTATATTTTCAGACAACTTTGTTCTCCTATCCTAGCTTACAAAAGAAATGGTAATCTTAGCAAACGTTTTTCTCATATATAAACAGAAAAGACGCTCCGGAATCCGGAAAGCGCCTTTTCAATGCCTTATTCGACAGTTTCGTCGTCCATGACAGTCGTTGATTTTTTCGTCACTTCTGCGACAGCACTCCGGTTGAATGTCAATTGTGCATTACCTGACTTCAATGTCACCGTCATGTCGTCAACTTTTTGGACAACCCCGTGAAGACCACCGATCGTAACGATCGAGTCGCCGCGTGAGAGTTCATTTTGCATCTGACGCACTTGCTTCTGGCGTTTGTTCTGTGGACGGATCAACAAGAAATAGAACACCACGAAGATCAAGATCATCGGGAGGAATGTGAATAAACCTTCCATCTGATTCAGCTCCTTTTATCATTCAAATCACGTTCATTATACCGTGAAAGAATTGATTTGTCAGACGATTTGTTAGAAATTCTTTGCGTTCGGTAAATTGTAACCGTATTCTTCGAAGAATTCTTCCTTGAAATCGAGCAGACGATCCTCACGAATCGCTTGGCGAACGCCTTCCATCAACTTGACGAGGAAGTGAAGATTGTGTGTCGAACACAGATGCAGACCGAACGTTTCTTGCGCACGAATCAAGTGATGGATGTACGAACGCGAGTAGTTCTTACACGCGTAGCAATCACATTTCTCATCGAGCGGACGGAAATCACGTGCATACTTCGCGTTCCGGACGACGAGACGTCCTTGTGATGTCATCAATGTGCCGTTTCGTGCGATCCGTGTCGGTAAGACACAGTCGAACATATCGATTCCGCGGATCGCACCCTCGATCAATGCGTCCGGTGAACCGACGCCCATCAAATAACGTGGTTTGTCTTCCGGCATGAGTGGTGTCGTGAATTCGAGCGCACGGTACATGACGTCTTTTGGCTCTCCGACCGAAAGACCACCGACCGCATAACCCGGGAAATCAAGGGCAACGAGGTCTTTTGCACTTTGGCGACGTAAGTCTTCGTATTCTCCGCCTTGGATGATACCGAACAGTGCTTGATCGTGTGGACGTTCGTGCGCAGCAAGACAACGTTCCGCCCAGCGGCTCGTCCGTTCGACAGATGCTTTCATGTACTCGTGAGAAGCTGGGTACGGTGGGCACTCGTCAAACGCCATCATGATATCTGAACCGAGTGCATTTTGAATTTCCATCGCTTTTTCCGGTGATAAGAACAATTTGTCCCCGTTCAAGTGGTTACGGAAATGAACACCCTCCTCAGAAATGTTCCGAAGATCAGCAAGTGAGAAGACTTGGAAGCCACCTGAATCCGTGAGAATCGCGCCATCCCAGTTCATGAATTTATGCAGACCGCCCGCTTCCTTGATGACATCATGTCCTGGACGCACCCAGAGGTGGTACGTGTTCGCGAGGATGATGTTCGCGTTCATGTCCTTGATTTGTTCCGGTGCCATCGTCTTGACCGTCGCTTGCGTTCCGACCGGCATGAAGACTGGTGTCTCGAAACTACCGTGCGGCGTGTGGACGATTCCTAACCGCGCTCCGGATTGTTTACATGTTTTGATATGTTCATATGTTACCGCGTGTTTTGTCATTAGTTTCGTTCCTCTCTCGTTAAGAACATCGCATCACCGAAGCTAAAGAAGCGATAGCCGTTTGCGACTGCTTCTTCGTAGGCATGCAGAATGTGTTCCCGTGTCGATAACGCGGACACGAGCATGATCAATGTTGATTTCGGTAAGTGGAAGTTCGTGATCAGACCATCAATCCCTTTGACTTCCTGACCCGGGAAGATGAAGATGTCCGTCCAGCCCGTTGCTTCGACGAAGTCGCCATGGTCGCGAATGACCGTCTCAAGCGTTCGTGTCGACGTCGTCCCGACCGCGATGATCCGTCCGCCTTGTTTTCGTGTTTCGCGTAGCAAAGCAGCTGAACTTTCCGGCAGTTCGTAATACTCACTGTGCATCTTGTGACTATCGACGTCGTCGACCGAGACAGGACGGAATGTGCCAAGTCCAACGTGTAACGTCAATGGTGCGATCCGAACGCCTTTCGCTTTAAGCGCTTCAAGCAACTCGGGTGTAAAGTGAAGACCAGCCGTCGGTGCTGCCGCACTTCCGCGTTCCCGAGCATAAACCGTCTGATAACGATCTTGATCCTCGAGTTGTTCATGAATGTACGGCGGTAGTGGCATCGTTCCGAGTTGGTCGAGCACTTCATAAAAAATGCCGTCATAGAAAAACTTCAGGATGCGTCCTCCATCTTCAAGTGCTTCGACACACTCAGCACGAAGTAATCCGTCACCAAACGACAAAATCGTTCCTGGTTTGACGCGTTTTGCCGGTTTCGCCAGTGTTTCCCACACATCGTCACTCGTTTGCTTCAAGAGTAACAATTCGATCTTCCCACCTGTCTCTTCCTTCACACCAAAGAGACGTGCTGGTAAAACTTTCGTATCGTTGATGACGAGTGTATCATCTTCGCGGAAGTGATCGACGATATCATGGAAGTGTTGATGCTGAATCGCACCCGTCTCCCGATCGAGAACCATCAATTTCGAACTCGTCCGGTCGAGCAATGGCACTTGGGCAATTTGTTCTTCTGGTAAATGAAAATCAAATAAGTTTACATCCATTGGTTCAATTTCCTTCTTTCAGTCCTAAATGTTGGCGGGCGAACGGTGTTAAGACACGTCCGCGCGGAGTACGTTGTAAAAAGCCTTGTTGCAGTAGATATGGTTCATATACATCCTCAATCGTCTGCGCATCTTCCCCGATCGTCGCTGCGATCGTCTCAAGACCGACCGGACCACCGGCAAACCGTTCTGCAAGCGATCGTAGTAAACGATGGTCGACATCGTCGAGCCCAAGCGCATCGACATGCAAACGATCAAGTGCACTTGTCGCGAGCACGGCATCGATCTCGGTTTGATGGGCGACTTGAGCGAAATCACGGACACGCCGTAACAACCGATTCGCGACACGTGGTGTTCCACGTGAACGAAGCGCGATGGCTTCTGCAGCGAGACGATCCGCTTCGAATCCGAACAATCGTGACGTTCGGGTCACGATGGCAGACAACTCTGACATCGTATAATATTCAAGCTTCAGCGTCACGCCAAAACGATCGCGGAGCGGTGCCGATAACATCCCGGCACGCGTCGTTGCACCAACGAGCGTAAACGGTGGTAAATCAATTCGGACGCTGCGGGCGAGTTCACCTTGACCGATGACGATATCGAGACAATAATCCTCCATTGCTGGATACAGAATCTCTTCGATTGATCGACTCAATCGATGAATCTCGTCGATGAACAGGACATCGCCCGGTTCAAGCGATGATAGGATCGCCGCTAAATCACCCGGTCGTTCAATTGCAGGACCGGCTGTCGTCTTGATGCCGACCCCCATCTCGTTCGCAATGATCGTCGCAAGCGTCGTCTTCCCAAGACCCGGAGGACCGTAGAGAAGCACGTGATCGAGTGTTTCCTGACGAATTTTTGCCGCCTCGATGAAGACACTTAAGTTTCCTTTTGCTTTCTCCTGCCCGATGTATTGCTCGAGCGTCTGAGGACGCAGGCTCCACTCTTCTTGATCTTCCGCATGGGCGGATTCTGACAAAATGCGCTCTTCCATGTCCTCACCTCACATTCAATAACAACTGGAGTGCCCGTTTGACATATTGATCCGTCGACAGGACTTCTGCCTGCAACGCTTTTTTGACTTTCTCGACTTCTCGGTCACTGTAACCAAGCGCCGTCAAGGCTTCACAAGCTTCATTCAGCTCAGCATTGCCTTGCGCGAACAAGCCTTCGCTCGGTACGTAATCTGGTGCGAGCTCGGCTAACTTTCCTTTTAGGTCGAGCGTCATTTGCTTCGCTGTTTTCTTGCCGACCCCCGGGAACTTGACGAGATAACTCTCTTTCTCTTGTTCAATTGCTTCAACGAGCGCATCGACATTCCCTGATGCGACGATCGCGAGCGCTCCCTTCGGTCCAATTCCTGTGACACCGAGCAACTTCGTGAACAAGGCACGCTCACGACGGGAACGGAATCCAAATAAGACTTCTTGGTCCTCACGGACATAATGATACGTATATACGATGATCTGTTCGTCTCCGGTCCGATAAAAAAACGGGTTCGGTGCTACGATCTTGTAGCCAATCCCGCCAACTTCTACCGTCACGAATTCCGCACAGACATAAGCGACTTCGCCGCGTACGAATTCTATCAATGTGGAACGCTCCCATCCTTAAACAAACTCTCGTGTTATTGTAGCATACATCTTCGTTTGGCTTCAAAGCGTTCTTCAGCAAAAATCAATACATATGTTCGCTCTCTCAATCCGAAGACAAAAAAGCGTGATCGTTCGCACGACCACGCTCCGATCCTCTATTTTACGAACGCGCAAGCATCCGGTCGAGCGCCAGCACGGCATGCCGCGTCGTCTCTGCATCTACCGTAATGATGTTGACCGGCTCACCGGCTTCGACTTGTTCGAGAGCCCACGCCAAGTGCGGTAAGTCGATCCGGTTCATCGTCAGACACGGACACATGAATGGATTGAGCGACACGATATCGAGTTCCGGATGCGTCGTCGCGAGTCGATTGACGAGATTCATCTCTGTTCCGATCGCCCACTTCGTTCCGGGAGCAGCCTGTTCGATTTGTTGAATGATGTACGCGGTAGATCCATTGAGATCAGACGCTGTCACGACTTCGTGCGAACATTCCGGGTGAACGAGAATCTTTCGCTCCGGATCCGTCTTGCGGAACTGTTCAATCTGACCGACCGTGAATTTTTCATGGACCGAGCAGTGTCCTTTCCACAAGATGACGCGGACGTCCTGGTCTTCTCCATCAAAAACGAGTTCGTCCTTGATCGGATCCCAAATCGCCATCTGTTCTAACGGAATTCCGAGTGCGTGCGCCGTATTGCGACCGAGGTGTTGATCGGGCAGGAAGAATAAGATGTCGCGTTCAGCAAGCGCCCACTCAACCATCTGGACAGCATTTGACGACGTCACCGTTGCCCCACCGTGACGACCGACGAATGCTTTGATGGCTGCCGTCGAATTGACATACGTCAACGGTAAAATCGACTCCCCGAATCGTTCCGTCAAGATTGTAAAGGCGCGCTCCGTTTGCGTATCATTCGCCATATCTGCCATCGAACAGCCAGCACGCATGTCAGGCAAAACAACTGTATGTGACGCATCCGTCAGCATGTCTGCCGTCTCTGCCATGAAGTGGACACCACAAAAGACTGTATATTCCGCTTCTGTCATCTGCTTCGCGACTTGCGCGAGCTGGAGCGAATCTCCCGTCGCATCCGCGAACTGGACAACTTCATCCTTTTGGTAGTGGTGGGCAGGTAAGAACAAGCGACTGCCCATCCGTGCTTTGACCCCTTCAATGATCGCAATTAATTCTGCTTCCGATTGCTGTAAGTACGACGCCGGAATCCCCTCATGACGTAATAAGTCAAATGACATCTTTTTTTCCTCCTTCGATTTTCATACTGATATCAAGCGCTGTTGCTGAATGGGTGAGTGCCCCGAGTGAGATGACGTCTGCTCCACTATCCGCGAAGTCTGATAACGTGTCTATCGTGATTCCGCCGGATAACTCGACCGTGATATGCGGTGGAATCAATTGCCGAAGCTGTTTGATCTCTGCTGGCGTCCGATTATCGAGCATGATGATATCAACTTTTGCAGCTACTGCCTCTAGCACTTCCGCTTCCGTTTCGACTTCGACTTCAATCGGTGTCGTATGACCTGCGACACGTTTTGCTCGCGCCACCGCCTCTGTGATCGATCCCGCGACCGTGATGTGGTTATCCTTGATCATGACGGCGTCATCGAGTCGTCCGCGATGACTATAGCCACCCCCGACGCGAACAGCGTGTTTTTCGAGCATTCGTAACCCTGGGGTCGTCTTTCGTGTATCCGTGATCCGAATCCGTCCTGCCGCTACCTCGACTGCTTGACGAGTTTTTGTCGCGATCCCGGATAAGCGTTGCACTAGGTTCAAGGCGACCCGTTCTCCGCTTAAAATGTCCTGTAACGAACCAGACCACTCGGCAAGGAGTGTTCCTCGCGTGACGATCGTCCCTTCCGCTACATGAATCGTCACGTCGACTTGTAAGAGATGTGCCATCTCCCGAATGATGTCGACTCCGCAAAAGACACCGTCTTCCTTTGCTAGAAAACGACCGGTCCCGCGTTCTTGTCCCGTCAGACATCCTTCACTCGTGATATCCCACTGTCCGATGTCCTCGATTAAAAATGCTTCCAGTTGTTGCCGTAACTGCCACTTGTTCAACGTTCTCATCCTCTCCTGTCAACCGACTTCGCGCCCCTTCAAGCAACAGACATGCCGTTACATGACGTAATCGATTCTCTTCCGCTTCCTGTCCGGATTCGTCTAATGTCCAGCTTTTTAACTCTTCTAAACTATCTTCTATTTGCTTAATATCCATTTCGACACCAATGACCTGTGATAGACGGTCTGTTACGGAACGAAGTGTTCCCGGGCGTCGTTTCACTTGTTTTACTAAAAGTTCCGGTAACAACTCGAGCTGTTCTGCTACTGCTTTCCCCATAACAACACATTCAAGGAGCGAGTTCGACGCCAGACGATTTCGACCGTGTAGTCCAATCGATGCCGTCTCACCGACCGCGTAAAGTCCTTCGACATGTGTCTGCCCCGTCAGATCCGTTTCAATCCCGCCCATCAAGAAATGAATGCCTGGTGCAATTTCAACGAGATCCGGATTTATGTTCAGTTTTTCACATTTTTCAACAAACGTTGGAAACCGTTTCGTCCGGTCGACGACGTTTGACGTATCGAGATAGACTGGTTCACGCTTTCGCACCTCATGGATTCGTTTTGCGACTTCATCTCGCGCTGCTAAATCTTGCATCGGATGATCCGCCATGATCCGGTCACCATTTTTCGTTACAAGCGTCGCTCCTGCACCTCGTAGTGCTTCCGTGATCAAACCTTCCGAACGACCAGCATGAACGAGTACCGTCGGATGATGCTGGATATAACCGAGATCACGAATCGTCGCCCCCGCTTCAAAGGCGAGCGCAATCCCGTCTCCTTGAATCAAAGGATCATTCGTCGACGCCGCGAATAATCCACCCACTCCACCGGTCGCAAGAATCGTCGCGCGCGCCACAATCTCGATTGGCTCTCCCTCGCTATATCCGACTGCACCTACTACCTGCCCGTTGACTTGAATCAACTCCGTGATACACGTCTGCTCAAGAATCGGAAATGGTACTCGCGGCATCAACGTCTCCATGATCCGTTTACCAGTCTCGTCCCCGCCAGAGTGATAAATCCGCGGCAAACGATGTGCTCCTTCACGACCGAGCAAAAACTCTCCCTCGGATTGATCGAATGGAACGCCTTGTCGTAACAAGAATTCCATCGCCTCGGTTCCCGATCGGGTAACGTAATCGACGACGGACGGACTGATACGCCCTTTTGCTGCTTGGCACGTATCTTCAAAGTGACCACGATGATTGACTTCTGCATAAGCGGAAGCAATCCCACCTTGTGCTCGAACGGAATTTGTCTCAAACCGCGTACCTTTTGTGACAAGCAACGCTTCCGTTTGGGGTGGAAGATGCAGGGCAACCGAAATCGCAGCAAGTCCTGTTCCAATGATCAACACATCCGTCTCAAGTCTTTTATGTAAAGACATATGTTTTACACCTCTATATCTAAATGTTTACTATTGACTTGACAATAAGTTTGGCATACTTTTAGCTGAGTGACAAGACGAAAGGACAGGATTTTTTCATGATCTATCTCGATTACGCAGCGACGACTCCGCTGCATCCACAAGCACTCGATCATTATCAACAAGCCGCTCAGTCGTTCTACGGCAACAGTTCTTCTCTTCATGACATCGGTGGCAACGCTGAACGTTTACTCGAACGAGCCCGTCAGTATCTGATGCAACAATTGGCTCAACAAGAAGGAACCGTCATCTTTACAGGGAGTGGATCTGAAGCAAACTACATCGCTTTGACCCATCTGATGCGACAGAGTAACAAATCAGTTGTCTTGACACTTCGATGTGAACACGACTCAGTCTTGCTTCCGCTTGCGCGCTGGGCACAAGAAACACGACACCTTTCTTTATTACCGGACGGAACGTTCGATTGGGAACAATTCGTTGCAGCTTGTACGGATGAAATCGGTGTTGTCTCGATTCAACATGTCAATTCGGATACGGGTTTTCGCTTTCCGGTCGAACGGATTGCAGCATACTGTCAATCGCGCGAGATTCTGTTTCATTGCGATGGTGTCCAAGGATTTTTAAAAGATGCAATCAACATCGACGCTTTTGATGCCTACACGATGAGTAGTCATAAAGTGTATGGACCAAAAGGATTGGGCGCTTTGTACTTGCGGCGTCCGCTCTTCAGCCCTTATTACGAGGGACATCACGAATTCGGAATCCGCCCAGGCACAGTGGACGTTCCAGGAATTGCCGCCTTCATCGCTGCCTGTGAGGTGTCTCGCTTCGAAAATCCAGGAATCCAAGCTTCAAGCCGTCGATTTCGTGGTATGCTAAAAAAAACATTGTCTTCGTCTCGTTACACGATCATCGAGTCGCCGACGCAACTCGCTTCCATCTGCGCCATCCATACGAAGCAACGGGATGGTCAATACGCATTGCTCGCCTTGAATCGTGCTGGAATCGCGGTTTCCGCTGGTAGTGCTTGTCGTGCTGGAGAAAACGGTCCGAATGCGACATTACGTGCCATCGGCTTTGACGAATCAGCGGCTCACGGGTTGATACGACTCAGTTTTGGAAGACAGACGACGAACGAAGAAATCGAACAGTGCATTGATGTGTTGAACACGATCTCATGACACTGAAGAAAGGTAGGAGACATGATGGGGAAACGCATCTCCGGAGAAGAACGCCGGAAATCATTACTTCGTATGATTGAGGAAAGTGAGCAACCTGTCACAGGAACGGCACTGGCGAAACAAGCAGGCGTCAGTCGTCAAGTGATCGTGCAGGATTTATCTTTGTTAAAGGCAAAAGGATATCCTGTCATCGCGACAGCTCGAGGTTATTTAATCAATGATCCTGAAGTTGACGGATCGAAATTACGTCGCAAGATCGTTTGTCGTCACGGCATCGATCAATTAAAGGATGAGTGTGACGCCATTGTTGACGAAGGGGTCGTCATCCGCGATGTCATCATCGAACATCCCGTCTACGGCTTCATCACTGGAGAATTGATGCTAAAAAGCCGCCGGGATGTCCGGGTATTGCTAGAGCAGTTACATGAGACGCAAGCCACTCCACTCTCGAGCCTGACGGACGGAGTCCATATTCATACGCTTGAGGCTGATCATGAAGACGCACTGGAAGCCGCTATCGCTAAACTCGATCGTCTCGGAATTCTCGTTTCGGAACTCGATGTCTGAACATCAAAAAACCGCCTATTCCTAAGGAATAAGCGGTTTTTTTATCGTTCAATCGGTTCAAGTGGTGTCTCCAGCATCGTAGCAGGAGGATCGAACGTTGCTAAGACTTTGCGGACGCGTCGGTTTTCGATATGCAAGACGGTCAACGTGACACGTTCATAACGCATCGCCGTTCCGACGTCTGGCAATTGACCGCTCTCCTCCATGATCCATCCCCCAAGTGACTGGGCATCGGTGTCCGGCATCGTCAATTGAAATTGCTGACAGAAGTCTTCAATGTCATACTCCGCTAGACATTCGTATTGCTCTGGACCAATCCGTTTCGTATATTCCAACGATTCATCGTGTTCATCCCAAATCTCCCCGACGATTTCTTCTAAAATATCCTCAAGGGTGATCAGACCTGCCGTCCCTCCGAATTCATCAAGGACAACTGCCATGTGGGACTGCTTGACTTTGAGTTCCGGTAATAAATCCATCAATCGCGTCTGTGGTACGACGAACGATACCGGTCGAATCCATTCTCGGATATCAACGGAGCCGTTCTTCACGTATGCACGCAGAAAGTCCCGCTCCGATAATACACCAATGACGTGATCAATCGAATCTTTATAGACCGGTAGACGAGAATAGCCACCCTTTTGGACTTCTACAATGATGTCTTCGAGCCGCGCATCGATATCGATCGCTTGAATATCCATCCGTGGCGTCAGCGCATCCTCGACCGTCGCATGTTGAAAATCAACTGCTTGATGAACGAGTTCAGCCTCTGCAAGCCCCATGATCCCTTCTTCCTGACTAATATCGACGAGTGCCTTGAGTTCCTGTTCGGTCACGAGCGGTCCTTTCGGATCAGCCCCAATCAATCGTAGCGCCAATTGGCGTAAGCGGAGTAACAGGAAAACGAGCGGTCGAAAGCACAGTAAGAAGAAACGCAGTGGACGTCCTATCAATAACACGTAACGTTCCGTATGTTCACGAGCATACGACTTCGGTATCAATTCTCCGAACAACAGCAACAGAAAAAACAGCGCAAGAAAGGCAACGGTTTGTGTTGCGATCGTCTCGACGAACTGGATGATCCACCAGCCACCAAATAAGATAAAGGCGACGTTGACAATCGTATTCCCAATCAAAATCGACGTCAGTGTCTCTTCGTAGCGTTGAAGTAAGCGAAATACACGGGACGCACGCGCGTCCCCTGCTTCCGATTGATGCAACAACCGCAACCGATTGACACTCGCGAGTGCCGTCTCGGCTGAGGAAAAGAACGCAGATAACATGAGAATCGGAATTAACCAAACGACTGAAATCATGGGCAATGGGTCCACGATGCTTTCACACTCCGTTTCCTAATGGAATGAACCGCTTAGAATGATGACTCGACGAATTCGAACTCGAAATCGCGGATTCGAACGACGTCGCCGTCGATCGCACCAAGACGACGCAACTCTTCGTCGACACCCATTTGACGCAGTGTCCGAGCGAAACGTTTAATCGATTCTTCACGCATGAAGTTCGTCATAGTGAAGAGTTTTTCAATGCGTGGTCCTTTGATGACGAAGCAATCGTCTTCATCTTTCGAAATCGTAAAGCCAGCTTCTGGTGCTTCGTAACCGTAGACGACACGTGGTGTCGCTGTTTTCTCTTCGAGTTCCTCAAGACCGAATTCTGGTGTCGCATCGACGAGGTCAGCGATTCGGAATAACAGATCGCGTAACCCTTGACGTGTTGCTGCTGAAATCTCGAATACTTCAAGCTCTGGGAAAGCTTCCTTGAAGGCTTCAAGATGTTCTGCCGCATCTGGCATGTCCATCTTATTCGCGACGACGACTTGCGGACGTTCTGTTAAGCGCAGATTATAGTCCGCGAGTTCTTTATTGATGATGTTGTAGTCTTCGATTGGATCGCGACCTTCCATCCCACTCATGTCGATGACGTGGACGATGACTTTCGTCCGCTCGACGTGACGGAGGAACTGGTGACCGAGTCCGACCCCTTCACTTGCGCCTTCGATCAATCCTGGCAAGTCAGCCATGACGAAACTACGGCTATCTTCCGTTTCGACGACACCGATGTTCGGTGTGATCGTCGTGAAGTGATATGCGCCGATTTTCGGACGTGCTGCTGAAACGACCGATAACATCGTTGATTTTCCGACGCTCGGGAAACCGACGAGACCGACGTCTGCTAGCATCTTCAGTTCAAGTTTCAAGTACTTCTCTTCCCCTGGCTCACCGTTTTCAGCGTGCTCAGGTGCTGGGTTGGCAGGTGTCGCAAAACGTGTATTCCCACGTCCGCCACGTCCACCTTTTGCGACGATCGCTTGTTGTCCGTGATGGACGAGGTCAGCGATGACCGCATTCGTATCGTCATCGTAGACGACTGTGCCCGGTGGGACCTTGACGATTAGATGCTCGGCTTTACGACCGTGCATCCCTTTTGACATGCCGTTTTCACCTTGAACCGCTTTAAAGTGACGTTTGTAACGGAAGTCCATCAATGTCCGAAGTCCTTCGTCAACTTCAAGGACGACGTGTGCCCCGTGACCACCGTCACCGCCGGCAGGACCGCCGTCCGGAACGTATTTCTCACGACGGAACGCTACTTGCCCACGTCCTCCGTCACCTGCTTTTACATAAATATTTACCTGATCGACAAACATGTCGGATCCCTCCTCTTACTTCTCTTCCTCAAACGGAAGACTTTCAATCTCAATCACACACTCATTTTCCGTCTGCGACTCGATTTCCATCGGCGTCACTAGATCCTCAAGGCGCGACATATCTAGTAGATCCCGATAGATCTCGATGGTCACGCCCTCGTGGAAGGTCACGGATACTTCACCTACTCCTACATCAATCATGGCGATGGCTGCTTCGACGAGTTGCTTCAGCCGCTCATCTTCCATGTGGGGTGCTCCGATGACATCATACGTCACAGTTTTGCCTGACCATTCAGCTTGCAGTAACGCCAGTGCGGTTTTCGGCAATCCGATTCGCGCTAGACGTCCTTCCCGAGATGCTTGCTCCCGGTACGCCGAACAGATCGACTCGACTGCTTGTTCGTCTCCGATCGCGCCATACGAACGGACGAGTTGTATCCGGTTCAACCACTCGTGACGAAGAGTCTTTAAAAGATCAAGTACCTGCTGTTCCTTCATCGGTCGTTCCCTCCTAAAAAAAACAGACCCTAACCCTCGAAAGTGGCTAGAGTCTGCTTCGTCGATCCTTATGCTGGGTAAACGCTGACTTGTTTCTTGTCGCGTCCGAGACGTTCGAAACGAACGACACCAGTTGCAGTTGCGAAAAGTGTATCATCGCCACCACGTCCGACGTTCATACCTGGGTGAATCTTCGTACCGCGTTGACGGTAGAGGATTGAACCAGCAGAAACAGTTTGACCGTCTGCACGTTTCGCCCCAAGGCGTTTCGATTGCGAGTCACGACCGTTCTTTGTCGAACCTACCCCTTTTTTCGATGCGAAGAACTGAAGATTAAGTTTCAACATGTGGAATCCACCTCCTATACTTGTTCAAGTTGGATAAACTCACCGTAACTTTCAGCGATGGTACCAAGTTGGACCAAAGTCGCTTCCAGTAACAATTGGGTGCGCTCACTGACATCCGGTGCTAAGTCAGCGTACGGTTCTACATAAAAGTAGCCACCCTCTTGTTGTTCTGCCATTTCAAGGAGCAGGACCTGCCCGAGTAATGCTTCTATGGCATTGTATGCCCCGAAGATCACCGACGAGACGCCAGCACAGACAAGGTCGAGACCTGGTTCTGCAAACTCGGCATGTCCTGTCACTTCGATGGAGCGGACGAGTTCCGCTTCATCTCGTCGAATCTTGACACGTATCATGGCTTACGCTTCGATTTTCTCGATGCGGACCTTCGTGTAAGGTTGACGGTGACCTTGCTTACGACGGTAGTTCTTTTTCGCTTTCATTTTGAAGACAGTGATCTTTTTCGCGCGAGCGTGTTTGATGACCGTTGCTACGACCTTCGCACCTTCTACGAGTGGAGCGCCGACTTTAACATCGTCACCACCAAGGATCAATACTTCACCAAATTCAACTGTGCTGTCGACGTCTGCGTTTAATTTCTCAACGTAGATTTCTTGGCCAGCTTCAACTTTGACTTGTTTACCACCAGTTTTGATAATTGCGTACATTACGTGCACCTCCTCTTAGGAACTCAGACTCGCCATCACGGGCAGCGAATGCTTTAAAACCCGGTCTGTGCGGTTGTAGTCATTTGGGTGCTTCCAAACGAACTAACGTTATTCAGAATACCAAACGTTCTTCTACCTTGTCAATGCTGTTCTGAAGGATTATTCCGATCGTTTGATGAAATCGAGACAGTCCTGTGACGACCCGGTGAACAGGACCGCTGGATCGCCTTCGAGCACATGGACTTCGAGCGGTTGACGAGAGATGAATTCGTCCTGCAACAGATGCCGTGGTGCGCGAATCACGGCTGCTTCCGCATAGGTCGCAATCTCAAGTAACTTCGGTTCAATCAAGCGATAGACACTCAATCGCGTCCACTGTCCGGATTCCTGCGAGCGTTCCTGTAGCGATTTCCCGTGACGTTGTCGTGTCAGTTCGCATAAACCCATCTTCGTAAACCCATAGACTTCGATTTGTTTCGTCTCGAGTGCCGCGCGCTCTTTGAGGAGCTGGGTCACCCGTGTCTGCCCCTTACTTGAACCACGCAGGAAATCGATCGCAATCATGCCACTGATGTTGCGTAACCGCAATTGCCGCATGACTTCGACAGCAGCCGCTTCATTGATTTGATCAAACGTCCGCTTTTGTTCCTTGACGGAGATCGTCTTCCCACTGTTGACGTCGATGACAGTCATCGTCTCGACCTCTTCAATCAAGAGATACGCTCCTCCGTCAAGCCAGACGACCCGTTGCATCGCTTTCTCGATTGCGCCATCGATTGCTTCCATCTCGGGTAAGCGTCCTTTTCGTAGCGAGCGTTCGACGGACAGACCAAGCAATTCGAGTCGTTCCTTTTCCGGACGCGTCATGACGAGTGCATCAGTAACGTGTGGAAGTCGTTTCGCTTCTTGGACGATCAGTGCCTCGTCTTGTTCAAGACGCGGTGCCTGCATGAGTTCTTTATGTCGTGTCCGTAACGACTGCAGCTCTTGCTTCAATTCGTCGATTGATGCTTTTGCTGCCTCCGTCCGGTAGAGAATTCCTTCTTCTTCTGTTGTCGTCAATTGTTCCGCCAGTTGACGCTGGACGACGAGATCCAGCTTTCGACTGAAACGGATGCGTCGACCGTACGGGAAATAAACGAGATAACGTCCACCATAGGTGATGTTTTGCGTCACTTTGTGTTGTTTCGGTGCAACGCCCTCTTTGACGACCTGGACGAGTAACGTCTGTCCGACCTGGACGGCTTGTCCGATCGTCGGTACGTCCGGATAACGGTGCAACGCTTCAATCGTCTCATTTAGCGGTAAGTAAAGCGGTGTACCGTCGGTCGCAATCAAAAAGGCTGCTCCGAGCGTCGGATGCAACCGGTCGACCTTGGCATAGACGAAAGTGCCAACCCGAATCTCGTCACGCATCCGCTCATGGTATTCAATCAATCGACCGCCTTCGACCAATGCCAATCGTTCAAGCGAAGCGGTCTGTTCACTAATCCATCGCATACTGATCCCTCCAAAAAAATTAGACTAGGCGCGACGATGTCGTCCTAGTCTAATTTCCCATTCTTATTTCATCCCAAGCATCTTCTTCAATTTGACGAAGAACCCTTTTTGCGGTTGTTCATTTAAATCAAGCAGTGGTACAGATTCTCCGAGAATCCGGCGGGCAATGTTCCGGTAGCCGAGTCCAGCCCGGTTATCCGGATTCATCGTCACAGGCACACCACGGTGGGAAGCGGCGATGACTTCTTCATCATCGATGATCAAACCAAGCAGATCAATCGAAAGGATACGCATGATTTCATCGATGTCGAGCATATCACCAGATGCCATCATGTGTGAACGCACCCGGTTGATGACGAGTTTCGGAACGATGTTACGTTCTGAACGCTCGAGCATTCCGATGATCCGGTCCGCATCTTGAACGGCTGCTTTTTCCGGTGTCGTCACGACGACGGCTTCATCGGCCCCAGCGATCGCATTCATGAAGCCTTGTTCGATTCCTGCAGGGCAATCAATCAAGACGAAGTCATATTCGAGTTTCAGTGTATCGATGATTGCCTTCACCTGTTCGGGTGTGACGGAGGACTTATCCTTTGATTGAGCAGCAGGCAACAGATACATCTCTTCAAAACGTTTATCGCGGACGAGTGCTTGGTGCAATTTACATTGCCCTGTCACGACGTCAACGATGTTATAGATACTCCGGTTATCGAGACCAAGCACGATATCCAGATTACGTAACCCGATATCCGTATCAACGAGACAAACGGAATGTCCCATCAATGCAAGTGCTGTTCCGATGTTTGCAGTCGTCGTTGTCTTTCCGACGCCACCTTTACCGGATGTGACGACGATGGCGCGTCCCATGTTCGTCTTCGCCTCCATATGTACCTGTTCTTTCACTTGTTCCATATCCGTCACCCTCTTTCACTATCAATCGCAAACTGATCCATCCGCGCGAGCGGAACGGTTTGAAGGCGGGAGAATTCGACCCCGTCTTCACCTAAAAATGCACAACCCATATCGAGAGCAGGAATTGGCGCGTCCTCCGGTTCCTCATGGACGGTGCCAGCGACCGCAATCCACTTCGGTTGCAACACGCTCGCCGCGATGACGGCTTCCGTATTGCCACCTTTCCCCGCATGAACGGTCCCCCGTAACGCACCGAGACAATAGATACTTCCTGTCGCATGAACGACCGCCCCCGGATTGATATCTCCGATGATGACGATCGAGCCTTCGACGTCTAATACGTGCCCACTGCGTGCCGTGCCACCGAAATAGTGGAACGTTCGCTCTCCGTACAAGGCTTTTGCCTCGTCCTTCGTGATGCACTCACTGTCATAACCTTTGAAAGAGAAGGAATCATGTCGCGCGACGATAGATTCGACGGCCGTCAACACCCCTTCATCGACATAACGTCGACCGAAGAAGAAGGTGATCGGTACGGCGCGTCCGTTCTCGACGGATTTGTCCGCAAGCGTCAACTCTAAATCGTCAAGAAATTCATCCACACTGCACCTTTCATTCACATAGACGGCGAGGCCACCACGATGACCTTTCATCGTTACATAACGTTTACGCTCAATCATGACTCATCCTCTTTTCTCGTCAAGGGTCGACTGCACGAGTCGGGTCATCGGATAATACAGGATGATGATCCCGATCAACTGCGCAACCAGACTCCTTGGAATGATCTGTGTCGCGAGTTCCTGGAAGGATACCCCGACACCAACGACCGAAGCCGTGAAGAAATATATATCGAGTTCATACAAAATGGCACTGAACGTGAACGTGACAAGAATCGTTAATACGTTCTCCTTTACATATTTTAGCACGAAGCTACTAAAAAGCGGAATGGCGGATAACGCAAATAAGTAAATGCCGATGATATCCGAATAGACGAAATCATACAACAATCCGAAGACGAGTCCGAATCCGAGTGCCTGTTCGAGTTTTCCATATCGACCAAGGAACATCAAACCGATCAATGTCACATGAATGACATACGGCGATCCATCTCCGAGAGGTCCTGCGAACAGCGTTCCTTCCAAGATGAAAAGAAGGAACACGGCGAAAAACAACTTAACGTTATTCACGAGTGTCCCCTCCCTTATCGGTCTCAGCGAAAGGTTCCTTCGCTTCGCGTTCAATCACGAAGACATGACCGAACTGTTCGAAGTCTGCTGCCGGTTTGACGTATGCGATTTTTGAAGCCCCATACTGATCGGATTTCACTTCCGTGATTTTTCCGATGACGATCCCACTCGGATACTTTCCACCAAGACCTGACGTCGTGACGGTCTGCCCTTTTTTCAGCTTCGCGTCGTTCGGAATTTTCGTGAACTTGAGTAATTTCGTTTCTTCATCAAACCCCTCGATCGTACCGAAAACACCTTTTCCCTTCGTATCGTCAGCCGTTGCCGAGACGTTATTCGTCCGACTCGTATCCGACATCAACTGTACGAGAGACGTATAGGCGCTCGCTTGGATGACGCGACCAATTAGTCCGTCTGCTGTTACAACGGCCATGTTCGCCTTGACACCCTTTTGTTCACCGATGTTGATCGTCACGAACCGTTGCCATTCAGATGCCGTCCGACCAATCATCTCTGCCGGTAACAACTTGTAGTCGCGGATCGATCCGTTCAGGTCGAGCATATCCTTCAATTCTTTATTCTCACGCTCAAGATCACGGACTTTGACCGCATTACCAGCATAGTCATTCAATCGTGATTTCAAGTGTTCGTTCTCTTTGTAAACGTCACGCACTTCTCTAATCGAAGTGACCGTATCATCAATCCAGCCAATCGGTGTCGCGAAAAGGCGTTGACCGACGCCCGCGGTATCACGCACGAAGCTTTGATACCAGTGGGATTGGTTACGCCCTTGCAGCGAAATGCCGATCAAAATCACCAAAAGGAGAAAACTAAGGAGTGTGATGAGCAGTTTTCGATTGTTTAAAAATCGCTTCATCGCTCATCCCGTCCTTATCTTTTTTGCGAGATGCCTGATTTCGAACGAAGGACATTCATCATCTCGAGTGATTTTCCTGTACCGATTGCGACACAATCGAGTGCATTTTCTGCAACGAGTGTCAAAATACGTGTTTCGTCTTCGATGACAGCATCGAGGTTCTTTAAGAGAGCCCCACCGCCAGTCAGAACGATACCGCGGTCCATGACGTCTGCTGATAATTCAGGAGGTGTCTGCTCAAGCGTGTGCTTGACACCCGCAAGAATCGCATCGACCGTATCTGAAAGTGCATCACAAATTTCGGCACTTGTGACTTCAATCTGTTTTGGAAGACCTGTCACGAGATCGCGTCCACGGATCTCCATCGTTTCATTTTCTGATTCTTCATCGATGCGTGCGTAACCGATTGTCATTTTCAACGTCTCAGCTGTCCGCTCCCCGATCATCAGGTTGTACTTCGACTTGATGTAACGAATGATGGATTCATCCATCTCGTCTCCACCGACACGAATCGATTGACTCGTGACGATACCACCGAGTGAGATAACAGCAACTTCCGTCGTACCACCACCGATATCAACGACCATCGAGCCTGTTGGTTCTGAAACCGGAAGACCTGCACCGATTGCTGCTGCAAATGGTTCTTCAATCGTGTACGCTTCACGCGCTCCCGCAAGTTTCGCTGCATCTTCAACCGCACGTTTTTCGACCGATGTGATCCCACTTGGTACACAGATCATGACGTTTGTTTTTGAAGAGAACAAACCTTTTTTCTTCGAAGCTTGATCCATGAAGTATTTGATCATCGTAGCGGTTGTTTCATAATCCGCGATAACCCCGTCTTTCATCGGGCGTCGTGCTGTCACGTTACCCGGCGTACGACCGATCATGTTTTTCGCTGCGTTACCGACCGCTTCAATTTTTCCTGTATCCGTACGGAAAGCGACGACGGACGGTTCGCGGACGACGATTCCTTGCCCCTTTACATACACGAGCGTGTTAGCCGTACCTAAGTCAATGCCGATTTCACGGCTGAATGATCCAAACATTATTCAAAAAACCCCTCTCTGAGAATACACTTCACTAATTATAACGGAAAAGCCTTCATTGGAAAGCGTTAAAACGTTACAGCTTGTTTACAGTTCGCCTTAGAAAACACACAAAAAAACGTCTGATGGAAAGAAACGAAACTTTCCCTTCAGACGTTATTCTTACATAAATCCGCGCTGTTTCATACTAATAAATTGTCCGTGCCCGATGATGATGTGGTCAAGACAACTGATTCCAATGAGCCGTCCTGCCTCAACGAGCCGCTCTGATACCTCGATATCCTCTCGACTCGGTGTCGGATCACCCGACGGATGATTATGCACAGCGATGAAATTCGCAGCCGAACAACGAATCGCTTCCCGGAAGACGTCACGCGGGTGGACGATCGACGTGTTCAATCCTCCAATGAATAACGTTTTTTTCGAAACGACCTCATTTTTCGTATTCAAATACAGACAGATGAAGTGTTCTTGTTGATAAAGACGCATCTCTTCTAACAACAGCTCCGCTGCGTCTTCCGGTGAACGAATCGTTGGTCGCACCCACTTCGGTTCCGTGACGAGACGACGACCCAGTTCTAGTCCCGCCATGATTTGTAATGCCTTCGCCTTTCCGACCCCTGGTGCTTTTTCGAGTCCTCCGACTCCAGCCGCTTCGAGTTCGATCAGCGAAGGATAGATATGCAGTAATTCTTCCGCGATTTCAAGCGGGGTCCGGTCCCGTGTCCCACTTCGGACAAGACACGCGAGCAGTTCGACTGTCGTCGCTTGTGCCAAGCCTTTCAACTGAACCATATCCTTCGGCCATTCAATCACAGCATCCGACCTCTCTGTTTCAGAATTACGCAAACATCGGCTTGATTTTAAACGACGCGAGACGTTTCGTGATCTCGTGTATGGGCAATCCAACGACATTATAATAATCGCCCTCAATCGCCTCGACGAATAGCCCTCCCATCGCTTGGATACCATAGCCACCCGCTTTATCGTAAGGCTCGTTCGTCGCGATATACCCTTCGATCCACTCGTTTAACAATGCACCAAAACGAACGTGTGTCGTCACGTCGAACGTCTCCTCCTTTTCACCAAAGCGAATCGTCACGCCTGTCACGACTTCATGAGCGCGTCCTGACAGACGCGCAAGCATCGCCCGTGCCTCAGAACTATCTGCTGGCTTCTCAAGAATCATATCATCAATCGCGACGACCGTATCCGCAGCCAAAATGACGCCGTCTATCGTAATCGCTCTCGCTTTCTTTTGCGATAGATAACGGACGTACTCATGCGGTGACATCGGAAATGGTGCCTCTTCGACGACATTCGCAGGTACGACTTCGTGAGGGATTCCAATTTGCTTTAGAAGTTCCGTCCGGCGTGGTGAAGCCGAGGCAAGGATCAAGTGTGGTTGCGTTACCATTAGTATCACGTTCTTTCCCGTTAATTTCGAATCGGATAATTCGAGTCATCGTATAGTCTAACAAAAAACAAGCGGTCCCTAACAGAGTAGGAACCGCCAAACTCATCTTAATTTCCTGTCACATCGACAAATGGATCTGACTTTGGTGTTTTTTCTTTAAGCGGCGTCTGTTTATCAGGCGTCAACTTCGTTAAATCCGGACGGTAATACGATTCAATTTCGACTGTGAAAGATAGCATTTCGTTTTCCAATTGAATTGCGCCACCGCCAGGTCCTTGTTCTTCTGGACCAGTCAACTGAATCTGGCGAAGAATCGTAATGCGATCTGTTCGCTCAATTTGTTTCAAGAAGGCCATCAATTCAAGATATGACGGTGCTTCAATCGTCAAAGAAGCTGGTAACGGTGTCGCATTTGCTGCGGGAGTAGTCGCTGTAGGCGTTGTCGCTTGATCCGATTCGGTCGCCATCGCTCCGTCAACAGCCGGTGTGGACGTTACGGGAGATTGTGGTGTAGTCTCTGTCGACTGACCGAAAGTAATCGACTGCACTTTTACTCCAGCAATCTGACTTGCTGCGTTGATCGCATCGATGACATCATCATTCGATGCCGTCACCGGAACTTTTTGTTGTAGGAAACTCGATTCTGCCACGTCCACTTTTTGCTCATTTGCTTTTGCTTGCTCTAACGCCATTTGCTCTCGTTTGAGTGTCGCCTCTTTTTGTTGCAAGGTTTGATGTGTCATATACGTCGTATATCCAAAATACCCAATGCCACCTAAAACGATGAGAATTGATAAAAAGAGAAGGAGGTAACTGCTATATCGCTTCAATTTTCAGGCACCTCCTCAACTTCTGTCGAGATGACTTCTCCTGAAGGATCATCCGGTGTTTGACCGTCCCCTTCAATTTCTGGCTCAGATGGCTTATCTTCTTTCGGTACTGCCGGGTCTGCCTCATTGGTCTCTCCCTTAACAACCTCCTCAGGATTGACTTCCATAGAAAACTGACCGATATATCGCGGTTCTTCTGTCTGCGTGTCATCATTCGGAGTAATTTCCGTCGTTGGAATCTCTTGACCGGTCGCCGGATCAACCGTTGTCGTTGTCACGACATCTGTTTTTTCATTCATCGTTTTTGTCGTAACGCTTGCCAGTGTCGTACCGGAGAACACTTTATCGGTCAGCAACTCTCGGTAAAAATCATTCAGCTCATCGAGTGTCTCAAACTGAGCCGTCATAGCAACGGTATCATCCGCTCCATATGCGTACTGAAGAATGTATCCGCGTTCCGGTAAGTAACGTGTGATTCGCTCAAGTGTTGGAACAGCTGGCTTAGGTGCTTCTTCTAGCGACTCGACCGTCTGTTTCAATTGAACGACTTCTTGTTTAGACGACTGATCGGATTCGGATTGTAATTGTCGGACGATTTGAATCTGATCGTCTACGGATTCCACTCGGTTAGCGAACTGATCCGTTTGCCAATATAAATAACCACCAATCAATCCACCAAATAATAATAAAATCAGCGAAGCGACAAGCGGATATTTCGGTGCCTCGTCACTTTCCGGTAAAAGATTGATACGATCTGGTCGCGCAGTGGCTAGACCGACGATCGGTAAGTAAATGCGTGGAACCGATTGACTATCGATCGTCATCATGTCCGGTACTTCATCTAACTGAAGATCAAAGTTCGTTCGGAATCGTGTCGCTAATTCATCTCGAAACGGGAAGTCTCCCGCAAGGACAACCGTCTTGATTTCGCGGCTTTCTCGAGCGAGCGAGAAGCGGTAAAAGTCTAGCACACGCGAAAATTCTAACAGCATTTCATCCAAGACGAGTTCGACTGTCTGATCATCTGATCGATAGCGATAATGCAATTGATCCTCGATCACGTCTACATCCCAAGCATCTGCCGAAAACGTATCCACTGAGCGAATCAGGCGTGGTACACGATCTTCGATGATAATCAATTGATGGTTCGTCGCGTTCGCATTCCAAATCAGTAGCGTATCGGTATCTGCTGCCGGATAGTGCGCTTCAAGACCAAAGTAGGTAGACAGTGGTTGCGGTTCCGCTGCCACTAATCGAAGGTGCTTTTGTTTAAACAATTGCGTATATTGTTTCAGTGCTTCATTCGGTGCTGCATACAGCATGATTTCACGCTTTTCACCGTCTTCAAGGACAGTGTAGTCGAAGTACGGTTCTTCAAAAGGAAGGACAATGCTATGACCAATCTCCATGAATAAATAACCCCGAATCTGATTCGTCGCAATCGTCTCCGGAATATCGAGTTTCCGTGCAAGGACGAGTGAACCATCCAACGCAAGAACGGCTTTCGATCCGCGAGGAACTTTCAACTTCGTCAATAGACTATCAAAAATCAGATCGAGCGACGCTTCCGGTTGAAGCCATCCACCCTGTAACGTACCTGCTGGAAGAGATACGACAGCACGTCGTTTCAAGACCCCTTTTTTGACAACCGCACCAAAAATAGCGACGTCCGTAAAATTAAAATAAACATATGTACCTTTACGCCGTTGCGTCATATGTACGTTCTTCCTTTCTTAAAGCAGTAAATCGAGGTACCACGACACCCAATCATCCGCAAAATAATATGTAAGTAATGTCCCGATCGCAATGGAGGGAACGAATGGTATCGGTTGTTTTCGTCTGACGCGTCCCGTTCCGAGTAGCGTCAGCCCGATCACTGAACCAACAAATGCTGAAACAAACAACGCGATGACGACATGAAGGGGTCCAAGGAAAATCCCGAGTAAACCGAAGAGCTTGACATCTCCTGCTCCCATACCGCGTCGTGATGCAAGAAAAATGACGAACAATAGAACGAATCCGACAATTCCTCCAATAATTGGATTATACCAGTTTTCAAGTGGAGAAAGGTAGCGCACAATCAAAGCAATTGGTAAAAAGAACAGTAAAATTTTATTCGGTATGAGCATATAGGCAAGATCAGACATCGTAAGAATAAACAAGAGACTAGTTAGAGTGAGTGTCAACGCAAGTTCCATCGACCAACCGAACTGCCAAAAGGCATACGCATAGAGCATTCCACCGAGTAGTTCAAGCGCTGGATACTTGATTGAAATCGCCTGTCCACAAGAACGACACTTCCCACCGAGTACTACATATCCGAGTACTGGCGTCAGTTCGAGTGGTCCAAGCACATGTCCACAGGTCGGACAATGGGAACGTGGATGAACGATTGACTCCCCGACCGGAACACGCAAACCGACGACATTCGTAAACGATGTGATCAACAAACCTAACAAGAAAAAATATACCGTGAAGACGATCGTCATGACACGACCTCCCTTTCAAAAAAGTTCAGAAAAAAACCCCCGAGGTGGGGGGTTACTTTCCAGCTAAATCGGCTCGCTTTGGTGAGCTATCTTCGTTAAAGTACGTAACTGCAGTAGCATCCGTTGAGACCAACGTGACAGCATATGTAAGCTTACCAGAAGTATTCGTAACCTTTACACTAGCAGATTTAAACGCTGCATCATCATTCATTGGATCATTTAATTCATCAATGTATTTGCTAAGTACATTACCATCAGTTGTAGCTGGGTCACCGACATAATATACAGTTGTATTTGTATTTTCTTTAATCGGTTCAGCTGAAACATATAATTTCGCTGACGAAATTAATTGTTTTGCATTCGCTACTTGTGCATCCTTACGTGAGTTCTCAATCAATCCACCGATTGCGACGACAGCGATTGCTGCGATGATACCTAAGATAACGACGACGACGAGTAACTCGATCAATGTCAGTCCGCGCTCATCGCGCATTTGTTTTGCATCTAACCAGATTTCTTTTAAACGTTCGATCATTTCATTATGCCTCCCTAGTGCTTTTTTACTGTTCTTGGTTAGTAAGACTTACTAGCCAAACGAATACTATTATAGTAGCACCACATTTTTTGTAGTTTATGTCTTTTTTTAACAACAGGTAAATGTTTTTACAATTGTCAACTTCCTTGAATATCGGAGTAAATCTTAAACATCGGTACGACGACAGCGATGACGATGACACCAACGATTGCGGCTAAAACAACAATCAACAATGGTTCGATGATCGATTTCAAACGATCCGTCGTCGTTTCCACTTCGGTTTCGTAGAAGTTCGCGACTTCCGTCAACATCGAGTCGAGCCGACCCGATTCTTCCCCGATCGCAATCATCTGCGTGACGAGCGGTGGGAAATATTTATTTCGCTCCAAAGGTTCGTGCATCGGAATACCGCGCGACATCGCTTCGTTCGCACCTGCGATCCCTTTACGGATAATCCGATTCGTAACGATTCGTTCAGTAATATCAAGTGAAGCTAAAATCGGTACTGATGCATTGAGTAGCACCGACAAGCCACGTGTCATCAGAGCGATTTGTGATTTTTGAATCAGCGGTCCGAAGACTGGGATCATTAGTAAGAATCGGTCAAAGAAAAGACGCTGGCGCTCATTCTTGAGATTAAAATACAACAGTCCGATTAAACCAAATGCAATCAATAGCAGTATCCACCAATAGGCGACAAAAAAGTCGGAGACAGCGACGACGAGTTTCGTGATCAGTGGCAACTCACTGCCTAACTGATCAAAAATCGAAGCGAACGTCGGTACGACATTCATCATCAGGAAGACAACGACGCCGATCGCGACAAGCGAGACGACCGCCGGATAGATTAAGGCCGAAATGACTTTTCGTTTGATCTCATATTGTTTTTGCAGCTGCGTCACGATATTATCTAGCGCCTCTTCGAGATTACCACTCGCTTCTCCCGCCATCGCCATACTAACGAAAAACGTATCGAATACGCGAGGATGTTTTTCGATTGCCTGGGAAAACTGAATCCCACTACGCAAATCATCTTCCACCTCGACAAGCGCTCGCTCGAGTGGTTTTGATTCTGTTTGTTTACGTAAAATTTCGGTTGCCCTAACAATCGAAACACCGGATCGAACGAGCGTTGCAAACTGACGCGCATACATGACGAGGTGTTCAATCTTCGGTTTAGCACTTAAAAACGTAATCTCGGTATTTAACCCTTTTGATTCTTGCTTTTCAAGCAATGTGACAGCAATTTGATCCGTTCGAAGACGTTCTGCCGCCTCGCGCTTTGACAAGGCAGTGATCTTGCCTTTTTTTCGTTTTCCGGCCATCGTTCGACCTTCGTAAATGAATACTGCCATCCCTTCACCCCGATATGTATGGTGTTGCAGCAGATGCCGGAATCAAACCGCGGCTGACCAAATCTTGTAAAGCCATCTGCATCGTTTGCATGCCATATTGTTTACCCGTCTGTAAAACGGATTGAATCTGATATTCCTTACCCGTCCGAATCAAGTTGGAGACAGCTGGTGTATCAACCATGATTTCTAAAGCCGCAACACGTCCTGTTCCGTCCGATCGTGGCATGAGTCGTTGTGAGATGACACCTGCTAGGACGTTCGCTAGCTGTGCCCGAATCTGATCTTGTTGCTCCGACGGAAATACATCGATGATGCGACTGACCGTTGAAGCTGCTGTTGCCGTATGCACCGTCGCAAAGACAAGATGACCGGTTTCAGCAGCCGTTACCGCGGTAGCAATCGTCTCAAGGTCGCGCATTTCTCCCAGTAAAATCACATCCGGATCTTGGCGAAGCGCTGAGCGCAATCCTGTCGAAAAACGTGGCGCATCAATTCCAATCTCTCGTTGATCAATTAAGCTCTTTCGATGACTATGTAAGTATTCAATCGGGTCTTCCAGTGTGATGATCCGTTTATACATCGTCTGATTGATTTCGTTGATCATCGCAGCAAGCGTCGTCGACTTCCCGGAACCTGTTGGACCCGTGACAAGGATGAGACCATGTGGCTTCGTCAAAAAGCGTTTGATGACTGGAGGAAGTCCTAACTGTTCAAGCGAAGGCACTTCTGTCGGGATCGTTCGAAAGGCCATCGATAATGCGCCTCGCTGATAAAAACAATTGACCCGATATCGTGCTACACCTGTCACACCAAACGAAAAATCAATATCTCGATCCTGCTTCAGTTGCTGATACATGTCTTCCGTGATCAACGAACGAACGAACCCGTCAATGATGACTGGTTTCATCTTCTCGGATCCATATGGTGTCAGTGTTCCATTGATCCGAAACACAGGAGGGGATCCGGCAGTCAAATGAACATCGGATGCCCCTCGTTCCTTCGAGGAACGAAGAATATCTTCGATTTGGGCACGTTCCATCGTTTGATTCATTCTGAAATCACCGTCCGTAAAATTTCTTCTGTCGTCGTGATACCATCAGCTACTTTCGATAGACCATCAGCTAGAAGGAAACGTTGTCCTTGCGATTTAACGTACGCTGTGATGTCACTTTCCGTCGACTGGTTCATGATCATGCGCCGTAAGACTTCGTCAATCATGATGACTTCCTGAATCGCGACACGACCTCGATATCCGGTCATATTACAAGATGAGCAGCCACGACCTCGCATGACAGTCGTCGCTTCGATTCCTTCTTGATCAAACAGCTCGTGTTCCCGCGTTGATAACGAGTGGGCTTCTCCGCAGTCCCGACAAACACGGCGGACGAGTCGTTGTGCGATCAATCCGCTAAGTGAAGCTGCGACGAGAAATGATTCAACGCCCATATCGATCAACCGTGTAATTGAACTAACTGCTGAATTCGTATGGAGCGTGGATAGAACTAAGTGTCCCGTCAAAGAAGCACGGATCGATATTTCTGCTGTTTCAATATCGCGAATCTCACCGACCATGACGACGTTCGGATCCTGACGGAGAATCGATCGGAGACCACTCGCAAATGTCAAACCGATCTTCGCATTCACTTGGACCTGATTGATGCCATCGACCTGGTACTCAACCGGATCTTCGACGGTGATGATATTGCGTGACTCGTCATTCAACTCATTCAATGCTGCATACAATGTCGATGATTTCCCTGAACCGGTTGGTCCGGTAATCAAAATGATACCGTTCGGTCGTTTTAACATTTCTCGGAACTGTGTTTCATTCCGTGAGCTGAAACCAATTTTAGAGATAGAAATATTCGAATTGGAACTATCAAGAATTCGAATAACGACTTTTTCCCCGTATACGGTAGGTAGTGTAGAAACACGGAAGTCGTAAGCTAGTCCATTAAAGATATATTTGATTCGTCCATCTTGCGGTAACCGAGATTCCGTAATATCAAGCTCACTCATGACCTTGATTCGTGTCGTTAAAATGCTTTGAATCTGCTTCGGATAATTATTTTCCGTTCGAAGTTCTCCATCGATTCGAATTCGAATCGTCATAGATGTTTCCTGGGGATCCATATGAATATCGGATGCCCGTTGTGCAATCGCATTTTCTAAGATTTGATTAACGAGACGAATGATTGGCGCATCTTCACGTGTCACCACGTCGCGCGACTGGTCCATCTCCGTCATATCATCTGACTCCAACAAATCGCGCAACGATGAATCGATATCATAATACTTCAAAATCGTTCGTCTGATTTCGTCCCGTGTCGCAATACCTACGTCAATCACTAGACCCGTCTGCATCCGTAAATCATCGATTGCAATCAAGTCCATCGGATCCGCCATGGCAATAAATAAACGATTTCCTTCACGGTAGACCGGAACTAACGTATGCCGCTGTGCTAACTCTTTTGAAATCAATTTCGTCACCGCGACATCGACCGGATAATTATACAGTTGAATGATCGGAATCTTTAACTGATGATGGAGCGCTTCTAGTAATTGTTGTTCCGTCAAATGACCGAGGCGGAGTAACGCGTCACCCAATTTTTCAGTTGGTCGTTTTACAGAAAGTGCCTCATCGATTTGACTCTCTGTCACTAAACTCTCTTCGATTAACATTTCACCGAGTCGTTTTCGCTTCATCGCCATTTAGTCCGTCATCCTTCCGCATGCCATGATTCGTCTTCAATCATTACAGTTCGCTTTTGTTTCTTTTCATCAATCAGACTCGTAACGCCTCCCGTTACGACACACAGTAATACCATACCGATCGCTACAAAAGGATTACTAATCCAATCCAACTGAACACTAAAATAGATCAGTGTCACCATGATAATCGCTGCGATGGATAATACTGACTTCGCCTGAATCGAGGTCACATATGGAATCGTCACCGCAAACATCAATCCACAAATGATTGTCGCAAGTCCGATGATGATTCCAAGTTCAATTGCAATCGTCGTCCAATTCATACTCTTCCCTCCTCGTTTAACCGACCGCTTTACCTGTCGATTCATCGTCTACTGGTGAAGCCGGATCCCCTTGATTGTCCTCGTCTGGTACCGTTGGTGATTCTGGACTATCTGGGGAAGTAGGAGAATCTGGCGTTTCGACCGTACCGTCCGTTTGCGAATCCTCAGGGTTCGATTCATCCGGCGTTTCAGAATCCGTTCCGTCCTCAGATGGTGTTTCTTCGGTTGGTGGAACCACGACAGGCGCTTGTTTTTCTTGACTACTCTTTGTAATGACAGCTGGGACCGCCGCATAAAAATCTAAGGAAAGTAGCTTTTTCTTCTCTCCTTTAGCTGTTTTCATTACACGGTAGACTTCAATCGATTTTCCTTCTTCACCGGCTTGTGTATCGTTTGTCGTCCCGGCTGAAAGAGTGGCTGAGTAACGAGTAATGGTTCTAAATGGAATTGTCTTTTCTCCTTCCATCACAACAGTCACTGCCTCTTTTATTGGGGCTCCGCGTAGTTCAATCGTTACGTCGCTTCCCTCTTGCGTAGCGACGAGGCGATAAACTGATGCTTGCGTATTTCGAACAGCAAAATCTGTTTTTTCGTCAATTTTGACATCGTAACCTAGTGTAATATCATCAGGAAGCGTCGCATGTGGCATACGTTCCACGATTTCAAATGGTGTTTTTGCGAACAATTCGTATAATTTACTTCCAACGTAAGAAGCAGCGATTGGATCCATACCATACGTTTTCACATTCATTAATTGATCTGGCTTGATTTCGACGTTTGCCATGCCTGTAATCATCTGTTCTTCTGCTGCTGAACGTGTTGAAAACGTGATACTTGATACGACCTCACCTTCAGCAGACGACTCTGACGTTTGTGAAGGATCAAAATTCCCTTCAGCTAATGTCTTGCTTGTATTCGTTAACCATGTTTTAAACGCTTCCGTTTGTTCTTGTGAATAGCTGACAGGTTGCGTAGATAGAAAACTTTGTAGCATTTCGTCATCGATTGAGAGAATTAAGTCTCCTCCCGTTTTCAGAGACGCTTTTTTAACAGATTCCTCAGAATCAAATGTCACCAATTCAGTTGGTACCGGTAACGTTTCTTCTCCTGTACCCGTCGTCAACGGTGTTTTTTTGGACCATTCCGTAATCGCTTTTTGGACTGCGGATTCAGCTTCTTTACGACTCATCCCGCTTACAGGAACAGATCCAACTTTAGCCGTTTCAGAAAAAGTCGTCTGTTCAGTCGCCTTTCCGGTAAAGGAAATTAAGGCGAAAGATGGCACATAAATCAAAACCACGAGTAAGACGAGTAAAAGTGTATGTACAGCAAAACGCTTTGTATTGAGCATCATCTGTTTCCTTTCTGTATGAATTAATCATTTCAGGTGCCTAGTATTTCCATTATAATGAATATCATGATGAAACATAAGTCTATCCTGACAATTCTTTTCTCTAACTGTGAATGTCTGTAGGTTTTTGAACTTCATCCAATTGATGTTTTTTCCGATAGAAATGAAGAGGTGAGCATATGCAACACAAACAAGATGGATTTTCATTAATCGAGGTCCTTGTCAGTATTACGATTCTGTCGATTATCTCTGTCTCATTGATCAGTATCTTTTCGCAATCTCTTTCAGCATCACGCACTAGCACGGAATTGACGTTTGCGAACTATTTAGCTAAAAATGCTACTTCTTACATAAAGCGAGAAGCGATTGAAGCGACAACGAATGAAGCCTTTTCTTTCGTTTCATTATCTCAAGAAGCACTGAAGGCCGTTTATCTGAATGGAAATTATGTGATTCCAGAACCCGCCACTCCTTCTTGTGGTGTATCGGCTATTTGTACGTCAATTTTTACTGATCCTGAAATCAACAATATTTCATTTGATGTGAAGTACAGTGTGACACCTCATAAAATGGAAGGTGAAGTGAATCCGAATCTACTCGATCTTTATGTATACGTGTATGTAGAAGGAACGACTGAACCGATTACGACTTTGAAAGGATCGATTACGAATGCGACGCTCAACCAAAGTTTTCCAACAACAAAGTGAAGGATTCACACTCGTCGAACTACTTGTCTCGATCGTCGTTGCTTCTATTTTCAGTGCTGTCATCTTGACGGTATTCATTTCCGGAACGAAAAGTTTTCGAGCAACTGGTATCATTAGTGAATTACGTAGTGAAGCGGATAGTCGGATCGGTATCATTTTAAATGAGGTCAGTGGCTTTGATGCGATTCGCATCGATGAATCTAAAACACTCTCTTTTTATAAAAGAACGTTGCCTACGCTAAACAATGAGACGGGATTACTTGAACGAGCTAGTGGATTTCAACCGTTCAATGCAACAGAAGAAGCTTCAGCATCCGCATCTACCGTGAAGCCTGTTACATATACATTCCTGACCGAACAGCAACAAGGCGATAAACTCGTCTATACGTCAGAGCCACAATCAATCGATGAGCAATCCGAACTTTTTCAAACCTTCACATTATCTAGTCCTGAATATCAAACGATCACCGGAAGTACGTATCCTGGTCGTTATGTCATCCATGGTATTTTGACCATCACGACTCGAATCCAGTCAACTGATCAAGAAGAAGTACAGACCTTCACGAGTACGATTGGATTTTAATTCAGAAAGGAACTAATCATGCGTAAATCTGAACAAGGCTACACCTTATTATTCGTACTCGTCACGCTAACGGTACTTTCCGTTCTTGCCATAGCCACGATTGGTATCAGTCTACAGTCCACACGATTAACTGAAATCCGTGAAACGGATATCGATGTCGAGACATCCACTCAAAATGATTTGGATCAAGCCGTTGCTGCATTACAGCAAATCGTTGTCAAGACGACGGGCACTTCACCTACGACATCTTCACAAGCGCTATTCAGTAATTTGAATAGCTCAATCATCTTACCTTTAAAGTCCATCGTCCCGCGTGTCTCGGTCGAAGTAAACGAGACCGCCTCGAATATCCGAGTTAAAGCATTAGATTTAACCGCAACAGTCGAGAAACAAAAGGGCGATCAGCCTGCGATTCGCAAGACATATCGCCAACGCGTGTATCTGTCTGCTATTCCAAGCTTCTTGTACTATACGCTTGGTTCGGATAACCAAGTCATTATCAAAGGTGCACCTTTCATCGAAGGTAATATCTTCTCGCGAAACCCTTTAAAAGCAACCGCTACTCCTTATTTTAAATACAATAATGAAAATGGGACGTTCACAAATACACAAGCACTTCCCTATGTCGCTGGTCAAATTCGGGTGTTCCAAGAAAAAAATCTACCTTTGCTGCAATGTGAAGATTATTTATCTTGTGACCGTAGTATTTTTGATCCAAAAGGATCAACGGACCTCGTCTCAACGAAAGAAGCGCTTGTGCCATTCGACTTCAACTACGCTTTGAATGACTTTTTGAAGCTGCCGGTGAATACACCGATTACACAAATCACTACCTCCTTAAAGGACTCGGCTATTCCACAATCAGTCTTAACAGGTCCGTTTCTGACGGCACTTGATACGAAACGACAGATGATTAGCCCCGCACCGAACACAAATAACACGATCACGTTGACGGATGATTTAGTACAAGAGACGCTCGAGCCTTTGATCATCAATGGGAATCTGACAATTTCTTCACTGAATTCCGTTGATCAGCCGTTGGAAATCAAACGGCCGCTTGTCGTCCTAGGTAACCTTCTCGTTCGAGGGAATGTTGGTTTTGCGACAACGATTTATACGACAGGTACAAGTCGTCTCGATGATGCGAATATTCAAGGTCTCACTTCCTCAACGAAACAAAACACGTTAATCCTACTCAGTAAAGGAACACTCGTCATCAATCGGGTGAATAAATTTTCAACACCCCGAACAGCTACGCCCGACCTAAATGCGTTCCTTTACAGCGATGACGATCAAATCAATACGATCTACTCTGTCGGGTCGACGATGAACGTACGTGGTGGAATCTTTACAAAAGGGAAACTAGAAGTAAACGCCTATCGTGGAAAACTCGATTTAGCAGAGAATCAGTTCCCTGCCAATGTGAGGGATTTAGAACGACTCATGATTGCCAATAAATCTGCGGATGCTGAGGCTTCTCGATTACGCATGGCCTATGATGCAACCGTTTTGAAAAATCCAACTTCCTTATTACCTTTAAATCGTTCTGTCCAAATGTATGTCGAAACACCAAAACGCATTCAACAGTAATTATAAAAGCCCCTCATCGAGTTGATGAGGGGCTTTTTGTTATTGCTTAAAATGTCGTAGCACGATACATTTTTGCAATCTTCTTTACTTGTTTCGTTTCTACCTTTGCCTCGTGCTGTTTCAATAATTCAAATAAATCTTTTCGATTTTGTTTGACTGTCTCATAGATCGGACGTTCTTTTCCTAGATTCGGATTGGCACCAGCCCCTAGAAGCAACTCGATGACTGTCTCATTTTGATCAAGTGTGGCATAAAATAAAGGGGTATGACCGTACGCATCGATTCGATTTAAATCTTTAGACGTTGCGCGCTTGACGAGTAAAGCATACGCATCACTGGAACGATTCACACTTGTTGCCACATGAAGAACAGATTGTTTCTTCTGATTTAACTGATTCACTTTTGCTCCCTTTTTTAGCCAAGTAGCCACTGTATCCCGAGGAGCAAACTGCGCCGCATAAAACCAATTCATTTGATTTTGAGATGTCTTAGAATCTAATAGCAATTCAGCCTTTTCAAATGCAAGCGTCTCTTGAAAACGACCAATATAACGATTTTTTTCCGATGTAGACATGTCTGAACTTTTTAACGCGGATTCTAATTCCATAGGCTTTTCTGAACGTAACGCCTGTTCTAGTTCAGTTTTTCGATTCGATTGGATGACGTAACTTGTAACTCCGACTCCAGTCAAAATCACGATCAACAGGATGACAACGATGCGTTTTCGTTTCATATCCAACTTCCCCACTTTTTAATATACATCTCCATCCAAGTCGGTTGATCCTGAATCTGAACCAATCGTCACCTTGAATGTTGTACTCAAAGGTGTTTTCTGATCATTTTTCAAGACTTCCAACACATCTTTATTTTCTTTTAGCACAGTGACTTTAATGCGAGCCACACCAGGACGTAACGGTTGCAATGCTTGGCCCGTCGGATCGATTTTGACGTACTCTTTCCCTTGCGTCACTTCCATCCGGTAAAATCGTTCAGTCGTCGTTTCCGGGAACCATCCTAAGAGTGGTCGTTTGTTTTCATCCTTCATCGTCATGATTAAATCATCAGCTGTTACGCTGGTCGGGTTCTCACGGACTCGAACGAGTGTCTTTGCTACCGTATCTGGGAAATCCGTCAACGTGAGTAATGCTTCGACAGCTCCATTTGGAGTACCGGTCTTACCTGTAATCGTATAACCGTTCACTGTTGGTATCAGTTCAATCGCACTACTCAACGTAGACGTCGTAAATGGTAACGGGTAATTCGGTTTGAATGTTGCCGTTACATCTTGTGTTGATCCGACCCAGAGTTCAAGATTACTTGGGGCGACCGAAAGTTCCGGTAGCTTCACTTGAATTGTATAGGTCGTAGACTGGGCAAGGTATGTCGAACTTCCTGCTTCTGCCGGAACGACAGCTTTAACTGTGATTGTTCCAGGTGTTTTCCCGGTCAAATCTAATGTGTTTTTCGATAAACCATTCGTTTTGACATGCGAATCATTTGTGATGATCCATTGAATCGGTGTCTCGTTTCCTGAAATCATCGAAGCGAGTCCCGTCATGGATTTCGTTTCACCAACGTACAGTGTATCCGGTACGTTTCTTACAATCAGTCCACCAAATACATCATTGATCACGAGATTAGATGTCGTCGTGAGTTCTTTTCCATTACCTACAGGAACGACTAATTTGATTTGTGTCGTACCGACTTTTTTCGGTTTAATGACTCCTGCTTCATCGATTGAGGCAATCGTCGGATCGACGATCGACCATTTCAACGTTCCGAATTGGCTACCTGTCGGATTAATTTCTGGCAAGACTTTATACGATGGTGTCGTGATATCCATCTTGACGGATGGAATCTTCGCACTTGTCGCAAATGCCGGTGTCAATGCGTAGCCAAGTGTCGGAAATGCTTGTGGATCATTATTTACTGTCGTTAGTTTATCTGAACGATTTGTTTCATTTTTATAGACATTTTTAGTTGATGTTAGCACATTATCTTTTTTATCGAGCGTGTAAATGCCCGCAGATTCTTTAGCTTTTACTTTTACTTTAAATGTTATTTCTGATTGTTTAGCTACCCACTGCCCTTGGTAAATGCCGTCAAGTGCTTCATCGTATTCAATGTTTGGTGCGTAGCCTTTTATAGACTGTCCAGAAATAATAGCATCCTTTAACCCACTAGTTGAAACGACTTCTAAATTACTCGGTAATTTTTCATTGAACAGTATATTTTCCATCGTCACAGAAAATTTCCCTTTGATATAGCCATTCTCCCCAATAGCTTCTTGTTGCTTCATAGGTGTTGTTTTAATGGTATATGAAATTTCAGCCGTCTCACCATTAGGAATAGTAGCCGGATCAATAGAACGAGATAATACGAAAGGAGCAGAAACAGCAGGTCGAACAACTTGAACGGTCCGTGTCTCGATTGCCTTAGCTCCCCGCTGATCCTCTGCTTCGATTCGAATCGTAACACTTGTTTTACCTTTTAATTTTGATTCGAAGGATTGACTGACGAACGAGTTATTCTTCAACTTATTGTTTTCAAAGACTTTCTCATTATCAATATAGATCCGTGTCTTTAGCTCACGGTCTTGCAGATCATAGTCGTTGACTTGATACGAGATCGTCAACGGCTCATTCTCAAGATAGCTCGATTTGTCCGTTGGTAAAATATTTTTGATTAAAGGTTTGTGGTTCGCACCGATGAATGCGCGGTACATCGTATTCGAGAACAATTCTTTTTCTTGTTGTTGATTGAAATTCGTCGTATGACCTGCTCCGGAATACGTAACGTTTCCTTTTGTGTACATATAGTAGTGGTTGCGTGCGTCCCCAATCGTTCGACCTGCAGCCTGGTTCGAGGTATTCAGATCTTTTTCACGGATGTTATACCACGGAATAAGGTCCGGTTGCTCAAGATCCAAGCCGAAGTATTGATTGTGGGTCGTTGCTATCGCTACTGTATCTGCCAAAGCAAATGGATAAGAAGTCATGACTCCGGCATTTTGTTTGACTGCCTGCCCTGATGGTCGTTGCGCCCCGTATCCCATATTCGTAAAGTTCTTTTGACCAGCAAGATCAGCAAATTTCGTTTCCCAGAATAATTCAGGTTTATCGGTTTGAGCTGGTCTGAAAATCGTGTCGTGTGCCAACATCAATCCTTGACCAGTATTCGTAAAATCAAGGATTGCATTCGATGCAGGATCGCTTAGTGCAGCAGCACCATATGAATCTTGAAACCCGAAAATCAACATGTCATAATTTGTATTTAAATTTTTCTTTTGAAAGTCCGAGTTGAATGTTGTTGCAGATAATACTTCGACATTAAAGTCATATAATCCGTCTTGTTTCAACAATGTACCCGACATGAATCCATTAATAGAGCCGGTTGATCCCGAACGCGTGACTTGTAAAATCTTCGCTTGGGCTACCTGATCCTTCATTAAGAAGCTACCGATCTTATAATCCGAAAGTCCATCTTCACTTACGACTTTAATCATCCAGTTCCGTGGTCCTGTATAACTCGGTGCATCAAATTGATAGGACAAGGAGCCAGAAATCGTCGCTGGTTTTTCATCGACCTTTTCGGATTCCTCAAACTGGTCATTACTATTGAAATCAATATACAATTGAACGCGTGTATTAGCCGTAGTTTGATCAAGCGTAAAATTAAAATCAATTGGTTTATCTGGTGAAGCCGGTGCTGCTTTATCCACCGATGTTAACGATTGACCAGCCTGCGAAACCGCTACTTTGCTTAAACGAGGTCGTTCAATTTTTTCGGATTGTAATCGGGAGACGACCTGTTTTGAATCCGTATAGGCAATCGCAGCACCAGACGTCATGCTTGGCTTAAAAATCGAAGTGAAATTACTCGTTGCATGTGTTAACACATCAGCGTGTAAAAAGACTGGTAATCCTTTTTGAATATAGTTCGTCAAAATCTCATTCGCTTTTAATTTCGTAATATCGTTTTCAATTCTACTCGTATTATGTTTTTTGGATGTATCAGATACTGTAATCGAATAACGGTCTGTTCCAGTAAAAATAGATGGATCAAAAACGATCGCATCAAATGCGCCATCAAGTGGAAAACGAGACGCATTTAGTTCTTTGACCGTCATCATCTTGATTTCGTATTGACTGGTATTCAACTCTTTTAACAGTGACAACGACGTGATTGTCGTTCCCGGATCAATCCGGTTCGTCGTCGACCAGTCATCACGAATCTCTAAAATCTTGAACTTTTCCCCTGTTGCCGCTTTTGAATGCGGTTCATGTATATACGTAAAGCTTGAAAAAATCAGTAAGCTTGCTACTAACAAACGGACCCACTGTCTCATCGCTCATCGTCTCCTCATCATGTCTTTGAAATCCGGGACTATACTTCCCCAATTTCATTATAACGAGCGAAATCGCATTTTCCCTATTTTGTAAAAGAGTTTGTGTACATTTGACGCACTTCACTGATGAAATAAAGTGATCCCGTCACGACATATGTTCGATTTGCGCTTAAGTGACCAAAGAATGCTTCGACCGTCGTTACGTTAGCGCCTTCCTTTTGCAACTCCTCCATCGTCCGCGCTCGCGGGAAATCAAATGTCGTTTCGTAAATATCCGGTGTAATGCTACGTAACTGCGTTAGCATCGCTGTCCGGTCCTTGTCACGCAAGATCGAACAGAGCAACGTCACCGGTTTTGATTCCTCTTTTAACCGTTCCACAAGTGCCGTGATCCCTTCCGGATTATGCGCACCATCGAGAATGATCCGTGGTTTGCGTGAGATGATCTCAAACCGTCCCGGATGTTTTGCCTCCCGTAGCCCTTTTCGGATCGCCGCTTTCGACCATCCAAGTCGTCGCGCACAAATGACGGCGTTCGCTGCATTATGGACTTGATGGTGACCTTCTAGACCAAGACGTGTCTCCGGAATCCCATCATATGTCGCCCAAGTTCCTGTCTCTTTCAGACGGTAACGGATGATTGCTTCCTGACTCCATTTCAACGTCGCATTTCGGTCACCGCAATACGCCATTAACGGTACCGTCAGCTCTTCCTGCAGTTTTCCGGCGATGACCGGTGTCCCTTGTTTGATGATCCCGAACTTCTGTAAAGCAATCTCTTGGAGCGTATCTCCGAGAATCGCTTGATGATCGTGCCCGATCGACGTGATGATCGCTGCGACCGGCTTCTTGAAGACGTTCGTCGAATCATACAATCCACCGAGTCCGACTTCATAAATGACGAAATCGGGACGAATCTGATTAAAATAATAGAAAGCAAGTCCCGTTAATGCCTCGAACTCAGTGACCGTACCGAGTGCCGGATCGATATGCTGGATGGCAGCTTGAACAGCGATCGCAGCGGCGACGAGATCATCTTCTGCGATCGGTACCCCGTTCAACATAATCCGTTCCTCGAACTGAATGATATACGGTGACGTGAACGTCCCGATGCGTAATCCTTCCGCAATTCCCATCTCACGTAAGAACGCAACCGTCGATCCTTTCCCGTTCGTGCCAGCGACATGAATCGTCGGAATCGCGTCCGGGTCAATCTGTAATTCCAGTAACATCGCCTGCATCCGTTCAAGACCTGGTTTGACGCCAAATGCTAGTAAGCTCGATAACCAATCCAATACATCTTCTCGCGTCCTCATGTTGTTCGCTCCTTTAAAAAAAGTGGCTCAAGGAAACTTGAGCCACTGCTGTAATTAGTTTGAGAGTTCGTTGATGCGTGCTTCGACAGCTTGACGTTTTTCCGTATAATCAAGTGCCTTCGCCTTTTCTTCATCAATAACATGTGCCGGTGCTTTGCCAACGAAGCCAGGGTTGTTGAGTTTTTTCTCGACCCGTTCGACTTCTTTCGTATACTTGACGAGTTCTTTATTCAAGCGCGCGATTTCTTCCTCGATGTTGATCAAGTCCGCGAGTGGGATGAACAATTCTGCTCCCGTTACGATCGCACTCATTGCTTTTTCTGGTGCTGGCATCTGTTCTTCGATTCGAAGTTCAGATGCGTTCGTGAACTTTTGCAAGTACGAGCTGTTTGACGACAGGTCGTCTTGAACACGTGCGTCATTCGTCGAGATGAACAGTTGGATCTGTTTCGACATCGGTGCGTTCACTTCCGCGCGGATGTTACGAACCGAACGGATGACGTTCTGAACCGCTTCGAATGCTGGAACGGCTTCCGGGAAGTCGAGTGACGCTTCACGTGTTGGCCATGCAGCACGTGTAATCGTCTCGCCTTCATGCGGTAAGTGTTGCCAGATCTCTTCCGTGATGAACGGCATGAACGGGTGCATCAGACGCATGATCCGATCGAGCGTATAGGCAAGAACCGAACGCGTCGTCTGTTTTGCTGCTTCATCTTCCCCGTTGAGCGGTAACTTCGCCATCTCGATGTACCAGTTACAGAAGTCTTCCCAAATGAAGTGATAGAGAATACGTCCCGCTTCACCAAACTCGTATTTGTCAGATAAACGCGTTACGTCGTCAATCGTCGTCTGTAGGCGTGTCAGGATCCATTTATCTGCGAGTGACTTCTCGCCTGTCAAATCGATCTGATCAAACGTTAGACCATCCATGTTCATTAAGGCAAAACGGCTTGCGTTCCACAATTTGTTCGAGAAATTCCATGTCGCTTCGATCTTTTCCCAGTAGAAGCGGAGGTCGTTGCCTGGTGTTGATCCTGTCGTTAAGAACCAACGAAGAGAATCGGCACCATACTTCTCGATGACATCCATCGGGTCGATTCCGTTCCCGAGTGATTTCGACATCTTGCGTCCTTCCGAATCACGAATCAATCCGTGGATCAAGACGTCTTGGAATGGACGTTGTCCTGTAAATTCATACGATTGGAAGATCATCCGTGATACCCAGAAAGCGATGATGTCATAACCCGTAACGAGTGTCGATGTCGGGAAGTATTTTTGATAATCCGCTGCGTCCGTGTTCGGCCATCCCATCGTTGAGAACGGCCAAAGCGCTGAAGAGAACCACGTATCAAGAACATCGTTGTCTTGCTCCCAGTTCTCGATATCGGCTGGTGCTTCCTTGCCAACGTATACTTCGCCTGTTTCTTTATGGTACCAAGCCGGAATCCGGTGTCCCCACCAGAGTTGACGGCTGACACACCAGTCACGGATGTTTTCCATCCAGCGCACATACGTGTTCTCAAAGCGTTGTGGAACGAAGTTGACCTTGTCTGGTCCTTGTTGTTCCTCGAGTGCTTTTTGCGCGAGTGGTTCCATTTTGACGAACCATTGGAGTGAAAGATACGGCTCAACGATCGCGTCTGAACGCTCCGAGTGACCGACAGAGTGCAAGTGTGGTTCGATTTTGATTAGAACACCTTCTGCTTTTAAATCTTCAACGATTTGTTTCCGGCATTCGAAGCGATCCATACCTTCGTATTTCCCTGCGTTCTCGTTCATCGTTCCATCTTCATTCATGACGAGGACACGTGGTAACTCGTGACGGTTACCGACTTCGAAGTCGTTCGGGTCGTGCGCTGGTGTGATCTTAACGACACCTGTACCGAACTCCATGTCGACATAGTCATCGGCAACAATCGGAATCTCGCGACCAACGATTGGTAACGTGATTGTTTTTCCGACGAGGTGAGCATAACGCTCATCCTTCGGGTTCACGGCGATCGCTGTATCACCGAGCATCGTCTCAGGACGTGTCGTCGCTAGTTCAACGTGACCTGAACCGTCCGTTAGTGGATAGCTGAAGTGATAGAACGCACCTTCGATATCCTTGTAGATGACTTCGATATCCGAGATCGCTGTTTTCGTCGCTGGGTCCCAGTTAACGATGTATTCGCCGCGGTAGATTAAGCCTTTTTCGTAAAGTTTCACGAAGACTTCTTGAACCGCTTCTGACAATCCTTCGTCAAGCGTGAAGCGTTCACGCGAATAATCGAGTCCGAGACCAAGTTTTGCCCATTGTGCACGGATCGTTGACGCGTACTCTTCTTTCCATGCCCATGATTGCTCGAGAAATTTCTCACGACCCATTTCAAGACGTGATTGTCCTTCTGCGCGTAATTTTTGTTCGACTTTTGCTTGCGTCGCGATACCGGCATGGTCCATTCCTGGTAGGTAAAGAACGTCGAATCCTTGCATCCGCTTCATCCGTGTCAACATGTCTTGTAACGTTGTGTCCCACGCGTGACCAAGGTGCAATTTACCTGTGACGTTCGGTGGTGGAATGACGATCGTGTATGGCTCTTTTTCTGGATCCTGATCGGCTTTGAAATAGTCACCTTTCACCCAAAAGTCATACCATTTTTCTTCCGTTGCCTGCGGATCATACTTCGTTGGCATTGATAATTCCTGCATCCTGATCGCTCCCTTTTTGTCCATAATAAAAACGGCTTCTCTCGTCCTATGCTAAGGACGAAAGAAAGCCGTTGCTTTTTTCCGCGGTACCACCTTAGTTCATCCACAATCGGATGCCCTCGAGCCACGTAACGTGTGGAGGACGGATATCGCTCGTAAGACTCACGATACCAGCTCGTGGGGTGACCTTCTTCCTGTTCGTCCGTCACATCTTTCAGCCAAGGATGTGTTCTCTACACCGGTACGAATACAGGACTACTCTTCCCGTCATCGCTGTTGCCATTTTCTTCTTTACTTATTTTAGCCGAGAGTTCAAGCAATCGTCAAGAACTGCTTAACGACCAAATTCAACTTGGAGTTCTTGGAACGTCAATTCGACGGCTTCGATCGTCCGCTCGATGTCTTCGTCCGTATGGGCGATCGACAGGAAGAGACCTTCGAATTGTGACGGTGGTAAGAAGACACCACGCGCCGCCATCTTTTGATAATACGAACGGAACATCTCAAGGTTCGACGTTTTCGCTTTTTCGAAGTTCGTGACGCGTTCATTCGTGAAGAAGACACCGAACATCGCGCCTGCACGGTTCGTCGTCAACGGAATGTTATACTTCGCCGCAGCGTTCAGGTAGCCTTCCGATAGACGGCTCGCTTTCCGGTCGAACTCTTCATAGTGTTCTGGTTTCAATTGTGTCAATGTCGCTAGACCTGCTGCCATCGCGAGTGGGTTCCCGGATAACGTACCTGCTTGATAGATTGGACCTTGTGGTGCGATCTGCTCCATGATGTCACGACGTCCACCGTAAGCACCAACTGGCATTCCGCCGCCGATGACTTTACCGAGACACGTGATATCCGGTGTGACACCGAAATGTCCTTGGGCACAGTGGAATCCGACACGGAAACCAGTCATGACTTCGTCAAAGATCAGTAAGGCGCCGTTTTCTGACGTGATTTCCCGTAAGCCTTCGAGGAATCCTGGTTCTGGTGGCACGAAGCCCATGTTCCCAGCAGCCGGTTCGACGATGACACCGGCGATATCGTCGCCATGTTTTTCGAACGCGATCCGGACAGCGTCCAAATCGTTATATGGAACCGTCAGCGTCATGCTCGCGATTTGCGCCGGAACGCCTGGTGAATCCGGTAATCCGAGTGTCGCGACACCTGAACCTGCTTTGATCAAGAGCGAGTCACCGTGACCATGGTAACAGCCTTCGAACTTGAGGATTTTCGTCCGACCTGTGTAGCCACGTGCGAGACGAAGCGCTGCCATCGTCGCTTCAGTTCCTGAGTTGACCATCCGGACGACTTCGACCGACGGCACCCGACTGATGACGACTTCCGCCATCGCTGATTCGATTTCCGTTGGTGTCCCGTAGCTCCAGCCACGTGTTGCTTGTTCTTGGATCGCTGACGTGACGATTGGATCGGCATGACCGAGAATCATTGGTCCCCATGACAAGACGTAATCGATATATTCTTTTCCGTCGATATCATAGAGCTTCGATCCTTTCGCATGATCTGCGAAAATCGGTGTCATCCCGACCGATTTATAAGCACGGACCGGGCTGTTGACACCACCCGGCATGAGCGGGAGTGCCCGCTCGAATGCTTCTTTTGATTTTGAATTCTGGTTAATTAAGCTCATTTCGACCCCTCCAGGTAACGACAAATGTCTTTTGCGAAATAGGTGATGATTAAATCAGCGCCTGCTCGTTTAAAGCCAAGCATCGTCTCAAGGACGATTCGTTCTTCGTCAATCCAGCCGTTCAAGGCAGCGGCTTTGACCATCGCATACTCACCCGATACGTTATACGCGACGATCGGTAGATCAATTCGCTCGCGCACATCACGAATGATATCCATGAACGCAAGCGCAGGTTTGACGATCATGAAGTCAGCTCCTTGATCAACGTCCGCTGTTGCTTCGCGGAACGCTTCACGACGGTTTGCCGGGTCCATTTGATAACCTTTCCGGTCGCCTTCTCCCGGTGCCGAGTTCGCTGCATCACGGAATGGACCGTAATAAGCAGACGCATATTTAACACCGTAGCTCATGACCGGAATGTGGCTGAAGCCATTCTCATCTAATCCTTGACGAATCGCTGCGACGAATCCGTCCATCATCGATGATGGCGCGATGACGTCGGCACCTGCTCGAGCTTGTGAGACCGCTGTCTTGACGTGAAGCGGTAATGACGCATCATTATCGACCGTACCGTCAGCGACGATTCCACAGTGACCTGTCGATGTATATTCACATAAACATGTGTCGGCGATGACCGTTAGCTGCGGGGCAACCTTCTTGACGAGACGTGTCGCTTCTTGAACAATCCCGTGATCGTGAAACGCACCTGATCCTTGCTCGTCTTTCAAGTGGTCGTGCGGAACACCGAATAAAATGACAGATTCGATTCCGAGTGCGACGACTTCTTCAATCTCAGCCGTCAGATGATCGAGTGATAAGTTGAAGACGCCGGGCATCGAACTGACTTCGCGTTTAATGTCTTCGCCTTCAGCGACGAAAATCGGATAAATCAAATCTGATTTATGCAACTGATTCTCGCGGACGAGTGACCGGAGTGATGCGGTATGACGTAAACGACGGTGACGTGCGTATTCTAATGTGTTCATGCTGATTCCTCCTCAATGATACGATCAATCATGCCGTCCATCGTGAATTCACGGGCGACATGGATCGGTTGAAGTCCGGCTGTTTTTGCTGCTTGCTCCGTGATTGTCCCAATGACGATGAACGTCGCCTGCGGGGACAGTGGAGCAATCGCTTCGACAGCGGAAGGACTCTGCAGTCCAATATAGGCGGCAGTTCTGATAAGTGCTTCAGGTAGCCGACGGGTGACGGTTTCATAGGTGATGATATCTTCGATCGTATATCGATTCAGTTTTCGTAACTGATCGACCGGCGCTTGCCGCGATCGGTTCCCTCGCGCAAAGACGATATGATCGCCGTCAGACAAGTGTGGTCCGAGTTCTGCGACGAGTGCGTCTCCTGTAAAGGTCGACGGACAGAAGTCGGCTGTTCGACCGTACTTCGCAAGTGCATCTGCCGTCTTTCGTCCGACGACCGCGATACGCGTTGCTGCTAATTCAGGCAACGCATCAGCAATCCGGTGGACACCATTCGGACTCGTCACGATGAGCCAATCAATTCCCTTCGGCAATGTAAACGAAACCGGTCGCGTTTCAATGACAGGATAGTGCACTGACTCGATCGCGACGGCGCGCAATCGCGCGATCTGCTCGTTCGTCGGTGGTCGGCTGCCCGTGAAGAGTACCTGCTTACAAGTCATCCGGAAGTGTCGCGAGAATCTCGCGACCGCCCGAAGCAAGCAGACGTTCGGCAACATCTTGACCGAGTTGCATCGGGTCAAGACCTGATTCGCGCTCGAGTAGGATTTGCTCTCCATCGACGGATCCAATGAATCCGACGAGTGTCGTTGACATGTCTTCGTTGATCGTTGCGAATCCACCAACCGGAACGTGACAGCTGCCTTCGATTGCAGCTAGGAAAGCACGCTCGGCGTAAGCTACTTTTTCCGTCATCTGATCATGGATCAGGTGCAGAAGGTCACGTACTTCTTGGTCATGTTCCCGACATTCGATACCGAGGATTCCTTGACCGACGGCTGGAATCATGTCATCTGTCGAGAGATATTCCGAGACGACGTCTTCAGACCAACCCATCCGTTGTAGACCAGCTGCTGCGAGCAGGATCCCGTCAAACGGACCATTCTTTAATTTATCGAGTCGTGTGTCGATGTTTCCGCGAATCGATTCGATCTTTAAATCAGGGCGGAGTTTTAGCAATTGCGACCCACGACGTAAGCTACTCGTACCGACAACTGCACCTTCTGGCAAGGAAGCAAGACCTTCGCCTGTTTTCGTGATCAAGGCATCACGCGCATCGACACGTGCTGGTGTGGCACCGATGATGAGACCATCCGGTAATTCAGAAGGTAGATCCTTCATGCTGTGAACGGCAAAATCGATTTCTTCGTCAATCATCTGTTGCTCGATTTCTTTTACGAATAATCCTTTACCGCCGACTTTCGAGAGCGTCACATCCAAAATGCGGTCCCCTTTTGTGATGATGTTCTTGATTTCGAACTCATACGGCGCGCCGGCTTGTTTCAACTGGTCAATGACCCATTTCGTCTGTGTCATCGCTAGCTTCGAGCTTCGCGATCCAACAATGATTTTTCGCATGCTAAAATCCCCCTGTACAATGATAAAGGGGCGGCACAAGTCCGCCCCATGCATTTTCTATTGTAACACAAATCGTGCTTTGTTCACCGGTTCACAGCTTTTGCGGAAGGTGTCGTCTCTTCTGATGTCATGACATCATCTTCGAGCCCTTCGAACAAGTCTTCGTTTAATGCAAACGTATCCATGAACTGCGCAATCCGCTCATCGGCATCTGGCTTCGCTGCCGCATCTTTAATATAAGACAACGGTTCACGCAACAACTGGTTGATGATTGATTTCATGTGTTTGCCAATGACGGTTTTTTCGCGTTTTGACATCTCCGGTAATTTCCGTTCCAAGCTTTGCATCGTTTCTTGTTGAATGCGTAACGCCTGGTCTCGTAATTCCGTGATGATCGGTACGACACCAAGTGTCGTCATCCAACCTTCGAACTCAGCGATTGCTGCTTCGATCCGTTGTTCGATTTTCGCCGCTTCCTTCATCCGTTCCGCCATATTTTGTTGGACAATCGATGTCAAATCATCGACATCGTACAAATGAACACCCGGTAAATCACCGACGGTCGGTTCGATGTCCCTTGGTACGGCGATATCGATCAACAGGAATGGACGATCGTGCCGGAACAGCTGTGCTGCCGCGATGTCTTCGCGTTTGATGATGGCACGTTTTGCACCTGTTGAAGAGATGACGATGTCTGCCCGAAGCAAACCGCACTGCATCTCGTTAATCGAATGTGCCGATCCTTCGAACCGATTCGCGACCTCTTCTGCTTTAGCTAACGTCCGGTTAAAGACCGTGATATCACGTGCCCCTGCTTCATATAGGTTAAGCGTCGTCAATTCGCCGGTTTCTCCCGCACCGATGACGACGATTGATTTATCTTCAAGCGATCCGAGTAACTGTTCGGCAAGCGTGACAGCAGCAGCACTGACAGAAACGGCATTTTCACCGATTCCAGTTTCTGCGTGAGCCCGTTTGGCGAGCGTGACCGCTTCTTTGAAAAGTTTATTGAAGACCGTTCCTGTCGTTTCAAGCTTTTGCGCCATGAAGAAGCTTGTCTTGACTTGACCAAGAATCTGCGTTTCACCGACAATCATCGAATCAAGCCCACTTGTCACGCGGAACAGATGCTTCATCGCATCGAACCCTTCATGAATGAAGAGATACGGCTCCAGTTCCTCCATCGTCAAACCGAACCAGTTTGCAAGGAAACGTTTCGTATAATACCGTCCTGTATGTGGCTGATCCGTCACGACGTACAGTTCCGTCCGATTACATGTCGAGACGATGACACTTTCAAAAATACTTTTTTCATCGCGCAATGCGACGACCGCTCCCTTCATCTCATGCTCCCCAAATGAGACTTGTTCGCGTATTGATACAGGCGCTGTTTTGTTATTCAAGCCGACCACTACGATATGCATGCGCTCTACCCCTTACGTCCAAAGATTTCGTTCCGATCTATCTTTTCGTTCTCTATCCTACATTATAACCATTATAAAAAAGATTCCAATCAATTTATAAACTAAAATGAGTCGAAGTTGTGAAATCTTCTTCATTTTTTCTCTTCTTCTACCTTATCCCTCTCTCATGAAAATCACAAACCCTCTGCTCCTAAAAAGGTCAGAGGGTTACACTTTACTTCAAGGATTCAGGTGATACCGTCACGTCCGGTACGTCGAGACGTTGCTGACGTAAACGATAGATCCGAGCGATATTTTGAATGACGACTTTTGTGACCGCATAGGTCGGAACTGCTAGGATGACACCAATGATTCCACCGATTTTCCCAGCAACGAGCAAGACGATGATGATCGTCAGCGGATGAACCTTGAGTGTTTTCCCTTGGACATAAGGAGAAATCAAGTTCGACTCAATTTGCTGCGCGACGACGATCGTGACGATCGCATAGACGGCTTTGATCGGATCATCGATAAACCCGACGATGACCGCCGGTACAGCACCGATGTAAGGTCCAAGATACGGAATGATGTTCGTGACCGTACAGAATAAGGCAAGCAGTAACGCATATTGAATATCTGAGATGAAGAAGCCAATCAATGACATGAGACCGACACAGATTGAGACGATAACCTGTCCATTGACATAATGCTTCACTGTCACGTGCATATCGTGCAAGATTTTACGCGTTTCTGTTTCATAGCTTTTCGGCAACAGCTTCACGACGGAATCCGGAAACTTATAGCCGTCAAGCAACATATAAACTAAGATGAACGGCACTAAGACAATGATTAAGACGGTCGAAGAGATGACACCGAAAATCGTTCCGACAGACGTCGAGACAGACTTAAAGACTGTACCGATATACGACGTCGCTTCATTCGTCCACTTGTCAAATAAGTCCGTATTCTCGTGAACCCATGTCGAGATGAAACGATTGTCCATCAATTGATCGCGTAAGTTTAACGTCTGATCGCGTAATTCGATGACGAGCGTCGGAATGCTTGTCGCAAAATCCGTCACCTGCTCGACTAAGATTGGTCCGATCGAAGCGACAGCAATCGTCAGAACCGTGATGAAACCAAGCAAGACGATCAACACGGCAAGACCACGTTTCTTGACGCGTTTTTGCAATGCATCTACGATACCGAGCGTGAAATAATAGAAAATCCCCGCAATGATCAGCGGCGGGAAGATCAATGCCAGCATGACTTTAATCGGCTGGAATAAAAATGAGATCTTTGTACCGACCCAGATAACGAGAAAAATCACTAATACCCAGATTAATGCCTTAAACCATTTGTTTCGAAGCAAATCCAAACCATTCACACTCCCATTTATTACATAGTCATTATAGCTATTCTTACACACTATATTACGAAATAATAGATTTTTCACAAAGCACTTTTTATGTATAGAAAGTAAAAAAGCCTACGAAATCCTGCAGATTTCGTAGGCTTTAATCTTTACAATAAGCGATAAATCGCTTCCCACGCTGCATCGACGCCCTCTCCTGTCTCGGACGAGAAAGGAATCAATGTATCTTGACCATCAAATTGCAACTTACGTTTAATCGCCGCGATATGTTTATCACGTTGACTCTTCTTGATTTTATCGAGTTTTGTCGCAACGACGATGACCGGTAGATCGTAATACTTCAAGAAATCATACATCGTCACATCATCCGCAGACGGATCGTGTCGGATGTCAACGAGCTGTACGACACCTTTAAGGATTTCACGTTGTGTGAAGTACTTCTCCATCATCTTGCCCCACGCTTCACGCTCCGTCTTCGAAACTTTCGCATATCCGTAACCCGGTACATCGACGAACATGACTTCATCATTGATGTTGAAGAAGTTCAAGGTTTGCGTTTTACCTGGTTTCGAAGATGTCCGCGCGAGTGCTTTACGCTGGACCAGTTTATTGATGAAAGAGGACTTTCCGACGTTCGATCGCCCTGCGAGTGCCACTTCTGGCAACAATGGCTCCGGATAATGTTCCGGATTGACGCCACTCGTAATAAAATCAGCTTTATAAATTTTCATGTTACTCTCCTTTTAATGCATGTTCGAGCACTTGCTCCATCGTCGCGACCGGAATGAATTCCATTCCTGCGCGGACGCTTTCCGGGATATCATCGATGTCCCGCGTATTGTCTTGCGGCAGCAGAACGGTCGTCAAGCCCGCACGGTGTGCTGCGAGTGACTTCTCCTTTAGTCCACCGATTGGTAAGACACGTCCACGCAACGTGATTTCACCCGTCATTCCGACGTCTCGGCGAACCGGACGTTTTGTTAAAGCGGAAATCAATGCTGTCGCGAGTGTGATCCCAGCAGATGGACCATCTTTTGGTACGGCACCCTCAGGAACGTGGATGTGGATGTCTTGCGTTTCGTAGAAGTTCGGTTCGATGCCAAGCGACGTCGCATTCGCTCGGACGAAGCTGTAGGCGGTCTGAGCCGACTCTTGCATGACATCACCGAGTTTCCCGGTTAACTGCAATTTCCCTTTACCCGGAGCAAGGCTGACTTCGATCGTCAACGTATCGCCCCCAAAAGCAGTATACGCTAAACCAGTCACCGCGCCAATCATATCTTCGAGCTCGCCTTGACCATAGCGGTAAATCGGTTTGCCTAGGAAATCGTCCAGATTACGCTTCGTCACCGTCACCCGTTTCTTCTCACCCATCGCGATTTGTTTCGCTGCTTTCCGGCAAAGTGAGCCGAGGACACGCTCGAGATTCCGGACACCGGCTTCTCGTGTATAACGACGGACGACTTCTTCTAGCGCGTCTGCTTTGACCGTCAATTGGCTCTTTTTCAAACCGTGTTCAGCCAGTTGCTTCGATAAGAGATGACGAACAGCGATCTCCGTCTTCTCTTGTTCCGTATAGCCACCGATTTGAATCAGTTCCATCCGGTCAAGCAACGGTCCGGGGATGTTTGAGACATCGTTCGCTGTCGCGATGAACAGGACATTCGATAAATCGAACGGTTCTTCGATATAGTGATCGGAGAAGCTGTTGTTTTGTTCTGGATCAAGAACTTCGAGCATCGCGGACGACGGATCACCACGGAAGTCATTTGACATCTTATCGATCTCATCGAGCAGGAAGACCGGGTTGTTCGTTCCTGCTTGTTTTAAACCGCGAATGATCCGTCCTGGCATCGCACCGATATACGTCCGGCGATGTCCACGGATTTCCGCTTCGTCGCGCACGCCACCAAGTGAGACACGGACGAACTTCCGCTCAAGTGCTGTGGCAATCGAACGGGCAAGCGACGTTTTCCCGACTCCTGGAGGACCAGAAAGACAAAGAATCGGTCCACGCAATGAGTCGGTCAATTGACGAACGGCAAGATACTCAAGGATTCGTTCTTTGACCTTCTCTAGACCGTAATGGTCCTTTTCAAGCTGTTCCGAAGCAGCTGAGACGTTCAAGAAATCATCGGTTGCTTCATTCCACGGCAATGAGAAGAACCATTCGAGATAGTTGCGAATGACCCCATGTTCGGGACTCGTCGCCGGTACGACCGCTAAACGACTGATTTCCTTCTCGACGTTCGCAACCGTCGTTTCTGGTAATTCAAGCATCGCAAGCTGCTCCCGGTATTTCGTCGCATCGCTTTCAACAGAAGCTGACTCGCCACCGAGTTCTTGTTGAATCGTCTTCAATTGTTCCCGCAAGTAATACTCGCGTTGCGATTGTTCAATCGTTTTCTTCGTCCGTTCACGCATCTCACGTTCGAGTTCGACGACTTCATATTCGTGTTTCATGACATCAAGCAACATCAATCCTCGTTCGACCGGATCCTGTTGTTCGAGAAACTCCTGCTTCTTCGAAATATCGATTGGTAGCTTCGACGTGATATAGTCCGTCAATGAATCGAGGCGTTCGTATGTCTCGAACCGGCGACGTTCATCGGTTCCGATTCCTTTAATCCGGGAGACGAGTTGACCAAACTGTTCTTTGATGAGACGAACGAGCGCTTCTTGTTTCGCTCCTTTGATGTCCATCTTCTCGATTGGTTCAATGACAGCTTGATAACCCTCGTCCGTCTCCTCGACGTTTTCAATCCGGACGCGTTCCTTCCCGATGACGCGGACACGGACCGTATCATTCCCGAGTTCACTCATCTTCGCGATTTGAACGAGCGTCCCAACCTGATGCAACCCGTCGACAGACGGCTCTGCTTCTGGATCACGTTGCGTGACGACGACGAGATCGATTTCGTGTTCCTTTGATGCAAGTAAGGCTTTCAAGGATACCGGACGCCCGACATCGATCGTCAATCCGATCAATGGATACGCGACGACACCGCGTAACGGTAAAAGTGGATATTGTTTTTTCTTCATTCGAATTCCTCCTAAACAAAAAGACTCGGAAAGGCGTACAAGTAGCCTCCGAGCCGATTTGTCACGGTGTTACGCCGTTTCTTTTTCTTTCCCATGTTCAATTGTACCATCTTTCAACTCAAGCGTTGGACCGCGTTTACCAGTCAACGTTTCTGCTGTAATGATGACTTTCGCGATGTCTTCACGCGATGGGATTTCGAACATGATATCAAGCATAGTTTCTTCGATGATGGAACGAAGACCACGTGCACCTGTTTTACGTTCGATTGCAAGTTTTGCAATCTCAAGAAGTGCATCTTCCGTGAAGTCGAGTTCGACATCATCAAGTTGAAGCATTTTCTTATATTGTTTCACGAGGGCGTTTTTCGGTTTCGTCAAGATTTGAACGAGTGCCTCTTCATCAAGTGGCTCGAGCGTCGCCATGACCGGCAAACGACCGATGAACTCTGGAATCAAACCGAACTTTTGAAGATCTTCTGGTAATGCAGCTGCCAGAATTTCTTTTTGTGTAAGGTTACGGTTCTCTGAATCGTTTCCGAATCCGATGACTTTTTTACCAAGACGACGTTTGATCGACTGATCGATACCATCGAATGCGCCACCAACGATGAACAAGATGTTCGTCGTATCGATTTGGATGAATTCTTGATGTGGGTGTTTCCGTCCACCTTGTGGCGGTACACTCGCAACCGTTCCTTCCAAAATCTTCAGCAAGGCTTGTTGGACACCCTCACCAGAAACGTCACGTGTAATCGACGGGTTTTCTGATTTACGAGCAATCTTATCGATTTCATCAATGTAGATGATGCCTTTTTCAGCCTTCTCAACATCGTAATCCGCTGCTTGGATGAGTTTCAACAGGATGTTCTCGACGTCTTCACCGACATAACCGGCTTCCGTCAAACTTGTTGCATCTGCAATCGCAAACGGTACGTTCAAGATACGTGCCATCGTTTGGGCAAGAAGTGTCTTACCGCTACCTGTTGGTCCAATCATGACGATGTTCGATTTTGAGAGCTCGACATCATCTGCGCGACCACCAGCATTGATTCGTTTGTAGTGATTGTACATCGCTACAGACAACGATTTCTTCGCTTTCTCTTGACCGATGACATAATCGTCAAGTGTCGTACGAATTTCATGCGGTTTTGGAACATTCTTCAGCTCGACTTCTTCTTCAGTACCGAGTTCTTCCTCTACGATTTCATTGCAGAGTTCGATACACTCGTCGCAAATGTAAACGCCAGGTCCAGCAACAAGTTTGCGTACTTGTTCTTGTGTCTTTCCACAGAAAGAACATTTTAGCTGACCTTTTTCTTCGTTAAATTTAAACATAAAGGTCCACCCCTTTAACGTGGAAATTGTATGGATGCCTGTAGCATCCCGTCTCACGTTTTACTATTTATGATTGTAGCATGAACAAGGAAAGTCTTTCAAATCCTGGACGAACGATTTACAGTTTGATGTTCTGAACCAAGGATTGTTTGTCCTTGTTTGACCTATCGTACAAAAAAATCGACTCCAAGACCAGAAATTGGGCTTGAAGTCGATTGAAAACCATGAAATGGCTTATTTTGCTTTTGCGTTGTCGACGAGAACATCGATAGCTTTACGGAATTGAAGATCGCCTTTAAGCGTTTCAAGACCACCTTGTGGTGCAAGCATCGTTTCAAGTTGATCTGCAGGGATGTTGTAGAGTTCTGACATTGATTGAAGTTCAGTTTGAGTTTCCTCATCTGTTACTTCGATTTTTTCGTCAGCAACGATTTGCTTGAGGACGAGACGTGCTTTAACGCGCTCTTCCGCTTGCTCTTTCATTTCAGAACGCATTGCCTCTTCTGTCGTTCCAGTCAACTGGAAGTACATGTTGAGGTCGATGCCTTGTGATTGAATACGTTGTGTGAACTCTTGAACCATACGCTCGACTTCGTTTTCGACCATGACTTCTGGAAGATCAACTGTCGCGTTTTTCGTAGCCGCTTCGACTAACTCATCGCGCATTGAAGCATCAGCTTCTTGTTTGCGTGTGTTTTCGAGACGCGTACGGATTTTTGTTTTCAACTCGTCGAGTGAAGAAACTTCTTCATCCATTTCTTTTGCGAACTCATCTGTCAATTCAGGGAGCTCTTGTGCTTTAACTTCGTGGATTGTTACTTTGAATGTAACTGGTTTTCCAGCGAGTGATGCTTCGTGGTATTCCTCTGGGAATGTCACTTCAAGATCTTTTTGCTCGCCAGTTTTTAAACCGACCATTTGCTCTTCGAATCCAGGAATGAAGTTTCCAGAACCGATGACGAGTGAGTAGTTCTCAGCAGTTCCGCCGTCGAATTGGTTTTCCCCATCGAAACCTGCGAAGTCGAATACGACTGTATCGCCATTCTCGATGACGCCATCTTCTTTAACGACGAGTTCTGCACCGCGTTCTTGTAATGTTTTGAGTTCAGCGTCGACGTCTTCGTCAGTAACGTTCGTTTCAACTGCTGTGTACTCAAGACCTTTGTACTCACCGAGTGTAGCTTCTGGCTCGATGACGAACGTGATTTTGAATTCGACTGGCTTGCCTTTTTCGAGTGTTTCAACGTCGATGTTCTCAAGCGCGATTGGCTCGATTCCTGATTCGACGACTGCACCTTCGATTGTGTCCTTATAAAGGATATCGAGTGCATCTTGATACAGTGCTTCTTCACCGTACATTTTGTTGAACATTGCGCGTGGCATTTTTCCTTTACGGAAACCAGGTGTGTTCAAAGTCTTAACGACTTTCTTGAACGCTTGGTCTACCGCTTTATCAAATGCTTCAGCAGGCGCTTCATACGTGAGGACGCCGAGGCTACCTGATTGTTTTTCCCATTTTGCAGTCATGCTGAGTCCCTCCAAAATTGTCAATTAGCGTACATGTGTGTACAACAAGTCACATTATAGCACAATCGTTCTGACGATTACCACTGTTGAACGAATCGTTTCCTGATGTCTCAATCGAAGTAAATTTGCTCGAATGCAATGACTTCCGGATAAAGGATATGTGCCGCTCGATATAACCGCTTCGCCAGCGGACTGAGGATACGTTCCGGTTCTTCACGTTCAAATGTCAGACCTGCGAGTTCTTCGCATGCCGCGAGCCACTTCTCCATATCTGATTCGATTCGTTCTCGTTCTTCAAGATGAATCAGTTGATCCGATCGCAAGACGAGCAACGCTCGGAACGGATCCATTCGCTCTAACGTGTGCATCGATGCCAGTAACGCTTGTTGCTCCTGTTGATGTACCAGCAGGATTTCTTCTAACTCTTCACGTGACGAGATCGTCCAGTCTATATCTAAGTGTGGCACATGAATGCTTACCGGATATGGCACGTGATGAAGCACGCTTCCTAATAACTGATCAATGACGAGTAGACTTTGATGTGCTGTCTCTTGCGCCTGAAGGTATTTTTGTGTGATGTATGCAATGAGCTCAGATGTCCGTTCGAATTCCACACCGGTCAATTGGCGCATTTGTTCGACCCAACTGCCGTGTCGCAACACATGCATCAATTCCGTTGCTGCTGTTACCTCACGCTGCGCAACAGGGTTGTTTTGAACTGCCGGCTTTTGTTCGCGAACACGCATCTGTTGTTTGATTTCATCTAATCGAAGCGCGAGCCCATAAGGCAGATACGGTGACGCCGAGCGCAAAGCGAGTTTCATCGGATAACGTTCTCCGAGTTCATAAAGAAAGAGTGCGAGCACTTGCTCGACACCCTCGACTTCAAGAAAACGTTCTGCCACTGTTTCAAATCGTTCACGGTCATGCATTAAGAGTGGTTGAATGACATAGAGCCGGTGTAAGACATCTTCTCCTGTCAATTGGTCAGTCTCTAATTCCATAATCAATTGTTCTTGTTTAGAAGCGGGCAAACGAAGAATCCGCGCTCGTTCTACTTCTAGTTCATATTCCATCCAGCGCGATGTCCCCATATTCCGGCACTCCTTCATATTCAACTTCTTATTTCGTAAATGGATCGAGTAAAGACGTCCAGTTCGTGATCGCTTCTTGAAGTTGTCCCGCCTGCTCGATTCCTAATCGATTCAACGTATCTAATGAGACGTCAGCTTCAAGTAATCGAGCGATATCTTCCGATTGATTCACGTACTGCTCGAGTTTTGCACTTAAATTTTGCAATTCTTGCGGCGGATTTTCAAGTCCCGCTAATCGTTGATCGATTTGATCCAGTTCTTGATTGAACTGATCAATCGTTCCGTTTTCCTTCAACTTTTCGATTTGTTGATCGAGTGCCTGTTCAGGGTTCGCAGATTCACGCGCTGTCGTAGCCGCCTCATTCAAGGAAGCCGACAAATCTGACGTGACTTGTGCTGTATCTTTTGCAATGCCTTGAAGTTCTCCAGCGTAATCGACACTATTTTTTACATCGTTGACTTGTTGTTTTGCATCGTCGACTGTATTTGAAATCTCACTACATCCAGCAAGAAACGTACTTAGCACAAGGACTGCTCCAACTTTCTTCCACATAGCATTCATCCCTTTCGAGTTCATGATACCTTAATTATAATCGAAAATCGGAATAAAAAAAAGAGACCACCCTCGTAAGGGCAGTCTCTATTTTAATTATAGCGTCCCAAGAGGGATTCGAACCCCCGACCGACGGCTTAGAAGGCCGTTGCTCTATCCTGCTGAGCTATTGGGACGTGTCAACACGAATAAACTATACTAGAACAATTCTTTCGTGTCAATCACATTACAAACATTGCAATTATTTTATTACAAAAATGTTCCGTCCAGATGAAGGGCATTTACCGGGTCACCGTTCACATCAAGAAAATCGACAGAATAACGGTTTTGATCCACTTCAAGAATCGCATACGTCTTGTCTGGTCGATGACGTGGCATCCGGATTGAACCTGGATTGATGAATAACACACCGTCCCGATATTCAGCCTTCGCCACATGGGAATGACCATATAAGACGATGTCCGCCTGCTTTTCCTTCGCATGATGCTGTAAGACATCTAGACTGTATTTGACGTCCTGCCGATGCCCGTGGACACAGAGGATGGTATGACCATCCATTTCCGATACGACTTCTTCCGGAAAATCGTGTCCGTAATCGCAATTCCCTCGCACAACACGATATGGATATAATGATTCGATGTCGCGCGTCAATTGGGAGTCCCCACAATGAAATGCCGCATCTACGTCTTGGTGACGTTCGAATATCGTAAGCAGTTCTTGTTCTAGTCCATGACTATCACTAACGATCAACGCTCTCATCTTCATCACACTCCTAAGAAAGTAGTTAAGTCCTGTTCGAGCTTGCGCAATGCATTGCCACGATGACTAATCATCGCTTTTTCTTCTTTCGTCAATTCAGCAGCCGTCTGTCCGCTTTCTGTGACGAACAATGGATCATAACCGAAACCGTTCGAACCCGACGCCTCAAAACCGATTCGCCCTTCCATCGTTCCACGAACCGTCAATGTCTCACCCGTTGGTTTCGCTAGCGCGAGTACACAAACGAAGCGCGCCGTCCGCTCTTCCTCCGGAACACCTTCTAACTTTTCAAGTAGTAGAGCATTGTTCGCCGCATCCGACTTTTCAAGTCCCGCGAAGCGTGCTGAGTAGACGCCGGGAGCGCCATCTAAAGCATCGACTTCAAGACCTGAATCATCAGCAAGTACCGCGTGGCCAAAGTAGGCTGCTGCCTCTGTTGCTTTTAAAAGTGCATTCTCCTCGAATGTCTCACCTGTTTCATCCGTTTCCGGAGCATCGGCGTGATCGAGTAACGACTCGACCGTATAACCGAGACGACCCAGCATGCTTTCAAGTTCCTTCACTTTACCTGCATTGTGTGTTGCGACGATGACCTTCATCTATGTTCCCCCACTTCTTCTCCTACATACCACCAAGAGACACCGAGTGCCTCACGGCCAGCCTCAATCAGTTCCTTAATACCTTTTTCCCCAAGTTCGAGCATTTCGAGCATCTCTTGACGGGAAAATGTCGACTCTTCTCCTGTTGCTTGCATCTCGACGATTTTACCCGATGAGGTCATGACGAGATTGAAGTCGACTTCCGCCGCAGCGTCCTCTTCATAGCATAGATCGAGCAAGACATTCGACTCGACGATTCCAACCGAGATGGCTGCGATGCCCTCTTTGATCGGTGTATCTGTCAGTTTTCCCGCTTGAATCAATTGATCGACTGCTCGGACGAGTGCCAAAAAACCACCAGTGATCGATGCCGTTCGTGTACCGCCATCTGCCTGAATAACGTCACAATCGATCCAAATCGTTCGTTCCCCGAGCTTCTCTAAATCAACGACGGCCCGAAGCGAGCGGCTGATCAGACGTTGGATTTCCATCGTCCGTCCCGTCTGTTTGCCGCGGACGGCTTCTCGTGCGGTCCGCTGAGCCGTCGCACGCGGCAACATCGAATATTCCGCATTGATCCAGCCCTGGCGTTTACCGCGAAGGAACGGTGGCACCTTCTCCTCGACGGTCGCCGTACAGAGGACTTTCGTATCTCCCAGTTCAATCAAGACAGAACCTTCTGCGTGTTTATTGACATCAATCGATAATTGAATAGGACGGAGATGATCCGCCGTTCGTTGGTCTATCCGCATTTAATCTTCCTCCGTTCCAAGCACGATGCGCTCCGCATGGATGGTCTGATCGAGCCAGTCCGTCGCAATCTGATCAAATGAGCGGATATCGCCTGTCGCGTAATAACGATGTTCCGGAATTTGTGTCACATCTGCTGAAATCGTATTGTAATCAAGTAGTGCTGCCACCTCGAGCGCTGTCTCGTCTCCTGAAGAGATTAGCTGGACGCCTGGTCCGATGACCCGTCCAATCACATCTGCTAGAAGCGGGTAATGGGTGCACCCGAGGATCAATGTATCCATATCGTAATTCATCAATGGTCGTAATGTATTGGCAACGACACGTTCGACGTACGCACCATCTGTCTGCATCGACTCGACGAGCGGAACGAATGGCGGGCACGCTAACGATTCGACGACGACTTGCCCTTCGACGTGGCGTAACGCCTTCTCGTAGGAATTACTTGTAATCGTCATCTTCGTTCCAATGACACCGATTCGTTTCGTACGCGTCACCTTAACTGCCGCGCGGGCTCCCGGATCAATGACACCGATGACAGGTATATTTAAACGTTCTCGCGCTTCTTTTAAGACGACAGCCGTGGCTGTGTTACAGGCGATCACGATCAATTTCACATCTTGTTGCACGAGATAATCAATCATCTCCCACGTAAACTCACGAATCTCTTCTTCTGGACGAGGACCATACGGACACCGCAATGTATCCCCGACATAGATGATTCGCTCATGGGGCAACTGTCGCATCAATTCACGTGCGACCGTCAACCCACCGACTCCGGAATCCAGTACTCCAATCGCTCGATTCACTCTTCTCCACCTCTTTCTCTCTTTCCTATGGTAACAAAAAAGGACGACGGTGCAAGACCGGCGTCCGAGAATGTACGATTACAGGATTACTGAGCAAGACCTTCGCTAGTCAGCATATCTGAAAGAGTCGTGATTGCTTCAGAAGCATCGTCACCGTTTGCAACGATTTTGATATCTGAATCTTTCGCGATTCCGAGTGAAAGAACACCCATGATTGACTTCAAGTTGACAGTCTTCCCGTTGTATTCCAAGTTGATGTCTGATTGGAATTTAGAAGCTGTGTTGACGAGCTGAGTAGCCGGACGAGCGTGAATGCCTGAATCCGCGATGACTTTGAATGTTTTTTCCATGATTAAGAAATCTCCCTTCACTAATAACGTACTAGTGAGTCGTTTTCGAATATGTGAACTCATTATCAAATGATAACGGATTCGAATCGATTCTGCAAGGAATTTTTATACGCTTCACTCCATGGGAATGCTTTCCCCGAACGATCGATTTGTACCATAGATGTCCGTCCCGTGAACATCAATTCACCTTGCTCATCAAATGCCGCATAGTGGACGTCACACGATGCACTACCGACATGTACCGGATACGCATAGACAGCGAGACGCGCCCGTGGATAGACTTGGCGAATATAGTTACACTGAGCATCGGCGACGACGATAATGCCGTCTTCTGCAAGCGAATATCCTGTTTCCTCTAACATCAATGTCCGAACGTCTTCAAAATAGACGAACGGTACTCGGTTATTCATATGACCATAGGCATCCGTCTCCGCAAAACGAACAGCGACGTCGAGTCGTGTGCCATGTTTCATCTGTTCAAGCCATGACTCAAGTTCTGGAATATAAGCTGGTACGCGCACAATGAGTTCCTCCTGTCTGAATGAAAAAAGAAGGAGCAAGCTCCTTCTTTGATAAATCATGAACTAACGGCTTCACCTGTTCGTCCTTCGTCACTACCGAAGAACTTTTTGAATGAATGAAGTGTCGTCTGACGGTTCATCGCCGCGATTGAAGTCGTCAGCGGAATCCCTTTCGGACAAACCTCAACACAGTTTTGAGCGTTACCGCACTGCATGATCCCGCCATCTTCCATTAACGCTTCAAGGCGTTCTTCCTTGTGGAAGGCACCTGTCGGATGCGAGTTGAATAGACGAACTTGTGAGATCGATGCTGGTCCGATGAATGTCGAACGATCGTTGACGTTCGGACATGCCTCGAGACACACACCACACGTCATACATTTCGATAACTCATATGCCCATTGACGTTTGTTCTCTGGCATCCGTGGTCCTGGACCTAAGTCGTACGTTCCATCGATCGGGACCCATGCTTTGACTTTCTTCAGCGCATCGAACATGCGTTGACGGTCGACTTGAAGGTCACGAACGATCGGGAACGTCTGCATAGGTTGAAGGCGGATCGGTTGTTCGAGTTTATCAACGAGTGCCGTACACGACTGACGTGGTGTACCGTTGATGACCATCGAACAAGCGCCACAGACTTCTTCTAGACAACCCATGTCCCAGTTGATCGGTGTCGTTTTTTCACCGGCTGCATTCACAGGGTTCCGGCGAATCTCCATTAAAGCAGAGATGACGTTCATGTTCGGACGGTACGGAATTTCAAACGCTTCATCATACGGTTTACCATCAGGTCCATCTTGACGTTGAACGATGAATTGAACCGATTTTTGCGTAGTAGATGATTCGAGTGGTGTCGCCATTATGCTTTCACCTCTTTCTTCGACTTCTTGCTGTAATCGCGTTTCCGTGGTGGAATCAACGACGTGTCGACGTCTTCATAGAAGATTTCCGGATGACCGTTCGTGTAACGTGCCATCGTCGTCTTCAAGAACTGTTCATCATTACGTTCCGGGAAGTCCGGTTTATAGTGCGCTCCGCGACTCTCGTCACGTTTTAAAGCACCGAGCGTGATTGCTTCAGCTAGGTCGAGCATGTGATCGAGCTGACGGATGAACGATGCCCCTTGGTTACTCCAACGTGCTGTATCCGTTGCCGAGATGCGTGTGAAGCGATCGCGGAGTTCCTTGATTTTTGTCAGTGTCTCTTCGAGCTTATCGTTGTACCGGACGACCGTGACGTTATCCGTCATGATTTCTCCAAGCTCACGGTGTATTTGATACGCGTTTTCCGTACCTTCCATTGATAGGATATCGTTGAAGCGGTTGATTTCTTCGATTTTATGCGCTTCGACCACGTCCTCACTCATCTCATGAACCGATGTCTCGAGTTCATTCATATAAGCAATGGCTGATGGTCCAGCGACCATTCCGCCGTATACCGCAGAGAGAAGTGAGTTCGCTCCGAGACGGTTACCACCATGCATCGAATAATCACATTCACCAGCTGCGAACAATCCAGGGATGTTCGTCATTTGATCGTAGTCGACCCATAGTCCACCCATTGAGTAGTGAACAGCAGGGAATATCTTCATTGGTAATTTTCGTGGATCGTCACCGACGAACTTCTCGTAGATTTCAAGGATCCCACCGAGTTTGACGTCAAGTTCTTTTGCGTCTTTATGCGATAGATCCAGATAGACCATGTTCTCCCCGTTGACGCCGAGTTTTTGATTGACACAGACGTCGAAAATCTCACGTGTCGCGATATCCCGTGGAACAAGGTTTCCGTATGCCGGATATTTCTCTTCGAGGAAATACCAAGGCTTACCGTCTTTATACGTCCAGACGCGACCACCCTCACCTCGTGCTGATTCACTCATGAGACGTAACTTATCGTCTCCAGGAATCGCTGTCGGGTGAATTTGGATGAATTCACCGTTCGCATAGATCGCACCTTGACGATAGACAGCAGCTGCAGCTTGTCCTGTGTTGATGACCGAGTTCGTCGATTTTCCGAAGATGACCCCAGGACCACCCGTCGCGAGGATGACAGAATCCGCGGCAAATGCCTCGATTTCCATCGTCCGGAGGTTTTGACAAACTGCTCCACGACAGATGCCATTGTCATCGATGATGGCACGAAGGAATTCCCATCCTTCATATTTTTCTACCAAACCTTGCGCTTCGAACTTACGAACCTGTTCATCTAATGCGTACAACAGTTGTTGTCCTGTCGTCGCTCCAGCGTATGCCGTCCGGTGATGCAACGTTCCGCCGAAACGTCGGAAGTCGAGTAAGCCTTCCGGTGTCCGGTTGAACATGACGCCCATCCGGTCGAACATATGAATGATTTTCGGCGCTGCTTCCGCCATTTTTTGAACAGGTGGTTGATTTGCGAGGAAGTCCCCACCGTATACCGTGTCATCGAAATGCTGGTATGGTGAATCGCCTTCCCCTTTTGTATTGACCGCTCCGTTGATGCCACCTTGTGCACAAACAGAGTGTGAGCGTTTGACGGGTACGAGTGAGAATAACTTAACTGGTACGCCTTGCTCCGCTGCTTTTATCGTAGCCATCAGACCGGCAAGCCCTCCGCCGATGATGACAAGATTCTTGTTCGCCATGTTGTCAGTTCCCCTTTCCTTACAACACGCCTGCAAACGTTAAGATCGAGCGTACGCCTACAAACGATAAACCGATGAATACGAGTGCTGCCACGTAAGACATCGCCCGTTGAGATGCTGGTGACTGCGTGATTCCCCATGTGATGCAGAACGTCCAAAGTCCGTTCGCAAGGTGGAATGTCGTCGCCAAGATCCCGACGATATAGAACGCGAGCATGAATCCGTTATCGACGATGTTCTGCATCATGCTTGCATCGACTGGTGTTCCCATCGCAGCGGCAATCCGTGTTTCCCAAACGTGCCACGTGATGAACACGACAAGGAATACACCGCTGAACCGTTGCAGTACATACATCCAGTTCCGGAAGTATGTATAACGCCCTGTGTTCGCAGATCCGGTGAATGCGATGTACACACCGTAGACGCCATGCAAGATGATTGGAATGAAGATGACAAAGATCTCTAAGAACAATCGATACGGAACGTTCCCCACGAATTCCGCGGCCTTATTGAAGTCTTCCTCACCACGTACGATGAAGTAGTTCGTCGTTAAGTGCGAAAGTAAAAATAACCCGATTGGAATGACGCCGAGCAGTGAGTGTATTTTACGACTCACGAAATCACGATGATTCGCCATCCAAATCCCCCCTTTTGTTTGCCAATCAACCGTTGGCGCATTTTGGTAGAAAAGCGCTTTCATAAGGAAATTCGTCTTTTCATCACTTATTCTACTCCTGTCCTTTTTAGAAGACAACCCGAGCCGTTGCATTTAACTGCAAATTTTTTTAGGAAAACAATGACCGACAAGAATCATCTCGGTATAATGGTTCACAGATAGGAGTGAATCATGATGGATGCTACACCAAAACAAACACCACTTTTCGGTATCGAATTGATCCGAGATTATGTGCTGACCGATCTTCTCGGATCGGATTATCGGCAAGTCATCTACTGGGCAGGTAAACGTCTAGCGCGTCAATTCCCTGTCGTAGATGAATCTGAATTAGCCTCATTTTTTGAACAAGCAGGTTGGGGAACGCTCGAAATCAAGAAACGTAAAGGCACGGTCGTCTTGTTCGTGCTGTCTCCTCCTGATACGACGAGAGATGAACGACCACATGGATACTTCCAACTCGAAGCCGGTTTCCTCGCTGAACAGTTCTCCCGTTTTAACGGATGTGTCGCGGAAGGATATGCCGAGTTAACTAAAGAGCTCGTTCAAATCACGGTCCAAATCGATCCTAAAGATCCACTTGAACCGCTCAAGTGAAATTTACATAAAACGTGACAGGAATCTTGATTTTCAACATCGAAGTAGATTCATGAAACTTTTTGCAGTAAGTGCTCGTAAAGTCATTCGTACACAAATCGCGAGGAGGAACTTCACATGTTCAAAAAACTAGCAGCAGATTTAACGGGATTCAGTGATATCGGACAAGTCATTCATCCTGATGATTTCGACAAAGCAGCCGCTGACGATTATGTCTTACATGAAGACGGCGAGAAAATCTACTTCTTGATCAAATCTAAATCTGACGAGTATTGCTTTACGAATCTGGCTTTGATTCACCTCGATGGAGAAAGTGCCGTCAGTTCAAAACGTGTACTCTACCGCTATCCGTATGCACATTATCCGATTCGCCACGTCATGTTCGAAACGGCGGGAACGGTCGATCTTGATGTCGAGATCAAATTCGAGATCGGTGGCAAACATTATTCGATCGACGTCGATAAAAAACAACTCGAACATGTGAAAGATCTTTACAAAACACTTCTTGCCATCGCTGAAAAACAGTATGAAGGACAAAAGATGCTCGAGTTCGCGAACAGCTCATTGAATCATTCGGTCACGATTCTCGGCGGACTTCGTCAAGGTGATATGAACGTACCGCAAACATTCAAGGAGTTGTCTGAACAATCCTTCGAGTGGCTACAAGGTCACTACCATCAGTGGAACCAGCGTGACTTTGGTTCATACTACGAAAAGTACATCAACAACTAATCACTAAAAAAGCCGCCCTCTTCAAGAGGACGGCTTTTTTCATTCTTCATTCGCTTGACTTAAATATTCAGCGACGGTTTCCGCTAACTTGACAGGTAATCCTGCTTCCGCCAACTGTTCGATCGTTGCGCGTCGCAAGCTGCGCATCGATCCGAAATGACGAATCAACTGCTGGCGTCGTTTCGGTCCAACTCCTGGAATCTCGTCGAGCAAGGAACGGGTCATCCCTTTCGAGCGGAGCGCGCGGTGGAACGTGATTGCAAACCGGTGGACTTCATCTTGCATGCGTTGGAGCAAATAAAACGCACTCGAACGCGGACTTAGTTCAATTAACTGTGCTCCTTCTCCAAACAACAATTGACTCGTTCGGTGTTTGTCATCCTTTTTTAATGACCCGACTGGAAGGGATAAGCCGAGTTCATCTTGAATGACTTCTAAAGCAGCATTCAACTGTCCAACTCCTCCGTCAATCAGGACGAGGTCCGGAAGGCGCGCTCCTTCAAGTAACAATCGTCGATAACGCCGACGCACGATTTCTCGCATCGATTCATAGTCGTCCGGTCCTTGGACTGTTCGAATCTTGAATTTTCGGTATTCCTTTTTAAGTGGCTTACCGTCTTCAAAGACGACGAGTGCCGAAACGGCGTCTGCTCCTTGAATGTTCGCATTATCGATGATCTCGATCCGGGACAATGGATGAACGTCAATCGCATCGGCGAGTTCTTCAACTGCTTGAACGGTCCGTTTCTCGTCTTTCGCTAACAACTCGAAGCGTTCCGAGATCGCATTTTCAGCATTCTTCGTCGCTAAATCAAGTAATTTCCGTTTTGATCCTCGGACCGGAACGTGAATTTTAATCGATAGCGCCTCTTTGAGTAACAACTGATTGACGAGTGGCGGTACATAGACTTCACTTGGCTTGATGTTCTTTTCGTAGAACTGGACGATGAAGCTCTCGAGCTCTTCTGCCGGCGTACCATAGATCGGGAAGAGCGAGACATCGCGCTCGATCATCTTTCCTCCACGGAGGAAGAACACTTGGACACACATCCAGCCTTTATCGACATGAATCCCGAATACATCACGCGACGTCAAATCTGCTGTAATCATATTCTGTTTGTTCATGATCGATTCAATCGCTCGCACTTGGTCGCGCAATTCTCCGGCACGTTCGAATTCCATCGTCTCGGCTGCTTCCGCCATCTTGTGCTTCAAGCTTTCAACGAGTTCCTTCGTGTCGCCCGACAAGAACCGTCGGATTTCCGATACGAGTGCTTTTTGTTCCGATTCAAGATTCGGGATTTCACATGGGCCGAGACATTGTCCAATATGATAATACAGACAGAGTTTCTTCGGCATCGGCTGACATTTACGTAACGGATATAAACGATCTAACAGACGTTTTGTTTCGTTCGCTGCATACGCATTCGGATACGGACCGAAGTAATGACCGCCGTCCTTTTTTAACTTACGTGTCGTAATCAATCGTGGATAGGTCTCATTCGTAATTTTCAAGTACGGGTAAGATTTATCATCCTTCAGCATGATATTGTATTTCGGATCATGTTTCTTAATTAGTGTCATCTCAAGCAGCAACGCTTCGAGTTCACTGGCTGTGATGATGTATTCGAAATCACGGACTTCCGCGACGAGACGTTCCGTCTTAATATCATGTGCTCCCGTGAAATAAGAGCGGACTCGGTTTTTGAGATTTTTTGCTTTTCCGACATAGATGACTTCGCCGAATTCGTTTTTGTGTAGATAACATCCCGGCTCATCCGGCAAAAGGGATAGTTTCGCTTTGATATGTTCTTGATGTCCCAAATAAATGTCTCCTTTCACCGTTTTTAGTTTTATTCGTTCGGGTAAATACCATACATTGATTATGACATACGGAGGATGAAAAATGCGTACATATGATTGCATTGTGATTGGAACAGGTTCTGCTGGAAATCAAGCGGCTTATAAATTCATCGAAAAAGGACTACGTGTTGCCATCGTTGAGAATTTCACTCCAGGAGGTACATGCGCACAGCGTGGATGTGACGCAAAAAAAATCTTACTGACAGGTAGTGAGACGAAAGATGCGGTCGAGCGATTGCTCGGATACGGTGTAAAGGGTCTGATTTCGATTGATTGGCGCCAATTGATGGAGCGAAAGAATGAATACACACGCGCCATCCCGGAGCAAACTCGAAAACGGTACGCGGAAACGGACATCGACTATTTCCATGGAGAACCGCATTTCGTGTCTTCACATCGTCTTCGAATTGGTGAAGAAGAAATCGAAGGGAAACAGTTTTTAATCGCAACCGGTTTACGACCTCGCGAATTATCTGTACCCGGTAGTGAGCGTTTCATAACAAGTAATGAGTTTCTTGAACTGAAAGAACTTCCACGCCGACTCGTCTGCATCGGTGGCGGTTATATCTCGTTCGAGTTCGCCCATCTCGCTCGTATTGCTGGCGCAGACGTCACGATCGTCTTACGTTCTAACGCCTTAAAACAATTCGAGAGCGAATTGGTCGATGTGCTATTAGAAGCCACACGGGCACTTGGTATCTCGATCATCAAAGAAGCAGAAGTCGTCGCTTACGAAGAGGAATCCCTTTATTTATCGAACGGCGACGTCTTGAAGACAGATATCGTCTTGAATGCGACTGGACGTGTCGCAAGTATCGACCAGCTTGGTCTCGAAGCCATTGGCGTTGCGCATAACGAAAAAGGAATCCATGTCAATGCGTACCTTCAGTCTTCCGTCGAACATATCTATGCTGCAGGAGACGTCGCTGTCAGCGGGAATCCTGCCTTGACACCGTTCGCTGGAACCGAAGGACGACTCGCTGCTGATAACATGCTCGAAGGGAACAATCGGAAACTAGAGCTGCTTCCTGTACCTAGCGTCGTATTCACCGCGCCGAACCTCGCCCTCGTTGGTGAGACGGAAGCTGCTTTGAAAAAAGCAGGTATTCCTTATCGTGGTCGCTTGATTGATACGTCCGCTTGGCAAACGAACGCACGGATCAAGGACAGTTTCGCTCGGGCGAAAGTGCTCGTCGGGGAAGATGATCAAGTCCTTGGCGCACACTTCATCGGTGTCAATGCAGCGGAACTAGCAAACTATTTCTCGTTTGCGATGCAGCACCGGATTCCAAGTACTTCGATGCAACAGACTGGATTCGCTTACCCGACACCTGCTTCAGACATCGCTTCGTTATTCGAGGATTGACAGGAGGCTTTTGGATGATCCAATACGGCTATACAATTTTATACGTTGAAGACACGGCACGGACGCTGGCATTCTATCGAGACGTTCTTGGACTACCCGTCAAGGCGGAGCACGGGAGCTACATCGAGTTCGAGACCGGTCAGACGACACTCGCCTTCAATACGCGTGAAGACGTGCAACAGTTGATTCCGGATTACCCGATACCAAGTGGAAAAACACAACAGACGTTAGAGATTGGTTTCATCACGGATGACGTCCCGACTCTTTTTCAGAAGGTGGTGGAGGCAGGATATGAGACCATCCTCGCTCCTACTCAAAAACCATGGGGGCAAGTCGTCGCCTATGTCCTCGACCCCGATGGTCACCTGATTGAACTTTGTACGCCAATGTAATCTAAAAAAACAGACCGTTCTGCCTGTGCAGAACGGTCTGTTTTGATATGCAGGAAAGAATTAGTTAGATGTTTCAACAAATTCTTTAAGTGCGTCTTTTGGCATGAAGCCCATTGTTTTGTTGACAGGTTGTCCATCTTTGAAGAGAACGAGTGTCGGAATACTTTGAACTTGGAATGCTCCAGCTACTTCTGGGTTTGCATCTACGTCGACTTTGACGATTTTTACATCTTGCATGTCAGCATCGAGTTCTTCAAGAACAGGTGCGAGCATACGACATGGTCCACACCATGTTGCCCAAAAATCAACAAGGACGAGTCCTTCTTGTGTTTCTTCTTTAAATGATTGGCTAGTTGCGTGTACGATTGCCATTGATCATAACCTCCTAATGAGTAGATCGACCCGGTAAAAAAATGGGTGATCTCTTTATTGATTCGAGTATATCATAGCAGTCTCTTCCAACAAACGAAACTGCTCACGCGAAAAATCCGCAAAAACAACCGGTACCATGATAATGGTACCGGCCTTCAAACTTATCCGTGAACGAGCATTTTTTTGAATTCTGCTGTCAATAATGGCACGACGTCGAACAAATCTCCGACGATGCCATAGTCCGCGACAGAGAAGATGTTCGCTTCCGGGTCTTTATTGATCGCAACGATGACTTTCGCATTTGACATCCCTGCTAAGTGTTGGATCGCACCTGAGATCCCGCACGCGATATAAAGGTCCGGTGTAACGACTTTCCCCGTCTGACCGATTTGAAGGGCATAATCGCAGTAATCCGCATCACAAGCACCACGCGAAGCACCGACTGCTCCTCCGAGGACATCTGCTAGTTCTTGTAACGGTGCGAAGCCGTCCGAGCTCTTGACACCGCGTCCACCTGCGACGATGACTTTTGCCTCTGATAAGTCAACGCCGCCAGTTGCTTTGCGTACGATGTCTGCGACGATCGTCCGTAAATCCTTCAGTTCGACTGTGACCGACTCGACCGTCCCTTGTGAACTACCTGCTTCGAGTGGATCGATGTTGTTCGGGCGGACCGTAAAGAGCGTCTTGCCTTCTGCGACTTTGACTTTTTCAAATGCTTTCCCCGAGTAGATCGGGCGAACGAATGACGCATCCGCGCCTTCCCCTTCAATCGCCGTCACGTCACTGATCAAACCGGCTTGCAATTTTGCCGCGATTTTCGGTGATAGATCCTTGCCGAGCGACGTATGTCCGAAGACGAGCACGTCGGGTGACGTCCGGTTCATCAACTCGAGGAAGACTTGTCCGTAACCGTCTGGCGTGTAGTGTAGAAGACGCTCATCCTCGACGACGAGCACCTGGTCCGCTCCGCGTGATGCTAGTGCATCCGCATCCTTTGCAACATCGTGTCCAATCAGGACTGCGATGACTTCGTCAGCGACACGTCGCGCTGCTGCGATTGCCTCAAACGACACATTCCGTAAACTGCCATCCCGTGATTCTGCGAGTACTAATGCTTTTGTCATTCGTTTCTCCCCCTTAGACCACTTTTGCTTCGTTGCGTAATAATGATGCGAGCTGTGCGACTTGCTCGTTTAGTTCACCTTCAAGGATCTTACCGGCTGCTTTGTTCGGTGGTAAGAAACGCTCGATCGTCTCTAGACGTGGTGTGAGTTCGTCTTCATCCAGTTCGAGATCATCAAGTTCGAGTTCTTCTAGCGGCTTTTTCTTCGCTTTCATGATCCCCGGAAGACTTGGGTAACGTGGTTCGTTCAACCCTTGTTGCGCAGTCACGAGTAACGGAAGTGTTGTTTCGATTGTCTCCGTATCCCCTTCAGCGTCGCGTGTTACGACAGCTTTCGTACCGTCGAGCTCTAGTTTCGTGATCGTCGTCACATAAGGGATGTCGAGTAATTCTGCGACGCGTGGTGCTACTTGACCACTTCCGCCATCAACTGCGACGTTTCCGGCGATGACGAGATCAACCGTTTGTTCCTTCAAATAACCAGCGAGCACTTCAGAAATCGTGAAATGATCTGCCTCTTCGATATCATCTTCAATCGAGATGCGAACTGCTTGGTCCGCTCCCATTGCGAGTGCTGTTCGTAATTCCTTGTCCGCATCTTCCGGTCCGACCGTCACGACCGTCACCGTTCCCCCTTGTGCATCACGGACACGAATCGCTTCTTCTACCGCATACTCATCGTACGGGTTAATGATGAACTCAGCGCCATCCTCATCGATTTGACCATTCTCGAGTTGGATTGCTTCTTCCGTATCAAACGTGCGTTTCAACAGTACATAGATTTCCATCTCATGCTCCCCCTTGTCGTCTATTCACCATCATTCTTTGTATCCGCTTACATGATTGTTGTCATGAAAAGGGCTTAACTCAGCCCTTTGATCAACATCCGATGAATCCCGTCACGTGTCTCAAGCAACTCATATTTGAATCCACTTGCCATCCAGCTCGTCACGACCTCATCGATCGTTCCGAAAATCATCTGACGTGCTAATCGATAATCGAGTTCGTTTGAAAACTCACCTGTCGTCATCCCGTGCTTGACGACTCGGTCAATCAGATGCAAGTACGGTTTCAAGACGGCAGCGATGTTTTGACGCATGTCTTGGTTCGATTGACGCAATTCGATCTGCGTGACGACCGCTAAATCATAGTCGACGGATAATTGCTCGAGGTGCGCCTCGATCAATGCTGCCAATTGTTCCGTCGCTGACGTATGGCTCGCGATTTGTCCTTCGGAATATTCGATGAAACTTCCCATTTTCGCTTGGAAGAGCGAAATCAAGAGATGTTCTTTATTCTTGAAGTACAGATAAATCGTTCCATCCGCAACTCCGGCTTCCTTTGCAATGGCAGTCACTTTCGCTCCATGGTAGCCGTTCTTAGCGATGACTTTTACGGCGGCATCAATGATGCGGTCACTCTTTGACATTGTTCGTTTCATTCCACTATCTCCTAACGCATAAAATGAATGATGGTTCATTCATATTTATTCTATCATGCCATTTTATCCTGTCAACTGCTTTCTTCGAGTTGTTTGGCACGTTCTTCTTCAACGAGAACACGGCGGAGAATCTTACCAACGAACGTCTTCGGTAACTCTTGCCGGAATTCGTACTGCTTCGGTACTTTGAACGATGCTAACTGTTTACGACAGAATTGATCGAGTTCTTCTTCCGTGACCGTCATCTCATCCTTGACGACGATGAACGCCTTGACGGTCTCTCCGCGGTAGACATCTGGAACACCGATGACGACCGCTTCTTTGACGGCTGGGTGTTCATATAGGATTTCTTCGACTTCACGTGGATAAATGTTGAATCCAGAAGCAATGATTAAATCTTTTTTCCGATCGACGATTCGGAAGTAATGATCCTCACCGATATATCCAAGGTCTCCCGTATGCAACCAACCGTTTCGCAGAACCGCTTGCGTGTCTTCTGGTCGTTTCCAGTATCCTTTCATGACTTGCGGACCTGTGACGATGATCTCACCAATCTCACCTGGAGCAGCTGGTGTCTCTCCGTCTGCTTGGACGATTTTCGCTTGCGTATCGGGCACCGGAATACCGACCGTTCCAGGAATCCGACGATCCCAGATACAGTTCGTATGCGTCACCGGACTCGTTTCAGACAGACCGTATCCTTCAACGATCCGCCCACCCGTCAGCGCTTCGAATTTTTCCTGCACTTCGACAGGTAGTGGAGCTGAACCAGAAATACAGGCTTCAATCGAAGAGAGATCATACTTCTTCAGCTTCGGATGATTCAATAGACCGACATACATCGTCGGAGCACCTGGGAACAGATTCGGTTTTTCCTTATGAATCGTCTTGAGTACCTGTTCAATATCGAATTTTGGAACGATGATTTGTTCATAGGCATTAAATATGCCGAAATTGAGGTTACACGTCATGCCATAGACATGGAAATAAGGAACGACTGCTAACAGCTTCCGTCCATCTCCTCGATTATATTTATAGAACCACTTGTCAATCTGTTCGACGTTTGCACTCAAATTGAAGTGTGTCAACATGACACCTTTGGGTGCGCCTGTCGTTCCACCCGTATATTGGAGAACTGCGACGTCCTCCTTCGGTTGAATCGCGACTGGTGTAATCGGCTCATACCCCCGCAAAGATAAAAACGGAATCGAACCTGTCGTATCAATGATGATGTTGTTATCTTTCCGTGCTTTAATCGGATACAGTTTATTTTTAGGGAAGGGAAGGTAATCCGCGATACTTGTCGTCACGACCGTCTTAAGTGTCGTCGCCGCTTTGACACGAGACGCTTTCGGATAAAGTAGATCAAGCGTCACGAGTAGATGTGCTCCCGAATCGACGAGAATCTGTTCAAGTTCACGGTCTGTATAGAGTGGATTCACTTGGACGACGATACCACCTGCATAGAGAACCGCATAATAACTGATCATATACTGGGGACAGTTCGGTAACATCAGTCCGACGCGATCCCCTTTTTTTAGTCCGTGCTCTTGTAACAGGCTCCCAAGTGCGCGGGCCTCGTCACGTACTTCACGAAACGTCATACGTTTTCCTAAGAAACTCAAGGCACGTTGTTCTGGAAAATCGGTCGCTGCCTCATCGAGTGCCTGATAAAGAGGTAATTCTCGATAATCAATCGATGCGGGTACTTGCTCGGGATAATCAGATAACCAAACGGATTCCATACGTTTCCCTCCCAGATAATGAATTACTATTCATTTTTATTATACGTTGATTCCAATTCGACATGCCAGTAAAATCCAAAAAAAGAAATCGAATCTGCTTGTTTTTTTTTCGATTCTTTCAATCGAGAATCATACAAAAAAGCAGTACTTCCCTTTCTCGTTTCCGAAAAAGAAGCAGCACTGCTTTTTAATAGACATCACCGGGATGGATACGTGAATCCTTCTCCAATGACTTCGCGCACTTTATGAATGACGACGAAGGCGCGGGGATCCGCTGCTTCGACGATCTGTTTCAACGGTGCCAGTTGTCGTTTATCGACGATCATATACAACATATCATTTTTTTGTTTCGTGAAATGACCGTGACTGTGAATGACCGTTGCACTACGGCCGAGCGTCTCTGTCAGGATTGTCGCGATTTCCTCTTGGCGATGACTGATGATCGTGACCGCTTCGCGGACATTCAATCCTTCGCTGACGAGATCAATCAAGTACGAACCGATGATGATCGCAATCAACGTATACAGCATCGTCTCTTCTCCGAATAGGAACCCTGATGCGCCGACGACTGCGACGTCGATGATGAACATCGAAACTGCGATACTGAGATTGAGATACTTATTCATCAATCGAGCGATGATCACACCCCCACCCGTCGTTCCTCCAGCACGAATAACAAGTCCGATTCCGACACCAATCAGAATACCCGCATAGACCGTACCAATTAAACGGCTATCCGATGATGTCGCTAGATTTGCTGTCGAAGAGAGGACAAACGATGTGACGGCGACCGAGATGACGGAGTAAAGCATCGTCTTCCGGCTAAGGAATCGATAACCGACGACGAACAGCAAAGCGTTCGCAATCAGGGAAACAAGTCCCGTATCCCAGCCATAGAGGTAGTAGAAGATGACCGTGATCCCGATCAATCCACCTTCTGATAAATCGTTTGGAATCGTAAAGTAATTGATGCCAAAGGCAAGAATGGCTGATCCAATGATGACCCAAAAAATATCCTTCCAAGAAATTAATTGCATTGCTTCAAAAGCACGGCGTCTTGTTTCTGCCGTTGTTGTTTTTCGTACGTTCATATGCGTTCCTCCTTTTTTGATTAGGCGTGGCTTCCAATAAAAATTCCGTACTGAAACGATGTCAGTACGGAATGATCACACGGTAAGACCGGTTCTTTTAATTAAATACAATCCAAAGGATACCGACGACCAAAAAGGCGATCGAAACCCCGAACATGATTTTCGCTAAACGTTCTAACACGGATTCACCCCACTAACGCTGATCCGATGACGTAGGACATGCCGATCGATAAGGCACATGAAATAATACCGACAGCAATGTTGCCGTTCTCGATTTCACGGTCTACCGGCAAATTCGGTGTCAGGAATTCAAAGATCCAGTATGTCGATATCAACAGTAAGAAGCCAAAAGCACTTTCAAGAAATATCGACCCGACCCGTTCTTCCCCTTGAACAGCGAAATGAACGATATTGGCGAGTCCGATGATTTTTCCACCTGTTGCTAACGCAACGGCGATGTTGCCACTCTTGATATGTTCCCAGTTTTTATACCGGGTTGTCAACTCAAAAAGTGCAAGTCCTAAAATGATCAGTAATCCCGCGACCGAATAGAGCGCTGTCGTATAGACATAGACGTTCTCAAAAATGTTCATCCTGCTTTCCTCATTTCAGTTCGATGATCGTCACACCGTGTCCGCCTTCACCTTGACCACCTAAGCGGTGACCTTTGACGTGACGATGACCTTTCAAGAATTCTTGGACACCTTGACGCATCGCTCCCGTACCCAGACCATGGATAACACGAATATGGTCGTAGTTCGATAACAAAGCTTGGTCCATGAAGCGTTCGAGCTTCGATAATCCTTCTTCAACACGGACGCCACGTAAATCCAGTTCAGCTGAAGGCGCCGATTGTTTCGTCACACTCGTACCACCAGAACGCCCTTTTGTTTGAGGACGTTTTGGAGTACTGCCGATCTTCGCGAGATCTTCCGGTTTGACGTTCACTTTCATGATGCCGACTTGAACGGTGTACTCGCCGTTCGCCTGTTGGTTGATGATATAGCCTTTTTGATTGAAGGTCGTGACTTTGACTTCTTCCCCTTTATCAAAACGTGGTGTTTGATCGTATTTCGCTTTAACTTTAGCGATCCGTTTTTCTTGCAGACTCGGCTTCGCATCTTCAAGTTTTTTACGTGCCTCGATCAATTCATGCTCTTTGACGGCACCAGCGTCTCGTAATTCCTTCAAACGTTTAATGACGCCTTCCGCTTCTTTTTGGGCACGTTCGACTGCACGTGCTGCTTTTTCTTCCGCTTTTGCCAGAATCTCATTTTTCTCTTCCTGGATCTCGGCTTGTTCTTGCTCGAATTGCTCACGCTCTGCAACGAGTCGTTTCTTCTCTTCTAGCAACTGAGCCTCTAACGTTTCAGCACGCTGTTTCGCCTCTTCCAGTCGTTCGATCATCGTCTCGACAGACTGTGCGTCGCTACCGATTTGACCACGTGCCGCATCGATGATCCGGTCTTCGAGTCCGAGACGTTTTGAAATCTCGAACGCGTTCGAACGTCCCGGTACACCAATGAGTAAGCGATACGTCGGACTGAGGGATTCAACATCAAATTCCATCGACGCGTTAACGACTCCTTCTCGGTTATAGCCGTACGCTTTTAACTCCGAATAGTGCGTCGTCGCTGCAACACGTGCTCCGCGCCGTTTCACTTCATCAAGAATCGCGATCGCCAGGGCAGCTCCTTCTGTCGGATCCGTTCCCGCTCCTAATTCATCAAACAGCACCAAACTCATGAAATCGATTTTCTCCATCATCGAGACGATGTTCGTCATATGCGAACTGAACGTCGACAAGTTTTGTTCAATCGACTGTTCATCCCCGATATCGGCATAAATCGCATCGAAGACACTGAGCTCCGTCTCATCTGCTGCCGGTACGTATAGTCCTGATTGAACCATCAATTGCAGAAGACCGATCGTCTTTAAGGTAACTGTCTTACCACCGGTGTTCGGACCGGTGATGACGAGTGATGTAAAATCGCCACCTAGCGAGACAGTGATCGGCACGACTTCATCTTTCGGGATGAACGGGTGTCGAGCTTCCTTCAAGATGATATGGCGATTTTCATTCAAGCGTGGTTCAACCGCTCCGATCTGATGACCATACAACGCTTTCGCCATGATGAAATCAAGTTCTGCTAATACATCAAGATTGATGCGCAGCGAGTCACCGACACTCCCGACAAGTGCTGATAATTGGGCGAGGATTCGTTCGATTTCCGCCCGTTCTTTCAAACGTGCTTCTTGAATCTCGTTGTTCGCAGAAACGACGGCTTGTGGTTCGATGAATAACGTCGCTCCAGAAGCTGACTGGTCGTGGACGATCCCACCGAACGCTTGACGATATTCTTGTTTGACCGGGACACAGTAGCGATCATTTCGCATCGTCACGATGGCGTCAGACAGCATCTTCGCTTTACTACGTAAGACACTATCGATTTTTGAACGAACTTGTCCTTCGAGCGAACGCAACTGACTACGTAACGCTCGTAATTTATCACTTGCCGAATCTTGAACAGTTCCTTGGTCGTCAATGGCATGACGAATCCCCTGTTCGATCTCAACGAGCTTCGTGATCTGTTCGATTCGACTATCGAGTCGTGGTAATCGTAGATCCGGGTGATCCTCATGCAATCGTTCTTGGAACGCCTTCACTTGACGTCCTGAATAAACGACGTCTGCGACGGATAAAAGTTCACTCGTCGAGAGGACCGAACCAATTTCTGCTCGTTTCACTTCACTGCGGACATCTGTCAATCCACCGAACGGATAACGGTCACGCAACCGGTAAACCGTCGTTGCTTCCGTCGTGACGGCTAATAATTCCTTGACCTGCTCGAACTCTTCCGCCGGACGCATCGCTCGAACGAACTGTGCTCCAAGTGAGCTTGCCGTGAACGATAACATGTTTTCTTTTAACTTCTCATATTCTAAGACGCGTAATGCGTTGGCATTCATTTAATCCACTCCTAAACGTTTTCGACCGAAGAAAGCAAGTGCTGCTTCGGCACTCCACGTATTGATGACATCAGACGCCTCCAAATAGGCTTTACGTGCATGGAGGACTCCAAGTTTCATATCTTCTAACATTTCTGGTCGGTGTGTATCTGTATTGATCAAAATTTTCACACCAGCAACCTTCGCTTTTGCTAGGGAACTTGCCGTCAAATCGAATCGTGCCGGGTTTGCATTCATCTCAAGCGCTGTTCCTGTCTCGGCTGCTAGTTCGATCAAGCGATCAACGTTAACGGCATAGCCCTCTCGTCTACCGATGATTCGTCCTGTCGGATGGGCAATCAGAGAAACGTAAGGATTACGACACGCATTCTCAAGCCGTTGCATGATCTCTTCTTCCGTCTGATCGAATTTCGAGTGAATCGAGGCAATGACGTAATCCATCTCTTTTAAGAAATCATCTTCATAATCGAGCGACCCATCAGGCAAGATATCCATCTCGACGCCACATAAAATCGTCATCTCAGGATGTTTCTTGCGTGCTGCTTCGATTTCGACACGTTGCGCACGTAGACGCTCTTCCGTCAATCCATTGACGAACTTCATATACTTACTATGGTCGGTGATCGCCATCCATGTATACCCTCGTGCAGCACACGCATCGACTAATTCTTCAACAGATAATGTTCCATCTGACCATGTCGTATGCATGTGTACATCTGCTTGGATATCCTGTTCCGTCAAAAGGCGTGACAAATCCTGCTCGAACTCTTGACGCCCTGCTCGTAATTCAGGTGCGATGAACGGTAAGTCGTACCGCGCAAACAATTCTTCTTCCGTCTTCGGCTGCACTAATCCTCGCTCGGTCTCAACGCCATATTCAGAAATGCTCTCTCCCCGTTCTTTGGCAAGTTGACGCATCCGGACATTGTGACCCTTCGAACCCGTGAAGTGATGTAACGTTGACGCGTACGCCGCGTCATCGACGATTCGGAAATCAACCGCGATATAATGGACGTCTCGTTTTAAGACGAGTGATACTTTCGTACTGCCGGCAGCAATGACTTCATCGATGAGCGACAGTTCCAATAGTTGCTCCTTGATCCGATCCGGTTCGTTCGTCGAGAGGATGAAATCAAGGTCCTTGCACGTCTCTTCTGCTCGGCGGAAGCTCCCACCAACTTCGAAGCGAATGATTTCATCGAACGACGCAAGGGTCTGATTTAATTCCGCAACGACCTTCCGCATGACACCATACGGTAGTCGTTCCGGTCGTGTTTCAAACGTTTCGAGCGCTTTGACGTACTTTTCGACCGTCTTCTTACCGAATCCAGGCATCGTTTCGACTGTACCATCCGCTAATTTCTCTGCAAAGGAATCCGCATCAATGACGCCGACTTCATGCAATTTAGCAAGTTTCTTCCCACCAAGACCTGGGATCTTTAGTAAAGCGATCAGTCCTTCCGGTACTTCTTGTTCGAGTTCCGTCAGTGCCGTACTCGTTCCCGTTTCCCGGTACTCCTCAAGAACAGCGGCCGTTCCTTTACCAATCCCCTTCATCGCCGTGAAATCCTCGATTGCCATGAAGTCAGCATCGGATGCTTCGAGGATACTTGCTGCTTTTCGGAAAGCATTGATCTTAAACGGATTTTCCCCTTTAACCTCTAGATAGACTGAGATTCGTTCCAAGTGACGCATTGCATCTTGAATCGTACGCATGTGCAATTCTCCCCTCAAAAAAAGCTCCCATTTAACGGGAGCATGTTTATTTTATCAATCCAACTTTGTCCATCAGCCAATTCGCAAGGAGCGGTGTATGTTGGATGATGAAGCTTGCCAAACTAGAGTCTGCGATCGCATCCTGTATCGACTGAATCGGAACGAATGCCGCTAAGAACAAGAGCAAGAAGATGAAGATATACATCTCGATGAAGCCGAAGACGCCACCTAATAATCCTTTGACTTGTTTTAAGATCGGGACATTCGTCAACGAATCAAACATCGACAATAAGATCGCTAAGATGATTTTTGTACCGAAGAACAGGACGACGAACCAAAAGGCTTTATAGAACACTTCATCGAGTCGTGCTGAACTTGGAATTGCGAACATCGTCAAATCGATTCCCGCATCATCCAGCGTCGACGGATATGGAACCCACAAACGGAATTTCGTCGCCAGTTCCTCATAGAACGACAAGGCGACGATGAAGGAAATGATCAGGCTGAGCAAATGCCCGGCCTGCAATACGACTCCCCGTCGGACACCTGTCATGATGCCTAAGGCGAGAAGTAATAAGATAACGAAAGAAATCATAGTTTATAGTTCACCCAAATTCTTTTTTATTTTTACGTAATCACTACCAATATTAAGCGCCGCTAGGACGGCGATTTGACGAACGTCGAGTTGTGGTGCTTGTTCTCGGATTTCTCGAATTTTCGTATCGACGAGGAGACCCACTTCGCGTACGTGTTCTGGCGACTCCGTTCCGACAATCGTATAATCATTGCCTGCGATATGAATCGTCGTCCGGTTCAACCCTTCTGAATCAGCCATTTTTCTGTCCTCCTCATACTTTGCTTCTTTCATATAGTACCATCATTTTCGTTTTAGGAAAAGAAGTCCCCCATCGGTCTTAAGGATGGTATGCTTAATCCCGGAAAGGGAGGTTATCTCGTGGGAACTATCGTTTTACGCTTATCTAAAGAAAAGCAAGATCTCGTCATACAAGAGTTTAAACAAGGACAGACGAAGAGTCCACCGTATGCTCGTTTCGCCGCTAAAGTACCCGGATGTGTCATCACGATTTACAATTCTGGAAAAGTGATGTTTCAAGGAACAGAAGCCGAAACGATCGCTTCACGCTTCGGCACGGCTACACCGACTAAATCGAAGGAACCACTTGTTTCAACGTTACCAAATGGTTTTGCAGAATGGTCAGTCGCTGGCAGTGACGAAGTTGGAAAAGGCGATTTCTTCGGTCCACTCGTCGTCGTCGCTTCCTTCGTTGATCGAAAGCAGATTGCACTCCTTCGAGAACTGGGTGTACGTGACTCCAAGCACTTGAATGACACGGAGATTCGAAAGATCGCCCGTGATCTTCATGCCGTCATTCCGTACACATATCGTATCCTACACAATCCAGAATACAATCAAATGCAACGCACGATGACACAAGGAAAGATGACTGCCCTGATGCATAATGATGTCCTGCAGCGACTTCTTGACAAACTGGAGACGAAACCAGAAGCGATCTTGATAGATCAGTTTGCTGAAAAGACCGTTTACTATAAACACTTGTCTGGTGTCATCAATCCCGTTCGAGAAAATGTCTACTTCTCGACCAAGGCGGAACAACTCCATGTCGCCGTCGCTGCCTCCTCGATCATTGCTCGCGCCATCTTTTTGAAGGAGATGGACAAGTTGAGTGAAACAACAGGTGTCGTCATTCCGAAAGGTGCTGGTGCTAAAGTGGATCAAGTCGCTGCCTCACTGATTTTACGTTATGGAGCTGACAAACTTCGTGACTGGACGAAAGCCCATTTTGCGAATACGAAAAAGGCACAACAACTAGCTGCGAAACGAAACCGACCATGACCTTAACGGAATGGTCGGTTTTTTAAATGACGGACTTCCCTTCAGACAGTCGTTCTAATTCCGCAAGCAGTATGTGTTTTTCATTAAAAGGAATCGTTTTTGTACCGATTCGTTCTACCTCATCATGACCTTTCCCGACAATGACGATTCGTTTCCCTTCGTGCGCCAAATGCGCTGCTTGTACAATCGCTTCGTGACGGGATGTATGACACCCTACTAAATGTTCACGTGAAATATCGACGATTAACTCTTCGATGATTCGATCCGGATTCTCTGTCCTCGCATCATGGACCGTTGCGATGATGTGTTCACAATATTTACTTGCGATTCGCCCCATCTCCGCTCGTTTCGTTCGATCACGCTCTCCAGCTGCACTTAAGACGACCGATAGCGACTCTCCGGAAGAAGTGAGTGCCTGCAAACATTTTTCTAGACCATCCGGTGTATGGGCATAATCGATATAAATCTCACAAGGTGCCCAGTCCAGTCGTTCGAGTCGTCCTTTCGGCAATTCCAGTTCTGGAATATGACGAATCAACGTATAGAGGTTGGCATCGCCTGCCCGCAACAATCCCATCGCTGCCGCTAAATTCGCTGCATTGAACTCACCTAGTAAAGCTGTCGGCACACGTGTTGTCGTCTCGTCAATCCGCACATTGACGGTATCCGTCAGCCATTCGACCGCAATCTGTGACGTTCGGTGGGGTTTCGTCGTATACCAGATAACGGGTTGCAAAGGCGCAGCTTCTCGCATGACGCGACTCCAACCATCTTCTCGATTCAAGACGATGGTCCGACCATTTGACGCAGCGACTTGTTGAAACAACAACGCTTTCGTCTTGGCGTAATCTTCCATTGAATGATGATAATCCAGATGATCATGCGTCAGGTTCGTAAATGCTGCCGAGTGGAAAGACACTCCCTCGACTCGACCTTCGGCTAGTGCGTGAGAAGACACTTCAATGATGCAATCCGTCACGCCTTTTTCAACCATTTCATATAACAGTCGATGTAAGATGATGGCTTCAGGCGTCGTATTCGGCGTCTCAATGAGTTCCTCGTCAATTCGTGCACCGACCGTGCTGATCATGCCGGCTTTCACACCTGTTGCTCGAAAGAGATCATACGCCAATTTCGTCGTCGTCGTTTTTCCGTTTGTTCCGGTTACACCGTAGACACGCATCTTTTGACTCGGTTGATCGTAAAAGCGATTCGCGACTTGACCCGCAAGTCGTTTCGTATCCGGCACGGTAATGACGGGAATCGGGCAATCCGGAAACGATCGTTCAGCTAAAATCGCCACAGCCCCGTTCTCGATTGCCTGATTGATATAATCGTGACCATCAACCGTGTAGCCGTTGATACAGATGAATAATCCGCCAGGTGTGATTTGTCGCGAATCGGTTGCGATATTCGTAATGAGTGGATTGATTGCTTCCTTTATAGTGAGTGGTAATAGTTCATTCAGAAGCTTCGCTAGTCGATTCATGATGTACTCTTCCCTTCTTGTCTCTTCTCTATGTCAAGATGAATTAGTGAACCAATCACATAAACAGTCGTATCCATTGTTTCAAGTAAATCAAATACTCTTTTACGGAACATACCCGCTTTAAGACCTGCTTAATCTTTTATCATGCTAGAAAATTATTCTCTTCAATGCTCGAAATGAGCGTTTCTTCCCTTGCACCTATTAATCAGCTTTGATACACTCTTAAAGTTAACTAGTTAACTAAAAGGAGAAATAGGATGCTTTACACACAAGAAGATGTACTCGGACAACTATCAAAAGTCTCACGTCTCGTAAAACGAGAGATTGATGCTACCTTGCTTCCCTACTCGTTACATACGGGTCAATGGGCACTAATAAAAGCAGTTGCATTACTACAACCTGTCTCACAAGTCCAACTGGCCGATTACTTAATCATTGAAAAACCAGCTGTGACGAAAACCGTCTCACGTCTTGAGACGCTTGGTTTCATCACTCGGATAAAAGAAGGACGAACACACTTTGTCTCATTGACACCTTTAGCCATTGAACGGTTCGACCAAATCGATGCTGCGGTCCAAGAGACCCACCAACGCTTACTCGCCTCCTTCTCCCTCACCGATCAGCAACAGCTTGGTGAGTGGATGACGCACCTACTTACTCTACATCGACAGGAGGAATCTTCATGACCACTCGGTTATTCTCGCGTCATTACGTCATGACGCTGATCATTAACCTATTGCTCTTCATCACGTTTTATCTACTTAATGCCTCACTTCCTTTACTCGCTGCTAAACAGTTTCCAGTCTCCGCTTCAGCACTCGGGTGGATCGTGACGAGTTTCATCCTGGCAACCGTCTGTTCTCGTCCACTGATCGGTCACTGGTTAGATCGTTATGATTTAAAGCGTGTCTTAATGGTCTCTGCAAGTCTCTTTACATTAATGAGCCTCTGCTACTTGCTTGTCCTACCACTGGAATCATTCTTCTATTTAATCGTTATTCGTATCATCCACGGGTTTAGTTTCGGAATGTTATCTTCTTCGATCAGTCTCGCCGTTACGACATTGATTCCAAAAACACGTCAAGGTGAAGGGATGGGCTATTTCGTCCTATCGATGAACTTGGCATCCGTCCTCGGTCCTGTCATTGGTCTAACCTTTGTTCAAGAAAAAGCATTCGTTCTGTACTTCGTGACAGTTGCTGCCCTAGCAGTCATCGCCTTGTTGTTAATGATGCGTCTACCGCTGACGAGTCAACATATTCCAAGCACGTCCGCGTTTCGTTTAAGTCAGTCCCTCTTCTTATCACGTCCGCTTTTGTTGATAGCAACTCTGTTGGCAGGCGTTGCGATTTCTAGTACATCAGCGTTTATCTCACTGTATACGGACTCGATCGGACATGTCGCATATGCTTCTTATTTTTATGCATTAGTCGCTCTCGGGATGGTCGGGATTCGACCGATTGCAGGAAAATTGTTTGATCAGCGAGGAGCTGCATTCGTGTTGTTGCCATCGTATGTTCTTTATATGATAGGCTTTGTCATTCTCGGCATGTATCCTTCGTTTGCCGGTTTATTGCTTGCAGCCGTCATTATTGGAGTCGGTTCTGCTTCCATCTTCCCGGGCCTTCAAACCGTCCTCTTGAATTTCGCACCTCCTGCACAGAAAGGGAAAGCCATCTCGACCTTTTTCCTTGCTTACGACACAGGTTTTGGAATCGGTGCCTTGATTCTTGCTTCTGTCGCAAGCGGTATCGGCTATTCCAATATGTTCTTGTCCTGTAGTCTGATCGTTCTCGTAAGTGGTCTACTGTATTTCACCTTTACGAAACGACAAGCTGCGTCATCTGAAACAGAAGAACTTGCTTCTTGAATCTGTCGTCAAACGAAAACAGCCGCCTTCCTCTGAAAGGAAAGCGGCTGTTTGTTTATCCTGGTTATGCGCGAAGTTCCGCATTGAACGTTTCTTTCACTGCATCTACGACTCGCTGTTGCGCTGTCGTGATTTCTTCATCGACTAACGTCCGTTCTTTGTTTTGATAACGGAGGGAGAAAGCGAATGATTTTTCATTCTCTCCAACGTTCTCACCCGTGTAGACATCGAACAATTCGATCGTCTGAAGAAGTGGACCGGCTGCTTCCGTCATGACATCGACGATGGATTGCGCCGTCACTGATCGCTCGACGACGATTGCTAAGTCGCGTGTCATTGATGGGAAACGTGAAATTTCCGAGTAGACCTGCTCTTCTTTCGAACGTAGTGCCATCGCCTCTAATTCAAAGACGTACACTTCTTTTAGACCATACTGTTCTTTTGACAGACCAGGATGCACTTGACCGACGAATCCGATCGCTTCTCCGTCAAGCAAAATGCGCGCCGTCCGTCCTGGGTGCATCGATGGAATGCTCGCTGCCTCGAACGTCAACGTAACACCAACTGCAGAAGCGAGTGTCTCGACGATTCCTTTCATGACGAAGAAATCTGTTTTGACGAGCGTTCCGTGCGCACGGTGTTGTTCTGACACACCGACTGCGACGCCACCGATCATTTCTTGTTCAATCGGGAGTGTCTCAAGTGACGCATCCCGTTGCAGATAAACACTGCCGAGTTCATAAAACGCGACATCGGCATGCTGTCGTGCGACGTTATGCTGCGCGACTTCAAGGAGTCCCGGAATGAGTGACGTCCGCAGTGTCGAACGTGCTTCACTGATTGGCATCGCCAATTTGACCGGATGCAAATCTTCTCGTTCATTGAATTGCATCGCGCGTTGTTCGCTCGTCAATGAATACGTGATGGCTTGCGAAAGACCTGCTCCCTGCAATGTCCGGCGTAAATGACGACGGTGAATGTTCCGTTTTGGTAAGAAACCACGGCTCGCTTCAGACGGTAAGCTTGAAGTCAGTGCATCATATCCGTAGAGACGAGCGACTTCTTCCGCTAAATCAGCTGGAATTTTCAAGTCTTGGCGGCGAGTTGGTACGCTAACTGTCAAGGCATCACCCGATAATTCAACACCGAGACCAAGACGTTCGAGTAACGTTTGCATGACCGTTCCTTCAATCTCCATACCAAGACGGTGATTGATGTACGAGACACTCGCTTCAATCAAGTGATCGTTAAGCTCGAGCGTTCCTGCTTGAGCGACACCAGCCTGAACCGTTCCACCCGAGAGTTCAGCAATCAAAGTTGCAGCCCGATCGAGTGCTAACAAGACACGACGTGGATCAACGCCTTTTTCGAAGCGCGCGCTTGAATCCGAACGGAGTCCAAGAACACGGCTCGTCTTCCGGACAGAAATCGGTGCGAAATAAGCAGACTCTAAAATGATCGATGTCGTGTTTTCATCGACTTCGGTATTCGCTCCGCCCATGACACCAGCAAGCGCGACCGGGTGTTCACCGTCAGTGATGACGAGCATCGAAGAATCGAGCGGACGCTCGACTTCGTCGAGCGTCGTAAACGACTCTCCTGCGTGCGCTTGACGCACGACGATCCGTTTTCCGAGTTTTTCAGCATCAAATGAATGAAGCGGTTGACCTGTCTCGAGTAAGACGAAGTTCGTAACGTCGACGACGTTGTTGATCGGACGAATCCCGTTCGCGATCAAGCGGTTTTTTAACCAAGTCGGTGATTCTTGAATCGTGACGCCTTGAATTTCTCGTGCCGCGTAGAACGGGCAGTCCTCTGAATCAAGCGTCACGTCGACTGCCGTCGTAGTTTCTGCTTCGTTGACTTCAACGACCGGGAAAGTCGGTGTCGTATCGTAAAGCGCCGCCACTTCGTATGCGACACCATACATGCTGAGGCAGTCCGACCGGTTCGGCGTTAATCCAAGTTCGAGGATTTCATCACGTAGACCGAGTAACTCCAAAACGTCTTGTCCTGGTGTGACTGGTTCACGGAACGTATGGATCCCGTCCTGCTCATCTTCTCGGATATATTTCTTTTCGAATCCGAGTTCTTCGAGTGAACAGATCATCCCTTCTGAGACGACACCTCGTAATTTAGCACGTTTGATTTTAATACCTGGCAGGCGAGCTCCGACGCGTGCGACGATGACATCTTGTCCGGCTTCGACGTTGGGTGCACCACACACGATTTGGACCGGTTCGTCTTGCCCGATGTCGACCGTCGTGACATTCAATTTATCTGCTTCTGGATGTTTTTCTTTCGTTAATACACGTCCGACGACGATGTTGTTCAACGCCTCATCCCGGACATCTACGCCTTCGACTTCGATTCCGCTCTTTGTAATCAAATCAGCCAAATCTTGTCCTGATGTATGACTGACATCCACATATTCGTTCAACCATTGTTTTGAGACTAACATCTGCGTTCCCCCTTAAAACTGTTCGCTGAAGCGAACGTCATTCGTATAGAAGTGGCGAATATCATCGACACCGTATTTCAACATGGCAATCCGTTCGATACCCATCCCGAATGCGAAACCTGACATTTTCGTGCTATCATATTCGGCCATTTCGAGCACGTGAGGATGAACCATTCCAGCGCCCAGAATTTCAATCCATCCCGTCTGTTTACAGATGTTGCATCCTTTACCGCCACATTTGAAGCACGAGACGTCGACTTCGACGGACGGCTCCGTGAACGGGAAGAAACTTGGGCGTAAGCGGACTTCACGTGCTTCACCGAACATCTGCTTCGCGAAGGCTTCAAGCGTTCCTTTTAAGTCTGCCATCGAAATCGATTCTCCGACGACGAGTCCTTCGACTTGCATGAATTGGTGCGAATGCGTCGCATCATCTTCGTCTCGACGATAGACTTTACCTGGGCAGAGAATGCGGATCGGTTCACCTTTAGAAGCGAGCATCGTCCGTGCTTGGACCGGTGACGTATGCGTTCGCATCAAAATTTCTTCCGTGATGTAGAACGAGTCTTGCATATCACGTGCCGGGTGATCCTTCGGTAAATTCAACATCTCGAAGTTGAACAGATCTTGCTCGACTTCTGGACCTTCCGCAATCGTATAACCGAGTCCGACGAAGATGTCTTCGATCTCATCCGTCACCTGTTGCAAGAGGTGCGCATGACCGACCTTTTTCGGACGTCCTGGTAACGTAACGTCAATTGCTTCCGCTGCCAGTTTCGCATCCATTTCTTGTTGTTTGACAGCTGTCAGACGTTGTTCCAATTGCTCCTGGATTGCTTGACGAACCGTATTTGCGATCTCACCGACAACTGGTCGTTCTTCCGCTGATAACTTTCCCATTCCTCGTAATACTTCTGTGATTGGTCCCTTTTTCCCGAGATACTTGACTCGGACGTCATTGAGATCTTTTTGTGTTGTTGCCTGATCGACTAATGTCAACGCTTCATCGCGTAATGCTTCTAATTGCTCGCGCATCTTTCCCACTCCTTTAGTTGAAGATATAAAAAAACGTCCCTCCGGCAAATGCCGAAGGGACGATGTAAACACCGTGGTACCACCCTTGTTTGACTTTTCAATCGAAAAGTCCTCCAATTGCGCGATAACGGGCGCATCCCGTCACGATCTCTCGTGCGACTCCGGAGTGAATTCGGTTAGCAGATTCATGAAGCAGTTTTCAGTCTACGACCGCTTCTCCCTGATTGAATCGTTCCCTAACGTACTCTGTTCCATCAACGTCCATGATGTATTCCTGATGTTCACTTTAGCATGAACGCTTACCGGTTTCAATCCACGCTTGCAAAATGATAGAGCAAAATGCCAGCCGCTACTGCCGCATTCAATGACTCCGCTTTACCACGAATCGGGATGTAAGCACGCTCATCACAGTAAGAGAGCAATTCTGGCGCAACGCCTTGTGCTTCGTTTCCGATGATTAAACCGAGTGCATCCATCGGTGCGATTGTTTGATAAGACGTCGCTCCTTCTAACGCCGTGCCGATTACCGCAATTCCTTGTTCGTGCAGGGCATTGACTGCCTCTTCGAGTGGCATGGAGATGACCGGTAGGTGGAACAGCGATCCTTGCGTCGCACGGATGACTTTTCCGTTATAGACGTCAACTGTTCCCGGTCCGACGACGACCCCATCGAATCCAGCTGCGTCAGCTGTCCGAATCATCGTCCCAACGTTCCCTGGATCTTGCAGACGATCGAGCAACAAGTAGCGTCCTCGCTCTAATTGTGCCGAAGCTTGTTTCATCTCACAGACAGCGAAGATGCCTTGCGACGTTTCCGTCTCAGCCAGTACTTTGATGACGGCATCATCAATCGTAAAGACATCGGCATTTCGTTTCCAAGAACCGGGTACTTGATACGATTCACGCACAATCAATTCCTTGACGATTCCAGCGCGAACAGCTTCTTCAATCAAGTGTTCTCCTTCAATTAAGAAACGGTTCGTCTGCAGACGTCCTTTTTTCGTTAAGAGTTTTTTCCATTGTTTAACGATTTCGTTCTTTGCTGATGCGATGTGCTTCATTGTTTTATTACCCCTCGTAGATCGCTTGGACAGTCTCCGCATCCAGACGTTTTGTCACAGCAACGACTAAATCGACGGCTGCTTCGAAATCGGCTTTATGCATGATTGAGACATTCGTGTGCAGGTAACGAATCGGTACAGTCAATGCAAGTGATGGAACACCTGTATTCGATAAGTGGAACTTCGCTGCATCCGTTCCGCCACCTGGTGTTAAGTCCAGTTGATACTTGATATTTTCTTCTGTTGCGACTTTCGTCACGAAATCGATCAATCCACGATGTGCGATCATCGTTGCATCGAACATGATGACTTGAACGCCTTCACCTAATTTCGACAATGCTTCACGATCGGTCATTCCTGGCGTGTCACCCGGGATACCTGTATCGACAGCAAAGGCGATTGATGGTTTGAGCAGGTGTGCGACAGTTTGAGCCCCACGTAATCCGACTTCTTCCTGAACAGTCGCTCCTGCGAAAATCGTGTTCGGATGTCCGTCTGCTTTTAAGCGTTTGATTGCTTCGATTGCGATGGCACAACCAATCCGGTTGTCCCACGCTTTTGCCATCAAGAAGTTCTCATTTTTCATCACAGTAAATTCGCAATGTGGAACGACCGTATCACCCGGACGAATTCCCCAACCGTCGACTTCTTCTTTTGATGAAGCACCGATATCGATGAACATGTCTTTAATGTCGACCGGCTTATTGCGCGCTTCCGGTGGTAAAACATGAGGTGGTTTTGCACCAATTACACCTGGAATGACTTCACCAGATGACGTCACAATATTCATACGCTGTGCCAAGAGGACCTGACCCCACCAACCGCCGAGTGGTTGGAAACGAAGGAATCCTTTTTCATCAATCTTCGTGACCATGAATCCGACTTCATCCATGTGACCCGCAATCAATACACGTGGCGCATCTTCGCCTGCACCTTTATGTTCAGCAAAGAGGCTACCGAGACCATCCTGGTGGAATGCTTCTGCATGAGGTTCTAAATATTCACGCATGAGGTTCCGGACTTCTTTTTCGTTTCCCGGTACACCTGTTGCGTCCGTGAGACGTTTTAGCATATGTAATTGTTCGTTCATCTGATTTCCTCCTTAGTAACCGTTGTCTTGTCGCACATGGTTTGCTTCATTTTTAGAAATGTAAGCCTTGAAAATCATATCCTGTGTAAAGCCTAGTGTAGCACCTAATGCAAGGTATGCACCAATTAGAACATCATAACTTTGTTCCGTCCGCGAAATCGCAAAGACGTTCGTTTTGTTATAGACGTCTAAAAAAGCATCTGTTGCTGTCAAATAGAAGTCACCTTCTGTAAAATGACTTTTCTTGTAATCAAGTGCTAAACCTAGTGAGAGTAGAAAATGGACGCCATCGACATATTCCTCAAGAATTGTGACTTGAGCGGATGGTCCCTTCTTCGACCAGAACTTAAAGCAACGTGTCTCGTTCGCAAGTTCACCGAGTTCGACCAATAAGGCGAGCAGACGCTCGTCGAATTGATTGCCTGTCAATTGATGTTCTGACTGAATCCGTTTATCCAACTGTTCTTGCATCTCAAAAAGTGTCAACCAATCCATCTTTAATTCTCCTTCTATCTAAAAAAATCATATGACCGTCTCATCGACGTGCCTTCTTATTTTATCATTAAATCGAAAAAAACGTCGGAGAATTAAATTCCCCGACGAATTGTAGAACTTAAGCGTTCAATTTTGCTTTTGCTGTGTCAGCAAGTGAAGCAAATGCAGTTGCATCTGTAACTGCGAGGTCAGCGAGCATCTTACGGTTAACGTCGATACCTGCTAATTTAAGACCATGCATCATGCGGCTGTAAGAAAGACCGTTGATACGTGCTGCCGCATTGATCCGAGTGATCCAGAGGCGACGGAAGTCACGTTTCTTTTGACGACGGTCACGGTAAGCGTACATGAGAGATTTCATGACTTGCTGTTTCGCAACCTTGAAGAGTGTATGTTTCGAGCCGTAGTAGCCCTTAGCTAATTTGAGTTGTTTTTTACGACGTTGACGAGTCGTATATCCGCCTTTTACGCGTGGCATATAAATTCCCTCCTAAATCTGTATACGATTGGATAAATTACTTCGCGATCATGTGACGGATGCGTTTGAAGTCACCCGTAGATACCATGCTAGCTTTACGTAATTTACGTTTCGCTTTTGTTGATTTGTTACCGAACAAGTGGCTTGTGTAAGCACGACCACGTTTCAATTTGCCAGAAGCAGTACGTTTGAAACGTTTAGAAGCACCGCGGTGCGATTTCATTTTAGGCATGAGAGATTCCCTCCTACTTCGATTCGATTAGTCTTCTTTCTTAGGAGCAAGCACGAGGAACATGCTGCGTCCTTCCATCTTCGGTCTCTGTTCCACAACACCGAACTCACTTAAATCCGTTGCGAGGCGTTCGAGAACGCGTTTACCGATTTCCGAGTGAGTGATGGCACGACCGCGGAAACGAATGCTCGCTTTCACTTTGTTACCATTCTCCAAGAATTTCTTCGCATTACGGAATTTCGTTTGGAAGTCGTTCTCCTCGATCGTCGGGCTAAGACGAACTTCTTTCATCTGAATCACTTTCTGATTCTTCCGAGTTTCTTTGTCCTTCTTTTGCATCTCGAAACGGTATTTACCGTAGTCCATGATCTTACAAACTGGCGGCGTCGCTTGTGGAGCGACCATGACGAGGTCAAGTTCCGCTTCCTCTGCGAGACGTAGCGCTTCGTTGCGTGATTGGACACCTAGTTGAGCACCATCCGCTCCGATAAGACGAACTTCCCGGGCACGGATGCTTTCATTGATTAACAGATCTTTGCTAATGGTTAGCACCTCCATCGTGCATTGCACGAAAAATGAATGATAGAAAACGCTATAAAAAAAGCGTCGGCAGTTCTTCCCGCCCACACTCATAAGGAACGTCAAAGCATAGCAGTCGCTACACATTGCGTATCTTCATGATGAACCAGTACGAGTCGTCATACATGGTGAGAAGCGGGATGCTTCTGCTTTGTTGTCATTTCACTTTGCTATCATAGCACTTGTTTTCCCGTGATGTCAAGCCGCTTTCTATGTTCTTACAGAACGTTGCTCACATACTTGATTATAATAGCAATCCTTTGACGGATAAGCAAGAAGTTTCTAACCTGTTTTTCACGGGTACACTCTTAACATGGAAAAAAAGATTCAGAACATTCGCAAGCAAAATTGTTTATTTAGAATGATTATTGTTTTATAATCAATTTAATCTTACATAAGGGGGAGAATAACAGATGACTGAAAAACGATTAACGACCAATCAAGGTGTACCAATCGGAGACAACCAGAATTCACGTACGGCTGGACGTCGCGGACCAACGTTATTAGAAGACTATCAATTAATTGAAAAGATGGCCCATTTCGACCGGGAACGTGTACCTGAGCGTGTCGTACACGCTCGTGGATTCGGTGCTCACGGTGTCTTCACTGTCAAAAACTCAATGAAAAAGTACACGAAAGCTGCGTTTTTACAAGAAGAAGGGACAGAAGTTCCTGTTTTCGCCCGTTTCTCGACTGTTATTCACGGCACGCATTCTCCAGAGACACTCCGCGATCCACGTGGATTCTCTGTCAAGTTCTATACAGAAGAAGGAAACTGGGATTTCGTCGGGAACAACCTTCCTGTCTTCTTCATTCGTGACGCTATGAAGTTCCCGGATATGGTCCATTCACTTAAACCAGATCCACGCACGAATATTCAAGATCCCGACCGTTACTGGGACTTCATGACACTTCGTCCGGAATCGACGAACATGCTCATGCATCTCTTTACGGATGAAGGGATTCCTGCAAGTTACCGTAAAATGCGTGGTTCTTCCGTCCATTCATTCAAATGGGTGAACGCTCATGGCAATACGGTTTACGTCAAACTACGCTGGGTACCGAAAGCTGGCATTCATAATCTCTCAGCAGAAGAAGCGACAGAGATTCAAGGAAAAGACTTCAACCATGCTTCAAACGATACGTTCCAAGCGATTGAAGACGGAGATTATCCGGAATGGGATCTGTTCGTACAGGTGCTCGATCCGGCTGACGTCGATCAGTTCGATTTCGATCCGCTCGACGCAACAAAGGATTGGTTTGAAGATGTCATCCCGTTCCAACACGTTGGTACGATGACACTGAACAAAAACGTCGATAACTACTTCGCTGAAACAGAATCTGTCGGATTCAACCCAGGTGTCTTGATTCCAGGGATGTTACCATCTGAAGATAAGTTGTTACAAGGTCGTCTATTCTCTTACTCAGACACACAACGCTACCGTATCGGAACGAACTACCAACAACTTCCGATCAACTGTCCGTTCGCACAAGTGAACAACTATCAACGTGATGGTGCAATGCCAGTTGGTCAGCAAACGAGTCCGGTGAACTACGAACCAAACCGATATCAAGAAGAACCAAAAGAAACACCAGAGTATACGGAAGAAAACCAGCCGTTACTTGATGATAAACACGGTCGTCTCGAAATCGAGAAGACGAACAACTTCGGTCAAGCCGGCGAAGTATACCGTCGTCTGACAGAAGACGAGCAAGCAGCTCTTCTGAAGAACCTCGTCAATGATCTCGAGCAGGTTCGCCATGAGAACACAGTCTTGCTCGCAATCTGTAACTTCTACCGTGCTGATGCTTCACTCGGTCAGAAACTATCAGAAGCGCTTCAAGTCGATATCGAACCGTTCTTGCAACAAATGCGTTCATAACGTAAAACAAGCACCCTCGACGCTAGTCTTGGGTGCTTTTGCTTGGTTTAGTACGGAACAAAGTCATATCGTTCAGCTGTTGCATACGTATATTCGTTTAGTTTCGTAAATAAGACGATTCTATTTAATTGAACATCTTTGGCAGTATTTTGTTGCATGTACTGTTTTTCTGTTTCCGTAAATGAGTTATAAATTGGTGCATATCCATCGCTTTGAAACGGTTGCATTTGAATCGCACGATCGGCGTTTTCGAATGTATTATAGCGAATCGTCCCACCGATGATGCCTCGCCCTAAAATCGTCATTGCTTTTCCGTCTGCCCGGTGTACATCTCGAATCGTATTGTTGATGACGGTCGGATTTTTCCAGTTCATCATCGAAATGGCATAGTCCTTCGTCTTTTCGATCAAGTTATTTTCAATCCGGATATTCGTGTGTAAACGATTCTCTGTATATTGATGTGTGCCAATGGCGACGTTGATGTTAGAAAAAACATTGTTTCGAATCGTGATATCCGAATTTGGTGTACCATCTTGAGCAGACCACTTCCACGGAAAACCTTTCGTGATTGGATCCGGTGTATCTAAGTTAATCGATTCATTTGGTCCTGTATTCGCTATCATTGTCGCATCCACGAACTTCATATTTTCAATCGTCGCGTTTTTCGTCGCGTCTAACTCCATCGCATGTGATCCTTTTTGATTACGCACTGTGATGCCACCGATATATAAATTTTGGTTGTGTGCAATCGCAAAGGCAGATCCTCGCGAAAAGCCGTTTAAGTCGATTTGTGCGTTTCCTTTTCCGATGATCCGTGCGTTTTTCGTACCGTTGTATTTCGACATTTTTTTATTCAGACGTAACACAGACGGTGCTACTAAATCAAAGACACTCGTCGTCGCACTAATTTTCGACGTCCCTGTTTCAGATGTCTTTTTGATGATGACTCCGTCTTCTAAAATGACCGTCGTGTTCGATGGAATTCCGACACGCAGTGGAGATAGATATGTTCCTTTCGTTAAAACTAGTGTACCCCCACCCTCTTTTTCAAGTCTTTCTAAATAAGAACGCATCGTATAATGATTTCGTGTTTTCGCATTGTAGGTCGTGTATTTTCGAATCAAGGGATCGATTGCTTCTGTTTTTGGTGTGATGCGATATGTCTTTTTAGTTGTTGCTGCTTTTGGCTGTTCAGCTGAAGTTCCTATGAACAAGAGGGAGGCAGCAAGTGTTATTGTCAGTGTTCGTTTCAATGTCATACGTCCTTTCTACTCATAAAACAAATTTATCCATTTCCCATTACATTCTAATACTTTCCCAAATAAAAATAAATATTTCCATCTTCTTTTTTCAAAACTAACTCTCTTGTTTATCGGATCTACTTCATTTGTTTTAAAGGATATACAAAAAAACCGATCATCCCGTAAAACGGAACAATCGGTAATACGCCATTATTTTGAACGGTTTGCGATTTCTGTTTCTAAATCGGATACGAATTGTTCAAGTGATGCATTGCTTGAGTCTTTTGAGCCGTAGCGACGAATGTTGACTTCGCGTGATTCGACTTCTTTATCACCTAAAACGAGCATGACTGGTACTTTGTTGACTTGTGCTTCACGAATCCGGTATCCGAGTTTTTCGTCACGGAAATCTGTTTCGACACGAATTCCTTTTTTCAGCAAGATCGCTTTGATTTCACGAGCATAGTCTTCATGCACTTTAGAAACCGGAATCAATTTCACCTGAACCGGTGCAAGCCATGTTGGGAACGCGCCTTTGTATTCTTCGATCAAGTATGCAACGAATCGTTCCATCGTCGAAACGACACCTCGGTGTAAGACGACCGGACGGTGATCTTGTCCGTCATTTCCTTTGTACGTCAATTCGAATCGCTCTGGTAAGAGGAAGTCGAGTTGGACTGTCGAAAGCGTCTCATCTTTACCAAGTGCTGTCCGAACTTGAACGTCAAGCTTCGGTCCGTAGAAGGCAGCTTCGCCTTCTGCTTCGAAGTATTCCAGTTCGAGCTCATCCATTGTTTCTTTTAACTCACGTTGCGCCATTTCCCAAATTGCATCGTTATCGAAGTACTTCTCTTTATCCGCTGGGTCACGGTACGAAAGACGGAATTTGTAATCCGTGATTCCGAAGTCAGCATAGACTTCTTGAATGAGGTGAACGATGGCTTTGAACTCATCTTTCATTTGGTCAGGACGGACGAACGTATGGCCATCGTTTAGGACCATGTAACGAACGCGTTGGAGTCCAGTTAATGCACCAGACATCTCATACCGGTGCATGCCACCAAGCTCCGCGACACGAAGCGGTAAGTCACGGTACGAACGTGGTTCGTTTTTGTAGACCATCATGTGGTGTGGACAGTTCATCGGACGAAGAACGAGTTCTTCATTGTCCATCTCCATTTTCGGGAACATGTCATCTTGATAGTGATCCCAGTGACCCGATGTCTTGTATAGATCGACTGAACCGAGGACCGGTGTATAGACGTGCTCATATCCAAGTTCGAGTTCTTTGTCGACGATATAACGCTCGACTGTCCGACGGATCGCTGCTCCTTTTGGTAGCCACATCGGAAGTCCTTGACCGACTTCTTGAGAAGTGAAGAACAATCCAAGTTCCTTCCCGAGTTTACGGTGATCCCGCTCTTTCGCTTCAGCAAGGAAGTGGAGATGTTGTTTCAACTGGTCTTTTGTTGCCCATGCTGTACCGTAAATCCGTTGAAGCATTTTATTTTTTGAATCGCCCCGCCAGTAAGCACCAGCAATGCTCATCAATTTGAAGACTTGTAACTTCGCTGTTGCTGGAACGTGTGGTCCACGGCAGAGATCGAAGAATTCGCCTTGACGGTAAATCGTCAAATCCTGATCAGCAGGAATCGATTCGATCAATTCAACTTTCAACGGATCATTGAGTTCTTTATAAATCGCGAGTGCTTCGTCACGTGAGACGACTTCGCGTTCGATCGACAAGTTCTCACCCGCGATTTTATTCATCATCTTCTCGATTTCCGGAAGATCTTCTTCAGTTAGGCGACGTTCCATATCGATATCATAGTAGAAACCATTCTCGATTGTCGGTCCGATCCCGAGATGAATCGTTTCATCTGGGTATAAACGTTTAATAGCTTGTGCCATCAAGTGAGCCGATGAGTGACGAATCAAGTCGAGACCTTCTTCTGAATCCGGCATAATCAATTCGATTGTGCCATCCTCTTCGATTGGACGACGGTAATCGATGGCGTGTCCATTTAGTTTTGCAGCAAATGCTTTTTTACGAAGTCCTGGGCTGATTGAAGCCGCAACCTCTTCAGCTGTCGTGCCGGCTGCGAATTCTTTTACGGCGCCGTCTGGAAATGTAAGTGCGATGTTTGACATGACTGTTTCCCCCTTTAACAAAATAAAAAAGACTCATCCCTAAAAAGGGACGAGTCTTAATCTCGTGGTACCACCCTCGTTCCCGGACCATGTACTGGTTCGGCTCGAACACGCGTTAACGGGCGTGAGGCGCAAACGGATTAGCCCCGTTCGTGCTATGAGGGAGTAAAGACATGAATGATGCCATGAGAAGCTTCCACCATTCTTCTCTCGCTAGTTTGGTTCATTTCATACTTCTTATCCTCAATCGTTGCATCGTCTATTGACGTGTCATTAGTATAACGAATCGGTCGCTTCCTTGACAAGGAAAATTAGTAGCGACGTCGATTTTCACCGAGGAACTCGATCGGTTGTGTCGTCGTCCGGATCCGTTCCATTAGTCGTGCGGCCTTTAACTTATCACCTTGATCGTTCGTAATCCCGAAATGAAGCTCGAGTTCGTCATACGATAAGTTCGAGCTGAATAATGTCGGCAGACGATGCATCATGCGGTATTGCAAAATGATCCCGAACAATTCATCCCGTACCCACGGACTGATCGATTCTGCACCGATATCGTCAATCAGCAAGACTGGAATCGTTTGGAATCCTTCGAGGAACGTATCGAACGAGTCCGACCGGATTCGTCGTTTCGCTTCAGCGACGAAACCAGGAGCATGGACGAGAATTGTTGCAATCCGTTCTTTCTTCAGTGCATTCCCGATCGCAGCCAAGAGATACGTTTTCCCGACACCAAAGCTACCGTGCAGATACAATCCCTTTACATGCTCTTTTGAGCGCAGATGATTGAGGAACTGCGAAGCCGCGCGCAAGGCAAGCTTCCGGTCCGTAGTCGACAAGTCGAAATCACTGAAGTTCGCATCGCGGACTTCGTCCGGAAGGAATAGGCTCTTGAATTTTTTCTCAAGTGCGCGTTCATCCTCTCGATCTTTGAGCGCTTGTGACTTCTCATACGAAACGACAATCTGTCCTTTTTCGACATGCAGGATCGGCTGATAACCTTCAATGACGGCCTTACTTTCAATCAGTCGATTCCCGTCCATCTGTTCCGCGTATTCATTCAGCTTGAGCATGCCCCGCTCGATCATTCGTTGATCGATTTCCGGATGGGTCCGTAAGAACATGACGACCCCCGGATGAGACAACACCCGTTGTTGAATCGCTCGAACCGATTCTGCGACGTCCGGTCGACTTAATATTTTTTCGATAGATGATTGGATATGTTCCATGTCCCGACTCCTTTAGTTCCCCTTCAGTTCTCGTAAGATTCGTTCCATCTCTTCATCGTCTGGAACATCCGCTTCGAAACTCGCTTTTTTAGAGGCTTCATACTGTTGCTGTTTCGCCTTCTCTTCTTGCAACCATTTCGGATTCGGACCGCCGTTCGTATTGCTTGTCCGTCCCCGACGTCCACCAACGGTCTGACGCGCGCGTTCTTGTTTTTGCTCCTGCTTCTTCGCGATCAAGTCATCCTGCTCCTGCGTCTTCGCCAGTGCCTCGGATGCTGTCACGTACCCCTTCTGTTTCCAATCATCGACGATCGATAAGAGGAAGTTCTTACTGAAGCGATTATCCTTTTTAACGACGAGCGCATAATAGTAGGCGGCATTGACGATCCCAGACGACATTTCATAATCGATGATCAATTGCTGGATCAGCTCTTCATCTCGTTCTGACAGCGCTTTGACCTTCCGCAACTTCGCGACATAATGCTTCGGATGGGTGCTTTCCATCGTCTCCGTTGCTTCGACGTCTCCGACCTCGATCGTGTCGAGTGAGGCGACCTTCGCTTTTTTCTCTCGGCTGAGTTTTTGTTTCGCTGACAACATCATCTGTTTGCAACGTTCTTGTTTCTCAGCATCGGTCATCGGCAAGTATGCTTCGTGACGGAAACGGGCATTCAACAGTTCCGCCATCAATGCTTCATTCGACTGCGTGACGTAAGCAAGCTTCACGAGCAGATGATCGATCGCCTTTGAGTAAAAGGTCCGTGGTAAAAAGCGATCGGTTTGACGTTTCATCTCTTCTAAATCAAACGAATAATCGAATTCATATACTGCTCGTTCCTGTTTGGCATAGGCCTTCGGCTGATGCGCAGAAGCAAGACCAGCTTTCACATCGAACACTTGATCAAATCGGACCGTCCGATCAACGATGTTCTTCGGAAGCGGCTCCGTCCGGAAACGATGCTGTAACGACCGGAACCGGATTTCACCGACGCGGTAGAATAGCAGACTCGATAACACCCCGTCATTCAAGAAAGTGTTCGGCGCAAGCGGCACCCGGATTTGATAGATGTAGCGATACGCGGCTTGGCGCGCTTCGAACGTCCGGATCAAACCGATTCCTTCTAGCTTGAATAATTCTTCCTTGAACTCATCGACGGAAAAACCGAGTAGCGTTCCGAGTTCTGCATGGGAGATGTATTGGGATTTTGTTTTTCCCGGAATCATCTCGCTCCAAAACGTTTGATAGAGTCCAAGTGCTTTGACACCAATGATCGGCTGGTACAAATAATATAAAGATTGATAAGCCTCACGGTCAACGACACCATTGCTCATCACTAAGCAAAGATCGGTACCGGAAAGTTCACGTTCTACCATCTGACTCGTCCTTTCTTTAGGGAGAAAAAGAGAGGTGCGCTGACCGGACAGACGACCTCTCTTATATCACGTTCAATTTTCACGGTCATTTTCTTGATGTCGCTCCATCAGCTCAGAGAGCTCTTGGAAAAAGACATTGATGTCCTTGAATTGTTTATAGACACTCGCAAAGCGGACGTATGCTACTTCATCGACGGAAGCTAATTCATTTAACACGAGACGTCCGACCTGCTCACTTGGAATCTCATGCTGAGCTGTCGCCCGCAATGCCTTTTCGACCCGACTGACGACTGTTTCTAGCTGTTCAATCGAAATTGGTCGTTTTTCACAGGCACGCACTAGTCCCCGCAAAATTTTATCACGATTGAACTCGTCGCGCGTTCCGTCTTTCTTTACGATGATTAAAGGGGTCTGTTCGACCATTTCGAAAGTCGTAAAGCGATAGCCGCAAGACTCACATTCACGTCTCCTCCGAATCGAACCGAAATCCTGGACCGGTCTTGAGTCCAGTACTTTTGTTCCGTTAAAATTACAGGCTGGACAGCGCATGCCGTACCTCCGTTCACGTGATTTCTTTTGTTCCAATCATTTTTAATCGATATCCCGCATCAAGTGATGCATAGATTCGCTCGATGTGTTTTTCGAGATCAGGTCCGAGAAGACTTTCACGATGTAAGAATAGATCGACGGCCGTACGTCCGCCCGCCACCATAATGACGGTCGCGAGTCCGTCGACTTCTTTTAATGTAAAAGCGAGTTCTCCACGTTCCGCGTCAACACGACGAACCGTTCCGCCCTCTTGCTTTAAGATATTTTCTAAACCAGCAAACAACATCTCGACTGTTGCCGCATAGTAGTGTGTGCGTAAATTTTCGTTTTTATGTGTATCGGATGTCTCTAGCTGTTTTTGCAAGCGTTCCTTCAGTCCCATGGTCATCCTCTTTTCTTTGTTTCTTCTACTATTAAGAATAACAGACGTCAGACATATTAAAAAGCCCTCGTCTGAACGACGAGGGCTTGACGAATTCGTGTGTGTTGTCAGTTGACGTGCTGGACAGTAGCCGCTGGAACTTGAACTGGTCCCATACCACGTGGAATTTCGACATTTTCACGGATTTTCGCATCGAGCTTTTCAGCAATGTAGTTCGCTGCGATGGCTGGATCGATCCGATCCCCACAAGTAAAGACATCAACCGATGCATACCCGTGCTCTGGGAAACTGTGAATCGTCAAGTGCGATTCAGAGATAATGACGACGCCACTGACGCCGTGTGGTGCAAACTTGTGGAATGCTACTTCTCGTACTTCTGCACCTGCTTGAAGTGCTGCGTCAACGAAAAGTCGTTCAACGAATTCCATGTCGTTCAATTTTTCAGGATTACAATCCCAAAGTTCTGCAATAATGTGTCTTCCCATAGTATCCATTTGTGGATCCCCCCTACATTCAATGGTCTTCAAAGTAGTTGATCACTTACTTTGCGCCTGAGTCGTTCGCACCCACGGGGGAAAGTTAGTCCAGAGAGGTCCTAACCCTTTAAGCTGCGATTGCCAGACCGATTGAAGTTCACGATTTGAATTATAGCGAGTATCAAAAAGATACACAAGGATAAATTTCAAAAATTAATACATTTCTAGAAAAAAAACGGGACAGGTCCCGTCGTTACTGGGATCTGCCCGTTGTCATTAATTCAATTCAAGTTCTTTTTCAACCGTTCCCATCGCCTCTAAGTGCGCCGAAACAAGGTGTACGAGGTCGACGACGCGGCAGGAGTAACCCCACTCATTATCGTACCAAGCGAGGACCTTCACCTGACGACCACCCATGACCATCGTCGAGAGTCCATCGACGACCGTCGAACGCTCTTCTCCGTTGAAGTCGATCGAAACGAGCGGTTCCATCGTCATTCCGAGAATGCCTTCAAGCGCACCGTCCGCTGCTTTCGTGAACGCTTCGTTCACTTCAGCAACCGTCGTATCGCGACTGACTTCGACGACGAGATCGACGAGTGAGACGTTCGGTGTCGGAACACGAAGCGCGAGTCCATTCAATTTTCCTTCCAAGTGTGGCAAGACGAGAGAAATCGCCTTTGCCGCACCTGTCGATGTTGGAATGATGGATGAGCCACATGCACGGGCGCGTCGTAAATCCTTATGTGGATTATCAATATTATTTTGATCGTTCGTAAACGCGTGAACCGTCGTCACGAGACCCGATTCGATTCCGAATGCCCGGTCGATGACTTGCACGACAGGTGCGAGACAGTTCGTCGTACACGATGCGTTCGAGACGATAGCATCTGTTTCATGATCATACATGTCGTCATTGACACCCATGACGATCGTCCGGACATCCCCTTTAGCAGGTGCCGTGATGACGACCTTTTTTGCGCCTGCCACTAAATGCTTCGCAGCACCCGTATCTGAGTTGAACTTTCCTGTCGCTTCGACGACGATATCGATGCCGAGTTCCCCCCACGGCAATAGTTCAGGATTGCGTTCACTGACGATTTGAATTTGTCTTCCGTCAACCATCAACGCCCCATCGATGATGTCGACCGGATAATTGAATTTCCCATGTACCGTATCGTACTTGATTAAATGTGCGAGTGTTTCGACTGGATAGCTTGCATTGATTGCTACGACTTCGCTTTTCCCCTCAGCGATCAGACGTCGAAAGACCATTCGACCAATTCGACCAAAACCATTGACTGCCACCTTGACTCCCATGTGCGGATCCCCCTTCAATGTGACGGATGTAGCTCCGTTTACAGATAGAACTATATCATGAAATGTAAGCGATTTCATTATGTTCTCTAAAAAAAGTGAGAGAAGATGGAAACTTCTCTCACTTCACACTTTTCATGTACCACTCTCATGCTTATCGGTGTCATATAATACTAACCATTTATCGATTTGTTGATATAACGAATCAAGACTCCCATCATTGAAGAACACATCATCCGCAAGCTCTTTTTTCTGTTCAATGCTAAGTTGCGAATGAATACGTGCATATGCTTCTTCTTCCGATAGATCATTACGTTGCATCAATCGTCTTAACTGCATGTTTTCCGGACAATAAACGACTACGACACGGTCGAACAGCGTCCGCCAATCGCCTTCAAGTAATAACGGAATATCAAATACGACGAGCGAATGTCCTGAACGTTCATAGGCATCTGCTTCATCAAGCATCTGTTGTCGAATACTTGGGTGCATCAACTGATTCAGCTGTTGTCGTTTTTCGCTATCCTGAAAAATGATTTGTCCGAGTTTTGGACGAACGAGACGTCCTTCTTCGAATGCTTCCGGGAAGGCCATCTTGACCCCATCATAGGCTCGCCCTCCTGATTCAATGACTTCTCGCGCAACAAGATCCGCATCGATGACCGCTATTCCTTTTTGCTTCAGATAGCTAGAGACCGTACTTTTACCGGTGGCGATACTGCCCGTCAGACCAACCCTCATAAGGCGACCTGTTGGCACGTCGGACAGAAGTGCGTTCCTCGTCCACCGACTTTGATTTTTTCAATGGCAGTGCCGCAACGGGGACATGGTTCGCCCTTTTGACCGTATACCGCGAGTTGAAGCTGGAACTCACCTTTTCCGGAAGGTGAGACATAACTTCGGATCGTACTTCCCCCTGCTTCTACCGCTTGTCGTAAGACGTCGACACCGGCTTGATGGATGCGTGAAATATCATCAAGCGTCAAGGCACCAGCCTTCGTCAACGGATGGACACGTGCCGCATGAAGGGTCTCATCGACATAGATGTTACCGAGACCAAGGAAGATCGATTGGTCGAGCAATGCCGTTTTGATTGGACTTCTTTTTTTACGAATTAAATTCTCCGCTAACACTTCTGCTGTGAACTCTGGATCAAATGGTTCACGCTCCAGCTGTGCCAGTGGAGCAGTTTGCATCGCTGTTTCCTTATCTCGTAATTCCATCGTTCCGAACTTCCGGACGTCATTGTAATGCAGCTCCGAACCATCCGTGAAACGGAAGACGACATGAGTATGTTTATCCCGCTCGACCGGTTGCGGATACGGGAAGTACTTCCCTTCCATCCGCAAATGGCTGACGAGATAAAAACGATCAAAATCAAAGAGTAGGAACTTACCGCGACGTTCGACGCGTTCGATCCGTTCTTGATGTAAGGCATCTGCAAATGGTGCCACTTCCATCCCCCGAATCATTTTCGGGTGGTAGACTTTGACGGAAGAGACTGTTTTTCCAGAGACCGAACGTTCTAAACTGCGACGAACGGTCTCGACTTCAGGTAATTCAGGCACGTCTATTCCTCCTTGCTTACTTCGTTTCGTACCACGTATGTCCTGCGCCCCCATCAACGCGTAGCGGTACGGATAATTCGACGGTCTGCTCCATCGCTTGTTTGACAAGCGCTTGTAAAGCGTCGAGTTCCTCGTCTGGTGCTTCAAAAATCAACTCATCGTGTACTTGTAATAACAAACGCGCTTTCAGATCAGATGCCTGTAAAGCAGCATGGACATCAAGCATCGCTTTTTTTATGATATCCGCAGCGGAACCTTGAATCGGCGTATTGATTGCCGTACGTTCCGCAAAACCACGTAAGTTGAAGTTTTTCGAATTGATATCCGGGATGTTACGGCGCCGGTTCATCAACGTTTCGACGAATCCATTCGCTCGTGCCGTCTCGATTGCCGTGTCCATGAACTGTTTGATTTGCGGGAACAGCTCGAAATAACGATCGATGAACGATTGTGCTTCCTTCCGCGTGATGTTCAAGTTTTGTGACAGTCCATAATCGCTGATTCCATAAATGATGCCGAAGTTGACAGCTTTCGCCTGACGCCGCATATTTCCTGTGACATCCTCCGGTTCAACACCAAAGACACTACTTGCCGTTTGAGTATGGATATCCTCATCATGTAAGAACGCATCGACAAGCGTCTGATCCTGCGACATATCGGCCATGACACGTAATTCGATTTGTGAATAATCGGCAGCGTACAGTGACCAGCCTGCTTCACTTGGAACGAAGGCTTTTCGAATCTTCCGTCCTTCTTCAATCCGAATCGGGATATTCTGAAGGTTCGGATTGACCGAACTTAAACGGCCTGTCTGGGCAATCGTCTGAGCAAAACGGGTATGAATCTTTCCGTCTTCCTTGATGACTTTTTGTAAGCCTTCGACATACGTCGACTGTAATTTTTGGAGCTCCCGGTATAACATGATGTGATCGATGACCGGATGCAACGGACGCAGTTTTTCAAGGACGTCCGCGGCAGTCGAATAGCCGGTCTTTGTTTTCTTGAAGGCGGGCAGTTCGAGTTTTTCAAACAGAATCACACCAAGTTGTTTCGGTGAATTGATATTGAACGACTCACCTGCCGCTTCAAAGACCAACGTCTCAAGTTCCGTTAAACGTCCGGCAAGATCTGCTTGCATCGATTGGAGGGTCGCGACGTCGACACGAATCCCGGTCCACTCCATCTCAGCGAGGACACCTGACAATGGACGCTCTAGTGTTTCATACAGCTCATATTGCTGATTCGCCTTCAACTCTTCCCGGACTTTCGGGAACAATAATTCGATCATCCGTGCCTTCTCTGCAAGATAAGGGTGTAATACGTCATCCGCTGGGGCTAGACGTTTGGCTCCCTTACCGAGGACCGCTTCTTCGTTCGGTGCCATCAATGCATAATGACCAGCAATTGAAGCGAGCGTCGTGCCGCCACTTAAATTCAATAAGTAACCCGCTAATAACAAATCCTCATAACCGTTTAAGGTTAAGCCATGCTTACGCAACGCGAATGCGACTTGTTTGGCATCGAGACAAATCTTCCGATGTTCCGACTCGATCCATTGGCGGAATGCCGGATCCTCGACGAGCGTTGGAGCAGCAACATAGATCGTGTCAGGCGTCGCGATCGCAAACCCGATGATGTCTTCTTCCATGTAATCCTCTCGTAGCTGTTCAGCAAGCAACACCGCATCGGTGACGTCTTCAGGAAGTGAAGTGATCGTCACGACGTTCAACTGCTCTTTATCCTCTTCTTTGACGACAGGAGCAAATCGATTCGTCAACGACTTGAAGCCAAGCGACTGGAACAACGAATACGGCACTTGGGTATCAACGTCGCGAATTTGCAAATCCTCTAGCGTCGTCTCGAGCGGGACATCAACTTTAATCGTCGCAAGTTCTTTCGATAGTCGTGCGAGTTCTTCGTTCGCGATGACTTTTTCCTTCTGCTTCCCTTTTAAGTCTTCAACATGTTCATACAGTCCTTCGACAGAACCGTATGCCGAAATCAATTTTACCGCCGTCTTTTCACCAATCCCAGGAATCCCTGGAATGTTATCCGACTTATCCCCCATTAACCCCTTCAGGTCAATCATTTGAATCGGCTTTAGACCACCATACGTCTCAGCGAACAGTTCCTCCGTCATGCACTGGACGTCCGTGATCCCACGCTTCGTGATCAAGACTTCGACCTTATCCGTGACAAGTTGAAGTAAATCTTTATCACCTGTGACGATCCGCGTCCGATCCGTCGACATCGTTCGTGCGAGCGTACCAATCAAATCATCTGCCTCATAGCGATGGAGTTCCATCATTTGAATACCGAGCGCTTCACAGATATCCCGGACGATCGGGAATTGCTCACGTAGTTCGGACGGTGTCTTTTCCCGACTTCCCTTATACTCCTGATATACATCATGACGGAACGTTTCACTCGAAGCATCGAAGGCAACGAGCATATGTGTCGGTTGTTCTTCCTCGAGCAACTTCAATAACATCATCGTAAAGCCATAAGCTGCGTTCGTATTTCGTCCTTGCGCATCCGTCATTGGTGGTAAGGCGAAAAACGCCCGATAGGTCAACGAGTTCCCATCAATCAATAGCAATTTATTTTCCATCATCTACGCCCCTTTAATCGATTTTCTGTTCCTATTGTATCACTCTACACACATTTGTTCGCTAAAAATGACCAAAAAAAGACGATTGACTCACGGAGAGTCAACCGCCAAGGGCATGACGACATGGGAGCTGATCCAGTCGCCATACAGATGATGAAGAAGGTACTTTCATCATAAGATACATCTATTAAGGAAATGTGAATCCACTGTGAAATTCAGCCATGTTTTGGTAAACGAATCGTAAATGTCGTGCCTTTGTGCTCTTCCGATGCGATTTCGATCTCACCGTGATGGAGGTCGACAATGTGTTTGACGATGGCTAGTCCAAGACCCGTTCCCCCAGAATTACGGCTTCGTGCCTTATCGACACGATAGAAACGTTCGAAGATTCGTTGGGTTTCTTTCGGATGAATACCAATTCCATCATCTTTGATGATGAGTTGGACAGACTCTTCTCCATCCTCGAGCTGAATCCAGACGTTGCCGCCGTTCGGCGTATAATTCAACGCATTCGCAACCAAGTTAACGACGACCTGTTTCAGACGATTCAGATCTGCTCGGATGAAGACTTCCTCTTCCATTTCGATATGAATCGTCATCTCTTTTTCTGTTGCTCGTCGATGCAGGAGTGCTGCTGTCTCCCGAACGAGACTTGTCACGTCAACGATTGCAGTCTCGAGCTGATAGTTATCTTGTTCTAAACGAGACAGCTCAAGCAAATCTTCCACCAATGTTTGCATTCGTTCCGATTCATCGTGGATGATCCGTAAGAACTGCTCCCGGATTTCCGGAACCTCTTGCGCACCATCGAGTAACGTTTCCGCAAATCCTTTAATGGACGTCAATGGTGTCTTCAATTCGTGACTGACATTCGCGACGAAGTCTTTACGCATCTGCTCTAGCTTCTTGATTTCCGTGATGTCGTTAAAGACGACGGTCGTTCCCTGCACCCGACCGTTCTTATCGAAAATCGGAGCGGCACTGACCATGAACGTCCGGCTATTGATGCCAAATCGAACACTCGACTGCTTTCGATTCGGTTTTTCCGTCAGATAGACATCTTCAATCACCTGACTCATTTTTTCGTTCGGAAGTACACGATAGTACAGCTTCCCACTAGACGGTTCATGAATGTTGAACATTTCCCGATACGTCCGGTTGACGAGCAGGACGTAGCCCTTCTCATCAATCAACATAAGACCGGCGCCCATGTATTCGATCAAAGATTCGAGACGTGCTCGTTGCATTGCTTCACCAGACGATGCGTTTTCGAGATTTCGCGCTAATAGATTGATAGAGCGCCCTAAATCGCGTGATTCATCCGGTGCCGCTAATTCATACACACGCGACTTGTAGTTCCCGTGCGACAGTTCATGTAAAACATCTGTTGCTTCTGCGATTGGACGTAGGAATCGTTTCGTCGACCGATAGATCGTCAAGAATATGATCACTAACGAGGCGAGTAGGGACAGAATGATGACCGTCCAAATCCGTGAATAGATGACATTCAAGTCTTGGGCGTAACGAATGAAACTGACGTAGACTTCTCCCCCATCCGCTGTCGGAACAGGTTTTGTAAATTGGACGACACTATCATCAGTTTTCGATTCAAATGTGCCCTCGTCAGGAATGGCTGAAAAATTGAGGGTCGCTACTTTTAATTTCGTCACATCAACAGGTGTTCCAGCAATGATTTCTCCACGGCTGTTGAATAAAATCATATCGAAATTCGATTCAGCATATAGTTCATTTACATACCGAGACATGTCTGGTACTTCTCGATCTCTCAAAATCGTCTCAACTAGCGCTGTTTCATCCATCAATTTTTCTTTTTCATTTTGGACATAGAATTCTTTGAAGGATTGACCTAATAAAAATCCAAGTGCTACAAGGACGAGACTGATGAACGAAATCATTTTAAAGATAAACCGTTTGCGATACTTACTCATTCCGCCTTCGGCTCTTCCATCTTGTAACCTAAACCGCGAATCGTTTTAATGTAAATCGGTTTTTTCGTATTCGGCTCGATTTTCTCTCGGACATGACTAATATGGACATCTACGATACGGGTATCGCCAACAAAATCATAATTCCAGATGGCAGATAACAACTGGTCGCGAGTCAACACACGTCCTTTATTTTTTGCAAGGTAAACAAGTAACTCAAATTCTTTTGGCGTGAGCTCTAACCGCTCTTCGGCTTTAAATGCTTCGTAATTGTCAGGAACGATTTTGACATCTCCGATAATGATTGTTCCATCCGTCACTTCTTCCGACGAAGTCGTTTGATGACTCATGCGACGTAAAATTGCTTTTACGCGCGCAACGACTTCACGTGGACTGAATGGTTTCGTCAAATAATCATCCGCTCCAAGTTCTAATCCGAGAACTTTATCAAATTCGTCATCTTTTGCCGTCAACATCAAAATCGGTGTATTGATTTTTTGCTGGCGGAGACGTTTACATACTTCAAGACCATCAAGCTCCGGTAACATCAAATCTAAGACGATCAATGCCGCATCTTGTTTTTCTGCTAATTTTAAACCAGACATCCCATCATGAGCTGTTTCAACGATGAAGCCGGCTTGTTCTAAGTTGAACTTCAACAACGTTGCAATCGACAACTCATCATCTACCACGATAATTTTATCTTTCAAACCTTGCATCCCCCTCAAGTTTCCTTCTTTTCGAATGAGGAATTCCGTGGAATCCGCTTCGTCTGTCTTCATCTTACCGACTTTTAATGGAAAACCACAAATCTTTCTGCAGTTTCTTTACATAATCTTTAAAGGAGATGCCGAATCCAACTAGATCGTTCGTGTAAAAGCTAATAAAACGGGGAAACAATACATATCGTTAATTGTAGGAGGTAGAATGTATGGAATGGAACCATCCCCTTTTTGCAGCCATCACGGCGTGGTTCATCGCTCAAGCAGCGAAGCTTGTCACGAGTTTGGTTCGGACACGAAAGTTCGACCTGGAAATCATGTTTGCTTCCGGTGGTATGCCTAGTTCACATAGTTCGACTGTCGTCGCCTTAGCCGTTGTCATCGGTTTTCAGGAGGGCTTCTCGTCTTCGATTTTCGCACTGGCTGTCATCTTTGCGACAATCATCATGTATGATGCGACCGGTGTCAGACAAGCAGTCGGTGTTCAGGCAAAACTACTCAATGATTATTTCAAAGGAATTCGCCATGAGACTCCTCTCCTGAATGAGCTCGTCGGTCATACCGAGTTTCAGGTGTTCGTCGGTCTGTTACTCGGACTAGTCGTCGGTCTTCTATGGCCCGTCTTCTTCTTTTAATCCTATGATGTACAACAGCCCATCCAATAATCGGATGGGCTGTTTGAGTATGATATAGCTTATGGTTTCAAGACGACCTTGATGCATCCATCTGTCCGATCATTAAATGTCTGATAGGCAGAAGCAGCATCATCAAGTGCCACTCGGTGTGTCACGATATCCGTCGGATCAAATTCTTGATTGATGATTTTCTGGAACAGTTCCGACATCAAATGAACGACTGGTGCTTGTCCCATTTTCAGCGTAATATTTCGGGTAAAGAAATCGCCAAGCGGAAACTGATTATATTTTTTAGCGTAGACTCCTGTCAACTGCACAGTACCAAATTTCCGGACAGCGTCCTTTGCAATGTCAATGGCACTCAACGTTCCACCTTGTAGACCAATCTTTTGTTCAATTTTTTCTACAGGGGACATCTTCCCATCAAAACCGACGCAATCAATTACGACGTCTGCTCCACCTTGTGTCAGCTCTTTAATATACGCACCACTTTCTGCGTGATCCGAGAAATTTACTGTCTCGACTTTATTCGTGACTTTAGCATGATTTAATCGATACACTTGATCATCCACCGCAATGACTCGCTTTGCTCCTTGCATCCATGCAAATTTTTGTGTCATTAGTCCAACTGGTCCTGATCCGAGTACGACGACCGTATCTCCTTTTTTCACACCCGCATGCAGGACACTCCAATACGCCGTAGGTAAAACGTCAGATAAGAACAATAATGCCTCATCTTCTAATTCGCATGATTCAGGAATCACGAGTGGCATGAAATTCCCGAACGGAACTTTTAAATATTCCGCCTGACCACCGGGATGTCCACCAAACTCTTCTGTAAAACCGAAGTACCCACCTGTATCGACATGGGGATTTCCGTTCGAGTTATCACATTGACTCTCCATATCATGTTCACAAAAGAAACAGTGACCACAAGCAACATTAAACGGTAACACGACGCGGTCGCCACGCTTGACCTTCGTCACACCTGGTCCAACCTCTTCAACGATGCCCATCGGTTCATGACCAATGACATAATCTTTGTGAGCCGGCATATTTCCTTGATAGATGTGTAAATCTGATCCACAAATGGCAGTCGATGTGATTTTGACGATGATATCATCGTTTTTATCAATCGATGGATCCTGGACTTGTTTGACTTGAACATCTTTTGCTCCTTGGTATGTTACGGCGCGCATATGGCATCCCCCTTAGTGGAATAAAATGACGTACCTTTGTCCTTACCCTAATACAATCTTTTTTTCTACATGTTTATTGAAATTGGAACTTTTCTCCTATGTGTATCGTATGTTGTGAAAAACACACTTTACACAATTAACCTATGAATGAAAGGAGGCACTCGCGTGGCACGATGCACCGTTTGTCGTCAATCCTGGTCTGCTCGAACAATCTATCGTTTAATGTGGTCTGCTCACGGACTGCCCTGTCCGCATTGTCAAAACTCACAACACCTCCATATGGAACATCAAGGTCACTTCCTTCGAATCGGATATTTGATTCCGTGGCTGACATTTCTTCTTATACTGGTCTGCCCTTGGTATGCCAAGTTATCGCACTATGCTTCTCCTCATCGATTATGACGAGATGAAAAAAGACGAACTTGTCGAAAGTGACAAGTTCGTCTTTTTTTGAATCAAGATTTTAATAAGTCGAGTACAGAACGGACTGTAGAGGCAGAGCGATTCAAAGCCTCTTGCTCCTCAGTCGTCAGTTCGAGTTCATAGACATGCTCGACACCGTTTCCGCCAAGAATGACCGGTACACCGAAATACATATCGTCATATCCATATTCGCCTTCGAGATAAGCAATGGCAGGTAGAATACGTCGCTGGTCCTTCAAGATCGCCTCGACCATCTCAGCAATTGCTGCTGCCGGTGCGTAGTAAGCGGAACCGTTTCCGAGTAACTGAACGATTTCACCGCCGCCTTTACGCGTTCGGTCAACGATCGCCTCTAACCGCTCCTTGGATATCAGTTTCTCGATTGGAATGCCTCCCGCCTGAGAATAGCGCAGTAGTGGCACCATGTCATCCCCGTGTCCGCCGAGTACGAATCCCGATACATCCTTTACAGAAACGTTCAGTTCCTCTGCTAAGAATGTCCGGAAACGTGCCGTGTCGAGGACACCGGATTGACCGATGACACGCTCTTTCGGAAAACCAGATGCTTGATAGACTGTATACGTCATCGCATCGACCGGATTCGTCAAAACGATGATGATCGATTCCGGTGCATGCGCGACGATTTCCTTCGTCACAGCCGTCATGACGGCAGCATTCGTACTCACGAGGTCCTCGCGGCTCATCCCTGGCTTCCGAGCGATACCGGCAGTGATGACGACGATATCCGCACCGTTGATGTCGGCATAATTCGATGTCCCTTTTACTGAAGCATCAAACCCGAGGATCGGCGCTGCCTCTTGCATATCGAGCGCCTTTCCTTTCGTCGGATTCTCTTGCTCGGGTCGGTCGACGAGGACGACATCTCCTAGCTCTCGCTGAGCAAGATAGAGTGCTGTCGTTGCGCCCGTAAAGCCACTTCCTATGACTGCGATCTTCTTCCGTCTGTTCATCGACTCATTCCTCCTGATCGGATTACATGTTTTTGATGAGTTCGTCCGCGAATTCAGAACACTTCACTTCAGTCGCACCATCCATGAGACGTGCGAAGTCGTATGTGACGACTTTCGATTCAATCGATGTTTCCATCGATTTGATGATGAGATCTGCTGCTTCGTTCCAGCCGAGGTGACGGAACATCATTTCGCCTGACAAGATGACAGACGATGGGTTTACTTTATCAAGTCCAGCGTATTTCGGTGCTGTACCGTGAGTGGCTTCAAAGATCGCATGACCTGTCATGTAGTTGATGTTTGCTCCAGGTGCGATTCCGATACCACCGACTTGAGCAGCAAGTGCATCTGAGATGTAGTCACCGTTCAAGTTCATTGTCGCAACGACATCGAACTCTTTTGGACGAGTCAAGATTTGTTGTAAGAAGATATCAGCGATTGAGTCTTTCACGATCAACTTACCAGCAGCTTCTGCGTCTGCTTGTGCTTTATTCGCAGCATCTGTCCCTTCTTCTTCCTTGATGCGATCATATTGGTTCCAAGTGAAGACGTGCTCTGCGTATTCACGCTCAGCAAGCTCATAGCCCCAGTTTTTGAAAGCACCCTCAGTGAACTTCATGATGTTTCCTTTATGAACGAGCGTCAACGAAGCGCGTTTGTTCTCGAGTGCATATTCGATTGCTGCACGAACGAGGCGTTCTGTTCCCTCTTTTGAAATCGGTTTGATTCCAAGACCAGATGTCTCAGGGAAGCGGATTTTATTGACACCCATTTCGTTTTGAAGGAACTCAAGCAGTTTTGCAGCACCTTCGCTACCTTCTGCGTATTCGATTCCGGCGTAAATGTCTTCAGTATTTTCACGGAAGATGACCATGTCTGTATCTTCTGGGCGTTTAACCGGTGAAGGCACACCTGTGAAGTAACGGACTGGACGAAGACATGTGTACAAATCAAGCTCTTGACGTAGAGCAACGTTCAACGAACGGATTCCGCCGCCGACTGGTGTCGTCAGTGGTCCTTTGATTGCGATGATGTGCTCACGGATGAGATCAAGTGTCTCTTCTGGTAACCAGTTGCCTGTTTTGTTGAATGCTTTTTCACCAGCGTAGACTTCTTTCCATTCGATTTTCTTCTCACCGTTGTATGCTTTTTCAACTGCTGCATCAAACACACGTACCGCTGCGTTCCAGATGTCAGGTCCTGTTCCGTCACCAATGATGAACGGAATGATTGGAGCGTTTGGAACTTGAAGTGTACCGTTAGTTACTGTGATGTTTTCGCCTTGAAGTGTAGCCATGTCTAAAAATCCCCCTTAAGTAATTGTAATCTACATCAAAAATCAGGAGAGGATTGCTCCTCCCCGTCCTTTTAACGTTCTTCGATGGACACGTATGTCCGGTGCGTTTCACCCGTGTAGTCTGCACGCGGGCGAATCAGACGGTTATCGCTATACTGCTCTAAAATGTGCGCCAACCAACCTGACATCCGACTTACTGCAAAGATTGGAGTGAATAGTTCTGTATCAAGTCCAAGTGCATGGTACGTAGAAGCGGAATAGAAATCAACATTTGGTTTCAATCCTTTTTCCGATTGGACGATTTCGTCGATCTTAACTGACATCTCATACCATTTCGGCTCCCCGATTTGAGCAGTCAGCTGACGACTCATTTCTTGAAGGTGCTTCGCACGTGGGTCGCCGTCCTTGTAGACACGGTGACCGAAGCCCATGATTTTTTGCTTGTTCTCAAGTTTATTATGAACATACTCGTCAACCTTTTCAACCGAATCAATTTCTAACAACATCTTCATGACGGCTTCGTTCGCGCCACCGTGAAGTGGTCCTTTTAATGCGCCCATCGCTGCCGTCACACCTGAGTAGACGTCAGAGAGTGTCGCGACACACACGCGTGCTGTGAACGTCGAAGCGTTCAACTCGTGGTCAGCGTGAAGAACGAGCGCTTGGTTGAAAGCTTTTTCTGCAACTTCCGTTGGCTCTTCACCCGTCAACATGAACAAGAAGTTTCCTGCGTATGAAAGACCCGTTTTAGGTGCGATCGGCTCTTGTCCTTTTTTAATACGGGCGTAAGCTGTGACGAGTGTTGCGATTTGTGCCTGTAATTTGATGGCTTTAGCGTAATTCGCCTCAGTCGACATATTTTCCGATGTCTCATCGTAAAGCGCGAGTTGAGAGAGCGCTGTTCGAATCGTCGCCATCGCATTCGCCGACTTCGGTGCTGCCTTCATTGTTTCAAGAACGGCAGTCGCAACCGTTGCTTCGGAAATGAGTGCTTCCGATAGTTGCTTCAATTCCTCTTCTTTTGGTAGACGGTCGTTCCACAACAAGAAGACGACTTCCTCAAATGAGGCGTGCTCCGCCAAATCATCAATCGTATAACCGCCATACGTCAATTGACCATCGATGATCGAACTGATTTTCGATGAAGTCGCGACGATTCCTTCTAAACCTTTAGTTTGCGTCATGACAATAATCCCCCTTTTTTTCCCCAGAAATTTAAAACGCTTTCATTTCCGTATTGAAAAAAAGACGTCCACTCAAGAGTCGTTCCCCATGCTTGTAGCGCTGTACTCTTGAATAGACCATCTTGTTTCTGTTCTTAGTATAAACAAAAATACCCAAAAAGTGAATGAACTTGCATACTATTATCAAAAAATTAATTCAGTTACTTTGCTGATTCGGCTCATCCTGTGAACGCTTTTGCGATGACATCCCACATTCCAATGACGAGCGCCGCGATTCCAGCACCAATCAATGGTCCAACCGGTACACCTCTAAAGAGTCCGACTGCAAGAATCGTTCCAGCTAGCAAGGCTGTCGTCACGAGTGGATCTTCTTTCATCAGTCCAACACCGTGTGCTGCGACGATTGCAACAAAGATTCCTGATAAAAATGAGATGATGCCGATGTGTCCCCGAATACTTTGGAGCAACTCCTTAAATCCGATATCCCCTGCTGCAATCGGTACGAGGATCGCTGCCGTGATCAATGTGACGCCCCACGTGATCCCCTTTGCCTGCAAGGAAGGAAACAGTCTACCATCCAGCCCGATTGCCTTGATGATCAGCAGGAAGGCTGCAGCGATGATTAATGATTTATTTTGTGCGATGACCCCAATGAAGACGAGGGCAATCAAAAAAAGATAAGCTTCCATACGTCCTCCTCATACAAAAAAAGACGGACATGACCTAAGTCACGTCCGTCATGAATGGATTATGCGTTATATAGTTTACCTGTCAATGGATCGATTGAGATCATTTGACCGTCTTTGAAGACTGTCAATGCATCTTCGACACCAACGATGACTGGTTTACCGAGTGATGGTCCAACGATTCCAGCATGGCTTGTCAATCCGCCATCAACTGTGATCATCGCTGCAGCCATCTCGATTGCAGGCATCATGTCACGATCAGTTGAGTTCGTAACGAGGATCATGCCTGGCTTCGCTTTAGAGTTTGCTTCTTCAGCATTGTTTGCGATGACGACTTCGCCAACGACTCCACGCTCACCGATACCGCGACCGTTTGCGATCTCTTTACCGACGATGTGGATTTTCAACATGTTCGTTGTACCAGCAGTCAAAGCAGGAATACCTGCTGAGATGACGACGAGATCACCATCTGTGACGAAACCAGCGTCTTTTGCTGTGTCCGCAGCAAGTGTCAACATGTCATCCGTGTTGTCTGAAAGATGATCAACGACGATTGGGTACACGCCCCATACGATGTTTAACTGACGTGCGACACGTGCGCTTGGTGTAACCGCGACGATGTTTGGCTCCGGACGGTATTTCGAGATACGTGCAGCCGTGTAACCCGATTGTGTCGGTGTCAAGATTGCTTTTGCGTCCAAGTTGATTGCAGTGTGCGTAACCGCTTGAGCGATTGCATCCGTTACTGTGTGCTCACTACGTGTCTGACGATCTTTCAACAAGAGCTTGTAGTCGAGCATTTTTTCTGTACGTTTTGCGATCGAGTGCATCATTTGGACAGATTCGATTGGGTAGTCCCCTGCTGCTGTCTCACCTGAAAGCATGATTGCATCCGTACCATCAAGAATCGCGTTCGCGACGTCTGATGCTTCAGCACGTGTTGGACGTGGGAAACGTTGCATCGAGTCAAGCATTTGTGTTGCTGTAATGACTGGTTTACCGAAGTCGTTACAAAGCTTGATCAAGTCTTTTTGAGTTGGCGTGACTTCTTCCGTTGGAATCTCGATACCGAGGTCACCACGCGCTACCATCAAACCGTCCGAAATCGCAAGGATTTCTTCGATGTTATCGACACCTTCTTGGTTCTCGATTTTCGGGAAGATTTTGATATGGCTCGCGTTGTTTTTCTCAAGCAATTGACGAATCGCAACGACGTCTGACGCACGGCGTACGAAAGATGCCGCGATCAAATCGATATCGCTCTTGATACCGAACTCGATATCCGCAATATCTTTTTCTGTCAAAGCAGGAAGGTTAACCTTCACGTTTGGCAAGTTAACGCCTTTTTTCGTCTTGATGACGCCTTCGTTTTCGATGGAACAACGAAGCTCACGGTTCGGAAGTTTTTCAGTGACACGAAGACCGATGAGACCGTCATCAAGCATGATCATCGAACCAACTTCGACGTCATCATAGAGTCCTTCATACGTGACTGAGAATTTATCTTTCGTTCCGACGATTTCGTTTGCGTCTCCGCTAACGATGATGACTTCTTGACCACGTTCGAGAAGCGCTTTTCCTTCTTCAAACGAATGTGTCCGGATTTCTGGTCCTTTCGTATCAAGAAGAATCGTAACGATTTTGTTTGCTTCTTTCGCTGCACGACGGATATCCGTGATACGTGCACCGTGTTCTTCATAATCGCCGTGTGAGAAGTTCAAACGAGCGACGTTCATACCTGCTTCAATCATTTCTGGAAGACGTTTTTCTGACGCCGGTCCAATCGTACATACAATTTTAGTTCTACGCATATTCCATAAACCTCCTACGGTGTTTGGCCAAGTTCTCTTGTCCATTTCAATCCTATCGACGTTCGTTAAATCGAAAGCTGTTTTGAAAGCTCAAGAATATCAAGATCCAGCTCATGTTTATTTTCGTCGAGTGCCTCATCGATATCGAGATCGATCATCTTACCACCACGTACACCTACGACACGTCCTTGTTTTCCTTGAAGTAGGATTTCGATGGCATGCGCCCCCATCCGACTTGCAAGTACACGGTCCGCTGCCGTTGGTGCTCCACCACGTTGAACGTGACCAAGTACCGTGACGCGTGTATCGAGACCTGTTTCTTTTGCGATCGCGTCTCCCACGTCCTGAGCACGACCTGCTCCTTCAGCGACGATGACGATTGAGTGCTTCTTACCGCGGTCGACACCACTTTGAATACGGGAAAGCACTTCTTTTAAATCTTCAGGACGCTCGGGAACAAGAATCGATTCTGCTCCACCAGCAAGTCCTGCATATAATGCGATATCACCCGCATCGCGTCCCATGACTTCAATGACATACGTTCGCTCATGCGACGATGCCGTATCACGGATTTTATCGATCGCTTCAAGCGCCGTGTTGAGCGCTGTATCAAAACCGATCGTATAGTCCGTTCCAGGGATGTCGTTATCGATCGTACCTGGAAGTCCAATTGTCGGGAAACCAAGTCCCGTCAATTTTTGGGCACCACGATACGACCCGTCTCCGCCTACGACGACGAGTGCATCAATTTCAAATTTCTTTAGATTGACGACCGCTTTTGCTCGTCCTTCTTCTGTACGGAACTCAGGGCAACGTGCTGAACGTAGGAACGTTCCGCCTCGTTGAATGATGTCACCGACTGATCCAAGGTTCAACTGGACGATGTCCCCGTTGATTAATCCTTGGTAGCCATTGTAGACACCGAATACTTCTAAGCCATGAAAAATCGCTTTACGCGTGACAGCACGCACCGCAGCGTTCATACCGGGTGCATCGCCGCCACTCGTTAAGACAGCAATCCGTTTTAAACTCACGTTAATCACCTCTCCATTAATCTGAATCTAAAATAGCACGTTGTTTTCTTGTTTTACAACAGGGCAGATTGCATAAACTTTCACTAGCTTTTTCATCATCGATTCCGGAAATGAGGAATATCAATCATGATAGCGATTACATGGTGCTTATGTGCCAATTTGGTGATATTTTTCAGTCCGCTGATCAATGAGCTCTTCCTTGGTCAGATGAACCAATGATTCGAGCTTCTGTACCAATACAGTTTTTAATTTATCCGCCTGTAATGACACATCGAGATGCGCCCCTCCGACGACTTCTGGAATGATGGCATCCGCGATCCCGAGTCGTAATAAATCAGGCGCTGTGATTTTCATCGATTCTGCCGCTTTCTCCGCAAGACTTGCATCTTTCCATAACAATGCTGCAGCACCTTCAGGAGAGATGACCGAATACGTTGAATTCTCGAGCATCAAGAGTTGATCACACACTCCGATTCCTAAAGCACCACCTGATCCACCTTCACCGATGACGATTGAGATGATTGGAACCGTCATGCCAGCCATCTCAAACAAGTTTTTCGCGATGGCCTCACTCTGACCACGTTCTTCTGCTGCACGTCCTGGGTAAGCCCCTTTCGTGTCGATGAACGTAATGATTGGTCGATTGAATTTCTCCGCTTGTTGCATGAGACGTAGTGCTTTTCGGTACCCCTCCGGATGTGGCATCCCGAAATTACGACGAATGTTTTCTTTTGTATCTTTTCCGCGTTGATGACCGATGATCGTCACCGGACGACCATTCAGTGTTCCGATTCCACCGACGATTGCCGCATCATCATATCCATGACGATCGCCGTGCAACTCGATGAAGTCTTCACAAATGGATTCAATGTAATCGAGTGTCGTTGGACGTTCTGGATGACGTGCCAATTGAACGCGATTCCACGCTTTCATATTCCCGTAAATATCGAGTTCTAACCGATGAAGGCGTTCTTCAAGAAGTTGGAGTTCTTCCTTGAAGTCTAGTCCTTGTGTTTCCGCCATATCATGGAGCTCAAGAATTTTTTCGCGTAACGCGATGACTGGTTGGTCAAATGGTTGCATGGTTCGTTCCCTCCGCATGTAGCTTTAAGATTCGCGTATAGTACGTTTTCAGATCATGTCGTGATACGACATCGTCCAGTTGACCTGCTTGTAATAAGAATTCTGCTGTTTGGAAATCTTCCGGTAGTTTTTCACGTATCGTCTGTTCGATGATCCGTCGACCTGCAAACCCGATCAACGCCCCCGGTTCAGCGATGTTAAAGTCACCGAGCATCGCAAAACTTGCTGATACCCCGCCGGTCGTCGGATGCGTCATACAAGAAATATAAAGTAATCCAGCATCTGAATGCTGTTTTAAGAAGAGACTCGATTTCGCCATCTGCATGAGACTAACCATTCCCTCTTGCATCCGTGCTCCACCTGAAGCGGAGAAAATCGTGACAGGTAGACGATGTTTTGTTGCGTAACGAACCGCTTCAGAAATCGCAGCACCGACTGCTGCACCCATCGAGCCCATGCGGAATCGTGCATCCATGACACAAGCGACGAGTGGGTGACCATTCACATTCCCGACGCCACAGACGATCGCTTCCTCAAGACCCGTTCTGACTTGGTCGCCCTTTAATTTTTCCAGGTAATCCTGGAATCCAAGCGGATCTGCTTGAACTGCCGGTAAGTCGAAATACGTCACCGAACCTTCATCGAATAATTGCGTAAAACGTTCTTGCGCGGTCAACGGGTGATGATACCCACATGAACAGACACGTAAGTTCGCCTCCAGTTGTTTCGTATATTGGATTAATTTACATTTCGGACATTTCGTCATTAGGCCAACTGGCACATCGACACGCTGCTCCTTCGAAGTCAGCGTGACGAACTTTTTAGGTTTTCGAAAAAATGCTTGCACGTTCAGTTCCCCCTTGTCATCCTATGGGCGGTTCAAGAGTTGTTCCCGTTCCGCCTGCGTATAGAGTTCCCCTTGACCGAAGCTTTTATGGAAGGCATTGACTTGTCGCCAGATTCGTTCAAACAAATCGTTATCGACCGTCTGAATCAACGTCTCACGAAACGCTGCATCGGATGATACGACTGATGCAAGCACCGAAAGGTCATCCAGCTGCGTGAGCGCTGCTTGCTCAAGCAAGCGGAGCGTTCCTGCCAAGTCTTCGAACTTCGAATCGCCAGTCACTAAGAATTGAGCGATGATTTGAATATAGGTATGATCGTCACGGTTCAATAGAAAGCTTCCGCCTCCATGTCGTGTCTCGACGATCCCTAAATAAGCGAGCGTCCGTAATGCTTCTCGCACGGACGGTCGACTGATGGATAGTCGTTCTGCCAGTTCCCGTTCTGATGGAATACGGTCTCCTGGAACTAATCCATCTTGTTCGATCATCAATTTAATCGCCGCGATATTGGCTTCAAACGCATTTCGTTTCTTCTCCATATCGATACGGCACCACCTTTCTGACCCTTCAGTAGGTTGCTTCAATCGGTGGCATTGGTCAGACCAATTACCCCTTATTATAACAAATCTTATTACCTAGTACTAGTTTGAGCGGGGGACATTTTTCAGGACGACATGATCCTCGCCAAACCGAATACGTAGCCGAGCTAGTAATTCCTCATCATGCTGCACTGCATAGAGCGGCGGTAACGATTTCGTCTCGCGTGAATCCGCGTAGCGAACGACGACTGGAATATCGCCTGGTACTGCTTCAAGCAACTGTTCGAGTGCGGCCAGCTCATTTTTTGATGTTAACTTGACGAATAGCACATCTTGCCCAAGCGGACGCAGACGTTCCAAAATGAACTGACGCTCCCCTTCGCGATCCTGCACCTTTAGTTCAATCAGCAAGACGTTCCCTAAATAAAGTGATCGACGGAATCGTTCATATTGATTCGGGAAGACGACGACCTCTTCATTCGAATATCCGTCGACTGCCTGAATGACCGCCATCGTTTGACCGCGTTTCGTCTTGAATTCTCGAATCTGATCAATATAACAGACTAAATAATGTGTTTCCGAACCGACGCCAAGGTCATGGAAATAAGCAGATTCAACCGGAGCTTTCATTGCTGTCGTCAACGGCGAATACGTCAACCAGAACCCAAGCGCTTCCCGTTCTAATCGTGCCCAATCGGAATCACTTCGTTTCGAGGACTTCTGTGTCCGGCGTTTCCCGAGAATTGCCAACTCGTCTGGAAGTAATGTATTCGACGACTCAGTGAAATATTCGAGTACTTCTTGTTCAGCGAGTCCGCGATCGCCGTGTGTCGCTCGGTCTAGCGCACCACTGTAGAGTAACAATTCGATTTTTGCGCGCTCCTTCTTACCCCATCCGACGTGGGTCAATAGATCAGCAATCGTCGCCGTGTGCTTTGATGCTTCCTTTACACGTTCGAACTCTCGCTCGGAAATACCTTTAATCACATGTATTCCGAGACGAATCCCTTTGCCTTCTAACGAAGAACGGTAATCGGAAATCCAGACGTCCGGCGATAGGACAGGAAGACGTCGTTCGCGCATCAATCGGACGAGACGCTCCGGTTGTTCGACCGAGACGAGTAAAAAAATGTGTGGGAAATGCGCTTTGATATATCCGAGGGCGTAACTAATCTTTGAATAGGCGACCGCATGGCTTCGGTTGAATCCATACCCAGCAAATCGCTCAATTTGTTCATAGAGTGAATGTGCAATCGCATCATCGAATCCATTCGACTTTGCTCCTTCGAGAAAACGAACCCGTTCCTGTTCGAGCGAATCCGTACTTTTTTTAGAAATCGCACGTCGTAATAAATCTGCTTGCGCGAGTGTAAATCCAGCTACTCGACGGGTGATTTCCATGACTTGTTCCTGATAGACGATGATGCCATACGTTGGTGCAAGTACGTCTTCTAATACGGGATGCAACATCTGATAAGGTTGACCAGCTTTTCGTTTCGCGTACAGATCAATGAATTTCATTGGTCCCGGACGATAGAGTGACATCGTTGCTACCAAATCCTCGAACCGATTCGGTTTGACTTCGCGCAACGTCTGTTTCATACCTGTCGACTCGAATTGGAAAATATCATCCGTCTCGGCGCGGGCAAAGACTTGGAATGTCGCGCGGTCTTCTTCTGGAATTTGCGTGAGCGTAAAGGATGGCTGTTCTCGTCGAATCAATTCTTCCATCCGACGCAAACGACTGAGATTTCGTAATCCTAACAAGTCAATTTTCAACAATCCTTGACGTTCCAATGCCTGCATCAAAAACTGCGTCACATAGCGTTCATTTGGTCCCGTTTCAACGGGTGTCGTCTCGACGAGCTGTTCAGATCCAATGACGACGCCGGCCGCGTGAACCGAACGTTGTCGCGGGAGACCCTCGACCGCTTGCGCTAGTTGCAACAGTTGCCGGCGCTTTTCGCTTCCAGAGAACCAGCGATATGTCTGTTTGTTTTGTTCGATCCCTTGTAACGTCGTGGATTTTCCAAGCTGCTTGACTGCAGCATCTAATTCATCCTTCGAAAACTCTAGCGTCCGTCCGACGTCTCGCAAAGCGGCTTTGGCACCGAGCGTCGACAATGTACCGATTTGAGCGACGTGATCTTTTCCATAACGCATCACGAGATCCTCTAATACTTCTTCGCGTCGTTCATCTTCGATATCGATATCGATATCCGGCATCGAAATCCGCTCGGGGTTCAAGAAACGTTCGAATAGTAATCCATACTTCAATGGATCCACCGTCGTGATTCCAAGCGCATAGCTGACAAGTGATCCGGCTGCTGAGCCTCGACCAGGTCCAACGAAGATGCCTTTCGCTTTTGCACTACGTACGAGTTCTTCAACGATTAAAAAATAATCGGCAAATCCTGTCTTATGGATGACTGATAGTTCATAAGCGAGACGTTCCCGCGCTTCATTACTTTCATGACCATGTGCCAGTAACCCTTCCTCAGCACGTTTCCGTAATAACGCATTCGAGTCTTCCGCGACACGCGGCAGTGGACGTTGTTGAAACGGTAATTCCAAGCGTTCAGATGTCGTAGCAAACTGCTCCGCCATCGTAATTTCTCGCTCGGTAAAGTCTTCGAGTAACTCTTCCCGGGTCTTTAAATGCATCAGACGATCTGTCTTTTGGTCTTGGAACGTCGTCGCTTCACCAATCGCACGTATCGCTTGATACGCTGACGCTTCATCTCGACGGATGTAACGAACAGGATCGACTGGGACGGTCTCAACACCAAGCGCTGCTGCGACTTCGCGGTAACGCGCACGACTCTCTCGTTCGACCGTTGAGCGACTAGAGGTCACGCCCATATATGTACGCGCTCCTTGAACATGTCCCATCCATTGAACGAAGGAACGACGTAGACGCGTCGCATCTTCAGAGGCTTGACGCAGTGGCACGAGCACCGCGATCAGTGATGAAACTTCAGTCTCCCCTTGTTGACTGGCTAGTCGATACAGTTGACGCAGTCCATCAGAAGAAAAAGCAAACCATAAGATACAAAATTCTTCTTCTTCGATTCGCTGCTCCCATCCGACGATCGGTTGCATATTTCGACGCTGACATGCATCGATGAATGCGGGAACTCCTGTCAATGTCGTTTCACAGATGACCGCTCGTCCGATGTGTCGACGGACTAGTTCATCGAGATAGGGCTCGATTCGAACTAAACTCTGCAATGGACTAAACTGCGTTCGAACATTTATATGCATCTTCCATTCTCCTTTCTCTTCTGATGGATGTTTTTAAAAGTTTTCAGAACCTTCATATCTAACTGACTCAAGTACTCGCCATCTGATTTATTATTCGATACAATAAGTATAGAAATATCATGACGGGTACGGAAGGAGCGTTTCTCATGATTTTGAATCGCAGTCAAATCGCACGTGAAAAAGTCGAACAATTAAAGCTCGGTGTTACCGCTTTTACTGAAACGGAAGAAATCGCTGAGAAGATTCGCAAATCTGTCGCTGAACTTCAACTGAATGTCATTGAAGATCACACAGATCGTGGCGTTTGGTTCATTCCGCAAGACGAAACAAAAACGCAATAAGCGTAAAAAGGCTGTTCGCTTCGCTTCCTCAATGAGAGGAGTGAGACCGAGCAGCCTTTTTCCATTTAAAACTGGAAGTTAGCAGCGACCTCGTCCAGACGACGGATGACACGTTCGACTTCACTCAACTGTCCAATCGTTGCACCAGACGCCATCGGATGTCCACCACCATTGAATTCTTTTGCTACTTCATTGATGACGGGACCCTTCGAACGAATCCGGACGCGAACCTCCGTATCCGTCTCAAGGAACAATGCCCAACACTTCATGCCTTTTAAACCGGCAAAACTATTGACGAGCAACGATGCTTGCTCAACCGTCGCACCAAACTGCTTCAACGTATCTTGTGTCAATACGACATAACCGACACCTTGATCCGTCAATTGAATATGTTGCAGGACGTATCCTTGTAAATGAAGCGCCGCAAGTTCTGTTTCGTACATATTGCGATACAACCAGTCCGTATCGATTCCTGCATCAATCAATTGCGCTGCGACTTCAAATGTTCGTTTCGTCGTGCCACGGAATTGGAAACGTCCCGTATCACCAACGATCCCAGCGTAGAATTGAATGGCAGCTGATGTTGGAATCTCGTATCCCCATTCGTTCAATAAATGAACGAGCAGTTCCGATGTCGAACTCATCGTCGTATCGACGAGTTGTACTGGTGCGTATGGATCTTCATCCGGATGATGGTCGATTTTAATGACGTCTTTTCCTGTCATTGCGACCTTCCCGTCAATCCGCGCTTGATTCGCTGTATCCAGAATCACGACTAACGCCTCTTTGTATAATTCATCGTCTACTTGATCGAGCTCTCCCATGAATGACAATGATGTCGCCATTTCTCCGGCCGTTAATACCGTTTTGCTAGGAAATTGATGTTGTAACGTCAATTGCAAACCGAATTGACTACCGAGTGCATCGGGATCTGGACGTTCATGACGATGAATGATGATCGTATCTGCCGCTTCAATCATTTGTTTGATTTGCTCTTTCACTGTGCACAGCTCCTCTAATCTTGATATGATATGAGATGAAGACAAAAAGGAGGTCCTTTTAACATGCAATTCATCCTCATCGCCCTCATCGTTTTCTCGCTTGGTGGGTATTTGTTAGCAAAACGCCGCGCGTTCCATACGAAAAGCACGAACCGAAAATACTTGTTCAATACGCAAGCGAGCATTTGGTTGAGCTTGTTCGTTATCCTATTTGCCGTCAACCAGTTCGTTTCTGGAAACGGATTAACGACACTCGTCGGGAAAATCGTTTGTTCCATTTTAATCATCGTCGGTGTTGCTTCATTCATCGCCGGATTCATCCGTTACAAAAAGATTTATCCGTATGTCGTCCGCGAGATGGAGCAATCCTGAGCTAGATTCAGAGGAACCGAAGTCCATTGACTTCGGTTCTTTTTGGTTCATTTAACGATCGATGAGTTGGGATGTCACGAGTGCCTTCGCAACGATTTGTGTGCCTTGATACATCTCGACATCGACTTTCCCGAATTTTCGACCGACGTCAAAGACATTCGCCCGGATCGTTACCGTGCTCTCGATTTGAACAGGTTTAATGAAATAGATGCTGACGTTTTCGATGACAAGGTCACCTTTCTTCATGTGACGCAACATTCGCGTCGCCCCTTCGACTAGAAGTGTCGTCAACACCCCACTCGAAGCAGTCCCCATGAAGTTCGTCATTTGTGGTGAGACCTCAAGCGATAAGTACGGTCCCCGTTCGTCCTCTGCCGCCTTGATTTGCCCCGTGATTAGATCGTCGAACGTCTCTCCGACTTGTGGCTGACGATTCGCGAGTTGCAGTGCCTTGAGGACGTCTTGACGGCTAATGATCCCGAGCAATCGACCGTACTGGTCGATGACCGGCAGCATCTCGATTCCTTCCCAGACCATCTGATGCGCAGAATTCGTGACACTCGTTCGAATACCGACCGTGATCGGATGACGGGTCATGACTTTTTCAACAGCCCAGTCATGTGGACGGTCAATGATGTCCTTCGCTGTCACGACACCGACGACCTTCATTTGTTCATCGATGACGGGATAACGGTTGTGTTTCGTCTGCTCATTCAACTCGTGCCAGCGTGAAATCGGATCCGTCGTCTGTAAATAGAACGTATCATGCAACGGAATTAAAATATCCGAAACGAGTAAAATCTCCTTTTTGATCAATCGATCATAAATCGCTCGGTTGATCATCGTCGCAACCGTGAACGTATCGTAGGATGTCGAAATGATCGGCAACTCCATTTCATCCGCTAATCGTTTCGCATCTTCTGTCGTATCGAAGCCACCGGTAATCAATACAGCAGCTCCTGCTTCAAGCACGAGTTCATGTGCTTTTTCGCGGTTTCCGATGATGACGAGACTATCGACATCGATATAGCGCATCATCGCTTCGAGCTTCATTGCGCCAATGACGAATTTCGTCAACGTCTTGTGTAATCCATTTCGACCACCGAGCACCTGACCGTCGACGATGTTCACGACTTCCGCGAATGTCAGCTTCTCGATATTTTCTTTTTGTTTCTTTTTAATCCGAATCGTTCCGACTCGCTCAATCGTCGAAACGAACCCTAAATTTTCTGCTTCCTTGATGGCGCGATAAGCCGTCCCCTCGGATACGGTCAAATCCTTCGCGATTTGTCGGACGGAAATCTTTGTTCCGACATCAAGATCTTCGATATGTCGAATGATCTGTTCGTGTTTCGTAGGCATACTGTATCCCTTCTTTTCCTTTTTTCTACTCTCCTGTCATTATACTGTACTACTCTAAAGATGAAAACGTGTACTAGTCTGATTTACGATAAATGTTTTTCGAAGCGGACGATGATATACTTATGTAGAAAATGAGTAGAGAGGTGGAATCATATATGAGCGAACGTACGAATCAAATCAGTGAATTCCTGAAAGAACAAGGAATCGACTTAGCCGTCGTCACTTCGAAGGCAAATGTGTTTTACTTCTCAGGAGTCTACGCTGAACCCCACGAACGTGTTATGGCGGTTCTCGTCGATGTAACCGGTAAGCATGTATTATTCTGTCCGGCACTCGAAGCAAGTATCGTTGCAGCGAGTCCTTGGGAAGGAGACGTCGTGACCTATGAGGATCACGAAAACCCATTTGATCGATTAGCAGAATTATTCGCGACATTCGAGCACTCGAATAACCGAATCGGTATCGAAGGAGAACACATGACGTTTAGTCGCTATCAGGAACTAAGCTCACGTCTCGAGAACGCAGCCATTCTTGATATCGGTGAGTCTTTACAAGCGCTTCGTCTGAAGAAAACACCGGAAGAAATCGCTATTCTTCAAGAAGCAGCCACACTTGCGGATGAAGCAATTGAAATCGGTAAACAAGCAATCCGCCCAGGGATCACGGAAATCGAAGTCATTGCAGAAATCGAATATGAAATGAAGAAAAAAGGTGTCCGTGAGATGTCATTTGATACGCTTGTCCTATTTGGTGCAAACAGTGCTGATCCGCACGGTGTACCCGGCGAACGTGTCATCCAAGAAGGCGACTTCGTCTTATTCGACCTCGGCGTCGTTTGGAAAGGCTACTGTTCCGATATTACACGAACCTTCATTTATGGCGAAGCGAACGAAGAACAGAAAAAAATCTATGAAACGGTTCGTCAAGCACTTGAAGCCGCGACAGAAGCGAGTCAGATCGGCACGACACTCGGTGCGTTAGATAAGGCAGCACGTGACGTTATTTCAAATGCTGGCTACGGACAGTACTTCACGCACCGCGTTGGTCATGGACTTGGAATCGAGGTTCATGAATTCCCGTCCCTCGCGTCGAACAACCTACTGACGGCTGAAGCTGGTATCGTCTACACACTCGAACCAGGCATTTATGTTCCAGGTGTCGGTGGCGTCCGTATCGAGGATGATATTCATCTCACTGCGGAAGGTCCAGTTGCGTTAACTCGCACACCAAAACATCTTCAATCCATTCCATCATCTTAACTCAAGAAAAATGGAGCTGACTCAACAGTCAGTCTCTATAAAGATAAGGGTGGCAGAATGATAATCTGCCACCCTTATCTCGTGGATGACGCGTCACACGCCACTCCTACAGGAAAAGCGCATTTATGCGCTGTCAGAGACGAACAAGACCCGCTTTCCTGCTTAAATGAAGCATGAAAACTGGCTTGTGTCTCGCCTGAGGAAAGGGCGTGAAAAGACGCGTCATTCTTTTTTTGAGTCAACCTCATTTTCTCTTACTTACGGGATTGATGGACGACATTGACGCCACCTGTCACATCGAGGATTGCTCCCGTGATCATACTTGATTCTTCTGCCAACAAGAAAGAGATTGCGCGAGCGATATCTTCTCCGACACCCGTTCTTCCGACCGGCGTCGCCTCATCTTGCTCCGCTTCAGAAATCAACTTCGTCTTATTGTCACCGACGATGTTTCCCGGGTTGACCATGTTGACCGTGATGCCGTGTTCGGCCTCTTCAAGCGCTACACTCTTCGTCAAACTTACCATCCCGCTTTTAGCAGCAGCGAACGCTGCCCGGCATACCCATCCTGGCGCTGTTGCACTTTCCGGGAAACCGTACGTAATGATTCGACCGTAGGTTTGCTTACGCATGACAGGCAATACTTGACGTAACAGCCAAAAACTAGCTGTCAGATTTCCAGTGATCACTTCATTCCATTCCTGATCGGTGTAATCCACTAACGCTTTTCGTTCAAATATATAAGGTCCTGCATTAAGTATCAACGCATCAATCCGACCTTGCTCGTTGATTGCTTGTTGGGTTGCGCGTTCCAATTCTTCTTGATTCGTCACATCTGCTTGAATCGTTATGAGATTCGGATGTGTAAATTCGGGTTCGGAACGATGAAACGCTGTCACTCTCCAACCTTCTTCCAGTAACTGGCGCGTCACTCGTTCTCCCAGTCCTTTTGTACCTGCTGTAATTAACGCGTGCCTCATCTTGGCATCGCCCCCTTTCACTGACTCCATCTTACGACGGAACAGAAAGGAAGGACAATTTTTAGAACTCACTGAATGTTTCATCCGCTCCCAGTAAGAGAATGGTATAATTAGGTTGTACTCATCATATCGATTACGAAGGGATGGATTCATCATGGCAATCGTCTATCATAATGTACTCGTAGCAGTAGATGGCTCAAAAGAGGCAGAACGTGCCTTTGAGACGGCAATCGATGTTTCATTGCGGAATGATGCAAAATTGATCATCGCACACGTCATTGATACACGGACATTCGCAACAGTAGAAGCCTATGACCGCACTATCACGGAACGTGCCGAATCTTACGCGAAGGAATTGCTAGACGAATACGTCAAGACTGCTCAAGATCGCGGTGTACAGGAAGTCGAAGTAGCGATTGAATACGGCTCACCGAAAGTAACGATCGCCAAAAAGCTTGCCCCTAATCATGATGCTGATTTAATCATTTGTGGCGCAACTGGTTTAAACGCTGTTGAACGTTTCTTCATCGGTAGTGTCTCTGAAAGCATTACGCGTTACGCAAAATGTGACGTCTTGATCGTCCGTTTATGAATCACTCTTCGTCAAAAAGCCTCTCTTCCTTCATTTCAAAGGAAGAGAGGCTTTTTGACGATCTGCTTAAATAAAAAACCATCGAACCAATGTCCGATGGTTTGCAATCATTTGTATTTTACTGTGACCGAACGACGACCCCAGTTGAATGCTTCTGAACGAGAGTAGTAAAGGATATCCATCTTTTTCCCTTTAATAGCACCGCCAGTATCAGCAGCTGTATACGTCCCTTTTAATTTCCCTTTGTAATACACTTTCACTGTCGAACGAAGTGGAATGACACGTGGATCAACCGCTACGACTTTCTTTTTCGAGCTTTTGATGTTCCAACCGATTGCTGTCAGATTACCACTACCTGGATCATATGGTGTATAAGCTGTTGCACTTACGTTCGTGATTGTTTTCCAACCACCTGTCGATTGTTTTTTCGATCCACTCGATTTTACGAGTTTCGAGTATTTCGCGCTAAGATAAGCCGTTTTACCTTTGTAGCTTACTTTGTACCAGTTCCCTGTTTTTGCTTTGTACGATAACGTTTGGTTCTTATATAGAAGACCGAGTTTTTTCGACGAAGTAGTTGCTTTTTGACGAATGACTAGGCTATCGACTGTTGACTTGACGCTTTTCTTAGTTGCAGCCTCTGCTTGAAGACCTGCGAACGAACTGAGTGCTAACACGACCGTTAAAACACTTGCGAGCATCCGTTTCATCATGTATTTTCTCCTCCATCATTGTTTCGTGTTTGTTAACTGAGATTAATATACATGACAAAATGAGAGTGTGCCGTTACATATAGACCACAAAAATATGTCTGTACTATTACTTTTATGTTACAAAGGACTCATTTTTTTAAGAAATCGCTCTTTTTCAGGTTTATTTTTACAAAGATGACGATTCATTTTTCGTTATATGACAAACACCGTAACAATAGAACGTAAGTTCGTATATTTTCATTCTTAGATTTCATCAAAAAAAGGACTGAATCGTCGGAATAACGACTCAGTCCTTTTGACACAATTATGCGTTTTGAGCAACCAATCCACCAACACGAACCGTGTCGCGTGCAATCATCAATTCCTCATTCGTTGGAATGATGATGACTTTAACTGGTGAGTGTGGGTAGTTAATGAAGAGTTCTTCTCCACGAGCACCATTGTTGAGTGATGGATCCCAGTAGACGCCCATGAATTCGAGACCACGTAAGACACGCTCACGGATTGAATCTGAGTTTTCTCCGACACCGGCTGTGAAGATGATCGCATCGACACCATTCATCTCAGCAGCGTATTGCCCGATGTAACCGTGGATACGGTTCGCAAAGATACGGAGTGCCATCTCTGAACGATGGTTTCCTTCTTTAGCAGCTGTCTGGACATCACGCAAGTCACTTGAAAGACCTGAAAGACCGTAGATTCCAGACTCTTTGTTCATGACGTTCAAGACGTCTTCTGCTGTTTTCCCTGTTTTCTCCATCAAGAATGGAATCAACGCTGGGTCAAGTGAACCAGAACGTGTTCCCATCGTAATCCCTTCAAGCGGTGTGAAGCCCATCGTCGTATCGATTGATTCGCCACCCGAAACTGCTGCGATCGATGCTCCGCTACCTAGGTGACACGAGATCAAACGGAGGTCTTTTAACGGACGACCGAGTAATTCAGATGCACGTTCCGTAACGTATTTGTGGCTCGTACCGTGGAAACCATATTTACGGATACCGTATTCTGTATAGTAATCATACGGCAAGCTGTAAAGGAAGTTTTCTTCTGGCATCGTTTGGTGGAACGCTGTATCGAAGACTGCCACTTGTGGCACTTCCGGAAGCAATGCTTGGAATGCCCGGATTCCGATCAAGTTTGGTGGAATGTGAAGTGGTCCGAGTTCTGTGTACGACTCGATATCGTGCATGACTTCATCTGTAATCAATACAGAGTCTGCATATTTTTCTTTACCATGAAGCACACGGTGTCCAACACCTTTAATCTCATCGTAAGACGAGATGATTCCGAACTCCATCAATTTTTCGAGTGACAACTCGACTGCTTCTTTATGTGTTGCAAGTGGGAGGACATCTGTATACTTTTGTCCTTCACCATATTTGATCGTAAAGATTGCATCGTCTTTACCGACGCGTTCAACGAGTCCGACTGCGATCATCGTTTCGTTCGGCATTTCGAGCAATTGGAACTTCAAAGACGAACTACCTGCGTTTACCGCCATAATTTTTGCCATGATTTTTCCCCTTTTCCATTTGAATCCAATGAACATTCACATCTGTTTAGGTTTTCTTCTATTTCTGTTCTACAACTAGAATAGTCAAATTAACGACAGATTTCAATCACTTTGCGTAATTCATTTTAATTCTGTGTTAATCCATTCATCAATCTGTTTCACCATACCACCAAACGCGCGAGCATCTGTGAACGATGGCAACTCAGCAAGCAATGCTTGTTTTGGCATCTTCATACCGGCTAAATGATTACGGACGATCAAATAACTTTTTGCTGCCTGTTCTTGTTTGAACATCGTGAGCGGTAACTGCAAAATACCGATGACATGCGCTTTTGATTCGAAGTACTGTTTCAACTTCCCTTCCGTATCATGTTGAAACAGTCCGTTCGGAATGACGAAGACACCGAATCCGCCTGGTTTGACGTATTGCATCGCTTGTTCAATCAACAAGAAATGACTGTAGCTCATGCCTTCGTCTCGTTTTAAGATGTAAGAAGCGGCAGCCTCTTCATCTGGATAATAACCGACAGGAAGATCAGCCATCGCAAGATCAACTGGATCTAACAATAATGGTCGTAACGCATCTTGATGGGTATACGTGACTGGATAGTCGAGTAATTCCGTTACCGCTGCTGATAAACGAATCAATGTCTCATCTACCTCGACCGCCTCAGCAGATGTACCTGTCGAAAGCTGACTTAAGACAGCATGTAACATGCCACCTGTCCCACTCCCCAACTCAAGTAGTCGGATGTCCTCCTTACCTACCAATTTCCCGATTAGATAACCAGCAAACAAAGCGACGCTGTCTGGCGTCGGCAAATGGTTCGGTTGTGCTTGTTTCATCCCTTCTAGAATAGCAAGCGATACTGCCTTCCGAATGACCTCTTTGTCTACATTTTCAGTATGACGATCGTTCAATCGATCAATCACCGTCGTCAACGCTTCTAAATAGGGCATATCCAGATCACGTTCGATTTGTTTTGTTTGACGTGTTAATTCCTTATATAACTTTTCTAACGGCTCCATGTACGTCATCCTCTCCAAAACGAAACGGCCCCCCGTAGAGCGGGAGCCGTTTCTATCATTAGTTCCATTGTAACGCTTCAGCGGCGTTTGTAAACCATTCTTACTTCGCTTCACGTGCTGCAGCGAGTGCTGCTTCGAAATTGACTTCGTCTGTTGATTCTTCAAGATATTCAACGTACGTAATCTCGTTGTTTGAATCAAGAACGAAAACGGAACGGGCAAGCAGGCGTAATTCTTCGATGGCTACGCCGTAATGTGTACCGAATGAAAGATCACGGTGATCAGACAACGTCACGACTTGATCGAGACCGCTTGATGCGCACCAGCGACGTTGTGCGAATGGAAGGTCGTTTGAGACCGTCATGACCGTCACACCTTCAATTGTTGCTGCTTCTTCATTGAATTTACGTGTCTGCGCATCACAAACGCCTGTATCGATTGATGGGACGACGCTGATGATCCGGACACCTTGATATGTATCACGTGTTACCGGTGATAAGTCGTTAGCTAACACTTGAAAGTCAGGTGCTGTTTGTCCGACTTGAACCGCCGTACCTTGAAGTGTGATTGGATTTCCTTTAAACGTTGCCATTATGAATTCCCCTTTTCCCCTGAATGGATATACTGTATTTTCTATTTAACTATAGGAATGATCCGCGAAGATGGCAAGCATTCTGCCATAATTGATGGACTTCAGTACCCGTCTTTCCAAAAAACAGGTATAATGAAAGAGTTCATGAAACGCTTTCAAGGGGGAATTGACCATGGCTCGAAATAACGTCTACCTGTACTACCGAAATACACAAAGACACGAGACGCAGGTGCGAAAGTTGATTGATGTCGGTACACGATACGGACTGAACGTTGTCCAAGATCACCGACAAGCAAACATCATCGTCTCGATTGGTGGAGATGGGGCTTTCTTGCAAGCGGCACGCTTCACAGGTTTCCGTGATGATGCGATCTATGTTGGATTCGCTGAAGGACCAAACTCGTTCTACTGTGATTTTGATATCAATGATCTTTCTGCGGTCGAAGCGATCTTTAAAGAGACAGGCAACCGTGTCTCGGATGGTGAAATCGAAGTACGTCGTTATCCACTGCTCGAAGCATCCATCAACGGTGGACCACCGATGCTCTGTCTGAACGAATGTTCCGTGAAGTCGAGCATCATCAAATCACTCGCAATCGAAGTCTATATCGACGACTTCCTGTTTGAGACATTCCGCGGGGATGGGATGGTCATCTCAACACCGACGGGCTCTACGGCTTATAATAAGTCACTCTCTGGTGCAATCGTCGATCCATTGATTCACTGTCTTCAAGTCAGCGAAATTGCTTCCGTCAACAACAACCGGTACCGGACACTCGGTTCTGCTTTCCTACTGAACCGTGGACGGAAACTTTCGTTACGCATCATCGAAGACGGAAACGACTATCCGATCATCGGGATGGATAACGAAGCACTCAGTCTCACACGAACAGATTCAGTCGATATCCAGCTTTCTGAAAAAGAACTGAAAACCGTCAAATTGACGAACAATACATTTTGGCATAAGATTCAACGCTCGTTCTTATGACAATAAAAAAATCTGCCTCCTCGGGGCAGATTTTTTTATTGCGTCTTCCGTTACGTCACCCTTTATACTCCAATCAAAGGAGGTACACAAATGATGTATTCCACTCAGGAAATCGCCAAACTGACCGGCGTCACAAAACGAACACTCTATCATTATGAGACGATCGGTCTCCTCGTGCCAAAGCGCACCAATGCTGGTCACCGAAGTTACAGCAGAGAGGATCTTTTACGTTTACAACAAATCCTGCTCTACCGCTCTCTTGATTTCCCACTGTCAGAAATCCAAAGATTACTCACGCAATCTGATTCCAATCATCATACGACACTGAAAAAGCAGATTGCACTCCTTCAAAAAAAAGCTTCGCATTATCAAATGCTTGCTCGACTCGCTGAACAGACATTACTCACCTTAAAAGGAGGACTCCCGATGAAAGACGAACAATTATTCCGCGGTTTGCGTCATGACGAGATCGTTACGCATGAAAAACAACATGCAGATGAAGTCCAGCAACACTACGGTGACACTGACGCTTATCGAATCAGTGCAAAAAGACAACAATTACGAACACCGAAAGAGAAAGAACAACTGAGCAGCATGCATAAGCAACTCGATCAGCGCTTGACGACCCTTTACCGTGACGGGCATGCGGCAACGAATCCGGACGTTCAACAAGTCGTCAAAGAACAACATGATTTCATCGATACGTACTATTACCCATGCGCATTATCTCTCTTTGCCTCACTCGGTCAGATGTATGTGTCTGACGAACGATTCCGCGCCTATTACGATGCGTATGCCCCCGGACTATCCACGTTCTATTCGGAAGCTATTTCACACTATACGCAAACATCACACTAACGCGGCTTCCGCCTGATAAACGATTTTTCCAGCTTGGACCGTCTCGACCAAACGGTTATTCAAGATGGCTTCCCCACGCAAGCGATAGAAGTCTTCTTCAAAGATGACGAAGTCGGCATCATAGCCTGGTAAGAGCAATCCTTTTCGACCATGTGTTTCTGTCGCGAGATGTGGATTCTTCGTAAAGAGCAACAAGGCATCAAACATCGATAACGTCTCGTTCGTTTTATTGACACGCCCTGCCTTTCCTTCGGTTGCTGCATAAAGCGACCGTCGGACATCGGGGTCAGAGATCGGCGCATCTGCTCCGCCGCACAATAATGCGCCGGTCTCAGCTAACGAACGTAAACGGTAACTCCAGTCTAAGCGGTTCAATCCGAGTCGATCGACGATGAAGTCGGCGTCATCCAGTAAAAAGACTGGTTGAACGTCAATCAAGACCGGTAACTTCCGAATTCGCGCAAGCGTTTCTGGTCGGACGACCGTCGCATGAATGATGCGATCGCGTTTCCCTTTTGGTGCCGGATACTTCTCGAGCACCTGTACGAACCGCTCGATCGCTAAATCACCGATGACATGTGCCGCGACTGTGAATCCATAACTACGTGCGCGTTTGACGAGTTGTTCGAGTTGTTCTGGCGTATGCACTTCGATACCACGTGTCGTCGGATCATCGGAATAACCACGACCGAGAAGAGCGGTTCGTCCTCCGAGCGCGCCGTCGACGAACAGTTTCATCGCACCGATTGACATCGTTGACGGTAAAGTAGGTTGTTGTTGCACGAACTCATCGATGACAAGATGATGCACGAGCAGATGCGTATGGAAGCCTGTCTCTTGCGTCACTTCCTTATAGGCTTGCAAGATGTCCGCGACATCCCCGTGATACGACAAGTCTTCTGTGTGTGCCGCAATGATGCCATATTGGTATAAGTTCTTAATCGCTGACCGAAGGGACGCTTTATTTCTCTCTAAGTTTCCAGCTTGTAACGCATATAAAGGTTCAAGCGCCGCATCGTACAAGAATCCGTCTGCTTCTCCATTATCCGATAAACCGACCTTTCCACCTTCGATGACGGTTGACGCTTTATATCCGAGCTGTTGAAACAAGACATCGTTGACAAGTACTGTATGCCGGTCTGTTCGTTTCAACAAGGCAGGTGCATCAGGGAACAACTGATTGAGCCATGCTTTCGTCGGTGCACGATCAAGCTTCGTTTCGTCATAGCCTTCTGCCACATGGATTCCATTGACTGGTTCCGCCTTGAGAAAAGCTTGCCCTAACGCTTCAAGCGTCGTATAGCGCGAGGCATCGACACGATTGATCGCTTCCCCGTAACCGATCAGATGAATATGCGCATCCGTAAAGGCTGGATATACAGCTTTTCCGTTCAAGTCGTGAATTTGATCAATACGTCTACCGAAACGGCGGCGTAGCTTTCCTTCCTCTCCCATCGCGATGATCCGCGTCTTCTCGACGAACATCGCTGAATGGACATCCTCTTCGTGTGCCATCGTTCGAATCAATCCGTTTACGTATAGTGTTCCCATTCCACTCACTCCTCTTTTTACAAAAATAGGGTGACCATGACGGTCACCCTGAATTGTCGATCCTGATTTAAACGTGCAATGTTTCTTCTGGTGCACACGACCGTTTAATACGTTCGATCGCGGCCGGATCGTATTCATTTAGGACACGTTCCGCTAAGACAATCGTTCGTTCATAGTCTCCCGCTAAGAACTTCGTTTCCGCGATCGTCAGCGACATATGTATCTCGTTGTCGTGGCGACGGTACCGGTTCGCATACTGGACGAGCCGTTCGGCATACGTGACTTCGAACACTAATGTATCTAACCGTTCTTGCACATGTTTAAACGTTTCTTGGACGTCTTGACTTTGTGCGACGATCGATCGAACGTTAAACGGTAACTCCTCTAACCGTGTCTCAAGCGTCTGCAGTGAACGATTCGCATTTCGGAGCGCTTCTTCCACCTCAGCTGGTAAATTCGGTAATCCGAGTCGTTTCAGACGGAGACGTGTCTGCGACAGCTGATGACGCCATTCGACGATTCGTTCGCGAACTTCCGTCTCTTCTTTTCGAAGTGCTTGGAGTTCGATCGTAAAGCGTTCGTACTGAATCATCAACTGTTCTTCGAGGCGAATCGCATCGCGCATCTGATCTTCGAGCATACTGAACGGGATGATTTTTCCGGCAATCGACTCATCGAGATCTTTTGCTGCTTCAAACAGTAGCTCTTCGTCACGCTGGATTGTCTCATAGTGAATCCCTAAATCTGCTGAGATTTCATATTTTTCACGTAGGATGCTGAACTCTTGTGCCAATTGATGAATCCGTTCACGCATCCGTAGCGCTTTTTGTTTCAAGAATTGGTTTTCTTTTTTCACTTGATGACGCGCATCGACCTCACGACGGAACGTATCATACATTTGATCCACATCGGCCGATAACTGTTGAATCGCCTCTTCCAAACCGTCGACTTCTAGCATTTCGATTTTTTCAGAAAGGCTCAGACGTTGTTCCTCGAACCGTTTGATCTCGGATTGGAGACCGAGTGGTTCAAGTGGATACCCATCTAATGACATTTCCTTATAGCCCGCTCCGAGCTGATCAATCCGTTGACGCAATTCATGAGCGAGAATCTTCCATTGTTTCGGTACGAGTTCGACGAGTTGACGCGTCGTTGCTACTTCTTGCTCGAGTAACAAACTTGTTTCATACGCCTTCGTCACTTCACCTGAAGCTTCGTACTGACACATCTCATTCCAGTGCGCGTCGATTTGTTCACTTCGTTCTTCGAGACGCGCAAGCGCCGGACCGAATGAGTTCGCTTGAATCAATAATGATTTCCGAACTTGCCCTGAATCGGCTTCCCCTTGCGCTTTCAGTTCGGCTAGAACCGATTGATTCGTTTTGAACGTCGACATCTCGACGAGCATCTCATCGATCAACCCTTCGAGTTCTGCAATCAATTGTTCCGTTACTTCGAGGTCATTCTTGACGGCGATGAACCGATATTTATCGAGCGCTTCCTCCGCCCGGTAAAGGGTCTCATCGATTTGGGCGACGTGGACCGTTAATAACTCTTCCCACGCTTGATGCCAGGAGCTGAACTTCGTCTCCGTCTCACCCGCCATCGGTAGTTGCTTTAAGTCCTGCAACTCTTTTGGAATCGATGCACTGACGATGCCTTGTTTGCGCATATCAAGTTCATCGATTTTCGTGTAGTATTTTTTTCGACTGATCATGCTAAACAGCATGACGAGTAATACGATGACGATGACTCCGATCACCCATGCCCACATTTGTCACGACCTCCACTCTGTCCTACGACTTTAGATTTTCTCTAAATCGCAATAATCTTATCCTTATAATAGTATAGCGCAACCGTTTTGCATAGATTTACAAAGGCTTTTCCTGATTTCTTCCGCTGTTTTGAATCCTTTTTCCAAAAATCAATTGTTTGTCAGCTACGCGAAAACTCGTTAAACTAAGAAAAATACACTTTTCACGGGAGGAATTTTTATTATGTTCGAAACAAAGACATATGAAGGTGACCGGACGAAACAATACGACATGCTATCAAAACAACTCGATGCGCTATTAATGGGAGAAGACAATCAAGTCGCGAACTTATCGAATGCGAGCGCGTTGCTCAACCAGTTCCTCGATCGTATCAACTGGGTCGGCTTCTATTTGACGGATACGGAGCAAAACCAACTCGTCCTCGGACCGTTCCAAGGACTTCCAGCATGCGTCCGTATTCCATTTGGTCGTGGTGTCTGCGGAACGTCCGCAGCAGAACAGACGACACAACGAATCGAAGATGTGCATCAGTTCCCAGGTCACATCGCATGTGACGCGGCTTCGAATTCAGAAATCGTCATTCCACTCGTCAAAGACGGACAAACGATCGGTGTCCTCGATATCGACAGCCCAGAATTCAACCGTTTTGACGAAGTCGATCAAGCTGGTCTAGAAGCATTCTGTACGACACTGCTTCGCCATCTGTAATTCTGATTGACAGTCGATTGTCCACACCGTATACTTGTAAAAGTGCAGAAATGATAACGATAGCGGTCAAATCGCTTACGTATCACATTTCATGACTCGGTGAATAACCGGAGGGGCATCGTGTAACTTTGCTATCAAGCGAGGGTGCCACATCATGAAATGGGCGTAATGTGGGTTTGATGGCGTTATTATTTTTATGCAAATAATAACGAACAATAAGGAGGAGTCTTATTATGGCTCGCTATACAGGTCCAGCTTGGAAACTCTCACGTCGTCTCGGTATCTCACTTACTGAAACAGGAAAAGAAATCGCAAAACGCCCTTACGCACCAGGTCAACACGGTAACAGCCGTCGTAAAGTATCTGAGTACGGTCTTCAACTTCAAGCGAAGCAAACACTTCGTCACATGTACGGAGTAAACGAACGCCAATTCAACCGTATCTTCAACGATGCTGGCAAAATGCCTGGTATCCACGGTGAGAACTTCATGTTCTTACTCGAAGCACGTCTTGATAACGTCGTTTACCGTATGGGTATGGCTCGTACACGTCGTGCTGCTCGTCAGCTCGTCAACCACGGTCACATCCAAGTTGATGGACAACGCGTTGATATCCCATCATTCCGCGTGAAACCAGGTCAAACGATCTCAGTTCGCGAAAAATCGAAGAACTTTGTCGTTATCAAAGAAGCACTCGAAGTTGCTCCAGCAACTAAAGACTTCGTTACTTTCGATGCTGAGAAGCTCGAAGGAACGTTCGTCCGTCTTCCTGAGCGTTCTGAATTGAACGATCAAATCCAAGAACAACTCGTCGTCGAGTACTACTCACGTTAATCGATTGTTCCAGCACTCACTTCGGTGGGTGCCTTTTTTTATGCCTATGACTAAAATGTATACCTGGTCTTAAAAAAAGAGTGACGTCATTCATCCGTTTGTGTTAACCTTTAAATATACATAGTTAACACAAACGGAAAAGAGGACTTCATTCATGAAAACAAGAGATTTAACATTCATCGCCCTTGGTGCTGCCATCATCGCAGCCGTCAGTTCTTTGCCACAGATTCAACTTGTCGGTGCTGTTCCAATCACGCTCCAGATGCTCGCGATCATGACGGTCAGCGCGATTCTCGGTGGAAAACGTGGTGGACTCGCTGTCTTGATCTTCTTATTACTCGCAGCAGCTGGTCTACCGGTGCTTGGCGGAAAAGGCGGACTAGCCCCATTCGTCGGACCAACTGTTGGTTATTTGATTGCCTTTCCGATTGCCGGATTCTTCATCGGACTTGTTGCTGAAAAAACGCGTCGCTTCGTTCCCCTCTTCATCGGGATGATCGTCTTCGGACTTGGTTTAGTCTACCTCCTCGGAACATTCGGTCTAATGGCTGTACTCGATCTATCGTTCAAAGATGCTTTTGCGATTAACTATCCTTTCGTCTTATGGGATACGATCAAAGCTGTCATCGCCACGACGATTGCCGTTCGCTTGTTGCCACTTCGTTTATTCCGGACAGCTTAAAAAAACGCTCTCTGCATCTAAGTGCAGGGAGCGTTTCGTATATCATCAAGCATGCTCGATGACGAAGTATTTTTTCTTTCCGCGACGTACGATCGTAAAGCGACCGATTGCATCAGCTTCCGTGATTTCTTTCGTTAAATCTTGCTCGCGTTCTCCGTTTAGGTAGATTGCACCGTTCGTGACGTCTTCACGTGCTTGACGTTTTGACGGACTAATCTTCGCCTCAACGAGAACGTCGACGAGGTTTGTCGCTTCGCCGAGTGTAAAGCGTGGCATTCCTTTGAACGCATCTTCGATATCTTCGACTTGCAACGATTTAATATCTCCACTAAAGAGTGCTGTCGTAATACGTTGTGCTTGTGTCAGACCTTCTTCACCATGGACGAGAACGGTCATCTCTTCTGCAAGACGACGTTGCGCGACACGCTTCTCTGGTGCTGCCTTGACTTCTTCTGCGAGCGTGTCGAGTTCTTCGTGCGTTAAGAACGTGAAGTATTTCAAGAACTTGATGACGTCAAGATCGTCAACGTTGAACCAGAATTGGTAGAACTCGTACGGTGACGTTTTGTCAGCGTCTAGCCAAACCGCACCACCTGCTGTCTTACCGAATTTTTGACCGTCTGCTTTTGTAACAAGCGGTACCGTCAATCCGAATGCTTTTTCTTCATGTCCAGCACGACGAATCAATTCCATGCCTGCTGTGATGTTCCCCCATTGGTCACTTCCTCCGACTTGAAGGCGGCATCCTTTGTCTTCGTAGAGTTTCAAGAAGTCAAACGATTGAAGTAACATGTATGAGAACTCTGTGAACGAGATTCCGTTTTGAAGTCGTGAGTCAACAGAATCTTTCGCAAGCATGTAGCTGACCGGGAAGTGTTTTCCGATATCGCGTAAGAAATCGATGATCGTCAAATCTTTCGTCCAGTCCAGGTTATTGGCGATCGTGACCGGGTTTTCTCCTTCAAGTGGTAAGAAACGTGACAACTGGTCCTTAATCCGATTCGCGAACTCTTCGACGATATCCGATGTATTCAACGAACGTTCTGTTGCGCGACCACTCGGGTCTCCGATCATTCCCGTTGCTCCACCAACGAGACCTACGACATGGTGTCCTGCTTGTTGGAATCGTTTTAAGACTAAGATCGGCAACAGGTGTCCGATGTGAAGTGAATCCGCTGTTGGATCAAATCCTGTGTAAAGTGTCGTTGGTGTCTCGAGTAATGTCTTCAATCCTTCTTCATCCGTCATCTGGTTAATTAAACCGCGAAATTCTAAATCCTCTAATAACGTCATTGTGTCTCCTCCTAAAGTTCACTTTTAACAATAAAAAACCGTCCCTTCGTCTAAGACGAAGGGACGGAAGATTCCGTGGTACCACCCTGATTGCCCTTTTAAAAAGGACCACTTGGTTCGTCGATAACGGGACGGACCGCTTGATTTCTCAAGAAACTCCTGGAAGCGTAATTCATAAGTTCACTGTGTCCTAGTTCGCAGCACCACTAGGTCTCTGTCACAGGGAGTGACTTACTACTGTATTCCGATCACTGTTTAACGTATCATATGAAAATAAGATGGTTTCATGATACGTCGAAGGCGAATCCGCTGTCAAGCCAAAATTAAGCAATGGATTTATGGTATAATACGTCTATCTGTGATTTAATATTAATTTACACCTAAGTTTAAGATGCAAAGGAGATCATTTATGCGCGAGAACTGGTCCAAGTTTTGGAATCACCCCCGGACGAAAGCCGTTCGGCACTGGTCGAATATCACATACGATGTTTCATGGAACATCATTTTATTCCTCATCATAGCAGTGTTGCTCATTGGAAGCTTTTCTGTCGGAGCTGCCGGCGGATACTTCGCTTCCCTTGTCAAAGGTACGAAAGCCCCTCCATTGACGGAAATGAAACAACAAGTCAATAGCTATGCAGTAACGAGTCAGATTTATTGGGGAAGCGGCGAGAAATTGACGAACGTCTCTACTGATGAAGAACGTCAGCCTGTCGACATTAAAAATATCTCTCCGTATTTATTAGATGCCGTCTTATCAACTGAAGATACTGATTTTTATCAGCATGATGGTGTTGTCCCAAAAGCAACATTGCGTGCAGTCTTGCAAGAGCTGACAAACTCCGCGTCACGGACTGGCGGAAGTACGTTGACTCAACAATTAATTAAAAACCAAATTTTGACGAATGAAGTCTCGTTCGAACGCAAAGCAAAGGAAATCATCTTAGCGCTACGCCTCGAGAATGCGATGTCAAAAGACGAAATTCTTCAAGCTTATTTGAATGTCGTCTCATTTGGTCGAAATTCACTCGGACGTAACATTGCTGGAATTGAAGCGGCTTCTCAAGGTGTCTTTAATAAATCAGCGAAAAAGCTGACATTACCACAAGCAGCCTTCCTCGCCGGCATTCCGAAAAACCCTTATTATTACACACCGTATCTTCAAGGTGGCGTCGTCAAGAAAGATTTGACACCAAGTATCAATCGGATGAAAACCGTCTTGAAGCGGATGTATGTCGCAAAAAACATCACAAAAGAACAATACGAAAAAGCGATCAAGTACGATATTACGAAAGACTTTGCGAAACAATCGAAACGTTCACGTGACACATATCCGTATGTCTACGACTTAGCAGAGCGTGAAGCAACAAAAATCATGACGAAGTACTTGATGAAACAAGATGGAATTAAAGAAGATGAAGTCAAACCGTCTGAACTAGCAGAAGTTCGAGCAAACTACCAGGATCAAGCACTGGTTGCTCTCCGTCAAGGTGGCTACAAAGTTCACTTGACGCTGGATAAGAAAATTCATGAATCCATGCAACAACCTGCGAAGAACAATGGAAACTTCCCTGGCAGCATGCAGTACAAACAAGTCGTGGATCCAAAAACGAAAAAAACCGTTTCGAAACAAGATCCCGAAGAGACAGCAGCGGTCATGGTTCAAAACGAAACAGGTCGTATCCTTGGATTCGTCGGCGGGCGCTATATGGATGGGAAAGCGGATGACTTCAACCGGGCATTCCAAGCCAAACGTCAAATCGGATCGACAGCAAAACCAATTCTCGTATATTCAAATGGTATCGAGAACGGTTTAATTACTCCGGGATCGACCGTCAATGACGAAGAGTATTACTACCAGACCGTACCACGTCAACCAGGTGATCGCCCAATCAAGAACGAAGGCGGTCGTTATCGTGGGAACGTGACGGTTCGCACCGCACTTGAACTCTCATTAAATGTACCTGCTGTTAAGATTTACGAGAAGATGAACATGTCGAACTCGATTCAAAAACTCGTCGATATGGGCGTAGAAGTACCGGATGCGATTCGTTATGCTCCTTCGGCTGCACTCGGAACGATGGAGATCACACCAGTCGAACTTGCTGGTGCTTACGCAACACTCGCGAACTATGGTGAATTCGTACAACCATACGTCATTTCGAAAATCACGAAAGACGGAAAAAACATTTATAAAGCAAAACCAAAGAAAAAACGAATTTACGAACCACGAACGGCTTACTTGACGCTTGATATGATGCGCGGTGTCTTCACAAAAGGTACGGCAACATTTGCAAAAGACCGATTGAATGTTCCGGGAGACTGGGCAGGTAAAACCGGTACGACCAATGATGTCAAAGACTCTTACCTCGTTGGTTCGACACCTGGTGTGACCCTTGCCGTCTGGACAGGGCATGACCAAAACAACTCACTTATCGGTCCGACGACGTATTATCAACGCACACAGACGCTGTGGTCACAAATGGCGAACGCAGCATATGGCGCTAACAACAGCTATTTCAAATCAGGTGCTCGCTTCACACAACCATCTTCTGTAACAGCAAATGACTTTAAGAACAGTGGTCGTTTCAAAGAAGAAGATAAAAAGAAAAAAGCCGAAGAGGCGAAGAAAAAAGCGGAAGCTGAGAAAAAGAAAGAAGAAGCAGCTAAGCGAGCAGAAGAAGAAGCAAATAGAGCGGAAGAACAGAAACAAGAAGATCAACAAAACGAACAACAAGCTGAAGCAGATGCGAAGAAAAAAGCAGAGGAAGACGCAAAACGTGCTGCCGAGGAAAAAGCAAAAGCCGAGGCAGAGGCTAAGAAGAAAGCGGAAGCGGACGCTAAGAAAAAAGAAGCTGATGCTAAGAAAAAAGAAGCAGAGGCGAAGAAACAGCAAGAACAACAGAAGAAACAAGATGAAAAGAAAAACGATGCTGCTTCTGAAAACTAACAAAAAGGATGAATCACCTGTTGCGGTGATTCATCCTTTTTTACGTTCAATCTTCCATCGTCGACAGATCACCTGTTTCAAGATTCAACTCCCATGCTTTTAGAACACGGCGCATGATTTTACCACTTCGTGTCTTCGGCAATTTATCCCGGAAATCGATTTCTCTCGGTGCCGCGTGAGCAGCAAGCCCCTCTTTGACGAATGCTTGGATTTCTTGTTTTAGCTCATCCGTTGGCTCGTAACCATCACGCAAGGCAATGAATGCCTTGATGATTTCACCGCGGACTGGATCTGGTTTCCCGATGACCCCAGCTTCCGCGACAGCTGGATGCTCGACGAGACGACTTTCGACTTCAAACGGACCAACCCGTTCTCCAGCCGTCATGATGACGTCATCGACACGTCCTTGGAACCAGAAGTAACCTTCGTCATCCATATAGGCAGAATCCCCTGAGACATACCATCCTTTAAAGAAATACGATTCATATTTCTGCGGATTGTTCCAAATTTGACGCATCATCGATGGCCATGGTGTTTTTAAAGCAAGGTTCCCCATTCGGAATGGCGGTAACTCATTTCCTTGATCATCAATGATCGCAGCCTGAGTTCCTGGAATCGGTTTCCCCATCGATCCCGGTTTGATGTCCATCGACTTGTAGTTACAAATCATCATCGCGCCTGTCTCCGTCATCCACCATGTATCATGAATCCGTTGATCAAAGGCTTCTTTCCCCCAACGAATGACTTCTGGGTTCAACGGTTCGCCGACAGACAATACATGACGAAGACTTGAGAGATCATGATGATTTGCAACATCCGCTCCCGCTCCCATCAACATCCGGAAAGCCGTTGGTGCGCTATACCAGACCGTTACCTTGTACTTCTCAATGACACTGTACCAGAAATCCGGATTGAAGCGTCCACCGACGACGATATTCGTTGCCCCGTTCAAGAACGGAGCGAAGATACCGTAACTTGTTCCTGTGACCCATCCCGGGTCAGCCGTACACCAGTAGATATCATCTTCTTGGAGATCAAGTACCCAGCGACCTGTCATCAAGTGCTGAATCATCGCATTTTGAACGTGGAGCACACCTTTCGGCTTCCCTGTCGATCCTGAAGTGTAGTGCAGGATCAATCCGTCTTCACGATCTAACCAGACCGGTTCGAATACATCGGATGCTTGCTCGAACGCTTTGCGGAAATCGAGTAATGTGTCCGATTCTTCGACATCTTCGTCGACAAGTACTACTTTTTCAAGTGATTCCAGTTCCCCAACTGGAACACGTGGGAGCAATGCCTTCGTCGTCACGAGTAACTTCGCTTCAGAATCAAGCAAGCGATCACGGACCGCTTGTTCCATGAATGCTTCAAATAACGGACCGACGATTGCGCCTACCTTCAGTGCGCCAAGCAAGGCAAAATACAATTCAGGTGAACGTGGCATGAAGATGAAAATACGGTCACCCGTTTTGACCCCTGCGTCGACTAATACGTTTGCCGCTTTATTCGTCAATCGTTTCATATCTGCATATGTGAATCGTTGTTCCGTCGTTCCATCGAAATAGATCAGCGCATCCTTGTTCGCCCGCTCGCCTTCTGCGTGGCGGTCGATTGCTTCATGAGCCATGTTGACTTTCCCCGTTGTCGCCCATGAAAAGTACTGCTCAGCATCTTTCCAGTCGTACGTGTTCGTTTCATCATACTCTGCTAACCAATGCTTCCCCGGAAGCGCTTTCAAAACTTTCATGTCTCGTTCCTCCCCTTCTATGTTTTCCTCTTTATTATAAGCTAGTTATCCGTCAGTTCAATCCATTTGCCGTCAATTTGTTAAAAAATCCCTCTCTTTGCTCAAGCGCTTTCGTCTATAATGAATAGGAAGGTGGTGACGCTTACATGTTTGAAAAACAATTCAATCATCGGACGCATGAAACATCACTCGGTCCCGTTGACATCGAAGGTCCCGTACCGAGTCAAACACTAGCAACGTATACACTCGATTCAGGGTTGACGGCTTTTCGTCCACCCGCTGAACAACATCAAGCACTCGTTGAGATCGCAGACCTTGAGGAAGGACGGATCATCGTCGCTCGTCAAGGAACGGAAATCATCGGTTATGTGACTTACTTATACCCTGACCCTTACGAAACGTGGAGCGAAGGAAACAATCCGTACATCTTGGAACTCGGAGCGATCGAAGTCTCCTCTCGGTTCCGCGGACAACAGATCGGTAAAAAATTGCTTGAAATCTCTATGCTCGATCCTGCTATGGAACACTATTTGATTTTAACGACTGAATATTATTGGCATTGGGACCTAAAAGGGAGCGGACTATCGGTCTGGGATTACCGAAAGATCATGGAGAAGATGATGAACCATGGTGGTCTTGTCTTCTTCCCGACCGACGATCCGGAAATCGCCTCCCATCCTGCCAACTGCCTGATGGCACGTATCGGAAAACACGTCTCACCTGAAGTCGTCGCTCATTTTGATGCGCTACGCTTGAGAAGACGCTTCATGTATGACTGAGCTCGAGGAGGAATCGTCATGTTAATCGAACAAATCATGAATACGACGTGCATCACGATGCAACCGACGAATTCCATCGCGCATGCGATCGAACTCATGCAACGTCATCAGATTCGTCATGTTCTTGTCGTCAATGCCCGCCATGAACTCGTCGGTCTTGTCGGATTAAAGGAAATTCAAAGCGCAAGTAGTATCTTTCATCCGGATACAGCAAAACAAGACCTACAGTATCCGGTCTCAAGCATCATGATTGAAAGTCCTGTCACGGCTCATCCGCTCGATTTTCTCGAAGATGCGGCTGTGCTGTTTTATGAATACCGATTGACGTGTCTGCCAATCGTCCGCGGTCGACGCCTTGTCGGTGTCGTCACGGAAACGGATTTGTTGCGGACATTCGTTCAATTGACGGGTGCACTCGAACCAAGTTCTCAAATCGAAATCCGTGTTGAGAACACTGCTGGAACATTAGCAAAGATTGCCGCACTGCTTGCCAAAACGAATATCAATATCTTAAATGTACTCGTATATCCAACAGACGATCCGTATGTCCGGATCGTTGCGTTTCGTGTCCAGACGATGAATCCGATTCGGATCATCGAAAAGTTGCGCAAAGAAGGATTCGATGTACTTGGACCGGATGTGAGCAGATGAAGGATTTTGCTTATCTGTACAGTCCTGAAGAAGCGACTTATCGGTTTTCGGAGACACATCCATTCAATCCGATTCGCCTCGAATTAACTGTTTCCTTGCTTGAAGCGATGCATCAATTAGATGACATTCCTTGTATCGCGCCACGTCATGCGACTGATGAAGAATTGTCACTCGTTCATGATCAGGATTATATTGCCGCCGTCAAAGCAGCTGGAACCGGAGCATTAACCCCCCTCAAGGCACAGATGTATGGTCTTGGGACAGAAGATACCCCTTTGTTTCAAGGGATGCATTCGGGCGCTTCTCTCCTTGTCGGCGGCACGATCGAAGCGTGTGATCTCGTCTTATCTGGTCAATATAAACGGACCTTTCATATCGGCGGTGGATTGCATCACGGATTCCGTGGACGTGCCTCTGGTTTTTGTGTCTATAACGATACCGCTGTCGCCATGGCAGCCATGATTGAAAAATATCACTGTAAAATTCTTTATGTCGATACAGACGCCCATCACGGTGATGGTGTACAATGGGCCTTTTATAATCGAAAGGACGTCATGACATTGTCTCTCCATGAGACGGGTCGCTACTTATTTCCAGGAACGGGAATGGTGACGGAACGGGGGTCTGAAGAAGGGTATGGATTCAGCTGGAACGTGCCACTGGACGCCTTTACGGAAGATGATTCGTTTTTACTCGCGTATGAGACGGCACTCTTTGAAGCCTGCGAATTGTTCCAACCAGATCTCATCATTACGCAAAATGGTGCCGATGCACACGCGCTTGATCCATTGACTCATTTATCCTTAACGATGAAAAGTTATGAGCAGATCCCTCAAATCGCCGTCGCTGCAGCAAATAAATATACGAATGGAAAAATCGTTGCTTTAGGAGGCGGTGGCTATGACTGGTATCGTGTCGTCCCCCGCGCGTGGAGTCAAGTTTTTGCTGCCATGACCGGACAAGCTCCGTTTCACGGAGAGATTCCTACTTCATGGCAAAAACGTTGGAGTGGACAAGAAACACCCCCACCAACACACTGGCATGATCCAACACCACTCTACCCCACCATTCCGCGACGACCTGAAATCGAAGAAAAAAATTGGGAGACCGTCAAACGACTGATTTGGCCGTTCGTAAGTGATGAGCGTAAGAAACAATTGACTGCGACTTCCCCTTACTCCATTGATTAATTGACTTTTTATCTTCACATTTATTTCGTTCGGAGTTCACAACTTGTTGCTATACTAAATATGGAATTTTTACTTAGTAAATGAATAATAGTTGGGGGAATCATCATGAAAAAGGCATGGCTTTATTCCGGTCTTATTCTATCGACGGGGATCGTACTCGCAGGGTGCGGCAATGAAAAACAGGCAATGGATCACGATAACATGCAAGGGTCAGGAAAACCGACGGTCGAGGTCAACGTTAATGTTCCAGCCAAGACAATGGAAGAAGATAAAGTTGTTTTTAAAGCGTCAGCTGTCGAACAAAAGAAACCAGTCAATCTTGAGGACGTGACATTTGAAGTTTGGGAAGCCGGAAAACAAGACGGTGCCCATCAAAAGTTCAAGGCAACCTTGAAAAAGACCGGTTCTTATCAAGCAGAAGCTAAACTTGCTGAAGGTGAGTATGAAGGACTGTATCATATCAATGATAAAAAAGGACTCCATCATATGGATAAGATCTCATTCGTCGTCATGGATCATTCACATGAAAAAGAGGAAGCATCGCACGAGCATGGACATGATCACGAAGCCGTCGACGGTCTGTCTGTCCATTACATGGGCGCAACAAAAGCGAAAGCTGGTGCTGAACTTCCCGTCTCCTTTCATGTTTTCCTCGATGGGAAACCGCTAAAAGCGAACGTACAAGTGGAAGTCATTGAAACGGGCATTGAAAAGCATAACTACGTTCCTCTAGAAAAAAAGGATGATGCTTACAGCGGGAAAGTAACATTGACTGCACCTGGTCAGACGACGGTTCGACTCCATGTCGAAAATGACCAACTCCACCATCACCAAGATGAACTTATTACCGTCGCGAAATAAAAAAACGTCTCTTTTTTCAAGCAGCTTGCTTGAGAGAAGAGACGTTTTTTCGATTAAGGACGTGTCGAATCCCGTTGTTCGATCCGGTGTGGTAACGTGACATCGTTCGTTTCAATTTCTTCTTTGTTCAAGATTTTCGTCAATAGACGCATCGAGACTGCTCCGATATCATACATCGGTTGAACGACAGTCGTCAGTTTCGGACGAATCATCGTTGCAAGACGTGTGTTATCGTGTCCGATGACTTCGAAGTCTTCCGGTACACGGTGTCCCGCATCCTGTAAGGCATGGATGACACCAAGAGCCATCTCATCCGTTCCAGCAAAAATCGCGCGTGGGCAATCTTCTCCAAGTTCAAGCAATTGATTCATCGCCTTCATTCCTGAATCATACGTATAGTTTCCAAGGACGACATTTTGCTCGTTAAACGGAAGATTTGCTTCTTCGAGTGCTCGGCGATAACCCGCAAATTTCTTTTCACCATTGATTTGCTGTTCGAGTGGTCCAGTGATGAATCCAATCCGTTCATGTCCACGGTCAATCAAAGACTTAACAGCATCGTGCGCAGCACTCTCATAATCGATATTGACGGCAGGAAGATCATAATCTTGATTCAACGTCGCAGCAAGAACGATCGGAACCGGTGATGTTTTGAACTCACGAACGAGATCCTCATGCAAACGTCCACCCATGAAGATGATTCCATCCACCTGTTTTCCGAGTAATGTATTGAGCAAATGAATCTCTTTTTCCCGGTTTTGGTCGGAGTTACATAAAATGATGTTATATTTATACATTGTCGCGACATCCTCAATCCCGCGTGCTAAATCCGCAAAGAAGATGTTCGAGATATCGGGCACGATGACACCGACCGTCGTTGTTTTTTTACTTGCCAGTCCACGGGCAACAGCGTTTGGACGATAACCAAGCTGTTCGATTGCGTCTTGGACCTTCTTTCGTGTAGATGGTTTGACATTCGGGTTTCCGTTGACGACACGCGATACGGTCGCCATCGAAACAGCAGCCTCTCGCGCGACATCGTAAATCGTAATATTACTATTCAAAACAAATTCCTCCTTTAGTATGATCCATCTCAAGTGTTTTCATTTCGTTTTCATTTTTAGGCAACACGAAAGGAAGACAGGAAAAGATAGTTTTCTTTTCCCATTCTTCCTTCATTGTAAAACGTTTTCATTCGCTTTAGGTTACCCTTTTTCGGAAATCATTGAACGTTTAGTGCCGGAAAGGTAGTCGTCAAGTTTTCGATGAACGTATCGAATTCTTGGAAATCGAGTTGTTGATTCGCATCAGACAACGCAAGTGCTGGGAACGGATGGACTTCGACCATGACAGCGTCTGCCCCAATCGCGTATGCCGCTTTTGCTGTTGGCAAGAGTAAATCCTTACGTCCTGTCGAGTGCGTGACATCGACCATGACAGGAAGATGCGTCTCTTGCTTCAGAATCGGAACTGCTGAGATATCAAGCGTGTTCCGTGTTGCACGTTCATACGTCCGAATACCACGCTCACATAAGATGACTTGATCGTTACCACTCGCCATGATGTACTCAGCCGCGTACATGAATTCCTCGAGCGTTGCAGAAAGACCTCGTTTTAAAAGAACCGGCTTATTCGTCCGACCGACTTCTTTGAGTAAATCGAAGTTTTGCATGTTGCGTGCGCCGACCTGGATGATGTCGACATATGGTAAAGCAGATTCAACGGCGCTCGGTGTCATGATTTCAGTGATGACATGCAAACCGTGCGCGTCCGCTGCTTTTTTCAACATCTTTAGACCTTCGAGTCCTAGACCTTGGAAGTCGTAAGGCGATGTACGTGGTTTGTACGCTCCGCCTCGCATGAACTTCACGCCATGTTTCGCGAGCTGTTCCGCGACCTCAAATACTTGTTCTTCGCTCTCGACCGCACACGGTCCAGCGATCAATTGTTGTGAACCGTCTCCGATGACGGCATCTCCGATCCGGATGATCGTATTCGTCGGTTTTTGTTTCCGTGATACGAGTAATTTCCGAGTCCGATCTTCTCCTTGTAATTCGAGAGAAGCTTTGAAAATTTCTTTAAATACATGCTGAAGGCGTCCTGTTTCAAAAGGTCCATGGTTATTAGCGGCAATTGATTCGAGCATTTGACGTTCTCGAACAGGGTCGTATCGATCAAGCCCTTGTGCTCGTTTGACTTTTCCGATTTCAACGGCAATTTGACCTCGTCTGTTCATCAATTCCAATAATTCTGCATTCACTAAATCGAGTTCATCACGTAATCTTTTTAATTCTGCATGTTGATCCATGTCCTACCACTCCCTAATCAGCATATAGCTCGTAATAGCAACTAATTATAGCGAACTCTTTCCCTGTTGTACATAAAGAAGCTGCATGATTTCTTAAAATATGAAAATAAATTACGTTTTTTCATATAATTTTTTGATGTTTCCTCTATAAGGAAACATAGAAAAAGAGCCCTCATGATGAGAGCTCCTCATGTATTGATTATTTCTTATGATTCACATCAGACTGTGGATCATTGTCTTCCTCTTGTTCGTCTGCTAACTGTTCACGTAACTCCGAAAGTTCAACGACCGTCTCCGTGTCGATTTCTTCTGCAACAGACGCCCCATCGACTTCGTCGCCGATTTCACGTTCAATGTCCCGTACGAGTTGCTCCGCTTCCGCGAGAGCAGCATCAATGCTTGCCTGATCCTTCTCAAAGCCCGCATATTGTGCCGCTTCTTGAACCGTTGAATTGTTCTTCGCTTTTTCAATGACAGGTGCTGCCTTATCTTTCGCTAGTTGAATCCACTCACCTACGAGTGGCTCCGCTTTTTCGCGGACGACTTGTGTCTGTTCCGTCAAACGTTGACGGGCAGGAGCCGTACGCTCGTCAATCAGATTGCGTACTTCACGACCTGATTTTGGGCTAGAAAGGAGAGCTGCCGCAGCACCAATCAATCCACCAACGATGATTCCGGCAAGGAAGCCTCCTCCTTTAGAAGAATCTTGTGCTTGATATGGATGTTGTTTCGTCATGATTTACGATCTCCCTTCAACTCATCTGGAATGCTTTCAACGTCCGGTACTGACACGACTTCCGGTGTGACCGGCGCCTCTGCCTTTTTCCGGAATCGACGACGTGGCTTTTTCTCGACCGTCGTCGTTGCCGTCGAATGATTTTGAACCGTAGTCTCTGCCGGTTTATTTTTCTTAAATAACTCTACAGCGACCGAACCCCAACGGACTGCTTGCGCAATCTGTTCTTTATTCGTATCCGCCGCACCAGCGACCGTATCGGATACTGTCCGGACAGAATCTGTCACTTTGTTTAAAGACGTACCAAGTTCTTCGATCGAGTTTGCGACAGGTGTAAGCAATTCTGTTTTTTCTTCAATCGTATCGACCAGACGATTCGTCTTATGTAACAACGCTGTCGTCTCCATCATGATACCGTCTAATTGACGTTCAAGTCCTGCTGTCGTGTTGGCTACATTGTTGAGCGTCTTACTCGCAGCACCTAATACACGGGCAAGGAAAATGACGAGCACTACGAATGCGATCGCAGCGACTAATCCGGCGACTCCGCCTAATGTGATTTCCATGGTTCTTGCCTCCAATTTTTTTGCATAGTCTTTTGTTGATAGTTCGACATGTAGCAAGTCGTTCCTGCTACTCCAAATGGTTTATTTCCGTTACAATGATAAATGAAACCTACATAATCCATTTCGAGGGGGAAATTTCATGCGTGACCCACGTCTTACTCAACTGGCAACGAATCTCATTAACTATTCGGTTGCCCTTGAACCTGGTGAAAAAGTATTGATTGAAAACTTCGGCATCGAACGCGAACTGGTCGAGGCACTTGTTGAAGCTGCCTACGCGGCTGGCGGTCATCCGTTCGTCTTACTTAAGGATAATCGTATCCTACGAAAATTATACCGAAATGCTTCAGAAGAGCAACTCCAATTGATGGCAGACATCGAACGCAAGCAAATGCAAGCGATGGACGCATACATCGGACTACGTGCTGGTGATAACATCAATGAATTGTCAGATGTGCCGGCTGAACAGATGAAACTTTACGGTCAAACGATTGGTAAGATGCACACACAAGATCGTGTCAAAGGAACGAAATGGGTCGTCCTTCGTTTCCCAACCGCATCGATGGCGCAACTTGCCAATCAATCAACAGAAGCATTCGAAGACTTCTACTTCGATGTCTGTACGCTTGATTATGAAAAAATGGGTCAAGCGATGGAACCACTCGTTGACTTGATGAACCGGACGGATCGTGTTCGTCTCGTCGGACCAGGAACGGATCTAACGTTTTCGATCAAAGATATCCCAGCCATCAAATGCGCTGGAAATGCCAACATTCCAGACGGTGAAGTCTTTACGGCACCGGTCAAGGATTCGGTCAACGGTGTGATCTCGTACAATACACCGTCTCCATATCAAGGGTTCACGTTTGAAAACGTCAAACTGACGTTCAAAGACGGTAAAATCGTCGAAGCGACGGCGAACGATACGGATCGGATCAACCAAGTCTTCGATACAGATGCTGGTTCTCGTTTCGTCGGCGAATTCGCGATCGGCGTCAATCCTTTCATTCAGCATCCAATGAAGGATATTCTATTCGATGAAAAAATCGATGGCAGCTTCCACTTCACACCAGGTCAAGCTTACGAAGAAGCCTACAACGGTAATGACTCATCCGTTCACTGGGATCTCGTCAACATCCAACGTCCCGATTACGGTGGTGGAGAAATCTGGTTCGACGACGTATTGATCCGTAAAGACGGTCGTTTCGTTCTTCCAGAACTCGAAGTCCTCAATCCTGAAAACCTGAAATAAGAAAAAGCGGATGGCTCGTCCTACATAGGACGGGGTCATCCGTTTTCTATATCTTATTTTTTCAATGTCGCACGGAGCATCCAAATTTGTTTTTCGATTTCCTTCGCTTGACCAAGTAGATCATCTTCAACCGTCACGTCTTGTGCCTCAAGATGTTCAATCGCATCGAGCATCTCTTTTCGGACTTGTTGGAAGTCTTTGATGACGGAATCAATCATCTCATCTGCCGATAACCCCGATTTCGCTTCTTCAAGCGTCGTTTGCTCTAAATACTCTTTCAGTGTCGCAGAAGGTGTTCCGTTATTCATCAATAGACGTTCTGCAACAACATCATATTGTTCAGATACCCATGTATAAAGTTCTTCAAGCTTCTCGTGAAGCGTTAAGAAGTCTGGTCCTTTAATGTACCAATGATAATTGTGGAGTTTGACGAACAGTACCCCATAGTTTGCTACCTGTTGATTCAAAGCTGATTTTGCATGATTACTAATCATCTGATATTCCCCTTTCCTGATTTCAAATGACGTTCTATTTCATCTTTATCCTTAAATAACAAAGAATAAACATCATTCTCAGGAAAAGTGCTCTATCGAGGACGCTTTAATCCTTTCAACATATACCCACCTTTGAAGTCGACGGAATCGAATGCAACGAGGAATGCTTTCGGTTCGTATTCTTCGACGAGATTACGAAGCACTTTCATACGTGTTCGAGCCGCGAGCACATCTAACCGATAACGGACACCGTCTCGTCCTTGACCTTGATAATGTGTCACACCGAAACCATTATCGCGAATGACTTGAATCAGTTCCGCTGGAAATTCTTGCGTATGCACTTGAATCATATTGTAACCGATGGCGAGTTTTCGCTCGACATATCCACCGACGAGTATTCCTAGACCAAATCCAAGCGCATAAACGACCATACCGAGTGTCGTTAAGTCTTGGAATACGATTCCTAGTGCAAAAATGTAAATCAATGTTTCGACTGTGCCAAATAATCCAGCAATGACAGTCCGCCCTTTGACGAGCATGATCGTCCGTAATGTCAAAACAGGAACGTAAATCAACTGGAGCAATAAGATGAGTAAAATCTGTCCCATGGTGTCTTTCCTTTCCGTTAATAACTTCAACACATACACACTATTTCAAACTTTATTTCAAGATGCAATCCTATTTTAGATTTTCCTCATCGGTTTTTTGAAATTACTATCATAATTCAAAAATACGACAAAAAAAGTGCCACTCGGGTCGAGTGACACTTTTAATTCTCGTTTATTTCACACTTTGATACTGATGCTGATACGTCTGGATATCGCCCGCTCCCATGAACAGAAGCACAGCATTTTCATGCTGACGTAGAACAGAAACGTTGTCGCGCGTCAGAATAGAAGCTTGCGGGATTTTCTCCTGCAGATCTTCGACGCGAACTTGCCCTTCCTGCTCACGTGCCGATCCAAAGATTTCGCATAGATATGTCGCATCTGCCTCACGTAAAGAAGTCGCGAAATCATCCATGAATGATTTCAAGCGTGTGTACGTATGCGGTTGGAAAATCGCAATGACTTCACGGTCCGGATATTTTTTCCGTGCGGACTCAATCGTCGCGCTGATTTCCTTTGGATGGTGCGCGTAGTCATCTACTAGGATTTGTGTGCCGAATTCCGACTCACTGAAGCGACGTTTTACACCACCAAATGTGGCTAAACGTTCAGCAACGTCGTCTTTGCTCAATCCTTCGTACTGACAGATCGCAATGACAGAGAGTGCATTCAAGACATGATGACGACCGAATCCTGGAATGAGGAACGTGCCGTAGAAATCATCACGTAAATAAACATCAAATGATGTACCATCTGGCGTTGACGTCGCGTTTTCCGCGCGGAAATCATTGTTTTCTCCAAATCCATAATAGAGAACAGGTACATTCGCTTGAATGTTTTGAAGATGCTCATCATCTCCACAAGCAACGATCGCTTGCTTAACCTGCATCGCCATTTCTTGGAATGCCGAAACGACGTCATCGATTCCTGTGAAATAATCCGAATGATCGAAGTCGATATTCGTCATGATAGCGTAGTCCGGCTTGTAATATAAGAAGTGACGTTTGTATTCACATGCCTCGAAGACGAATGCTTTCGCATCCTCTACTCCTGCCCCTGTCCCGTCTCCGATCAAGAAAGCTGTCGGCGTGATACCGCTCAAGACGTGTGAAAGCAAACCTGTCGTCGACGTTTTTCCGTGTGAGCCTGTAATGGCGACCGAACGATATTCATTTGCTAGATGTCCTAAGAAATCGTAATAATGATGGATGGTTAAACCAAGTTCATTTGCCCGTGCGATTTCTGGATGATCATCTCCAAAAGCATTCCCTTGGATGATGACATAATCTTCTTTGATGTTATCCGCATTGAACGGGAAAAATGGAATTCCCTTAGCCCGTAACGCGTCTTCAGTAAAAATGTGCTTTTCGATGTCTGAACCTTGCACCTCATGATTCATCTCATGTAGTACTTGGGCGAGCGCACTCATCCCTGTTCCTTTGATTCCAACAAAATGATACTTTGTCATATAAAAGCCCTCCAATTCACGTTCCGGTCCGTACCATCGGGCTCGGGTACAAAACCTGTACCATTATAGCAAACCGATTTATTTTTTACCATGTAAATTATTTTGTTCTCGACGTGCGCGATACATCGCCATCAAGTCTTTCGTCGTCATAACGACGTTAACAGGCGGTCCGACCGGTTTTTTCACTTCCGACTGAACAGGCTTATCGACCTCAGTAACAGATGGATCTTGATCTACTTCAATAGCAGATGTATCAAAAGTCGGTGCGAAGCTCTCCGCTTGTTGCTCAGCTTCTTTTTCATCAGCAGACTCTTCACTTGATGTCTCTGTCGGAACAACTGATGGTTCCACCGTCTCACTGTTGGAAGATGTTTCAGTTTCGTCCGTTTCTTCTACTTCGGTTACGGTCGGCACTTCTTCTCTTACGAGCTCTTCACTTGTGTGAGGTTCCGGTATAAGTAATTCGACGTCCGTCACCGGTACAAGACCAGCATCTGCTTCCGCTTCGTCTAATACGACTTCTGGCGCGATTAGTTCTTGATTCGTCAAAGCAACCTCATCAGTATTTCCCTCTTCGACTGTTTCCGAAACCTGCTCACTCGTTTCCGTTTCTTCCGCAGCTTTTACGGTTTCCGATGCAGATTGCTTCGGACGTTGGAATCCATAAATCGGTGAAGGCACATCCGTTAAAACGAAGCGATCTTCACGCTCCTCTTTTTTCGGACGTTCCACCGGCTTTGTCTCACGTTCCCCTGCAAGCTCTCGACGAATCCGGGCAGCCTGCTCTTTTAGTGACTGTTCATAACGATTACTCATACGTTCACCCCTCCATCTTGTTAAAAAATCGGTCGAATCATCGACCGATTGAGAATGCTTCCCCTACTGCTTTTGTATCATCGAGTACAAGAATCCCTTTTTCTTGTGGTGCATCGACAAGTCCGAGCTCACGTACTGAACAGAGCATACCGCTTGATGGTACGCCGCGTAACGCTGAAGGACGGATGATTAACCCAGACGGCATGACCGCTCCTGGTTTAGCAACGACTACTTTTTGACCCGCCGCTACATTCGGTGCTCCACAAACGATTTGTAAAGTTCCGTTATCTACTTCTACCTGACAGACCGATAATTTATCAGCATCCGGATGCTTCTCGCAAGAAGCAACGAACCCAACAACGAATTTCGGAGAATAATCCACTTGTTCGAGTGACAATTCGATATCTCGACTCGCCAGTTCCTTTTGGATGCGTGTTGCCAATTCTTCCGTCAATTCAACCGGTCCTTGTGTCTCGATCGTAAACGTAGTCGAAGCATCAAACAGGTTGTAACCGACGACACGATCACCATGCTTGATAGTTGCTACGTCTCCTTCACGAGTCGCTGTCACTTCCGCACGTGGTGCGTCTTCCAAAATGATCATTAAGACGTCACCGACGCCCTCTTTATTATAAAACACATTCATTCAATCCATGACTCCCTTCCGTCTTTCTCACAATGCCTATTGTATCAGATTCTTCACTCTTTCGGCTGCTTGTTTTTCGCAAGGACGAAGACCGGTTCCAGATTGCCATCTTCATATAAGAATGGTAATGCTGTGACCGGTACCCGACCGTTCGAGAAGAAGTCAAACATCAGTTGCTGTAAGACATCATATCCGGCGTCATTACGAATATCCGCGAAAATCAGCACATCCTGATGCGGAATCCCGACAGCGAATTCTCCTTCGATTTGCGCCGCATAATCTGCTAATAACGTCTTGTTCAAAACACGACTCGCCTCATATCCGTCGCCGAGACTCAAGAAATAAAAGATATTCCCCGCGACTTCATCTTGTTTAAATGGCGCTTCAAGCGATTTCACATTAAAACGCGCTGCTTCTGATAACTGTTCAGCTGTCCATTCAGCAGACGCCAGTAACTCCTCATCAATCAAACGATACGTCGCTCCTAGATCAAGCGCGTACATGATTTTCGTCTCACCTGTATGTGGTGTACTGACGAGCGTCTTTCCTTCTTTTGTCGTATCGGCAAACGATTTAGCGCGAATGACAGGAAAGATTTTTTGCTCTTGTCCAACGAGTGAGATTTGATCCGTTTGTCCGAGTACAGCACGGATATATTCGATCGTCTCTTCGACTGCGATGACACCTCTTCGTTTTGCTTTTGCGACAAGCGGATTCAATCCGACATCAACGCCTGATTTATCGTTCTTTCGCTCAATTCGTAATACAGACTTTTCACGATCGAAATATGTCGTGTACCCTTCTTCTTCAAATGTTTGTGTCATCATTCTTCGGATTTGTTGTAGTTCCATTCGAATTCATCCTTTCTATCATGAAAAAAAGCGAGTCAGCGCTCGCTTTTTTCTTAAACCGTCTCTAAAAATGCTGTCACCTGTTCTGGTGTCTTCCGCTCTTTCCCGACATAACGCCCTGTCTCTTCACCATCGCGGAATGCAACAAAACTCGGAATTCCGAAGATGTCCATTTCCTGGGCAATTTCAATATGATCATCTCGATCGACATAGTAAAACTCGAAGCCGTTAAATGTTTGCTCGATTTCCGGCATGAACGGATCTAAGAAGCGGCAATCCGGACACCAGTTTGCTGAGAATAAAAAGACGGCATTTCCTTGTTTTGCTGTATCGAATTCTTGTTTGGATTGTAATGTTTTCATGATGATTTCCTCCTTTGATTTCCCTAGAAGTCATTGCCCTCATCATAGCATATTCAATTGTGACTGTGCGTTTTCGTGCTTGGTTTGCTATACTGCAACTAGAAAACACCTGGAAAGGACTTCACTATGGCAGATCAACCAATCAAACATCCGTTCGAACGCTTCGTCGGCTTCGTTGGCATGACGAGTTGTTTACGTTACGGCTATTCCTTCATTGATTCCGAACGAAGCTTACCCGAAATCTTTTTGTATTTGGTCGTCGGTTTTGCGATCATCATTTTACTCGAAGCACTCGGAAAACGACTCGCTCGAAAATTGCCCGTCGTACGCATGCGGTATTTGACTCCACTTTACCTCATTTACCTCTATGTTTTCTTTACGAGTTTTTATTCAAGTTCATTCGGATTCTCTTTATGAAAAAAGCTGATTCAAAAAGTCATATGCTTGTTCGTCCACCATTTGGTCAAACAGGCGTATCCTTTAGAATCAGCTTTTTGTATTTAATATTCGATTTTTAAATCGCCATCTTGAATCCGACCGAGACGTCGTAATAGGCGATAAATGAAATAACTGATGATGCCAGGCGCAAGGAAACAGAGGACAGCGACTGCTAGATAATACTCCATTTCGAACCCCATCGTTTTTAATAACATCAACGGACCAACGAATCCGCTCGTGCCCATACCAGAACCTTCCGGATTGCTCTCAAGCATCAACAGAACAGTCGCAAATGGCGCTAGGATTGCGCCGGCTACAGTCGGCGGTAGAAGAATCCAAGGATTTCGAATGATATTCCCTACTTGTAACATCGACGTACCAATCCCTTGGGCAACCACGCCACCGATTCCGTTATCACGGTAACTGATGACGCCAAACCCAATCATCTGTGCCGCACAACCGATCGTCGCCGCCCCTGCAGCAAGTCCATCCAAACCAAGCATGATTCCAAGCGCGGCACTCGAAATCGGCGCCGTCAATGCAAGACCCATGACGGTAGCAACAAAAATTCCCATGAATAATGGTTCGCGTTCCGTTCCCCAACGAATCAACTCACCAAGATCCGTCATCCCTTTCCCAATCCACTTTCCCGCGTAACGTCCGGCAACGAATCCGGCTAGTAACGTAACAAACGGCGTCAATAAAATATCGAGTCGTGTCGTCTTTGAAACGAGTTTTCCGACCTCTGTCGCAAGAAGCGTTGCAATGTAACTCCCTGCTGGTCCTCCTGCTTCATATCCGAACGCACCAACGGCAACTGCTGCGAACAAGATCAGCGGTGGTGCCTCAAGTGCAAACGCTACAGCCACACCGATTGCTGGTCCAGTCAGTGCGATCGCCTGCTCTCCTAACTGAATGAGGAACTTCGCCTCTACACCACGCCCCACCAGTCCTTCACCAATCGTCCGGATGATGAGACCCATGATCAACGAACTAAACAAGCCAAGTGCCATATAACTTAATACGGTGATGAAATATACTTTAGGGCTAAGTGAAATCCCTTTTTGTTTGAACATCTTGTCACGTCCTTTTCTTAACATCGCGTATCATTATATCAAATCTCCTTTCTATCCGACTACATTGTTTTTTCAACTGACAAGACAGTCCGTACTTACATCGTTCTTATTAAACAAAAACAGACAGCGGATTCACATCCACTGTCTGTCATGTCATTCACTTAACTTGCAGCGTCGCGAGCGTCGTCGTATCGAGGTTCGTGACGAGTTTCCGAAGCAATTCCTTCGCCGCATCATAATCATCTGTATGCATGATCGATGCATGCGTATGGATGTAGCGTGCTGGTAAACCAACGACTGTCGTTGGAATCCCATTATTCGAACGATGGATGACACCACCATCGGTTCCACCTGCACCGACATAATATTGGTACGGAATCTTGTTCGATTCTGCCGTATCGAGGACGTAATCTGTCATCTCTTTTGAGAGAATCATGACACTGTCTTTAATTCGAAGCAATGGGCCTTGTCCGAGTTGACCGAATTCCGTTTTGTCTCCTGATGCATCATTGGCAGGAGAAGCGTCGACGACGAACGCGACGTCGGGATCGATGAGTGCTGTCGCTGTTTGCGCTCCGCGCAATCCAACTTCTTCTTGAACCGTTGCACCCGAGAACAAAATGTTCGGATGATCCGCCGCTGTCGTCTCTTCCAGTAATTCAATCGCCATTCCGACACCATAGCGATTATCCCATGCTTTCGCCATGATCTTCTTCGGATTCGCCATCGGTGTGAACGGGAAGAATGGTACGGCAGGAATACCCGGACGTACTCCAAACGATTCTGCCTCTTCTTTTGAGTCTGCACCGATATCGATGAACATGTCTTTGATCGCCATCGGCTTATTGCGTACTTCTTCTGTCAACAAGTGTGGTGGAATCGATGCGATGACACCAGGGATGACACCGCTATCCGTACAGATCGAGAAGCGTTGCGCAAGCAACACTTGGCTCCACCAGCCACCGAGCGGTTGAATCCGTAACATTCCGTTCTTCGTGATTTGCGTCACCATGAATGCCACTTCGTCCATGTGCCCGGCAACCATGACTTTCGGTCCTGTCGCATCGCCTGTTCGTTTTCCGAAAATCGAACCGAGTCCATCCGTAACGATCTCATCCGTGACAGGTGTGATGCGCTCGCGAACGAACTGACGAACGTCGTGCTCAAACCCTGGTGCCCCATTTAATTCCGTCAGTGTTCGAAATAACTCTCTCGTTTTTTCATTCATATGTATCGCCTCCTGCTTCTCATTATACAAAAAATTGCTTCTATCACTTAACCTTTTGTTTCTCTCTGAACGAATTATTTGGTACAGTAGGAATAGAACCTGTAAGGAGGGGAATTTTAATGAAAAAACGCTATTGGATTATCGGATTGGCAGCAGCTGTCGTCGCCGCTTTCGCAGTGAAGAAAGCCGTTGATGACAAACAACTTTCTGCCGAGGAAGCGCTCGAAATCACGAAACGCACATTTTCAGCAAAAGGACGTGTCCAAGGTGCATGGATCTCTGCAACACCAGAGGCTTACGCATATGAGTCACGTGACTACCAAAGCTACAAAGGTGGCATCTCGGTCCTTGAAGGTGATGACGAAAAAACGTATCAATTCACAGTTGATGCCGAAACTGGCGCTTTACTCGAATACGCTTAATCAAAAGACCGTGCTTCGATCGACGAAGTACGGTCTTTTTTCCACGTTCATCTGAAGGAGGTATGATTCATGTCGATTCTTGCTACGCTGTTCGTTATCCTCGTTGCTTTGGAACACTTTTATATTTTAGCACTTGAAATGTTCTTTCTTTCTTCCAAAGCGGCTCGTCGAACGTTCGGTTTAACGGACGAAGCTGTTGCATCACAACAAATTCGGACACTTTTTGCGAATCAAGGCTTATATAATGGATTTTTAGCAGCCGGACTCGTATTTGGTCTGATTCGTCAGGATGTGGCTGTCCAATTGTTCTTTTTAGCATGTGTCATCATCGCTGCGCTTTATGGCGCCGTGACTGCCAATCGCTCCATTTTACTCAAACAAGGCTTGCCTGCCATACTCGCTTTCATCTTCGTGTTGCTTGCATGAGAAAAGCCCCTATCCGATTGGATAGAGGCTTTTTTTCTTAATTAACGCGGGTTGTCGTTGCGTTCGTAGATCGGGTTCATGTATTCCGTCGTCGAGTATAGACGTGGAACAACGATGTATAAGATGACTGCTGGTACAGCGATGATCAACAACATCAAGAGCATCGGTAACCAGTAGACGACTTTTTGTTGAAGATTATCCGAGTTACCGTCGATGTATTCTTTTACGCCATCAACTTTTGCAGCATCGGCACTCGTCAACAATTTACCGCTATCGGCATTGAAGAAGTGGATTTCACGTTTGATTGTGATGAAGATGCCGTCACGGACTGTCTCGATGACAGCGATCCCGCCGATGACTTCTTCTCCTTTTTCATTCGTGAACGTCTTCGGATCCTCGATTTCGACCGAACCTTTTTTATAATCGTAATGCGTCGTTGGTAATTCCTCATCTAATGCTTTCGTCATTTCTGAGGTATCAACCGCAGCAAGTACCGATTGACCGATACTTAATGCGAGAAAGAGCGCCGTTACGAAGGCTAAGCTTTTCTGCCACATCCCCAAATTCCCCCTTTACCTATAAGTACAAGTTCTTCAGTCAACAACATTGTACCAATTAATAAGAAAAAAGTGTGAAAGAAATACCAGGAAAATAAGAAAACTTTTTGTCTAAATTAATTTTGGTACGTTGCTTCCATCCGATAAATCGGTTGACCCATTGATGAAAAACGCTCTTCGTACTCTGTTCGGACGTTATCTTCCGGTTCATTCGCATGTAAATCAAGTGACATCCAGTCGAAGCGCATGCCGTATGCTGACATCGTCATCAAACTCGATTCGAACAACTTCCGATTATCTGTCTTGAAGTGGATTTGACCTTTCGCTGGTAAAATATCTTCATATGTCGAGAGGAATGTTTTATACGTCAAGCGGCGTTTCGCATGACGTGTCTTTGGCCATGGATCAGAGAAGTTCAAGTACACGCGGGACACTTCACCTTTTTCAAAGTAATCACGTAAGTCTTTTGCATCGACCGTCAAGACGCGAACGTTCGATTGTGGTGTTTCGACCAATTTTTGAACGATCGTCACGGCAACGCTTTCGAATAGTTCGATCGCGATGAAGTTGATATCCGGGTGTTGGTGCGCCATTCCGGTAATGAATGCTCCTTTCCCTGATCCCACTTCGATGTAGATCGGGTTATCATTCTTGAACTCGCTAGCCCATGCTCCTTTAAGAGATGCTGGTTCTGCTATATAGATCGAGGATTGTTCCTTCATATAATCCTGCGCCCATGGTTTATGTCGTAAACGCACTATCGTTCATCCTTTCCAAACTTAAATTATCCGCAGATAAGTTTATCATGATTCGGGTAATTATATAAGAACTTCTTCGTTTCCTATCGAAGAATGTTCAGCAGTTCGTCACTTGAGAAATAGTGAGCATTCTAATACACTTAAGGTACGTAAGAACCGAAAAGGAGGGCTATACTGTGGATGATTTCTTGATTAGTTGGGCATCTCCCATCGTTCTCGTCTTGGGAGTCACTGCTTTGTTCGTCTGGGCGACTTTCGGAAAAGTCGACGTCGAATAAGGGCAATCTCTGTACCTTGTGTAATCATACACAAGGTACTTTTTTTATTTTCTAAATGATTTTAGGTTGGTTTTACCATGAAACAGATGTATACTTTTTTGAAACAGATAATTTATTACAGCTATCGAACACCAAAAACGTTGGTAAAAAGGAGAATTGTAATGAACGAAAATAAAAACAGCGATTCAAAAGAATTAGTACAGAAGAAAACAGGTGCGGATCTAGTTGTCGATTCACTCATCGAGCAGGGTGTCGATTACATCTTCGGTATTCCCGGCGCCAAAATCGATTCCGTCTTCAATGTGTTACAGGACCGGGGACCTGAACTCATTGTTGCACGCCACGAACAAAACGCTGCCTTCATGGCTCAAGCCATCGGACGCTTGACGGACAAACCGGGTGTTGTTCTTGTGACATCTGGTCCTGGGGCATCGAATTTAGCGACTGGTCTTGTGACGGCGAACTCTGAAGGTGACCCTGTTGTCGCAATTGCCGGAGCTGTCACACGGGCCGATCGTTTAAAACGAACACATCAGTCGATGGACAATCAGGCACTCTTTACACCGATTACGAACTTCAGCGCGGAAGTACAAGATGCCGACAACATTCCAGAAGTATTATCGAATGCTTTCCGAACAGCTGAAACGACAGCTGGAGCTGCTTTCGTCAGTATCCCGCAAGACGTCGGGCTAAGCGAAGCGAACGTCACAGCGTTCCGTGCGGTTGAAGCTCCAAAGCTCGGCGTTGCACCAGAAGCATGGGTCGATGAAACAGCCCGTCTGATTCAAGAGGCAAAACTCCCTGTCTTGTTACTCGGTATGCGCGCGAGTCAACCAGACGTCGTACACTCGATTCGTTCGTTACTCAAAAACGTCTCGATTCCTGTCGTTCAGACATTCCAAGCAGCCGGCACATTATCACGTGAACTTGAATCGAATTTCTATGGACGTGTCGGACTGTTCCGCAACCAACCGGGTGACGCATTACTCGCAGAGGCGGATCTCGTGCTCTCGATCGGCTATGACCCGATCGGCTATGATCCGAAATTCTGGAACCAACCGACGCACGACCGCACGCTTGTCCACATCGATCAAATGCGCGCTGAAATTGACCACTTCTATCGTCCAGACCGTGAACTTGTCGGTGATATGGCGAAAACCGTCGATGCGATCGCTGAACGCCTACGACCACTCACATTACCTGAAAGCTCTGTTCAGTTCCTTGAAGGATTGCATCAACGTCTTGTCGATCGTGATGTTCCTCCTGTCGCGGATTCTCCGTTGACGCATCCACTTTATTTCATGAAGACGTTGCGTGAAAAAATTGCGGACGATGTCACCGTCACGGTCGATGTCGGCTCACACTATATTTGGATGGCACGTCATTTTCGTTCATATGAACCACGCCACCTTCTCTTTAGTAACGGGATGCAAACACTCGGCGTCGCACTTCCTTGGGCAATCGCGGCAACACTCGTACGTCCAAGAAAAAAAGCGGTCTCGATTTCAGGTGACGGCGGATTCCTCTTCTCTGCAATGGAACTTGAGACAGCTGTCCGCTTGAACTCACCACTCGTCCACTTCGTCTGGCGCGACAGCGGATTCGATATGGTCGCGTTCCAACAAGAGATGAAATACAAACGGAAATCCGGTACGTCATTTGGTGACGTTGATCTCGTCAAATATGCTGAGAGCTTTGGAGCAAAAGGACTTCGCGTCAATCATCCATCTGAACTAGCCGCGATCATGGATGAAGCACTCGCGACAGACGGTCCCGTCATCGTCGATGTACCGATCGATTACCGTGACAACATCGCGCTCGGAGAACAAGTTCATCTCGATCAATTGAACTAAGGAGGATTCACATGGCACACGATAAAACACTCGTCCAGATTTCAACGATGATGGCACTGCTTGACGGCGTATTTGAGAGTGAAGTCACGTATGCTTCCGTCCTTGATCAACGTGATTTCGGTATCGGAACGTTTGACCACTTAGACGGTGAGATGATTGGATTCGATGGTCAATTCTATCAACTCCGCTCAGATGGTAGTGCTCGACCGCTCCAACCTGAGACGACGACACCTTTCGCGACATTAACCCGTTTCGAGCCGGAACAAACCCTGACCGTGACGGAAGAGATGTCAAAAGCGACGTTTGAGCACTGGCTGAACGAACAACTCCCAACGATCAATAGCTTTTATGCTATCCGGATTGACGGAACATTCACGGAGGTTCAGACACGCACCGTCGCACGCCAGGAAAAACCGTTCGTTCCAATCACGGAAGCTGTCGCTTCTCAAAGCGCTCGTACGTTCGAGCACACGGAAGGAACGCTTGCCGGATACTATACACCACGATTTGGTCACGGTATCGCCGTCGCCGGATATCACCTTCATTTCATCGATGCTGCTCGCGCAGGTGGTGGTCACGTCTTTGACTACACAGTTAAGAACGTCACCGTCACATTCGAAGAAAAGCCGCAACTTGATTTACGTCTACCGACGACAGCGGCTTATCGATCGGCAGATCTCGAAAGTCATGATATTGAAAAAGAAATTAAAATCGCTGAAGGTTAAGCAAAAAAGCGTGTCGTTCCCTTTCGGAATGACACGCTTTTTAGTCGTTTGAGTATTCAAGTAGCTGTTCAAGAAAATGATAACTGTCGTCGACATCCGGATGACGCGTATCTTCATACCAGTAGAGTGACAATACTGCTTGCGCTACGACATACCAGTGCATCCGTTGTTTCAGATCACTCGTCAAAGGATGTCCATAATGTTCGAACCATTCTGGCCAAGCCGCTTCGTCGACATAACTATATAACATCATTCCAAGATCGTACGCACGGTCAGCAATAATCGCATCATCCCAATCGTTCAGATAGAGTTGACCGTCTGCTCCCGTCAACCAGTTATTGTGGTTTAAATCTGAATGACAAACGACCTGCTCATCCGTTCTTACCTGCTCCAGATTTTGTTCGAGGTAAACCATCGCATGTTCCACGAGCTCCGGATCCTCTAAATCATCCGGTTGAAAGTACAAACGACATTGTCGCAATAACTCATCAGGTTCGATCGGGCGCTGGTCAAGCTGTTGTAGCATGAACAGTAATTCCTTCGAATCATGGATTTTCCCAAGCAAACGTGCTACTTCAGGACGTTCCATCATTTCGGGCTCTAACTCGTCGCCTTCAATGAACTGTTGGGCGCTGATGACGTCCCCACTATAAATCCGTTTCGTCCATAATAACTTCGGAACGATTCCGTCTGCGGATAAAATCGCCAAAAACGGCGATGAATTTCGTTTTAAAAACAACTTCGATTGTCCGGTTGAAGCGATGTACGCTTCTCCTGTGATTCCACCTGCTGGCGTAAGGGTCCAGCCTTCGCCAAGCGCATCTAAAATATCTAATTCCATTATAATCCGCTCAACTTTTTTAGTAGATTTGCCTAAGGCACAATGCTTATCTTAACACGTTGCGATCGTCGTTGACAACGGAAGGACCTGAATCCTGTCGACACCTTTCAGAAGTGGGTCGACCGAGGCTTCATCCCCTTGTACATGCACATTCCAGCGTGAATGATCAAGTGAGATTTCAACGATTTCGCGCGTCGTATTGTAAACGATGAGCGTGCGTTGCCATGCATCATACGAGTGGACCGCTCCAAGTTCATAAGCAATGACACCCGGACGTAAGTCGATGAAATGAAGCAACTCGCGAATCTGATTCGCTCGGTGCAACCGGAATCCGCCATGCATTCTACGAATCTGCAAAATCGTCTTGATGTATGTGACAAGGGACAGATGATCATCCCGCCGTTCCCAGTCCATTCGATTGATCTCGTCTGGTGCGTTATAGCTGTTTTCAACACCTTGTTTCGTGCGTAAGAACTCTTGACCTGCGTGAAGAAACGGAATCCCTTGCGCAAACAAGGCAATCGTCTGAGCTAAGCGACTCATCCGCAATAATTGCTGTTCATCTGCCTCTGGACAAGATAACTTTAATTTATCGTATAACGTATGATTGTCGTGCGCTTCGACATAATTGATGGAATAGGTAGGTTCCGGAAAACGTCCGTACGTTTGATTGTCGATGTGGATACTTCCCGCAATCCCGTTTCGGACTTCCCCTTCCTTCCAGCCATCTCCCGCAACGAATCCTCGGTCGAATTCACTGAACGTCGATCCTTTTAACGCGTCACGGAACACATCATTAAAATGGGCGATCCGCGGCATTTGCGCAGCGGAGGCACTCATCGCCTTTAATCGTTCCGGTAACGCTGTCGCGAGATCCCACCCTTCTCCATACACTAGAATCGTTGGATCAATCGCATCGAGCGCCGCACGAACATCATTCATCGTCTCAATATCATGAATCCCCATCAAATCAAATCGAAAGGCATCAATCCGGTAGACTCGAGCAAAGTACGTCAAACAGTCAACGATCAGACGGCGCATCATGAATCGCTCAGATGCGGTATCATTTCCGACACCTGTTCCGTTCGATAGTGTTCCGTCTACTTCGTAGCGGAAATAATAACCAGGGACAAGCTGTTCGAGAGAGGAGCGTTCTCGAATGAAGACGTGATTCATGACGACATCGAATGTGACACGAATGCCTGCTTCATGGAGTCGCTCTACCATTTCCGCGTATTCTCTGACGCGAACGAGTGGTTCAACCGAACTCGCATAACTCCCAGCTAGCCCGAACCAAAGCATTGGGTCGTATCCCCAGTTATATGGAGACCGCGTCCGTTCATCGGTCGTCTCAAAAAAGTGGACTGGTAGCAATTGCAGATGGGTGATCCCGAGATCCAGGAGATAATCAAGTCCCGTCGCATGACCTCGAGGAGAGCGCGTTCCTCGTTCCGTCATCCCTGTGTATTGACCCGGATAACTTGAACCAGCTGAGTGATCGATCGTGAAATCACGGATATTCGCTTCGTAGATGACAGCGTCTGACGGTTTGACGAACAGAGGACGCGCGACACGCTTCGGGAACCACTTGGTCATCGTCCGTTCGACGTCAACGATGACACCGTATCGACCATTCTCCGATATCGCACTAGCGTACGGATCAACGATCTCTTGTGTGCCAAGGTATGTCGTCACTTCATACCGATACCAGCACTCTGCGATATCTTGTTCCAGTTGAAGATGATAAGCACCTTGCTCGTGTCGCTCCATTTCGTACTTTCCGAGCAACCGTTCATCTTGATCGTACACGACACACATGATCCGTTCTGCGACCGGTGACCAAACAGCAAAGTGAAATGTACCCTTTTCTTCCCAGACACCGAGCTTCCCTTCGTAACGGTACTTGCGCTCGAACGCTTCCGTCCGGACTAACCGGTCAGGAACGACGCGAATCGACCTCCCTGCTCCGAACACCTCATATCGGCATTCGAGCTCGACCGGTTCCAGAACCGTCAATTCATAAATCACCAGTTGTTCCTCACGGTGTGTTTCGACTTGCTGGATCGCAAGTGATTGTCCATCACATTCAAGCGACCAGTGGATTGACGGATTGCCTTCGACCTCGACTCGGATGCTTTGGAACGATGAGAACTCCGCCCGGATCACTGGTATCGCTACTTCTTGGTTTGTCATCTCTTTCGCAACGACAATGCCGTCGCTCCCTCCCTTACTCTTGAATGCGTGACTGTTCCTCACTTTGGATCGCCATTTGAAACGAAATCGATACGGTTTCCTTTAGGATTTTTTCACACACACGCATTTGAGCAGCTTTTGTATGAGTCGCATTCCCATTCATACGATTCAACCATTTAGGAAAATCCACTTTATTGACATACGTCGTCGTCGTTTCTTTTGGAATCTTATCAAAATAACCACTTGGAGCTAAGATGACCCGTTCGATCGGTAAATCGTAATCTCGTCCAAGAATCGTATGCAAAATGTCTTCCGTTCGTTTTAAACTGATATTCGGGTTCAAAATCTGTTTCACAGATGCTTTGAACGGTTGTTCCCGCCACAACTTATCTCGTCGAATATGATAAATACTCTCTTCACCATCGAGCCATTCCATGATATAGATCGCGGACGGACCGACGACAAATGGACTCAACTCGACTTCTCCGACTTGATAGTGAATGACCGCCCGATAAAACATCGCATATTGTTCATTTAGTAGATGCAACATCTGATAGAAGTCTAAATGACGTTTTAATGGAATCCGCCAAATGTCCTCCTCCCCTGCTCCGCCAGCGACGTTCAAGAGTTTTTGTAACTCGAGACGTTTTTTGTACCATTTATCAAACGCTCTTCGAGATAATTGTTTACCCGGAAGTTGAATGACTTCACTTTTTTTCATCACTTGCCACCACTTCTTCGGACGGATAAGCGTCTCCCCTGGAAACAATTCTCCTGTCTCCCATTTGCGATAAACGTTCGTATAATCAAGTGCCTGGTGTTCAACAAATCGTTTCGTCATCTCTAGCGGATTTTTTTCAAATCGACTATCTAAGTCATATAGTTTCATCAAAATTGCGATGGGGATCACCTCATTCCTCTTCACCTAGATGAATCCGATAAACCGGCTCATATCGCGGTGAAACCTCTGGTCGTACTTCAAATAGAACGAGTTCACGAACAGTCCACTCTATTGATCGGATCGGACTCGTCTTCCATTCGGCTGCCTCAGCGCGCCACTTTTTCGCGATCGTGACATGCGGAACGAATGGTCTGGTCGAATTCGGATCAATCTGTTCCACTAATTGAAACAATTCTTCCGATTCCGTTCCAAATCCTACGACGCGTGGTCGTTCATCCCGACCGAACGTGATCAAACGATCGAATCGTAGCACGAACGGTTCCATCGTACGCGCGATCTGCTGTAACTGCTGTTTCCACGACTGCTGTTCTTTTTCCTCCAATGGACCGAAAAAACGAAGTGTTAGATGATACTCTTCTAACGTATAGACGTTACGAAAGTACTCAGGTAGCGATAACCGTTCAGCAAGATTTGCCAAATCTTTAGAAGGGATCGGCAAAGCAATGAAAAAGTGTCGTTCTTGTCTCATCGTCGCGCTCACTCCTTCATACGACCACTGATACCATACAGAATCGCGCCTAGGATACTACTACTTGTATATACCCAAAAGACGGTATAGATTGTACTCTCCTCGAGTACAAAACCACTCATCAGATTAAACAACGCTGTCGCGAGTCCCGTCGTCGTCGCCATATATGTACTGACGGCTGTTGCGACCATCGTCTCTGGAACGAGAGATCGCACATAATCTAAGGCGACAGGGATCAACAGACCAACGATCATTCCTTGCATCGCAGATAATACCCACAGCATGACGATTGGAAGTTCTAAAGCAATCATCGCCGTCCGCGCAGCCGACAACAAGGAAACGAATACAAGAACCGGAATCGCTCCGAATCGTAATAACAGACGCGAGGCGATGCGCATGAACGGAATTTCGCACAGAACGGCGACGAAGAATAATGTTCCGACGAGTGCCGTCGTCTCGCCACGAATCGTGACGTAACTGCCAAAGTAATAATTGTTGGCGAAGATGGGTCCGAAGATCAAACTCCCCCCTGCTAGGAACAACAAGAAGCGTCGATTCGAGAAGAGTTGTTTTAACGGTACGGGTTGCTGATGTGAAACATGGACGCTGCCCGTCTCTTCAATACCGATCAGCACAAGGAAACCGAGAACCCATGCTGCACCGGTTGCATAAAAAATCAGATTTAGTCCGCCACCCTCAGTGATTTGCCCAAGAATGAAAACAGCTAAAGCGAACCCTGCTGAGCCAAAAAGACGTAAAGCGCCGTAATCCACTTTACGCTTTCGCGTGTACTCGATCGCTAATGTATCCACGAGCGGAATATGCGCGCACTGGAACAACGCCCAAACGCAAGAAATCAATAATAAAAGTAGATAAGCAGACGTCAATAAGTAACTGAGTGTAAAAATACCGGCAGCAAGCATCGCGACGAGCAAGAGTCGTTTCGGTTTTCCGAGTCGGTCCGCCGCGATTCCCCAAACAGGTTGTAGGAAAATGGAGAGAATCGGTCCAATCGCAACGATTGTTCCAATCTCTGAAGCCGACAGTCCGAACGCGTCGTTTGAGAAATAAAGCGCGAGATACGGAATGAGTGCTCCTTGTCCAAAGAAAATAAAGAAATATAAGGCTTGGAAATGATAGGTTTGACGATTTTTCACACGGAACTTCCTTTCAAGAAGCAATCCCCCCATCTTTACGATGCGGGGATCATCAATCATTATTTTGCGAGCTCATAAATCGCTTCTGCATAGATTGCGACAGCAAGCAATAGTTCATCAAAATCAACATATTCATCGACTTGGTGAGCAACTTCAGGACCACCCGGGAAGACTGGACCAAAAGCAACTCCCGCCGTCAATGAACGCGCATATGTGCCGCCACCAATTGCTATCAGATCAGCTGATTGGTTCGTATGGCGCTCATAGACGGCACTTAGCGTCTTGATCAATTCATGGTTTGGATCAACATGGTGCGGTGTCATGTGCGTCCGCGTCTGCAATTCAAAACCATATCCTGCCGCGGCTTCCTTGATGATTTGCAAACGTTCCGTGAAGTCTGCTGTATACGGGTAACGGATATTGATTGATGCCGTTCCTTGCTCTTCGGCGTAACGGAATACACCGCCATTGATCGTTAAGTCACCTGTCTCGTCTGAAGCAGCGACACCCATCGCTACACCGCGAGAATCCCGGAACATATGCGTCACGAGTTGAATGTAACGACGACCGTTATAATCCAAGTGAAGCGTATTGAGGAAACGTGCCAAATGTAAAGCAGCATTTTTACCATTGTCCGGCTCCATCGCATGGGCTGCGACACCATTGACATCAAGTATGAGACCTTCCGTTTCTTGCTTGACTGTTCCCGTCAAACCTTGTTCTTCAAGATAAGCATGGAAATCCGTCTCAAGCGTTCCTACTTCGACGACACGAAGAAGCGCTTGGGCATGACCTGGAACCATGTTCGGACGTTCGCCACCTTCAAAACGAACGAGATGGTAGCCTGTATCAGATGCTTGCGCTGGTTTCCCTTGAATCAATAACCCATCATAGAGTCCTTTTTCCGCATTGATGATCGGGAAGTCGGCATCTGGTGCAAAACCAAGTGTGGGCATCTCTTCATGTTTGAAGTAATGATTGACACAACGCCATTCACTCTCCTCATCCCCTCCTGCAATCAGACGGATGCGCTTCGAGAGTGGTAAGCCAAGTTCTTTGACGATTTTCAAAGCGTAATAAGCTGCCATCGTCGGTCCTTTATCATCGATTGCTCCACGTGCATACAGTTTTCCATCTACAAGCGTCGGGTTGAATGGACCGTATGTCCAGTGATCGCCACCAGCTGGTACGACGTCTAAGTGACAAAGAATACCGAGTAACTCTTCCCCTTGACCATATTCCAAATGTCCTGCATACCCATCGACATTTTTTGTCGTGAACCCATCGCGTTCCCCTGTCGCGAGCATCCAATCGAGGGCACGTTTGACTTCATGACCAAACGGCGCGCCCTCTTCGATCGTGGATTCGTCGAGTACACTCGGAATCCGTAATAATTCTTTTAAATCTTCTAATAAGTCCTCGCGACGTGCGAGTACTTCCTCTTTCCAATTCACCATCTGATTTCGCTCCTTCATTACGGGTTTTGGATTCGTTTCCTATACACCTTCCTAGTATAGCGAATATTCGTTCAGATACGAACATCCAAATTCTGTTTTCTTTTTTATTTATTGAAATGACGAACATTAATCTAAAATAAAACCTAAATTATCGACTTTACAAACCATTTGAATATATTTTTTATGAAAACGTTCGGTTAAATTACTTGCATTTTAATATCAAAACGTTATACTAAAGGCGAAACAACTGGATATTGCATTGTCTTTTGTCACCCGAAGCTTTAGAACACTATTCTATCCATTGGGGGAGTGGTTATACCAATGAAAGATTCTACAGACCGTATGTTGACCCGGATTAAATCGATCTATCTCTACATCCAAGAGAACGGAGCTACTACGACAGCAGAGTTGGTTGAAGAGTTTGGCATCACTTCAAGGACCGTCCAGCGGGATTTGAACGTGCTTGAATACAACAATCTCATTGTGAGCCCTCGACGCGGTACATGGACGTCGAGTAAGAAACAAAAGCAAGCGGGTTGATCCACTGTTTCACTATGTATATCTTTCGATGACGCGATTCTTCGCGTCTTTTTTTGTTATCTTTTTTAAAACGTGGGGTATAGCTATTGGGAGAAGGAGATGATGAGAATGAATATTTTAATCATTGGAGCAAACGGAACGACAGGACGCAAGATGGTCGAATTGATCGCTAAACAAGGAGATCACCAAGCGATCGCGGTCGTACGGGAAGAAAATCAAATCAACGATTTGATTGCACTCGGCGCATCTGAAGTCAGACTTGGGGATTTGACGAAGGATGTCAGTGGCGTCATCAGTAACGCGGACGTCGTCATCTTTGCAGCGGGTGCTGGTGGCGCATCGGACGAATTGACACGCGCCGTCGATCAGGAAGGTGCGATCAAAGTCATCGATGCAGCAAAAGCCAACGGGATCGATCGTTTCCTGATGCTCAGTTCAGTCGGTACGGAAGAACCGAAAGGCGAACTAAAAGTGTATCTTGAATCGAAAGCAGCAGCAGACGCTCACCTCAAAGAAAGTGGACTCGACTATACAATCGTCCGTCCTGGTCCGCTCAGCTACGATGACCCAACAGGTACTGTTGAAACGAAAGAGCATTTTGATTCATACGAAGATCGTAAGGTGTCTCGTGACGATGTGGCAGCGCTGTTCGTTCACTTGATTGATCATCCGACACAATCTCGTGTATTCGAAGTACTCAGCGGTCCTTATCCGATCGCAGAAGCACTACGTAATCAATAATTAAATCCCACAATAAAAGGCGATGGAATGTACATTCATTCCACCGCCTTTTTGCTTTGCTTATTCAGGTTGCCAATCAAATAACGACAATTCCTCTTGTGTCAGTTCACGGTAGTCCCCGAGTGCAAGTGCCGAATCAAGCTCTAAACGACCAATCGAGCGCCGTTTCAAGAACGTGACCTCTTTACCTAGGGCAAGCATCATCCGTTTGACTTGATGGAACTTCCCTTCCGTGATCGTCAATTCAAGCGTTGAATCTGTTTCTGTCGTCGATAAGATGACGAGTTTTCCTGGCTTTGCCTGATAACCGTCTTCTAAGGTGACGCCTGCCGCAATTGCCTCGACGTCTTCTTGCGTCAATACACCTGTCACTTCCGCGTAATACGTTTTTTCAACGTGTTTTTTCGGAGACATCAAGGCATGATTGAACGCTCCATCGTTTGTCAGTAACAACAAACCTTCTGTATCCTTATCAAGTCGTCCGACCGGAAACGGTTTGAAATACGTCACGTCTTCAAACAACAGATCGATGACGGTCTCATCTCGTTTATCCTCCGTCGCACTAATGACACCCGGTGGTTTATTCATCATCAAGTAGATGTATTTTTGATACGTGACCGGTTCGCCGTACATCAGAACCTGTTGTGACTCGACATCGACATGTTGTTTCGGATCACGAACGATCTCACCATCGACTTGAATTGCCCCTGCCTTGAGCAAAAGTTTTACTTCTTTTCGGGAGCCTGCCCCCATGTTGGATAACAATTTATCTAGACGCATGATTTCGTCCTCGTTTCAATGAAAATTTACGCCCTAATATGACCTCTGCTAAACCACTCCAAATCGAAAGTCCAGCGAAAATCACGATTCCAACTACCGCACCGATGATCAGGATCAACAGAGATGCCCATGTCGTCTCTGGTAAGAAGGACACCATTCCCCACTTCACGAGCGCGACAACCGCCCCCATCAACGCACTAATGATTAGAATTAACGATGTCCGGCGCAAGACGGTACTGAATGGAAACTTCACTGTTTGTGTGATTCGGAAGAACATCAATCCCGTCGCAACAAGGTAACCGATGATCGTTGCATAACCGGCACCTGTCCCGTCACCTGTTAAATGAATCAACGGTGCATTCAAGAGATACTTCGCAAGTAGTCCGGCAATCGTCGCAACAATCGTGAAGTATTGCCGGTTGATTCCTTGTAGGACTGCCGCTGTGACCGAATACAAGGCGAGGAACAACGCACTTGGCGCATAACTTAAGAGATAGACCCATGCTGCCTGATCTTTCGGGAAGAGCACATGGAACGTTTCTTCACTGAGGAGAATCATCCCGACGACTGCCGGAATCGTAATAAAGAAGACGAGTTGATAAATCTGCGAGATTTGAGCCCGTACTTTCCGCATATCTCCTTGCGTGAAGGACGCTGTTAACAGTGGAGTTGCAGATAACGACAATCCTGTTGCGACCGACACCGGAATCAAGACGATCTTATGACTATCCGCAATCAGATAGGCCGTTGCATTTCCAGCAGCTTCGAGTGTATAACCGATACTTTGTAATGCTGCATTCATCGTATTCTGGTCGATGACTTGATAAAGCGGCGTCGAAACGCCTACCATGACGATTGGAATCGCATAGGCTAACAACTCTTTGTACAAATCCGTTAACGGGCGATCCGGCGAACGGACGGTTTGAGTTGCACGGAGTTCTCGTAATCCACTCGCACGTTTACGGAAATAGTAAATCAGAACGACTATACTTCCGATTGCTCCAATAAATGCGCTGAATGTTGCAATCGTCGCTGCCCATGCTACCCCAGAATCAAAGAGATAGATGGCGATGCTGACTCCTGCGAGCAAGAAAATGATTCGGACGATTTGTTCTAAGATTTGTGAAATCGCGGTCGGTCCCATCGATTGATATCCTTGGAAGTATCCACGTGTCATACTCATCGGCGGAATCAAGAGTAAAGCAAAACTGACTCCTCGAATCGTCATCGTGACGGCATCGACGTATGCCGCTGAATCGACGTCCCCACCCGGAATCGCTCGGTGGGCTAAATACGGAGCGAGGAAGAATAAGGCGAGAAAAGAAACAACGCCGGTCAAGGACATGATTTTCAAACCCGATCGATACAATCGCTCACTCGTATCGTATTCCCCAAGCGCATTATACTTGGCGACGAATTTTGAGACGGCAACGGGAATTCCCGCTGTCGCGACACCAATCATGATCGTGTAATAGTTGTAGGCATACGTATAAAACATGATACCTGTAGCACCGACCATGAACTGGAATGGAAAGAGGTAGATCAAACCTAGTGCGCGGGAAATCAGTGACGCACCGGATAGGAGCATCGTCCCACGAACGAATCCCGCATTACCGGGAGAAGTGGACTGTTTATTGTTGACTGTGGACATGGTAACATCCCTCACGCTTTCTAATTTTTAAACTCGACACTCTAATCATGACTGTCTCATTATACAAGTTCTCTCGTACACAATTGCAAATCATTATACCGCTGTCTTTCTGTAATTGAAAGAGACGGTTTGTTTACAGTCGCAACTTCTGCTAAAGTGAAACAAGCAGAATTCTATGAATGAGGTGACCATATGTACGATGTAATCGTAATCGGGGGCGGACCGAGCGGCTTGATGGCAACGCTCGCCTCCTTACAAGCTGGAGCTCGAACCCTCCTGCTCGATAAAGGGAATAAATTAGGAAGGAAGCTCGCAATCTCTGGCGGCGGACGCTGTAACGTCACGAATCGAAAACCACTCGACGAGCTCGTCCAGTCGATCCCGGGAAACGGACGTTTCTTATATAGCGCCTTCTCTCAATTCAACAATGAATCGATCATCGAACTCTTCGAAGGATTTGGCGTCGCACTTAAAGAAGAGGACAACGGTCGGATGTTCCCTGTCTCAGATAAGGCAGCGGATGTCGTTCGTGTATTGATCGATCAAATCCGCGCGCATGGTGCCGAGATTCAAACGGATGCGCAAGTCGCTACGCTCGATTTCCATCCGGATGGTTCTTTTGCAGCTGTCATATTAGAGAATGGCATGCGTCTTGAAGCAAAAAGTTGTATCGTCGCGGTCGGTGGTCAATCTGTTCCGCATACCGGTTCAACGGGTGACGGCTATCCGTGGGCTGAAAAAGCGGGTCACACGATCACGGAACTCTTCCCAACGGAAGTTCCGATTCTGTTAGGTGATACGTTCATTCACGAAAAAACATTACAAGGGCTGTCGCTGCGTGACGTCGCTCTAACGGTCCACGGTAAAAAAGATAAGGCGATCAAGACACATACAGGTGATCTACTGTTCACACACTTCGGTTTAAGTGGTCCGATTGCTTTACGGTGTAGCCAATATACGATCAAAGAACGCAAACGTTCGAAAGAAACGATCGTTCATCTATCGATTGATCTCTTCCCGGACGAATCCCTCGGTGCCTTAACAGAACGTTTCCAAGCAGCCATTGCCGCAAATCCGAAGAAAACAGTCCGCAATGCTCTTCGTGGTTTCGTACCAGAACGGTTGCTTGAACTCCTATTCGCTCGAATCGGCTTTGGCGATGAAGTCTGTACACAAGTGAAGAAACAAGACTGGACGGACTTCCTCCAACAATTGAAACGATTCCCACTCAGAGCAACGGGAACGCTCGATTTCGATAAAGCCTTCGTCACGGGTGGCGGCGTCTCGATCAAAGAGATTGATCCAAAAACAATGATGTCAAAAAAAGCCGAACGGTTATTCTTCGCTGGTGAAATTCTTGATATTCACGGCTATACGGGTGGATACAACATTACAGCCGCGTTCGTGACGGGTCATTGCGCCGGTAGCCACGCTGCAGAAATGGCACGTGACACTGTCTCTTAATATGAACAAGACCCGATTCGTCTGTGTTAATCAGAAGAATCGGGTCTTTTCTTTTTATGCATCAGTCAATCGGTGTGAACGATCGGCTCGAAAACTTATCTGTCTCGACTAAGGCAAACAATTCATTATCCTGTACGAAAATCCCTTTTGAACCATAGACCTTTGGACTTGCCGTCTCTCCCGTGATCGTCTGATCTTTCTGATCAATCGAATAGAGATAGAGTGCTTCTGAATCAAGTGTGTAGATGCGTCCTTGTCGTTCCGCAAGACCAATTGGTCGGAAGTCTGATTCGAATACTTTCTTCGCATCACTTCGCATCCCATTCGCCGGTTCAATTTTACTTCGTTCTACGATCGATAAATACGGCGGCTTTTGCTTTTTCTTTAAAGCGCGTTTTTTCTTTTCCGACGCATCTGAATCAATCTTAATTTTATCCTCTTTCATGGCGAAACGAGTCAATTCCACACGTCCGATTGCACGGATATGATTGATCGTATAGAATTCCTTTTTCTTCGCATCATATCCAAGCCCATGGAAACTGTCTCGAATCGTCGTCCCCTGTACTTTTTCACGTTTTTCTTCGCTCCAGACACCATCTTTTCGCGTGATTGTCACGAGAATCTGATTCGATGTCAATAAAGCGACGGTCTCTCCGTCAACGAGTGTCATGCCATCGAGGCCAGAAAGAAGTAATTTCCCTTCTTCTAATTGGAAGGAGGCATTGATCCTCTCACCTGTTCCACTAATTTCAAAGAAACGATAATCGTCTGTGACGACGAGGTACGACCCGATGGAATCATCATATAACATCTGCTGGACATTCTTAATTAATGGTTCTTCCGGATTCGGAATGGCTGAAGGCGTTTTCGTCGGCACCTGTTTGACAGCTGCCTGATGCTTCGATTGCGTCTCGATTTTCGCGAACGTTTCCTGAATACGCGACATCGTCTCTGGTTTTGAGAAGACGAGCAGTACACAAAGAATCAAACCCGAAACGACGGCAAAAATCGTTGTATAGACTATATAAGATCGTTTCATTGATGGTAATCGCCTTTCTTTCTCGGTTTCTGATTCAGTGTATCAGAAGGACGTTCAAAAAAAAAGCGGACTTGCGACGGAAATGAAGAAACCCCCTCCATTCGCGTCAAACGAATGAAAGGGGCTATGGCTTAATTTGCTACGATGTTGATTAATTTTTTCGGTACGACGATGACTTTTCGAACCGTCTTGTCGCCGATCCATTCTTGTGTCTTTTCGTCGGCAAAGGCAAGTGCCTCGATTTCTTCTTTTGTCGCGTCGATGTTGATTTCGATTTTCGAGCGAACTTTTCCGTTCACTTGAATGACGAATTCCATCGTATCGCTGACGAGTTTCGATTCATCGAATGTTGGCCATGCCGCATACGTCAATGTCTCTTCAAATCCAAGTTGTTCCCAGAGTTCCTCACCAAGGTGCGGTGCAACTGGTGTTAACAATTGGATGAATCCACGAAGGAAGTGACGCGGAAGCACCGGCTGTTTGTTTGCTTCGTTGACGAAGACCATGAGTTGCGAAATTCCGGTGTTGAACTGGATGTTCGCGAAGTCTTCCGTAACCTTCTTGACCGTCTGGTGGTATGTCCGTTCGAAGTCAGCATCGACTTCTGCGACATCTTGAATGTCTGCTGTCCGTTCGAACAAGCGCCAGACACGATCGAGGAAACGACGCGCACCGTCAAGTCCGTTCTCAGACCAGGCAACTGATGCATCGAGTGGACCCATGAACATTTCATACAAGCGTAACGTATCCGCACCATGCGATTTAACGATTTCATCCGGATTGATGACGTTACCGCGTGATTTCGACATTTTCTCGTTGTTCTCTCCAAGAATCATCCCTTGGTTGTATAACTTCTGGAATGGTTCTTTTGTTGGCACGACGCCTGCATCATACAAGACTTTATGCCAGAAGCGTGCATACAATAAGTGGAGAACGGCGTGTTCCGCACCACCGATGTAAATATCGACTGGAAGCCAATATTTTAATTTTTCTGGATCCGCGATCGCCTCTTCATTGTGCGGATCGATGAAACGAAGATAATACCAGCAGCTTCCGCCCCATTGTGGCATCGTATTCGTCTCGCGACGCCCTTTCATTCCTGTTTCAGGATCCGTATAATCCAACCAGTCTTCCGCAAGCGCAAGTGGTGATTCGCCTGTACCAGACGGCTTGATCTCCGGAATGATTGGGAGTTCGAGCGGTAATTCCTCTTGGCTAAGCGTCTTCATCGAACCATCTTCCATATGAACGACTGGGATTGGCTCACCCCAATACCGTTGACGACTGAACAACCAGTCGCGGAGACGATACGTGATTTTCTTGCGTCCGACTTGATTCGTTTCGAGTTCAGCAATCATCGTCTCGATTGCTTCTTGTTTTCCAAGACCATCAAGCATATGCGAGTTGACGTGTTCGCCCTCTCCTGTATAGGCTGCTTCATCGACGTTTCCACCCGCGACGACCTCAACGATTGGCAAGTCGAATTGTTTCGCGAATTCATGGTCGCGCTCATCGTGTCCTGGAACCGCCATGATTGCACCCGTTCCATAAGAAGCAAGGACATAATCAGCGATCCAGATCGGAAGACGATCACCTGAGATTGGATTGACGGCGAAAGCACCCGTGAAGACGCCTGTTTTTTCCTTCGCTAAATCCGTCCGTTCGAGGTCTGACTTCGTTTGGACTTGCGAAATGTACGTATCGACGGCTTCCTTGTGATCCGCTGTCGTGATGTCAGCTACGAATGGATGCTCCGGCGCAAGCACGAGGTACGTCGCACCAAAGATTGTGTCCGGACGTGTCGTAAAGACCGTAACTTGTTTTTTATGTCCATCAATCGTGAAATCGATCTCAGCACCTTCTGATTTCCCGATCCAGTTCCGTTGCATCTCTTTAACAGAATCCGGCCAGTCGAGGTCATCGAGATCTTCAAGAAGACGATCCGCATATTCCGTGATTTTCAAGACCCACTGACGCATCGGAACACGCACGACCGGATGATTTCCGCGTTCAGATAATCCGTCGATGACTTCTTCATTCGCAAGAACGGTTCCAAGTGCCGGGCACCAGTTGACCGCGACTTCGTCCACGAACGCGAGTCCTTTTTCATACAACTTCGTAAAGATCCACTGTGTCCATTTGTAGTACTTCGGATCCGTCGTGTTGATTTCACGATCCCAGTCATAGGAGAATCCAAGTTCTTTCAGCTGACGCTTGAACGTCTCGATGTTTTTCGCTGTGAATTCACGTGGGTCATTCCCTGTATCGAGGGCGTATTGTTCTGCTGGTAACCCGAACGCATCCCAACCCATTGGGTGCAAGACGTTGTATCCTTGCATCCGTTTCATCCGCGCGAGGATGTCCGTTGCCGTGTAGCCTTCCGGGTGTCCAACGTGGAGTCCGGCACCTGACGGATACGGGAACATATCAAGGGCATAAAACCCTTCTTTTTCTGGATCTTCTGTCGTGACGAAGGCGTTGTCTTGATCCCAACGCGCCTGCCATTTTGGTTCAATTTCGCGATGATTGTACGGCATGTCTTTTCCTCCTCTAATCTAAAAAAAACCGGTCCTCCGCCCCTAGGAATAGGGACGAAAGACCGGTTTGGCTTCCGCGGTACCACCCACGTTGTCTGTCTATGACAGACCGCTTGATTCACAGATAACGGTGTGAAGGACCGGATTCGCTACTACGACTTCACGAATCGTGCTCCCTGACGAGTTCACGGTTGTTACCGACTGGTTCGCACCCTCCACCAGCTCTCTTGACGGCACCTTTCCCCTACTACTTCAGTTCCCTGCATTTGACTATCTTTTCCTAGTGTAATCTGTTTCTTCCTCAAGCGTCAACGCTTCCGTAAAATTTCCTCAATTTCCGCATGCGATCGCGCAATATGATCTGCTTGTTCTAAACGTTGCGCTGGCATCCGGTCATCAAGAAGCGCAATCACTTCCATACCAGCTGCTTTTGCGCCGATCATCCCGTTTGCAGCGTCTTCAATGACGAGACAATTCTCAGGTGCGTGCCCGATTCGTGATGCCGCAAGTCGAAAAATCGCGGGATCCGGCTTCGAACGCACGACTTCTTCCCCACTGACGTAATGCGTGATTGGAAGCTCGTAATGACGGATGACGCGTTCGATTTTTTGAAGCGAACTCGAAGAAGCGATCCCGATATCGTAACCAAGAGATGTCGCTTGTTCGATGACTTGTTTGACTCCCTCTTTTAAACCACACGCCTCTGGTTTTGCATGAATTTGAAACAAGCGATGTTCTTCCTCAAGTAAAGCACTCGCTGTTTCTGGGAGCTCGTGTTGCGCGACAAGTTCTTCCCACATCTCATCTCCTGTTTTCCCCATGAATGTCGCATACTGAACCGGATCGAGCGGAATCGATAACGTTTTGAACATCTGCTGGTGGACCTCAAAGTAGCGGATTTCACTATCTAAGATGACCCCATCCATATCAAAAATAAGACCTCGTTTTTTCAAGACACATCCCCCTCAATTGATCTATCATGATTTCAGCATATCAAAAAAACGACTACACGATGTAGTCGTTTCACCTTCTTCATTTAGTTACTGTTTAACTTGTCGCCATTTGGACACTGGTTTGTCGGTAAGCCGGAAAATAATCCGAATTAGCATCTGACCCGTATCGTATACACAACTGATCGTATATGGCTGGTTGAAGAATCGATTTTCCTTGATGATACTCAAATAAACGGTACCCGGTGTAACGGCATTTACTCTCAAAGAGACTATCCCGTTCTTGATATCCACCTCCGAGATGTTGTTCGACGAGACCGCGTGCTTTCGCCTGAAGAATCGCTTCGTACTCAAGTCGTTGATTTGGGAACATCTTCGCTTCGTCCCGCTTACAACCAATCAAATGACCGTGGGCATATTCTTTTCCGAGCAATACGAAGTATCCACCAACAGGTTCTCCGTCGATTTCCGCAATCAGTAACAATGGCTCACAGAGTGGATTCGCTTCCAATAATTGCTCAAAATAACTCGCCGTAAAATAGTAATGAGCCGAAGCATTCTTCCGGTCCATCGTTTCATGATACAACGCCAAAAAAACAGATAAATCGTCTCGTGTTCCTGTTCTAACGGTTAACGGTGAAGCGAGCGATTTACGAATCATACTTCTCGTTTTCTTATGGAACGTCTGCATGATTTCTTCTAGTGAGGGGCGCAAATCAATGCTCGTCGTATGACGGATGAAAGAAGCTTCCGTCCAGTTACGCATGAGTCGTTCATTGCCCGTCAACGGATTAAAGCGAATCATTTCCGAGACGACCGATTCTTGCTCCGCCCACCTTTCAAACGATAGACGTGCATGCTGCATTTCAGTTGCGGTTAAGCGACCGACGATTTCCGGTCCGCCGTAGCCATACGGCGTGATGAGATCTGAATAAGGCGTATCAAAAATCCGACGCTTTAAAAAGGGATAGAACAGTGTTCCCGCATGACCTTCATAACGAAATAACACCGCTTGCTCAGACGGTCTAGCGTTAAGCGTGACGTATTGGTGACTGTAGAAGATATCAAGAGGCTGTTGCTGTACGTGTGTCGTCCAAGTTGCGGCATCTGTGATGAATTGACACCTTTCCATTCGTGCACCTCCAGTCAAAAAGAAGCAACGTTCACATGAACTTTCTTTTCAAGTTCTTGATTAGAAAGTACCCGTTTCTTTGCCGAAATATTCCATATTAATAATGATTTGTTTTATAATTAGCGCATTAATGATGTAAAAAAAAGACAGCGAATCTAATGTCCGCTGTCTTACAGATGATGCTCATGATGTGATTTTAGGAATGGCACGAAGGAATACGACGCCTGCTAACAGAATCAATCCAATCAATGCCAAGAAGACCGCTGACATACCGGATAAATCGTAGATCAACCCTCCGACGGTCGGACTGATCATCCGTCCCGCTGAAGCGGCAATATTGACGTATCCCTGGAACTCTCCTTCTTTTCCGATTGGCGCGAGTCTCGCCGCCATAGCAGGAACCGCTGGCCAGATGAACATCTCACCAATCGTCAAAATGATCATCGCGACGAGGAACATCTTGAAGCCGCCTGCGAACGGAACGATCAGATAAGACAAGAGGAAGATTCCTGTACCGGTCATCAATTGTCGCTTCAAGTCATCTCCAAACCACCGGAGAATTGGTGTTAATAAAGGTTGTGCGAACACGATGAGTGCTCCGTTGATCGTCCAAAGAATCGAGTACTCGGAAATCGTGACACCGAGCGATTTCGTGTGTACGGCAAAGGTTCCTTGCCATTGCACATAAACGAACCAAAGTAAGGCATACCCGATCGAGACGAGCAACATCGTCCGTGCTGCACCGCGCGCAAGGGGTGTGCGTGTCGTTTCGATCTCGTCATGTGCCGCATGCATTCGCGCTGGTGCCTGAATCCAGGATAAACCGACTAACAAAATGATGGCAAAGGCGATGTAGAGGACGAGATTGGCGATGAAGATGTACTGAATCGAAAAGGCAGCGATTTGACCACTGACTGCTGTCCCGAGCGCTACACCGACGTTTTGTGCGACATAGATCGCATTAAAGGCACGGCGCCCGCCTTCCGGCCAGATGACACCCGTCATCGCGTAGATCGTCGGAAAAACCATCCCACCGACGAATCCAATCAATCCAAGCATCGCGACGTATCCGAGGTACGTCTGATGAAATAGCAACAAGCCAACGGAAGACAGGACAAGTCCGATGACACTGATGACAAGCGTCTTCTTGCCACCGAGACGGTCAAACGCTTTTCCACCTAAGTAGTTTCCGACGATTGCTAAGGCAGAGTTGACGAACAATGCCATCCCTGCTTTTGTCATCGACTCTCCTAAATATTCATGAATATATAATGTATTAAACGGCCATAAAAAAGAGGATCCCGTCGTATTGATGGCCATCGCAAGGACGAGGATCCAGACCGCTTTTGGTAATTTTGGCATACCTGTGGTCCTCCTATTTCATTCTCAACCTTGCCACTTTACGCAATCCGTCCCCTAACTGTCAAGCTACTTCGCTTTTCGTCAACGAATCAAAAAATGATATAATGCAGAAAGAATCTTGCACATACTGAACCATTACTAGAAAAACAGACTATAGGAACAGGAGTCTATGCCATGTCACTTGCCCGTGTATTACCTTATACGAAACAATTACTCGAGTCCGTTATCGAGCCCGGAGACTGCGTCGTCGATATGACTGCCGGAAATGGACATGATACACAGTTTTTAGCAGAACGTGTCGGTCCAGAAGGAAGGGTTCTTGCGTTCGACGTCCAGGCACAAGCCATTGAGGAATCGACGCGACGTCTCGACGAAGCCGGAATGTTAGCACGCGTCGACCTTTACCATGAAAGCCACATCCATGTCGGTGCCCGTCTTTCGGACGAACAACGTCCTGTCCGCGCTGGTGTCTTCAATCTCGGATACCTGCCTGGAAGCGACAAATCAATCACGACGACCGGAGAAGAGACGCTTGAAGCACTCGATGCCCTCCTCCCGGTCCTCGCTCCCGGCGGTCTTGTCGTCCTCGTCGTCTATCACGGTCACTTGGAAGGAAAACGAGAACGTGACGCTGTCCTCGATTACGTCACAGCCCTTGATCAGCAAGATTATGCCGTTCTCCAGTACCGCTTCTTGAACCAACAAAATCATCCCCCGTTCATCATCGCGATCGAGAAAAAAGTACGCGGATGATGGGCACAAAAAAGTGATGCCCCTTTTTTAGAGGCATCACTTTTGTGATTTCATTCTTCAACAAGCTTAAAGAACAACATTAATTTTTCTGCAAACCGTGTGTTCAACCGTTCGAAACTAAAATGCGGAAAACCGTGTAGACGTTGTAAGTAAATCTGATCGCCACCCATTTTCCGGCATACTTCAAGTGTCAGCTTGACGTCTGCGAACTGATCGTCCGGTGCATAAAAACAAGCCAAGTTCACACGCGGCAGTTTTTTTCGTTCTTCGTCATGTACGACGATCTCTTCTTCGATTTCCCGGTACTGTGCATAGGTCAGTTCACCGATGCGAACGGTATCTTCCGTACTTTGACCAAACGGCAACGTACCGAGTGGCGCATCGGGCCGGAAACGATCGAACGCACTTGCGAAGACTTGTTTGACGCCTCCGAGTTGTTTCGAAGGGTGCCAATCAAACAACGGTGAAATGAATGCAAGGCTTGCTACCGGTAATTCATATTCTTGCAACAGACGATTGACGACGAGTGCGCCCATGCTACAAGCGACGATATGAATCGGTAGCTTGCGTTTCCCGGCTTCACGTAATGCTTCTTTTAACAGTTGACCATGTTCTTCAAACGAGATACGACGTGGGGCGTCGACGAGCAATACTTCATACTCTCGTTCGAGTACCCGAATCAAAGCTTCACTCGGACGGGCACGCAGTTGTAACGGATAGACTAATACGATGATTCCTGTTGGTTGTTCAACCACAAACTCACCTCTTCACTTCATACTTCCTATTTACGATACCTTATTTCAAACGCACACAAAACCGTCCCAAGACGGATTTCACGAGGCGACATGGCGAAGGCGAATGACAGATTCTACTTGCCCAAAGACTTCTTCCGTCATCTCACTGAGTTCTTCAAAACCGAATGAGGTCAAGAACTGACGCGCTTTATAGTTACGTGCCTCCACGTATACTTCGAGTGGGACGGCTCCTTGTCGTTCGAGTTCACGGATCAATCGTCGTCCGATTCCGTTTTGCTGATATTTCGGTAAGACGTACAGACGAATGATTTCCCACGTTCCCTCAACATCAACAGCATGAATGAAACCGACGATTTCCTCATCGATGATTCCGACATAAAAATACTCTCCCCGTGCTTCTTCTGCCGTCCGGATCGCACGAACAACCTCCTCTTGCGGATACGCTTCCTGCACGAAATGCGCTTTCGAGCGCTCGGAATAGATTTCTGCGTACGTATCCAACCAGGATGTGACGGCAATGTCATGAATACGTCCTGCATCGGCTGGAATAGCTTCGCGTATTTCCATAATCGGAACCCCCCTTTGTATTCATACGAATCGACTCATGTACTTTTACCCTCTTCTAGAAAAAACATTCGTTTCCTGCAAAGTTCCACGTAAACAAAAAAGTCCGAAAACCCGCGTAGGGTTCTCGGACTTTTTGATTATGCGAAACGTTTTGCCTGTTCTTCAAGAACTGCTGCTTTATCTGTTTGCTCCCATGGAAGCTCAACATCTGTACGACCGAAGTGACCGTATGCAGCTGTTTGACGATAGATCGGACGACGGAGATCAAGCATGTTGATGATTCCAGCCGGACGAAGATCGAAGTTTTCAGCAACCAATTCGACGAGTTGTGCTTCAGGAAGTTTTCCTGTACCGAATGTATCAACCGCGATTGATACCGGGTGCGCGACACCGATTGCGTACGCGAGTTGAACTTCTGCTTTGTCTGCAAGACCTGCAGCAACGAGGTTCTTCGCGACGTAACGTGCTGCGTATGCAGCTGAACGGTCGACTTTTGTTGGATCTTTACCAGAGAATGCTCCACCGCCATGGCGTGCGTATCCACCATACGTATCAACGATGATCTTACGACCCGTCAATCCAGCATCTCCTTGTGGTCCGCCGATGACGAAACGACCAGTTGGATTGATGAAGAATTTCGTTGCTGCGTCGATGTATTCAGCCGGGATGACCGGTGTGATGACGTGTTCTTTCAAGTCAGCTTGAATTTGCTCAAGCGTAACTTCTTCCGCGTGTTGTGTCGAGATGACGATCGTATCGACACGAACCGGCTCGTTGTTCTCGTTGTATTCGACCGTGACTTGTGTTTTTCCGTCCGGACGAAGGTAGTCGAGTTGACCGTTTTTACGCACTTCTGCCAAACGGCGTGCGAGACGGTGTGAAAGCGAGATTGGAAGTGGCATGAGTTCTGGTGTTTCTTTCGTTGCGTAACCGAACATGAGACCTTGGTCTCCTGCACCGATTGCATCGATTTCTGCATCAGACATGCTACCTTCACGTGCTTCAAGCGCTTGGTCTACACCAAGAGCGATGTCTGCTGATTGCTCATCGATTGATGTCAATACAGCACATGTGTCCGCGTCAAAACCGTATTTCGCGCGTGTATAACCGATCTCACGAATCGTTTCACGAACGACTTTTGGAATGTCGACGTAAGTGGATGTCGTGATCTCACCTGCAACGAGAACGAGACCTGTTGTAACAGAAGTTTCTGCCGCAACACGCGCGTTTGGATCCGCTGCGAGGATTGCATCAAGAATTGAATCCGAAATTTGGTCACAGATTTTATCTGGATGACCTTCAGTGACTGACTCCGACGTGAATAGTCGGCGATTAAGGTTTGTCATGTATGACCCTCCCAAAAAAGAATTTGACGGTGTACTCATTTCCCCTAGTTGAGTGGGACGGTAAAATGAAAAAAACCTTTCCAAGTCCAAAAAATGGTCAGGGAAAGGTTGTGCGTTCTTCCTTTACCCTCTTATCGTTCGAAGTGTTTACTTCGCTTCAGGAGAGCACCTTTTCCCTCATTAATATGTGAATTAATGTAGGACGGTTGCCGGGTTTCTTCGGGCCTTGTTCCCTCCACCTGCTCAGAATAAGAGTATCCGTTACGAATTACATGATATAAAGTTGTAACTACTCTGTCAAGCAAGGTTTCAAATTCTAGTCGAAACTTTTTGAAAGAGATGTTAAACTGTTAATGCTGAAAGCGTTTCCAGATAAATAGAAATCAGCACTAGAAAATGATTGCTCTCTCTTTAGTATGTCATATATAATAAATGTGTCATACTAAATACAGTGAGCCAAAACCAACGTAGGGGAAAGGTGGGGTCAGGATGCCGATGACGGTCCTGAATATCGAAGAACTACTCAAGAAAGAGCATGTGTTCAAACAACTATCTGTTGCTGAACTTGTCGAACATGCGATTCGAAACGAAGAAGGTGTCCTTGCTGAGAACGGCGCATTATCTGTAGAAACGGGGAAATTTACAGGTCGTTCACCAAAAGATAAGTTCATCGTCCGTGATTCTTCCTGCGAGTCTCACATTGATTGGGGTCATGTCAACCAACCAATGGATGGAGACAAATTTGAACAATTGTTGCAAAAGGTTCTTCGTTACATGAACGAAGCTGATCATCTCTACTACACAGAAGCTGCTGCTGGAGCAGATACGCACTTCACCCTTCCGGTCCGTGTGCTCACACAATATGCTTGGCATAACCTGTTTGCCAAACAACTCTTTTTACGCGAGTATCCTGAAGTGGCTGCCTTCGAACCGTTCACGGTCGTCTACGCGCCACATTTCAAAGCAGATCCTGCCGTTGACGGAACGAACTCCGAGACGTTCATCGCGATGTCGTTCGAACACCGAATCGTCTTGATTGGTGGAACGGAATACGCTGGAGAAATCAAAAAGTCGATCTTTTCCGTCATGAACTACCTCTTGCCACAAGAAAACGTCCTTTCGATGCACTGCTCGGCAAACGTCGGACACGAAGGCGACGTCGCCTTGTTCTTCGGTCTATCTGGTACTGGTAAGACCACCCTTTCAGCCGATGATAGCCGTCAATTGATCGGTGACGATGAGCATGGTTGGTCGCACGATGGTGTCTTCAACATCGAAGGCGGATGTTACGCGAAGACGGTCAATCTATCGCGTGAAAAAGAACCGCAAATCTTTGACGCGATCCGTTTCGGAACCGTCCTTGAGAACGTCGTACTCGACGAAGCCCGTCATCCTGATTACGATGATACATCGTTGACGGAAAATACGCGTGCTGCTTATCCGATTACGGCAATCGATAACATCGCTGTTCCGTCACGCGCTGGTCATCCGAAGACGATTGTCTTCTTGACAGCTGATGCGTACGGCGTCTTGCCTCCGATCAGCAAATTGACGAAAGAACAAGCGATGTATCACTTCCTATCAGGATATACATCAAAACTCGCTGGAACAGAACGTGGGGTCACGGAACCAGAAGCGACCTTCTCGACGTGCTTCGGTTCACCATTCCTTCCACTGATGCCTGAAAAGTATGCGACGATGCTCGGCGAATTGATTGATCGTCATGGTGTTACCGTTTATCTCGTCAACACGGGCTGGACAGGCGGTGCTTACGGAACAGGTAGCCGCATGAAGCTATCTTATACACGGACGATGGTCAACGCTGCCGTTAACGGCACACTTGCAACGATTCCAACAGAAGAACACCCGATCTTTGGACTTCATATGCCGCTCGAAGTTCCTGGTGTTCCAAGTGAGTTACTCAACCCGGTACGCGTCTGGTCGAATCCGGACGAATACGACACACAAGCGCGTTCGCTTGCTGAGAAATTCCAGAACAATTTCCTTCGTTTCGAGAGTGCGACGGATGCGATCAAGTCAGCTGGTCCGCGCCTATAAAGTAGAGTTTTCTGACTTGCATCAAAAAGATAGACACCGAATTTACATCAAGTAACCAAAAAATCTGAGTCCGATCTTCACGGACTCAGATTTTTTAGTTACTCCTTAATCCTTAGAAATTCTTCCTATTAGGCGATTCGAGACGAATAAAAACGTGTAATCCTACTCAGTTAAGAGAATGATTACACGTCGTCTTATGTCTAGAAAAAAGTCTTCAAACTCTTTTTTAGTTATATGATCGAGTCTGACTCTTCTTGAATATGTTTTTCTCGCTGCATGAGCCACTCTTGACTTTCCGTCAGTAATGCATAGGCTCGCGGAAGTGATACATTTAAACGCTGACTCAGCAGTTCAAACTGATCAAAATCACCTCGATCTGCACTAATCGCAAGCACTAAACAATCCCGAAACGGATGATCCTTTCCTTGTAGAACAATCTTCAGAGAATCTTCGAGTGGCAATTGATCGATGATATCGTCAATATCAACAGATAATAACGCATCGATGTGCGATAACAAGCCAATCATGTAAGCACTCTCCGGTTGTAGTGTTCGGGTTTCGGTAGCAAAGAGTTCACAGAGCTTCGCACAGTGTAAAGAGGACCGTAATAACTCATTTGACCACTCATAAGGACTAGCAAGCTTCATCTCACGTAAAACAATCAACGAAATCCAACTTTTGAGTTGCGAAAAGCCAAGCAGTGAAATCGCTTGACGAACGGAACTGACGGTATTGCGTAAACCCATTCCTGGAGAATTGATCAGCTGTAACACTTGAATACTAATATAGGGATTCGCTTCAATCTCATCAACGACCTCATCGTACTTTTCATCCGTATCGAGCCATTTCAACATTTTTAACAAAACCGGTAGTTGCGGTGGGACCGCCTTTCCTTTCATCAACATCGGTTTAGCATAAAAATATCCCTGAAACCAGTCATATCCCATGTCAAGACACCGTGTATGATCTTCGTGCGTTTCGACACGCTCAGCCAACATTCGGATATGAGGATAATTGCGACGAACAATATGAAGGATAGCACTTTGCTCGCGAGGGGAAATCGTCTCGATGTCGATTTTAATTAAATCGATCAACTCAAACAATTCCGCTCCATGCTGTCGGAGTAAATCCGTCACAAAATCATCGAGTGCTAACGTAAAGCCCGCGTCTTTCCAACTATGTAGAACAGACAGCATCTCTGTATCGATCTCAACTGTTTCTAGAATTTCAATGACGAATTGGCTTGGATCCAAATAATGAATCAAGTCACTTTTCAACAGCTCTGCCGTGAAATTAACAAATAGCTTCTTGCCTTCTGCTACATGATCTACTCCCATATGAACAAGTGTATTCGTCAAAACATCCATCGTCGCTAAATCACCATCAAACACACTGATTTGTTCAATCGAACGATACAATAGTTCAAATGCATCAATCGAACCTACTCGATTAACGATGGGTTGACGTGCTAATAAGATATCCATCGTTCTCATGCCCCCTCTATTCTTCTCTGATGTCATCTATTATATCAAAGTTTACTTTTTAGGAGATTATTGTTTTTTACAACATATCAATGTTCTTATTTTTTAATTCTATGCCATTTTCCGTAACACAAAAAAACAGCACGACATTGGTCGTACTGCTTGAACTATCACCTTTCATCCGGATTCCATATACCAGTCTCAAACCAATTCAACACATTCCGCGTCACACGCAACTTGTCATGAATCGGAAATTGATGGGCATAGGCATAAGTCTGAAGCATCGTTTTTTCGGAATAACGTGCGGCATAAGCCGTCGCGTGGCGTAAACGAACGTTCTCATCATACGCACCGTGAATCAATAACACTTCACCTTGAGGTTCGACATGGAGCGGCGAGCGAACCGCGTATTCATCAGGAACCGTATCTGGTGTACCTCCCGTGTATCGCCGCAGCATCTTTTGCATCGTCTTCTGCTCTTCATACGTCCACGTCAACTCCGTCACCCCTGCCCAGGAAACCGTTCGAGCGACTGGACGGTGATGCGCAAGGAGCAGTGCCATCTGTCCACCACGTGAAAATCCAAATGCGTGAACATGCGAAACACGTTGCTGTAACCAGTCAAAGGCGCTGCAGGCGTCTTCGATATCGTGATGTCCAAAGTCTTCTTTTCCCGTGCCGCCTAGATTCCCTCGATAGAAAGGTGCCATGACAAAAAAGCCTGCCTGTGCGAACGCGAGCAATCGAGTCGGTCGGACCATTCCGATCGAACGCGTTCCACCACGCAAGTAGAGAATTCCCTGACCGTTCACAACTTGCGGGAGTACGATATAGGCACCGACCCGTTCTCCATCCGCTGTGGTATAAAACATCCGAAACGTCCGAAACGGACCTTGCCGCGGAAGTTCAAACCAATCGGCGTTCGCTAAGTACACGGAGCGTCTCCGGAAGGACACGGTCCTTCATCATGAAACTGTATTGTCGATTCGTATCGAGACGTTCAGGGAGTTCCTCGAATAGAAAAGCACCGTCCGTTTCATCCACGGCAAGATGAGACGACAATGATCCGATTTGCGCGAAGTAGATGTTTTTGATGATCGTATCGCCTTTTCCGGCAACCCGATACTGCCCGACATATGAGAGGGAATCGATTTCCCCACCTGTCTCTTCCATCACTTCACGACGTGCAGCTTCTTCCGCCGTTTCCCCTGGTTCAACCTTTCCACCAGGAAATTCATAACCACGTTGCTTATGATGGGTCAGCAACCATTTTCCTTCGTACACGGCAATGACCCATACGTGCAAGGGACGATCCGAGAACGGATGGTCATCAAAACTTAACTCCACTTGATTTTGATAATAATCCAAGAATGTAATCACGTACGTGCACCTCATTTCTTCTTCTAACTTCACTTTACCTGTTTCACGGGTATTCTAAAAGTGAAAACGCTAGGATTACCTGTAAATCTGGAAAATGATAGCCTACTATCATCCACTAAAGACAAAAAAACAGCCGATGTTCCACTAGGGAACGATCGACTGTCGTTTCATATTACTTCAAACGTGCTTCGAGTTCTGCTTTTTCTGCTTCGAATCCTGGTTTCCCAAGAAGAGCGAACATGTTTTTCTTGTACGCTTCGACGCCTGGCTGATCAAATGGGTTCACTCCGAGGAGATAACCACTCATCGCACAAGCTTTTTCGAAGAAGTAGAACAGGAATCCGAGGTGATACGGTGTCATCTCTGGAAGTTCGACTGTCAAGTTCGGTACTTGTCCGTCCGTGTGCGCAAGCAACGTACCTTCTGCTGCTTTATCGTTAACGAATTGAATCGACTTCCCTGCAAGGAAGTTCAATCCATCGAGATCCTGAGCATCTTCTTCGATCGTCAATGCATGACGTGCTTGACCGACTTTGATGACTGTCTCGAACAGGTCACGACGACCTTCTTGGACGTATTGTCCCATCGAGTGAAGATCCGTCGAGAAGTCGACTGCTGCTGGGAAGATCCCTTTGAAGTCTTTTCCTTCTGACTCGCCGTATAATTGTTTCCACCACTCTGACACATAATGAAGTGCTGGTTCGTAGTTGACGAGAAGCTCGATCGTCTTCCCTTTCGCATAGAGCGCATTTCGAACGACCGCGTATTGATACGCTTCGTTGTCAGCTAGGTTTTCGCTCGCGTAGCGCTCTTGCGCGTCACGGGCACCTTGCATCAACTCTTCGATTGAAATACCAGCTGCTGCGATCGGTAATAGACCAACCGGTGTCAACACAGAGAAACGGCCGCCGACATCATCCGGAATGACGAATGTCTCGTATCCTTCAGAGTCTGCGAGTGTTTTTAATGCACCACGCGCTTTATCCGTCGTTGCATAAATCCGGTGTTTGGCTTCTGCTTTACCGTATTTCTCTTCCATGAACGATTTCAAGAGACGGAACGAAATTGCTGGTTCTGTCGTCGTACCCGATTTCGAGATGATGTTGACCGATACATCTTTTCCTTCGAGGACTTCGAATAAATCGTGCAGATACGTCGATGAGATATTATGACCTGCATAGATGATTTGTGGTGCTTTGCGATCTTCTTTTGATAACAAGTTATGGAATGAGTGTCCGAGCATCTCGATCGCAGCGCGCGCTCCGAGATACGAACCGCCGATTCCGACGACTAACAACACATCAGAATCCGACTTGATTTTTTCTGCAGACGCTTGGATGCGTGCAAATTCCGCTTGATCGTAATTCGTCGGAAGATCTACCCATCCTAAGAAATCACTTCCTGCACCTGTTCCTGCATGAATCGCATGGTGAAGCGTCTTTACCGTTTCCGCCATATGATCTACTTCATGTTGACCTACGAATTGTAGGGCTTTCGAATAATCAAAACGTACTGTTGACATGCCATCGTCCTCCTTATTCATTCGCAACGAAATGCGACCTTCCTTTTCATTAAAACGCAAGAAGGAAGGTCGTTCAAGTCTTTTGTGAAATGAGTAGCAAATGTTACAGATTGTTATAGGGCAGCTGTCACGATTTGACGAACGTCTTCGTTTCCAAGTGATTTGAAGTTTCCGAAGTCGCCGCGTGTCATTGCTGACTTGACGATTGCGTCAACTGTATCTTCTTTGATGTCGTAATCAGCGAGACGATTCGGTGCACCGAGTGATGTCCAGAAAGCACTGATTGCGTCGATTGTCGCGTGTGCTGCTTCCATCTCTGATTTACCTTCCGTATCAACGTTAAAGACGTTCTCACCGAGTGTGACGAAACGATGTGCGTTTGATTCGTCGAGTACGTGGCGCATCCAGTTCGGGAAGAGGATCGCAAGTCCACCTGCGTGCGGGATATCGTGAACAGCTGAAACCGCGTGCTCGATATTGTGTGATGCCCAGTCGCCACGTGCGCCCATTTGAAGGACACCGTTGAGCGCCATCGTACCAGCGAAGAGAATCGTGCCACGAAGTTCAACGTTCTCGAGATCGTTGACGAGTTTCGGTGCTGCTTCGACGACTGCTTTCATGACACCTTCTGTCATCCGTTCTTGGACCGGCGCATGCGCAGGGTGGAAGTATTGCTCGAGGCAGTGGCTCATCATATCGACGATACCGTAGATTGTTTGATCTTTTGGCACACTGACTGTGTACTTCGGATCAAGGATTGAGAATGTTGGGAACGTAAGCGGGCTACCCCAACCGTACTTCTCTTGTGTCTTCCAGTTCGTGATGACGGATCCTGAGTTCATCTCAGAACCTGTTGCTGCAAGCGTCAAGACTGTTCCGAATGGGATGACTGTTTCTGGTGTTGCTTTGCCGATGACGAGATCCCATGCTTCGCCTTCATAAGGAATACCAGCAGCGATCAATTTCGTGCAGTCGATGACAGAACCGCCACCGAGTGCAAGCAATGCGTCAACGCCTGCTTCACGTGCAATTTTGATACCGCGCTCTGCTGTCTCGATACGCGGATTCGGTTCGACACCGTCGCATTCGACGTACTCGATTCCTGCCGCGTTGAGTTCACGTGTGACATCATCATAAACGCCATTACGTTTAATACTGCCGCCACCGAAGACGAGCATGACTTTCTTTGCACCGAGTGCTTCGAGTTGTGGTTTCAGTTGGCTGACTTGACCGTCACCAAAAATAAGTCTTGTTGGATTGCGATATTCAAAGTTTTCCATCTGTGTTGCCTCCTCAATAAGTAATGAACACCTTACATTATCCACACATTCCCCTTTCGCATCTAATTTAATGCTTATTCTATGTAAAAATCGCATAAAAAAAGAGAACCGACCGATGTCGATTCTCTCATGTGGCTTATTTTTGGAAGTTTGATTTTTCAATCCATTCTTCCAATTTACCTTTAAGAACGTTGAATCCAGGTGCTTCTTCTTGTTTGAAAGCAGGACCTGCATCGCGACGTCCAGCGTTTTTGCGTGGACCTTTCGCGCGTGCTTCACGTTTTGGAGCTTCCTGAGTTGCTTTGATCGAAAGCTTCATTTTTTTGTTAGCTTCGTCGATGTCGAGAACTTTAACAGTTACTTCATCGCCAACTTTTACGTAATCGTTGATGTCTTTTACGTAATCGTGTGAGATTTCTGAGATGTGGACGAGACCTTGTGTTTGCTCGTCAAGTGCTACGAAAGCACCGAAGTTTTGAATACCAGTTACTTTACCAGTAACGACTTGGTCTTTTTCAAAGTTTGCCATAATGTATACACTCCCTAACTAAATTCATCAACTTATAATAACACACTTTTCTTGTATCGTAAAAAATATTTTTGGAATTTGTTTATTTTTTATTTCACGAGGGAACATTTTAGTAGCAAGACTTCACGTATTCCCCCTGATTCTGCCGAACTTTCCGAGTTCGGCCCTTTTTTTGTTCTTTTGTTGAATTGACCTAAGTGACAAAGAAAAGTAATGCTTGAAACGAGAAAGACGAAAGACAGATAAGACTATCAAAAAAAAACGGACAGTCTCGGTCTGCTCGCTTTCCGCGGACAAGCCCTCATGCCGCTTTAGATGCGTCGCATCTTCCAGGGTCATGATGACTTGTTTTTCCGCAGGAGTCGAGCAGAACCTCGCCTGTCCTAGCGTAAAGGAAATATAGAGTAGAAGCAATCATCAATTGATCTATTTATTACTCACAGATCGTCGAATCCATTCGCATCCGTTACTTTCGCATACGAACGTGATTTTTGTTCGAAGAAGTCCGATTTTGTCGCGTTCATCGAATCATCCGAATACGCACGAATCCATGGCATGACATCTTCGTCGTGCCCTTCATAAAGATCCGACAAACCGATGACGCGAAGACGTTTGTTTGCGAGATATTTAACGTAATCACGCATTTCACTGACATCAAGACCGTCTAGATCACGCAAGACATATTCGCTCCACTCGATTTCAAGATCGACGGCACGCTTGAACGTGTCGTAGACGAATTGTGTGAAGGAGCCATCGGCATCGATTTCTGGATGCTCCGACAGGACAGCACGTAACAATTGGCTGATGAAGTACGAGTGTTGTAATTCATCCCGTTGAATGTAGCTGATCATCGTCGATGTTCCGACCATCTTTTGATGACGTGCTAAGTTATAGAAGAAAGCAAAGCCAGAATAGAAATTGATCCCTTCAAGAACGATCGAAGCAACGAGCGATTTCGCGAAATTCTCTGGAGTCCGGTCATTTTGGAAATCTTCATATAAATCAAGGATGAATGCATTACGCTTCATGACCATATCATCGTCTTTCGCGATATCGAAAATCCGGTTTTGTTCAGCCAATGGAACCAAGCTGGATAAGACGTAGCTGTACGATTGATTATGAACGACTTCCTGTTGCGCAACGATCGCAAGAATCGCGTGAACCGATGAATCCGATGTGAACATTGCCGATTCCAAGATATAACGTGTCTGAACCGAGTCAAGAATCGAGAGTAGCCCGATGATTCGTTTAAAGGCATCCTGTTCCCGTTCGCTCAATTGATTCCACTGCTGCATATCCTTCGACATCGAGATCTCATCTGGGATCCAGAAGTTCGATAACAGTTGTTTGTAGATCGAATAAAACTGTGGATACGCAATATCGTTCCAGTTTACGATGGCACTCGTTTCGCCACCGATGATTGCTGTCGCGCGATTCGGATGACGTGCATCAAGCAGTTTGATTTTTTGTAGCTGTTCCATGTGCTTCGACTCCTTCTTGCTGTAATTGAAGAATGGTCCGTTTCGTCCATTCCTTGACGAGATGTGGGCGATTGCGTGGTGACTGCTCGATTTTCAATAGTTCGCCGGCAAGCGGCACCCCGAATTTCGAGAGATGATACGCCATCTCATCAACGGCGCGACAATATTTGACGAACATCTTGTCCCCTGTTCCAAAAACAGCTGCCTGCGGAATCGCATGCGAACTCTCCTTTAGAACGGTTCTGAGACAATCGCGCATATCGTCGGGTAGTTGCCCATCTCCCCACGTATACGAACCAAAATAGACGATATCATAAGGCATTAACTGATACGTCGTCACTTCATCCGCAAACAACATCGTCGGCTCGATTCCCATCTCAGAACACGTCTTCGCGACGAGTTCTGCCACCTCCTCCGTGTTTCCACTCAATGACGCATATACGATTGCTGCCTTCATGATATCGTCCTCCTTATCTTATGATGAACACGATTCACATTCGTCGATTTCAACCGTCGTCGAACGCGTGTAGTAGATCGTCTTCATCCCGAGTTGCCATGCTTCCATGTGCATCTCGAGTAACTCTTTCGCCTTGACGTTATTTTTCACGTACAAATTGAAACTGATCGCTTGGTCGATGTGACGCTGACGCGAAGCATTTTGACGAATGCTCCATAGTTGGTCAATCTCAAACGCTGATTTATAGAACCAGTTCGTTTCCGGTGTTAAATCCGGAACAGTGACTGGAATCTTATAGTTTTTCTTCTCTTCCGAGTAGACTTTTTTGTAGATTGGATCAATCGATGCCGTACTACCCGCAATGATCGCCGTTGATGAGTTCGGTGCGACTGCCATCAAGTAAGCATTACGCATTCCGTACGCCGTGATGTCCGCTTGGAGACGATCCCAATCAAGTTCATCCGTCGTTTTATAGTGGCGACGTTTGATGTACTCTCCTGTTTGCCATTCTGAACCCTCGAAGAGACGGTACGCACCCTTCTCTTTCGCAAGTTGCATCGACGCATCGATCGTCAAGTAAGCGATCTTCTCGTAGAGACGGTCTGCGTATTGTACCGCTTCGACCGATTCCCAACGGATACCTTCGAGTGCAAGCAGATGGTGCCAACCGAATGTGCCAAGACCAACGGCACGGTATTTTTGATTCGTCAATTGCGCTTGCGGAACATCGATCGTATTCAAGTCGATGACGTTATCAAGCATCCGCATTTGAATCGGAATCAATCGCTCTAAGACGTCAGAACGAACTGCACGTGCAAGTGCAATCGATGATAAATTACAGACGACGAAGTCCCCTGGTGTCTTCGTGACGATGATTTTACCGTCTTCCGTGTATTCTTCCGTCACGGTCGTCGGGCTCATGTTCTGCATGATTTCCGAGCACAGGTTTGACGAGTAGATCATCCCTGCATGTTTATTCGGGTTCGCACGGTTAACGGCGTCACGGAAGAACATATATGGCGTCCCGGTCTCGAGTTGCGAACGCATGTAGCGTTTGACGAGATCGATTGCCGGAACTGTTTTTTTGCTGAGACGCGGTTCGTTGACACACGCTTCGTATCGTTCCGTGAAGCTGCCCCCTTGTTCCGTCTCATCGAAGTAATCTTCAAGGCTGAAGCCCATAACGGTACGAATTTCATGTGGGTCAAACAAATGCCAGTCTTCTCGTGCTTCGACGGCACGCATGAAACGGTCCGGTAAGTTGACACCTGTGAACAAGTCGTGTGTCCGAAGTCGCTCATCCCCATTGTTGAGCTTCGCGTCCAGGAATTCGAGGATATCTTTATGCCAGATGTCGAGGTACACCGCGATCGATCCTTGCCGCATACCGAGCTGATCGACGCTGACTGCCGTGTTGTTCAATTGTTTCATCCACGGGATGACACCGCTTGAGACACCTTTGAAGCCTTTGATGTCTGAGCCGCGTGAGCGAATCTTACCCATGTAGACGCCGATTCCGCCGCCACCTTTAGAAAGTGTCGCCACGTCCGTGTTCGAGTCGTAGATGCCGCGTAGCGAATCATCGACTGTATCGATGAAACATGAAGAAAGTTGACCGTAAGACTTACCAGCATTCGAAAGCGTCGGAGTCGCAACTGTCATGTAGAGATTCGACAATGCCCAGTAAGACTCTTTGACGAGTTCTAAACGACGTTCTTTCGGTTCGTTTTGCATCAGTGTCATCGCGATGACCATGAATCGTTCTTGTGGTAGCTCGTACAAGTTTTTGACGTGATCACGTGCGAGGTACCGGTCTGCCAGTGTTCGAAGACCAATGTATGTGAACAAGTGGTCGCGGGATGGATCGATCGTTGCCGACAGTTCGTTGATGTCTTCCTTCGAATACGCATCTAGTAAATGTTTCGTGAAGATGCCGATCTCTGTCAGTTTTTCAATCAGCGTATACAGCGAACCATACCGTTCTTCTGCTGCATATCCGCGATTTTCACCTGCTTCAAGGTATAACCGATTTAAGTAAGTCGCTGTCGCTACGAATGTCCAGTTCGGCTCTTCTGCCTTTAACATATCGAGTGCGTGCATCGTTAACAGTTCATAGACTTGATCGGCTTGTAGGGATTTTCCTTCAAGCGCTCGGATGGCACGTTCAGTATAGCGGTCGATATCAAGCTCCGGATACGTTTCCGTTGCTTGTCTAATCACGACATATACGTCTTCTATTGTCATTGCACCTTTAAAGATGCGTGCTGTATTCAGTGGAGATGCCACTATGAACCACTCCCATTCTCTATCGTTAAACAGGTTCGCATTAGACGATGAAATACGCTAAACTAAAAAAAGACGTCCTACATATAGAAGGAACTCTACAACTCTCACTCTATATATAGACGTTTTTAGCGTTTTTAAACCTGTTAATCTACAAGATATAGGTTATCATTGAAATTCAAAAAAATAACCCCTTGCTTTGAAATTCAGGTAAAACAATTTGAAAAAGGCATCATGACGCCTTTTGAGATATATTGAGATAGCGAGTAAAATGCATTATAAGGTCAAGTGAACCGTTAAAACAAAGATGGTCCATTTCTCCTACTAGAAGAAAAATATTCTCTTCGAATTTTCTGATATACTGAACGTATCGATCTTCCGTCTATCAGGAAGAAGGATTCCATCCATCTATCACGAAAAGACGGCATATACGTATGTACGTTGAAAGGAGCTTACCTCATGCAAGTCGATTACACACCAAATCCGAATTCCGTCAAAATCACGCTCGAAGAACAGCGCTTCGGTGCTAAAAGTACGAGTGTCAAAAAAGAAGATACACCTGAAGATGCGTTGCTCGCATCACTGATCGCCCTTGATGGCATCGACAATCTATTCGCTTACGGCGACTTCGTGACGGTTACGAAAGAACCAGAAGCAGAATGGAACGAACTGCTACCACGCATTGAAGCAAACATGTAAAAAACAAGAAGACACCTGTTCCTGGACAGGTGTCTTTGTTCAAGGAGCGATCACTGATGCCAACCGTATCCATCATCATTCCGACGTATAATCGTCCTCGTGAATTAGCAGAAGCGCTAGAAGCATTGACGCGTCAACACTATCAAGACTTCGAAGTCATCGTCTTAAACAATAATGGAGACGATGTCTCAGCAGTGACGGCTGCCTATCAGGACCGTCTTCAACTGACCTATGTCGCGTTACCTGAAAACCATCATGTTCGTGCTCGAAATCATGGTGTCACGCTCGCTTCCGGTCGGTATATCTTACTTCATGACGACGACGACCTCTTATTACCGAGTCACCTCGAAGAAGCGGTCGGCGATCTCGAAGCTGGTGCTGATCTCACCTATACGGACGCGGAGCTCTTTACGTATCGCTGGGAAGGCGATCACCGGATCGCACTTGATTCTGAGCCGTTCGCATATCCGTACGATCCGGAGACGATTCGAGAAGACTCGACATATATTCCGTCCGGGTCGCTCTACCGTAAATCGCTCCACGATCAACTTGGTCTGTTTGACGAAGACGTCTTCAATTACTGGGACTGGGACTGGATTTTACGCGTCGGCAAGGATCATTTAATACTGCACCCGGCGCGCGCGACCGTCTTATATGCTTTCAATCCATCAGGTAATCATGAATCCGCACGTCAGGATGCAGCGCGACGCGTCTTTTTTGAACGCCTCGTTGAAAAACACCAACTTCCGACAAATGAAATGAAGAACTTCCATATCGTCCAGGCTGAGCGACGCGAACGATTGCGCCAGACCCGCCGTACCTTCAATGGTCAATTGACAGAAAGTGAGTGATCCCATGTACACCGAAAAACAACTCGAATTATTAGCATTATTAACACAAAATGGTCCGATGGACTTGGACTTGCTTGCGCAAATGCTCGACTGGGAAGCGTCAGAAGTAGCCGCTTCGATCGAGACATTCAAACGCGACGGTGTCCTACTCGGTTACACTGCTGTCATCGACTGGCAAAAGATTCATGCCCATCATGGCGTGACGGCTTTCATCGATGTCAAAGTCACACCGAAACGTGGACGCGGTTTTGACGAGGTAGCGGAGCGGATCCATCGTTTCCCGGAAGTGACGTCCCTCTATTTGATGTCAGGCGCATATGACTTACAAGTCGTCCTTGATGGCAAATCGCTACAAGAAGTCTCTCAATTCGTCTCGGAAAAATTATCGACGCTCGACTCCGTCATCTCGACGACGACCCATTTCCGCTTGAAGACCTACAAGCACGATGGTGTCCTCTTCAGTCAGGATGATGACGACAAACGATTGAAGGTGTCTCCATGAAGTCTCTATCTGAACGTGTCGAACAGTTAGCCCCATCCGGCATCCGTCGTTTCTTTGATTTAGCAGGATCGATGGAAGACGTCATCTCCCTTGGTGTCGGCGAACCTGATTTCGTCACGCCATGGAATGTTCGCGAAGCGAGCTTCGCAGCACTCGAACAAGGCTATACAGCGTATAGTGCCAACGCCGGTTTACTAGAACTACGTCAAGAAATTGCAACTTACATGCAAGAAAAATTCGCTATCTCCTATTCAACGACGGAAGAGATCATCGTCACGACAGGTGCCTCAGAAGGACTTGATCTCGCCTTTCGTAGTTTGATCAATCCAGGAGATGAAGTCATCGTTGTTGAACCGGCATTCGTTTCGTATGCTCCCTTGATCGAACTCGCTGGAGGCATTCCCGTCGCTGCTGCGTGTCACGCAGAAGATGATTTTGCGATTCAACCGGAAACGATCGAACATTTGCTAACAGATAAGACGAAAGCGATCATTTTCTGTTTCCCATCGAATCCGACAGGCTCGACGATGTCGCGTGATCAATTAGCGGACCTAGCGTTACTCGTCCAAAAGCATGATCTATACGTCATCAGTGACGAGATCTACGCGGAACTGTCCTACGAAACGGAAGCAATCTGCTTCGCGACCCTTCCCGGTATGCGGGAGCGGACGATCATCATCAACGGCTTCTCGAAAGCCTTCGCGATGACAGGCTGGCGGCTTGGTTTCACTTGCGCCCCACCTGCGATCACGCAATCGATGCTGAAGGTCCATCAATACGGCATGATGTGTGCCCCGACACTCGTTCAATTCGCGGGCATTGAAGCACTGCGTTCTCGTCATAAGACGGTCCCTGACATGGTGACGAGTTATCGGCAACGCCGGAACTACTTCGTTAAGGCGCTAAACGATGCGGGTCTTCCGACACACTTACCAGGTGGCGCTTTCTATGCCTTTCCGTACATCGGTCATACCGGACTGACGAGTGAACAGTTTGCTGAGCAACTGCTACTCGCTGAGCGCGTCGCCGTCGTTCCAGGATCCGTCTTCGGAGCAAGCGGTGAAGGTTATGTCCGGGCAAGTTATGCAAGTTCGATTGAACAACTCCAAGAAGCGATCGCTCGGATTCAGCGCTTCATGAAAAAATGGCAGACTCAAGATGAGGCAGCATCGTCTCATTCACACTAAAAAATGATCCGCCTTGCTCAAAGGAGCAGGCGGATCATTTTTTAGTCTACATAGAGAACGAGAAACATCCGATGGTCGTCTTCCGCATGATACGGCGAGATCGGACCGAGTTGTGGCGCAAAGACTTCTAAGCGATACGGTGAATCCTTGAAGTCAAGCGGTGTCCGCTCTTTGATCAAGCGTCCCATTTCGTCCGCTAGTTCTTTCACTTCAATCAAACTACGCGAGCGTTCCATCGGTGCTTCGAAGACGAATGCCTCGATCCCCTCAATCGACGCACATCGGAGGAAACGCCGGAGTGACGGCAATGCTGCTTCCATGTTATCCTCGATCGTTTGGTTCTCCTCATACACAGGGGCTCCCCAGAGGCGTGCCTCGCTTCCTGTCGCACTTCGGAAATGATCAATCGTCTCTTCCGTGATGGGATCACGCGTCAACGCGAAGCGTGTTTTATCCCGCTTCAGATTCTTTTCATTCGTCCGGTCGATTTCTGTCAGTAAATCCAATTGAAGTGGTCGTGCTAACCGAAACAGTTCGCGTTGCAGACGTGCTAAGGAATGACCAATCGGAACAATTGTGTCTTTCGCTTTCGGAGGTTTATCCCCTTCATAACCGTTCATGACACGTGCGATTTGTCCGGCCTCATAAACGAGTCGATAAAACGAACCGTCCTGATCATCATTTACTGTACCGAGCGTCTCATGCTGTGCTTCAAGATTCGTCACGTATTGATTTGCAAGACAGGTCGAGATCATCAAGACGTCGACCAGCTCCAAGCGAAGGGCTTCTAAATCATTTTGTTCCAGTGCTTCTCCGACTTCGCCGACCTCTTCCGTCAAGCGTGCGAGACCAGACAATGGTCGAAAATAACCGCCGAGTGAGCGAATCGTCGCATCAACCTTTTGTTGTAGTGTCTTCATCTGTTCCATCTGTCTGACCCTCCACGATTGCTTGGCGTACGTGCCTTTCTGTCTCTTGTTTGACGCGTTGTGCATACGCCTGATTTTTCTTCCATTCCCGGATTCCGACAGATGTCGCAGCAATCAACGTAGCAATTAGTCCGATTTCTCTTTTACGCATCGAGATCTCCTCCTTTTGAATGACTCGTAATCTACCTAAACATGATATGATGATATCAATAAATTCTACATAATCCAGTAAGAGGTGTTGCTTGTGTCGACTGAACGTCTTTGGCAAATGGCCCGGTTCCTGACGGTGATCTTCGCCTTCTTAATTGGTGGATGGTTACTCATCCGCCTCTCGTCCATCTTATATCCGTTTGTCTTTGCGTTTCTGCTTGCCCTTTTCAGCCGTCCGCTCGTCGATTTCTTCCAAAAGCGGTTACGGATCAATCGTGGATGGGGTGCATTGTTATCGATCATTTTGATCAGTGGCCTATTAGTTGGGTCGCTCGCCTTGATCATCATGCAGTTGATTCGCGGTCTTGTGTTCGTCGCCAATCAATTACCGGCGCAAATTCAAGAGTTAAGCCTGTATTTTCAAAAGCTGTACAATGAAAAACTGGCACCCATCTGGAACGATGCTTCGGAAGCCTTACGCTCACTGGAACCATCGCAACAAAATACGGTTCAAAACAGTATCCAATCCCTCGGTAGTTCACTTGCGAGTGCGATTGGCGAAGGATCAAAAAGTATCGCTATGATGCTACAGACAGTCCTTGCGACGTTACCATCGATTGCACTGATTTTCGTCATCGTCCTACTCGCTTGGTTCTTCATCGCAAAAGATTGGCACCAATACGAGATGCGATTGAAACGTTATGAGATGCTTCCTTGGTTCGCTCGTTTCGAATCCGTCTTCTTGAGTCTACGGTCTGCCTTGTTCGGCTATCTCAAAGCACAGTTCACGTTAATCACGATCACGTTCTTCATCGTCTTGATCGGTTTGTTCATCATTGGTGTCGAGCATCCGTTTGCAGTCGCTTTTATCGCTGCCTTTTTCGATATCTTGCCGTATCTTGGTACTGGTTCCGTCTTCTTGCCTTGGATCGCTTACTCCTTAATTACCGGAGATACGACACTTGCGATTGGACTCGGTATTCTGTATGCTCTCGTCATTCTACAGCGTAACATCATGGAACCGAAGATCGTCGGCGATAATATCGGCATTCAACCCATCACGGCATTGATCGCGCTGTTCGTCGGGATCAAATTCTTTGGGGTCTTCGGACTGATTCTCGGACCATTGATCGCTGTCATCTTAAAAGCACTCTACAACGCCCAGATTTTCCATTATATTTGGGACTTCGTCAAAGGATCACCCACACCATTTCGGTGAGGGTGATTTTTTGGGTACAGCTGCATATAACGGATATCCTTCCGCGTCCACCGGTCGACTCGCCGGTAAATAATCACACGGAAAACGGGCGCCCGTCGCAAGCAGACAAGCGTCGAGCCAATCATCGATTGCAACATGCGACTGACGCTGTTCCCATAACGGTGGACAATCAAAACGCTCGAGCAATTCAATCCGTTCCGTAATGCCTTCGGTCGTCTTCTTTGAAAAGCGTGCCGGATGACCGGCGAGTCGTGCGAAACAAACTTCCGGATGGGCTTCAATCATCTCCGTTCGATATACGCTGCGAACTTCTCTGATTTTCGGTAATAGATACCACGCTTGTTTTGAAAGCCCGATCCCCGCATGTTGTTTCGCTAAATCATTTGCTTCCATATAGCTAGAAGCTGTCAGCGCACTGAGGAACGGGGCATTGAAGACACTGCTCGTTCGCCCAGGGCGTAATTCCTGTCGCAACAACTGATCCGTTTCGCGTCGTCCTTCCGTTAAACCAATCGGCATATCAACCCAAATCCGGTCAGCTCTAGGAATATTTGCAAGTGTCGGTTCGACCGATCCTGTATAACGACCGTTTTCGTACATAACGACGACCCAGCCCGCCTTCGCTGCATCAATTCCGATGACGATCATTCGTCTTCTCCCGGAAAGAACGCAGTAGTGATAAGACGGTGAAGATACCGATGAACGTTGCGAGACCGAGCGATAGACGATCGCGTGCATCCAAGTACCAGACGATTGTAAGAATCGTCAACAAGACGCCGAGTAGATTCCAGCGTCTCATTTTTCTTGCTCGACGAATCGGTACAGACTACGGACCATGACGCCTGTCGCTCCTTTTGGACCAATCTCAGACGCTTGATTTTGTTCCGATGTTCCTGCGATATCGAGGTGCAACCAAGGTGTGTCACCGACGAATTCACCGACGAACGCACCACCGAAGATCATATGTCCCATTCGTCCTGGTGAATTGTTCAAGTCTGCGACTTCCGAACGGCGGACTTGTTTAATGAACGCATCGACATACGGCATTTGCCAGACCATCTCATTCGTCTCTTTCGTCACCTGTTCAAAGCGTTCGTAAAGTGACGCATCGTTTGTCAACGCACCTGTGATTTCTGTTCCAAGCGCGACAAGGACACCACCTGTCAACGTTGCGAGATCGATGATCGCTTTAGGTTGATATTCTTTGACGTACGTGACTGCGTCTGCAAGGACAAGCCGTCCTTCCGCATCCGTGTTCAGGACTTCAATCGTTTTTCCTGCCATCGACGTGATGACGTCATCCGGCTTGAAGGCATCCCCGGAAATCATGTTATCGGTTGCTGGAATGACACCGATGACGTGAACATCTGGCTTCAGTTGACCGAGTGCTTCGAACAGACCAAGAACGGCTGCTGCGCCTCCCATGTCGCCTTTCATTCCGACGATCCCGTCTTTCGGTTTGATGGAATAACCACCTGTATCGAATGTGACACCTTTTCCGACGACCGCGATCGGTGCTTCTGCTGATCCTTTATATTCAAGGACGATCAATTTCGGTGGAATGACGGATCCTTGGTTAACGGCAAGCAAGGCGCCCATCCCGAGTGCTTCCATCTCTTCCTTATCGATGATTCGGAGATCATGTCCATGACGTTCGGCGATGAAACGTGCTTCGTCCGCAAGCGCTGGCGCCGTCAAAAGATTCCCTGGCATCGTTACGAGACGACGCGCTAAGTTCGTCGCTTCGCCCAAGGCCGTACCACGAAGGACGGCTTCATCATCAGAAGGTAAAACCGTCAGATGTAACGTATACGCTTTCGAAGGCGACGTCTTATAATGTTTGACCTCATATGTAGCGAGGGTGAACGTCTCGGCAATCAGCTCGACTGGTTGCCCTGGGAATGTCGTTGCATCGACTGTGACATGTTCTAAGCGACGTGCTTTGACATGCTGTGCCGCTTTTCCGAGCAAGCGACGTAAATCGTCTTGTGAGAGTTGATCGACTTTCCCGAGCCCGACGAACAGCACACGTGCGACGTCGCCCGCTAACGTTGGCAATAGACGCAGTTCTCCGCGTTTCGTTGAGATATCGCCTTGACGAACCCACTCTTCTAGTTTGTCACCATACAATGCTTGTAACCGTTCATCGAGCGGTTGATTTCCAGAAATCCCGACAACGAGTACGTCTACGGATTGATTCGTTTGCATATAAAACTCCCCCTTTGACTAGTATCTATTAGTATGAAGTGTTTTCAGTCATTTTCCAACTGATAGCCTCTCGACTGACCGCAAACGCTTTCACTACTTCTGTTCGACAATTTGTCGAAATGCTTGGTTTCAAACAATTGTTGCCCGTTTCACAATATGATAGGATTATACAGGTGAAATGTTGAGACACTTCAAGAAACGATGTGTTTACTGTTCCTAGAAATGTCTACGTTTTCATTCGAGGGAGAGTGCGCAGAAGGCTCGTTAAGAGAGAGGCGTTTATGGGTATCTATAGATAGCTAAGAAACGAAGTCGTCGCGTTAAAAAAACTTACTGAAAAGAGGGTAATGCACATGGCACAACATATCAAGGGAATTGGCGCTTCTGCAGGGATCGCGATTGCAAAAGCATTCGTGATGGAAACACCGGTCTTTGAGATTCCATCGCACAAAATCGAGGATGCAGCTGCGGAAAAAGAACGTTTCCAAGCGGCAATCGCAAAATCGAAGACGGAACTCGAAGTCATTCGTGAAAATACCTTACAAGAATTAGGTCCAGATAAAGCGGAGATCTTCTCGGCTCACCTTCTCATCTTAGAAGATCCGGAAATCGTCAGTCAGGTGAACGCAAAAATCGAGGACGAGCAAGCAAATGCTGCAAAAGCACTCGATGAAGTCGCAAACATGATGGTCATGATTTTCGAATCAATGGATAACGAATACATGCGCGAACGTGCAGCAGACGTTCGTGACGTCACGAAACGGACGATGGCTCACCTTCTCGGTATCACGTTCGTCACTCCAGCTCAAATCAATGAAGAAGTCATCATCATCGCGGAAGACTTGACTCCTTCAGATACAGCTCAATTGAACCGCAAATATGCTAAAGGTTTCGCAACGAACATTGGTGGCCGGACATCGCACTCTGCCATCATGTCACGTTCACTCGAAATCCCAGCAGTCGTCGGAACAAAAGTCGTCTTGACGGACGTGAAACATGGCGATCTTCTCATCCTTGATGGTGCTGAAGGTGACGTCATCGTCAACCCAAGCGAAGAGCAAGTGGCTGAGTATGAAGCAAAACGCGCAGCATACATCGCACAAAAAGAAGAGTGGAAAAAGCTCAAGAATGAAAAAACAATGACGGCTGACGGTCATCACGTCGAGCTCGCTGCAAACATCGGTACACCAAACGATGTCAAAGGCGTTTTGGATAACGGTGCAGAAGCAGTCGGTCTCTACCGTACGGAATTCCTCTACATGGATGCAGAGACGTTCCCAACGGAAGACGAGCAGTTCACAGCTTACAAAACGGTTCTCGAGTCAATGGGCGATAAAAAAGTCGTCATCCGGACACTGGATATCGGTGGCGATAAAGAATTGTCGTACCTTGATCTCCCACACGAGATGAACCCGTTCCTCGGTTACCGTGCGATCCGTCTCTGCCTTGACCAAACAGACTTGTTCCGTACACAATTGCGCGCACTTCTTCGTGCAAGTGCATACGGTAAACTCGCTGTCATGTTCCCGATGATCGCAACGATCGAAGAGTTCCGTGCTGCAAAAGCACTTCTCCTTGAAGAGAAAGCAAACCTTCAAGCTGAAGGTGTTACGGTATCGGAAGACATCGAAGTCGGTATGATGGTTGAAATCCCAGCAACAGCAGTCATGGCTCGTCAGTTCGCAAAAGAAGTCGACTTCTTCTCTGTTGGAACGAACGATTTGATTCAATACACGATGGCGGCAGACCGGATGAACGAAAAAGTATCATACCTGTACCAACCGTTCAACCCAGCGATCTTGAACCTCTTGAACAACGTCATCACTGAAGCACACAAAGCAGGCAAATGGGTCGGCATGTGTGGTGAGATGGCAGGAGAAGAATTGGCACTCCCAATCCTTCTTGGTCTTGGTCTCGATGAGTTCTCAATGTCAGCATCATCTGTTCTTCGCGCTCGTAGCTTGATGACACGTCTCAACAAGTCAGAATGTGAAGCAATCGTTGAGCAAGTGCTTGATATGGATACAGCAGAAGAAGTCGTCGACTTCCTCAGCACGACTTTCGACATCAAAAAATAAGTTCTGTCAGACGAATCTGGAACAATCCAGGTTCGTCTTTTTTTGTCTAATTCAACAAAAAAACAACGCCTCTTTCTTATAAGAAAGAAGACGTTGTTGAAATGGTGATTATTGAGCTTGTTTCTTCTTCGCTGGAGTAGCTTGTTCCGACAAAATCGGACGCTCGTTCCCCATCAAGAAGATAAAGATGACACCGAGTACTGCTGGAATCAACGCCCAGAAATAGACGGTTGAGATCGATTCTGCAAGCGACGTCTTAATTGCTGTCGCAACTTCTGGTGGCATCTTCGCAAACGCAGCAGCCGTTGGGAACTGTCCACCGGACGGCGCTCCACCTTGCGGCAATCGATCCGTTACAGCTGACGCGAACGTCCGTGATTGGATGATTCCGAGAACCGTGACACCAAGCGTCATCCCGATTGTCCGGAATGTTGAGCCCATCGAGGTCGCTGCGCCCCGACGTTGCATCTCGATGCCGTTGATACTCGCTAGATTCAATAGAGAGAAACTGAAGCCAACACCAAATCCGAGAATGATCATATAAATCGTTACCGCTGTCCGCGATGTCTCAAGCGTCATCGTACTAAGAAGATAGACACCGAGTAGGAAGAAGACCGCTGAGACGATCATGACGTTGCGGAATCCAAACTTGTTCGGCAACTGTCCACCGAGCTGCGCCGAGATGACCGAGGCAATCAACATCGGCATCAGGATCAGACCGGAATTCGTCGCACTGCCACCAAAGACACCTTGCACGAAGATTGGAATGAATACACTCGCTGAGATGAAGACGAATCCATAAAAGAACGCCACGCCTTGTGTTGCCGCAAATAAGCGACGGCGGAATAGACTAAACGTAATGACGGGATCCGCGGCACGTCGTTCAGCAAATGCGAAGGCAACGAACGCGACGAGCGCTGCTCCGAACAGACCAAGAATTTGTGGCGAAGACCATGCATACTCTTTGCCACCCATTTCGAGCGCGAGTAAGAATAACACCAATCCGGCGACAAGCGTAAACGCACCGACATAGTCGATTTTCTGTGTCCGGTGCACCGGTGATTCCTGATAGAAGACCGTCACGAGACCAAGGGCAATCAAACCAAGTGGAATATTAATGTAGAACACCCAGCGCCAGTCGAGGGAATCCGTCAATACGGCACCAAGCAACGGTCCGAAGATACTCGAGATGCCGAAGACCGCTCCAAACAACCCACTGACTTTCCCCCGTTTTTCCGGTGGGAAGATATCAAAGATGATTGTAAAGGCGATCGGCATCAACGCCCCACCACCAAGCCCTTGCAAGGCACGATAGGCAGACAGCTCAATGATCGAGTCTGCCATTCCACATAAGATACTTCCCACCATGAAGAGGAGCATCCCAAAGAGGAAGAAGCGTTTTCTTCCATACATGTCACTCAATTTACCGAAGATCGGCATTCCGGCAACGGTTGCGATCATGTAAGCCGACGTGACCCATGCATACTGATCAAACCCATTCAGTTCACTGACGATCGTCGGCATCGCTGTCGCAACGATCGTGTTATCCATTGCTGCGACTAAAATTCCAATCAATAATCCGATGACGACAGGTGTCGTATTCGTTTTTGTTGTAGTCGAAGACATCGACGCACCTCATTTCTCAAAAAATTAGCTAACTCTTATAATAGCTAACTTATTGTATCATCATATGTGCAAAATCTCATTATCAAATGTGCTCTACGATCATTTCACACAAAAAAGACGGATCGCTCAGGGCGATCCGTCGCTTTTCTTCTTTACTCTATACGATACGAAATTGCTTCTCCGGCTTCGACCGTCCGTCCAACATCAACGTCGACTTTTCGATCCCCACTATTCGTGACGATGATTGGTGTCAGTAATGATGGTACGAGTGGTCGTACTTGTTCAAGATCGACATTGAGGAGTGGTGTCCCCGGTTCGACACGATCGCCGGCTTTCGCCAACGCCTCGAATCCTTTTCCTTCGAGTGACACCGTATCAATACCGATGTGAATCAAGATTTCATCTCCATTATCCGCAAGAATACCAATCGCGTGTTTCGTCGGGAAGAACGTCGTGATCTCACCAGAGACTGGAGAGACGACATATCCTTCCGTTGGTTCGATCGCATATCCGTCACCCATCATGCGACCGGAGAACACTTGATCCGGTACATCATCGAGAGAACGAATGATACCGCTCAGTGGTGCGACATATCCATCTTCAGGCACGTAAGCCCCACCACGATCCCCAGCGAGTGGACCGGCATCTGCTGTACCAGTTCCAGAAGTCCGTGCTTCGTCTCCCGTTGGTACTTGTGGAATTGGATCTGCTTCCGGTGTTTCTTTCGGTTTATAATTTGGATCTTTCATGATATCTGCCATTTCTGTCTTGATCCCATCGGATTTCGGTCCAAAGATGGCCTGGACGTTATCTCCGACTTCAAGAACACCAGCAGCACCGAGTTCTTTCAAGCGATCCTTATTGACTCCGGACTTATCATTGACCGTAATCCGAAGTCGTGTGATACAAGCATCTAAATGTTTAATGTTTGACGGACCACCGAATGCTTGTAGAATTTCATACGGTAGATCGCCTGCTTGTGCCGTTGAAGTAGCGGCACCTTCTTTAATCGCTTCCCGCCCCGGAATCTTCAGATCAAACTTCGTGATGACGAAACGGAATCCGAAGTAGTAGATGACAGCGAAGACAAGACCGACTGGAATGACGAGCCACCACGAGGTTCGGTTCGGTAGAATCCCGAATAACGTGTAGTCAATCAATCCACCGGAGAACGTCATCCCGATCTTGACGTTCAGTAAATCCATGATCATGAATGAAAGACCTGCAAAAACAGCGTGAACGGCAAACAAGAGTGGTGCAACGAATACGAAGGAGAACTCGACTGGCTCCGTGATACCAGTCAGGAAAGAAGTCAACGCAGCTGAGAAATAAAGACCTTCGACGGCTTTACGACGATCTTTTGCGACCGTATGGTACATCGCAAGACAGGCTGCTGGCAGACCGAACATCATGAATGGATATTTTCCGGTCATATACGTCCCTGCTGTAAATGGTACACCGTCCTTCAACTGTGCGAAGAAGATCCGCTGATCCCCGTTGATGATCGTTCCGGCTTTATCCGTATATTCTCCGAACTGGAACCAGAAGCTTGAGTACCAGATATGGTGAAGACCAAACGGAATCAACGAACGTTCGACGAGTCCAAAGATAAAGGCAGACAACGGTTCGTTCGCTTCGATGATTGTTTTTGAAAATGTGTTGATTCCACTACCGATCGGTGGCCAAATATACGACAAGGCAAACCCTGCGACAAGACTGAATAAGGCGGTTGCGATCGGAACAAAACGCTTCCCTGCGAAGAATCCGAGGAAATCAGGCAGTTTGATTTTAAAGAATTTATTATAACTGTACGCTGCTATCAAACCGGCAATGATCCCTCCGAATACCCCCATTTGCAAGGTCGGTATCCCGAGGACCGTCGCATACGACAAGTCACTCGCTTTCTGTGCTTCCGTGATTTTTTCTGGTGTGATCTGTAAAAACGAACTGATGACCTTGTTCATGATCAAGAAACCGACGATCGCTGCTAGACCGGCAACCCCTTCCCCATTCGCAAGACCAATCGCGACCCCGACGGCAAACAGTAACCCGAGATTCGCAAAGATGATATCACCCGCATCCTGCATGACTCGCCAGATGACGACTAGCGAATCGTTCTCGAGGAACGGTAAATATTGCGTCAAGTTCGGATTTTGAAACGCTGTCCCGAACGCGAGCAATAGCCCCGCTGCCGGTAAAATCGCTACCGGTAGCATCAGGGCCTTACCGATCCGCTGTAAGACACCAAACACGTTTTTCCACATGCGTATATTCCCTCCTTTTTTAAACAAACTACTTAATTCATACCCTAAAATATTCTAGCGCAAAACGATTCTAAAAGATTTTTCCAAAAAAAATGAGCCCTTCCGCAGAAGGACTCATTTCTTAAAACATTAGACTGTTTTTTCTTGTTTACGTGATGCGATGACGGCTTGAATTTCAGACTTGATGTTGTCTGATTTCGGTCCGTAGATCGCTTGAACGTTGTTACCAACTTCAAGGACACCAGCAGCACCTAATTTTTTCAACTCATCTTTGTTGACTTTTGATTTGTCGAGAACTTCGACACGAAGACGTGTGATACATGCATCCAAGTGTTTGATGTTCGACTCTGAACCGAGTGCATCAAGGATACCTTCAGCGAGTTCAGAACCTTGAGCAGATGAAGTCTCTTGCGCTGCATCTTCACGACCTGGAGTTTTCAGGTTGAACTTGCGGATTGCGAAACGGAATCCAACATAGTAGATGACAGAGAGTGCAAGACCGACGACGATGACGAGCCACCACTGCGTGCGTCCTGGAAGAACACCGAAGAGAAGGAAGTCAATCAAACCACCAGAGAATGTCATACCGATCTTAACGTTCAACAATTGCATCGTCATGAACGAGAGACCTGCGAAGACTGCGTGAACTGCGAACAAGATTGGAGCAACGAACAAGAATGCGAATTCGATTGGCTCTGTGATACCTGTCAAGAATGCTGTAAGTGCTGCTGATCCAAGAAGACCACCAACGACTGCACGGCGCTCAGGACGAGCTTCGTGGTACATAGCAAGAGCTGCTGCTGGAAGACCGAACATCATGAACGGGAATTTACCAGTCATGAACGTACCAGCAGTCAATTCAACGTTATCTTTCAATTGAGCGAAGAAGATCGCTTGGTCACCACGAACGACATCACCTGCTGCATTCGTGTACGAACCGAATTCGAACCAGAATGGTGCATAGAAGATGTGGTGAAGACCGAATGGAATCAACGAACGTTCGATGAGACCGAAGACGAATGCTGCGAGTGTTGGGTTTTTCTCCATCATGAAGTGGGAGAATGTGTTCAATCCGTCCTGTGCGAACGGCCAAACGAATACAAGTACAAGACCTGCGAACAATGAAACGACAGCAGTGACGATTGGAACGAAACGTTTACCAGCAAAGAATCCGAGGAACTGCGGCAATTCGAGATTATGGTACTTCCCATACGCCCAAGCTGCAATCAGACCGATGATGATACCACCGAATACCCCAGTTTGAAGTGTTGGGATACCGAGTACGTTTGCATACCCTTGACCGTTAGCAACCATTTCTGGTGTAACGCCGAGCCAAACGCTCATTGTTTTGTTCATGATCAAGAATCCGACGATTGCCGCAAGTCCGGCTGCGCCGTCACCTGCAAGACCAATCGCGACACCGACCGCGAATAAGAGTGCTAAGTTACCGAAGATGATATCCCCGGCTGCTTCCATCAATTTTGCAACCTTGATGATTGCATCATTTTTCAAGAACTCGAGTTTTGACGTCAAGTTCGGATTTTGCATCGCATTACCGAATCCGAGTAGGATACCGGCAGCTGGCAAAATCGCTACAGGAAGCATCAACGCTTTACCGACACGTTGAAGAACAGCAAAAATCTGTTTGAACATGTGTGTTTCCTCCTTTTCCTGTTAAGAGCGAAGTATGATGAATAATGCCAATAATTGAGACGAAAAAAGTCAGACATCTGACCGTTTTTTTACAGAAAAAAATCAGGCACGAGCGGATTGTAGACAATAGACTTATCCCGTTGCATAACGGAAATAAAGCTTCTTGCCCGACATCCCACTCATGCCTGATCGTATCAGTAACACGTAGTCCGTGCGGTCATTTACCTGAATCGTACTGCACTAAGCGTTGCAAATGCATCGTAAGATACGTCGCCTCACCGCGCGGTACCGCTTTCTTCAACTGACGTTCCATGATGGACATCAGCTCCCAAGCAGTATCATAGCATAGCGGATATTCTTCACGCAATAGCTTTTCTACTTTTTCTGGAGCCTCTAGATACTCCCCATTGGAAACCCTTTCAATCGCTGAACGAAGATGCCGAATCAGACGCTTGTAATCAAGCGATTTTCGATCGATTTTAATCTCCAGTCGCTGCTCGATATGACTAGCAATTAAACCGACGAGTTGATGATGGCGGTTGACTTCAAGTACGTCTTTGAAGTTCGTCGCTGAATGAATATGAAGTGCGATGAATCCTGTCTCAGCTGGAGGCAGGTAAAAATTCATCTCGGCACTGATGAACTCGACGATTTCTTCTGCAAGGGCGTACTCTTCCGGATACAAGGCTTCCGTTTCAGCAAGAAACGGATTCGTGACTTCCATTCCTTGTTCGAGTCGCTTGAACGTAAACGTCAAATGATCCGTCAATCCGATATGGATATGTTCGTCGACCTTTTTTCCGAAGCGTGTCTCGATCATCGAGACGATCTCGTTCATCAACGCGATGAAATTTTCATCGAGATGACCGACGAGCGCCTTATATTGATCCTGTTCTTCTTTATCCTTCAACGTGTAGACTTTTTCCAACTTGTCGAGATCTGTCAGTTGATCGCCTGGCTTCCGACCGAAGCCAATCCCTTTCGCGAGGATAATGACTTCCTGATTCGCACCAGTCGAACAAATGACGACATTATTATTCAATACCTTGATAACGTGGTACATTTGTTTATCCATTCGCTCTCAACCCAATCTGCTCTTACACATTTATTTAAAGACATTGTTTTCATTATAACGGTTTTTCAGACACGAAAAAAGCCTACTTACTCAAGTAGACTTTAAAACATTTGGTAACCGCTCTTACGCAAGAAGCGAATCGATAGACCGGCGATAATGATTCCGGCAAGACCAGCCGCGAACATCGTGATATCCGCTGTCTGTAGACCAGCAATCCGGTCCCCGAGATTCGGAATTGCTTCACGAGCATTCGTGAAGTATTCGAGCGTCGATTGGTTGTCGATCATCATGATGATGATGACCGGATAGAGTACGAGCATCACCCATGTACTCCGCAACAACATGTTTAAGATGAATCCGATACTAAAGAACATGACGAGATAAAGCACACTCCCGATCACGGCTTGAATGATATGCATACTGTTCCCCCTTTGAATCTCTTCTAGTATAACCGACAAAAAAGGCAAATGCACGAGTGTACATTTGCCTAAAACGTGAACTTAGAACTTCCCTTTTTTGATCGCAAGACCAAGCTTTTTCAATTCGAAGAAGTGTTTGTTGTCGATGACTTTTTTCATGAACGATGCGTTACGGCCGTAAATCTTCTTACCAAAGACCATGCCGATGCCGTCTTTGTGACCAAGCGAAGCGACCGTTCCTTTGTTTTCGTACGTGAACGTCGATGTTTGACGACCCGCGATGAGTGCTGCGATGTTCTCAGCGACTTTGTGTGCTTGTTGTGTCGCGATTTGTGCAGTCGGTGGGTACGGACGGTTCGAACTTGGATCCATGACTGCTGAACAGTCACCGATCATGAAGACGTTGTCGTGTCCTGGAACACGGAGATCTTCTTCGACGACGACACGGTTACGCATCGCTTCGAAACCAGATGCTGCAACGACTGGGTTACCGCTGACGCCACCTGTCCAGATGATCGTGCTTGCTTCGATCGTCTCAGTCGTGTCACCTTGAAGCGGACCGAACGTGACGCTTCCTGGTCCACATTCCTTGATGCCGTTACCGAGTTTGAACTCGACGCCTTGACGCTCAAGCCATTTGTGTGCGTAGTTGACGAGATCAGCATCGAATCCTGGAAGGACTGTTGGTGCTGCCTCGATGTTGACGACACGAACGAGTTCGCGTGGAATGTCATATTGTTTGCACAGTTCTGGAATACGGTTGACGAGCTCACCCATGAACTCGATTCCTGTGAATCCAGCACCACCAACAACGATCGTCAAGAGTGAACGATCTTGTGATCCTGTTGTTTTGTACTGTGCGAATGAGTAATCGATATGTTCCTTGATTTTACGGACGCTGTTCAACGAGCTGATCGTCAGAGCGTGTTCCTTCAATCCTTTGATACCGAATGTTTCAGGAACGCCACCGAGAGCAACGACGACGTAATCGTAAGGAACTGTTCCGCCATCTTGTAAGAGAACCGTTTTAGCAGCCGTGTCGACTTTCTCAACGATACCTTTGACAAGTTTGACGCGTGACGGGTTGATGACATCATTGATGTAGATGCGCGCTTGCTCCGCAGACATCGTACCTGCAGCTGGTTCATGCAACCAAGTTGTTTGGTAATGATAGTCGTGTTTGTTAATCAACGTGATGTTCGCTTGATCGACGCCGAGTTTCTTTTGAAGGTTGACTGCTGTGATCAATCCACCGTAGCCCGCTCCAAGAATAACAATGTTAGGTGTGTTCATGTTCTGATACTCCTTACGAATCGTAGTTTTGTTGTGATTTTCTTCACATTCAATTACAGACGAATGCTCAAAAATTTTGTTCAAATAATGTTCACATGTCTATAAGCCTATTGAAACACTTTTCAGGAATGATTGCAAAAGAAAAATGTAATTTCCCTTAAAAAAATGTGAGATGTTCCGTACTTGCACCTTCACCCCCTACTTCCTATATAATGGACCTATCCAACGCTAGGAGGGAATCAGATGCACCAACCATATGATGTCACGATCATCGGCGGCGGTCCGGTCGGACTGTTCACCGCGTTTTATTCAGGAATGCGCCAGATGAAGACGAAGGTCATCGAGAGTCTACCTCAATTAGGTGGTCAACTCGCTACGCTTTATCCTGAAAAATATATATACGATATTGCCGGTTTTCCGAAAGTAAAAGCACAGGAACTGGTCGATCGGTTGCTTGAACAAGCAAATGAATTCGATCCGACATACGTGCTCGGTGAGACCGTCATCGCTTACGAACGGATGGATGACGGAATCATCCGCCTCGTCACGAATAAAGGCGAGCATTATACAAAGACCGTCATCTTGACGGCAGGAAACGGCTCGTTCGCTGCGCGTCCACTCGGAGTAGCGGATGCAGAACGCTTCGAAGAAACAAACTTACACTATTTCGTCAACGATATGGAACGTTTCAAGGATCGCCAAGTCGTCTTACTGGGTGGCGGTGACTCAGCAGTTGACTGGTCATTGATGCTTGAGCCGATTGCAAAATCCGTCACGCTCGTCCACCGTCGTGATAAGTTCCGTGCCCATGAACATTCGGTCGAACTGTTACACGATTCGTCCGTCAACGTCATGACGCCGTATACACTTGAATCGGTTACAGGTGAGACGCACATCGAGACGCTGACGTTCAAACATGCTGAAAGTGGTGAAGTCGTCGTCGTCGCTGCGGACGATGTCGTCTGTAACTTCGGCTTCGTCTCGTCACTCGGACCGCTCAAAGAATGGGAAGTCGAATTCGAACGCAATTCGATTCGTGTCAATTCGAAGATGGAGACTGCGATTCCGGGCGTCTTCGCTTGTGGTGATATCGCGACTTACGAAGGACGCGTCAAACTGATCGCAACGGGCTTCGGTGAAGCACCGATCGCCGTTAACCAAGCGAAACTTCTCGTTGATCCATCTGCTCGTCACCCGCAACACTCGACGAGTCTGTTCGAAAAAGTAACAAATCATTCTTGAGATAACTGAATGGCTGCAAACAAATAAGAGGTCGAATTCCGGATGACATACCGGAGTCCGACCTCTTATTTTCATGGAATCACATCGAGGACGTGACCAAACATCTTCGACTCCCACAGGAAAAGGAAGCACGATGCGTGCTTCCGTCAGGGATAGGGAAGACCCGACAGATCACATGGAATGGGAACTGGCGCGGCTTACATCCCGCCTAAGGAAAGCGAAGATGTTGAAAACGTCCAATTTCATACGGATGATCTTTTAACAGGTATCCGGTAAACCCGTTGCACGAGTTCCACCCCACCTCGCTCAATCATCGATTCTTCGAAGACCTGACCACCGAATCGCTCGTAAAACTGGCACGCTGGATTATCTCGCAAGACAGAAACCTGCATCGTCTCATATTCCGCTAAGTCCTCAGCGATGCGTTGAAACAGCGCTTTCCCAAGTCCCTGCCCTTGTGACGCTTGCAAGACATAAATCGCGTAGAGTTCCCCTTCACGCGCATCACTTCGATTCGCTCCACCTTGCGCAAAGCCAACGACTTCTTTTCCTGACACGGCAACATACACGCGCTGATTGACTAATGTCTGTTCCCATTGTTGCGTCCGTTTCACATGCGACAACTGTGCTAAATACAGATCTGGAATGATACCTTGATACGTCTCGCGCCAGGCATCAATATGAACGCGGGCGATAGCTGACGCATCGTCTAGACGTGCTTCACGGATTCTCATAACGGGATGATGAAGCGACGTGTCTCGCGTCCATTACGAACAGTCGGCTCAATTTCTCGTCCGCCGTTCGCTAAGATGACACGGCGAGATGCTAGATTATCAACGCCACACGTCAACAGCACTTGATCGAGTCCACGTTGCCGTGCTTCTTCTAGCGCTAAACGGAGCCCAGTCGTCGCATATCCTTTCTGACGCTCGGATGGTCGGATGCCGTATCCGATGTGTCCACCGTACAACTTCAAGTTCTCCGTCAAGTCATGCCGGAAGTTCAGCGCACCGACGATTCGTTGCCCGTCGACCATCCAGTACGTCGAATGGGTGACAAGACCCGGTCTGACTGTTGTCTCCATTTCCTTCAGTTCCGCAAAATAAGCGCCCAGTGGTTCATATGTGTCTCCGACTGCTTCCGGCACGATCGTTTCGCCCGACTCTCGCCAGTCTTCTAAAAAGGCGCGATACTCTGTCTCCCACGCAAGAGTTGGTTTCATCAACTGCATCATTGGTGATTGCGCACCTCCTCTTCAATCAAACGATCGAGCCAGTCATCGACATGTTGGAACAGATAGCCGGCTTGTTTCGCAGCTGTCGTATCCATATAGAAATCGCGTTCTGGCGCAAGTGGCGATTCATCCTCTCCTTTTGCGACGAGTTGACTTGTCGTCCCCGCAACGCGGTCGATTTTATCCACTAGGTCTTGAATGGATAAGACACCGTCACTTGCAGCGTTGATCGGTCCCGTCAGTTCGGAGCGACCACACCACTCCAGAAAGGCAGCGGCTTCGTAACTTGAGATATACCCCATCTTCGCGTATGTGTTTTCGGCAACAATCGGACGCCCGTCAAGCGCCCGCTTGATATGAAAGACGAGTCGCTCCGTGTAGTCATCTGGTCCGAGAACGACCGGGAAACGGACCGCAACGACTGGGAACGTCGCCCGTTGGAAGAAATAACTCTCCGCTTGGCGTTTCCCTTCGCCATATCCATGTTCCTTCTCGAGGTCATATTTCCCGGGAAACGGATTATAGGCACGCTCCGTGATATTCGCACCACCGCCTTCATAGACAGACATCGTCGACGTCAACACGTAACGCCCGACTTTTCCTTCAAACGCGTCGATCGCGAGCTTTGCTTGATACGGTGTGAAACAGATATTGTCATAGATAACATCCCAGTGCTGTTGGCTTAAGTCCTTCATCGTACTACTTGACGTCCGGTCCCCTTTGAAAAATGTCAAGCCCTTCGCAACCGGTGGCGTATGCTCGCCGCGTGTGACGATTGTCACGTCATCCCCCGAATCGGCTAACCGAATCGCAAGCCGGCGTCCGAAGTAGCGTGTTCCCCCGAAGATCAATACTTTTCTCATCCTGAAGCCCTCCCTGTTCGTAGTAGCATTCACTCTCTTAATATTTCGAGTCAACGGAACAGGTCTCCTGTATGCGGACAATAAAAAAATCGTGGACGATGTCCACGATTGGATTCATTAACAGCCACCCGGTGTCCCGGCATTCGTTGCCGTCCGGAACGATGTCCCGCAACCGCATGTTGCGATGGCATTCGGATTCGTGATCGTGAATTAAGAACCGAAGTATTTTCGGAACCCTACGATCATTTATCGCCAGTTTACGCAAGTTGTCGATTTTTATAAGATTGATATTAAACATGTGCGCTAATACGCTTTCTATCGATACTTAAAAATTAGTTATTCGAGTTATTTCCGTTATTTTCTTGGTTGTCTTCGTAGCCATTCTTTAATTTCCTTGCTTTGACTAGCTCGGTCAGATAGCTATAAACATCTTTAGATGGGCTGAAAACATATTTCATAACGATAATCATTAAGGCAATAACTTGAGCGAACATACCACCTACAAATACATATAAAAGTTTTTCTGTCACTAAAGGTGTTTTCCAATCTGTTTTTAAATTCACTAAAAGATAATTTATAAAAAGCAGAACGAAAGTTCCAATTACTAGATACTTAGTGAATTTCCAGATCCTATTCGACCATTGCTCTCTTGCTGCACCTTTATCTTTATACTCTTTTAAGGCTTCTATCAAGAATTGGCTTAAGTGACCATCTAAATCTTTTGCTAGTTTATCTAATTCTTCAGATGGTCGATATACATCTAATGAAGACGTAGATACCGATTCAATAAACTCTAATGAATTTCTAACTGCATCTGTAGGAGTATTTGGTCTCTTTGCTTGTTTTTTCGTACTTGAAGGTGAGCTTTCATCTTCGGTTTTTTTAGAAATAGGTGATTCGTCATCACCTTTTTTATGGGATTCATCTGTTACGCCCAAAACTACATCAGAACTCTCTTGCTCGTCCTTTGTTTCTTCCGAGTCTTTACTAAGATCTTCTTGTATTTTTCTTACATAAGCAGTGAATTCTCTGCCTAAGAATACATCTTGTTTAGGCTTACCTTTATCATTGCTATTCTGACTACCTTTACCGTGCGCACTCATGCATGAAGTGATTGTTCAATAGTATTTTTTCTTACGTCGATTGCTGATTTAGAAACCCCGAAATAATTAGCTAAATCTGCATCATCTTTTTTCTTTTCATTCAGTTCTCTAAATTTATGAGAAGGCATTAGCAACTCAGCAGCAAACATGTTAGCCTCGTATTCTTGAACCTTTTCATTTGGAGAATAAATCTCAAGATGGTGTCTATATGCGACGTTTGTTCCTGCATCTGGGTCTAATGTAGTGTTGGGTACCCAATTGAAGTGAAGTAACAAATGCCCTAACTCGTGTGCCATAGTGAATCGCTGTCTACTTACTGGCTCATCAGAATTTACTACAATCATTGGTTTTTCAGAATCAGGTGACATAGTAACGTAGCCAGAAATATTTAGTTGACTCATTTTAGATTCATAAACTTCTACACCGAGAGATCTTAAAAGCTCGATAATGCTATCTACTTTATCAACTTTAGTTCTTTCAGGGTATACATATTTATGAATTATCTGTGCAAGATCTTTAATGTGTGTAATACGACGATTTTGATTCATAAATTCATTTCTCCTTCCTTGACTTAGGTACAAGAAAAGTTTTCACTCTACATATTGTACGACTTTTAAATATTTTTGATATATAAATGCAATGTATTCGATATATTAATTGTATCATGTATTGATTTATAAAAGTAAAGATTGATATGAGCCATCAAAATTTATTATTAGGTATGATTATTAAAAAGGCGATATGTGAAATAAAATAATAAAGCGGAGTATGACGCAATCACACGCCGCACTCCGTCTATCTTCGTTAATCCAACCTTACAAGTCTTCAGCGAACATCACGCGATCAATTAAGACAAATCGTGATCTATTATCGCTCGAATCGTACATCAGTAATACGCGATCCCCTCGCTGTAACGCGTTCTTGACCTTTGCAGTGCGATTTACCCCGTCCATCTCGATGTCGACGGTGTGGTCGGTCAATCGCTCAGAAACGATAATGTCCTCCGCGGTTAACATTTCGCTAGTGCCGTCCAGCAGAATTTCGAGTGGATTTTCGCTCACTACCGTACAAATCTCTAACTCGATATATCTGTTGTGACCTATCTTCTTTATAACTCTTCGCAAATCAGTAATCGAATTTTGTTTCCCCATATCGGACGCCTCTTTCTTAACGTGCTCTATCGTCAAATCCTTCGAGTAGGCTCGCTAGCTCCGCTGCTACTTTTGCAATGTCCGCTTCTTCGCGAATCGCAACGCCTTGCATCGTAATGTTGATTGATCGGTCAACCGTTCCACCTACGCTAGCAGTCGAAGCACCTGCGCTAGGATTAACGACAGGACGGTTTCCGTTACGACTAGACAGAACGCCTGCCTTACGCAACGTGTTCGATTGGCTCGCAGTTAGTACGGACTCTCCGGAGTGTAGCGTTGCCTGGAAACCATTATGCGGAATGTTGTAGGCGCCTGAGTAGAACGATCCGTCTGACTTGCCGCCGCCCTTCTTACCGGATTTCTTACCGGTGACCGCTCCAGTGACGTAGTCCTTGATTGACGAAATGTTCGGCAACGATCCTTTAATCTGCTCCCAAACGAGTGAACCGATTGAGCTGAGTTGCCCTACTGCGCTACTGAACGCTGACAGCATGTTCCCTGGCAAGGACTTCGCCCAATCTGCGATTTTCGATTTGATCGAGTCGATTTTCGAGGTAACAGTCGTGAGCATGTTTTGGAATCCGTTTGACACCGAGGTTTTCGCATTTGAGATACCATTCGAGAAGAACGATTTGATGCTGTTCCACCCTCCGCTGACTGTCGCCTTAGCGTTGTTGAATCCACCGGTGAACAAGCCTTTAATAGTAGTCCAAGCTCCCGAAACACTCGACTTGATTGACGAGATACTATTTGAGAAGTATGTGCGAATTGAACTCCACCCGGCGGAAACAGTAGATCGTAGCCCCGTGAACAGAGCTGCGCCAGCCTTCAGTATGCGCCCTACGAAAACCAAGTTTACGTAGCCCCAAACCGCTTGAATCGCACCAAAGAAGATTTGTTTAACGCCTTCCCACATCTTGCTGAAGTCGCCCGTAAAGATACCGGTAAAGACTTTGACTACGCCCATGATGACATTCAATGCTCCCGTAATCACATTTTTGATCGCAGCCCACGCGCCGACCACAATCGTCTTCACCAACGCAAATCCAATCATGAAAATCGGCGTCAGTATCGCCATACCGGCGCGAACCACGCTAGTAATCACGGTCCACACGTTAGTCAATGCGGTCAAAATCTGTGCGCCGTTCTGCGTCCAAAACTGCTGCATCATCGTTAGCTTCGATTGGACGAACGTTGTAACAGCCGTCATAGCCTGATTGACATAAGGCGCTAGGAAATTGAACACCGACATAGCAGCGCTTTTGATCCCGTTCCAAATGGCAGTAACCCCGGACCGGAACGTTTCGGATTTCGCGTAAAGTAAATAGAATGCCGTACCGAGCAACGTAATCCCCGCTGCTACCGCAACCACCGTACCCATGATTGACGCAAACCCTACGACAACCGGCGCTAACAGCGGTGCCATCGCCCCGATCGCTGCTCCGAGCCCTCCAAACAGCCCGATACCTACAGCGAGTGGCGAAAGTATAAGCGTGAGTGCTGGTACTAAGATCATGAATACTGAGGCGACTTTCGCGATTGTCGGGTGCGCTTCCTGGAACTTCGCTATCATGTCGCTAATTTTCGTTGTGACATTATAAATCGGAGTCATCAATTCTGCGAACGTCTGAACGAGAGGATCGAATGTTTGCGAGATACTTGCGGTCATCGCTTTAAACGAATCTGCGTAGCCTTTGTTAGCATCCATCGCCGATTTGTGTAGCTTCGAGTAGAATGCGTATGCCGCGACACCAGCTACGAGTGCAACCGCTGTGGAGCGCATTAATCCCTGCGAAATCATTCGAGTCATGTCGTTTAGTTGCTTCATGTTCGCAGTCGGCCCCAATGCTCTTAGAGCCAATGCTGCAGGCGTTCCACGCTTCGCAATCCCCTCTAACCCGTTCGCTACGCTGAGTAACGGAGTATTTAATTTGTAGATCGGGTTGTTCATTCTAGCGAAGTTGTCCGCAATCTTGCTCGATTGAGTCGACCGCGCCATCATGGATCCGACCGACTGATAGAATGACATTTTTGCCACTTCGTTAGAGGCGATCATCGCGTCCTTCGTCTTCTTATCGGCTTTACCCATTTTCTCGATTTGATTGATAAAGTCGCCGGTCGTGCCGGTATATTCCTTACTAGATTTCGCCAGTTGGAAATATGCGTATTGCGATTTAATCGAATCATCCCGCAGCCCGTTCATCGCTACACGCTGTTGCGCGAATGCTGATCGAATCTCTGCGCTCATGCGCTGGGCTTCGGCACTCACGCCTTTAAAGACCGTTCGAATGCGTCGACCTAGCGAATCGTAACGAACATCAGCGCCATCTAACGGCTGAGTCACATCGACAGTACGTAGGTCTTCTGCCACCGTGTTTGTCGCGGCAGACAGGGTTTTAAACGCTCGCGATACGCTACTCGAAGCCGTTGAAGCGCCACTGAATGATCGTGTCATAGCACCTACCGTAGACATCGCACTCGTCGTACTAGACTCGAACATGCGCAGTGCTGCGGTTTGCTTCTTCATTGGTGCAGAAAATTGATCCTGCAACGAAATCAACGCCTGTAATTGCATCATGTGCGGTCACCTTCGTCGATTAGGTGTTCAACCTCTATACCGATAAGCTCTAGCGAGTCGCTGTATAGCGCCATCGCCGCTCGATACGTAAGAGCAGTCTTTTTTGTATGAATGCCATTCACCAAGATGAGCCTCTCGACGACACGTAGCGCGTTTCGGTTACCAATCTTTTTTGCGCCTTTGATGTAAGCAACAAACTCATCTTCGCTTGCCGGAAACTTGTGCAGCAGTTCAACGACCCTTGCGTCATGTAAAATGACTAGCTTCTTATCCTGCTCTAAGAATTTCATTTTATCGTCCTCCTAGAATGTAATAAAAAAACGCCGAATGACTCCATGTCACCCAGCGCGTTTTACTTTTCTTTTTTCTACATAATTGGCAACAACAGTGAAACCATCTTTGGGTTTCAATCCAAGACTAATCATTTGAGCTCTTTGGCTCTCGACAAGTGCGTCAATCTCCCCTTCCTCAAAACTATCCAACATCATTCGGGTCACTACAGGGCGCTTCCGATTGAATAGCTTGCTAAGGGGTTTCACGGATTTCCTTTTATTTAGAGGCAGTCGAACCAACTGCATGTTAGCGACAGTGTTTGTCCCTAAACCGCTCTTGCACCGTAGACCGATCACATGGTCAAGAGAAAGGTATGATTGGCTCTCCGGATCTTTGAAAGTCAGCAAGTTACCTGAAATCGCACAACGTCCCGACTGCTTCATGTACAACTCTGTAAGCTCCGCGGTAGTGATGCGATCATCCAGCCCTAGTTCTGCAGCACTTCGATTAGCTTTTTCTGCACAACGCTGCAGACGTCCTAATAGTGTGTGTCGAGACTGTCGCTTCTTTCGGTTTGCAATCCGTCGTTTTTGATCTTCCGTCATTTGGCACCATTCCAATCTAGTTTTTTATATGCAAAAAGCGCCTCCCCGAAGGAAGACGCCTTTGTGTAATCAATTTGATTTTTTATACTTCTGTGTCGAAACGCGTTCGTAGCCATGCACTGTAAAAACGCGATTTAAAGTCTGATTCTCTCGTAGAGCGCGGGTGAGCGAGTTCGGGGCAATCCCGATCGCACTGCAAATCAGCGCCTTCTTTAGCTCCGGTTCATCGTGTGTCTGTAGTAAATCAGCGATAGCTTTGACTGTATCGCTGTATTCGCCTTTTAAAATTGGTTCATGAATTATCTTCGCACCAGGGAACGCCTGCGCAATCATTGCTACAGCCTCGTCAGGAACAGCTAAGAGATAGGCAGTTAACGCGTCTTCTTTTCTTCCTGGCCGCAGTCTACCGATATTTTGGATTGTCGTGACACCGATATGCGAATTGACGACACCTTGCACTAACGGATCCGCATAGAGAATCGAAGCACTACGATCAGGCTTATAGTGTCCATCGATTTGTTCATCGGGGTAGCGACTGTCTCCGATAGCTATGTTCGTAATAGCCGCTGGAATCGCGGTTCCTACCTGCAAGATTGCGTCTGCATGCTCGTAATCGTTCACGCCTCGGCCGCTGTCATTCGGTTTGTACAAGACACTATCCGGATTAACCGCAGCAAGACGCTGCATAAGCAGTTCCATCGGATCCCCTTTAAATACGGACACCAAGAGTTGCTCATGCTCGAGCATTAGCTCGCCTTCGACTAAATAGCGTAGTCTTTCGATGTTATCTGGACTCGATGCCCATCGTTTAGAAGCAGTGACGGCGTTACAGACGCGAATTGTAAGATTTGAATAGTCGAATACTGGCGTCTCCGGGCGAATGATTTGAAGGCTCGGCAACAAGTCGTACATTGCGTCAAACTCCGCTGTGGCATCGAAGAAAACGACGTCGTACGGATTCAAGGACCCAGCTAAGGATTCGAAGCAAGACAGTCCGAAATCGTTGACGGAAGCACCAAGGTTATCAGTCAAATAAACCCCATCCGTCTTAGTTTGCTTCCACTCCAACCGCGCGCCGGTCTTTACGATGAACTCAAAAGACTTTAACAGTCGCTCGAAATCAAAGCCGAAGCGAGCGCGTGCTTGTTCGACTAGGCTTGGGGGTAGCGAAAATGCCTCATTAATCGCAGGTATGCGCTTTGCGTGAAATGACTCGCGCTCAGTCCGATCAATCACGTCAGACAAGTTCCGGATATGTTGACGTACCTCTTCGAAGGAACGAACAGCAAAGTTAGTACCGGTGAATCGGCGAGTATTCTCTACGACGTTCTCTAAATTCGTCATTATCATGCTTAAAGAGCTTCGTGAGATAGCATGCTCGCGTAGTAACGGAAGTTGTTCGTCAACGATAATTGAACGAGTGTCTTTCAATGTACCGACTACTCCTGTAAACTGCGCCAACCGGCTATCGAACATTCCGGAATCGAGCGCGATCCGGAACATTGCGTGCGTAAGGATCACGATGCGGAACTCATGCGCAACATCTAACTGCCTTGCGTAATCTGTCTCGTCAACAAAGCTATCTTTGCGCCGGATTGCAATGGCTGAACCTTCGCGTGCTTCGTTTGCTGCGGTCACCAGTTCATCCACGACCTCAACGCGCGGAACTACGACAACGATCGGACTACCGGAATGCTTCGCTGTGGCTTCGATAAACCGCGTAATCAACAGCGTCTTACCTAAACCGACGTCAGCGACGATGGCGACCTTTTTGTCGTAAGCACGACGATTAACCAGCACGTCAACCATGCGATAAAAGTGCGATTCTTGCGATTCTGTGACTGTTTTACCGCTCGTCTCTAACGTTGTAGTCACGCTTTCTACTAAACCAGTTCGGCAAAGTGTCGACTGCTTAAACGGTCTTGAAATTAGCGTCATTTCAAACCAGCTCCTTCACTATTTGTGTGCATTTTTCGCCCTTTTGCGCCAGATAATCGGTCAAAAATGCGATAATCTTGCGTTTGTTCTTCGGATCATTCGGTTGGTACGTCGGGTATGAGATGATTTGGTGCGTGATATAGCGTGAGACTCCGGTTTGGCGCGAGACTTCTCGGACCGACAAGCCTGAAACGTCCAGCATTTCTTTAATGGAATTCATCTTGTTCTCCTCCCTTGGATAAGCCAATGTGGCTAATACAACGCAAAAAAAGCAATCCGGCGAATGCCGAGTTGCTGAAATGATTTATGTTTAAATGCCTCTTCATACTTATAGGTAACAATTAGTGCTTTTTTCAGGCAAAACACGCAAATAAATTTAATTATTTTTACCGGCCTACACCTTCTCATATAGTACAGGCAACAATTTAGCCTTTTTAGAGGTTATTTATCAAAAATAAATCTAAAAAATACCCTCTCATACTTATAGGCAACAATTCGGCCTTTTTGGCGGTTATTTGTCAAAAATAAATTTAATTATTTTGATCAGGCTATGCCTTTTCATATATACGTACAACAATTAGTATCTTTTGTTCCATTTTTGAGTAAAATAAAATTCACAAAATACTTCTCCATATAGTAAGGTAACAATCGGCACTTTTATCGGGTTTTAAAGCGAAATAAATTTACTGCTTATATCTCCTCAATAGTACATACAACAATTAGAGCTTTTTACACTATTTTTAACGAAAATAATCAGCAACTATTTTTAGTGGTGTGCTCAATGACAACACTCCCTCATATACATGTGCAACAATCTAGGCTTTTTGTGCGGTTTTTAAGCAAAATAATCTTTAATACGTGCCCTCTCATACTTACATAGAACAATTAGCGCTTTTTGCAACCTAATTACGCAAAATAATTTAAAATATTACTCCCGTCATACTTATATACAACAATCTGCGCTTTTTGTACGGTTTTACCGAAAATAAATTTAATAAATACTTCCTCATATAGTAAAGGCAACAATTAGAGCTTTTTATACTATTTTTTGCTTAAATAAATTTAATTATTTTTATTAGCGCTGATTGGCGCTTACTCTCGTAGGCTTACGTAATGCTTCCTCATATACTAATAGAACATCTAGCGCTTTTCATCGACTGTTTACGCAAAATAAATTTAATAAATTCTTTCTTATAACGTAATAGAACAATTAGCGCTTTTTGTAGGCAAATTACGCAAAATAAATTTATCGTTTTACTTCTCTATAACGTAATAGAACAATTAGCTCTTTTAACAACCAAATTACGCTAAATAAATTTAATTATTTTTATTAGCGTTGGTTTGCGGTGCCCTACGCCTACTTTCGTAGGCTTGCGTAATATAGCGCAGTATATCGCCAGTGCTTTCGCCTGTATTACCAGCTGCTCATAACCACGTTAGTGAACCTCGCGCGAGATTTGTCGTTAGACAAAGATCGCTAGTTCTTATATCAGAACCAATAAACAAACAGTCTCTCATTAAAGTCTTTTATGAATGATAGTTTGTTTTTTTGAAGTTCAAGTACTAGTTCCGCTGACGCGTCACACGTATGTTAGCAATGTAATTGAATATGTCGACTATACAAGAGTTTTTATTCGCGCGAGATTTGTCGTTAGACAAAGATCGCTAGTTCTTATATCCGTAATACTGCGCTATTTAAGACTAAGAGAACTTTTTCGCTAAAAAAGCGGAAAGTCATTGGCGCTCTAAGGCTAAACGCTGTTTTGCGATTGGACGAATTTGACCCTCTTTTAGCGACCAATTGGACGAATTTGACCCTATGGCGTTTAATTGCGCTTAAACTGCGCTCTCTAAGACTAAGAGAACTTTTTGCCCAAAAAACGTGGAAACCGTTGCGGCTCTAAGGCGCAAGTCGCTTTTGCGATTGGACGTATTTGTCAGTGAAACGGCGACCAATTGGACGTATTTGTCAGTCATCACGATTTAACGCGATAAAGGATAATACGGTAGCTAACGCCGATCATCGCAACCTGGCGCCCTTGCTTCGCTATCCTCGCGCTACCTTCCGGAATCCCTCGCCCTCGCTTTCGATTCTATGCGTAATTTACCGCCCACCAACCGTAGAAATAACAGGTGGCGATAATTGCGGGTATTTCGGTATGGTTTGATGGTACAACGCTGGAATCGTGCTATAAACAGCGGTAAAAACGATAGACTATATTACTCGCTCGATTCTTCGCTATCCAATCGCGATTATAGCGCAACCCTTTCGTACCCATACCGATACCCTCGTCTGATACGCGACGTTCTGTTTTTCTATGAATAAGCGTAAAAAAGACGCCATAAGACGCCTTCTGCGATATTGCTATTAAATTTAACGAGCTACTTCGATACGTGCTTCGATACGGACAATCTCGGTGACTACATTGCCGCAAGCATAACGACCGATTTCGCCAGGTACCGGAATCCAGTCGTCAATACGGTCATCGCCGATCGACATACCTATTGCGAGGTTGATGGCTTCGCGCAAGGCTGCGGAAGAACTATCACGTCGGACGTAATCTAAATCGATTTCTGCGCCGGCGATTTCGCTATCGGTGACTGGCGCCGACTCTGCATAGACGATCTCCTCAAGCCCCCATGGTAGCGTCACTTTGATTTGGCTGCGGAAGCTGATGCTTACAGTGTTGTTTGGTACCGTCCATGTCGTGTCCAGTGCGGGTAGCTCGATGGTTGCCGCTGAGTTCGTTCTTTTTGCTCGTATAAGTAGATTTTGCATTTAATAATCCTCCCCCTCGTCTTCATCATCGCTTACATAAATCTTTTCGAATCGATCACCGTACGCAAGTTGATAGGTAAGGTCTGATATGAATATCCGAACTTTGTCGCCGTAAACTAATCTTCTTTTATCGTCATAACCTACTCGGTACAAGAATTCTTCAGCGATGGAGAATCCGAAAAGTTCATCAGATGCCGAGGAAAGTGCAGCCTCTGCTATAAACTCCGAAATTCCACGCCGTGACAGGTTATACAAATCTCTATCGTAACCTCGTTCACGAGGTCGATGGAATGAGCATCGCCCACGCCATGAAAAAGTCGGAGTATCGACTAAAACTTCTGCTTCGAAAACGATGCCGTGAACAAATGCTGCTCTGTCTCCAATTTTTAATGGATATATGATTTGATCTATAAAGGGGAATGTTTCCGAACGTTCTAAATCAGATGAAAGTTCATCAAAGCCTATTGCTGTCCGATTATAAAGCTCGGTCTTTCGATACAAGTCTGTTTTTACGTTGTCTAGTTCGATCATCAAGCCACCTCAACGTCTTGCAAAGTAGCAAAAGTAACTCTTCTCGCTTCCTCAACTGAACATTCCAAAAGTCTTGCCGCTTCTGCAACACCGACAGCGTATTTTACGCCGTCTTTATCCACCCAAAACTGATTAAATCCGCGATTTTCTATAGTCACTGTGCTTCTCCCTTTCCAAAATTCCATTTGTTACCTTAATTGTACGCACACGTGCTCACATAATCTAGTATCTTTTTCCATTAGAGGTCAATATTTGTACGCACACGTGCTCATTATTGTGGAGTGGTGTTAGGATATTTATAAAGGAAGGTGATTTTATGGAGGAGAACAGGATAAGAAAACGCATTAACTTTACTCTCGCTGAAAACACGTTAGCCAAACTTGATGAAATGGCTGAAGATTTAGGATCCTCAAGGAGTAAGCTTATCGATATTGCCATCGACAATCTTCATGCGAGATTCGAAGCATCGCTTCAACTAAAACAGAATAACCCTGATAAATAGTCCTGCTGGTGTGGGACTTTTTTGATTATCTCTTTTACCATAATATTGAATTAAATTAACTTCATTTGGATTATAATAAATATAAAGAGAGGGGGTGTTAATATGAAATTCGAAATCCGTAAGTCTAAAAATGATCAAGTGTACTTTAATGTAGTTGCTGCAAACGGTGAGCCCGTTGCAACTAGCGAAACATATAAAAGCTACGATAGTTGTTTACATGCCGTACGCTTGATTATCGCTGATGCTTCTAAAGCTGAAATTAAAGACCTGCGTTATGTATCACATTTTTCTTAACAACTTGGACCTGTTTGCGCAGGTCCTTTCTAATACACAAAAGGAGACGAAACCATGAAACTTAAAATTATCAATAATCCCGACGGCAGCCTTTGTTTTCTATTGCTTGACCATGACGATAGATTGATCGCGACCAGCGTTAACTACGAGACATACGAAGATTGCCTAATTGACGCGACAATTACGAGATCGGGAACGGTTTTTGCAGATATTGAATATCTTCCGCCGGCTAACGGTCCTATCTATCTCGAGTTCAGACGTTAATTTTGGTGCGCGGGTTTATATGCCGTTGGGAAGGAACGAAAATAGCCGGTGCCCTTGGGGGTCGCGCAATCCTCGCAGCACTCCGCAATTGATCGATGAATAAATAACGTATTAACAACGCTACAGAACCATGTTGTGTGTCGTTACTGTTATCGCAAGGAACGTTGGTGTTACGCCAATCATGCGTGGTCACTCGATCGTATCCGTATGCATGCGTTATGCATAGCGTTGAAACACCGCATAGTTGCGTCGATTGGCGCCTGTATCGAGCACCTTTTATGCAACAAATATACAGCGGATTAGTCTCCTCAAAAATAAATAGTGGACGTCTATCTGAAGCCGTGTGCGGACGTAGAGTGTAATAGAGTGTAGCGACATTATCGCGTCCCTTCATATAGTTACATCGCAACATTGCGCTACTTACACTCTATCGTTACCCTCGCCACTCCTTGCTACTACACCTAATAACCGAATCAAAAATAAATAATGCTCGTCCAGTCAAAGGTACGTGCCCGTAAAAAGTATAGAAAAGTCCACCTGTTTTTTCTGCTTCCTACTATATTACTCCTGCGCAAAACGCCCGTTATACTGTATCCTCGAAATTAAGTATAGCCTCGCATCCTACGCCCGATGCGGATTTAACCGGAATGAAACGGACATCTCGATTTCCATATCCTTCTATAATACGTGTACAGTGGAGCGTAATGTCCGCACTCACCCGACTTCACCGATATAACACTCATCGATAATACTGCGAACCATTACCAATCCTTCGCCTGATGCGCACTCCTGCGCCACATAGCGCCCATACACGATTGCTGCGTATCCGGACAACCCTTCGCCTTCTGCTTTTTCCATCGCTAACTCAGCGGCCATCTGCGCCATTTCATCGCATACTAACGAAGTGACGACGCTTAAAAAGTACCCGGTGATGCTGCGAAGGTTCTTCTTCTTCGCGACATAGGCAGTACGGATGGCTGCAGATTCAATCTGACGAATATATGCGAGCAAATCAAAATTGCGGACGAGTAACGGGAACTGACGTGATAAAACGGATCTGACGTGATTTACGATACCTTTCGTTAGCAACTCGAGTCTCTGTTCAACCGGAATCGCTAACGGCTGTATTGCCCTCGCCAGTTCTGTTCCCACGTTAAAGGCGCTCAATATTTCATTCGGAGTAGCGTCGAATGTTTTAGAGCTTGAAGAAAAAGAACTTAAAAGAGAAGAGATTAATGGCGAATCATTTTGTTGCGCTACTTGTGGATCATTTTCGATAGTTCCTTGCGAATCATTCGCCGGTTGCGTATCTTCGAATTGCGGCACTCCGTTATCTATTTCGTTAGTAGCCGCTGTTTCTTCGATTGGTAAGGGCAGTATACGGACTATATTCGAAGTCTGACGGTTATCAGAGCGTCGTTTAGCGTTATGTACCTCGATCATGCCAAGTGTGCGGAGCTTCTTAAAAGCGCGGAATATCGTTGCACGACCGCATCCGACGATAGTCGCGAGTTTGTTCGCAGATAAATAAGTCACGCCGATGTAGCGCAGAGCAAATTGATTTAACCGGTAGTACACCTCACGCTCTAATTTCGTTAGTTGATCGCCGTTTAGCGTGACTTGCGCCCAGTACGTTGCATTGAGGTCGTCTACGCTATCATGCGTCGTCATTGAGGCTAGTGTTTCGGTGTTAAGTATGTGAGTGATATTTTTAAGTGACATTAGTATAGGCTCCCTTTTCGGAGCATCCATGCAAAATAACGCATCACTATATTATTGTGTGGCGTTACTAGCTTGCTTTTCGAGTGAATATTTCTTACACTAGAACTAGAGATTGGTGTTCATGTGTCGTCTGCCCCGGCCAGGGCTTACGTATTTCGCATGGACGCTTTTTTGTGTTCAGAATCTACTTCCTTTGGATAATTTTCGGAATTTGCGAATAGCAGATGCTCTCTCATGGACGTTTTGTACGTCGTTATCTGTCATCTGTACATAACGTCTCGTCATAGTGACGCTAGAGTGCCCGAGTAAGCGCATCAGCGTATAAGCATCGCCACCGTTCAGCACATAGTTCCTAGCTGCAGTGTGTCGCCACGTATGAGCAGACGTGCGTATTCGCTTTTCAACCCCAGTCACTTCTCCGTAAAACTTCAACCTCTTATTCATGTTGTTAGGGTGCATCGGTACACCATTAGTCGACATGAAAAAATGCTCTGCTTCAGGGAAATGAAAAGTTGCTTCGGCTTGTAATTCCTCTAATAAATCCAATACTTCTTTAGAAATAGGTACAACACGTCCCTTACGATTCTTCGCCTTGTCACCGTTAATATAGAGACTTCTTGTTTTATAATTGACGTCTGAAAATCGAAGACCTGTAGCCTCGTTATTCCGTACTCCTGTATCTAACAGCAAAAATTGAAATACATAGTCTCGAAAACCTACGAAAGTGCGCTGATCGCACGCATCAAGTAACGCAGTCACTTCGTCATCTGTAAAGGACTGAATTACATCGTCATCTGTTCGCTGGCGCCGTATGTTCGCCGTAGGATTCTTCTCAACCATCTTTTCTTCTTCGAAGTAGTTGAACATCGCTCTTAAGTTGCGGATTGCTCCATTAACAGAGTTGGCAGACAGCCCTTTACCGAAATCTTTCTTTCCTAACGAAGGGTGATCGCCGTAACGTGGCGCTTCTTCCGTTAAATAAAGAACGAACTCTCGGACATGTGTATTTTCAACATCCGATACAAACATCACTTCGGGATACTTTTCGCGAAGCCAGCCGTCAAACTTTCGCCAAGTCAGCGAGTATGCTTCGACAGTTGCCGGTCTTAAATTCCGAGCTTTTCTAGACTCAAAAAATTCGCTGACTGCCCGATCTAGCGCAACATTCAAATCAGCCTTAATTATGGCGTCTTGCTTTCGCCCCTTACCGATTGGCGCACGCAATGTTCTGCGCACGCCTCCACCATTCATAGTTCTTCTTTTAGTCATAAAAAATAGCGCCTCCCATCGTTTTACCGATAGAAGACGCATTAGCGCGGTGCTCACGTAGTAATAATCAATCTTGTCCTTCGACATTATCACCCTTCGCATCCCTGTGCTCATTTGCGTCAGTTAGCGCTCAGTAGGCGAATAACTTAACAACCACCTGGTGTACCGGCATTCGTTGCCGTCCGGAACGATGTCCCGCAACCGCATGTTGCGATGGCATTCGGATTCGTGATCGTGAATCCGCCGCCGAGCATCGACTGCTTATAATCGATTTCCAGTCCTTTGACGACCGGGTAATCTTTTTCGTCCACGATGACGGTCACGCCGTGCTGTTCGAAAACGAGATCCGTTTCTTTCTGTTGGTCGAATCCCATTCCGTACGACAGACCACTACATCCACCACCTTGGACGAGCATCCGAAGATTCCGTTCATCTGCTGGTGCCTGCGCCATCATGTCTTGGACTTGTAGCGCTGCTGCCTCCGTTAAATGGATCATGTCATCACCTTCCTTTTCTTTAGTATACGCAACTTCTGAGCGAATCGAAACCTAGTTGCTTGAAACTATCTTGAATTCGTTGTATAAATGGTATGTACAACAAAATAATCGTTCCATCTTCAGGGCAGGGTGAAATTCCCGACCGGCGGTAAACAACTATTATGAGTTGAAGCCCGCGAGCGAATAGGGCGCTATTTGCTGATTCTGTGTAATTCAGGAGCCGACAGTATAGTCTGGATGGGAGAAGATGGCGGCATGAGTTTGAATTTGATCGATTTTTGCAACAATCGATTAGGTTTATTTAATGCGGACTTCTCCCCTGTTGATTTCATCAATAGGGGTTTCTTTATGGACGCAGTCATGCCAATACTTCATCGAGAGGAACGAGCAAAAGGAGACAATACTCGTATGAAACGCACACAAAAAATGGTCACTCTGTCAATGTTAGGTTCAATCTCATTTGTTCTTATGCTTATCAATTTTCCACTACCGTTCTTACCGAACTATCTGAAGATCGACTTCAGTGATGTTCCTGCTCTCGTCGCAGCGATCATGTTCTCACCGATCGCAGGTGTCATCGTCGAAGCACTGAAGAACGTGTTATACTACATCTTCCGCGGAAGTGGTGTTCCGGTCGGAGAATTCGCGAACTTCGCTGCTGGCGTCGCATTCGTGCTTCCTGTTAGCTGGTTCTACCACAAAAAGAAATCAACACAAGGTCTCGCAACTGGTCTCGTCGCTGGTACGATCACGATGGCACTCGGTCTTGCGATTCTCAACTATATCTTGATCCTTCCAGCGTATGCATGGTTCCTCGGTATGGACTACATGGCGGATCCAGCTGTCAAATGGACAGCGATCACAGCCGGTATCTTACCGTTTAACGTCATCAAGGCGTTGTTCATCTCGGCACTCTTCATTCCGTTGTTCTTGAAATTACGACCATGGATGATGCGCCGTCAACAATCTGCCTGATCCGAAAAGCTGCGCCCGCTGACGGACACGAATCCCCTCGTTCAGACGAACGAGGGGATTTTTTGGCTGTCCGTGCTCACAGCTCATTCTCTTCGATTTTCAGGTAAATCTTTTCGAGTAACTCTTCCGGTGTCTCGCCTACGACGGTCTCACCATCAACGAGACAAAAATGATCAAGCGAACAAATGCCGCAATAGCCAAGGCAACCGTATTCGACGACGTCGACGTTCGGGTCACGTTCGAGTTGCTCCATGACGACCTGTGTACCAGCCGCTAAGTTACTGATACAAAATTCAATAATCGGATTCACTTTTTTTCCTCCTTCAAGCAGGAAACGACCTGCCTCATGTCGTATTATACAAGGTCAGACTGATTTAGGGGAACTAAGGGGGATTTTACGTTATGAAGCAATTAGTCGTACTCGGCGGAGGATATGGTGGAATGCGGATTTGTGAGCGATTCAAGGACGAGGAAGTTGCCGTCACGCTCGTCGACCGTCTACCGTACCACGCACTCAAAACGGAATATTACGCACTCGCAGCAGGTACATTATCAGATCGAGATGTCCGGATTGAATTTCCGGAGGGGAAACATCTTACTTATAAATATGGACATGTCATTAAAATTTCACCAGAGACGAATACGGTCCACCTGCAGGACGGATCAGAATTATTCTATGATGACTTGATCATCGCCCTCGGTTGCGAGGATAAATACCACAACATTCCGGGTGCTCAAGAGTTTACATACAGCATCCAGACACTTGAAGAATCGCGCAAGACACAGCAAGCGATCTGTGGTCTGTCACCGGGGTCCGTCGTCTCGATCGTCGGTGCTGGTCTATCTGGTGTTGAACTTGCCAGTGAACTGCATGAAAGCCGGAAGGATTTAACGATTCGTCTGTTCGACCGCGGTCCATCCGTCTTGTCATTCTTATCCGACAAAGTCTCATCTTACGTCCAGGAATGGTTCGAGGAGCATGACGTGGAAGTCATCAACAATTCGAACGTCACGCTCGTCACAGCGGACGACGTGCGTAATGGCGACGATACGTACCCGTCGGACTTGACGATTTGGACGGCAGGTACGCAACCGGTCAAGGTCGTTCGTGATCTCGGCTTTGCTGCAGATAGCGGTGGTCGGATCAAATTGACGGAACATCACCATGTACCAGAATACGATAACGTCTTCGTCATCGGCGATTGTGCCAGCTTGCCGTATGCACCAAGCGGTCAACTCGCAGAACATCAGGCAGAACAAGTCGTCGATGTCTTGCAAGCGAAATGGCAAGGGAAGAAATTGCCGAAACTGCCAGAAATCAAACTGCGCGGGATGCTCGGATCGCTCGGGAAATCAGATGGTTTCGGGATCGTCATGGGCAAGCAAGCGCTGACGGGAAAAGTCCCACGTCTCTTAAAGTCCGGTGTCTTATGGAAACACAAAAAGATTAAATGAGCAAAAGAGGTATCCGACTCGGGATACCTCTTTTTTCGTTCACCCCGTCTGACTTAACTTTGCATCAATCGCCGCCGTGATCGTCTTCAGCTTGACGTACCCCTCGTCAATCATCTCATCATCAAGCACGATCAATGGATAAAAATAGACATCCTCTTTTAAGGCTTCCGTCCATTGATCCGCTGTCGCTGTCTCGAAATCGACATAGCGTAGCGTCATTTCTTGCTCATATTTCCGCCCGAGGACGGCTTGTAGCCAACTAAACGTCTCTTCCGAGCTGGGTGCCCCGACACAACTCGGACAAGTGACCGTTGTCCCGTAAACCGTGATTTCCATCTTGAAGTCCCCCTTTTCAATTCTCTCCTCTTTAGTATACAAGTTTTCCAGATTGAGAACATTTTTCAACCCTGTTACAATGAAACTATACGAAAGGATGTGTTTACGCATGGAAATGTTTGATCAAGTGAATGAAGTTCTTGAAAAATTGCGTCCGTTCCTTCTTCGTGATGGAGGAGACGTTGAACTCGTAGATGTAGAAGACGGAATCGTAAAACTCCGTTTGATGGGAGCTTGTGGTAGCTGCCCAAGTTCAACGATCACATTGAAGGCCGGTATCGAACGTGCCCTTCTTGAAGAAGTCGCTGGCGTCGTTGAAGTCGAACAAGTCTTCTAATACATGAAATCCCGAACGAATTCTCGTTCGGGATTTTTTGATTCATAGAATCCATTCTGCTAACGTATCGACCATGTATGTCGGTTGACGATCCTGACCTTGAATGAAGACGGGTGTATGGACGCCAGAATTGACGTGCATCGTCCGGATGCCTCCATTGATTCCGAATAGAATATCCGTATGGTAGTTATCCCCGACCATGATGACGTCTTCTTTTGACAGACCAATCATCTCCGTTGCGATATCGACCATGACCGGTTCCGGTTTACCGATGAAGAACGGTTCCTTCTCCGTCGTCACGCGCAGTACGGACGTCAAGGCACCGTTTCCTGGTAAGAATCCACGTTCTGTCGGAATGGCAATGTCTCCGTTCGTCGAGATGAAGCGAGCACCGGCACGAATCGCGAGGGCACCGACAGCGAGTTTTTCATACGTGATCTGACGGTCGAGACCGATGACGACGTAATCTGCCGCTTCTGTTGCGACAACGTCTAACCCTTCCCGTTCAAGCGCATCAATCAGTCCTGTCTCACCGATCGCATAGACGCGCGCTTTCGGTGATAGATCAGCGATATAACGACCGGTCGCCATCGCACTCGTCAAGACGTGTTTCGCATCGGAATGAACACCCATCCCGCGTAATTTCTCCGCCACGGCTTCTGCCGTCATCGACGCATTATTCGTCACGAACAAATACGGAATCCCTTCTGCTTGCAGACGATTGACGAAATCGACCGCTTCTTTTACCGGTTCCGTTCCGTTATACATCGTTCCATCTAAATCAAATAAATAGCCTTTTGCCTTCATCCTGACTCACTCCTCGTTTGGTAAAAATGCAGACACCGGTCCGAGTTCTGTCTCGATATACCGGCGAATCGCTTCCGGGAAACGACGTAGCTCTGCTTCCTCTGTCTCAAGTACCGCCCGAATCTCCGCCATACTCGACTGTGTGAATGACCGGACGATCAACGTACGTAACGCAACGAGCTTCTTCAGACTCGTCGCGAGCGGTCCATCGATGACCTTCTCATCTTCTAAAATGAGGATGATATCTTCATAACTTCCCGGATCCCGCATGATGAATCCATCAATCATACTGTTTCCGATGTCGATGACACTTTCGATGACTAAAAAACCGATCCGTTCCATAGCCAGTGCCGTCGTCACCGGATCCCCCGTAACTTCCTTACTTTGTCGAAGTGCCGTCTCATAACAAACGACCGTCTCTTCGATTTTTTGACGATTGACGAAATACATCTTCATTCCCCCTCACATCCTCCATTTTATCGTTATCCGGCAATCCTGAAAAGCAGAAAGGTCATTTGCATCACATTACTCAATGTGTTATCCTCAATTTAGATTTTTGCTGAAAATAGTATGTCACATTGGTGACGTGGAGGTTATATACATGGAACGGGAACTCGCACTGGAAATCGTACGCGCTACGGAAGCAGCAGCACTAGCTTCTGCTCAATGGATTGGTCGCGGTAAGAAAAATGAAGCGGATGATGCAGCAACGACTGCGATGCGCGAAGTCTTGAACACGGTCAACATGAACGGAACGGTCGTCATCGGTGAAGGCGAACTCGACGAAGCACCGATGCTCTTCATCGGCGAACGTGTCGGAACAGCAAACGGTCCAATCGTTGACATCGCCGTCGACCCGCTCGAAGGTACGAATATCGTCGCCAAAGGTCTCGGTAATGCGATGGTCGTCATCGCCGTCGCCGATCAAGGTGCCCTGCTCCACGCACCGGATATGTATATGGATAAATTAACAGTTGGACCGAACTTAAAAGGGCACGTCTCGCTCGACGATCCACTTGAAGTCATCATTGAAAAAGCAGCTCAATACAACAATAAACGGATTGAGGACGTCACTGTCATCATGCAGGATCGCCCACGTCACGATCACTTCCGTGAAGCCGCGATGCGGATGGGCGCACGGGTTCGTCTATTTGAAGACGGCGACGTCTCGGCTGGAATCGCACCACTCTCTCCTGCGACAGGAATCGATATCTTCATCGGAACAGGTGGTGCTCCTGAAGGTGTCATCACGGCTGCTGCTGTCAAAGCGATGGGCGGTGACATGCAGGCACGTTTACATCCGATGAACGAAGAAGAAACCGCTCGTGTCATCCGGATGGGACTTGAAGATCCGCTTCAACTCTTGATGCTTGATGACCTTATTAAAAGCGACGACTGTATCTTTGCCGCGACCGGCGTCACGACGGGCGAAATGCTCGATGGCGTTAAGTTCTTGACGGATGATATCGTTGAGACGACATCCCTCGTCATGCGTTCAAAGACACGGACGATTCGAAAAGTCATCGCCGAGCATAGCTTATCGCGTAAACCATACTTGCAAAAAGTCCCCCAAACCCTTTAATCTGAAACAGATGTTAGGGAAATGAGGGAAGCTGAATGATGGAAGAACGTGATTTTTTATATGATGATGTCGAACAAACGAAGACACGCTTTGTCAGTTGGATCGGAGAAGCTAGTCGGTTTGATCTCGCCATCACGCACTCGGAACATTTTTACGGTAAGATTCTCGTCTTGAATCTCTTATCGAATCGCTATGCGATCATCGGTGCGGACGATTTTGATGAACCTGGCTACATCGCGACGGCGTTTGACGTCGAAGACGATGCGGCAACGGAACTCGAGATGTATCTACGCGCTTATATCGGTCTATGAAAAAAGCCTTCGTCCGCGGACGAAGGCTTTTTCTTATAAGAGACGATCGTTTCGTTCATTTAATGTGTTCGGTCCGCTGAAGACGTTCGTATTGTCTGACTCGTCATGGGCACGACGCTCCGAATGCTGATCCGCTTCATCACCGACGAGTAATACGAATTGACCGCTTTCGACCGCATGATTCGCACGATCGACGTCTTCCTTCGTCAAGCCACTTCCACGAATAGCATCTCCGTGGGAAGCCGTGTCATCTTTTTTGAAGATGCTCTTGATTTCCTGCCAGAGATTACGATGATCTTCCTGTGACAGACGCGTAGATGTCTGTTGGTTGTTCAAATCCGCTAGTTCCTCGATTTGTTCGAGATCGTATTTGTCGTGTGCTAAGACTTTTAAATCAGTCGAGACGACACCGGCAACACGGAGATCGTGCACGGCACTAACAACTTCTGGTACGGATGAGTAAATTCCAACGATTCGCATGGATGGTTCCCCCTATAGGTACATGATACTTATAGTAATAGCCGAATTCCGTCCACTAGAAACGCTTTTCTGTATGACAGTTTGATTACTCGCTTTCCGTCTTCTCTGGTGCAGGTGCGAACTTCCGTTTCAACTTCAACGTATTGGATGAAGAACCGTCGAAGCGAGGTGGTGCTTCTTCTCCTTCTACCAATCCGATCTTCTTGACGATAAAGTAGGCACATCCGAAGTTACAGTATTCGTAGAGATAATCCGCCACATGCGAAATTTTCGTATCGAATGTCGCTTTCTCGTGTTGATCCTCATAGAAGCCACGTAGCCGTAATTGACCGTGCCCCCAGTCCCCCACGATATAATCATATTTCTCTAGGACATCGCTAAAACGACCGATGAAGGCTTCCTCATTAAAACCTTCCCGCTTCTCTTCGACGACCTCATAACGTTCCCGATTGACTTGTATCATTATTCCCACCTCCTGCTGTTCTTATCATAGCATATTCCATTTCGCCTGGCAGACGAAAAACCGTCCGAGCAACTGCTCGAACGGTTTTTGATCGTTAGTCGATCGGAAGTGCTGTTTTATTCTTTTTCGCTGCGTTGACTTGCTCATCCGCGTGATACGACGAACGAACGAGTGGACCTGCCTCACAGTGCGAGAATCCTTTGCTGAGCGCGATCTGCTTCAGTTCAGCGAACTCTTGTGGTGTATAGTATTTGATGACGTCGAGGTGTTTTTTCGTCGGTTGGAGATACTGACCGATTGTCATGATGTCGACGTTATTTGCGCGAAGATCATCCATCGTTTCAAGAATCTCTTCCCATGTCTCACCAAGACCAAGCATCAAGCTCGACTTCGTTGGAATTTCAGGTGCGAGTTCCTTCGAACGGCGAAGGAATTCAAGCGTCCGGTCGTATGTCGCTTTCGCACGAACGGTCGGTGTCAGACGGCGGACCGTCTCGATGTTGTGGTTCATGATGTCTGGTTGTGCATCAATCAGCGTTTTCAATGCCTCAAAGTTCCCACCCATATCTGAAGGCAAGACTTCGATTGATGTCTCTGGATTCATCCGACGAACTTCACGGACGGTTTCAGCGTAAACACCTGCTCCGAAATCATTCAGATCGTCACGGGCAACCGCTGTGATGACCGCGTGCTTCAGGTTCATCAAACGAACGGATTCCGCGACACGTTTTGGTTCTTCAAGATCGAGTTCGTTTGGGCGTCCTGTCGTCACGGCGCAAAAACGGCACGCACGTGTGCAGATACTTCCGAGAATCATGAACGTCGCCGTCCGGCGTACCGCCCAACACTCGTGGATATTCGGACACTTTGCTTCCTCACAGACAGTATGTAGCTTTTTCTCGCGCATCATACTTTTTAATTCTGTGTAGGTTTCATTCGTATTCAGCTTGATTTTCAACCATTCCGGTTTACGTTGGATTTCTCCGCGTCCCATGGTTTCGCTTCCCCCTTCATCCCCAAAAAGTCAATTCATGTCTGCTTTAGTATAACAAACAATCAGGGTTTGCGAACATGTAATTCATTATATTCCGACTTCTCCGATAAGCGTTCGAACAACAAATCCCGTAACAATTCCGGCATGAAATATTCTTTTGGCATTTCTTTGATCGCTGGAAAGAGTGGACCGAACGTGAACATATCCGGCAAGACGACCGTATAGTTTCGCGTTGGCTCAAGCGGTTGATGTGCCGCCAAACCAGCATAATGCATCCGCCCCATCAACTTACCACGGAAACCGAGACCTCGAACCTTTAGTTGTTCGAACTGATCTGTTTTGACTTCGTCGAGGAAAGTTTGTAATTCCACTCCGGTCATCGTCACTTTACAAGGATTGATCGGGTGCGGACAGAGTCGATGTAAATCAAAGGCAGAGACAGGACCTGGTGGAAGTGACCCAAGCAGAATACCTGCCGGGACACAAGCGATATCCGCATCACACCAATCACGCATCGTCTCGACAAGCAATTGTGAGAACGGCGACTCGCTGAACCAATCATTGGCTAGACCCGATGTCTCGCCAATCGGCTCCTTCATCTGTTGTTCCGCCAGATACTGTTCGCGGTCGAGTAATTTCGCCGTCGCTTCGTCCTCGACGTAATCGTGTAAGGAATGAAGGACCGCTTCCTTCTCTCCGGTATCCGTATTCATATAAATTTCACCCGCATACTGCCCATGTTTACCGGCTTGGGTGATTAAGACACCGTTCTTAACGACACCGTCATCAAGGACATGGTGCGTATGCGCACCGATGATCAAATCCAGTTCTGGAAAACGCATCGCGAGTTCTTCGTCTTGATAGAAACCGAGGTGACTCAAACAAATCAAGACGTCGACTTCTTGACGCAAATGTTCGATTTCACGCGCCGCGACGTCAAACGGTTCTTCGATCGTCCAACCAAGTAAACCGTACAGTTCGATATACGGTGCCGTCAGACCAAAGACGCCGACTTTTCCGGTCGGTAATTCGTGAATGACTCCTTGCTTGGCAAACGGTGCTTCTAAATTCGAGACGAGGACCGGAAAGTCCGCTTCCGTGTAGAGGTTCGCTAACCAGTCGTGCGGAAACGTGATGCCTTCATTATTCCCGATCGTCACGGCAGTCGGCATCAACGCATTCAGTAGATGCGTATTGATTTTTCCTTTTGTTGCTTCCGTCGCTGGATCAACACGGTCAGCATGATCGCCGAGATCAAAAACGAGCGAATCATACGTCCGGTGTTCCTTGACGAAGGACATGTAGCGAGGCCACATGTCGAAGTGTGAATGCAGATCATTATAGTGAATGATGTGTAACTTCATGCAGAAGCCCCCCTTGATGATTTAAAACAATGAGATTTGTCGCGGCGCGAGTTCATAGTCGAGATCGAGAATCTCGATTAATCGTTTCGCATTCGGGGCAGCATCTCCTGCTGAGTTGTTATTGAAGAAGACATAGACATCCTTTGCTTCCGCTGCCACGTTTCGGACGTGGTTTGCGAGTTCCTGTAACTCGTCTTCTGAGTAGCGGTAGAGACAGCGGACTTTTCGCCAATCGTCGCTGCTTTGACCCGGTTTCTTTAACCAACCCGCTTTATTTCGTCCATGGAGGCGGATGAATGCCGTCTCCTGCGTCACGACCGGTACGAATGGTACGGAACCATCTTCGGTCTGGGGTTCGTCACAAATCGTATGAATAAACTGATGTTCCTTCAAAAATCGGAGCGTCCGCTCACGATAAGCTTCCGAATACCACGATGGATTTCGGAACTCAATCGCGACCGGCAGTCCAGCAAGTGATTTTCGGATCGTTTGCAAATACTCCAAGTGCATTTTGCTGACATCGAACCAGGGCGGTAACTGCACGAGGATCGCTGCAATCTTTCCACTCTTTCGCATCGGTTCGATCGACGCGATATATTGTTCAAAAATCGGACCGAGCGGATCTTTATTCTCCCGGTCATGTCCACTCATCGCCCGGTGGACCTTGACGATGAAGCGGAACCCGTCCGGTGTCTCGGATGTCCATTTTTCGTAGTTTCGTTCCGGTTGAATCGCATAGAACGTCGAGTCGACCTCGACTGCTGGAAAATGTCCCGCATAAGCGGCGAGCTTCTCCTTACGATCTTGCGGGGTCAAGTAGAGACTATCATGATCTCCCCAGCCCGTAACACCGATATATATCATGCGCTCCTCCCCCTTACGTGTTCTATTCTACCTATTCATCATAGCATAGCAGAATCCGGGATTTCTTCTTCAATGCTTCAATTTAAACGTTCATATTCAAGTATGATACATCCCGATTCGAAGTATTGTGTTTTGATCATCTTTAAGTGTTGCGGTTGATCGAACACCGGAAACATCCGTTTTCCACCGCCGAGCAGAACAGGATAAATCACGATATGATAACGGTCGACGAGTCCAAGTCGTATCGCTTCAGCAGCAAGCGTCGCCCCACCGATCGCAATCTGTTTTCCAGGCAAGGCTTTTAGTGCTTGAAGTTCCTCGGTAAGTGACTTGGTCGCTAGACGTGTCTTTCCTTCGACAGCGTCGAGCGTCCGCGAGAAGACGACCTTCTCAAGCGATTGCCAGGTTTTCGCATACTCAACGACAATCGGCTCGTCTTCCTGATCCGCTGTCTCCCAGTATTGCATCATCTCGTACAAACGACGTCCATAGACATGGGTATCGAACGCTTTCTCGTAGTCATTGAAATACTGATGTAATTCTGCGTCCGGTGAAGCGAAATCGATCCTACCTGACGCATCTTCGATATAACCGTCAAGCGAGACTTGAAAGGAATAGACGATGTCACGCATAGTAATCCCTCCTTTTTCACTCTTTACCCGAATAACCATTTCATGAAAAAACTCCCTCATCCATAGATGAGAGAGTAAGACGAATTATCCGATTGAACCTTCCATCTCGAACTTGATGAGACGGTTCATTTCGACCGCATATTCCATTGGAAGTTCTTTCGTGAACGGCTCGATGAAGCCCATGACGGTCAGTTCGGTCGCTTCATCTTGCGTAAAAAATCATAACAAAAAATTGATTTTTTACTTCCAATATATATCAAAATATTTATTTAGCTATTTCCACTTGTATTTCCAGTAATTTAGCCAATTTAGCGATATCTTTAATTCCTTGCTCTCGACTTTTATGCGCCTCCATATAATATTCTTTATACTTTACAGGAGTTGTAAAGTCTTTCTTACTAGGATGAACGCTGTCTTTAGAAATCAAATAACGTTTGCTACTTGTCTCATATGGAAGAATCGAATCAATATCATATTTATGTTCAACAAAATATTCTAAACTAGAAACATATAATTCAGGAATGCTATTTCCTTCAATTTTATTATTATTAAATAATAATGTCATTTTTGACTGTTTAGATATAGTTGGTATAAGTGAGATATCAGTAGTATCCGATAAAGCTGACTGAATCGCTTCGAATGCACCTCTATGCTTATCATACAGTTCTAACGCTAATTCTTTTTCCTCTTCTGTCACAGCCAATTTCCTCCCATTATACGGAATTTTTAACACATCGATATATTGCTCAAGTAAATTAATTACTTGAGGATTTAATTCAGGATGCTTAATAACTGGAGTCAAAACTTTATCATGTAATAATTGATAATTTACTCCATACCAATTTGGACTCCCAGTTACTTCTTCTATCGATATAGACATCGCATCACTAGGTGCTAAAATAACTGGTATTAATTGGTGTTCGGGATATTTTCTTGACAAGTAGTTCATATATTTCATACATTGTTCTGGTCTTACCTTATCATGGACTTTTTGTTCTACGAAAATTATTATTTTTTCTCCTCTTTCTTCATCTTCAACTTTAATAAATATATCTAGTTTACCTACACCAGAACAATGATATTCTTTTTTATCCTCTTGATTTGGATATACAATTGCATCATTAAAATCTATAATTGAAGCCATTCTGGCGACATTTTCCAAATCGCAACCTTCCCCAAAAATTGTTGGGTCAGACAATGCAATTAGAAATCTCTTTAATGGATAATCACCTAAGTTATGACTACTATTAGGATCTAATAGCCATCCCATAAACATTGAATGCCATGTTTCTGTATGCGTTCGACCTACTATATCAAAAATATTGGGTCTATTTGCATTATTTTCTATCTTAATAAAATTAATATCTGATACTAAATGTAATAATTTTTGAGTTAATGACTGATTTGACATTAAATCCTCCTAATTGTTTATTTGAATTAAAAATGAACGCTTTCATTTATTGTATACTAATGCGTTATTTTATTACATAAAAATACTAATATATTGACTTTATTTGTAATTTTAAAATAGATGATAATTAATTATATACATAATAATCCGTTTTATTACTTTTTACCTGGAGACAAATCGTAATATTAAGTGCAATATCTTACTAAAAACACAAAAAAACCCTGAATGGGATTTTAATTAAATGTCCACAATTCAGGGGTCGTTCAATTCAATTAAACATTATACAAGGTCTTTTTCTAAATTATCCGATTGAACCTTCCATCTCGAACTTGATGAGACGGTTCATTTCGACCGCATATTCCATTGGAAGTTCTTTCGTGAACGGCTCGATGAAGCCCATGACGATCATTTCCGTTGCTTCCTCTTGTGAAATCCCGCGGCTCATGAGGTAGAACAATTGCTCTTCCGAGACCTTCGAGACTTTCGCTTCGTGCTCGAGCGAAATGTTATCATTGAGGATTTCGTTGTACGGAATCGTATCCGACGTCGATTGGTTATCCATGATGAGCGTATCACATTCGATGTTCGAACGTGCGCCTGTCGCTTTCCGTCCGAAGTGGACGATACCGCGGTACGTGACTTTACCACCGTGTTTTGAGATCGACTTCGAGACGATCGTCGACGATGTGTTCGGTGCTAAGTGAATCATTTTCGCACCCGCATCTTGGTGTTGACCTTTACCAGCGATTGCGATTGACAATGTCATACCACGTGAACCTTCACCTTTGAGGATGACGGCTGGGTATTTCATCGTCAGTTTCGAACCGATGTTACCATCGACCCATTCCATCGTTGCGCCAGCTTCACAGATCGCGCGCTTCGTAACGAGGTTGTAGACGTTGTTCGCCCAGTTTTGGATCGTCGTGTAACGGCAGTAAGCGTTTTTGTTGATGAAGATCTCAACGACCGCTGAGTGAAGCGAGTTCGTTGTGTAGACCGGTGCTGTACATCCTTCGACGTAGTGAACCGATGCTTCGTCATCAACGATGATCAACGTCCGCTCGAATTGACCCATGTTTTCCGAGTTGATGCGGAAGTAGGCTTGAAGCGGCGTGTCGACTTTAACACCTTTTGGTACGTAGATGAACGATCCACCTGACCAGACCGCTGTGTTCAAAGCTGCGAACTTGTTGTCTGTTGGCGGGATTAATTTTCCGAAGTACTCACGGAAGATATCTTCGTTCTCTTTTAACGCTGTATCTGTATCTTTGAAGACGACACCGATTTCTTCGAGGTCTTCTTTCATGTTGTGGTAGACGACCTCTGACTCGTACTGAGCCGAGACACCTGCCAAGTATTTTTGCTCTGCTTCTGGGATACCGAGTTTGTCAAACGTACGTTTGATTTCTTCTGGTACTTCATCCCACGATTTCTCTGCCCGTTCAGACGGCTTGACGTAGTACGTGATGTCGTCGAAGTTCAATTCTGAGAGATCGCCACCCCACGCTGGCATCGCTTGTTCGTTGAAGATCTTAAGTGATTTCAAACGGAAATCAAGCATCCATTGTGGTTCTTCCTTCATTTTTGAGATCGTTTCGACGACTTCAGTCGTCAAGCCACGTCCAGAACGGAAGATCGAGATATCGCGATCGTGGAAACCATATTTATAATCGCCAATTTCCGGCATGTTCTTTGCCATGTTCATTTCCTCCTCTTACTTGCTTGTGACCGAAGTTTACTTCCCTTCTTCTACGCCGCGTTCGAGCGCCTTCCAGGCAAGTGTCGCACATTTGATCCGTGCCGGGAATTTCGTGACACCCGAGAGTGCCTCGACGTCCCCGAGGTCGAACGATTCGTCGTCATAGTCTTTTCCTTGGACCATGTCCGAAAAGATATCCGCGAGTCGTAAGGCTTCTTCGATAGTCTTACCTTTGACGAGTTGCGTCATCATTGAAGCAGACGCCATGCTGATTGAGCAGCCCTCCCCGTCAAATTTTGCATCACTTACGACATCGTCTTCAATCGCGAGCTGGAGACGAATCGTATCGCCGCACGTCGGATTGTTCATGTCGATCGTGACGCCCCCCTCGATCGCACCGCGATTTCGGGGAGTTTTATAGTGATCCATGATCACTTGACGATACAAGTGATCGAGATTGTTAAAATCCATGACTGAAATACTCCTTCGTTTGGCGAAGTCCTGTCACGAGTGCGTCAACCTCTTCTTTCGTGTTGTAGAGATAGAAGCTAGCGCGAGCTGTCGAGCTCGCTCCGAGCCAACGCATCAGGGGCTGTGCACAGTGATGACCGGCGCGAACCGCGATTCCCTGCATATCAAGGACGGTTGCGACGTCATGTGCATGGACATCACCGAGATTGAACGTGACGAGTCCAACGCGTTCTTCCGGACCGTAGATCGTTAGTCCGTCGATGTCACGCATTTGTGCCATCGCGTACTGCGCGAGTTCACGTTCGTGTGCTTCGACGTTCTCTAAACCAATCTCTTCTAAGAAATCAATCGCTGCCGATAAACCAACAGCGCCGGCGATAATCGGTGTACCCGCTTCGAAACGATATGGAGACGGTTTGAACGTCGACTCTTCAAGACCAACGTAATCAATCATCTCGCCACCGAACTCAACGGGTTCCATCGCATTGAGTAACGCCTTTTTCCCGTAAAGGACACCAACACCTGTCGGACCACACATCTTGTGTGCAGAGAAGGCGAGGAAGTCACAGTCGAGATCCGTGACATTAATCCGTTGATGCGGTGCACTTTGCGCGGCATCAACGATCATGACGGCACCTCGAGCGTGAGCAAGACGCGCGACTTCTTTGATCGGATTGATCGTACCGAGAACGTTCGAGACATGTGCCATCGCGACGATCTTCGTCCGGTCGGACAGTTGTGCTTCGACCGCTTCGACCGTCACGCGACCATCAGCTGTCAAATCGACGTATTTCAACTTCGCTTTTTTGCGTTTAGCGACTTGTTGCCACGGAATGAGATTCGCATGGTGTTCGAGGTATGTGACGACGATCTCGTCGCCTTCTTCGACATGCTCCATACCGTAGCTTGACGCGACGATGTTGATCGCCGTCGTCGTGCCGCGGGTAAAGATAATTTCTTCATGGTGTTGCGCCTGGATGAAACGACGAACGTTCTCACGCGCACCTTCGTACGCATCCGTCGCTCGTGTTCCGAGCGTATGGACGCCACGGTGCACATTCGAATGAATCGTCTTATAGTAGTCGTCAATCGCGTTGATGACGACGAGCGGCTTCTGCGAAGAGGCCGCACTATCGAGATAGACGAGTTTCCGGTCGTTGACCTGTTGGTCGAGGATCGGAAACTGATTGCGGATGGATGCATCGATTCCCATATTAGTTTACTTTCCCTTCGATGACTTGAACGAGACGTTCTTTCACCGAGTCAATCGCAAGTTCCGAGACGACTGGCTGGAGGAATCCGTGAACGACGAGGCGTTCTGCTTCCTTCCGTGAAAGGCCACGGCTCATCAAGTAGTAGAGTTGTAGTTCATCGACACGACCGACAGATGCCGCGTGTCCTGCCATGACGTCATCCTCATCGATCAAGAGGATTGGGTTCGCATCACCACGTGCCTTTTCAGACAACATGAGGACACGTTCCGTTTGAACGCCGTTTGATTTCGAAGCGCCGTGATGGATCATCGACGTTCCGTTGAAGATAGATGTTGCTGCGTCTTTTTGGACACCGTGGATCAAGATGAAACCTTCTGATCCTTTACCGAAGTGGTCCGTCCGGACGTTGAAGTTTTGTTTTTGCTCTCCACGACCGACCGTAACGGCTTTCGTATCTGAGAACGAATCGTTTCCGACGAGGTGTGTTTTTGTTTCTGTGACCGTGTGACCGTCATTCATGTGACCGAGTGCCCATTCAAGCTTCGCACCTTGTTTGACGACACCACGACGGTTCATATACGTGATGGCACCTTTCGATAGCGTATCGACACCACCGAAGAGAACTTTTGCGTTGTCTTCAACGAAGACTTCTGTGACGACGTTGACGTTATGTGCTTCGTCACCGTAAGAGACGAAGTTTTCAATATACGTCAATTCGCTGTCAGCGTCTGCGACGATGATCGCGTGATGGTAAAGCGCTGCACCTGATTGCTCAAGCGTATAGATCGCTTGCATCGGTACAGAAAGCTTAACGCCTTTTGGTACATAAAGGAACGTACCGCCGTTACGAAGTGCTGCGTTTAATGCCGCAAGACGATCTTCGTTAACTTGAACACCTTCCGTCATGAAGTATTTCTCGACGAGTTCTGGGTGTTGTTTTAATGCGTCTTCGAGCGTCGTGAAGATGACGCCGTTCGCCGCTTCACTGTTTTGCGCGTGGACGAGTTGTCCGTTACGCGTGACGAGCATGTGATCACGGTTTTCGCCGATCAATGCTTCGATATCTGAAGAAAGACCAGTGACGGTTTCGAGTTCCGTCGTACCTTCTGTGAAGTTCCAGCCTTCAATCTTGATTTTTTCTACTTTTGGCAATGCGAGCGTTGGGGCAAGATCAAGCGCGTCTTGACGCTTTGCGACCATCCAAGATGGTTCCCCTAAGCGAGTCGCACGTTCTGCCACTGCCTCGCGATTTACTGCAAGATTCAGTTCTACAGTCATCATGCTTCCTCCCTCGTCTTACGCTTTTGTTTCGATTTCGACGTCTTCGATGCCGAGTTCTTTTTTAACCCAGTCATAACCTTCTGCTTCGAGACGGTGTGCGAGTTCTTTACCACCAGACATGACGATTTTTCCGCCCATCATGATGTGGATGAAGTCTGGCTCGATATAGTTCAAGAGACGTTGGTAGTGCGTGATGATCAAGCAGCCGAATTCAGGTGAACGCATTTCGTTGACACCTTTTGCGACGACTTTCAATGCATCGATATCAAGACCTGAATCGATTTCATCAAGAATCGCGATCGCTGGTTTAAGCATCATCATCTGAAGAATTTCGTTACGTTTCTTTTCTCCACCTGAGAAACCTTCGTTGAGGTAACGGTGTGCCATTTCTGAAGGCATCTCGAGAAGACCCATTTGTGAATCAAGCTCACGGATGAACTTCATGAGTGAGATTTCATCGCCTTCTTCACGACGCGAGTTGATCGCTGAACGAAGGAAGTCTGAGTTCGTGACACCACTGATTTCGCTTGGGTACTGCATTGCGAGGAACATACCCGCTTGTGCGCGCTCATCGACTTCCATGTCGAGGACGTCTTCGCCGTCGAGTGTGACTGAACCAGATGTCACTTCGTACGATGGGTGACCCATCAATGCTGATGCGAGTGTTGATTTACCTGTCCCGTTTGGTCCCATGACCGCGTGGATTTCCCCGCCTTTGATTTCCAAGTTGACGCCTTTCAAGATTTCCTTGCCGTCGATCGCGACGTGTAGATCTTCAATCTTCAAGTGTGAAGCCTTCATGTTAGAATCCCTCCATCTATTCATTTCGTGACTGACGATTCAGAACACGAGCGTTACTAATTTAGTATCATTCTAATCTTAAAGAAACATCGCGTATTATTCAAGCGTCATCGCTCGTTGATTTTTCTCAAAATCATGCGTTTTGTTGAGAATCATTCGAAAGTTTCACCGGTTCCTCGAGTTCCTCGATCGTCGAAGCCCGATGAATCCGTTGTGACAGTAAGAGCAGTGGTATTCCGAATAATGTCAAGCCCGCTAATATCCCGAAAATCGGTAACGGACGGTCCGCTCCATATAAACTTAACAAATGTCCTCCGGCGATCGGACCGATTGATTGTCCGATCGACGTCAAGCCCATCGCCCCGAAATAACTGCCCCGTAATTCTGGTTTGGCGAACCGATCGGTCAAGATGTCGGTCATCGTGAACATCATGACTTCTCCGCACGTGAAGATGAACATCGCGACGATCATCAACCAGATCGCGTTCGCATTTCCCATGATGAACAATCCGATCGCAACAGTCGCAATCCCGGTCGTGATCGAGACAAGCGGTGACGTCTTGACACCAAACTTCATGATCGGATACTGCACAATCAAGACGGTGATCGCATTGATCGTGATCAAAATCGCATAGAGTGTCTTCCCGCCTTCAAGCAGTGACGTTTCCGTCAAGAACTGTGGCAAGGTCGAGTTGAACTGACTGTAGCCGAAAACCCCGAAGATGATGCCAGCGAGTGCCAGCGTAAAAGCGATATCCGTCCGCAACAGACGAACCGTTGCTCCGAATGACACCTTTTTCCCACCATGCGTCTCGGTGATTGGATGACGTTTGAATAAGATACCAATCATCACCCCGTACACGATATAGACGAACGCCGTGATGTAAAACGTCGCGGACGTGTTTCCCGCACTCAGCAGTAAAGCGATTCCCGGTCCGATCGCTGCTGCGATGTTGATCATCGCGTAACGGATATTGAAGACGAACAATCGGTTCGCTTCGTCCGTCGTATCACTGATCAAGGCACGGGCGGATGGTTCAAAAATCGAGCGACAGACACCGTTCAAGGCACTAAGCGTAAAGAACGCCCAGAACGTCTCGACTTGTGCTAGCGCAATGAAGACGACCGCGAACCCAATCGTTCCGGCAAGCATCATCGCCCGACGTCCATAACGGTCCGACAAGGTACCGCCGATGAAACTCATGACGAGACTGGCGATCGCCGAAATACTGAGCACCCAGCCAACATCGACCGGATCAAACTTTAGAACAGTCGTCATGTAGATGGCGAAGAACGGCATCGTGATGAACGTTCCGAGACGCGAGAAAAACGTCCCGAACAAGACCCCGAGTGTCAACGGATGCAGTTGACGTATGCGTTGCATATGATTCCCCCTAACCCCTGTTTCAGACAAATGAAAAGCATCCTTCCATTATATAGGAAGGATGCCGGCTTCGGTGAACTTATTTGCTGACTGGAACGACAGCACCTTTGTACTTGTCGAGGATCCAATCTTGGTTTTTCTTTTCGTGCAGAACGTCAAGAAGTGCTGTGACACGCTTGTCTTTCTCATCGCCATCACGTGTAACGATGATGTTGACGTATGGTGAAGACTCATCTTCTGATGCAATTGCATCTTTCAATGGGTTCAGACCGTTATCGATCGCATAGTTCGTGTTGATGAGGACGGCGTCGCCTTCATTGTTTTTGTAAGCTTGCGGAAGAAGTGATGCTTCGATGTTCGTCTTGAACTTAAGTTTCTTCGGGTTCTCCGCGATATCACCGAGTTGTGCATCTGTCGTTTTACCGTCTTTGAGTTTGATCAATCCTTCGTTTTGAAGGAACGTCAAGACACGACCGCGTTCCGCGACGTTTGAGCTCGTTAAGATCGTTGCACCGTTTGGTAACTTATCGAGTGACTTGTATTTCTTCGAGTAGATACCGAGTGGTTCAACGTGGACGCCACCTGCGTTCGCGAACTTATATGATTTGTTTTCTTTCTCTTGTTGCTCAAGATACGGTACGTGCTGGAAGTAGTTCGCATCGATTTCTTTTGAAGCGAGCGCTTTGTTCGGAAGTACGTAATCTTGGAACTTCTTGATTTCAAGCTTGTAACCTTTTGCTTCGTATTCTTTTTTGACGTGCTCAAGAATCTCAGCGTGCGGTACGTTCGAAGCACCAACGACGAGTGTTTTGTCGTCGCTACCTGATCCTGATGATTTTTCGCCACATGCAGCAAGGCTAATAGCTAAGACGGATACAGCAGCAGTACCTACGAATTTTTTCCAAGTTTTCATGAATGATTCCTCCAATATGATTAAGTTTCGAATTAACGTTTATCGATTGCGCGGATCAGCAAGTCACCAATGATTTGGATGACGAAGACGATCGCTAAGATTAAGAGTGTTGCAATGACGATGACATCGTTTTGAGAACGCTGGAATCCTTCGATGAAGGCCATGTCCCCAAGTCCACCTCCGCCGACTACTCCGGCCATTGCCGTATAACCGACAAGTGAAACGAGCGTAACCGTGATTCCCGAAACGATGGCAGGCAATGCTTCCGGGATTAAGACTTTATAGATGATCTGGAACTTCGTCGCGCCCATCGATTCGGCTGCCTCGATGACACCTTTATCGACTTCGCGTAACGCGAGTTCAACCATCCGACCGTAAAATGGTGCAGCACCGAAAATCAGTGCCGGTAATGCTGCCGTTGGTCCGAGGAACGAACCGACGATTGCTGTCGTAAATGGAATCAATAAGATCAGTAAGATGATGAACGGAATCGAACGGAAGACGTTGACGACCAAGCTCAACACTGAATAGAACGCCCGATTCTTGAACAATAACTCTTCGTTTGTCGCATACAATAGTAAACCAATGATCAAACCGAGGACGAATGTCGAGACACCAGCGATTGCCGTCATATAGACGGTACTGCCTGTAGCTTCCCACACCATGTCCCAATCTAGATTGTCAAAGAATGAAATCATCGGTGATCCACCTCCACTTCAACATCACTGGCTTGAAGCTTCGTGATGACCGCTTGTGTTGCTTCTGTTTCCCCGATCAACTGAATGAACAGTGTACCGAGTGCCCCTTCCTGTGATTGACCGACGTTTCCGCCGATGATATTGAACAGGACCGGCGAATCCTTCATGACTTCCGCGAGGATCGGGCTTTCTGCTGTCGATCCGACAAACGTCAACTGAACGATTTTTCCGGTTGGGTACCGTTCGCGTAGTTTCGCGAACGTTAACTCGTTCTCCGACGGCGACGTCAATTGTTTGACGAATTCCTTCGTCATCGCTTGCTTCGGATGACGGAAGACTTCTGCGACCGGTCCTTGCTCGACGATTTTACCGGCTTCCATGACGGCGACCCGGTGACAGATTTTTTGAATGACGTGCATCTCGTGTGTGATCAAGACGATCGTCAGTTTCAGTTTTTCATTGATGTCGACGAGTAACTCAAGGATTGAGTCCGTCGTCTTCGGATCGAGTGCACTTGTTGCCTCGTCACATAAGAGAACGTCTGGGTTCGATGCCAGTGCCCGAGCGATACCGACACGTTGTTTTTGACCACCGGATAATTGTGACGGATAAGCTTTTTCGCGTCCGTCCAAACCAACGAGTTGGATCAGTTCCGCGACCCGTTCCTTGCGGTGTGCTTTCGGGAAGCCACCGAGCTCGAGTGGGAACATGATGTTCTCTTCAACCGTCCGTGACCATAGTAAGTTGAAGTGTTGGAAGACCATCGAGACATTCTTGCGGACGCCTCGTAATTCCTTAGGTTTTAGTGATGTCATTTCAACACCATCGATTTGGATCGAACCACTCGTTGGTGCTTCGAGCATATTCAGTAATCGGATCAGGGTGGATTTCCCTGCTCCGGAATAACCGATTATTCCAAAAATTTCACCGCGCTCGATTGTCAGATCGACATTCGCAACGGCTTCGACCGCTCCGCGCTTTGAGCGATAAATCTTTCCTACGTCTTGTAAACGAATCACAACTGTCCCTCCTAAAATAAAAAAAGTGCGCGCGTTTTAGAGCAAACGCGCGCACTTTTCAGTACACAAAACCATTTGCTCTCATCTCCCAGACTTTTGTCTGCTGGAATTAGCACCACTTCGGATTAGATCCGCGGTTGCCGGGTTTCATCGGGCCAGTCCCTCCACCACTCTCGATAAGAGTTTCGGTATTAAGTTTGTAGAATATATTCTGAATATTAGCAGGGGTTATTTTTGTTGTCAAACAGTTTTTTCAGAAACTTTTTCGAGGAACGTGAAAGCACGTGTTAAGTCTTCTTTCAAATCTTCCGCATCCTCAAGTCCAACTGAAATCCGAACGAGACCGTCCGTGATGCCGAGTTCTGCCCGACGTTCTGCTGGGATCGACGCGTGCGTCATCCGTGCCGGCACCGAAATCAGACTCTCGACGGCACCAAGACTCTCAGCGAGTGTGAAGAAGTGTGTCGCCTCGACGAGTTTTTCTGCGTTCGCTGCTGAACCGACATCAAAGCTGATCATCCCACCAAATCCAGTCGCTTGTTTCGCTTGGATGTCGTGACCAGGATGCGATGCAAGTCCTGGGTAGAAGATGTTCGAGACGATGTCTTGCGCTTGTAGGAACGCAACGAGATCATGTGCTGTCTCTTCGATCGCATCCATTCGGATACCGAGTGTACGAAGACCACGGACGAGCAAGAAGCTGTCTTGCGGTCCAAGCACGCCGCCTGTCGAGTTTTGGATGAAGTGCAGCTCTTCGCCGAGCGCATCATCTTTGACGACGACAAGTCCAGCGACGACGTCCGAATGTCCGCCGATGTATTTCGTCGCACTGTGCAAGACGATGTCTGCACCAAGTGCGAGTGGTTGTTGATGATAAGGTGTCGCGAACGTGTTGTCGACGACAAGTTTAAGATCGTGACGTTTGGCGATCGTTGCGATTGCTTCAATGTCCGTTACTTTCAACAACGGGTTCGTCGGTGTTTCGACGTAGACGATTTTCGTGTTGTCTTGGATCGCTGCTTCCGTTGCCGCAAGGTCCGTCGTATCGACGAATGTCACTTGGATGTTGAACTTCGGTAAGACGCGTTGCATCAAGCGGAACGTACCACCGTAGACGTCATCCGTCATGACGATGTGGTCGCCAGACTCAAGCAAGTGGAAGACGGCATGGATCGCTGCCATCCCAGAACCGAACGCAAAACCACGTGCGCCGCCTTCAAGATCCGCAATCAATCGTTCGATGCTCGTCCGTGTCGGGTTCGCTGTCCGTGAGTATTCGTATCCGTCCTTAAGTTGACCGATTTTATCCTGCTTGTATGTGCTTGTTTGATAGATTGGAGGTGTGACGGCTCCTGTTGCCCGATCGACACCTGTTCCTCCATGAATCAATGCTGTCTTCTTACGCATGAGTTTCGTCCACCTTTTCAAAGATTTGTTGGCTTAAATAGCGTTCGGCACTGTCTGCGAAGACGGTGACGATCGTACTGCCGGGGTGACGCTTTGCGATATCAAGCGCAGCAACGAGCGCTGCACCTGCTGAACTACCAACGAGTAATCCTTCGCGAGCAGCGAGTGTATGAACCGCGTCAAATGCATCGCGGTCAGAAATCGTATGAATCTCATCAACGAGTTCACGCGGAACGAGGCTTGGCCATTTCGCTGTACCGATACCTTCTGTCTTATGCGGACCGGCTGGACCACCATTTAAGACGGAGCCTTCCGGTTCGACGATTGCTGCTTTTGTACCGAGACGTTGTTTTAAGAAGTCCGCTGTTCCGGCGAACGTACCACCTGAACCACAACCGGCAACGAACCAGTCGATGTGCGGCAAGTCCGCAATCAGCTCAGGACCGAGTGTCCGCTGATACGTGACTGGGTTCTCTTCGTTTTCGAATTGTAACGGAACGTAGCTGTTCGGAATTTCCTGACCGAGTTCTTTTGCCCGGTCGATAGCCCCTTGCATATCGAGTTCAGTCGGTGTGTTGACGACGGTTGCGCCGAGTGCCCGCATCAACGTCTGCTTTTCCTGACTGAATTTTTCCGGAACGACACAGATGACTTGGAGATCGTATTTTTTAGCGGCGAGCGCCAAGCCGATGCCGGTATTCCCGGCTGTCGGCTCGATGATCGTACCGCCTGGTGTCACATGTCCGTTTTCGATTGCTGCATCAACGAGTTGAATGCCAAGGCGGTCTTTGACGCTGCCCCCAGGGTTCATCCATTCGAGCTTCGCCAAAATGCGCGTACCAGCAGGCAAATCGAATGAAGTGATCTCGTAGAGTGGTGTGTTTCCGACGAGGTCGCGGACGTTGTTCGCGATCATCCGAAGACGATGTCCCATTCATCACGACCGGCAAGCATTTTCTCGGCATAGTGCTTCGCTCCTTTGAGGTCATGTGCGCTCGCAAATCCACATTGGACTTCGTTTTGCGCTGGAATCTCTTCTGCTGCGAGGACGTCTTTCAACGTCTTCTCAACGAGTTCGCTCATTTTTTCGACCGAGTCGAAGTTCATCATCGCCATGTAGAAACCTGTTTGGCATCCCATTGGCGAGACATCGATGACATCATCCGAGTAGTTACGGATGTTTTCAGCAAGTAAGTGCTCGAGTGTATGCATCGCACGCATCGGCATTTGCTCAACGTTTGGTTGTGTGAAACGGATATCGTATTTGACGACTTGGTCGACTTTACCTTCTTTATAACCCGCGACGCGGATATAAGGTGCTTTGACTTTCGTATGATCCAGGTTAAAGCTTTCGACGTTCATTTTTTGAAGTGCCATGATTTATTCCCCCATTTTCTCGGCTTCTACGAGCCAGACGAAGTGATTGTATTGTATAAATTTAACAGTGAATCCTCGTGCTGTAAACAATTCTTCCATAACTGGAATCAACGGGTAGAACTCGCGTTCGAGATCTTCCGCTAACGCGTCGAACCCTTGAGCACGTGCTTCACGAATCGTTTGCAGGCGTGCCTCTTCTGAGACGAACATCGTATCCGCGTAGACGATTTTTCCGTCTGCCGGTAAATGTGATGCCATCAGTTCGATCGCTTCTCCCTTTTCCTCATCTGTTAGATGATGAAACGCATACGTCGAAACAAAACTGCGTGCTTCCTTCGCTTCGAACGAGAGGAAGTGACCGTCTTGTACATCAAGTGACGGAATCTTTTCCGTCAGGATTGCCCGCATCTCCGGACTTGGTTCGACGGCGAGTACGGCGTCGTGACGTGCCAGAAGACGTTGTGTCAGGTTCCCTGTGCCTGCTCCGAATTCAATGACCGGCGACTGCGCTTTATCCGCTACTGTATCCAAAATCTCATCGTATCGACGAAAAACCTCTTTATACTCCGGATCGTGTCCAGTTACTGTCTCGTCATACGTCGATGCCCATTCTGTGAAAACATCCATAAAACGTACTGTCATGCCTTGTCGTCCTCCATCTCACCAGTTAATTCCGAGTAATCGGATATGAATTAAAGTAATTTTCCTTATTCGCATTGTAGCAAGGAGATTCTATCCTGGCAAGCGACCGGCTCAAAAAACTTCCAGAAAACAAAAAAAGGCGTTGCCGGCGAACCGACAACACGAATAATGTGGTTAGAAATGCTACGAAGGAAAACCCAGCTCCATTCGGAATTGTTCGCTCTTCCGCGTGGAGGACGGCGCCTGTTCGACATGATTGCCAGCTTACGTTCACTTCCTGATCGGTCCTTTCGATCCACCACCCGTTCATTGCACCGCTTCGTCTTTGGGGGACGACTTAAGGGGAAACAATACACCGGCTTAGGATGGGAGAAAGGGTTCAGGACTTGAATCGTATTGAACAATCATCTCTGCTAGACTTCCTATAATGCATTTCTAGAAGTTGTTATGAATATACCATTCATATTTCTGCGTTGTCAACGGATTATTGTAAATATTCCGACAATTTAACAAAAAGAAAAATCCAATCGGACTTCTCTTACCGTTCTTGACAGAAAGCAAAGACGTTTTGAACGGACTGGAAAGCATAAAGTCGCTCTACGACTTGATTTTCTTCAATTCGCAACAACGCAGGAACACTCATGACACGGGCTTCTTCTAAGAAATCCGGAATGAAATTCCCGTTCGCCTTCTGAATCGATTGACCTGATTCCGTCGCTTCGACGATATCGAGCATACGTTCCGCGATGGCGCATGTCCCGCACATCGGTGCATAGACATACAATAGCCCGTTTTCCGGGACGGTCGTGACCTCTTGCATGACGGTCGCTCCTTTCTTCGTGGTATCTGTCGTCAGTATACAAAAAAAAGAGAGCGGACGAAACGCAAGCGCCTCGTTCACTCTCTTTTCGTTAAGTATTACTCGTTGATCATCGATTTGTATGCTGCAGCATCCATCAATGCTTCGACTTGCGATGCATCTTCGATTTCGATGTCGACCATCCAAGCGCCTTCGAATGGTGACTCGTTGACGAGTTCTGGGGAATCTGAAAGATTTTCGTTGATGGCAACGACTTTACCAGTGATCGGTGCATATAGTTCCGAGACTGTCTTGACCGACTCGACTGAACCGAATGGCTCGTTTGCTGTGATCGTATCACCGACTTCAGGCAATTCGACGAAGACGATATCCCCGAGTTCGTGTTGCGCGAAATCCGTGATTCCGATGCGCGCCTTGTTTCCTGATACTTCGACCCATTCATGTTCTTCCGAATAGCGTAAGTTGTCTTTTACTTGACTCATTTCCGATTCCCCCTGTGGACTAATTTGGACTAACGTGTTCAGTATACCAAAATCGACTCTGAACTTAATACCATTTTCCTTGATACATTTCTTCCTTGAAGCCGATCGTGACGTCTTTCCCGTCTGTAACGATCGGACGCTTCAACAACATACCATCACTTGCGAGCAACTTGTATTGCTCGTCTTCCGATAACTCTGGAAGTTTGTCCTTAATCCCTTGCGAACGATACGATTGACCGCTCGTATTAAAGAATTTCTTCAGTGGCTCTCCACTCTTTTGATGAAGTTCCTCGATCGTCGTTGCAGATGGTGTTTCCTCGACGATATGTTTGTAGTCCACTTCGACACCGTGCTGTTCGAGTGCTTTTTTTGCTTTGACACACGTACTACATTTCGGATAGCCGTACATCGTGACTGTTTTTGTCATATTCCTCACCTCATCTTCAAGAGTAGCAGATGGATCACTTCTGCTTCAAGCGTGCGAGCGCCCCGTCAATCTGATCTTGATGATGGGCGTCATGAGCAACGAACGACTCGACGAAGGCTTGCGGTCGAAAATCCTCATAGGTCGCTTCAAATTGCCCGTCAGATAGACGAGCGAGGTGATTGACGATGTCACGCCGGACGCTGATTGCTTTCTTCAATAAGGCGAGCGGATCGATATGATGCGCATATTCGACCGCCTGTCGATTGAACTGATCAAAATCCGTCTCGACGAGCGTCAACGGTTCATCCGGTAACTTCGAGATGGCATGATCGTAATAAAACCGGTCCCATAAATACAGATGACTGACGCACTCAAGGACGGTCCACTTGTTAAGCGCAAGCGGCAGATCCCATTCTTCCGGCGACAAACGTTCAAGGGATTGATAGTAGGCAATCGCAAATTGCAGTTCAACCAATTCTTGGCGCATCTCGTTTTCCTCCTCCAACCAAAAACTTCGCCTTTACAGAGATTTTCCCTGCAAAGGCGAAGCGGTAAACCTGACTTAGACCGTATATTTGTTTGACTCGATGAGGCGTTTTGCGATGTCGCGTTTCGTACCAATGACGTTGATCGGCTGGTAACGGCTGAATTTTTTCAGCGCTGAGAGCAACATCCGGAGCTCGTCGCCGCTTGCTGCCGCGTAGAGCGTCTCTTTCGCGTCACGCTCGACAGCTTCGAACGCTTGTTGTGCGAAGACTTCCGTATAACGGACTTTCAGTTCGCTCTTCTCGATGCCTTTGTTAGCAATTGCTTTATCCGTCCGGACGATCGCTGACTCGAGCGCATAGATCGCACTCATGATGTCGGCTGTGTTCGCTAAGATTTCTTGTTCTCCTTGGAGTTTGTCCTGGTATTTCTGGACCGCTGTTCCGGCAGTCAACAAGAAGATCTTCTTCATCATCGCGAGTAAGTGACGTTCGCGATCAAGTGGTGCTGTTCCGATTTCTGTCGGCATGAAGCTCATCACTTCTTGTTGCAGACGCTGTGCTTCCGCAAGCAACGGCAACTCGCCTTTCATCGCTTTCTTCAGCAACGTTCCTGGAACGAGAAGACGGTTGATCTCGTTCGTTCCTTCGAAGATCCGGTTGATCCGTGAATCACGGTACATGTTCTCGACTTCATATTCTGCCATGAAGCCATAGCCTCCGTGGATCTGAACCGCTTCATCGATGACATAATCAAATGTTTCCGAAGCAAAGACTTTGTTCATCGAGCATTCAATCGCGTACTCCGCGATTGCATCGGCGATTTTCTTACCGTCCTTGCTCTCTTCTTCTGACAACTGATCGAGACTGTCTTGGAACAGACCACCTGTCCGGTAGACCGAACTCTCCATCGCATACGTCTGTGCTGCCATCGTCGCGAGTTTTTCTTGAATCAATGGGAACGAGCTGATAGGTGTCTTGAACTGTTTACGTTCATTCGAGTACTGGACTGCGAGATCAATCGCCCGTTTTGACGAACCGACAGCACCGACAGCTAATTTATAACGACCGACGTTCAAGATGTTGAAGGCGATGACGTGACCGCGTCCGATCTCACCAAGGACGTTATCGACTGGTACTTCTGCATCTTGTAAGATCAACGTCCGTGTCGATGATCCTTTGATTCCCATCTTCTGTTCCTCAACGCCTGTCGAGACGCCTGGATACGATCCTTCGACGAGGAAGGCTGTGAACTTGTCACCGTCGATTTTTGCGTAGACGACGAACAAGCTTGCAAAACCAGCGTTCGTGATCCATTGTTTTTCACCGTTCAAGATGTAGTGCGTACCAGCTTCGTTCAAGACAGCCGTCGTTTTAGCACCAAGAGCATCCGAACCAGAGCCTGGCTCTGTCAACGCGTACGAAGCAATCCACTCCCCTGAAGCGAGTTTCGGCAAGTATTTCTGCTTTTGCTCTTCGTTACCGAAGAAGACAATCGGCAACGAACCGATTCCGACGTGTGCGCCGTAGCTGAGGGCGAACGAACGTCCACGCGCGAACTTCTCCGTGATGATCGAAGACGAGATCTTATCCATCTGATAGCCGCCGTATGCTTCCGGAACGTCTGCGCCGAGTAGACCAAGCTCGCCTGCTTCACGGAGTAGACCGACCGACAGTTCGAACTCGTGTTTTTCGATCCGGTCAAGGACAGGAACGACACGATCTTCGACGAACTTCGCTGTCATATCACCGACCATTTTGTGTTCTTCCGAGAAATCCTCTGGTGTGAAGAGACGTTCTGGTGCTAACTCATCTAATACGAAACTGCCACCTTTGATTAATTCGTTTGTCGTTTGGCTCATTGTCCTGTTCCTCCTTCAACTAGTTCGAATACGCCTGCTGCGCCCATTCCGCCACCGATACACATCGAGACGACACCATACTGGACATTCCGGCGTTTCATTTCATGCAAGAGCGTCAATGTGAGTTTGGTTCCTGTACAACCGAGTGGGTGACCGAGGGCGATCGCTCCACCGTTGACGTTGACGATGTCTTCGTTTAATCCAAGCTCGCGGATGACACCGAGCGACTGCGAAGCGAACGCTTCGTTCAACTCGATCAATCCGACGTCTTCAAGCGTGATGCCTGCGAGGTCCAGTGCCTTTGGAATCGCAACGACCGGTCCGATTCCCATCACTTCCGGACGGACACCACCGACCGCGAACGATTTGAACTTTCCGAGAATCGGTAACCCTTGGCGTTCTGCTTCTTCCCGTTCCATGACGAGGACAGCTGCCGCACCGTCTGACGTCTGCGAAGAGTTCCCTGCTGTGACGCTACCGCCAAGGCGGAACGCTGGGCGAAGTTTCGCAAGACCTTCCGGTGACGAATCCGGACGAACGCCTTCATCGTGTTCGACGATGAATGTCTTCTCTTCGATTTTCAGTTCATCATTGACGAATTGTTCCGTCACCGTTACCGGGACGATTTCGTCAGCAAACTTACCAGCCGCGATTGCTGCTGCCGCTTTTTGGTGACTCTTCAACGCAAACGCATCTTGATCTTCCCGTGAGACATTGTAGGTCGCAGCGACTTGCTCCGCTGTGTGCCCCATGCTCATGTAATATTCCGGTGCCGTGTCGACGATTGACGGATTAGGTCGGACGACGTGACCTGGCATCGGGACTTGACTCATTGATTCGAGTCCACCAGCGACGACCGCAGTTGCTTGCCCCGTCATGATTTTCATCGCTGCGTCAGCGATCGATTGTAGTCCACTTGAGCAATACCGGTTGATCGTGATCGCCGGTACCTCGTGTGATAATCCACCGAGGACCGAAGCGTAACGGGCGATGTTCATGCCTTGTTCCGCTTCCGGCAAGGCACATCCGAGAATGACGTCATCGACCGCTCCCGTGTAACCGGACCGTTTCAACGTTTCCTGGATGGCGATGCCTGCTAATTCATCCGAGCGCATCGATTTGAATGCGCCCTTTTTTGCTTTTCCGACCGGTGTCCGTGCACCGGCGACGATTACTGCTTCCTTCATCCGAATCCCCCCAGTCCTCAGTTACGAAGCGGCTTGCCTTTGACGAGCATGTGCTGCATCCGTTGTTGTGTCTTCATCTCACCGATCAGGCTCAAGAATGCTTCCCGTTCGATGTCGAGCATATATTGTTCATCGACGAGGCTACCGAAGGCGACGTTTCCGCCGGCGATGACGTGTGCGAGTTTACTAGCGATTTTTAAATCGTGTTCCGAGATATAGCCGCCGTAGAACATTTCGCGTGTCGCGAGTTCAAGCGTCGCTTTTCCAGCACGACCGACGACTGGAATCTTCGCTTTCGCTGGTGCCGTGTAGCCGGTCCGGTCCAGTTCAAGGACGAGTTGTTTCGCATCATACGTCAAGTGATCTCGGTTCATCGAGATCTGATCAACGGAGCGGACATATCCGAGTTCGCGTGCTTCAAAGGCTGATTTTGAGACTTTTGCCATCGCGACGTTCTCGAACGTTTTTTGTGCTGCTTTCTCGATATTAACGAGTCCGTCTGGTGTGTTTTCTAACAGTCGACGGTACGTATTGACGTTTCCGCCGCCTCCTGGAATTAGACCGACACCGACTTCGACGAGACCCATGTACGTTTCAAGACCAGCTTGCAGGCGAGCTGCCGGAAGCGAGATTTCTGTACCGCCACCAAGCGTCATCCCTTGTGGAGCAGCGACGATCGGACGCGATGCGTAACGAATCTTTTGAATCGATTGTTGGAACTTGTTGATGATCCAGTCGAGTTCGAACCAGTTTTCATCTTCCGCTTCCATCAGCATCATCGCTAGGTTCGCACCGACACAGAAGTTCTTGCCATCGTTCGCGATGACGAGACCACGGTGATTTTTCTCAACGAGATCGACCGACTGTTCGATCATCTGCATGATGTCGACACCGATCGCATTGCTCTTCGAAGTGAACTCGAGGACTGCGACATCGTCGCCGATATCAAGCAAGCGCGCCCCGTTGTTCTCTAGTAAAACACCGTTTGACTTCCGGACATCACGGAGTCGGATTTCCTTCGGATTGACCGTTGCTCCGACGTAATCTTTCGTTGCAACGTCATAATGACGACCGGACGCATCATAGAAACTCGTTTTTCCTGCTGCGAGCATCTCATCGACCCATGCCGGTACTGCGTAACCGTCTTGTTTCATCTTCGCGACCGTCTTCTCGACACCGAGTGCGTCCCATGTCTCGAACGGTCCCATCTTCCAACCGAAGCCCCATTTCATCGCTTCGTCGATCGCTTTGATGTCGTCTGCGATCTCACCAGTCAGCTGAGCCGAGTAGAGCAATGTTTTCGCATGGATCGGCCAGAGTAAGGCACCGACACGATCTTGCGCGAAGACGACGGCTTTCAGCTTGTTTTTTGCGCCCGGAAGTGCTTTAGCTTGTCCGATCGACGGCTCAGTAAGCGCTTTCTTTTCAACGTACTCAAATGTCTCTAAATCGAGTTCAAGGATCTGTTTTCCGACTTTCTTATAGAAGCCTTGACCCGTCTTCGCACCGAGTGCCCCTTGTTCGACAAGGCGGCGCATCTCAGCCGGAACCGCGAACGTCTCCTTCTCCTCGCCTTCTGGCAACAAGTCATAGACGTTGTTCGCGACGTGAACGAACGTGTCGATGCCGACGACGTCGAGTGTCCGGAACGTCGCTGACCCTGGGCGACCAAGCAGTGGACCCGTGACCGAATCGACCTCCCCGATCGAATAGCCACCTTTTTTCATCTCATCCATCGTCACGAGGAGACCGTATGTCCCGATTCGGTTGCCGATGAAGTTCGGTGTATCCTTCGCAATGACGACGCCTTTCCCGAGTCGTTCCTCTGCGAATTGCTTCATAAAGTCGACGACACTCGGATCCGTGTCTGACGTTGGAATCAACTCAAGTAACTTCAGATAACGTGGTGGATTAAAGAAGTGTGTCCCGAGGAAACGACGATTGAACGACTCCGAACGCCCTTCGCGCATCGCTTCGATCGAAATGCCTGATGTGTTCGAGCTGACGATCGCGTCTTCCCGAATGAATGGTTCGATCGTTTTAAACAATTGCTGTTTGACGTCGAGTCGTTCGACGACGACTTCGACGATCCAGTCTGCTTCCTTCAGACGTTCTAAGTCGTCTTCTAAGTTTCCGACCTCGATGAAGTCGATCAATTTTTTCGACGCGAGTGGTGCTGGATTTTGTTTCAAGAGTTTTTCGCGGTTATCGCGCGCGATGCGGGAACGGACGCGCGGATCACTCAACGTCAAGCCCTGCTTCTCTTCTTGTGCCGTAAGTTCTTTTGGTACGATATCAAGCATCAATGTCCGTATGCCAGCATTCGCAAGATGTGCCGCGATGCCTGCACCCATCACCCCTGAACCGATGATGACGGCGAATTGGATGTGTTTCGTCAACTGGATTGTGGTCGGCTGACCGATTTGACTCGCCATGATATACCCCCTGAGTTTAAATTGAATGAACAACCATTCATTATACTGACAAAAAAAGAAGCCGAACGACTTTCGTGTGCTTCTTCTACATCTTCATCATAAATGAATAATGATTCAGTAGCAATAAAAAATCAGTCAATGGACAAATTTTCCTGTTAGACTGATAAAAAGGAGTGGATAGAAATGAGTCAAACCGAGCATGTATGGAATCAAAAAGCCGCCGACTGGGCGGATCGCGCTGACGATATGTGGACGAACGGCAGTCGGAAAACCGTTTTGCCGTTCTTACGAAAAACGATCACCGGTGGTCGTTTGCTTGATCTCGGTTGCGGTGATGGTGCAGCCTGTCGCTTACTGACACCGGACTTTCAGACAGTCGGACTTGATGTTTCAGATGAGATGATCCGAATCGCCCGTGAGAAGTCACCCGAGCAGACGTTCATCGTTGGAACGGGTGAAGCATTGCCGTTCGCCGATCATGCGTTTGATGTCGTCCTCGCCGTCAACTCACTCGAATGGTCGACACGTCCCGTTCAAGTGCTGCAAGAAATCGAACGTGTCGCTCCGCTCGTCGTCATCAGTCTACTCGGTCCGACAGCAGCACCACGGCAACTTGCTTACCGTCGTCTGTATGGTGAGGAAGTCGCGATGGGAAATACGATGATGCCGTGGGAACTGTTGCAGCTAGCAAAAGAACGAGGCTGGACGTTACTCGATGAAGCGGTCATCCAAAAAGAAGGTGCCGTCATGACGGGGCATTGGTTACTGGATCAAGCCCATGCTTTCTCGTGTTTGTTTGCTTTTCAGACGACAGCTGTGAGGGAAAGATAGGATGTCGTATACAACTTTTTATACGTTCATATTAGTAGCGTTAGGTATCAATCTGTTGTTTTATATCGATTCACTTGATGTTTTAGAGCGGTGGCAATATTTCTTATTGTACATGGTCTTTCTAATGGGTATACCTGAACTCGGAAGACGCATTTTTCGGAGCTATCAAGAAAAACGATTCCATCCGCAGACCTCTATCTTTCTTGTCATTCTAGTATTTGCAGGCATGCTGTTTTTAGGAAATGTCATTTTGCCGTAATGATCGATGAAACTCCATCATCAAAAACTTCACTGTCTTCTCACCCGCTTTCCTCAGGCGAGATGAAACGTCGCACTTTTTCCTGTAGGAGTCGGGTGAAGACATGTGAGGAGGACGCACTCATTTATTATCCAAAGAACTCAAAAGCGATCGATTCCATTGACGGAAATCGATCGCTTTTGAGTTTAGTTCATTCAGGACGAACCGGGCATCTTCGACTCCTACAGGAAAAGGAAGCATGAACCATGCTTCCGTCAGGGAAGAGGAAGACCCGGCAAATCACATGGAATGTGAGATGCCGCGGCTTACTTCCCGCCTGAGGAAAGCGAAGATGATAGGGACGTCCGGTATACTATGCTTTATCCTCCGTGCGTTCGCTGATGTACCTGTCGCAACCACTCTTCAATTAAGACAAGATCCGATTGTTCTTCCCATTTCAGTCGGAAATAGAGTGTCTGTAGCATCTGTTTGACGTTACGATACGTCGTCCACTCCGCATCTCCCCATGTCACGTCACTCTCAAGCCACTCCTTAATATTACGTTCGATTCGTTGTAATAGGACGTCTTCCGACAGTCCATGACGACAAGCTTGCAACCACGCCGTCACCATCCGGTCCGCTTCTTCATCGACATAGAGATAATCGGATCGGATCAACTGACGAATCATCGCATCAATCGCTCCGAGCTCCTCCTGCGGACGACTCGCTGGGTGCGTAAACCAAACCGCATAGACATCTGCGATATGTGCCATGCTGTGTGCCCACCCCATTCCGTCAATGAATCCACGGACATCCTTTTCTTGCTCCAAATAGGTTTGTAAGTAAGTGGACAGCCGATCCAACTGACTTTGCGTCAATAAGTGTCGGGTTTTGTCCATCACTAACAATTCAGCGAGTGCTAATGCTGAAAATGATCGCGTCAGAACAGCTGTTGTGTCCGCTGTTCCCATTCTATACATCAATCCATGCCCGCTTAAAATAACATCGAAAATTCGATTGGTGTCTTCTATCGTAAAGGATTCTGATGCGATGTAGGTCGCTAATTGCGGATAGATCAATCCATCCCGTAACTCAGAATCCGTCGAACCGATATGTAGAAGTAACTCATCGAGTAATGCAGGCGTTACACTCGCGTCTTGTTGTAGCAGTTCCTTTAATTCTTGTTCTGTGCATGCCATTCTGTCCTCTCCTCTCTGAATCAAAAAAAGACGATGCAACGTTGCATCGCCTTCTCTTCTTATCCTTTGACCATTCCTTTGAGAACGAAGGCAACGTTTGCCGGTCGTTCTGCTAAGCGGCGCATGAAGTAACCGTACCAGTCACGTCCATAAGGAACGTAGACACGGACTTTATAGCCTTGTTTGACGAGTTCGAGTTGACGCTCGACCCGGATACCAAATAACATCTGGAATTCGAACTGGTCTTTTTCGATCCCATTTTCTTTAGCGTGACGGATGACTTGCTCGATCATCGCATCGTCATGTGTTGCGACGGCAGCATAGTTTCCGAGTGATAATTGTAACTTCACGAGCTTGATGTAGTTATGGTCGACGTCTTCCTTCTCTGGGAACGCAACCGTTGCCGGTTCTTTGTATGCCCCTTTGACGATCCGGAGATTCGTCTCGAAGCGTCCGACGCGTTTGATATCATCTTCCGACCGGTAGAGGTACGACTGGATGACCGTCCCAATGTTATCGAAAGATTGGCGCAATTCTTCAAACAATTGAATCGTCTTTTCACAACGTGGCTCATCTTCCATATCAATCGTGACGAAGACACCGAGTTCTTTCGCCCTTGTTAAGATCCGTTCCATGTTCGAGCGAATCAAGTCGTCCGAGATATCGAGTCCGAGTGATGTCAGTTTCAACGAGAGTTGCGAGTCTAATTTTTCTTCCGCAATCATCTCAACCGCACGAATACATTCTTGTGTCATCATCTCTGCTTCCGCTACCGTCGAGATGAACTCCCCTAAATGGTCCATCGTGACGCATAACCCTTTTGCGTTCAATTCCTGGATCGCCCGTTTCGATGCTTCCAATGAATCCCCTGCCACGAAGCGACTTGCTCCGAATTTAAGCCCGTATCGCTTGGCGAGACCGTTCAATGTCTTGTTTTGCGATAAGAAGATAAAACCATCCCGTAGTACTTTTTCCATCACTCATGATTCCCCCTAAATAAATGCTAGGCTGTTTTACCGTGTCGGTTCACATCTCTGCCTTTATATTATGCCATAAAGCGCTTACATACGCTCTTTCTTTTGTTTATTTTTGAGAATCTGATGGGCAACGATACCAACAGCGAAAAACAAGACATACAGACCAATCGCCACAAAGAACTGCCAAGAGAATGGATCGCGAAGGCTTGAGCCGATATTATTGTAAACGAACGCACCGGGAATGATCCCGATGTAGTTGGCGATGGCGAACTGTTTAAAGCGGATTTTTGATAGACCGGACGCATAGCTGATCGCATCAAATGGAAACAGTGGAATCAATCGGACGATCAAGACGACGAGAAAACCGTTTGTCGCGATGCGGTCGTCGAGCACGTTCAGCTTCCCTTTCCCGATCAATTTCTCGACGCCACGGCGACCGAGCAATCGGGCGATCCAAAAGCTGAGTAGCCCGCCGGTACCGGCACCAATGACGTCGAGTAGCGTTCCGAGCCATGGACCGTATGTGTAACCGCCAAAGACGGTCAACAGACTTGCTGGGAAAAAGACGAGTGGTCGAATCGTGTAAGCGAGTACGTAAAGCAACATCCCGGTCAGACCTTGATCCCGTACCCAATCTGATAATGCTTGAATGTCGAATTGCTCCAGCATTCCAGACATCCGGAAGTACAGGAGCAACCCAAGACCAAACATAAAATACAGCGTAAGCGGGAGCCAGTCCCGGAGCCGTAATTTCTTCATGACATCGTCGCTGGAGCAACATAGTAGAAAATCGAGAGGAAAATCAGGACACTGCCCGCAAGGACGAACAGATGCCAAATCGCGTGGTTATACGGCAAGCGTGCCCAGACGTAGAAGATGACGCCGAGCGAGTATGCAAGGCCACCACCAAGGAGCAGTAAGAATCCTTGTAATCCAAGTGCTTCATAGATCGGCTTGATTGCAAACAGACAACACCAGCCAAGAATCAGATAAGACGCATTCGAGATCCAGACGTATTTACCGGTTGAATAGAGTTTCCAGATGATGCCGAGCGTTCCGACACCCCAGACGATGCCAAGCAACGTCCAGCCGAGCGGACCACGGAGTGTGATCAAAGCGAACGGTGTATAACTACCAGCAATCAAGAGATAGATGCCAGCATGATCTAAAATTTGTAGAACCTTGTTTGCTTTCGTATGCATCAGCGAATGCATCAAGGTCGAGAACAGATAAAGGAGAATCATCGTTGCCCCGAAGATACTGACAGCCGTGACGTTCCAAGCGCTGCCGGATTTCGTCGCCTGCAGGATCAACATCACGAGCGCGACGATACTGAAAATGACACCCAAGCCGTGTGTAATGGCACTGGCGATCTCCTCTTTCAAGGAATCACCTTTTGCGAGCAGCTCTTCGATCGTTTCCTTGGATTGTTGCTTGATCGTTTGCTTGATTTCTTTTTTGGTAACCAATCGAACACCTACTTTCTAAAAACAAAGGACTATGCTTTTGATTATACGCTCTCATGCGACAGCGTGCCTATCGAAACATTCTGTCGATTTGATGACAACTGTCATCTGTTTGTCTTTTCCCGCCCATACAAAAATCCACACCGCCTAGGCGATGTGGATATGCCTTACCACTGTTCAATATCCGGACGATCCTTGAACGTCGATTTTGTTCCGTGACGTTCGTTCAGGACCGCTTCGACTTCTTTGAAGGAGACACCGCGCTCAGCGAGCAAGACCGTTAGGTGGTACAACAAGTCTGCTGTCTCTTCTGCTAACGTATCGTTACCGGCGAGGACAACTTCAAACGCCTCTTCACCGAACTTCTTCGCGATCTTCTCGTACCCGGAAGCAATCAAATAATTCGTATAGGATTCTGCTTCCTTTGCCTCAATCTTCGCTTTGACGGTCTGTTCCAGTTCGTATAACATTTGGCACCTCCACTTCCGTATAGAAACAACTGCGATTTCCGGTATGGCATGTCGGACCGTTCGCTTTGACTGCGATCAAAAGACTATCTTGATCACAATCGATCCACATCCGTTTGAGTTCAAGTGTGTTCCCGCTCGTCTCCCCTTTTGTCCAGAGACGATTCTTCGTCCGCGAGAAGAAGGTAACAAGACCGGTCGCAAGCGTCTTATCATAAGCGGCTTGGTCCATGAAGCCGACCATCAAGACATCGTTCGTCTGTTCGTCGACGACGACGGCAGCGACGAGTCCTTTTGAAAAATTCAATGTCGTCATCGGACTTCGACTCCCCGTTCTTTGAGGTAGGCTTTCGTTTCCGGCATCGTGTACGTCGCTTCATGGAAGATCGAAGCAGCTAAGGCTGCGTCAGCGCCTGCTTCCAATCCTTCCGCCAAGTGATCGAGTGTCCCGACACCGCCGGAAGCGATAATCGGCACGTTGACGACTTCACGCAGACGACGGATCAAGGCGAGATCATACCCGTCTTTTGTTCCGTCAGCGTCCATCGACGTGACGAGTAACTCGCCGGCACCGAGGGCGACAGCTTCCTGTGCCCACTCGATCGCGTCACGTCCGACGGGTTGTGTTCCACCGTGAGAGAAGACACCCCATGAGTCACCGGTCTGCTTCGCATCGATTGCGACGACCGTCGCTTGGACACCGAATAGGCGGCTGACTTCTTGAATCAGTTGTGGATTTTGAAGCGCTGATGAGTTGAGTGAGACTTTGTCAGCACCGGCACGAATCAAGCGTTTCGCGTCTTCGATCGTCTTGATTCCGCCACCGACCGTAAACGGCATATAGATGACTTCTGCGACGCGTTCGACGATATCAAGCATCGTCTCGCGCCCTTCTTGCGTTGCTGAGATATCGAGCAGGACGAGTTCATCTGCCCCTTGTTCGTAATAATACTTTGCGACGGCGACCGGGTCACCGAGATCACGTAAGTTTTGGAATTTTACCCCTTTGACGACACGTCCTTCCTTGACGTCAAGACAGGGAATGATTCGTTTCATCAACATACGCGTAACACCTCTTTTAAGGCAAGTGATCCGTCGAGTAACGCCCGACCGACGACGGCTCCGTCCATGCCGATTTCTTTGAGACGCGCGACGTCATCGACCGTCGTCACACCACCGGAAGCGATCAATTCGACCCCTTCCCGCTTTAGACGATCAAGTCCATCGACATCCGGTCCCATCATCATCCCGTCTCGCGAAATATCCGTATAAAGGAACGTCTTGATCCCTTTACCGATCAAGTGTGTCATTGCTTCTTCAAGCGTCCAGCCGCTCGCTTCGAGCCAACCGCGTGTCTGAACGATACCCTCTTTTGCGTCTAACGCAACAGCCAGTTTATCACCAGCGAGAGCGATCATCTGCTCGAGTAACGCTTCGTCTTCAAGGGCGACCGTGCCGACGAGAATCCGATCGATTCCGGCACCGACGTACGCTTCGACGGTCTCGATGTTTCGGACACCACCACCAGCTTCGACGAACAAACCGGTCTCTTTTTTGATGTCGGCGATCAAGTTCAAGTGTAACGGTTCGCCGGCTTTCGCGCCGTCAAGATCGATCAGGTGAATCGCCGTCGCCCCGTCTTCCTTGAAGCGCTTCGCGATCGTCAACGCATCACCGAAGAATGTCTGTTGGTCAAAATCTCCTTGCTTCAGGCGTACCGCCTGTCCGCTCATTAAATCGATTGCTGGGTAGAGTTGCATGTCGTCTCTCTCCATTCCTTCAGTAGTTTCAATCCGACTTCGCCACTCTTTTCCGGGTGGAACTGCATCCCGGTGACTTGTCCTTTTTGAACGATCGCTGGTACGAGGCGTCCGTATTCGACCGAGTCGACGATCCATTCTGGGTCACAGACGGCACCGTACGAGTGGACGAAATAGACCGCTTCGCCGTGGTTCGTCAGCTGGTGCCAGCCCATATGTGGCAAGCGGACGTCGCTCGGTAGTTTTTCGATCGTTCCCGGTAAGATCCCGAGACCTTCCGTCAGTCCATCTTCGTCACTTGATTCAAAGAGCAGTTGCATCCCGAGGCAAATCCCAAGAAACGGCTTCTTTTCGGCTTGTTCTTTTAAGAAGTCGACGAGTCCCGTTTCCTTCAGGCGCTCCATTGCCGGTGCATAAGCACCGACACCCGGTAAGACGAGTGCTTCCGCTTGGTCGAGCAACTCCGTGTCACTCGTGACGATGACTGCTTCGCCGAGCTCCTTTAACGCCCGCTCGACGTTCGCGATATTCCCGACGCCATAATCGACGATTGCTATCATTGATCAATCAACCCTTTCGTAGACGGTACCCCTTCGCTCGTCACAGCAACTGCCTGACGGACGGCCCGACCGAGTGCTTTGAACAACCCTTCGATCATGTGGTGCGTGTTCGAACCATACAAGACTTCGGCATGAATCGTCATCCGGGCACTGCGCGATAAGCCTTGGAAGAACTCTTCTGCGAGTTCCGTATCAAAGTCACCGAGCTTCGGATTCTTGAAACTAGCACGGAAGACGGTGAACGGACGACCGCTGAAATCAAGGACGACGGACGCAAGGGTCTCGTCCATCGGCACACGCGATTCGCCGTAGCGTTCAATCCCGGCTTTATCGCCGAGCGCTTCCGTCAACGCTGCCCCGAGGACGATCGCTGTATCTTCGACCGTATGGTGCGCATCGATCCACGTATCACCTTTTGCTGTCACCTTCAGACCGATCCGGGCCTGAAAGGCAAATAACGTCAACATATGATCAAAGAACCCGACACCGGTCTTGATTTCAACCGGACCTCCTGCGAGATCGACCTCAACCTTGATGTCTGATTCTGCACTTACTCGTTCGCTTGCGCCACGCCGCATCGTAATTCCTCCTCTACACACGTTTCTAATACTTGCATCGCTTCTGGTGATCCACAACTGACACGGAATGCTTGGTCAAACAAGCGGATCCGTAATCCAGCGTCAGCACAACGCTGCGTAAAGCGTTCGGCTTCTGGATACTCGACATAGACGAAGTTCGCTGCACTCGGATACGTCTTGCCGATTGGCGCGAGAATCCGTTCGATTGCTTCGCGGCTCGCATATGTTTCTTCTAAGACCCGATCGAGTTCCGGTTCTGCCATGATGGCGATGCCGACAGCTGCTGATAGACCAGAGACGTTGTACGGTGATTTAATCTGTTCGATTTCTTCGATGATTTGTTCGCTCGCGATGACAAAACCAAGTCGGAGCGATGCGAGTCCGAACGCTTTTGAGAGCGTCCGTAAGATGATCGCTTTCGGATATTCCTCGAGTAGATGAAGCATCGACTGTTCGAGCGCGAAGTCGATGTACGCCTCATCGATAACGACGTATTTGCCACTGTCGAGCAAGCGACGGATGTCCGCTTCCTTCCGGAGGACACCAGACGGATTGTGTGGGTGGCTCAGGAAGATGATCTCACCGGGTGCTGCGGTCAATCCCTCGACGTCAAGCGCCATCTCGTCAAGTAGCGGTACCCGTTCGAACGGTGCCCGTGCCCGGTCAGCATAAAACTGATACATGACGAAGTCCGGTTCTGAGGCGATGACCGGCATCCCAGGTCCACCGTAGCGGGCACATAAGTAGCCGATCAACTCATCCGAGCCGTTTCCGGCGACGAGTTGCGTCGGACGGACACCGGCGTACGTCGCGTACGATGCCTTGACTTGATCGATGATTTCGACAGGATATTCATTTAAAGGGAACGTTGCGATCAATTCTTGAATCGCTTCGATCCCAACTGGACTGTGGGTCGTGAATCGTTCGTTTTGGTGTAATCGCATTAGTCTTCCCTCACTTCGATAGCTTGTGCGTGTGCTTCGAGTCCTTCAACCCGGGCAACGGTCTTCGCTGCGTTCGCGAGACGTTGTACGCCTGCGCGTGTGGCTTCGAGCATCGTCTGGTGACGCAGGAACGTCCGCGCTGATAATCCAGACGCAAAACGGGCTGTGCCGGATGTCGGCAAGACATGGTTCGTTCCGGCGACGTAATCGCCGAGCGTTTCCGGTGTCTCGTGACCGAGGAAGATCATCCCAGCGTGACGAATCGATTTGACGACCTCTTGCGGATTGGCAACAGCAAGTTCCAAGTGTTCCGCTGCGAGACGGTTCGCTTCTTCGATCGCTTTCTCAAGTGGAGCGACGAAGACGCCACCGTTTTCCATCGCACGACGGGCAATCTCTTGACGCGGCAATTTCTGTAAACGCCGTTCGACCTCTGCATCCACCGCTTGTTTCATCTCTTCCGTTGGTACGAAGGCGATCGCGACAGCGTCACGGTCGTGTTCGGCTTGCGCAAGTAAGTCCGCTGCGATCCGGTCCGGATGCGCTGTTTCGTCCGCGATGACGACGACTTCCGATGGACCGGCGACCGAGTCGATGCCAACGATGCCGTAGACTTGGCGTTTCGCTTCCGCAACGAAGCGGTTTCCGGGTCCGACGATCAAGTCGACGGCTTGGATGCTTTCTGTTCCGAATGTCAGCGCGGCGACAGCTTGCGCTCCACCAATGGTATAGATTTCTGTCACACCAGCGATGCGTGCCGCAACAAGAACCTCGTCACTTAAGTTCGTCATCGGTGTCACCATGACGACGCGTTCGACACCAGCAACTTTCGCTGGAATGGCGTTCATCAAGACCGTCGACGGATAACTTGCCGCACCACCTGGTACATAGATCCCAACCGAATCGACGGGAACAAACCGTTGACGTCGTGTCACGTCTGCTTCGACGAGTTCGATGTCAGATGGCAGTTCTTGTTCGTGCCATTCGACGAGTCGTGTCGCCATCAACTTCAACGAGTCGATCAAGTTGGCGTCTGCCTGTTCGAACGCTTGCGTGATCCGTGTTTCACTGAGACGGAAATCTTCGAGATCAACCTGATCGAATTGGTTCGTGTAATCGCGGACAGCAGCGTCACCGTCTGTTGCGACGCGTTCGAGAATCGCACGGACTGCGAGCTCCGTGTCGCGATCGATGCTGAAAGGTTTTGTCGGTGTCATGATCGTGTCACTCCTTCTGTCAATTGCTCGAGCAAGCGGATGACTTCAACCCGCTTCCGTTTTAACGTCCATTCGCTCGTAAAGAATCGAGCGCTGATATCGATGATTTTTTCGTATTCGTTTAGTCCGTTTGCCCGTAACGTCTCACCTGTCTCGACGATATCGACGATTGCGTCAGCAAGTCCGAGTAACGGTGCCAACTCGACCGAACCGTTCAGCGGTACGATGTCGACGTCGACACCGAGTTCGCTGAAGTAGCGTTTCGCGATGACCGGATATTTCGTCGCAATCCGGACACGGCGCCCACCTTCGAATTGCAACGGTTCCTTCGCACAGACCGACATTCGGCAGACACCGAACGGTAATTCTGCGAGTTCCGATAGCTCTTGATCCGATTCGAGTAAGATGTCACTGCCGGTGATCGCAACATCGAGAACACCTTGAGCGACGTACGGAATCAAGTCCGACCCTTTCATGAAGACGAATTCGTGCTCGCCCCGTTTGACGATTAGTTCGCGTTCAATGGCTCCCCATGTCTCGACGCCAGCTTCTTTCAGATAACGTTCTGTCGCTTTCGACAGCCGTCCTTTTGTAATTCCGATTCGCATTTAGAGCACCTCCGCCAACCGTTCGACCGAGAATCCGATGCCGAACGCCTGTTGTTCTTGTCCGAATTGTTCATAAAGCCGGTCGTAGCGTCCACCGACGAGGACGGGTTCCGTCACACCTTCGATGAAGCCGTGGATCGTGATGCCGTCGTAGTACGTCTGTAAGCCCATTTGACCGAAGTCGAGATCAGCATTGACGGCTTCCGCGAGATCAAGCACGGCATTGAGTCGTGTCTCGTCGACGTACGGTAGGATCGTCTCTGCTCCTTCACGTCCGAATAATAAAGGAAGTTTCGCGAGTAAGGCATCATCGAGTTGACCCGCGATTCGCTTCAATTCGATGACGTTACGTAAACGCAACATCTGCGTCACTTGGTCGCGTAAGTGGTGATCACCGACGCGCGTCTCGATCAAATGCTCGATCAAACCGGCATCACCGATCGAGAGTGTGACTTCTTTTCCCGTCAGTTCTTCGACGAGTCGGACCGCAAGTTGAATTGCTTCAACTTCTGCGATTTGTCCCCGTTCCTCGAACCCGACCTGGAACTTCTCTTCCGGTTGAAAGACCGAGCCACTGTAAAAAACACGTTTATATTGTTCGCGACCACGTTCGCTGAGGGCACGCGCGACACTAGTCGTAAAATCCATTCGAATCTGTTCCCGTCCACCGATTTCCTCAATTAAGGGGGTGATTAATCGGGTATAGTTAGATTGTTCGAGTCCATCTTCGAGCTGACGGATGACCTGCTGGAGCCGCGTTGCCGAGGCACCAACGTAATCTGTCGCTCCATCCTTGAGTCGAATCGTAGAAAATGATTGCATACTCCCACTCCTTTATCTTATTATCACTGTACCACGCTAAATTATTTAACGATAAGATACCGCGTTTCGGGCACATTGTCAATCGCTTTGCTTGCCAATTCTAAAAAATCGGAGGGTTACTCATGCAATTATTGAAATGGGACGGTCACGTCCACAGTCCATATTGTCCACACGGTACGAAGGATCCACTTGAAGCCTACATCGAGCGTGCCTTAGAACAAGGCTTAGAACGAATCAGCTTCATGGAACATGCCCCTTTACCTGAAGGTGTGACGGATCCTGCGCCAGATAACGATTCCGGAATGTCATTCGCGACAGCCGATGCCTACCTGAAGGAATTAACGCAACTCCGCGAGACATACAAAAATCAGATCGACATCCGAATCGGGATGGAGTTCGACTACTGGGAAGGACATGTCGACGGGACGCGTGACATCATCGCCCGCTACGCTGACGTCTTAACCGACGGCATTCTCTCACTGCATTACTTATACATCGATGAGCAATATTACGGCGTCGACTTCAGCAAGGAAAGCTTCGGTGAGATCGTCACGAAACTCGGAAGCGTCACGGCGGTCCACGAACGCTATTATGAAGGCATCCAAGCCCTCGTCATGACGGACCTCGGTGCACACCAGCCGAAGCGCCTCGGTCACTTGACGTTACCGACGAAATTCATACAAGCCTATCCGCTTGAGTCGAACCCAACGAACCTCGACGACACGTTACGGAAGATCCGTCAGGCGAACTTCACACTCGACGTCAACACAGCAGGACTCCGGAAACCATTATGTGGTCTTTCCTATCCTTACCCGGAACTCCTGCAAGTCACGCAGTCGTTATCGATTCCACTCGTCTATGGATCAGATGCCCACCTCGCAAAAGATGTCGGTGCTGATTTTGATTTTAAATGGTAAGAACGTAAATAGATAAAAGATCGCGCGCTTCACTTACTCTGACGGGAGTTGTGTGAAACGCGCGATTTTTTTATTCTGTTCCCCCATACGGAAACGATCCTGACGTGACGGATGGCAGTGATGCCGCAAGTATTTTAAGACGATCAACTGATACGTTACCGGCTATCAGAACCGTCTGTTCGCCGTCCTGATAAGACAAACTAGCTTCCCGTTTCGTCTCATGGACGTAAGCTTCTATTCCATTCGCCAATGTCATAACCTCCGTCGGTTTGCTGTCCATCGGTTGCTGCGGGAGCTTCGAAACCGTAAGGATTGATTCTTTTCCAGCAAACGTCCATGTGATTGGCGCGTCTTCCGCATCACTCCAACTCATTTCGTTCGTTGTAAATGTCGAAAATGGGAGCTTCAAGCCACGTGATTCCGAGCGTTCCGTTGTAACAGGTCCTGTCGCAGGAAGAACACCAGTTAATATCCAGCGATCAGACTGTTCATAAAACAAAACGATGTAATGATGTGGTCCTTCCGGAGACTGCAGCGTGACAATCGCTTTTTGACCAAGAATCGCTTCCGACAAGATATCATCATTAGTCGGTACGGCGGTTTGTCCGTTTTTATAGGTCAGCTGTATTTGCTCGACGCTCGCTTTGCCCGGTGTATCTGCATCGACGGATGGCTCTTTAATTAAAATTTCTTCGATTTCATCTTGTCCTTTAGTTGGTTTTACGGATGTAACTTCTGTAGATGGTTTTATAGCATGTTCTTTTGTCTCCGTTGTACACCCCGATAAGACGCAACTACTGATCAAAACGACAGTTGTCATCGACTTCGTAAAACGCATTTTTCCTCCCCCTTACCATACCTTTACTTCTTTTAGTATGGCAGGTCGATTCCTGCTAATATCCGAACAAATTCGCACAAACAGGAAATGTTTTATTGAAAATCAAGTCAAAAAAGACCAGTAAACGTATCGCATACGTTTACCGGTCTTCTGGTTTATCTATTCTAAGTTAGCATGTTTCCCGTACATCGTTTGCGAATCGAGCTGTTTGTCTTCCATGATCTGCAGAATCAAGCCATCATAGAACAACAACATCGTCTGTTCGAACAACGATCCCATCGGTTGAACCGTCTCGTCCGCTGATGCCGCTTGTTCTTTCGGAACTCCGGGCAGTTGGACGACTAAGTCGGCTAATCGTGCTAACGTCGATGTCGGATTGATCGTGACGACGGCAACCGTTCCACCGAGTTGCTGTGCTTTCTCAACGATTGGAATCAACGTTTTCGTCTCACCCGATCCGGATCCAACGATTAACACGTCACCCTCACGCAAGTTCGCTGTGACCGTCTCACCGACGACATAAGCATCAAGTCCCATGTGCATCAACCGCATAACGAACGCTTTCCCCATCAAGCCGGAGCGACCGGCTCCTGCGAGAAAGATTCGGTTCGCTTGCAAGACAGCGTCTGCCAGTTCTTTTGTCTCCGTCGCATCGATTGCTTCAACTGTAGAAGTCAGCTCTTCGATAATCGTTTGAATATGTGTCATTTACGCCTCTTGCAGCATCCGGTGCATCGTTGACGCTGTCTCTTGTTTATCGTCTTGCCCTGTGATGCCGCCACCGACGATGATCAAATCAGGACGTGCAGCGATGACTTCCGGTAACGTCTCCATCTTGATGCCACCCGCAACAGCTGTTTTTGCGTTTGTCACAACCGACTTGATTGTTGCGAGATCCTCGAATGAGTTTTGACCGACTGCTTGCAGATCGTAACCTGTGTGGACACAGATGTAATCGACACCTAACGCATCAAGTTCTTTCGCCCGAGTTGCGATATCTTTGACAGCAATCATATCAACGAGAATCTGTTTGCCCGATTTTTTCGCTTCTTCGACTGCCCCTTTGATTGACATGTCTTCCGCTGCCCCAAGGATCGTCACGATGTCGGCACCATGTGCGACAGCTTGGCTGACTTCGTAGCCGGCAGCATCCATGATCTTCAAGTCAGCGAGGACCGTTAAGTTCGGGAATGCGGCTTTCATTTCTTTGACGGCGCGGAGTCCTTCGTTGATGACGACCGGTGTGCCGATCTCAACGATATCTAAATTGTCTTCCCCGATTTCTTTGACTAAAGCAATCGCACCTGCTGTATCGACTAAATCAATCGCGAGTTGTAATTTCATTCTGGATCTCTCCCATTCTTCTCTATATTGTCGTACCTGACACTTCCTTCAAACGTTCATGAAGGAACACGACTAAATATAATCCGCAGGAGCATTCTTGAGAAGTACGCACTTTTAATTTACATAGTGAGGTTTTTCATACATAGTGCAGAAAAGTATACTGTCGATCGGAAGAAAGACTATACTGGAACAGGAGGTGGAACGATGCCACATTTTGAAGACCGTCAGTTTAACTGTGAGAAGGAATTGACCCTCTCGATCATCGGGGGCAAATGGAAGATGCTCATTCTTTGGCACTTAGGCAAGGAAGGGACAAAACGCTTCGGGGAACTAAAAAGTCTGATGCCCGGGATCACACAACGGATGCTCGTCAATCAACTGCGGGAACTCGAAGACCACCACATCATTCACCGGGAAGTCTACCCGGTCGTACCACCGAAGGTCGAATATTCGTTGACGCCACACGGTCATAGCTTAATGCCGATTTTAGATGCGATGTACGACTGGGGTAAGGATTATGCGAAAAATGTTCTGGAGATCGACTTCGAACAACAAAAGATATCACCATAAAAAAAGATGCTCATGGTCTCGTCTCTTTTCAGAGATAAGTCCACGGAGCATCTTTTTTAGGATTCTTCGGTCGTATAGATTTTCGACATCGCCAGTTCATCAACGTATTCCCCATCGATGAAGAGCGACGCAATCCGTGTCCCTTCGATGTTAAAGCCAAACTTATGATAGAGCTCGATTGCCCGCAAGTTATCCTTGCGAACCGTCAACTCGAGTCGGATGAGCCCTGCTTCAATGGCAAACGCATCGACTGCCTCAAGTAGACCCGCACCAAGACCACGACCCGTATAGGCATCAAGCAAGCCGATGACAAGATTCGCGCGGTGACGAATCCGACTCGGTTCACCACCAACGACGAGCACATACCCGACGAGTTGCTCGTCGACGTCCACGACGAAGATATCCGAGTTCGCAGCCTGACCAAACTTCTCGATGAACGCCTCGGCCTGTTCCGTTGACAGGACACGTTCCTCCGGTTCATACAACATATATTTCGTTTCCCGATCAATGCGTCGCATTAAGTCCGATAAGGCTTTTCCGTCCATCAACGTGGCGCGTCTTATCATAGGTGTCAGCTCCTTTTTTTACAATATTACAGCCTATTTTTACTCTATTCCAACATTATAGAGAGTAAAAATTAAGATAAATTCTTTAAAATAACTCCATGTTTATTTTTCCATTCGACTAATCCGTTGGCACTTCTGCCCGTCACAATATCAGCTGCTAACGAAGGACTTGAAAACAATAAGTCTTCGATTACTATGTATTCTCCATCAATTATTTGAACTTTATTAGAGTCAATTAATTCTTTTCTTTTAACTTTCAATCGTTCCGAGAATGAATTGACAACTTCTGACGCAATTTTAGAGTTTTTAAAAACAACGAACCCTTCTGATGTTTGAGCCCCCATACTGTCGGCACCTCTTGTGCCTTTTAAGTATAGAACGTTCTCATTCTCAGTATCGATATTCTTTTGAACTTCTGAGAATAATTTATGTCCTAACATATTTACCAACATTTCAACATTCTTACCAAAAGTATTCATTTCAGCACGATCTGCTTCAGAGATAGAAGGCATCGGGGGAATATTACCGTTTACGACTTTATAACGGTTTGCTTTTTTTGCTTTATGATACAATTTGTTCTCTAAATATTTAATATGTGCTTTATTCAAGTTCTCATCTTTACTAATAAACACAATCACTTCATTCCAAAAATCTTTTTCACGTAAATGATCTTGAAGACGATTATACACTTCTTCAGCCTCACCAATATAAACTGCTTCTTCATCTTCTTCGTTTCGACCGAACAACATATAAATTCCAGTTGAATTTAAATTAGGGCGATCACTACATTTTTTAACTTCAGTACGTGGAATTCTATAAGCGAGACCAGTCCAATTTGACAACTCACACGTTAATCTGCCATCAGAATTACCATCAATTAAAAACATTTTAATTGTTTGACCAAATTCCATATTTTGTTCTCCTTATTAATTTTTTATTTTATTTCTAATATTTATAAATAGTTTTTTATACTAAAAAGTACTTGAACCCATTTAATGAGATTCAAGTACTTTTTTTGAAATCCACTGATTTCGTCGTATGGAGACGGTGGGAGTCGAACCCACGTCCGAAGGCATCGTATACTTAAGCTTCTACGTGTGTAGTCAATTTATTGGGATCTCGTCGTCAGGCTGCCAATTGACAGGCGTCCGTCCGACCAGTCTGATTCCATCTCTTCTCTTTCCCTCCAGACGGAAGGGTCCAAGCGTAGCCTGTTTAAAGTGAGACCCTAGAAATCAGCCGACCAGGCGACAGCTGCTAGGATCCGCAGTTGCTATTACGCTGCTGCGAGTTGTGTGTTAGTTTTGCCAGTTATGGCTGGTGCGTTTTAACGAGGCCGACCCCTCGACACGCCACAGAAGACCGAACTACCCCCGTCGAATCCGTAACGTCCCCAAGATATAAAATTGGGGCTTTCCGAATACTAATATTCTAGCAGAAAAGTGTTACGGGTTCAATACTTTTGCTTATCGCGTAGTGCTCGCTCGATATCACGCTTCGCATCCTTCTTCTTCAGGTCGTCGCGTTTATCGAATTTCTTCTTCCCGCGCCCGAGTCCAATCAAGCATTTTGCGTATCCATTCTTGATATAGACTTTCAGCGGTACGATCGTATAGCCGTCCCGTGAGACCGCCCCGATCAAGTTTGCGATTTGTTTCTTGTGCAGCAACAGTTTCCGCGGACGGAGTTGCTCATGGTTGTATCGGTTCCCCTGTTCGAAGTGGGCGATGTTCGAGTTCCAGAGAATCGCCTCTCCCCCGTCGAACCGGACGAACGCGTCCCCGATGCTGATTTTTCCTTTACGGACCGATTTGATTTCCGTTCCCGTCAAGACAAGACCGGCTTCAATCGTATCCTCGATCGCATAATCGAACGAGGCCCGTTTGTTGTTCGCTAAGACTTTCGAATCTGTTCCCTTTGGCATGTTCGTTCACCACATTTCCGATGCGGAAGCGCTTATTTGCGCTTCCGTTTCTTATTCGAGACCGCCTTATGGAATGGCGGTTTATCTTTCTTATTCTTTAACGAGAATCCTTTTCCTTTGCTTTGGTCGCTCTTACCTGACCGTTTCTTGCCGCGACGATCGTCCTTCTTCTTATCATCGCGTTTTTGTCCCGGACGTCCACCGCTTGAGCGGATCGTCTTCGACTCGAACCGTTTCTTCGGTTGCCGTTCTGGCATCCCGACGACGCTGAAGTCAATCGTCCGTTCATCGATATTGACGTTCGTGACCTTAATCTCGACGACATCGCCAATCCGGAACTGTTGCTTCGTCCGCTCACCGATTAGCTGATAGTTCGCTTCATCGTAACGGTAGAAGTCATCCGTCATCGCTTGGATGTGGACGAGTCCCTCGATCGTGTTCGGCAATTCGACGAACATCCCGAAGTTCGTCACACCACTGACGACGCCTTCAAATGTCTCACCGATGTGTTGCTCCATATACTCGGCTTTCTTCAACGCGTTCGTTTCCCGCTCTGCATCAACCGCACGACGCTCGCGTTTTGACGAATGATCCGCGATTTCCGGGAGGATCTCCGAATAACGGTCTTGTGTCTTTTGCGATTTGTCATTGTAGATGACATATTCACGCAACAGACGGTGGACCATCAAATCCGGATACCGACGGATCGGTGACGTGAAGTGCGTGTAATAGTCCGTCGACAGACCGAAGTGACCGATCGGTTCGATGTCGTATTTCGCTTGTTGGAGCGAACGGAGCATGACCGTACTGACGACGGCTTCTTCCGGCTCCCCTTCAACAGCATTGAGGATCGATTGCAACGTTTTCGGTGCGACTGACTCACCCTTACGTTCGACGTTGATGCCGAAGTTACCGATGAACTTGAAGAACGTATCGAGACGTTCAGCTTTTGGCTCATCGTGGATCCGGTACATGAACGGCAGTTTTTGACGCTGGATATGCTCAGCGACCGTTTCGTTCGCTGCAAGCATGAACTCTTCAATCAGCTTCTCAGCGACCGACCGTTCGCGGAGGATGATCTCACTCGTCTTGCCTTCTTCATTGACGAGGACCTTCGCTTCTGGGAAGTCAAAGTTGATTGCCCCACGACGTGAGCGACGTTCGCGGAGGATTGCTGCGAGTTCTGCCATCTTGTCAAAGTACTCGACGAGATCCTGGTACTTCGCGATCACTTCTTCGTCTTCGCGTTCGATGATTTTCCGGACGTCCGTGTACGTCATCCGTTCCGTCGTCTTGATGACACTTTGGAATATCTCATGGTTGACGACAGCCCCGTTCGCATCGATTTCCATGATACAGCTGAGCGTCAGGCGATCAACGTGCGGGTTAAGTGAGCAGATCCCGTTCGATAGACGGTGCGGAATCATCGGGATGACACGGTCGACGAGATAAACACTCGTTCCGCGCTCACGCGCTTCTTCGTCGAGTGCTGAATCTTCTTTGACGTAATGCGAGACGTCGGCGATGTGGACACCAAGCTCAAAGTTACCGTTCGCTAACTTCTTGACGTGAACGGCATCATCAAGGTCTTTTGCGTCTGCGCCGTCGATCGTCACCGTCAATTCGTTCCGTAGATCAACGCGTCCGACCAAATCCTTCTCATCGATCTGATCCGGTACGGCATTCGCCTCAGCGATCGCTTCCGGTGAGAAGTCGACGTTGATGCCGTGCTTATGGACGATCGACAAGATGTCGACGCCTGGGTCATTCTTGTGACCAATGATTTTTAAGACTTTTGCCGTTCCGGCGTAACGTCCATCGGGATACTTCGTGATCCGGGCAAGGACTTTATGGCCATCGACGGCACCGAGCGTATCATCGTTCGCGACGACCGGTAAGAACGTCAACTTCGTATCATCCGGTTCGATATAGGCGATCGATTCGATCCGTCCTTTTGGACTAACGAACGTGCCGACAAAATCGGCTGGTCCACGTGAGAGAATCTTGAGCAGTTTCCCTTCACGACGATCGCCGCCGTTTGACTCGGCAAACACTTTGACGAGGACACGGTCGCCGTTATAGACGTTTTTCAGTTCCGGTGCCGGCAAGAAGATGTCGCCTTCTGAGCCATCTTCCGGTGAGACGAAACCGAACCCGCGCTGGTGGACGGAAATCTTCCCAGCGACTTGACCGATTTGCGCGAGCGTTCCGTACTTATTCGAGCGTGTCCGGGCGATCAACGCTTCGTCTTCCATTGCGTTCAGCGTCCGGATCAATTCCTTGAATGCTTCCGTATCCGCTAGTTCTAGTTTTTTCGTTAATTGATCAATCGACAACGGACGTTCTTCCGTCGTGATGACCGTTAGTATTCGTTCACGTAATTCCAACGTGACACCTCCAGTTACTTGCTCCAGTTCAATGACTCCAGGAAGTCCAAGATGTCAGAGTGGAGCTGGTCTTTTTCTTTGTCGAGCGTAATGACGTGACCTGAGTTCTCATACCAGATCAGCTCTTTTTGGAAGGCACTGACTCCATCATGGATGATGTTCGCGGAGTCGGTGTTGATCATGTGATCATTGCGCGCTTGGACGACGAGCGTCGGTGCGTAGACGTCCTCAAGCGAATCGCGTGTCTCGCGCAGCAGCTCCTGTAAGTCCTTCAAGGTCGGCATCGGTTCGAAGGACGCCATCTCGTGGTCGATCTCTTCTTGCGATTTGCCTTCTCGCTTCTTGAATTCTCGTGCGTACTCGGTGACTCCTGCATACATGACTTCTTCACTTTTGATGTAGGCGGGTGCACACATCGGGATGACCGCTTTGACCGGACGGTTCATCGATAACTTCAGCGACATGACGCCACCGAGCGATAGTCCGCAAACGGCGATTTCGTCATAACCTTTATCGACGAGTTCCTGATATCCGGCAAGGACATCCTGCCACCAGTCGGCTGGCCCGGTCTTCGTCAGCTCTTCGGGTGGGGCAGCGTGCCCTTTATATTGTGGTGCGAGGGACGTATAGCCCTGCTTTTGCAAGTAGCGACCGAGGATGCGGACATCCGCGCTCGATCCCGTGAATCCGTGTAATAGTAAAACGGCACGTGGGCCGGCTTCGAAAAAGAATGGTTTTGGTAAAGTGATTTTCATAAAATGATTCCCCCTCTAACTCTATACCCCATATCCGGAAAAAATGAATATCGAGAAATACAAAAAACGACAGCGCGATCATACGGCTGTCGTTTCAATGCTCACTTATAAAAAGCGACGAGTAACGCCAAGATGAAGAGTAATGCTCCTAAGATAGACGCCACACGATTTAGGACCGCATCCAAGCCACGAGCTTTTTGGCGACCAAATAATTGTTCTGCTCCACCCGTCAATGCTCCGAGTCCGGTCGTACGACCTGACATCAATAGAACGACGATGATGAGAAGAACGGAAACGACGATGAGGCCGACAAGAGCCACGTTATGAATGATCATCGATGATCCTCCTTCAGTAATATACGCTTCTTTCATTATAGAGAAAAACAAGTACGGGAACAAGGAATAGATTTAGGAACTTTTTCCTGCCTGACGAAAAGAGACACCTGAATCGTCGACTCAGGTGTCTCTTCTCCTTATTGTTTGATCAATTCGAGATCGACTGGGATGTTCTTCTCGACTGTTTCACCTTTTAAGTGCTTGATGGCTGTTTCGACACCCATCTTCCCGATCTCCGTCGGTTTTTGAGCGATTGTTCCTGCCATTTTTCCGTCTTTGACGGCTTTGACGGCATCATCCGTTGCATCGAAGCCGATGACTTTAACATCGTTGAGACCTGCTGCTTTTAATGCTTCAACCGCACCGAGTGCCATTTCATCGTTGTGCGCGAAGACGGCTTTAATGTCTTTGTTGTTTTGGAGGATGTTCTCCATGACCGACAAGCCTTTTGCCCGGTCGAAGTTTGCTGCTTGTTTTGCGACGACGTCAAGTTTACCGTCGACTGCTTCATGGAACCCTTTACCACGATCGCGTGTTGCGGATGCTCCTGGAATCCCTTCGAGCTCTACGACTTTTGCTTTGTCGCCGACGAGTTCGATCATGTACTCACCTGCTTGTTTCCCACCCGCGACGTTATCTGACGCGATGTGTGCGACGACGTCGCCTGCTTCTGCATTCCGGTCAACTGTGATGACGGGGATGTTCGCATCGTTCGCTGTTTGGACAGCTGCACCAACTGCTGCTGAATCCGTTGGGTTGATCAAGATCAAATCGACTTTCTTTTGAACCATGTCTTCGATATCGCTTGCTTGTTTTGCTGCATCATCTTGTGCATCCGCAACTTGAAGTGTTGCACCTTGTGCTTTTGCTTCTTGTTCTGCCCCTTCTTTTAACGAGACGAAGAATGGATTGTTGAGGGTTGAAATCGAAAGACCAATCTTGAAGTCCTTCGTCTTTTTCTTCGTATCACCGTTGCTGCTGCCCGGTTGTTCCGTCGAACAGGCTGCTGCGAAGACCATTAATGCCATCATGACGACTGCAAGTAGTTTTTTCATCTGTAGATCCTCCTTTTTGAGTGTGGGTTACGCTGCTTGTTTCCGGTCCGCGAGTACCGCGAACAAAATGACTAAACCTTTGACGACGAGTTGGAAGAACGAGGAGACACCAAGCAAGTTGAGTCCATTGTTCAGTGTTCCGATGATCAAGGCACCAATCAAGGTACCGACAATCCAGCCACGACCACCTGACAGGCTCGTCCCACCAAGGACGACCGCTGCGATGGCGTCGAGTTCATACGATGTCCCCGCCGTCGGTTGTGCCGAGTTCAGACGGGACGTCAGGATGATGCCGGCAAGTGCTGCCATCAACCCTGAGAGTGAGTAGATCATGATTTTGACTTTATTGACTTGAATCCCCATTAACTTCGCTGCTTCTTCGTTGCCACCGATCGCATACGTATAACGACCGAACGTCGTCTTCTTCAAGATGAAGTAGAGGACCGCGAAGGCGATCAACATCGTCAGGACCGGTACCGGGAAGATCCAGAAGTAACCGCGTCCGAACAATTCGAACCAGCCACCTTGGCTCAGACCAGTGATTGGTTTCCCGTCCGTATAGACGAGCGTCAATCCGCGGAAGATCGTCATCGTCGCGAGTGTCGCGATGAATGGTGCGACTTTTCCGAGTGAGATGACCATCCCGTTCAAGGCACCCATGACGGCTCCGACGATCAGACCAGCCAGAACAGCAATCAACGCTGACGTTCCGTCCGTCATCAGACCCGCGACGAAGGCGGACGAGAGGGCGAGAATCGAGCCGACCGATAAATCAATCCCACCTGTCAGAATGACGAACGTCATCCCGAAGGCAATCAAGGCATTGATCGAGACTTGACGTAAGATGTTAAATAAATTATTCAATGTTAAAAAGTCCGGTTCCATGATCGAGACGACGAGGACGATCGCGAACAATCCTGCGAGTGGTCCAAGCTTTTGTCCGATCCCAAGACGTCTCGGTTTTGCTTCCGTTACCTTGCCTTGCATCAATTCCATATCATTGTCCTCCTGTCGCAAGTGTCATGATGCTTTCTTGCGTCGCTTCCTGTCGTGTCAACATGCCGCTCATCTTGCCTTCGCGCATGACGTAGACCCGGTCGCTCATCCCGAGAATCTCCGGGAGGTCCGAGCTGACCATGATGATCGCGACACCCGCCGCAGCGAGTTCGTTCATGATGAGGTAAATCTCTTTCTTCGCCCCGACGTCGACACCACGTGTCGGTTCGTCGAGGATCAAGACTTTCGGTTGTGTCCCGAGCCACTTCGCGAGGACGACCTTCTGTTGGTTCCCGCCGGACAATGACTTCGCCGGCTGGTCCATCGAGCTGTGCCGGACCGAGAGCGACTTCAAATACCCTTCTGCGAAATCGCGTTCTGCCTGATCCTTGATGACACCAGAGCGGGATAACGAACGAATCGTCGGCAGTGAGATGTTCTCACGCAGTGAAAAGTCGAGGAACAAGCCTTCGCCTTTGCGGTCTTCGGTCAAAAAGCCGATGCCCTGGCGAATCGCATCATACGGTGTCTTGATTTTCAGCGATTTTCCGTTCAATTCAATCGTTCCTTCTTTCAGGCGATCGACCCCGAACAGTCCGCGCATGACTTCCGTCCGCCCCGCACCCATCAAACCGGAGAAGCCGATGATTTCGCCTGCCTTGACGGAGAACGAGACATCGTCGAACCGTTTCCCGCTCGCCTGTTTGACTTCTAGAACGGTCGCACCGATCGACACGTCACGATCCGGATACCGTTCACCCATCTCACGACCGACCATCTCACGGACGATCTGTTCGAAGGATGTCTCGGGAATCGCGTGTGTCGAGACGGAAATCCCGTCCCGTAAGACGGTGATTCGGTCGCAGAGCTCGAAGATTTCCTCCATCCGGTGCGAGATATAGACGATTGAGACACCTTGGTTGCGCAGTGCCGTCGCGACGCTAAATAAGGCACGAATTTCCCGCTCCGTCAGTGCGGCTGTCGGTTCATCCATGATGATGACCTTCGCGTCCGTCATCAAAGCTTTTGCGATCTCGATCATCTGTTGCTGACCGACCGATAAAGTCCGGGCAAGTTGATCGACGTCCATGAAGACGTTCAATTCGGCGAGTTCACGTTCTGCCTGCCGCTTCATCTCTCCTTGCTTGAGAATCCCGAAGCGTGACTTCAACTCCCGTCCGAGGAACAAGTTCTCCGTCACCGTTAAATCCGGGAGGATGTTCAGTTCCTGGTGGATGAAGGCGATCCCCGCTTCTTCGGCAAGCTTCGGATTCTTATATTCGACGTCCTGTCCATCGACGCGGATCGTGCCTGCGTCCGCTTTATGGACACCGGTCAAAATCTTCATCAGCGTCGATTTCCCGGCACCGTTCTCTCCCATCAAGGCGTGGATCTCACCCGCAGTGAGTTCGAAGTCGACACCTTTCAGGACAGGGACGGGACCGAATGCTTTTTTGATACCTGTCATCTCGATACGCATCGCATGACCCCCTTAAAAGATTACGCCGGAATGGAAAATGACATTTGCGTACGGTGTCGCTTCCCCGGTCCGGATGATGACCTTCGCCTGCTGTGTCTGTTTCTTGAACTCCTCATGTGAGACGAACGTCGTCTCGATCTGCATATCTTCCAGTGCCTCGAGCACGTTCGGGTTCGCTCCTTTGATTTCCGTCGCCAGTGTCAGCTGTTCGATCGCCATGTCACCAGCGACGACACGGACGACGTCGAGGAATGATGGTGTGCCGAGTTCCAGTGCTAAATCAATCCGTGCGACCCCGTCTGGAATCGGTAAGCCACAATCGGCAATGACGATCGTATCTGTATGACCGAGGTCGGTCAGGACTTTGCTGATATGACTGTTTAAGATACCATGCTTCTTCATGCGTCTCCCTCCATCTGTTCCCGTGTCGGCATGCCGCCTTGTGCGCCAAGCGCGCGGATAGATAAGCCGGCTGCCCGGTTTGCGAAACGAATCGCTTCAACAAGCGGTTGTCCTTCCGTTAACGCAACGGCTAAGGCACCGTTGAACGTATCCCCTGCTCCTGTCGTATCAACGACCGTCGTCTCGATCGCTGGAATCGTCACGATCGACTCACCGTCGTAGAAGCGTGCCCCGCGGCTGCCTTCGGTCACGATCAATTTATTCGGGTATTCCATCAACCAATGTTCGATCGGCTGGTCTTGTCCGAAGATCAAACCACATTCATGTTCGTTTGGCGTTAAGTACGTGACATTTTCAATCAATTCCGGACTGAGTGACATCGCCGGCGCTGGATTCAAGACGACTGGAATGCCGGCTGCATGCGCTTCCAGAGCAACGGTCTCGACCGTTTCGATTGGAATCTCGAGCTGGAGTAAGATGATTTCACTGTCTGCGAGAATCGGCGCGAGTGTATCATCCGCAAATTTCACATGTTGATTAGCAGACTGAACGACGACGATCGAGTTATCGCCTTCAGCGAGCGTGATGTGTGCCGTTCCCGTCCGTTCACCTTCAATCGTTTGCAAGTGCGTCGTCTGCACTCCTTGCGTTTTAAAGTTTTCGCGGATCGCTTCACCGTTTGCGTCACTGCCGACGCAACCGATCATTTCGACGGTACTGCCGAGACGCGCGACTGCGACCGCTTGGTTCGCACCCTTTCCGCCCGGTACGGTATGAAAGGCATCCCCGATGACCGTTTCGCCTGCACCTGGACGACGTTTACTTTCGACGACGAGATCCATCGAGATACTGCCGATGACACTGATTTGTTTCATACTTCCTCATCCTTCCGTTTCGTCGTTTCCCGTTCGATGATCTCAACCGTCAACTCATGATGAACGGCGGCAATCGGTGTGCCCTCAATCCGTTGAATCAAGAGTTTCGCTGCCAGTTCTCCCATTTGATAGATCGGCTGCGCAATCGTCGTCAACGGTGGTGAAATCATTTGTCCGAGTTCGATGCCGTCATAGCCGATCACTTGTAGCTCGTCCGGAATCGTGATCCCGCGCTCCGCAGCGACCTGCACCGTTGCTGCAGCGATGACATCACTCGCGGCAAAAATACCGTTGCAATGATAGTGATCAAAGAGATAGTTCGCTGCGTCAAGCGCCCCTTGAAAGTGGAACGGTGACTCGATGCTTGCAACGAGATGGGTTCCGGCGATCTCTTCGAAACCGTCCCGTCGTTTTTTGATCGTCGGGAGTTTCGAAGGACCACTGATGACAGCGAGCTCCGTCGCACCAGAAGCAAGTAAGAACGAAGCTGCTTTCTTCCCACCTTCGTAGCCGTTTGACGTCACCGTCGGAATCGCACCTTGTAACACACGGTCTAACGCTACGACCGGCACTTCGAGTTCTTCATAGTTCGGATTGTTCGAGTAGTTCGTCGTGATGATCAATCCGTCGACATGCATCGCCTCGAGTGACTTGATATATTCACGTTCTTTCTGAAACTGTTCGTCTGTGTTACACAAGATGACCTGAAAACCATGTTGATGTGCCATATCTTCCACAGCCCGTGCGAGTTGTGGGAAGAACGGGTTCGTGATGTCTGGAACGATCAACCCGATCAGTCCGGACCGTTTTTGGAACAACGATCGCGCGACCCGGTTCGGTCGATAGTCCAATTGTTTGATTGCCTGAAGCACCGCCTTACGCGATTTCTCACTGACATAACCCTTTTCGTTCATGACGCGTGAGACCGTCGCGACGGAGACATGTGCCGCTTTCGCTACTTCCCGGATGGTCGACATGTTTCGCCACCTCTTTCTTTTGATAACGCTTACAAGAATCATCATATTGTGTAACCGGTTACACATCAATCTTTTTTATATAAAATATATTTTATTTTTTTCGAGTTCTTGGATTGGACTATAAAAAAGAAGCCTGACGCGGCGTCAGACTTACGATCATTCCGTATAATCATCACTCTGAATCATGTCTTAAATAAAGACAATCAGTGAAAGACCAATCAAAATATTAATGAATCCTAACCCATCCGTCGCTTTCGTGTACAACGACGGTTTATCTTTTTTGACGCTGTCGTTTAGAAAAATCAACGTCACAGCAATAACGGTCGTGATGCCGAGTGGTGCATTCAAAAAACTATCGGAATACGTAAATAAGTTATTCGTAATATAGACACTGTTCAAAATGGACAAACCGAACAACACTTTATGCATGAAACTTACCCCTATAATCACCAGGATCTTACGAAACCAACTAAAATCTGATTTCGCTCTCCCTCTATTATAGAATATTCTTCCAGTCAGTCTTCCTTACACTATTGAAAGAAAGTATTTGGAGGTATACGCAAATACACCGTAAGACAGCGTCACGCCAGCTTACGTTGTATTGATTGTCAGATTAGATAGCACTAGACGATTGATTTTCAGAAAAGACGGAGACTCCTGCGGGAATAGCGGAATAGGTAAGACCCCGCAGGAGCACACGCGACGAGGAGGCTTGCCTTCCGCCCGCGGAAAGCGACGTCTTGGACGGAAATCAATGCACGTTTCTACCTCTTTTTTTCTTCCTGCCTGTATACAAACGTCGAATCAAAGCAACAACGAACGCAACGATTGCCAGCGGCTCAAACAAATAAATCAATAGGAACGTGACATCGATGACGGCATCCTCCGGATTATAACGGATGATATAGAGCGCACCGGGTAAGATGGCAATCAGTCCACCAATTCCGAGTGCCGTTCCCAAAATCAGACTCTGACGCGAAAACCGGCTCGTGATTTGATACAAACCGATGAATAGTATGAGTTCCGTAAAATAGATGAGGCGCAACGGGATGTCACCAATCGACGTATCTAGCCCTAAAAACAAAAACCGAAATAGCATGTCGATTCCCCCTTCCCTTTAGTTCTACCCCGAACAGCGTCCTCGTAATGCTTCATTTCCAGTTTCCCTGCATATCCTCGCTTCAATTAGGGAATAGCTAGAGAGTTACAGTCACATACAGAGAGTTGGGATCGGATGAAAGAAGAACACTCGATGAGGGTCGTCAGTTGTCTGAATGATTATTTCGAACGTCATCAGCAGCCCCTTCAGGTTGATCTCTTACGAGGTCTACCACCGATCGTGCTATTGTTGCGCGATGACGCGAAACGTGCCTTTCCGAAGGAAGCGAACTTGCACGATGAACTGTTACAAGACATCAAACGTTTGATTCATGAATGTTTGGATCCCGATACACTACGCGAATTGGGAATCGATGTCGATCTCCCGGACTTTTTCGTGACCCGTGCACCGCTTCATTCTGCCCATCATTATCTCGTTACATTCATCGAAGACTGACTTCATGTTAAAAGCAGCTATTTCTTCTTTCACAAAACATGTGAAGCAAGAGATAACTGCTTTTTTAGGGATAATAAAAAGCCGATAGCGCCAAAGCACTACCGGTTTTGCTTCCCTTCACGTATGGTAAAGACGACTTAATTCTCAACCTCAAGAATCGCTTCGATTTCAGCTTCTACTTCTTTGTTGACCATTTGCGAACGTTTTTTACGTAATTCGAGATCCATCTCCTGATCGATGAATTGATTCGTATGCTTGTCGAAGCAATCAAAACAGATCGGATAAAAATCTTTCGCTTCTTTATTCAGAGAATTGAATTCCCACGTGTCGAGTTCCAAGTAACTGACTTGGTTGTTCGTTTCAGTTCCACAGATTTCACACTTCATCTTCATTCCCCCTTACGCGTCAATCTTCGCTTTTTCGAGTTGGCGTTCCTGACGTTCCTTGATACGCTTCAAACGTCCGTGATACTTCATGATGTTCGCTTGAGATTGTTTCGCTTCGTCAGTTGTCGGTTCTAAATCAGCGATGCCCCAGAATTTGACGACGACGTCTAATACTTGGTCGAAGTATTGGAGTGGTCCATAGTTCGTATCAACAGCAATCGTCTTCATACGTTCCGTGAAGTCAGGCATGACAGCACCTGGCATCGAGAAGTTGATGATGACGTCTTCGAAGAAGACGATGAAGTTCGGGTCAAGCTCTAGGTGTGCTTTGACCGTGTCACGATAGAACGCATAATGCAGTGCTTCATCCTTCGCTAGACGACGGAGTAGCGTTGCTAAGTCTTTGTCGTGTGCCCCTGCGATTTTCGCAACGTTGTTATAGAAGACGAGTGTCGCTAACTCTTGCAATGACGTATATGCCATCGTTGCTAACGGGTTCGTGAAGTCCGGGAACCAGCCGTTTTCAACGACGCGTCTTCTTAATTGATGAAGTCGCGTTGGATTGACGTTTCGCGTGACGAGTAAATATGTCTCGAGTAAGTTCGAGTGCTGATCTTCTTCTGCTGTCCATGTCCGGACGAAGTCATTGATGACTTCCATCGAGTTCTTGAACGTATAGTCTAAGTGCGACGTGTACCACGGTAAGTTGACCTCTGTCAGTAATGCCGTCTCAATTGCGACGATGACACCTTCCGGAAGTGTGACTTGGCTTTCATCCCAAGGAACGCGTTTGAACGACATCGCCTTATCCCACGGAATGAATTCGTGGTAGCTCCAGTCGATGTTGGCTGAACGCTCCTTGTGTAGTCGATATAACTCTTGAATGCGTGGTTCTAAACGGATATCTAAATCTGAATTTAGCATGATCGTATCTCCTTTAGACGTATTTGTCATCTTCATCAAGCAAGATGTAATTAATGCCTATAACTATTTAATTTGCACTTATTTATGAGTATAACATTTTAGTCATCTACTAGGATGAATCAATTTTTTGACAGTTCAGTATAGTTTTGATGACAAAAGCGACTTTTTGGTTTGACATTGCTTGATATACAAAAACCTCCTATCCGTGTGTACGTATCACACGAATAGGAGGTTTTCCTTATAGCTTGTTCAAACGATCAACCTGAAATTACTTCTTGAGGTTGTAGAATGATTTGATTCCGTCGTAGACAGCAACGTCTGAAAGCATGTCTTCGATGCGGAGAAGTTGGTTGTATTTCGCGATACGGTCTGTACGTGAAAGTGAACCTGTTTTGATTTGACCAGCGTTTGTCGCAACAGCGATGTCAGCGATCGTTGAATCTTCAGTTTCACCAGAACGGTGAGAAACGACAGCTGTGTAGCCAGCTTTTTTAGCCATTTCGATTGCGTCGAATGTTTCAGTCAACGTACCGATTTGGTTAACTTTGATGAGGATCGAGTTAGCGATGCCTTTTTCGATACCTTCAGCAAGTTTCTCAGTGTTTGTTACGAACAAGTCATCCCCAACGAGTTGAACTTTGTGTCCGATACGATCTGTAAGGAGTTTGTGACCATCCCAGTCGTTTTCGTCACAGCCATCTTCGATTGAGATGATTGGGTATTTGTCAACGAGTTGTGCGTAGAATTCAACAAGCTCTTCTGTTGAAAGGACTTTGCCTTCGCCAGCGAGGTTGTATGTTCCAGCTGCTTTATCGTAGAACTCAGAAGAAGCGACGTCCATTGCAAGGTAAACATCTTCGCCTGCTTTGTAGCCAGCTTTTTCGATTGCTTCAAGGATAACTGTGATTGCTTCTTCGTTTGATTTCAAGTTTGGAGCGAATCCACCCTCGTCACCAACTGCTGTGTTAAGACCCATTCCGCTAAGAACTGATTTCAACGCGTGGAAGATTTCAGCACCCATACGAAGTGCTTCTTTGAATGTTGGAGCACCGACAGGCATGATCATGAACTCTTGGAAGTCCACGTTGTTGTCTGCGTGTGATCCACCGTTGATGATGTTCATCATTGGTGTTGGTAATGTTTTCGCGTTGAATCCACCGAGGTATGTGTAAAGTGGAAGACCAAGCTCATCAGCAGCAGCACGTGCAGCAGCCATAGAAACACCAAGGATCGCGTTAGCGCCGAAGTTACCTTTGTTTTTCGTACCGTCGAGATCGATCATCTTTTTGTCGATTCCAGCTTGGTCGAAGACATCGTAACCGATGATTTCTGGTGCGATTTTTTCGTTGACGTTGTCAACAGCTTTCAAAACACCTTTTCCGAGGTAACGTGCTTTGTCGCCATCACGGAGTTCGACTGCTTCGTGCTCACCAGTTGATGCACCTGATGGTACGAGTGCGCGACCGAAACCGCCATCTTCTGTATAAACTTCTACTTCTACTGTTGGGTTACCGCGTGAATCAAGAATCTCGCGTGCGTAAATCTCTGTAATCATTGACATTTAAATTCGCTCCTTTTGTGTGTAAGAAATATGTGCTGTAATTCTTTCGATCGACGGGATTATTTCTTCAATACGATCGATTTACCAGTCATTTCTGCTGGTTGGTCCGCTCCGAGAAGATCAAGGACCGTTGGTGCGAGGTCAGCGAGTGCACCTGTGAGTGGTTCAAGGAGTTCGACGTCCTCGACCGTCACGATACATGGAACCGGTTCTGTCGTATGCGCCGTCATCTTACTGCCGTCCGCATTGAGGACTTTATCCGCGTTCCCGTGGTCAGCCGTGATGACTGCCGCGCCGCCTTTGCTGAGAATCAAGTCAACGACTTTCCCAAGACACTCATCGACAGCTTCGATCGCCTTTTTCGTCGGCTCGAGCATACCCGAGTGACCGACCATATCCGGGTTTGCGAAGTTGAGGATGATAGCGTCGTGTTTGTCCGAGTTGATTGCGTCGACGAGCGCGTCTGTGACTTCATAGACGCTCATCTCCGGTTTCAAGTCGTATGTCGCGACTTTTGGTGAAGGGATCAAGATCCGATCTTCCCCTTCGTATGGTTCTTCACGTTGTCCGTTGAAGAAGAACGTGACGTGCGGATACTTTTCCGTTTCCGCGATGCGTAGCTGTTTGAGACCTTGTTTTGACAATGTCTCACCAAGCGTGTTCTTGATGTCTTCAGGCGGAAAGACGATGTCCGTATCAATCGCATCCGAGTACTTCGTCATCGAGACGAGTAGCAGGTTCTTCGGTGCGTTGTCCGGAATTTCGAATCCGTCGAAGCCACCCTTTTCTTTGTAGACTTTCGAAAGCTGAATCGCACGGTCAGGACGATAGTTGAAGAACACGATCGCATCGTTATCGTGGATCGGTGCGACTGGCGTACCGTCTTCCTGCACGACAACAGTTGGTTCGATGAACTCATCCGTTACGTCTTGTTTGTACGAAGCTTCAACCATGCCGATTGGATCCTTCGTCGTTGGACCTTCACCGAACGTGATGACGTCATAGACTTTCTTGACGCGTTCCCAACGGTTATCGCGATCCATCGCATAGTAGCGACCAGAGATACTCGCGAATTGTCCAACATTCAATTCATCCATCTTCGCTTGCGCGTCACGGAGGAAACCAGCGCCCGATTGTGGGTCGCAGTCACGACCGTCCGTGAAAGCATGGAGGTAGACTTTTTCGATTTCGTGAAGTTTCGCGAATTCGAGCACCGCATATAAGTGGTTGATGTGACTGTGGATTCCACCGTCAGAGACCAAACCGAAGATATGAAGCGCTGAACCGTATTTCTTCACGTGACCTGCCGCATCGTTCATCGCTTGACGCGAGAAGAACGAGCGATCCTTGATTGCGTTGTTGATTCGGGATAGCGATTGATAGACGACGCGACCTGCACCGATGTTGAGGTGACCCACTTCTGAGTTCCCCATTTGACCTTCAGGCAAACCGACGTATTCGCCTTTCGCATTCAACAACGTATGCGGGTATTGACCCCAGTAACGGTCGAAGTTCGGTTTGTTTGCCGCCGTAACGGCATTTCCGAACTCCTCGTCACGCATACCAAAACCATCAAGGATGATCAGTGCGACTGGACGTTTTTTCATTTAAATCGCCTCCAACAGTTTGAGGAACGATCCTGTCTCAAGACTTGCACCGCCGACGAGCGCGCCGTCGATGTCTGGTTGAGCCATATATTCTTTGATGTTTTCCGGTTTGACGCTACCACCGTATTGGATGCGGACAGCTTCTGCTGCTTCAGCACCAAATTCAGCTGCAACGACGTCACGGACGAATTTACAAGAATCTTGTGCATCTTGTTCTGTCGCTGATTTACCTGTTCCGATTGCCCAGACAGGCTCGTATGCGACGACGAGATTTTTCACTTGGTCGACAGTAAGACCTTTGAGGCTGTTTGCTGTCTGTTCGCGGATGACGTCTTCGAACTTGCCGCCTTCACGCTCTTCCAGTGTTTCACCTACACAAACGATTGGAACGAGACCGTGCTCGAACGCTTTTTTCGCTTTGCTGTTGATGAACGCATCTGTTTCGCCGAAGTACTCACGACGCTCAGAGTGACCGAGGATGACGTATGTCACGTCGAGTTCTTTGAGCATGAGCGGGCTGATTTCACCAGTGAACGCACCGCTCTCTTTGTCGTACATGTTTTGAGCACCGATCTTAAGATCCGTACCAGCTGCTGCTTCTGTCAAGTGTGCCAAGAATACTGCTGGCGCACAGACGGCTGCGTCGACTGTCGTCGAAGCAGGTACAGCTCCTTTGACTTCCTCAACGAATGCGACTGCATCCTTGAGCGTCAGATTCATCTTCCAGTTACCTGCGATAATTGGTTTACGCATTGAGAAACACTCCCTTGTGAACTTAGATTACTTGTCGTTTAGCGCTTCGACACCAGGAAGAGCTTTCCCTTCCATGAATTCGAGACTTGCTCCACCACCTGTAGAGATGTGGCTCATTTTGTCAGCAAGACCGAATTTCTCTGCCGCAGCAGCTGAGTCGCCACCGCCGATGATTGAGTACGCATCGCTGTCCGCAAGAGCTTGCGCGACACCTTTTGTACCGTTTGCGTATTTATCGAGTTCGAATACGCCCATCGGTCCGTTCCAGACGACGAGTTTCGAGTTCTTGATTGCCTCTGAGTAGAGTTCAACCGTTTTTGGACCGATATCAAGTGACATGTGATCTGCTGGGATCTCTGTGATGTCACGTGGTCCGACATATGTTTCTTCTCCGAATTCCTTCGTGATGACGCAGTCGATTGGCATGAGGAACTTAACGCCTTTTTCTTCTGCTTTCTTCATGAATTCCTTCGCTTGGTCGATTTTATCGACCTCAAGAAGTGAAGTACCGACTTCGATACCACGAGCTGTGAGGAACGTGTACGATAAGCCGCCACCGATGATCAACGTATCGACGATGTCGAGTAAGTGATCGATGACACCGATTTTGTCCGCTACTTTCGAACCACCGATGATTGCCGTGAACGGGCGATCCGGGTTAGAAAGAGCTTTACCGAGAACTTGAAGTTCTTTTTCGATGAGAAGACCGGCAACTGCTGTGTCGACATGGTGTGCGATACCTTCTGTCGATGCGTGTGCACGGTGTGCTGCGCCGAACGCGTCGTTGACGAAGACGTCAGCGAGTTTCGCGAATCCTTTAGCGAGCTCTTCGTCGTTTTTCGTTTCACCAGGGTAGAAGCGAACGTTCTCTAAGACGACGACATCGCCGTTTTCGAGTTTGCTGACTGCTTCTTCTGCAACTGGACCGTATGCTTCTTCAACGAGCTTGATGTCTTTACCAAGCAATTCGCTGAGGCGTGCTACGACTGGTGCAAGTGAGAACTCAGGGTTCTTTTCGCCTTTTGGACGACCCATGTGGCTAGCGAGAATGACTTTTGCTCCGCCGTCGATCAAGTGTTTGATCGTTGGGAGTGCAGCACGGATCCGTGTGTCATCCGTGATTTTACCGTCTTCCAACGGTACGTTGAAATCCACGCGTGTAAATACGCGTTTTCCTTGTACATCGATGTCGCGAATCGATTTCTTATTCATACATTCGTCCTCCGTCTCTTACGTATAGTGAGGGGCGAATGCCCCTCCCGCTTTTTTCCGCAATAAGAGCGGAGACTGATATCGTTTCCGCTCTTATTCAATTGCTATTTAATTGCTCGAATTACTTAGCGATTTCTGCGAAGTGTTTGAGTGTACGAACGAGTTGGCTAGTGTAAGACATTTCGTTGTCATACCAAGCAACTGTTTTAACGAGTTGTTTGTCGCCGACTGTCATGACTTTAGTTTGTGTTGCATCGAAGAGTGATCCGTAAGAGATACCAACGATGTCAGAAGAAACGATTTCGTCTTCAGTGTAACCGTAAGACTCGTTAGCAGCTGCTTTCATTGCTGCGTTGACTTCTTCTACAGAAACTTTTTTGTCGAGTACAGTTACGAGCTCAGTGAGTGAACCTGTAGCGACTGGTACACGTTGTGCAGATCCATCAAGTTTACCTTGAAGTTCTGGAAGAACGAGACCGATTGCTTTTGCAGCACCAGTTGAGTTTGGAACGATGTTTGCTGCTGCCGCACGTGCACGACGGAAGTCACCTTTAGGGTGTGGAGCGTCGAGTGTGTTTTGGTCACCAGTGTAAGCGTGGATCGTAGTCATGAGACCTTCAACGATTCCGAACTGATCTTGGAGAACTTTAGCCATTGGCGCGAGACAGTTTGTAGTACAAGAAGCACCAGAGATAACTGTTTCAGTTCCGTCAAGGATTTCGTGGTTCGTGTTGAAGACGACTGTTTTCATGTCGCCAGTTGCAGGTGCAGAGATAACGACTTTTTTAGCGCCAGCTTTTAAGTGAAGCTCAGCTTTTTCTTTGTCTGTGAAGAAACCAGTACATTCGAGAACGATGTCAACACCGAGCTCGCCCCATGGGAGTTCTTCTGGGTTGCGGTTAGCAAGTGTTTTGATTTCTTTACCGTTGACGAGGAAGTAACCGTCGTGTACTTCAACTTCGCCGTCGAAACGACCTTGAGTCGTATCATATTTGAGAAGGTGCGCAAGCATTTTAGTGTCTGTAAGGTCGTTGATCGCGACTACTTCGATTCCATCGAATTGAAGAATTTGACGAAGTGCCAAACGTCCGATACGTCCAAATCCGTTAATACCAACTTTTACTGCCATGATAATTTTCCTCCTTTTAATGTAAAGCGAGTTATCTATTATTCAAAAGGGGGTTACCCTTTCAAAATCGAAGCTGCTGCGCCTTCATCCGTAATCAGGATGATGTCTGGCGACTGTTTGACATAGGCGTTGATCGCTTCTGCCTTCGAATGACCACCTGCGACGACGATGACGTGTTCGACTTGCTTCAAGTCAGCCAGTTGAAGACCAACTGTCTTGACCCGGTGCACGATGTTCCCGTCTCGGTCGAAGTAATATCCGAATGCTTCCGCTACTGCCTGTTCATGTTCCAGTCGGGTTAGGAGATCCTCAGACGCGCGACGACGTTTTGCCATCGTTTTCGCCTCACCAATTCCATGTACCACGATTGAAGCACCTTTAATCATTTGAAGCACATTTTTTATGCTCGGCTCTTCGATCATCTTGACGAACGTCTCTGTACTGACCATGTCCGGGATGTGAAGCAGATGATAATCACTTTGAGCGCGTGATGCCATCCGTGAGCATACTGTGTTCGCTTGTAATTCGAGCGTTTCTCCCAGTCCTCCGCGTGCCGGAACGAACGTCATTGGACGGTGTTCCTTGTCTGGCGACATCATCGCCGCGACGGATGCCATCGTTGTACCGCCTGTGACAGCGATCGTATTGTGATGGTCTGAAGAAAGCTCTCGTTTGAGACGTGCGACGGTTGCCCGCCCCATGTCTCGCTGTACCCAGAAGGTTTCATCGGAATCACCCGGTACGATGACGACGTCACGTACTCCGAGTCTCTCTTTCAAGGCTTTCGCCATGTCTGAGATCCCTGCGAGTTCTCCCATGATGCTGTGCATGCTGCGAAGAACATTTCGTCCTTCATCCGTCAAGGACATCCCCTGCGTCGCGACCTCTAGGAGGTCTTGCTGCTTCAAGAAGTCGACTTCCCGCCGTAAGACGCGTTCCGTCAAGCCAAGGCTCGTCGCAAGCGTACGTCGTCCGATCGGTTGCATCAGTCGTACATAATGAAGGATGTCGTAGCGTGTCTGCATTTCTTCGATCAGATCAGGCACGATTCGTTTTTGGATCTGGACTAACTGCCGAATCATGTATTTCCCTCTCCTCTCAAGTAGCTGGACGCTTTCTGTCCCGCATGTCATAACGTGTCCCACTTGGTACACCGTTATCATAACAGTCCATTTCTCGCCTTGCAAGTCTCGTTTCTCAAGTTTTTTGAAGTAAGCGGTTTCTTATCGTTTCCGTCTCGAATTTGCCATAACTCCAGATTTCCTCGTCATGCATGACGACCGGAATCTCGTATAAGAATCGTAGACTGAGCGCTTCATCCTGATCGATGTTGACTTCCTCGAACGTCCATTCCGGAAACTCATCGAGTACGAAGTCGAGTAAGATGGCGGCCTCTTCACATAGCGTACATCCCGGACGTGAATAGAGTGTTAAGTGTCTGTGTCGTTTTAATCCCATTCTGATTGCGCCTTCCTTTGCTGCATCGTTTTTTTCGTTAAACCAAGCGCTGCCCGGTACTTCGCGACCGTCCGCCTTGCGACTGTCAGACCGTCTTCTTGCAGACGATCCGTCAATTGCTGATCACTTAACGGACGATCGCTGTATTGAATGTATTCGGCGATCCGCCGTTTAATCAAAAAACTCGAATCTCCGGTTGTCGTCCGTGAGACGAACAAGTCTTCTAGAGCAACGAGACCATGGACCGTCTCGACGTACTTCGCAGCAATCGCTCGACCAATCGTTGACGGATGATGCCCCGTCGCCTCAGCGACTTGTTTTTTCGTCAATGGCTCAAGATGCAGTTCTCCTTTGAACCAGCGTTCTTGTCGCTCAAGCAAAACTGAGAGGATGGCATGCATCGTGACACGGCGTCGTTCGTACGCGCGCAAAAAAGGCGTTGCCTCTTTTAGTTCGAGCCACGTCTGATCCGTATCGAGTGTCATCCAATCGATCTGAAGTTTTCCATCTAACAGGTGAATCCGTGCTTCTGCCATGACCAGTCGTTCTTCTTTAGGAAGATCCGGTGTCCGGCTCAGGCGTGTCAATCGTTTTCGCAACCGCGCTCGATCCGCCTCACTGTACTGAGCGAATACCTGACTCGCCGGTTCATGTCGCAACCGATCCGTTAGTCCGATCAATTCCGTGTCGTCTAGCTCGATTGCCTGTAACCATTGGCACTCGCGCTCCGAGCGGGCAGCGATGCCGACCGGTTGACATTGTTGTAAGAGTGTCCGTGCTTCTGTAATCGTTGCGACATCGGTCGAGAAGGATGCAGCGAGCTGCTCGTCCGACGTCCGTAATAAACCGTCCGCTTCTAAATACACGATGAGTTGTTCCGCCATATATCCTATTTCCTGTCTGACTGATTCTAAACGTATTTGTGCAAGAAGCTCGTCTTCATAGGATGCCATATTACCTGCCATCTGCTCGACCTCTAGCGAAACCTGATTCGGGTAATGACGATGCAACCGTCGTTTCAACCGTCGCCATTCCTCCTCGAGCTCTGCCACCGGTTGCTCAAGCACATGTAATTGATACTGTTGTGACGCCGATAACGTCATCTGTTGCGTCTGTTCCTGGCGTTGATCCATCGATTCCCCTCCCTCACTTCTTATTATAGAAGAAACGTTTTAAGAAACGTGCTCTGAACCCCTTTTGAGTCGCCGGAGAAAAGAAAAGTCCTGCTTCCCTATTGCTTTTCTGAAAAAATGTCGCTATACTATTAATTGTTCAGTACATCAGATGCACCCGTAGCTCAGGGGATAGAGCACTGGTTTCCGGTACCAGGTGTCGGGAGTTCGAATCTCTCCGGGTGTACCATTTATTCAACTACAAGGCAATGCCAGCAATGGCGTTGCCTTTTTTCTATATTGATATGTTTCATTTGCCCTTGTAATGGAAAAATACCTAAAAGTCGCATCGTATCTTTTGACCAATATTGACCAAAGGATTATGATAAGGATAAGTCGAATAGGAAGCTACATACCAACTATAAGGAGGCAAAGACTATGTTAATTCCAACAGTCATCGAACAAACAAACCGCGGGGAACGTGCTTACGATATCTACTCACGTTTGCTAAAAGACCGCATCATTCTTCTCGGGAGCGCGATTGACGACAACGTCGCCAACTCAGTCGTTGCCCAACTTCTGTTCTTAGCAGCAGAAGATCCAGATAAAGAAATCTCGCTTTACATCAACAGCCCAGGTGGTTCGATCACTGCCGGTATGGCGATTTACGATACAATGAACTTCATCAAGCCACAAGTCTCAACGATTTGTATCGGTATGGCAGCATCGATGGGTGCGTTCTTGCTCCAAGCAGGCGCAAAAGGAAAACGTTTCGCGTTACCAAACGCTGAAATCATGATCCACCAACCGCTCGGTGGTACACAAGGTCAAGCATCGGATATCAAAATCCATGCGGAACGTATCATCAAAATGCGTGAGCACCTCAACAAAATCATGGCTGAAAACACAGGACAACCACTTGAAGTCATTGAACGCGATACAGAGCGTGACAACTTCATGTCAGCACAAGCTGCTGCTGATTACGGTCTCATCGACCGCGTCATGGAACGTGCATAAGTCACCCAGAGTGTCTCCTTCGGGAGGCACTTTTTTTGTATCTGCAGGAAAGCGAACTCTTCTCTATTCATCTGTATACAACAAAAAACCTCCCGTTCCTTGTAGAACGAGAGGTCGATGATCAGTCAATCAAGTCTGTGATGTCTGAAACGATGTCGTGGTTTTCACGAATCAGCGAGTAGATTGCGTTCGCATGTGGCGAAAGCTCTTCTTCCGCTTGTAATTGTTTCAGGAATAAAGATGTTGCGAATGCAACGAGTGTGCTTTTCGGTACACCGATTGATTTTGCTTTTTTCGTTAATACTTCGTCAAACTTCGCGTCTACAGTGAGCGAAATACGTTTCTTTTCGTTAGCCATTTCAAAAACTCCTTAATTCGAACATTTAGTTGCATCGACTATATATTATAGTAGACTATGGTTCATCTCGCAAGCGACCCTCTTATAAGGCCCCTGTCATCGACTCTCCATTCCGTACTTTTTCAGCGATTTGATCAATCTTCCGCAACCGGTGATTGATTCCTGATTTTGAGATGGAGCCGCTTTCGACCATCTCCCCGAGTTCTTGTAACGTGACATCTTGATGTGTGACGCGCAAGATCGCGATCTCTTTCAACTTATCCGGTAAGACATCGAGCCCGACCGTCCGCTCAAGGAACTTGATGTTCTCGACTTGGCGTAATGCCGCACCGACCGTCTTGTTGAGGTTCGCTGTCTCACAGTTGACGAGACGGTTGACCGAGTTACGCATGTCTTTTAAGATACGGACGTCCTCGAACCGTAGCATCGATTGTGTCGCATCAACGAGCTTGAGGAAATCGGAAATCTTCTCGCTCTCCTTGATGTAGAGGATGTGTCCCTTTTTCCGTTCGATCGCTTTCGCATTCAAATCAAAGACGTTCGATAGACCACGGAGCGCTGCATTATGTTCCTCATATAAGCTAAAAATCTCTAAGTGATACGACGACGTCGCCGGATTGTTGAGCGAACCACCGGCGAGGAACGCTCCTCGTAAATACGCGCGTGCCTTCCGTTCATCGTTTAAGATCGTATCACTGATTGAACGAATCATCGTGAATCCTTCTCCAAGGATTCCGAGGTCTTGCAAAATCTTGTCCGCCTGTTGCTTAACACGGACGATGTAGACATTATTCTTTTTCAGACGCATTTTCTTCCGCACGAGCAGATCGAGATGGACTCCGTATGCTTTTTTCAACAGCGAATAGATCCGGCGAGCAATCGAAGCATTCTCGGTCGAGATATCGAGTGTCAGACCACGTCCGAGACCGAACGAGATCGCACCGTTCATCCGTGCGAGCGCCGCAAGTTCCGCCTTCATCTCATGATCGGTGATCGGAATCTGCGTTAATTCTTTTTTGACTTCTGAGGCAAAGCTCATGTCAGCTCCTCCTTCCCTTCGAGTTGACGCATCCGACGAATCGATAGTACTTTTCGCATGACGAGGCTAGCGACCGCATCTGAGTCATGGCGAATGAAATGATGATTGTAGTCGACAATATCATCTGCCAGCACTTCAACGCCTGCGAGCTCGAATTGTTTTTCATTATAGGTGACAATGTCGGCATGATCCTTTCGATACTTTTTCAAGTAACCGGCATCGATCGACTCATTATTGACGATGATCGTATCGACGACGCCTTGACCGAGAAAACGTTCGAGCGTCGATAAATGCTCGTTGGCTGTAAATGCTGTCGTCTCGCCTGGTTGTGTCATGACGTTACAAATATAGACGACTGGCGCCAGTGATTGCTGAATTGCTTCGCGGATCTCATCAATCAAGACGTTCGGGATGATACTCGTATAGAGACTACCCGGACCAAGGACGATCACATCAGCATCGAGAATCGCTTGAATCGCTTCCGGTACCGGACGGACGTCTTGTTCTTCAAGGAAGATCCGTTCAATCTTCTTACCGACCGTTGGAATCAGTGACTCTCCTTTAACGATCGTCCCGTCCTCAAATTCGGCACATAACGTGATCGTCCGTTCCGTCGCCGGATAGACTTTTCCTTCTGCGTTCAACAATTGTCCCATGACACCAATCGCTTCGACGAACGAACCGTTACAGAGTTGTGTCGCTGCCGTCAGCATCAAGTTGCCGAGCGAATGCCCATGCAATCCTTCGCCGGTCTCAAACCGGTACTGCATGATTCGGTCCATCAAGGTTTCCGATTTCGACAAGGCGACGATGACATTGCGAATATCGCCTGGTGGCAACATATTAAACTCCGTCCGCAGACGACCAGAACTGCCGCCGTCATCCGCGACCGTAACGATCGCTGTAATGTCGAGCGGGTAATGCTTCAGTCCACGAAGAAGCGTTGAGAGTCCTGTCCCGCCACCGATGGCGACGACTTTACGTTCCCATTTCATCACTTCTCCTCCTTCGCATGCACATAATCCCGGTGATTCGTCTCGATGTGATACTGCGTCGCGAATTCCTTGCTGATGGCTTCCGCAAACGTGATCGACCGGTGTTTCCCGCCTGTACAGCCGAGGGCGATCACGAGTTGCGACTTTCCTTCCCGCTCATATTGCGGAATCAAGAACTCGAGTAGATCAACGAGTTTTTTATAAAACAGCTTCGCTTCCGGCCACTGCATGACGTAGGACGCGACTTCCTCATCGAGTCCTGTCTTTGGACGCAGTTCCGGAATGTAGAACGGGTTCGGTAAGAACCGGAGGTCAAAGACAAGATCGGCATCAAGCGGTAAGCCATGTTTGAAGCCAAACGACATGACATTGACCGTAAATGGAATCCGCTCTCCTGTCGTAAACTCTTTCAACAAACGCTCTTTTAAGGCAAGCGGTTTGATGTCACTCGTATCGATCAGCATTTGTGCTTTATCACGGAACCCTTCGAGCAACGTCCGCTCACGTTCAATTCCGATCAGTGGTGAGTCAGTCGGTGCAAGCGGATGGGAACGACGCGATTCTTTGTAACGGCGTACGAGAACATCGTTACGCGCATCGAGATAGAGCATCCGCGTTTGTAAGTTCGTCTTTTTCAAATCCTCATAAACGACAAAAAAACTATCAATGAAATCACGCGCACGTGTATCGATGGCAACGGCGATTTTAGGACGCACTTGTCCGATGACTTCGATGAGCTGTGGCAATAGCGTCGGTGGTAGATTGTCGACACAGAAATAGCCTAAATCCTCAAAGCTGTTCATTGCGACTGTCTTACCAGCCCCACTCATACCCGTAATGATGACAAGTTGCGGTTGATTCTGTTCCATCTTTTCGCCCTCCAGACAACAGTTCCGTGTGTATTTTTCGCTTCTTTCTCAGTATATCATAAAAAAAGAGCCAGCCTCACTGAAGGTACCTTCAATGAAACTGGTTCGTTATTACGCGTGTGAGGATTCTTGGAGTTCTTCAAGTAACGCTTCGATGAAGTGTTGCGCGTTTTGCGCGGCAATCGAACCATCGTTTGTCGCTGTAACGACTTGACGCAATGTTTTTTCACGAACGTCACCAGCAGCAAAAATCCCTTTGATGTTCGTTTCCATCGCTTCGTTTGTCACGACGTAGCCTTGGTCGTTCAAGATACCGAGATCTTGTACGTAACCAGTAATCGGGTTCATCCCGATGTAGATGAAGACCCCATCGATCGGATGCGTCGTCACATCAGCTGTTTTTGTATTGATCAGCTCGATACCGCCGACTTTCCCGTCTTGTTCGTTGATCTGTTTAACCGTATGGTTCCAGATGAAGTCGATTTTCGGATTGTCGAACGCACGTTTTTGAAGAATCTTTTGAGCGCGGAGCTCATCACGACGGTGTACGATCGTGACTTTTTTCGCGAAGCGCGTCAAGTAGACGCCTTCTTCTACTGCAGAGTCGCCCCCACCGATGACGAAGAGTTCTTTTTCTTTAAAGAACGCGCCATCACAGACGGCACAGTACGAGACACCGCGACCGCCGAGCTCTTCTTCACCCGGTACACCGATTTTTTTATATTGTGCACCAGACGCGATGATGATTGCCCGTGCGTAATAATCTTTGTTGTGTGCATGAATTGTTTTGTATGCTTTACCGTCTTCGATGCTTCGAACATCTCCGTACGCATATTCTGCGCCGAATGCTTTCGAGTGGTCGAACATTTTTTGCGAGAGATCGGGTCCGAGGATGCTATCGTATCCTGGGTAGTTCTCGATATCTTCTGTGTTCGCCATTTGACCGCCCGGAATCCCGCGTTCGATCATCAATGTCGAAAGGTTCGCACGTGATGCATAAAGTGCGGCTGTCATCCCAGCAGGTCCTGCCCCGATGATGATGACGTCATAAATTTTTTGTTCTGTTTCCGCCATGATTCCACCCCATTTATCGTAATCGTTGTAGTTTGAGTATAGGTGAGAATCGCCTAAACGTCTAACACTTTGCTTGTAGCGGTGCCAACATCCGTTCATGTGTCCGGATCATCGATGCGACGTGATCGAACGAACAATCGACGAGTGATGCACATTCCTCGATCAACATCCCGTCCCGTAAATCATGGAACAGATAAAGCAGTGATGCAGCAGATGCTTCAATCGAATCGAACGATTCCCCGCTTAAGACGAGCTGTGCGAAGCGTTCATAAAAATCCCCTTCGAGACTCATCCGTTCTTCGTCTGAAACGAACCGTTCCGCAAGACGGATCGTCTGCAATGCCCGGTGAATGCGTTCATCCACGACATCAGTCCGTCCTTCCATCTCGATGACAATCTGTTCCGTCAATAAGAGGACGTCTTCCTGCTCTGTCACTTCTGGCATCATCGACAATGCAAGCCGTGCTTCAGCATCGTTCAGTTTGCCAAGGAGAAGTGCCGTAAAGATCCGCGAGACATCATCTTCCGTCTTCAGCGCTTGGATGAGTGCCGAGCGAAACTGCAGGTTGTGCCGAATGTCATACGTATCCGTCTCTTCCTTTAACGCTTGTGCTTCGTCCGACTTCAAGAAAGCGGCTGCTTCTTCGACGCGTCCTGTTTTATAGGCAGAGATTGATAACCAGTGCCCAAAGAGTGGATCTCCCCGGTAACCGCGACGCTCGAGCAACTTCAACTCTTCATAGGCGATATCGTATCGTCCGATGATCGCAAGCGTTGATGCGACCTTATAACGTGTCTCAAGGTGCACGGAACGGACGTGTTCGAGTTGACGAGAGAGACGATGCGCCTCTTCGTCCTGACCCATCTCGTGTAACAAGACGAGCGTGTTACAGAGGGCATGCAAATTCCCCGGATTCCCTTCAAGGACCCGTTCAAGGGAAGCGAATGCCTGATCATTCTCTCCTAAATAGAACTCGACGATCGCGAGGTTGTTGTAGGCAGGCCAGAACGTCGGGTACTGGGCAATCAGTCCCGTCAACGTCTCCTGTGCCGCGAACAGCATCCCTTTATCGATCTGGCGTTGTGCCTGACCGTGCAGACGAATCAATTCATCCTCTTCGTCGTCTTCCATCTCTTGTTCGAGATCAATCAGTTCCACGAGTGCGGCCGATGCCTCCGCGTGTTTGCCGTTTGGTGCTTGCTCTAAATATTCCATCGCATGTTGTCGCGCTTCTTCGTAAAGTGAGACGTGTGCGTAGTTATTCGCTAAATAAAAGAGTGCTTCCGTATTTGATGCGTCGAGTGCGCGTACTTGTTTCAAGACATCATTCGCATGATTGATTTCTCCTGTCTCGAATAAGACACGGGCATAACGGAGCAAATAACGGATGTCCGCTGGCTGAAGTGTCGTCGCCTCATCTAAATGATAGACGGCTTCGTCCAGTCGCCCTTCCCGGTGCGCCTTCCGTCCGCGGAAATAAAAAAGTTCCGCTTGGCGCGCTGTTATCGCAAAGGGGTCTGCTTTGTATTTGGTTAATTCCATCATGATTCAAGCCCCCATAAATAGTAAACTGGTTTCGTAGTTGCAGACACAAGAATACCCTATCTCTAGGAGGCATGCAACAGAAAAAAACGCCGGAGTTCATCCCCAGCGTTTTGCATAAATCGATTCCAGTTCTTTGTAATTCTCTAAGCATTTTCGTACAAAAGCATCCGTCTCTGGATTCAGTCCTTCAAGACGTGCCACGTCCTTGTCATATGCCTGCCGTAAGCTCGTCGCATAATCGGGAATCTCTCCGTCATACGCATAAACGACTGCGGGCGAAACCGTGATCTTTTCGTGCTTATGCAAGGCGGTCCGGATATGGAAGAGTGGAACATCGACTTGGTTCGGTTGGTGAAGATCTCCTTGAACGGGATGCTTCTCAACAGCCAACACCTCAACGACGAGACCTTGTGGACGTTCGGCGAATAATCTTCCGAAATACTTTCCTGTCTTATACGTAAAGCGGATGTGCGTCATCTTTTTTCCTTCTTCCTTCTCACAGTTTTGTCACATTTCGTGCCGGCGAAGCGGCTGACTCGAGACGCGTTCATTCGGCGCAATGTCCCGGTGAACGACCGATCCGGCACCAACGACAGCACCATCTCCGATCGTTACGCCCGGTAGGATTGTCACGTTCGCACCGATCAAGACATTGCTTCCGATGACGACGTCACCTAAACGGTACTCCGTCGTCAAATATTCATGACAGAGAATCGTCGTATTGAAGCCGATGATCGTATTATCACCAATCGTGATCCGCTCCGGGAACATCGTGTCCGGCATCACCATCAAGGCAAGTGCCGTCTTCTCCCCGATCTTCATCCGGAGGCATGTCCGGTAGAGTGCGTTCTTAAAACCTAGCGACGGAGCAAACCGACCAATCGTGATGATCGTAAAGCACCACATCACTTTAAAGAACGACACGGTCCGGTACATGTGCCAGAGTGGATTCGTCGTCCCGACCTGAAACCGATCAGTTCGCCGTGACATTTTGTTCCTCCAGCCAAGCAGCGAGATGATCCATCGAATCAATGATGACGTCCGGCTCGAGGGCTTCTAAGTACGCGCGTCCTTTGATCGCCCAACCGACCGCGACCGTCTTCAGTCCCGCGTTCTTACCACCGAGAATATCCGTATCGTTGTCACCGACCATGATCGTTTCGTCTGCCGTTGATCCAAGCAACTGCATCGCCTTTTCGAACGGCTCGACGGCTGGTTTTTCTTCCGTTACGTCGTCGGCTGCGATGACGGCGTCAAAGAGTGACGTCAGTCCGAACAACTCGATGCCGCGAAGAGCGACACGACGACTCTTCGACGTCACGACCGCCATCTTGTATCCTGCTTCATGCAGACGACGTAATCCGTCAAGCACACCCGGATACTCGAGCACGAGTGCGTCATGCATCGCGATGTTGTAGCTGCGGTAAAAAGCGACCATCTCTTTCCACTGTTCCGCATTCATCGCCGAGAACGATTTTTCTAGCGTCGGACCGATGAACGGAAGCAGTTCCGCTTCCGTGAACGTCCGGTCCGGATAATAGTAACTGAGCGTATGCTCGAAGCTTTTTAAGATCAGTGGATTCGTGTCGATCAACGTTCCATCTAAATCAAACAGTAGCGTGCGAATCATCGATTACTTCGCCTCCTTTTTCGAACCGTCCAAGTAACGAACGGCGTTGCGGCGAACGACCATCATGATCACACCGAAGATGATCAAACAGATTGAGACGATTTGCGCCGTCCGGAGTCCATCTCCCATCAACAGACTGTCCGTCCGGAGACCTTCGATATAGTAGCGTCCGATTGAATACCACACGAGATAACCGAGGAAGATATACCCACGACGTGGATTGAACTTCATACGCCAGACGATCAACAGAATGACACCGATGATGTTCCAGATGCTTTCATAGAGGAACGTCGGTAAATAGTATGTTCCATCAATGTACATCTGATTGACGATCCAGTTCGGTAAGTGCAGCGTATCTTGTAAGTACGACCATGTCGTCTCGCCACCGTGTGCTTCTTGGTTGAAGAAGTTACCCCAGCGTCCGACAGCTTGCCCGAACAAGAGCGATGGTGCCAAGATATCAGCGATTTGCCAGAACGAGATCTTTTTCTTACGCGTATAGATGATGACCGTCAAAATCGCCCCGATGATCGCACCGTGAATCGCGATCCCACCTTGGCGGATGTTGATGATTTGGTCAAGATGTTGACTATAGTAATCCCACTCGAACGCGACGTAGTAAATCCGGGCACAGATGATACTGATCGGAATCGACCAGATGACGACATCGACCGCGTACTCTTCGTTGAAGCCGATCCGCTTCGACTCGAAGATCGCAATCAGGAGACCGACGACCGCACCGAGTGCGATGACGATCCCGTACCAGTAAATCGGTACAGGACCGAGTTCAATCGCCACGCGGTCAAACGTTGGTTGTACAGAGGCTAAAGTTCCCATCAAAGACCACCATTCCCATCTTCAATTGCTTGCGCGAGACGTCCCGCGAATTCTTCTGCTGTGTTGATGCCCATGTTCTTCAGACGATAGTTCATCGCTGCGACTTCGATGATGACAGCAAGGTTTCGTCCGGGACGAACCGGAATCGTCAGGAACGGAATTTCCGTATCGATGATTTGGAGTGTCTCTTGGTCCAGACCGACGCGGTCATAGACTTTCGATTGATCCCAAATCTCGAGGTTACAGACGAGGCTGATCTTCTTATGCGAGCGAACCGCACCTGCACCGAACAACGTCATCACATCGATAATCCCGATTCCGCGAATCTCAAGCAGATGTTGAATCAACTTCGGTGCCGTTCCGACGAGAATCCCGTCGCCGGTTTGACGAATCTCAACTGAGTCATCTGCCACCAGGCGGTGACCCCGCTTAACGAGTTCGAGTGCCGTTTCCGATTTACCGACACCACTTGCTCCTTTGATGAAGACACCGACACCATAGATATCGACGAGGACACCATGCATCGCTGTCGTTGGTGCAAGTTCCGCTTCGAGGAAGTTCGTGATCTGTGACTCGACCGATGTCGTATGCCCTTTTGTCGTCAACAGTGGCACGTTCGTCTCGTCCGCGGCTTGGATGATCGCTTCTGGTACGTCAAATCCACGTGTGATCAAGATACCAGGTGTTTCATCCGTACAGAGGACATTCGCTCGTTCGCGTTGTTCCTCGTACGTTAAATTATTGAAGAACGTCAATTCTGTTTTTCCGAGAATCTGGAGACGTTCTGCCGGGTAATAGGCATAATAACCGGCAAGCACAAGGCCAGGTCGGCACAAATCAGCCGTCAGAATCGGGCGGTGTAAGCCCTCTTCTCCCGTGACGATGTGGAGATTGAATTGTTTTACGATTTCAGCTGTTCGCACTTTTGGTTGCACGCTTCGTCAGCCCCTTTCACTTGAAGTATTGTACCATATTTTTATTCGATTCATGGAATTGGATTAGAAGCATGATTTCTTGGGAATGGAATAAAGAGTTAATATTTTGAAGGAGGTTTTGCCGTGATGTCAGGCGGTGGTATCGGATTAATTTTAGTCATTATCTTATTTGCGGTTCTAGCGATTGCTGGTTTTGTCTATCTCATCATCTCACTAATTGATATGTGGAAAGCGTATTCGCGTAATCAAGATCAAACTGCTCTCTTATTCTTTATCATCTCAATCATCGGAATCTTCATCAGTGGTTCATTCATTTCCTACGTCCTCGCGATCATCTTCTATTGGAATCGCGCACGCGGAAAGAGTTGGCTCGGAATCGGTCTGATTCTCGTTTCGATCGTTCTTGCAATCATCGGTGTCATTGCCTTACTCTCGTTCGGTTACGATATGAATAATATCGAGAACATGAACTTCGACGAGCCGATGATGGATCAGGATTACGATTATTGATGTAGGCTACACCCATCCTTTTCAGTAAGGATGGGTGTTTTTGTATATGCAGCTGACGTCTGCCCGTTTGCGTGACTCCTACAGGAAAAAGCGCGGACATCCGCGCTGTCAGAGACAAACGAGACCCGGCTACTCGTGTAGCCGCGGCTTGTGTCTCGCCTGAGGAAAGCATGCAAAGCGGATACGACGTCATAAGAAAAGCGCAACCTCTTTTTCAAGAAGTTGCGCTAGTATGCTTATAAAGCTTGTGGGCTGAGGTGAACACCGTGCGTGACCGAAATCGTACCTGTCTTCGTATCCGCTTCGACCTCGATTTTTGGTGAACGACCGCGACCTGATACGAAATGGAGCTTCCGGTTGACGATCTCTTTTTGATCCCGGATTAATTCCATGTCATCGAGGTTGCAGTTGAGACCACCGAAGTTCGTCTCAAGCTCACCGTAGACTTCTGCGCCGTGCGGCAACATCAAAGCGATGCTTCCAGCAAGGGACGAAGCTTTGACCTTCGCGTTTTGTACGGTCTTCAGCTCACAGCGGACGTTTCCGTTCGCTGTTTTCAGTTCTGAACGTTCGAAGACACCTGTCGTGATGATTTGTCCGTTGGCTGTCTTCGCCTTCAAGACTTTCAACTCCGACTCTTCGATTTCAATCGAACCGTTCGCTGTCGATACTTTGACATCCTCACTGAACAGATCGCGGACGTTGACTCGACCGTTTGCTGTCATCAGTTGAGCGGATGTCGTATCAAGTGACGTCAACGAAATTTCCCCGTTCAGCGTCTGTAAGACGAATGATTCGTAATGACGGCGTGGTACTTTCAGATGGACTGTCGCACGGACACTCTTATCCTTCAAACGGATCGAGAGTGTGTTTGCTGAGACCGCGTGTTGAACAGCGGCTTGAAGTTGCTCAAGCGCCTGTTCTTCCGTCACCTGTTGGCGGCGGAGTGGACGTCCCGTCACCGTTAATTCGCATTCTTCGAGATCACTCGGTTCAACGACCAAGTTCGCATTGAACAAATCGACGTGCACGGTCTCACCGCTGAACGGGAATTGTTTGACGTAGGTGACGTTCGGACCGGACGCCTGATTAAGCGAAAGATCACTGTCCTTGATCCGGCTGACGAGATTATCGAACGCTGACATGACTTTCGTCGTCAGCGAATCGACGGAATACTGGTCGACCCGATCATATTGTTCTGGTTCATCGACGTACTTATGTTCACTGGCAGAAGTTGCACGTTCGTCGATCGCTTCGAGCCGCTCGAGTTTATCGAGTGCCTCATCAATCGTTAACTTTCCTTCTTTGACTTGCTCCAATATCAATTGACGCATATCTTGCTTCATGAACCGTTCCCTCCTATTCTTGAACCTCAAACGTGTGTTACATGATACTTTCGTTTAAGTTCCCTTAGTTCCTCCCTACGAATCCTCATCCACAAAAGTTTCACGATTCAATTCGTGCCGCATCGCGTTCAAGGACAGGTGCGAGGTATCGTCCCGTGTAGGATGCTTCAACTTCAGCGATGTGTTCCGGTGTACCGGCAGCAACGATAGTTCCGCCACCGTCGCCACCTTCAGGTCCAAGATCAATCAAGTAGTCGGCCGTCTTGATGACGTCCAAGTTGTGTTCGATGACGAGTACCGTATCGCCATTGTCGACAAGACGTTGCAACACTTTCAGGAGACGCGCGATATCATGGACGTGAAGCCCTGTCGTCGGCTCATCGAGAATATAGATCGTCTTCCCAGTCGAGCGTTTATGCAACTCGGACGCCAGTTTAACACGTTGCGCTTCCCCGCCAGACAGTTCCGTCGCGGGTTGACCGAGACGCATGTACGTCAGACCGACGTCAGCGATCGTCTGCAGTTTCCGCGTAATCTTCGGAATGTTCTCGAAGAAGGCAAGGGCATCTTCAACCGTCATCTCAAGCACGTCGGCAATCGTTTTGCCTTTATATTTCACTTCGAGTGTTTCGCGGTTGTAGCGTTTTCCGTGACAGACTTCACACGGAACATAGACGTCCGGTAAGAAGTGCATCTCAATCTTGATGATCCCGTCACCACGACACGCTTCACAGCGTCCACCCTTGATGTTGAAACTGAAACGTCCTTTTTTGTAACCACGGAGTTTCGCTTCGTTCGTCGAAGCAAAAACGTCCCGAATGTCATCGAAGACACCGGTATACGTTGCCGGGTTCGAACGCGGTGTCCGACCGATTGGTGACTGGTCGATATCGATGACCTTATCGATTTGATCAAGACCCGTGATCCCTTTATGAGCACCCGGTTTTTCTTTCGCCCGGTTCATCTCGTGCGCGATCGTCTTATAAAGAATTTCATTGATCAACGTCGATTTCCCGGATCCCGAGACACCTGTGACGGCGACGAACAGACCAAGCGGAATATCGACATCGACGTTCTTCAGGTTGTTTTCCGATGCTTTATGGATATGAAGCATCCGACCGTCTGGCTCTTTGCGTGTCGACGGAACAGGAATGAACTTCTTCCCGGACAAGTATTGACCAGTCAATGAGTTCGCATCCTGCATCAACTCTTCTGGCTTCCCGGCTGCCGTGACGAATCCACCATGATCGCCAGCACCAGGTCCGATATCGATCAAGTAGTCGGCTGCCATCATCGTATCTTCATCGTGTTCGACGACAATCAACGTGTTGCCGAGATCACGCATCGCCTTCAGCGTATTGATCAGACGATCATTATCGCGTTGGTGTAAGCCGATCGATGGTTCATCGAGAACATAGAGGACACCCGTCAGACGCGAACCGATTTGTGTCGCAAGACGAATCCGTTGCGCTTCCCCACCGGACAACGTCCCCGCTGCGCGTGAGATCGTCAGGTAATCGAGTCCGACGTTCTCAAGGAACGACGCCCGTTCGTGAATCTCACGGACGATCATCCGCGAAATCGTCTGATCCTTCTCACTTAATTTCTCCGGCAGTTCGTCAAAGAACATGACCGCTTGTTTAACAGACATCTTCGTCACTTCACCGATATGGTGATCGGATACTTTGACGGCGAGCGATTCCCGTTTCAAGCGATGTCCTTTACACGTCGGACACGCCTTCTTCGCCATGTAGCCTTCCATCTGTTCCCGGATATAATCAGACGACGTCTCCTTGAAGCGACGTTGTAAGTTATTGAGGACCCCTTCGAAGTAGAGGTTCGTGTTCCGGACCATCCCGAAGTCGTTCTCGTAACGGAAGTGGATCTCTTCCTTCGTGTTTCCGTTCAAGATCGTTTCGCGGTGTTCTTCTGACAATTGTTCGAACGGTGTATCCATATCAATCTTGAAGTGGTCACAGACCGCTTTAAGCAATTGTGGATAATACTGCGAGCTCGTTGGTTCCCACGCCACGATTGCCCCTTCGTTCAATGACTTATCAGGATGCGGCACGACGAGATCAACATCAACCTCAAGCTTCGTTCCGAGACCGTCACATGACGTACAGGCACCAAACGGTGAGTTGAACGAGAACATCCGTGGTTCGAGTTCGCCGATCGAGAAGCCACAGATCGGACAAGCGTGATGCTCACTGAACAACAATTCGTTGCCGTCCATCGTGTCGACGATGACCCGACCATCCGCAAGGCGAAGTGCAGTCTCGAGTGAGTCCGCAAGACGGGCTTCGACGTCTGGTCGAACGACGACACGGTCAACGACGACTTCGATCGAGTGTTTCTTGTTTTTCTCAAGCGTGATTTCTTCGGCGAGATCCATCGTCTCTCCGTTGACACGAACGCGGACGAAGCCTTCCTTCTTCAAATCGTCGAGCACCTTGACGTGAGTTCCTTTTCGTCCGGAAACGATTGGCGCGAGAATTTGCAGACGCGTCCGCTCCGGTAACTCCATCACTTGGTCGACCATCTGACTGATCGTCTGGCTCGAAATCTCGATTCCGTGATTTGGACAAATCGGTTTACCAATTCGTGCGTACAACAGACGCAGATAATCATAGATTTCTGTGACCGTTCCGACCGTCGACCGTGGGTTTTTACTCGTCGTCTTCTGGTCGATTGAAATTGCTGGACTCAGTCCTTCGATCGTGTCGACATCCGGTTTATCCATCTGTCCGAGGAACTGACGGGCATAGGCTGATAAACTTTCGACATAACGCCGTTGTCCTTCCGCGTAAATCGTGTCGAAGGCAAGCGACGATTTCCCTGACCCGGACAAGCCCGTCAAGACGACGAGCTGATCGCGGGGAATTTCGACATCGATGTTTTGTAGATTATTGACGCGAGCGCCTTTGATGATAATCTGATTCTTCTTTTCTCCCAACTTAGGCACCTGCTTTCAATTCTAATATGAGGTCGCGGAGCTCAGCAGCTCGTTCGAACTGCATGTCTTTCGCCGCTTGACGCATCTCTTGGTCGAGCTGCTCAAGCAACGTTTCGCGCTCGGGTTTTTTGAGTTTGTTGAACTTCTCGAGTTTCTCGACGGTGTCGTCGCTCTCGATCGTCGTACTGATGACACCACGAACGTCTTTTTTGATCGTCTGCGGCGTGATGCCATGTTCTTCGTTGAACGCCATCTGGATCGCGCGACGGCGTTCCGTCTCATCGATTGCGCGTTGCATCGAATCGGTGACTTTATCAGCAAACAAGATGACGTGTCCTTCCGAGTTCCGCGCCGCCCGACCAATCGTTTGAATCAGCGAACGGTCCGAACGGAGGAAACCTTCCTTATCGGCATCGAGAATCGTCACGAGTGAGACTTCCGGAATATCGAGTCCTTCTCGTAACAAGTTGATCCCGACGAGGACATCGTATTTCCCGAGCCGTAAGTCACGGATGATTTCAATCCGTTCCAGCGTCTTGATCTCCGAGTGCATGTAGTTGACCTTGACACCGTTCTCTTTCAAGTAGTCGGTCAAGTCTTCTGCCATCTTCTTCGTCAGTGTCGTCACGAGAACACGTTCGTTCTTCGCGACCCGGTCACGGATGTTATCCATCAAGTAATCGATTTGTCCCGTGATCGGATGAATCTCGATCGTTGGATCAACGAGACCGGTCGGACGGATGATTTGCTCGACCATCTCTTTCGAATGTTCGAGTTCATACGGTCCTGGTGTCGCCGAGATATAGATCGCCTGACTGACTTTTTCCTCGAACTCCTCGAACCGTAACGGACGGTTGTCTTTTGCCGACGGAAGACGGAAGCCGTGATCGACGAGGACTTGTTTCCGTGCCTGGTCGCCGTTATACATCCCGCGAATTTGCGGCAGTGTGACGTGCGACTCATCGGCAACGAGTAAGAAGTCCTTCGGGAAGTAATCGAGCAATGTATACGGTGTTGCCCCTTCCGGCATCAAGTTCAAATGGCGCGAGTAGTTCTCGATTCCGGAGCAATAGCCCATCTCACGCATCATCTCGAGATCGTAGTTCGTCCGTTGTTCGAGCCGTTGCGCTTCGAGCAACTGATTGTCTTCGCGTAGCTTCGCAAGCTGGACCTCTAGTTCCTTCTCGATGTTCGCGATCGCCTTCTGCAGACGGGTATCCCCCGTCACGAAGTGGGACGCCGGGAAGATCGAGATGTGCTCACGGTCCGCGACGATCTCACCTGTCAGCGGATCCATATCACGAATCCGTTCGATCTCGTCACCGAAGAACTCGACCCGGACACATTGTTCATCGCGTGACGCCGGGAAGATTTCGACGACGTCTCCGCGGACGCGGAACCGTCCGCGCTGGAAGTCGATGTCGTTACGCTCATACTGGATGTCGATTAGACGACGGAGCATCTCGTTTCGCCCCATCTCATTGCCGACACGCAGTGACAAGACGTGGTTGTTGTACTCTTCCGGGTTACCGAGACCATAGATACACGAGACAGAAGCAACGATCAAGACGTCCTCCCGTTCGAACAGGGCGGACGTCGCCGAGTGACGTAGTTTATCAATCTCATCGTTGATCGAAGAGTCCTTCTCAATGAACGTATCCGTCGACGGTACATACGCTTCCGGTTGATAATAATCATAAAAACTAACGAAGTATTCGACCGCATTGTTCGGGAAGAATTCCTTGAACTCCGAGTAGAGTTGTCCCGCTAGTGTTTTGTTATGGGCAAGGACGAGCGTCGGTTTCTTGATTTCCTTGATGACGTTCGAGACCGTGAACGTCTTCCCGGTACCGGTCGCCCCAAGCAACGTCTGATGTCGTTCGCCTTGTTTTAGCCCAGTCACCAATTTTTCGATTGCCGTCGGCTGATCACCGCCTGGCTCAAATGGTGAAACGAGTTCAAAATCCATCGTTTGCTTCCCCCTCATCACGTAAAAAATCTATTTTTATTGTACCACTTTACGAACAAACATTCGATTATGAAGTGCTTCTTTTAGGAAGTTACCCTTTTTTTCGAAAATGCAAAAGTTTCTTTTTGCTTCTAGTGTTGATCCTCGGTTTTTCTGCCGACAAAAAAATCCCCGTCACGGCTGTTCCGTGACAGGGATGTACTAATTTAATGCAAAGACCGCACTTTAGTGCGACCATGGACCGGCTCGTTGACGAACAGGATACCAAGCTCATGATGATCTTGTTCATAGAAGGCACGTTGCGCAAACCGGATGTCACCGTTATGGTTCATGACTTCAAGACGCAGATACGGTTTGTGTTTTTGGATCGCTTCGTAGAACGATGCTTCCGAATCGACCTTCTCACCATTGACCTTATAGATCGCTTCACCCGGAATCAAGCCCATCTCGGCAGCTGGTTTATCAGGTAGCGTTCCAAGAATGACGGCACCACGCGTTCCATTGAGGAACAATGGTGTCTGTGCCCGGTTCAAGCGTTTGACCCGCTGATGCAATAGGATATGCAGAACGAGCAACAAAACGATCCCGTACAGCCATTCAGCTTGTCCGGTGACGTATGCAAGAACCGTCAATAGAATCGCGACGAGACTCGTGATCAAACGTCCTTGAACGAGCGGACGCATCAATTCTTTCGGCAACTTACCCGTAAAGAGGAAGCTGAAGCCGATTGGTAACCAAAGCACGATTGGAACGAGCTCTGGGAAGCTGTAACGTGGCCACCAGGCTTCAAGCACGTCGCCCGGAACAAAGACGAGCAAAGGCAATAGCCAAAGTTTATTCGCTGACAGCCCACCGATGAAGCGACCACGCTTCGAGACGACGAGTGACGGTGACAGGCGTCGTTGCCCGCGCCACCAGACGAGGAGACATTCCGCGACGAGCGTTAACGTCGCAAGCAATAAAATCATTTTCGGCTCAACCTGACGAACCGGATCAAGACGTGCATCCATTAGGAACCAACCGGCAAGTCCAAGCAAGACGATCGGCCAAAGCGGTATGTTCAAGCGAACGATACCGACCAACAGCAAGACGCTCGAGAGTCCGAGTAACAACAGAGCGTATTGCGGCGTCAGCGTCAATCCGAACCAGCCGCTGACGACAGACAGGACGAGACCAACGAGTAACCCCGGTAAAAGCGTTTCGAGGACATCGCTTCGTTTACCGTGCGTCCGGGAGCGGAACAGTCCACGTTCCCGTTTGACACGCCGGATGCCGATGACCCAACTGACAAGGAGTGCTAACCACAAGGTCGGACTGGCGATGAGACTAATCGCGGTCCAACCAATTTCATCGAGTAATTCCACGCGCATTCAGACCTCTTTCCATTCCTTATTATTGAGCAGCGACCTCGAGTGCTTTTTTCCGCTGGACGTCATTCTTATCGTCCTCGAGTTTCTTCAGGAGACGCGTCTCCATCTCACCCGCTGTCTGCTGATCGATTTTTCCAGTGACATCAAGCTTCGCATCCTTTTGCAAGGCTTCGACGGCTTTCTTCATCGTGTCACCGAAATACCCATCCTGTCCTTTTGGCTCGAAACCGATTGCTTCGAGGACGAGGTGAGCATTTTCGACTGATTTTCCATAATCGCCGACTGCGAGTGACTTTTGATCAGTCAAAATCTTCGTGACGTTGAAGTACGCCGGTTGCTTGACTTCAATCGTCGGCTTAACGCCTTTTTTATGAATCCAGTTGCCGTCCGGTGTCAGCCATTTGTTCGTCGTTAACTTCAAATCGCTACCGTCCTTCAAGTCATAGGCACTTTGGACGATGCCTTTACCGAACGATTTCGTACCGACGACCTCGGCTCCAGCACCTTCTTTCAGACCAGCTGCTAAAATCTCGGACGCGGACGCTGATCCGCCGTCTTCGAGCACGACGATGTTATAAGGTTTCTTCTCGTCTGCCTTCCCGAATTCCTGCTGACGCTCTCCCTTATTGTTCTCGACTTGATAAATCGGAACGTCCTTCGGAATAAACGGTGCAATCATGCTTGAGACAGCCGTTAAGAGACCACCCGGATTTCCGCGAACGTCGATGACGAGTCCATCGATATTCTGACTCTCGAGTTTCGCGAGCCCCTTCTCGAACTCTTTAGCCGTCGGTTCTGAGAACTGTGTCACTTGCAAGACACCAATCTTCTTCCCGTTGACGTCCTCGGTCGACGTATAGACCGTCTCAATCGGAATCGTATCCCGTTTGATCGTGATGTCCATCGCGTCTTGACCGCTGCGTTGAATCGTCAGGACGACGTTCGTTCCTTTTTCACCACGGATTTTCTTGACCGCCTGATCCGTCTTTTGCCCTTTCGTCGACTTGCCGTCGATTTCTAAGATGACGTCACCCGGTTTGATGCCAGCTTTTTCAGCGGGTGATCCTTTGATTGGTGAGACGATGACAATCGACTCGCCTTTTTGTTCAAGCGTCGCACCGATTCCTTCGAACGAAGACGATAGATTCGTATTGAACGATGCTGTTTCCGACTCATCCATATAGACGGAATACGGATCGTCAAGCACTTCCGCCATACCGGATAACGCACCGTCGAGTAATTCTTTATCCGTTACGTCTTCTAGATAGTTCTGTTCGATCATTTGACGGACCTGATCAATTTTTTTCCAATCACCCGTCGCATTCGCAGACGACGATGACGTCGAGACAGAATCCGTTCCGCCAGCCGCTAACATTCCGACGGCGCCTGCCCCTAAACCAAGCCCGAAGGTACTGACCGCGATGACTGCTGTTGTAGATTTTTTCACGCTTGATTCCCCACTTCCGTTAAAAAACGCATTATTTTTTTCAGTATAGCAAAAAAAGATAGGTTACCCTATCTTTTCAGTATTCTATGGGATGTCAAAAGATGTACGGTGCCGGGTCGACTGCATTCGGTTGACCGGCAGCCCACTCTCCCTTATGCAATTCGAAATGCAGATGCGGTCCTGTCGACCAGCCGGTTGATCCAAGTGTGCCGACGGTTTGACCCGGCATGACCGTTTGACCGGCTTTGACATCGATTGACTCCAGGTGGGCATAAACGGTCGTATAGACCTGATCATCAATTAAATGAGTTACCATGACGACATTGCCGTACCCCGTCGCACTGCCTGCACGCAAAACAATTCCTCCGGCTGCCGCATGAATCGGTGTCCCTTTCGCATTGACGAGATCGATTCCCTTATGGATCTCCGGCTTTCCAGTCAACGGATTGTTTCGTGGACCGAACGGTGATGAGACATAGCCTTGCACCGGTAAATGGAACGGACGATTCGAATCGACGTCTGCTGGTGTATCAGGTGTTTCAGAAGGTACTTCGACTTCAGGGACGGGTGGCTTCGTTTTCTCAGCATCCGCTTCCTGTTGTTTCGCTGCAGCAGCACGCGCAGCTTCTGCTTGCCGTTTGGCTTCCGCTACTCGCTTCGCTTCGGCTTGACGTGCTGCCTCGATTGCCCGTCGCTTTGCTTCTTCTTTTGCTTTTCGTTCTGCTTCTTTCAGTGTAGCCAGTTCATTTTGAATCAACTGTCGCTGATCAGCGAGAATTTCTGCTTCTTCAGCTTTTGAGAACTGCTCTTGTTGCAACGCTTTTACCTTCGTGTTCAACTGGACGACCAGCTTTCGCTTCAACTCCGATTCTGAGATGATTTGCGTCTGAAGGACAAGTAATTTCCGTTGCTCCCGCTTCAGACTTTCGAGCAACAACGCTTGATCGGATCGCTGTTCGTTCAACTGAATGACGTTCGCCTTATATGTTTGCAGGACATCATCATCTTGCTTCATGATCTCACTGACTGTGCTGAAACGCGAAATCAAATCACCGAAGTCTTTCGCGTCAAGCAAGACCTCGATGTAGGTAACGTCTCCCTTTTGCTGGACGGCACGTAAGCGACTGCCTAGTAAATCTTCTTGTTGATGTAGTTCCTTCAACGTTTCGGAAATGGCTTCTTCCGTCAGACGTAATCGTTCCTTAGATGCAACAACAGCCGCTTGTTGATCGGCTATCTTACGCGCTAAATCATCCAAACGGCTGTTGACTTCATCCAGTTGCGCACGGGCTTCCTTGCGCTGCTGTTTCGTCAAGATCAACTTCTCTGATGTCTGATTCTGTGATCGTTCCGTCTCTTTTAGACGGCTTTCGACCTCCTGTTGTTCCTTCAACAAATCTTCTTTCGACGTGGCATGAACGGACACGCTAGTTCCAATCAAAGCTAAGCTCAGGACGACAGAATAGAATCGGACTTTCATGAGAAGCATCTCTCCTCTATTTTATTTTTAAATGAATCGATTAAATCTTTAAGAAACGACCGAGTGACGTCGTCGATCCCCAGACACCGATGAATGCACCGAGACCGAGTAAAATTAAGACGACCTCTAGTGATAATTGTCCTGGCGGAATCAGTGAGAAGATTCCTTCGTTAATCGTTGCTAGTTGAGGTTGAATCACATTATATGAGGCTTCATAACCAAAGTAGACAACGACAATCGGGATGATGGCACCTAATATCCCCATCAACAACCCTTCAACGAAGAACGGTGCACGGATGAATCCGTTTTTCGCTCCTACGAGACGCATGATCTCGATTTCCCGACGACGGGAGAAGATCGTGACTTTGATCGTATTCGAAATGAGGAACATCGCCATGAACGTCAAACCGACGATCAGGATGATTCCACCGATCCGAACTCCTTCAAGGAAGTTAAACATCTTTTTAACATAGTCCTTACCATATTCGACACTATCTATATTTTCCATTTTATTGATGGAATTTGCAAGTGTTTCTGTCTCTTTTGGTGAGGTAGCTTTGACGATGTATCGATCGTGAAGCGGGTTATCTTTTTCAACAGACCGATACGCTTGTGAACCTTCGCCAAGTTGCTCCTTGAAGCGGTCCAGTTCTTCTTCTTTCGAACTATAACGGACAGAGGCGACACCCGGTAATTGCTTCAATGAATCGCCAACTGAATCAATTTTTGCTTGGTCTGCTTCCCGTTCAACAAAGACTTGGATTTCGACATCTTTTTCGACGTTATCAGAAATCTTGTTGACGTTGAACATGAGCATTGCGAATATTCCTACGAGAAGTAGTGTGACGGTAACGGCACTGACTGAAGCGAATGTCATCCAGCCGTTCCGGACGAGACCTTTTGCCCCTTCCCGTAAATGACGGAATCCATTAAACTTCATAGCCGTACATTCCTTTCTCTTCGTCTCGGACGATTTTTCCACCGTCGATCGCTAAGACACGATGACGCATCTTGTTGACGATGTCTCGGTTGTGTGTCGCCATTACGACCGTTGTCCCACGGCGATAGATCTCTTCGAACACTTCCATGATCTCCCATGCAGTATCCGGGTCCAAGTTTCCTGTCGGTTCATCGGCGATGACGAGTGACGGACGGTTGACGATGGCTCTCGCGATCGAGATTCGTTGTTGTTCGCCCCCAGATAATTCATCCGGATAGTTCCGTTCCTTATGCTTGAGCTTGACGAGATCGAGTACCTCGAGCACCTTCTGGCGGATTTGTGACTTGTCTTCTCCTACGACCTCTAATGCGAAGGCGACATTTTCATAAACCGTCAATGACGGGAGTAGTTTGAAATCTTGGAAGATGACGCCGATTTGGCGACGAAGTTCGGGGATTTGACGGTTCTTCAACTTACCGACTTCGATTCCTTTAAATAAAAATGAACCGCTCGTTGGTTTCTCTTCGCGGTACATCATTTTCATGAATGTTGACTTACCCGCACCCGACGGACCGACGATATAGACGAATTCGCCTTGATCAATCGTCAAATCGACCTCACGGAGTGCCGTGACGCCGTTCGGATAAATCTTACTGATTCGTTGCATCTTGATCACGTACTTCACATCCTTACTTATTTACTGATGCTGAATGGATAGGTCTAAAAACCTACCGACCACCATTATAACAGGGACGAAATTGAACGCACATTACAATCAAATGTCATTTCAAGCGATGATACCATAAAAAAGAGGTACGAGATGACGAACACATGTCGTGTCTGTCATCTCATACCCCATCATATCCCATAATTACTTTTTATCCGCGAGCCAGTCAGCAACGGCAACGATTTCTTCATCCTCTTTGAGGATTCCAGCCGGCATTTGCCCTTTCCCGTTCTTGATGATCTCTTGAATCTCTTCTGAAGAGTATTTCGAGCCGACCTTCGTCAGATTTGGTCCGACATTTCCTTCAAGGTTGTTCCCGTGACACGATGCACAGTTGTTCGCGAAGATTTTTTCCGCATCAACAGCTGTTTCCGTCTTCGACGAATCATCGTTCATCGTCGACTCTTCCTTCGTACTTGACGAATCGCTAGAGCTGGAGTCGTCACTACCACCACATGCTGCGAGTGCAAGCGTCGTGCCTAACCCTAACGCGAGTAACAAGTTTTTCAGCTTCATCCGGATATCCCCCTCTTGTAAGTATCTAAGTAAACGCTTCTGATCCTAGTTAGAGTATAACCGTTATGCAGAAGAGTTAAGCATGATTTCACAAAAACTTCACGAGTTTGGAACAATTACGGCACATTCCGGTAGCGTTTGTCGTCCGTAAAACCGAGTCCGAGAACTTCATGCGCTTCACTGACGACAAGGAACGCCGACGGGTCGATGTGTTTGACGATCTCTTTAAGCGTTGTGATCTCTCCTTGGCGGACGACGACCATCAGCATCGGTTTCCGTGTCCGCGTAAACGCACCCGCTGCCTCGATCTCCGTCGCTCCGCGATCGAGCGTCTCAAAGATTTCCTTCACTAACGCTTCCCGTTGATCGGAAATGATATAGGCGAGCTTGTCGTTCGTGATCCCGAGTTGGACGACGTCGATCATCTTGATCGTGATGAACAAGGCGACGAGCGCGTACAGTCCGATCTCAAGCGAGAAGATTGTCGCTGCACTGATGACGATCGTTCCGTCGAGCAAGGCGATACAGAGATGGAGTGGCAATTTTGTGAAACGGTGCAAAATTTGCGCAATCAAATCCATTCCCCCGGTCGAGGCACGTCCCCGGAAGATCAGACCGAGTCCGATCCCGACACCGGCACCACCGAAGATCGCAGCAAGCATCGGATTCATCGTCGCAGCCGGAACATCGAACCGCTCGTAGACAAGGATGACGACCGGTAAAAAGATCGACCCGACGAGTGATTTGACGCCAAAACCCATCCCGAGGATCATCCACCCGATCGCGAGCAAGACGACGTTCGCGACAAGTTGGAACAAGCCGGGTGAGATCCCGAACAGATCGTTCAAGACGATCGATAAGCCACTAACGCCTCCTGAAGCGAGTTGATTCGGTGCTAAAAATAAACTAAAGGCACTTGCGACGAACAAGGACCCGATTAACAAATACGCATAATCGCGCACGACTTCCTGACGTGTCGATGTCATGACATTCCATTTCCCCTTATCGATTGATTCTCGTGTTTCATTTTAGCGGAAAAGTCAGACAACGACTAGAGAGGCGGAACAACTCACAGTGTTCCCTTTATACCGCACTAAAGGGGGGACTGTAGCGGACGATGCCGCTGACGCTACGCAACCCATTCCGTTCGAGTGCAAGGACGAGAAAGACTTCTGGCGGAACGGGGAACGGTGGCTCAATACCGTAGTCGATCGCCCGTTCGAAACCAAACTGTGGATAGTAGCTGTCGTGACCAAGCACGACGATATGTGATTCACCGGCATCCCGTGCATCCTCGATCACCTGGCGGATCAACTCAGAACCGATGCCCTTTCGTTGCCAAGCCGGCAACACACCGACCGGCGCTAAGGCAAGTGACGGGATGTCACCGATATGGATTCGGCTCAAGAGGACATGACCGACGATTTCTCCTTTGTCGGTCATCGCGACGCGACCAAAGACCGGTTGCGCGGCTTCGTCCTCGCGTAACGCATCCACGAGGTTCGCTTCGCTCGGTTGTTCGAACGCTGCCTCATGGACAAGCCGGATTCCCGCTGCACCCTTGAAGCCTTCTTTCCGAATGATCATCAAAGATTTCTCCCTTCAAGTGGTTTCGTTGCGAGGAGCGTGAACTCCTTCGGGATGTTCTCACCGTTCCATCCGCGATGCTCCTCAAACTGTTGTAACGTAAATCGCGTCGCGATAACGCCGTTTAAAATCTCACTCAGCGTAAAGTAACGGACGGAGACGTCCGGAAAATCGATTTGTTCCGCGTCCGTAAAGTGTGTCTTATACGCTAAGTCACCCGCTTGTAACGCTTGATCGAAATAACGCGGTCGATACGTCAAGTCCGCATCGATCCAGCGTCCGACCGGATGAAAATCGCTAAGGATCAGCTGTCCGCCAGGCCGCAAGATCGTAAACAGAATCTGCAGAAAACGCTCGAAATCCGCAAAATAATGCAAAATGCCACCTTCTAAGTAGAGGAGATCAAACGTATCGCGATATCGTTCAAGGTCAATCGCGTAGAGATCGCAGACGACATAGTGGATTGATGTCTCAGCATAGTGCGCCAGTTCAAGCGCATACTTGGCATTCTCCTCTGAGATATCGAACACCGTGACGTCCGCCCCGAGTAACGCTAACGGCACCGCCTTGCGTCCGTTCGAACCACAGATGTTCGCGATTGTCTTCCCGGCGACGTCTTCGAAATGACGACGATGTTTCTTCAAACATGCGGCTGGATCTTGTTTGATGATCGCAGCATATTCTACCGGTGCTCCGTCGCGTTTCTCCCAAAACTCATACGCTCGGTACTCCCACGCCTGTTTGTTGATCCGACTTTGCTCCTGCATGACTGTTCCCCCTTTGACGGTCAAAAAACCAGTCGAACATCGTCCGACTGGTTGATTGTCTTACATATTCATCAGACGGAGGTACGCATCGATGAAGCCCATGATGTCACCATCCATTGCTCCTTGCGTGTTCCCGACTTCATAGTTCGTCCGGTGATCCTTGACCATGCTGTATGGGTGGAAGACGTACGAACGGATTTGGCTACCCCATGCGATATCCGATTTTTCACCACGGATCTCGTCGAGTTTCTTTTGTTGCTCTTCGATTTCGCGTTGGTAGAGTTTCGCTTTCAACATCTTCATTGCCGCTTCACGGTTTTTGATCTGCGACCGTTCTTGTTGACAAGAGACGACGACGCCTGTCGGAACGTGGGTGATCCGGACAGCCGAGTCCGTCGTATTGATGTGCTGACCACCGGCACCAGAGGCACGGTACGTATCGATCCGTAAATCTTCCGTCCGGACTTCGATGTCGATGTCATCGTTGAATTCCGGCATGACGTCACACGAGACGAACGATGTATGACGGCGACCTGACGAGTCAAACGGTGAGATCCGGACTAAACGATGGATCCCTTTTTCGGCTTTTAAGTATCCATAGGCATTGTGCCCTTGAATACGGAGCGTGACCGATTTAACACCTGCTTCATCACCCGGTTGGTAGTCCATCGTTTCGACTTTCCAGCCTTGCTTGTCGCAGAAACGTTGGTACATCCGCAACAGCATCGATGCCCAGTCTTGTGACTCGGTACCACCCGCACCTGGGTGCAACTCGAGGATCGCGTTGTTTGCGTCATACTCACCGTTCAAGAGGATTTGAAGTTCGAAGTCTTCGAACTTCTTCTTGAGATCGCCAAGTTCTGATTCGAGCTCTTCTTGAAGATCCGCATCCGGCTCTTCCTTGATCAATTCGTACGTCAAAGCGACGTTCTCGTGACCTGCTTCGAGTTCTTTATATTTGTCGACCATCGCTTTTAAGCCGTTCGACTCATCGATGACTTTTTGTGCCGATTCCTGGTTGTTCCAGAAGTCTGGGTACGTCATCTCGTTTTCAAGTTCTTCGATCCGGGCAATCTTCGACTCGAGGTCGAGTGATGCCTTATATTCGTCGAGTTTCTTTTCCATCCACTCGGCGGTGTTGCGAATTTCTGCTAATTCCATGTGTTCCACCTTCTCTTTCCGTGAAAAGAGGCAGGAATCTCCTGCCTCTCTTTCAGTCGATTCATCACTTATGCCTGACGGCCGTGACAGTTCTTATATTTCTTACCGGATCCACACCAGCACGGATCGTTGCGTCCGATTTGGTCGTTTGGATTTTTCCGGACCGGTTTTTTCTTGACCGCTTTGTCTTCCTTACCCGAAACGGCGACTTCGTCTTGGACGACTTTTTCGCGTTTGAGGTTCGGATCGAGATCTGCCCGAAGGACGAATTGCGTCACTTCTTCTGCGATCGCAGCGTTCATCGCATCAAACATCATCGAACCTTCCGATTGGTATTCACGGAGCGGGTCGTTTTGACCGTATGCCCGGAGGTGAATCCCTTCACGGAGTTGATCCATTTGATCGATATGGTTCATCCAGTGTTGGTCAACGGCACGAAGAACGATGACTTTTTCAAACTCATCAAATGCTTCGGCTGGTACTTCTGACCGTTTGTGCTCGTAGTGTGCGAATGTCCGCTCTTTAAGCAACTCGATGATCTCTTCACGTTCTTTTCCGAAGAGGTCGCTTTCCGTGACCTTCTCTTCGATCGCAAGCGTCTGGTTTGCCCACTCCGCAAGCGCACCGATGCTCCACTCTTCCGGGACGAACTCGATTGGCGTGTACTGATGGACGCCTGCTTCGATCGTCTGCTCGATCATCGGACGGACGATATCTGACACGGAACCCGCATCGAGAATTGCTGCCCGGTCCGCGTACATGACTTTCCGTTGGTCCGCCATGACGTTATCGTAGCCGAGAACTTGTTTCCGCGCATCAAAGTTGTTTCCTTCGACGCGTTTTTGAGCCGATTCAACGGCACGAGACACCATCCGGCTCTCGATTGGTTGCGAATCATCCATCCCAAGACGATCCATCATCGACTGCAATGAGTCTGAACCGAAACGACGCATCAACTCATCTTCAAGTGACAGATAGAATTGTGATGCCCCTGGATCTCCTTGACGACCAGCACGACCACGGAGCTGGTTATCGATCCGGCGTGATTCGTGACGTTCTGTCCCGAGGATGAAGAGACCACCTTTATCTAAGACACCTTCACCAAGCTTGATGTCGGTACCACGACCGGCCATGTTCGTTGCGATCGTGACCGAGTTCGCTTGACCGGCGTTCTCGATGATTTCTGCTTCACGCGCATGGTTCTTCGCGTTCAAGACTTCGTGACGAATGCCACGTTTCTTGAGGATGTTACTGAGTAACTCCGACGTCTCAACGGCAACCGTACCGACGAGGACAGGTTGCCCTTCGCGGTGGGCACGTTCGATTTCGTCTGCGACGGCAGCGAACTTCCCGTTCATCGTCTTGAAGATCAAGTCCGGCATATCGTTTCGGACGACTGGTTTGTTCGTCGGAACCGGTACGACGTGCATGTTGTAGATGTTACGGAACTCTTCTTCCTCCGTCTTCGCTGTACCCGTCATCCCGGCAAGCTTCGTATACATCCGGAAGAAGTTTTGGTATGTGATCGTCGCAAGCGTCATCGATTCGCGTTGAATCTCGACGCCTTCCTTCGCTTCGATCGCTTGGTGCAGACCTTCTGAGTAACGACGCCCTTCCATGACACGACCTGTGAACTGGTCGATGATCATGACTTCGTCTTCACGAACCATATAGTCGACGTCGCGATGCATGACGGCATTCGCCCGCAGTGCGAGGCTCAAGTGATGGTTGAGTGAGACGTGCTCGAGACCGAACAGGTTATCGATGCCGAAATATTTTTCAGCGCGGTCGATCCCTTGCTCCGTCAACAGAACACTCTTCGTCTTGATGTCGACCGTGTAGTCTTCATCTGCTTTCATGATTTTCGCGAACGTGTCCGCTTGCGAATAGAGCGCTGTCGATTTCTCGGCAGACCCTGAGATGATGAGCGGTGTCCGCGCTTCATCGACGAGGATTGAGTCGACTTCATCGACGACAGCGTAATGGAGCGGTCGTTGTACACGGTCTTCTTTATACAGGACCATGTTGTCACGCAAGTAGTCGAAACCGAACTCATTGTTCGTTCCGTACGTGATGTCACAGCTATAGGCTGCTTGTTTTTCCTGACGCGACATGCTTGAGAGATTCAAGCCGACCGATAGACCAAGAGCCGCATAAAGAGGTTCCATGATGTCACGGTCACGTTTCGCGAGATATTCGTTGACGGTAACGACGTGAACGCCGTTGCCAGCGAGGGCATTCAAATAAACAGGGAGTGTTGCGACGAGTGTCTTACCTTCCCCGGTCTTCATTTCGGCGATATCCCCGTTATGCAGGACATATCCACCGATCAACTGAACGCGGTAGTGGCGCATGCCGAGAACGCGTGTCGAAACTTCGCGACAGACCGCGAAAGCTTCCGGTAAAATATCATCTAAGTCTTCTCCGTTAGCGAGACGCTCACGGAATTCAACGACTTTTCCTTCGAGTTCTTGATCCGATAACGCACCGATTTGTGTCTCGAATGCTTCCACAGCGTCTGCTGCTTTTTCGGCTTTCTTCAGGACACGTTTCGTTGGTGCAAATAATTCTTTTAGAAAATTAGCCATGCCTTACAGTCCCCTTACTTCGAACGATTCTTTGAACGAACAGAATTCCGAGATTTTTCCTTTATTCAGTGTACCGAATACGACGTCAAATTTCAACAAGCGGACCGAGTAGCGGTCTCGGTCTTTCGTCATAGAGCAAACGTATCGTGTTTAAAAATAGTTTTCCATCATATCAAAAAGGGACTCGCCCGTAAGAGTGAGTCCCTGTTGCATTCATTATTCTGGTTCAATCAAACCGTAACGACCATCCTTACGACGGTAGACGACGTTCGTGTTGCCCGTTTCTGCGTCTGAGAAGACGAAGAATGCGTGTCCGAGCATGTCCATCTGAAGAATCGCTTCTTCCGTGTCCATTGGTTTGAGTGTGAAACGCTTCGTCCGAACGAGTTCGAGTTCTGCCTCGTCCTCTTCATAGACTGGCGCTTCCGCTTCCGGTCCTTCGAGCGTTTTGAAGTACTCTCCGATGCCGCCTTCTTTAGCGCGTCCTCTCCGGTTCAACTTCGTTTTGTGTTTCCGGATTTGACGTTCGAGCTTATCGACGACGAGGTCGATGGCTGCATACATATCGCCATTGATATCCTCTGCGCGGAGCAAGAGGTTTGGCATTGGAATCGTCACTTCGACTTTTTGCTTCTCATTGTTGACTTTGAGATTGACATAAGCCGTTTGCGCTTCCGTAGGAGTTGTAAAATAACGAGTTAACTTTTCAAGCTTTTTCTCGACGTAATCCTTGAGAGCATCTGTGACGTCCAAGTTTTCACCGCGAATGTTGTAGATCATGTAAACTCCTCCTTAAGTAACCGGTTGAACCTATGAATTCGAGATGATCCAGTCGTTTCCTTCTGAATATTCGAAATTCTTTGGTTCGTTTTTATTATAGCACGATAAGTGAAGGAAGACCATGAAAACGATGACATTCTCATGAACGTTCACTTCGATTCTTAGCGTACGATAATATTGAAGCATGTTGATGTTAACGTATATACCCGTTTCAAATGGATTCAAAACAAAAACCGCTTTTAGGCGGATAGCCTAAAAACGGTGGCGGCTGCTATTGGATTAGATCTTTGAAACGTTCGCAGCTTGTGGACCACGATCGCCTTCAACGATTTCAAATTCCACTTCTTCGCCTTCTTCAAGTGATTTGTAGCCATCGACTTGAATCGCTGAGAAGTGTACGAAGACGTCTTTCGCGTCAGACGTTTCGATGAATCCATAACCCTTTTCAGCATTAAACCATTTGACTTTACCTTGTTCCATTCGAATTCACGTTCCCTTCGCAAACCAGAGTACGAGAGCAAGCTCTCACGAATTAGTCTATCAAAAGAAGGAATTATTGACAATTAAAAATTCTGATTATTTAGAAACCATTACCACGTAATTATCAATTTCCACCAAGACATTGTTCTATATTTCAAAAAATTACATTGTCATTACATTTGTAATATTGTATTATATCGTTAGTAATTACCTGTTTTATCCATTGTCCCATTTGAGGAGGATGTAGTCGACATGCGACCATTCCATAATGATGAAAAGTATCGAATCACGAAGCGGACCGTAGCAATCTTACCTTGCTACGACATGATGAAGCAATCCATCATCGTTTTAGAAGATGGTTCTACCATCATGACGCCACTTCGACCGTATCAACTGTTGCAATTATCGTGCAGGCAGTACAATAGTTCTATTGAGGAACGGATCGTCACCGCAAAACGTGTCGCATCCGTGAAAGGAAAAGTCCCGATTGTCATCGAACCGTCACTCGGCCTCGTCTTTTTCCCTACCAAATCACCGAAACGTGATGATTGCGAATGGTACGCTTGGAGTCATATGATTGATGTCCTCGAAGAGGATGGACAGACTAAGCTGAAGACCCGCAATGGCATGCTCCTTCCCGTGAACGCCTCTCCTTACATCGTCCGCAACCAAATGAAAGCAACAGGTGAGCTTATGGCTCGCTATCAACAATTGAACGCGATGACATTAGAGGAACGCTTTAATGCAATCAAATCTTGAAAAAACGAAGGTTGGGCGATATTTTCGCTCAACCCTTTTTCGTTTCTGCCGATATATAATAAGATGATGTATTTTGAAAAAAGGAGGACGTTTGATGAATATCCAGTTGAATCCAGCTCGTTCGACGGTACCTGCCGGACAAACCGTTCTTTCGGAGACGAAGACATATAAAGGAACCGTCTTGGAACAAACGGGACCGCATACGGCGCTCGTTCAGGTCGGACGGGATAAAATCGAGATGACATTCACTGGAGATGTTCCGACAGGTGATTTCCAGTTTAAAGTAAAAGGTCAAACGGCAGAAGGCTATCTGATTGAACAGCTACCGGCTGTCTCAGGACCTGACGCTGAAACACCGTCCGCCGTCTCGATTCCGTCAAACGTCGATCCCGCTTTACTCGAAGGCGTGCCAGCAGAACTGAAACCGGCTGTCGCAAAACTCCTTGCGAGCGGTCAGTTGCCTCAAACACCGGAAGTCGTCGCCCAACTGGTCACGGCTTTACAAGGCAGCTACAAGGATCTTGTCCTTGAACTCGTCTCGCGTCCTGATAACTCCCTTCCACCGGAAGCGGAACTCTTGATCGATAGTCTGTTAGCGACGACCGAAGACTTTGTCGATGTCCTTCCGGAACGCGACGCCTTACGCAACCAACCGACATTCGAAAAAGCCGTTGCGCTTGACGTCGCCCGCGTCACCTTACCGACGCAGCGTGATATCGAAGACGCAACACCATTGCATATGCGTCAGTACATTGAACATTTGCCAGCGAAGGAACGTCCCGCACTCATTACAGCGCTTGAGCAAGGAGACGTCGAAACGGTCCGTAAACAACTGACACCTCACTTCCCGCAAGCTCCACTCGAGCCGAAGACGAGTGTCCGCGAACAATTGATCGGTCTGACGGCACGTGCCGCAAGTCCGGTCGAGCCCGCAACTGCGACGCGTTCAGCTCTGACTCTCGTCCGGGAGGTGACACCTCGCTTAGCGGAGGTGACGAACGACTTCAAGAGCCAACAGCGAACGATTGTGTCACAACTGCGACAAATCGAACCACTCGTCGAGTCCCGCCCGGTGCAAATGGTTGCTGTCATCGAAAGTACGGCACACCGCTTGAAGCAAATGTTCCAGCAAACGGACGCGATGTTGCATACGACGATGCGGGATGAAAAACAGTTGATCCACTTTTTATCGAAGCTCGAACGCGGTGCTGAACTCGCTTCCCTCGGTCGGGGAACAGAAGCGAAGGCACTACTGCAAGAAGTCCGGACGGGCTTTGAAGCCTTCCGCTACGCGCCAGCAAACGTCCGTCCGACCTATTTACCGGAATGGAACGCACCAAGCACACGAACGCCAAGCGACGCACCTGCAAAGCTCGTACCTTATGAGCCGAAACAAAACAGTCCGCGGGTTTTACAAGAAACGGTTCAAAAAGCACTGCAGCTGCAAAGCGCCGAGTTGAAGCTCGCTGCTCCGACTCTCAATCCGGAAGCTTCAAAGCTCCAATCGTTCTTAACGACGCAACAGCAAATCAATAAGCCTGACAATCAACAGCATTTGAATCAGATTCTTTTATCGCTTCCGGTACAGATCGTCGAAGCGACGGCCGGTCTTCATGTTCACCTTCAAAACAAGCGACCGGATGAAGTAATCGACTGGGAAAACAATACGTTGTACGTCCAGCTGAATACGAAACGCCTCGGGGATATTGGCGTACGTGTCGAAACCGTCAACCGGAAGATGCAAATCACAATTGAGAACGATTTCCCGATTCTCGAGCGACTCGCTGCACCGTTCCTTGAACGGACGACGGACGCCTTAGAAGCGACCGGTTATCAAGATGTCCGGATCCAGTTCCGACCGTTCACGAAGGAAGAACGACAAGACGTCGCCAAACAAAAGGATGAGACACCAAACGGGTATGATTACCGGATTTAAAGGAGGAAGCCATGTACCAGAAAATCGATTTGAAGCACCGGAAATCTGCTGCCGTTCTGCGTTACGATGAAGCGTCCGGACAAGCACCCGTCGTTGTTGCTCGCGCAACAGGACAAGCGGCAGACCGGATCTTACAGGAAGCACGCGCCAACGGAATCGCTATCGAACACGATACCTCGTTACTCGGTCATCTGCTCGATCTCGACCTTGGGACCGCGATTCCACCACAACTCTACGACGTCATGGCAGAACTCCTCTTATTGATCGAAGAACTGGACCACGCGAAAGGACGACAGACATGACAGAACAAGAACTGTATCAGATGACCCCACAACAATTGACGGAAAAAATGTTACAAGGACTCGTTTTCCAGTATGAACAAGCGATCACGGCGATTGAAGCAAAAACGTTTGATCACATGAATGAACGTCTTCAAAAAGCCTACGCGCTACTGACGAAGCTCTCAGAAGGACTGCATGACGACGGCGGAATTATCACGTCTCAACTCGAAGCGTTGTACTTCTACCTCGGTCAACAGACACTGCTTGCTTACACAGAACATCACGTGCTCACAGAAGCACTTTTTCTTGCTGAAGAACTGCTGGTTACATGGCAAGCAGCAAGTACAAATAAGCGCCCGCTCGCTCGGGCAGCCCATCATGCAGGATATGAAAGGATGGCATACGAATGAAAATCTCAAACAATGTCCAAGCACTAAAGGCGTATCGTAACCTGACGGCGAATCAATTGAGTATTAAGACGACGATGGACAAACTATCGAGTGGACAAAAAATCAATCGGGCTGCGGACGATGCAGCTGGTCTCGCTCTTTCTGAAAAGATGAGGAATCGCTTGCAAGCCCTCGATAAAGCGGAACAGAACGTCCTTGACGGAATCTCGATGGTACAAACGTTAGAAGGTGGTATGACTGAAACACATAGTCTCTTGCAACGGATGCGCGAACTTGCCGTCCAAGCAAGTAACGGAACACTTGCTCCTGAAGACCGTTCTTCACTTCAATCAGAAATTGACCAGTTGACGAATGAGGTGACGCGCATCGCGAAGACGACTCAGTTCAACGGAAAAGATATTTTGACGGGTGACTTCAGTGAAGGAAAGAATGCTATCTTCATTCAATCGAATGCTGGTGCAAATGAAGGAATTTCAATCACTGTAGAAGACATGCGTGCATTATCACTTGGAATCAGTACCACAGTACGCCCTTCACCAACAAGTGCACAGCTATCAGAGACAAGTGGTTCGATAGAATACTCACTGAGTGTAATGACTCGTGAAAGTGCTGATTCAGCTATTTCTTTATACACCAAAGCGATTGATAGTGTCTCCAATCAACGAGCAAAACTTGGGGCTATCCAAAATCGCTTCGAAGCAACAAACTCCGTCCTCGGAATAAGTCGTGAAAATCTGACAGCATCTGAGTCGCGAATTCGCGATACCGATATGGCACAAGAAATGATGGAGTATGCAAAATATAATATCCTCAACCAATCCGGTATGGCCATGATTGCGCAAGCGAACGCGTTACCACAAGGCGTCTTGCAACTACTCAACTAAGAAGGGAGTGTCAGTTATGGACATTCGCCGCATTCAAGAAACCCAACGGCTCCAGCTAGCTCGGTCCGGTACTCGGGAAGTCGAGGCATCGACGACCTTCTCTGCCTTAATGCAGGATAAACGAGAACATAAAGGTTATGAACGTCTTCAGCAAAAGTTACTGCTTGTTGAAGAACATGGTCAACTCCTCGCTGAGAGTCATACGATCGAAAACCTAGAGAGCTACAAGGAGAAGATCAAGGACTTCCTGAAGGATGCACTGGATCAGTCACAACAACTAGAAGAGAAACGCGGCTTCAATCGTCGCGGACGAACGAAAATCTATAAAGTCGTCGAACAAGTCGATACGAAACTATTGCAATTGACGGACACCGTCTTATCCGGAGAATCAAGACGACTTGATATTTTAGATCAAGTCGGTGAAATCAAAGGCATGCTTGTCAACGTCTTTGTCTAATCCGACAACACGAGGAGATTATCCATGCCTGAGTTATATTCAAAAAAATGTAAGTGTACGTATTGCTTAAAAGAAACAGAGACGAAGCGTGTCTTGTCGCGTCATATTCGGGTCGAGCGAACGGATTTTGATGGTTTCGTCCATTACCAAGGATCGAACCCCTACCTGTACGAACCGATTCAGTGCTCCCACTGCCGCTTCATCTTTCATGAGTCGTTTGAAAAGTTGCGGACGGACGTGCGTCAGACGCTCGAAGAGCAAATCTTGCCGACGCTCCCAGTATTACCGTTCGCAGCCACAGAACGAACGATTGAACAAGCTTTACAGTTGTATAAATTAGCACTCTATACCGCCCAAGTAACGGGACAAAAAGAAGCGATTCTTGCCATGCTCGGCGTCCGGATCGCTTGGATGTACCGGATACTCGGTGACGAAGCACAAGAATTGCAGTGGATGGAACGATCGGTCACGAAGTACGAAGCCCTGTATCTCAACTATACCGATGCGGTTCGTACCGGCATTCCCCACGATGTCCTGTTATTACGCATCAGTGATTTGTATGCTGTCTTAAAACGGACAGATGATGCAAAACAATGGTATGGTCTCATCTTCCAAAGTAAGATCGTGTCGGACCGGACAAAAAAAGAAGCACGGGAACATTGGGAATTGTACCGTGAAACACATAACGTCTAACGAAACTACATAAAAAGGAGGATCACGCATGCGGCACATGTCTTGCGTCCAGTGGTATGTCATCGTTACCTACATTGCCATTCTCGGATCAAGCTGGTTTCATGCTGGTCCGATTTTTGCTGTCTTCAGTACGATTGCTGGACTCCTCTACTGCTCATGGGTAGCTCGTTCGTCCGGTACGTTACCGATTATCCGGCGAGCAATCGAGTGGTTCACGATCGGTATCACCTTGAACTTTGCCTTCAGCTTCTTACCAACTGCCTGGCATCCACCGGAGCTCGATACCGTCGTCAACCTGACAATTACCGGCTTTTTTATCCTGACGGCACGGACATTCGCGAAACAGATTAATTGGACGACGGTCCGGCGCTTACCGCTTCTTTACGTCGACGGGATTTTACTCTTCGGTATGACATTCGTCTTCGGCTATACGATCATCTTACGGTATATACCGGATATTGCTCGTTCTTCCATTGAACTCGTTGGGATGAGCGGTTTTGCGCTTAGCTTTATCGCACAACTGTTCTTTTTCTTCTTACTTTATACAACCAGCTTGCACAGTACATCACATCGCTTACTGATTCGATCGATGCTTCTCTTCATCTTTGCAATTTTTGGTTACTATACGTTTTTCATCCGGGATCAGCTCGACATCGCCAGTTGGTTCTTCCCGTTGTATCCGGTCAGCTTATACGGTCTCTTGCATTATTATCGAAAAACACACTCGCCCGAAGCCTCTGAACGATGGACGATCTCGTATCTTCCCTACCTCAGTCTCTTAATCGTCGTCGGTGGGATCTCGTATGTGTCGATCCCATCTACCATCTACTGGAGTAGTCTCATTGGTTTCTTCTCGCTCTTTTTCGTACGCCAATTTTTCTCCGAGCGTCAAAACACACTACTCTTGCGTGAGTTGGGCCTCTCGGAAAATGAGTTGTTGCAACGCGTCAACGAAAAAACGGAGCGCCTGGAACTGCGAAAGGAAGAGTACCGACGGCTATTTTTGAATCATCCGTACCCAATCGTTCGGATGGATGCCAACGGTCATGAAAAAGCGATGAATCCGATTGCGGAACAGTACTTTCCTGCCGGACAGCTTCCGGATCAACTGATGGAACAGATCGTTCCGATCAGTTGGCAAGGAACACCAATCGAACATCAACTAATGCAACTCGACGACGGGCGCGCTTTTGAAGTGACCGTCATTTCGATTCCGCGCGAGCATGACTTCTACATCATCTTAGCGGACCGAACACATGCTTTGACAGAAGAACGGATGCTACGTTCGCTCGGATACCAGGACGCGCTCACTGGATTACCGAATCGTCGTTACTTCGAGGAAGTTCTATCAAATGAATTACCACATTGGCAAGAAGGATCGTTATTGTTCATCGACTTAGATGGCTTTAAAGACATCAATGATCAGTTCGGTCATGACGCGGGGGACTTCGTTCTACAAGAGACCGCAAGACGGCTAGAAGCGAACCTACAGGAAGCGGAGATGGCAGCACGGCTTGGCGGTGACGAATTCATCGTCTTCTTGCATCGGAATCGAGCGGACACGATCCATTACGCAGAAAGTATTCTCAAGCATCTGAATGAGGTATTTCTTTATCAAGCGCAGACGATGCACGTCACGCCTTCGATCGGGATCGCACGTTACCCGGAAGATGGAACGACGACGAGTCTTCTACTGATTCGTGCTGACGAAGCGATGTACACCGTTAAACAAGCAGACAAAAATGCCTATCGCTTCAAATAAAAAGAACGGAATCCGCAGATTCCGTTCTTTTTATCGTGTCATGATTCACGGCGATACTTTTCTTCCTCATACACATCCGGTTGTTCCGAAATCGGACGCTCGAGCGCTTCCCACGATTCGGTCTCGACATCCGGTTCAATGAACTGATCATACGAACCGTCCGATTGGAAATAGGTTTGTGGGACACGGCGTTTACCCTGCTCTTGTTTCTTCACGAAAGATTCCTCCCTCACGCAAAAACATTACTGACGCGAATCAAAATACGGTGAAATCGTACCCTCGACCTCTTCATAGGGGTCAACATAAGACCGACGATTTGTTTGTTTCTTTCGAATGTGACCTAATTGTAATCCTAATTTAGCTGTTTCAGCAGATAATTTCAAGTCAATTTGTCGACTATCATCAACTAGCTCCTGAATGATCGTTTGATTGGCTTCAGCCAACAAGTTAGAATGTGCTGCAATAAACGCTTCGCGTTCATCAAGTAAATGTTGAATCTTATTGATCCAGTCATCATAACTTTCATCGTTAGGTATTTGATCAAGTAATTCCATTAGTCGTTTCGTCTTGAGGCGAAGCGGATCAAGCGGGCTCATCGTTGCTTCGCGAGTTTCATCGCTTCTTTCCAAGTCTCACGGAATTCTTCTGCAAATCCAATGACTTCATCAATCGCAACGATATCATTCTTGATATTCGCATCGATTAATCGTACTTGCATATAATCGTATAAAGCATTTAAATCTTTTGACAGTGCAATCGACTGATTAAGCGTCAATTGAAGTTCACTGATGATCGCTTGCGCCTTTTGAATATTTGTATTTTTTTGTTCAATCATTCCTTGTTCAATTGCTTGCTTTGAAAGCATCGAAAATTTAATCAACCCTTCGTATAACATAAGCGTTAAATCTTGAGGTAACGCAGTAGTTACTGAGTTTGTTTGATAGGATGCGTATGGGTTCATCTAATTCTCTCCTTACTGTCCTAAATAGGAAGCTAACGATGCAGATTGGCTATTCGCCTGATTCATTGCTTTCTCCATAGCTGCAAAACGACGATAATATGAATTTTCTTTAGTGGTCAACATATCATTTAATCTTTTAATTCGTGAATCCATTTCAGTCATTTCACGTCCCATGGAATACGTAGGAGATCCAGCCCCTTCGAAACCAGCAATACGTGTAATATTAGTTCGTGCGTCAGCAGCTGCATCGCGTATTTGAGGAAGTAGACCTTTTTCTGGATTCGTAAATAATTGATAAACCTCTTCAGGATTGCGTTCAATCGCAGCTTTCAATTTTTCTTCATCTAATTCAATTTTGCCGCCATTCGTAAAATCAGCACCTGTCGCTAAACCGATTTGATACAGTTGGCTCGCTTCTTTACTGTTTGTCGTTGCTGTAGATGAAGTCCATTTTCCTCTTAACGAGTCCATGGCACCTCGAACGATCGTATCACTTTTGAGCATGCCACTCATTGCTTTCTCTTCCCATTTTTTTATCTCGTCTTCAGACAGTTCATCTCTTTGGGCTTTTGTTAAAGGCGTAAAGGTACGATAGCGCTCTTCACGTGTTTTCTTGTTCATCAAATCAATCGTTTCATTATACTTATCAACGAAACCTTTGATATTATCAAAAATCTTTTGAGTATCAGTCGCTGAAGATAAATTTACTGCCTTTCCATCTGTAAATGCTGATTTCAGTGAAATCGTCAGATTATCGATGGTGAAGGTATTTGATGATTGAATTAAATCAATACCATTGACCTTCACTAATGCATCTTTTCCAGCAGTATTCGATGGTAAATTGAATAATGTTTTCGAGGCACTATCCGTGAATTCAATAATTGAAGAAGACCCTGTCGACTTCCCAGTAATGGATATTTTTCCTGATGCCTCATCAAAGAACGCACTGACACCCGTTTTAGCTCCGTTTAAAGCACTAATCACATCTTTAAATGTAGCACCTTGATCAAGAAAAACAGTTTGTGGCTGTCCCGTAGAAGAAGTACGCAATTGTATTTGATACCCAGCTTCATACTGAACAGTTGCTCCTTCCGGAATAACGACTCCATCATCAAATGTTATTTTCCCAGTCGAAGCATCAAATGTATGAGCAAGTGTCAACGTATTACCATCCTTATCCTTAAAAGAAGGAGCATTGTTTGGTAAAGGCTTAATGGTAATCTCCTTTGCCGAAGTAGATAATACCTGACTTCTTTTTCCGACATCCAATCCTAGTGTAGAAACTGCTGTCGTATTTTTAACAGCACTTCCTCCATTACTCACTGTTGCTACATGCGATGGTGATGTTGCTAATTGTGTGACAGAATCAATTGAGATAGCGGTATTTCCACTAGATGGTCCACTGACGACCGTAGCTTTACTTTCATCTGAAGAAGTCGCCTTTTTAGCATAAAAGTTACGACTAAATATCAAATCAACTGCACTACTACGCAAAGTCAAGAGAGAGCGGTTAATTTCACGATAAGCATCTCGTTTCCATTCCGTCACTTGCTTTTTCTGCTCTAAGCGATCGACTGGCACACGCTCCGCCTGCATTAACTGCTTGATTACACTATCAGTATCAATTCCACTTGCTAAACCACCGAATCGAATAGGTGATGACATAGTACTCCTCCTTTTGATGTGTTAAATTCGCTGATCAAAAAGATGATTAAATTCCATGAAAGCAGCAAAAAAATCTAATGATTTCTTACTAGGAATTTCACGAATCACTTCATTTTTTGAATCAACAATTTGAATATAGTAATCGTTTAATTTTTCATGTTTTACGAATTTCAATCCAGTACGTTGCTGTTCCAATACGCTGTTCGCTTTTTCCACTGCTGTTTCTAGTTTTGTAATATGCTGTGGAGTAGGCAACACGACGACTCCTTCTTCAGCGAGTCGATCCTGATTTGCCTCAACGAACACATTTTTAGTTTGTTCATAAGGTAAAACGGAAGACGGTAAATGGAGCCTTACTTCAGATAAGGTCGGATTCATAGATTTCTCCCTCACGTTTTTATTCTCATGTTTTATATCGACCAAAATGTATTTTTTTTTAGTTTTCTTTTTTGTTCTCTAAATCGTTAAAAATAAAAAAGAGGTAAAACATACCTCTTAAAAAATATTAATTCTATTTAATTTATTTGATCCCATTGAAGAGGAGTTCCACGTTCGATATCATATCGCGCTGTTTTTCCCATGATAGAAATCATATACTTAGGGGGTAATCCATGTCCCGGTCGAATTGATTTCACATGCTCTTTTGTAAAAGCTTCGCCTGCTTTTATATCTTTTACGACAAAAAGAGATCGTGAAAAATTACGATTTTTCACCTTTTTTTCATTTAGTTGGTAGTCTATTTTCCCTAATGATGCTTCTGCATCACGCACAGCATCAACCATTGCCTTAAACTCTTGTGGATCAAGAGAAAACGAAGCATCTGGTCCTCCGATTGCTTTATCAAGAATAAAATGCTTTTCAATTACTTTAGCACCTAATGTCGTCGCAACAACTGGTGCTATGATCCCTAATGTATGATCTGACAATCCGACTTCCACATCAAATGTTGCTTTCATGTTCTGCATAGTTTTTAAATTCGCTTCTTCAATTTTAGCAGGATAAGACGAAGTACATTTTAATAAAATAATTTCTTCATTACCAGCTCGTTTGCAAGCAGCTATCGCCTCGTCAATTTCTTGCATCGTCGCAATACCAGTCGAGATGATGACTGGTTTTTGTTTAGAAGCAACATATTCAATAAGAGGTACATCCGTAATTTCAAACGATGCAATTTTATATGCGGGCACGTTGAGACTTTCTAAAAAATCTACGGCAGAAGAATCAAAAGGACTTGAAAAACAAATAATTCCTATCTCTTTGGCATAATCCATTAACTCCTTATGCCATTCCCATGGCGTGTACGCTTCTTTATATAAATCGTACAGCGTTCTTCCGTCCCAAATCGTTCCTTGATTTAATTGAAAATATTGATTAGAGCAATCAATCGTGATTGTATCGGGTGTGTATGTTTGTAATTTAATCGCATCTGCTCCTGCTTCTTTCGCTGCCATCATTGTCTTTTTTGCAATTTGAATGTCATTTCCATGATTTGCAGATAGTTCAGCAATGATAAATACGCCATTTGAAATATCTTTATTCGCAATCTTCATTAGTCTTATCCCCTAATCTCGTACGTATATTGAGAAGCACCATTTAAAATTGATTGTGCAAATGATCGTTTGAAACCAACTCTTTCAAAAGTTTTTATAGATGCTTTGTTTTCATCTGAAATCCAAGCAAATACTTGTGAAACATTAGGAAATTTTTGCTGGAGGTAATCTATACTTTGGTAAATGAGAGTTTTGCTTAATCCTTTACCTAAAATAGATTGAGCTAGACTAATACTAATTGTTGCTGATTTATCATTAATTTCATATCTTATTTGACCTACTAATTGATCAAACTCGTCAATAACTACTAAAAACAAATGAGTTTTAGAATTTATTGTTTCTTTGAACCACTGGATATGAGATTCCCATTCAATTGGTCGAGCATTCAAAGAATATTTTCGAACATACTCTTGATTAGATAGTTCAAAAACAAAAGCACAATCGCTTTCTTTCGCAGTTCTAATACTTAGTCGATGACTAGTTACTTCTTCGTAACATAAAGCATTAATAATTCGTTCTGAACCTAGTCCATCTATCAATCCATCTAGTCGTTCCATGATTTTTTTACGAAATGGTATCGAAAACATCCGCTGCAATTCTATCTCAAATTTCTCAGAAAATTTTTCCTCTTCCCAACAAAGTATCGTTTGAATGAGTTGTTTATTTCTTAATGAGCTTAGATTTCCTCTTTGATTATCTGCGATTTGTATCGGAATGAATGGTGTAGAGGTTGCAATCAATTCGTAAATAGTTTGCCCGGCTGCAGTAATTGCAAAATCCGAAGCAATCATTAATTTTTGCATTTCGTGACTCGATAAATAATTATGTAAAACGATATTCCTATATTCCTGAATCAATCCTTCTCCGAAATGCGACGAATCTAAATTCCCTAACACAATATTAATTTTACATTCCGGATAAATTTCGTTGATTTTTTTTAATATCGTTCGAATTAATTCTATTTGATTCGTTCCACCCATCGTTAATAGAATTTCATTAGTCTTCTGAACATGCTTTTTGTTGGCAATTGATTTATAAGCGTCTCTTAATATAATGTATTTGCTACCCATTAGCAGATCTCTAGTTTCTTTTGTAGCTTGAAGAGAGGCCCTTACAACAATTCCTTTAGGATATTCAATTCTTGACGTATCGTCTAGGTATAATACTTTTTTTGAATGTTCACTAACGAATTGACAGACTTGTTTTGAAGCAATATATGAATCCACAATATAATGAACAGATGTTTGAATATTATTTCTTAGATATTCGAAAGAAGTCCAATCAACAATGGAATAATTTCGATTCTGTAAAATATCGATAGTAAGAAGTTCACTATTAATAATCATTTCGACATCAATTTTCCTTTTTACTAATTCATCATATAGTGAACTGCACCTCGAAAGATGTCCATAACCAGTTTTCTTTCCTCCCTCAGTCAGAATTACGACCTTCATTTCCATCTCATCCTTTTGATTTAATTTCTTTTTGTTGAATATGCATATTAATATCATTCAACTTCTTTTCTTGCTTAAAAATTTCTAAAATATCATTTAGATAGAAGTCGTGTTTTCCATAATAAAGCCGTTCATAGATTTCGTTAATTAGTTTAAAATCTTCTGGAGTATCTAATGTCCATCTGTACATAGAGTAGTTAACTGGATTCTTCAGCAATTCTACTTTTGAAATATGTTCGTACATAAATGGTGTTACATGTTCACGTTGGTAATCAAAATCGGCTTTCTCAAAAGCCTGTTGTAATGCTTGAAAAGAAAAAATTTCTGCATCTAATCCCCTAGGAAAAGTCCTATCTTCGACTTTTTTACCAACATTCGTAGCGATTTCGCAATTTGATTCATGATATTTACGGACTAATTCATTCAAAACAATAGGATCAACTAAAGGGCAATCCGAAGTAATCCTAACGATATGATCAGCATCACTTGATACTGCAGCTTGGTAGTAACGTTCTAGTACGTTTTCAGAACTTCCACGAAATACCTTTACCCCATAACGTTTAGCTTCTACTTCCACTACATCATCTTCTTTTAAAATTGTAGTTGCTACAATAATTTCATCTATTTCTCTCGATTGTTGTACGCGTTCAATCACATGATTCAAAACCGTCTTCTCTTTTAACTTCATCATGATTTTTCCAGGTAATCGTGTTGATCCCATTCTCGCTTGAATGATTGCTACTGTTTTCATCAGGTCTCTTCACTTTCTATACTGATTCAGAATTTTTATAACTGCGGTAATGACATCATTAATATCATCTACACTCATTTTAGGAAAAAGTGGAAGTGTCAAAATTTCTTCGTATAATTTCTCAGCAACTGGATATGTCTCTTTACCGTACCCAAGTTGCTGATAGTAAGGCATCTTGTGAACAGGGATATAATGAACGTTGACCCCGATATTTTCTTTCATCAGCTCTTCGTAGATCACTTTTCTAGAAACTTTCATCTTTTCTGTTTGAAGTCGAATGATGTATAAATGCCAACTTGAATCACCGTCAGGATGTTGAGCAGGAATACGAATCTCATCCCTACTTTCAAATGCTTCATTATATAAAGAAACATAATGTTTTCTTCTCGATAAGAAGTGGTCTATCTTTTTTAATTGATTTGCTCCAAGAGCTGCTTGTATATCTGTCATTCGATAATTGAAACCTAAAGACTGCATTTCATAGTACCAAGGCCCATGAGATTCGGTCATTAACTGCTGATCCTTGATAATGCCATGTGAACGGAATTGTAATAATTTTTGATAATAGACGTCATCGTTAGTCGTAATGACACCACCCTCACCCGACGTGACGTGCTTTACCGGATGGAAGCTAAACATCGTCATATCACTTAATCCACCAATGCGCTTCTTTTTATACGAAGCACCTAACGCATGTGCAGCATCTTCAATAACGATTAAGTTGTGTTCTTGAGCGAGACGATGAATTTCATCCAACTCAGCTGGTTGTCCGGTAAAATGGACTGGAATGATCGCTTTCGTTTTTGAGGTGATTTTTTCTTCAATTTGCTTAGGATCTATATTGTAGGTACTATCATCGATATCAGCAAATACTGGAGTTCCTCCCTGATAGAGTACACAATTCGCACTGGCAGCGAACGTCATCGGGGTCGTGATGACTTCATCCCCCTCTTGAATTCCTGCCGCAAAGCATGCGCCATGTAAAGCTGCCGTTCCATTTGAAAAAGAAACTGCATACTTTGCGCCGACATAATGAGCAACCGCTTCTTCAAACTCCAATATGGCAGGTCCTGTTGTCAGAAAATCACTTTTTAATATCTTTACGACAGCCTCGATATCATCATCTTCAATCCATTGTCTACCATAAGGTAAAAATGTATCTCTTACTGGCGCTTGACTCACTGTAAACATCCCCCCATCAAACTATTCAGTCTGTCACCAATGCCCGTAGCTCTTCTACACTCAACCAATCATCATTCACATTACTTATGTAAGTAAAACCCTCTGGAAGAGATGTGCCGCCATTCATATGTTCATTACTCCACCATGGGAATTCTGGTTGAATTACAAAATGGTCCGCATACTCTAGTGTATGGCGAGCATCATCTTCGGTAATCATTGCCTCATGCAATTTTTCTCCAGGTCGAATACCTACGATTTCAGTAGCACATTCCGGTGCAATCGCTTTAGCTAAATCGAGGATATTCATACTTGGGATTTTAGGAATGAAGATTTCCCCACCTTTCATGCGTTCTAGACTATCAATCACGAATTGTACACCTTGATCTAAAGTAATCCAAAAGCGTGTCATGCGCTCATCGGTAACCGGAATGACCGTCGCTCCATCCTCTTTCAATTTTTTAAAGAACGGCACCACGCTACCTCGGCTACCAACTACATTTCCATAGCGAACTACAGAAAAGCGAGTTTCTTTATCCCCAGCATATGAATTCCCAGCAACGAACAATTTATCAGAAGCTAATTTCGTCGCACCATATAGGTTGATTGGACTCGCCGCTTTATCTGTACTTAAAGCAATGACCTTTTTTACACCACGATCAATAGCAGCTTCTATGATATTCTGTGCTCCATGAATATTTGTCTTAACTGCCTCGAATGGATTATATTCGCATGCTCCGACATGTTTTAATGCTGCAGCATGGATAACAATATCGACGCCATCAAAAGCACGATATAAGCGATCCTTGTCTCGGACATCTCCGATGAAAAAGCGAACTCTCGGATCCGTAAATTCCTGAGCCATTTCATACTGTTTTAATTCGTCACGACTAAAGACAATCACTTTTTTTACATTTTGTTTAAGTACTGACGCTATAAACCTTTTACCAAATGAACCTGTTCCACCTGTAACTAATATCGTCTGATTCGTAAACATTTTTAAATACTTCCTCTCTCATGCAAAAATGCATCAGTTAAATATTTTTGTTACCTTATCGTTTCTACACATGTTTGCTTAATGGTATAAAGTTGATTTTCTAGTTCTTGAATCGATTCAACCATCCGTGACAAAATAGAAAGACGCATTGCGCTTGTCCGATTATATCGATTATGAATTTTTATTTTGTTTTGAATGATTAACAAATTAACTAGTTGCAGCGGCATTATATGTGTACGGAAAAAAGGAGCCTCAATCATCGCATCCCAATCAAGTAGTATTTTTTCAAATTCATCTACGGTTACTGCTTTTTTATACATGGTACGCTTCAATCGTTTTTCGAGTGTTTGTAAGCGTTTCAAAATACTATCTAATAAACCTTGAACATACTGGATTGATGCGTCCAGTTCTAAAATATTCTTGTTATCCACTTTTTTTAGGTTGCGTTTTTTGATTAAATTTGTTTGTAATGATTTAAGTGATTGATAGGGTACACCTTCAATAAGGGCACCTTTTTCCGCAAAGTTAACTAATTTTTCTGATAAGCCACAGTTTAATTTGATTAAAGCTTGATATCCACTTAAAAATCCAAATAAGATTGGTGTCGTCTTTCCCATCTGACCATTATTTAAAGGAACATCGTATAACGTTTCATGCATTTGGCCATCTGTAGAAGAAACCTGTTTAACAGAAGCACTATAATATTCGCCTTTCCTTAATGCTAAATCCTGTCCAATTAATCCAATAGAATCAAATCCTAAATAATTTGCAAAGGCAACTGCTGCTAATGCCACAGTAGGGTAAGAGGTAAATGATGTTTTTGAATACGCCAACAATTCTTGTGATATTTGTGAATCTGCATATGGAATCAACAGCCCTTTTGCACGTTGTGGTATCTGATGGTTTACTTGTAACGAATAAACTAATGGGACATCTAATTCAATGTCTTTAAAGAAGTGAGCATTTGCTTCTCCTGCATCAATCGAAACTACAAAATCAGGACGAATTCCATGTTCATACAATACTTTTACCGTCTGACCAATCGCAATAATGTAATATGCGTTCTGTGCTTGTTTAAGATATGGAATAGCTTCTTCTAATGAAGGTCCCCCTGCGATCATCAAAGCATTACTTCCTATATATTGATGTTTCAAACAGCTAACATCTAAAATATAATCTGATTTTCCACTTAAGTACTTAGCATTTCGAAACGATTCTTGATACCAACTTTCTGTATATACTTTTCGTGTCGTTAAATTGATTAAGCTTTCTCCCAAATAGTTTCTAACCAATTTTAAAAGTTCAAGCAATACTTGGGTATCTTTGTAAAGAGGATGTTTGATGACTTCCGTTTTCAAACCAACAAAGGATTGAAACTTTGATTGCAATAACATCTTACTATCGTCTTTTGAATCAAGAAACGATAGTACCGTATCGGTTTTCACATTCGAAGGTAAGTTGAATGGATCGATTGTAAGAACATGATAACTTTTTAACAACTCTTTATGAATCATTCCACTTCCATATCCTAAAAGAATGATTGCTTCTGTATCATCATTAATTTCTAATTGTAATTGCTTTAAAGTTGACGTTGTTTCATTTATAAAGTAATAACTGTCGTCATGTTGCTTCACAAGAGCCATTTCATTCTCGTGATATCGAAACGGATAGACGATTTGCTTCTGATGTTCAACTGCTAATAACGATTCGTATTCTGTAATTAATAATTGTAAATTATCGTAGACTACATTAGCATACAATGGTAAATTTTTTTTCTTTATAGATTGAAGATCCAACATATTTTCCGCCGTTCTAATACCATTAGAATGAATACTTTCCCCAAACAGCCGAATCATTTCAACAATTTCGTCGAATAAATCCCATTCTTCGTTTTCACCAAGTACGGAAATCTGATTCGAAATATCTCGAAGCTCTTTTACTATGTTCTGTAATTGTGACATAAGTAACTCCTTTATTTTTCAAAAAATATATCCATATATAGTATACATTTTCAATGTATGAATATCGATAGACTAACAATTTTATAAAAAAAAGGGAGACAGACATAATGTCTGCACCCTCTTTTTTAAACGGATCAAAGTTATGATTAACGTAACAACTGAAGTACAGCTTGTGGCTGTTGGTTTGCTTGAGCAAGCATAGCTTGAGCAGCTTGGTTCAAAATGTTGTTTTTCGTGAAACTCATCATCTCTTTAGCCATATCCACGTCGCGTACACGTGATTCAGCAGCTTGGAGGTTTTCAGATCCAACATTTAAGTTGTTGATTGTATGTTCAAGACGGTTTTGTGTTGCACCGAGTCTAGAACGTTCAGAAGAAACAGTTTTAATCGCAGTATTAACTGTAGTGATAGCAGCATCAGCACCTGCTTGAGTAGAAATATCAACTGCATCTACACCTAAACCAGTCGCTGTCATATTTGAAATTTTCAATTCGATGTTTTGAGTAGCGTTAGCACCGATGTGGAACTTAAGACCAGAACCAGATGCTGAGAAACCACCGCTCATAAGTGTTTTTGTATTGAATTCTGTGTTGTTTGCAATCCGTGAAACTTCACTTGTGAGTTCTGCTACTTCTTTTTGAAGCTCAGCACGGTCTTCATTTGTGTTCGTATCGTTTGATGATTGAACAGAAAGTTCACGCATCCGTTGAAGAATCGAATGTGTCTCGTTCAAAGCGCCTTCAGCTGTTTGAATGAGTGAGATACCGTCCTGTGCGTTACGCGAAGCTTGATCCAAACCACGAATCTGACCACGCATTTTTTCAGAGATTGCAAGACCAGCTGCATCATCTCCAGCACGGTTGATACGAAGACCTGAAGAAAGTTTCTCCATTGATTTCCCAGAGTTGACTGTGTTAGCTGTCATGTTACGGTGCGCGTTCATTGCATTAAGGTTGTGATTGATAATCATTGTAATTTCCCTCCATAGGATAAGTTTTTTGTCTCTTCGAAGATCCGTCTTCTCCGAGATGTGCCCCCTGGCCGGCCCAAGGGCGACACGGTAGAATTAGTCGATGACTGCTTCCACCCTATATATCGTCGTTCTCCCGAAATGTTTAATGCTTTTTTCAAAAAAATCCAAAAAAAATCATACATCCTGTTTTTAGGATGTATGATTTCTCATCAATCAGAGACGCGTTGCTCCTGTCTCTTCCTGTAATTGCTCCGCCACCGCAACTAGTTCTTCCATCGCGCCATTCACTTCACCAAGTGAAGCCGCTTGATGGCTCGATGCCTGTAAGACTTGCTCTGCGTGTTTTGATGCTTCCTCGACCATCGCGAGGATATTCGCTGTTGTCAGACCGACTTGATCAATTTCTTGATCGGATTTGACGACGAGTTGGTCAACTGATTTCACGCGTGAGTAGACATGCTCCGTCGAATGATGAATCTCTTCAAATGATGAACCAGCTTGTTCGACGAGTCCGACACCTGTCGCGACTTCATTTTGGACATCCGTCATCGCGTTCGCCGTATCATTGACGAGACGTTTGACACCTGAAATCAAATCCGTGATCTCTTTTGCTGATGTTGCAGTTTGTTCTGCGAGCTTCTTAACTTCTGCTGCAACGACAGCAAATCCACGCCCTGCTTCACCCGCACGTGCCGCTTCAATCGAAGCATTCAAGCTGAGTAAGTTCGTCTGAGCAGAAATATCACTGATGACATCTGTGATGCGCGAGATTTCTCCAGTCATGTCCGTCAATCGACCGTTGAGCGTCGCTGACTGCTCCATCTTCTTCGAAATCATATGCATCGCTTCGACCGAATCCGTCGCAAGCGTTTTCCCGTTCTGCGCTTCCGTCTGCATGACTGTTGCTGATTTCAACGCTTCGTTCATTTCTGCTGCGACTTCATCCATCGTCCGCTTGACCGCACCGAGTGCATCCATCGATAGGTAAGCTTGATCGACGTTTTCGTTCATTTTTGCGGATAGTTCCGCCATCGCCGAGCGAATGCTTTCGCCAGACGCGTTGCCTTCTTGCACAGCTGCTGCGATTTCTTGCGCTGAAGCCGTCAGTTTATCGCTTGAGCTCCCCATCTGTGTTGCTTGTTTGCGGATATGTAGGACCATTACTTCGAGCTCATGCATGAGCTGATCGACTTCATCTCCACGTTTCGCTTCTTCAAAATCAACATCGAAGTTGCCGTTTGCGACTTCGCGTGCTGTCTCAGTCGCCTTTTCGATCGCTTTGATCGGTTGACGGAGAATGAGTTGTGTCAACGTCGTTCCAATCAATGAGAGGAGAAGACCGATACCGGCTCCGACCCAGATCGCATTCGTATCCGCGACATCGAGCCCTCGGTGTAGATATAAGACGAGTTGTGCTGAGATACCACTTGTGACGGCTGAGATCACCAATACCCAAAAGAACAATCGTAACTTCAAGTTTCTTCGAAATCTTTTCATAACTGCGACTTCCCTTCTTGGTTCTTCTTTTCACCGTTCTCTCTATCGGCTGATGATGAAAGCGGTTTTAGTGAATTGACCTGATTTCAGAATAAAATTACCAAATCTCTCCCATACAAAAAATCCTCTTTTCCTTGTGTCATCAGGAAAAGAGGATACGGGTGTCAGTTACGGTTGATTTCGACATATTTATAGGAAATATCCGTTCCGACATTGTGTCGCGCGAGATTCTTCACTTCTGTGTTTTGCAAGAAGGCATTCTTCCGTTGGTAAACCGGTGAGATCGCTTGATCATCAAGCAAGACGCTTTCTGCTTTACTGAGTAAGGCAAGACGCTTATCCTGGTCGAGCTCACTTTCAGCCTGTTTCAAGAGACGGTCATACTGTTTGTTCGAATAATCCATCATGTTGAAGGGGTTACCGGTCGTGAACAAGTTCAAGTAAGTCGTCGCGTCTTGATAGTCTGGTGCCCAGCTTGCGAGTGATAGATCGTAATCCCCTCGTCCTTCACGGGCGAGACGCTCTTTCTTCGGTAGTGACAACAATTTGACTTCGACGTTCTGTTTCTTCAACGCCCCTTGAATATACTCACCGATTTTTTTCGAGACATCATCGTCTTCAATCAACATCGTCAATTCAAGGTTTTGTTTTGTGAGCACCTTGCTTGCAGCTGCTGCATCATACGACGATTCGATTTGGCGCGCATTGTCATACTTCGGATCGAGTTCTTGCGGCACGATGTAGTCCGCCGGCAGTGATCCATTTCCGAGTAACGTCTCCGTCAACGCCTTTTTATCGTACGCCGCGTCGATTGCTTGACGTGTTTGTTTATCTTTCAACGCGTCCGTCTTTTCGTTCATCCGGATGAAGAACATCCGCGAATCGCTGAACGTGTTGTACTCTTTTTTGCCTTTGTACGTGACGACGTTCTCCGAGTTGAGTGGTGCGACATCGAGTTCACCTGACTCGAATAGATTGATCGCAAGCATCGGATTCTTGATGATCTTGACGTCGACTTCGTCGATCTTGACGTTCTTCCGGTCTGCGTACTCAGCGTTTTTCGCGAGCGTATAACCTTGCTCCGCTTGATACTTCTTGAACGTAAACGGTCCGTTGTAGACGTTCGTTTTCGGATCCGTCCCGAACTGCTCGCCTTCTGCTTTGACGATATCTTCTCGTACAGGCATATAGGTACCGAACGTCGTCATGCTGAGGAAGTATGGTGTCGGGCGTTTCAGTTCGATCCGGAGTGTCTCGTCGTCGACCGCTGTCGTTTTTTCAACTGGCTCGAGCAAATAAGCGAATGGTGAGTTCGTTTTGATGACGCGCTCAAATGCATAACGGAAGTTCTCTGCAGTGACGGGCTTTCCGTCAGACCATTTGGCATTCGGGTCAAGCTTGAACGTATAGACCTTACCGTCTTCAGACACACTATGTGATTTCGCTGCCGCCGGAACAAGTTCGTTGTTCGCGTCGAAGCGATAGAGTCCTTCGTAGATTTGGTTGAAGATGTTTGACGTGATAGCATCTGCCGGATCAACCGACAGAAGATCATAGCTCTCCATAGTATGCAGGACCTTCTTATCTGCTTTTTTCTCTTCTGCTGGTTCTGTCGTTGCACATCCTGCTAGTAGGACTGCCGTACTCGCCGCTGCGATCAATGTCTTTTTCATGTGTCGTGCCTCCTGAGAAATATGATGAGCGTTGGATGATTCGGCATACCTTGACGTACAACAAAAGGCGCCCTCTACGCATAGCTAACAGCTAATGCATAGAGGACGCCTGTATCCGCGCGGTGCCACCTCTGATTGAGACGAAGAATCGTCTCCACTTGTCGCTGGTCCAACAACCAGCTAGCCCGGTAACGGGGGCAACCGTCCTGTCTACTCGAAGGTTCAACAGGCTCTCAGCGGTCCATTCTCGTTCAGCTTACCGTGTCAGGCTCTCACCATTCCTGACTCGCTTGGTCGGCAGTGTTGACGATACTTACTCCGCGTCATCGATGTAATTGATATGGCTTAACTTGTTGTTTACTTTACACGGCTTGTTTTTCGCTGTCAACGAAAAAAACTCAGAACGGATGGTCTTCTTGTTTTTCTTGCTCCCGACGGACCGGACGTGGTCGAATCGGTTCGACATGTTTGACATGTGTTCGTGTAACGATTCGGTTGCTGAACGCTGCGTCAAGTAAGATCGTAATCGCTGCTGCCATGTGTAACAGCATCCCGACGACCGGAATGACACCAACCGTTGATGCGACGATTCCGACGATGTTCCCTTTTGAGACATTTCCGGCACGTGCCGTCAATACGACGACGACGATATGAAACGCGAGCATTAACCACAGGGCATTGTAACCTGAGAAAATGACGATTGAACCACCTAAGAGCGGAATCCCAAGCACCGCTTCCATTCCACCTGATACCCACTTCAACGTCCGCAATGAATCCTGTCGACTCTCCATGACGTCGCCTCCTCTTTTTTTCCATATGTCTAGTATACGACGGATTGCAGAAAAGGTTCCAACGTTTATTTTACTAAGTAAAACTTATTTAATTCGCTGTATCTTGTTTTAAAAGTTCTAACTGAATCTCATTGTTTAGAGACTTCATCATTTCATTGACAATTAAATTGTTCATTGTATCAAATTCATTTTTTATACCTTCCACAATTTGATCAGGTAATTGTTCAGCCATTTTATTTGGTAAGTTTGAAATTTCATAAGCTAAAAAACCAACTAATACAGGCAACAATATCCATAGAATTGGCATACCGCTCGATATTCCTACTAAGCCCAAAACAGCAATTAATGCTTTTCCGATAGCTAACTTAGCTATTGTAGCTAGACTTAGTGTACCTAAAACTTTAATAACAATAGGTTTTAATACCGAAACTATAACTGAGGAAGTTAATACTTTAGCTATAATGACTCCTATAGCAGTAGATGAGGTCGTAGCAAGAAGTGAAGAGATTTTAGACATCGCTACATCACCTACATAATTCATTGCCATTTTACCTCCGCGATTTCTAATTTCCTCAGCAAGCGATTTTGATTTAGATAAGTTAGTAGTGACATTATTTGAAACACTTAACTCTGCTAATTGAATTTGATATACGTTAGAAATTTGATCAACACTTTTACTATTCCCGTAAAAATCTAATACACACTCCTCAACGACTTTCAAAATCTCAGGGGTTAAAAAGCTATCGACATCAAAATCTTTATATTTTTTTTTCATAATAAATGCAATTAATATCGAGGCAAACTCTTTGTTTGCTGAAGGTTTGATAACTTTAAAAATTTTTTCATCTTTTTTTAAAACTAATGTCAAAATTTCTTTAGCATTCAGAGATAAAATTTTTTCTGTAGTTCTAATTTTAATATCGTTATACAGTTTACCTTCACTTTTTTTGAAATAGTCAATTATCGGTCTATTGTTTATGTACATATCAAGAACACTATTATTCATCACTTTCACACCCACCTTTTTAAAGTTAAGCTAATCAGGATATAATTTACATTTAAAAGTTTATTCAATTTTATCAAAAAAATATCACTGTCCTATTGAGATTTCAAAAGTAGGATAGTGATATTTCGAGTTAATTTTTATACCGCCAACACGTGGAACTGATAGCCACGATGCACAACGAATCCTGCCTCTTTGTAAAGATCGAGTGCGCGATCGTTATCTGTTTCAACGTCGAGTTCGAGTTGTGTCCGACCTGTTCGGAACAACGCTTGAACCATCAGCTTCAGCATCTTTTTACCATAACCATTACCTTGCGCTTCTGGACGAACCGCGAACGCATGGATGCTCGCTTGCGTATCGGAAGCAAGGTAGGCACGGATGACGCCGACCGGTTTGCCGCTTGCGACACCGATGAACGTGATGCGGTCATCAGATTCGATTGCTTGATAGATCGACTCTGCTTCTTCATCCGTGTTCCCGAACGATTTACCAAGCGTCTCGACGATGAACGGACGATCGCCCGCTGTCGCTTCGCGTAATTCGAAATCCGGATCGGCTTTTAAGAACAACTGTGCCTTCTTCAAAATCATATTGTACTCGGTCATCCGGTACTCGGCACCTAATCCTTCAAGGACGGCTTGACCTGAGCTACTTGCATCGTCAATGACGAACGTGAATGCTTCGACGCCTGCTTCCGTTGCGCGCGCCCGTGCCGCTTCAACGAGTGCCGTGAAGATTCCTTGTTTCCGGTAATCCGGATCAACGAAGACGTTTAGTTCCCATTCCGTCGGTAAGTACGCGAATGCTTGTAAGTACCCGACGAGTTGCTCACCGTCATAAATTGCGAAGTCGTTCTCGCCAACCCAATCGGCTGCGACTTTTAATTCAATGCCATCGTGATCGTTGACACATTTTTCGAGTTGTAATACATCTGTTGTTTGTTTGACGTCTGTGACGTTCCATTCCATATTCATTCACCTCATTTTCAACTATACCGAACGAACAAAAGAAGCACTAGCAAAAGCTAGTGCTCATTGCAGTTTAAATGTCTTCATCATCTGCGGGACGTCCTTGACGATCAAGTTCTCGACCGCTTTCTTGCCGACAGCGCCTTTGACAGCTTCCGTCGGTAAGACGTAGTAGTACGTTTTACTCCCTTTCGTCCCGAGATATGTACCATATCCGATTTCACGGTCGAACTGTTTTTTCGAGAGCTTCTTCGGCTCGTAGTTCAAATTGACGAGCAGCTGATCCGCGCCTTTGACTTTATAATACAACGCGAACGTACCGCTCCGCGTGATGACACCGTATTTCGATTTGACCGTCTTGTTCTTGACGAGCTCGACTTTATCTTGTTGGATCGCCTTTTTTAACGCGTCCGTCGTCTTGACCGTATAGCCGAACGATTCGTTCGCGACGACCCCTTTACTATATGTCACGTTGCTTGCAGCAAAACCCGTCACCGGAGTCAGACATGCTCCGAGTAAGACTCCTGTCATTGCGATTCGTTTCATGCTGACTCCCCCTTAAAATAATCGATAGTAATGGATTCCCTTTTGTGAAATAGGTAAACTCTATTCTCGAAAAAGATTTGACGGAATTGTCTAAATTTCTTACGATAGGGATAACGAAACGAAATGGGGTTAAAGCGATGACTGAACAAGAACAATTAACGCAAGAACAGCTCGATAACTTGCTCAAAAATGCGTTTGCAATGCAGGTTCCAATCCTCGAGAAGTTCATGAAGGATACACACGATCGCTATGCACTCGCAACGACGTCGTTCAAGCGTGATATGGAAGCGATGAAAGAGACGGAATGGCATCAGTTCTTCGCGAGTAAACTGTTACCACACTTCTTCCTCGAACACCTCGGATTCGGTGCCTCGTTCCGCTTCAACGGACACGATAAGGAAGTCGATCTTCCGGAAAACGTCGTACCGGTCCGTAATGATGCCGATGAGCAAATCGATAAAGTCGTCCTTGGGGTCAAAAAGGCGATGCAAGACGAGCACATCAAGAACCACGATCTCGTCGCGAACTTCTATAAAGAAACACTCGAACTCGCTTGCCAGATGGGCAGTCGTGTCGGGATGAGCGATGAGTTCTATACTCTCGTTAAACCAAGTCTCGTTCATGCGAACGAAGGCGAATAATCGTTGAAATTCAAGAGAGGTCAGTTCCGGAAAGCTTTCCGAGAACTGACCTCTCTTTTTGTGTAACGAATTGGTCCAATCAAAACCGAACGTAGAACACCGCTCCCCCACCACTCCGGTCTCGAACACCATAATCAAATTGATGACTATCAAGTATCATCCGACTGATCGCAAGACCAAGTCCATGACCGGCACTGCCTTCTTGTTTGACGTAGACGTCCCAAATCGTCGCCCGGTCTTCTTCTCGGACTCCCGCTCCTTCGTCCTCGACCGTCAATTCGTCATGCGTTAAGCGAACGGTAACCGTCCCGCCGACGGGTGAAGCAAAATGGGCGTTCATCAGAAAGTTCATCAAGACGCGTTCAAACATGCGTAGATCAAGGGACTGCCTAACCGGTTGCAACTCTGTCGCCAGCGTCAGTCCTGCCTGCGTGAACGTCCCGCGCAGGCGTTCGACTGTCGCAAGCACGAGTTCATCGAGTGCCACATCCGTCTTTTCAAGCGGCATCCGTCCACCAGCAAGCTTCGAGTAAAGCAACGTCTCATCAATCAGATGACCGAGTCGATCCGTCTCCTCGATGATGCTTGTCGTCACGTCGGGCAGTTCAGCGACGGGAATGACACCTGCTGCGAGCGCCTCCGTCTCGTTTCGAATGATCGCGAGCGGCGTCCGCAAATCGTGGGTGATGCCGGCAATGAACGTCTTCTGCAGATGATCCTTTTGTTTCAATTGTGTCTGCATCTCATCGACCGCGTCAATCAACTCTCCGACTTCATCCTTCGGTCGTGCTGGCAAGACGACGTCTGTCTCGCCGGCACCAATCTTTTGAGCGACAGACCGAAGCGTGACGATCGGTCGCGTCAGGTGTCGTCCCATATAGTAGGCGAGCAAGGATGCCAGCAACAACGTCACGAGTAACGCGAGTCCGATTGCAAGATAAACACCACTCAGCGCACTACTCGCCAGTGGTGCTTGCCGGACCGTCGTGATGCGCGTTCCGTCAACAGTCAGCTGATACGTCAGCAATCGTTCGTCTTGTACTTCGATGACGTCTTCCTTCTTAAGATTATCGAGAAGTGGTAACCGTCCGGCCGGTCCGCGCGCACCGATCCGTTGCGTTAATCCATCGGTCGTCAAAAATCCTTGGATGTCACGCGGAATTGGCGTGTCGGCTTCAAGCGCTTGTTTGATGATGTTCGCTTCCCGGGCGAGTTGATCGTACCGTTCACCTTCTGCGAACCGATTGACGAGGAACGCCGTCAAGACGAAACTGAGGATCCCCATCACGAGCAGCGGACCAACGACAGCGTATAAAAACTTACGCATCAAAGAACGTCGTTTCATTCGATCGCCTCCAATCGATAGCCGACCCGGTGGACCGTCTTCAGTTGTCGTTTAATGATAGGCAGCTTATCCCGCAATTGTTTGACGTGTGTATCGACGGTCCGGGTATCGCCACCGAATGCATAGCCCCAGACATCGTCAAGAATCTGATCCCGACTGAGTGCCTCCCCGAGATGTTCAATGAAATAGAGTAACAGTTCAAACTCCATCTTCGCGAGACTGACCGCCCGCTCACCTGTTTTGACTTGGCGTCCCTTCTCATCGATCGTCAAGTCACCGAACGCATGGCGAGCGACCGGACGGACTTTTAATGCCCGTTCAAGCCGAATCATCAACTCCTTCAGGACGACCGGTTTGACGAGATAGTCATCAGCACCGAGTTCAAGTCCGAAGACGCGATCATCCGCCTCTCCACGCGATGTCATCATGAAGACGACCGGCGGTTGAACTTGTGATTTGATGCCTGGCACGAGCGACCAACCGTCACCGTCCGGTAAGCGGACGTCGATCAAAACGGCATCAAACGCTGTCGTCAGATATTGTTTCGCCTCTGCTAACGAACCAGCAATCGTCACCTCATACGCATGGTGCCGAAGGAAACGTGCCGTCACCTGCGCTAATTTTTGCTCATCTTCAATCAATAGTACGTTCATCATCATCCCTCCACTCTTAGTGTAGCGCCTTTTTGCCTTCATTTGCCTTTCTTCGCAGTTTCTTTGCAACTTCCTCACAACTTCTCTTTCCTGACCCTCTACCATAAAAGGTGAAAGGAGTGATCATCCCATGACATTCAAAAAACAATGGATCACTGCATTGACAATTAGCGCATTAACAGTCGGAGGCGCATCAGCATATGCTGCGACGAACGACGACTCGAGCACGACAAAACAAGCGAAACACGGGCACCACTTCGAAGGTATGAAAAAACACGACATGACGTTACTGTTGAAAAAATTAAACCTGACACAAGCTGAGGCAGACACTGCCCGCGAGAAAGGACAATCGATCGCCGATCTCGCGAAAGCAAAAGGGATTTCGTTCGCTAATTACAAGAAGGCGGAACTCGCAGCAGCGAAAGAACAACTGGCAAGTCTCGTCAAATCAGGCGACTTAACGCAAACGCAAGCAGACGACATGCTGAAGCGTCAAACGGAACGGTTCAGTGGCGTCAAGAGCTACGATGAACTCAAAGACAAGATGCCGATGGGTCGCCACGGTGGACCCGGTTTCTTCAATGAATCATTGATCGCCGACGTCCTGAAGGCACTCGGACTGAGCCAGTCGAAATTCGACGCAGCGAATCAATCGCTCGCTGCTTATGCGAAGGCACAGTCGATCAAGTTCGCCGACTACAAAAAAGCATTACTTGCGGCACAGACGAGTGAACTCAGTCAACTCGTCAAAGACGGAAAGATGACAAAAAAACAAGCAACGGAAATCAAGTCTCGTCTGACTGAGGAATATAAGGACGCGAAGAGCTACGACGATCTTCCGGAGCGCGGCGAACACGGCAAGCGTGGTGACCATGGACCAGGTGGTGTCTTCGGCGACTCGACGTCAGCGATTCTAAAAGCACTTGGACTCGATGAAGCGAAGTTCAAGGAAGCGAATCAACCCTTACCTGAATTCGCGGAAGCAAACAAGATTGCTTACGCCGATTTCGAGAAAGCCGTCCTGACAGCACAAACTGCTGCGATTGATCAACAAGTCAAAGATGGCAAGCTGACAGAAAAACAAGCGAAACAGATTAAGGAACACATCCAGTCCCGCGCAGATGATGTCTCAAGCTACGCTGACCTCAAAAAAGGTCCAGCACGCGATGGTCATGGTCCAGGACACGGACATGGTCCGGATGGTGACATGCCAGGCGCACCGGATCAAGGAGCAGATGCGGATCCGAACGCCAGTGACACTTCGATCGATTTAGCGATTTAACATATAAAACGAAGCTCATACCGTTGAGCTTCGATTTTTGTCGTACTTGACCTCTTAATTTTGAAATAAAATTGCATCGTTTTCTAACTTTCCATTCGTTTTTTTGAAATAATAGTCTATTGTTTAAGGAATCATTGCAACGATTCTCCCCTTCATCCGATAGTAAGACTGAAGCGTTACTACGTATGGAGGTGAAGAGATGGCGTTTTTTGAGGCCATGAAAACAATCCGACGATCGGATACGGCACCGATTCATATCGGCGGGCTTGAAGTATCTCGTCTTGAACAATCAGAAGCCTTTTTCCATCATCAAACCGATGCGATTTTTGTCTTTGATGCTGCTGGTACGATTATCTATTTCAATGAACATCTTCCAGAAATCCTAGGATACTCGGAACATACCTTATACGAGCACTTTTCCGTGTTTAATCCTCCGGATCAAATGGAGGCGGTCTCGCAATTTTTCCAGCGTGCGTTACAAGGGGAAACGGTTCATTATACAGCAAGAGGATTGCACGCAGACCAACATCTCGTCACCTTAAAAATCACGAATATGCCGATTGAACAGGAAGGACATGTCATCGGTGTCTATGGAGTCGCGCGTGATGTGACACGCGAAAAACAACTCGAAGAAGACGTCTCGGAAATTCGCTCCCAACTGGAGCTGACCAAGCAGGTGCCTGAGTTAGTCTTATTCTATTATGACTTGCGGTCGCATCAAATCGAGCCTTCGCCTTCGCTCCTGAAGTTTCTCGGTTTAAGGGAGGATCAGTCATCAATTGAGCAACAACGGTTACTCGAACGGATTCATCCTTGGGATTTTGACCCGCTCCGCTTTGAAATCGAGCGCATGGCAGCAGGAAAGCAGGATCAGTTCGAACAAGAGCTGTCCTTGTTGACGTCAGACGGTTCGTATCAATTGTTGCGCTTGAAGGCAGTACGTCGCGCAGGGCATGCGCATCAGGCTTCAATCGTCTTGTATGACTTATCGGAAATCGATGCGGCCCGTCAACAATTGAAGATGGAACGCGCACAAGCCCGTGACATTTATGAGGCTGTGAACGCGGCGATCTCACAAATTGATTTGACGACCGGACGGATTTTATTTCATTCGCAAGGTTTTTTGCACATCTACGAGGAGTTACCAAAAAATTTGATTTTAAATGATACGTGGTTATTGTCGCGAATCGATCCTCGAGATCACGATGCGATGCGAAAGTTCATGCAACGCTTGTTACAAGGACATGCCGGAACACTTCAGTATCGCCTCCGTTTTCCCGATGGGCGGATCAAATGGGTCGAGGATCAACAAATTCCGATCTTTCACTCTGACGGATCGATTGCGTATTCCAACAGCATCTTGCATGATATCACGTTACAAAAAGCGTACGAAGAACAGTTACGGCAACTCGCTCTCCGGGACGTCGTGACCGGTCTTCCGAATCGCCAAGCACTGATTGAGACGATTGAATCGTGGCAAGCACGCACTGTTCCTTTTTTCGTTCTCTCGGTTTCTTTCAACCGCATTACGGAGATCAATAACGCGTTCGGTCACGGTTCCGGCGATCAGTGGCTCCAAGCGACTGCTGCCCGCTTAAACGATGTCAAACCGGACGAGGTCTTTCTTGGTCACCTCGGTGGGGATGAATATGCACTGCTCGTCTCGACCGACTATGAACAAGATGTCACGCCGTGTGCGGAAAGACTACTTACGATCTCGACACAACCGATTTCAATTGAACCCTACGCCTTGTTCGCCCGGGTTTCGATCGGTATCAGTCGCTATCCTCAAGACAGCACGGACGCCGTTGAGTTATTAAAGCATTCTTACACAGCACTACGCCGCTCACGACGCGACGATCACAGTGCGTTTCATCATTATGCTTCGAATCTCGATATTGACTATTACCGGCGCTATCGTTTGGAGCAAGACTTGCATTATGCCATTGAACGTGATCAGTTGTTCCTCGAGTACCAACCAAAGGTCGATAGCTGGACGGGGAAGATCGTCGGAATGGAAGCCTTGATCCGCTGGCAACATCCGGAATGGGGACGAATCCCGCCGAACGACTTCATTCCGCTTTCAGAAGAAAGTGCGCTGCATATCGACATCGGGGACTGGGTCCTCGAAGCAGCCTGCCGGCAGATGAACGAGTGGTCCAAGACCGGTGCCTCTCTCGTCCCGATCTCGATCAATGTCTCACCAAAGCGGCTGTTGATTCCAGGATTCGAGCATCAAATCGAACAGACCTTAATACGATATGCGCTCGACCCGGCCCTGCTTGAACTTGAAATCACAGAAGCGGCCCTCATCATGGATGATCCGATGACGAGTCGCACGCTTGAATCGGTCAGTGCCCTGGGTGTCCGGATCGCCTTAGATGATTTCGGTAAAGGTTACTCTTCGATGGTCTATTTGCAACGTTATCCGATCGACGTCATCAAAATCGATCGTCAGTTCGCGACGCACATTTACGATGATGCGAAAGCGCAAGCGATTGTTAAAAGTATCTTGTACATGGCGAACGAATTTAACCTACATGTCGTAGCAGAGGGCATCGAGACGATTCAGCAGCTCGATACGTTTCGGATGCTCGAATGCCCACGTATCCAAGGATATCTCTTCAGTCGACCGGTTCCGAGTGATGTGATGGAAGGCTTTTTAATCCGCGAAATCCTCTATCCGATCGAGGCTTGTGCTCTATCAAGTGATACGGTTCCACGGTTTTCCGTTCCCGGAAAGATTCGGATGCTGACACATCATACGGAGTCCTTCACGCTCGCTTTTTCTGACTTACAGGCACATCAGACAAGTACGAAGGTCTTGTATTTCTCGACTGAGACACCCCTTCCTTCACATGCCGCGACGTGTGACATTCGATTAAACGAAGGGCTGCAACTCGTCACCTGTACTGTCACGATCATCGGTCAGCAAGACGGACAATATATGGGGGAATATACGAACGAAACGGAAGCCGAACAGATCATGCGCTTCTTCCAATCGTTACGTTACACCCCTTGACTCACTCACGAAGACGTTCACAGACGTCTTCGTGCTTTTTTGTTATATTAATCTTAAAGTAATTTACTCTAGATGGGAGGAATGACATGCAGTCCCCACTACCGATGAAACATCATCGTCGTTCGACGAAAGGTCAACTCTTTCGACGTCTCCTCATGCTAACGATCGGTGCCATCATCTTTGCTGTCGGTCTGAAAGGATTCTTAGTTCCGAATAACATCATCGATGGCGGAATCGTCGGGATCTCGATCATCGGCTCGAAAGTCACGGACACGACCCTCGCCTTTTGGTTATTCTTTCTGAATATCCCGTTTATCTTCTTCGGCTACAAACAGATCGGGAAGACGTTCGCCCTATCGACGTTATACGCGATCTTCATCATGGCGATCGCAACGAAACTCCTCGAACACATCGGTCCGTTGACAAGCGTCGACTTACTCGCGACCGTCTTTGGTGGATTGATTCTCGGAATCGGTGTTGGCATCGTCATCCGTTCGAGTGGATCACTCGATGGAACGGAGATTCTTGCTGTCTCGTTTAGCCGTTCGACACCGTTTTCGGTCGGTGAGATCGTCATGTTCTTCAACGTCTTCATTTTGGGTGCCGCTGGTTTTGTCTTTGGATGGGACCGGGCGATGTATTCCTTGATTACATATTTCGTCGCTTTCAAGACGATTGACGTCGTCATCGATGGACTCGATCAATCGAAAAGCGTCTGGATCATTTCCGAGAACTATGAAGAGATTGGTCTTGCGATCATGGATCGTCTCGGACGAAGCATGACGTATTTAAATGGAGAAGGTGCCTTTACGGGTGATGGGAAGAAAGTGATTTTTTGTGTCATCAGTCGCTTGGAAGAATCAAAGTTGAAGGACATCGTTCGTGACTTTGATGAACAAGCCTTTATTGCGATCGGCAACATCCATGATGTCCATGGCGGTCGCTTCAAGAAAAAAGATATCCATTAACCGAACGAAAGGAAGGAACGCGGGTGTGGAAAAAACATCGTAAAAAAATCATCGCTGCCATCATCATCATCGTCACCTTAGTCGTCGTCATCATCGTTGGTATTTCCGGTTATGTCGGCTCATCCTTGACACAACCGGAGCGCGAGGCACTGACGACAAATCCGAAGAAGGCAGAAAATCTAGACTATGAGGACGTGACATTTCGGTCCTATAAAGATCGAACCCGCTTATCCGGCTGGTGGATGCCGAGTGAGGATGCAAAGTTAACAATCGTCTTTGCGCATGGATACGGGAAGAACCGGGAGCAAGAAGATGTTCCGGTTTTACCGCTCTTTAAGAAGTTTCATGATGCCGGTTACAATGTGTTGACGTTTGATTTCCGAGGTTCCGGCGAATCGGACGGCAAACGCGTCACTGTCGGAGCCAAGGAGCAAGACGACTTGTTGACGGCTGTGCGGTACGCGAAGTCACGTTCGGCGAAGCCGGTCGTGCTCTATGGTATCTCGATGGGCGCGGCGACTTCGCTCGTCACCGCTCCGAATGCCGATGTCGTAGGTGTCATCGCCGATAGTCCATTCAGTGATTTAGAAAACTATCTCGCCACGAATCTTCCGGTTTGGAGCGGGCTGCCGAACTTCCCATTCACACCAATCATTCTAGAAATCACACCTCCGTTGACAGGACTCAATCCCGAACGCGTCAAACCGGTCGAATCCGTCCGGCGGATTGATTACCCGATTCTGTTGATCCACGGGAAAGATGACGATGCGATTCCAGTGACGGAAAGTATGAAGATTCAAAAGGCAGCGCCACGATCGGAACTTTACGTCACAGAAAACGGCGGTCATGTCCAGTCGTATGCCCACGATCGAAAAGCCTATGAAGAGAAAGTGCTCGCGTACTTAGCTGACTTGCACTGATAGGAGGAAATCGGAATGCAACAACTCTCCGTGTTCTTGACGTTTTTCATCGCACTGACGGTCATGGGGATCGGTTTACTCATTTCGCGACGTGCTGGGTATCGGTTCCCTTACGGACGAGCGGTTCTTCTCATTTGGATCGGTTCCGCACTCATTGGATTGACGATGTATATCTTACGATGACAGACAAAAACAGCTGCCCGCTTCCTATATGGAAACGGGCAGCTGTTTGTTTGTGCTTATCGTTTTAATACAGCAGCACCGACGATTTTCAAAACTTCCGGACGACTGAGTTTCTCCTTCCCTCTTGCAAGGGCATCCAGCGTTCCATGCGCGAGTGCAAGTGGAATGTGACAGAATTCATAAATCGTCGTCTCCTTCGGAATGGACGCAAGGTAGGCGTCGGCTTCTGCGAGATTCTCACGCGCATAAGCAAACATCGTATCCGTCGTCCAACCAGGTGGGAAGTAACCGACACCACGCTCCGCATCCTCCTGTTGGTTACGCAGAATGTTGACGGCTTGTAAACCACGACCAAATCCAATCGCTTGTTGCTTATCCGTGACAATGCCTGCTTTCCAGTACCAAATGTCTGACAGCATCACACCGACAAGTCCAGCGACATAATACGTGTACTCATCGAGATCCGCTTCTGTTTTGACTGTCCAGTCGCGCTCTGCCCAGACCGCCATTCCTTCTGCCATCTCCGCCGTCGAATCGAGGACCTTCGGACGAATTGCGGCCGGACAATAGGCAATCCACTCCGGTAGACGGAGTGTCACTTCCGGCAGATGCGCCGTGTAAGGCGCGATCAACTCGAGATAGGCCGTAGCGGAGAACGTGCCACGCATCATCAATGCCGTCTCACGTAGTAACGTCGTCTTGATGTCCGTCGCTAGTTCTTCATGGTCTTCGATCTCATCGATGGCACGCATGCATAGATAAGCAGCACCGACCGCTTCCTGTAAGTCTTGCGATAGTCGACTAATCGGGATATAGAAGGTGCGACTCGTCGCTTTTAGTACACGGTTCGCGTCTTTTTTCAGCTGCTTCGTCTCATTCATTCCTGACAACTCCCTCTTTGATTCAAAAGGTTTCTTTTCTTCTCCATTTACTATACACGATTCAACGCGTTTGAGCATTTATTTCATGATAAGAAAGACTCCCTGCACTCGTATGATACGTGCAGGGAGTCGATTTGTATTCTTTTTTCCAGAGAATGCCTGAATCACGAGAGGATACACTGGCATTCACTTGACCTTACTTTTCTTGTTGTTTCAAGAGTTGTCCGATCAACCCTGTACTCCGTGATGCTTCCGTATTCTCTTCTTGGATGGCTAAATAGACTTCCTTCCGATGGATGTCGACTTGTCGCGGAGCACGGATTCCGAGCTTAACTTGATCTCCTTCAATTGCAAGAATCATCAGTTCGATATCGTCTCCGATTTGAATCGCTTCGCCGTTCTTTCGTTTTAATACGAGCATCAGCGTCCACCTACTTCTGTCAGACTTCCAATCTTTTGACGATTCGGATATGTATCTTCTAAGATGATTTGTTTCGCGAGCCGCTGTTTCGTTTCCATAACGAATGGTGCACGTAAATTTGTCGTCGATTCCTGGAAAGGCTCACGTAACGTCACCGTCGTGTATACAGCGACTTGCGCTGTTTCTTCGATACTCAACTGTTCTTTTGCAGAATCCGTTAACTCAAAGACATAATCTGGATCAATCCAAAAAGGATTCGTGACGATGAATGCGCATTCCGGCTGATCAATGGATTGGAAGGACCAAAACGGTACCCCTTCTCCAAACGGCAACAAGACAAATTGTTTGGCATCCGGAAACCCCGGTAATTCAGAAGCGAAGGTAATGATCTCACTTGGCTCGATCGTAATCGCCCCAAAAAAATCTGTTTCGATTTGCATAATATTATCCTTTCTCGTCGTATATGCCACCCACTGGCCATATATCTAGCTGATTTCGTTCCCGAAGGAAAATGTCGGTTTTCCCTTCTGTGACCTCTAATTCCGGACGATGCGTCGTGACATCGATGACCGGCTTACGAGCAGTGTAACGAACATTCACTTCAGCCGGTGTGAAATTAATTTTGACCCGGTCCAAACTCCGAGGAATGAAGCCCATCGTCGTCACTTCTGCTGGAGGCGTATCGTTCATCTTCGCAATCCGCGCGATGACCTCGCCTTTTTGCTCGATTCGCATCAATTGATCTCCTTCACTCGCGACGCGTCCCGTTCCTTCACGTACCATTTGTTGACCAAGATCCGCATACCGTCTGACGGATTCGAATGCTGGGATTCGTCCCATCTCGATCCAAGCTTGCGACGAATCGATTTCGAGACGAGCCGCTACAGTTTCAATCGTTAGCTCCCCTTGCGGTTGTTCAATCGAAAGATCAGCCGGACGTTGCGTTTGCCGCATCTCAAGTGGTATCGTCTGCATACCGATTTTAGCAGAGGTCTGTCGCATCTCTAAGTGAGGAAGATTCATCCCGGTTCACTCCTTATCGAAGAAAATCAAGTAACGATGGTTGGATGATGCGTGCTCCGGCACTGAGTGCAGCACGGTGCAACGTTTCATGTGACTTCAGTTCCATAATGACCTGTTCGGTTTCGATGTCTTCGTTATCAGACATGACCGTTTTTGCGATGATTTCTTGATCTTCTAAGCGCGACGCATTTAGTTCTAGTCGATTCACGCGTGCCCCTAAATCCGAACGTACTTCGACCGTTTTGTTCAACATCGCTGTTAAGTCTTTCAACATGCCGGATAATTCAGTTCCGTTATTCGTGCTACTGCCAGGACTTCCATCTGCTTTTGTACCACCGAGTGCATTAAATAACTTCTTTAGCGTCGTGAACGTATCTTTTCCAAACACACCACCGTCACCACCATCTGTAGGTGTGACGTTGACTTGTACCTTGATTCCTGAAGACACTTCATACTCGATCTTTCCGTCACTTGTTCCGAGGGTTTCTGTAAAAATCTTATCAACGTCTGCGGTATTTACAGTGTCTTTTAAAAATGCTTTCAGTTCTTCCATATTGATGAACGGTTGATCCGTTTGTGTACCGTTAAAGATTTGCTTCTCGTTATATTTCGTATTCGCCAGTGTCCCGATGTGTTCAATCAACTGTCCAACTTCGCTTTGGATGGCTTTCCGCTGTGTGCCATCATACGTATCGTTTGCTGCTTGTGTCGTCAATTCGTTGATCCGGCGCATGGCAGACGTCACTTCATCTAAAGCAGAATCGGTTAGGTCCATCCAGCCTGTCGCTTCATCGACATTTTTCTTGAACTGATCGACTTCCCGGACTTCTGTCCGGTACCGGATCCCCTGCATTGCAACGACTGGATCTTGAGACGGCTTTTGAATTTTTTTACCGCTAATTAGTTGTTCTTGTAACGTACTTAGTTTTTGGTAACTCGAAGATAAATGACCAATATTCGTCTTCGTCAGCATCGTTTGTGTGACCCGCATGTCCTCATTCCTTCCTTATTAGCGACCGACTAATCCCATACCGTTAATGATTTTATCGAGCATTTCATCGACCGTCGTGATGTTTCGCGCCGCTGCGTTATATGCATGCTGGTACTGAATCATCATCGTCATCTCTTCGTCGAGTGAGACTGCTGAGACTGACATTCGGCGTTGATCGGCATTCTCCATCAAAACACTAGCATTTTTTCCTAGGTCAATCGTTTGGCTTGTCGCTACCCCCATGTCACCGATGATCGATTGATAGAACGAACCGATCGGAGCACTTAAATCACTCAATGATGTTGTTTTGATGTTGGCTAAGATCAATGCCCCAGAACCATCCCCGATATTTCCGTCTCGTGAACTCATAATGTTCGAAAGGTCTTTCCAAATCGTATCTCCGACTGAAATCGTTCCGGCCTTGACCGTTCCACCATCTGAAGCAATAAAAAATTCATTTGTCCCATACGTATTGCTGACAGTTCCAGAAGCATCCTTGGATTTAATGAAGTTTTTTGAATGAGCATCATTAAATTCCTTCGCAAAAGCAGCAGCCATCTTATCTAGATTATCGAGCATCTTAGGATATTCACCTGTCAGTGTCGTTTCACCATCTCTTTGGTAACCGTGCATTTGTAATAAAGCCCAAAGTTTACCGTTTGAAAAGCTATTTGATGCTGTGAATAAAACTGGTCCTGTTGTAGTGTTGTATCCAGTGATTGCTTTTGTCGTAGGATCCTCCGTGAATGTAAGAGAACGTGCTTGTGTGATTGACATATCAACCGCATGTAATGACGAACCTCCCGGAACGATGATTTCCACATCCATACGTCCTTCAGCAATCTTTGAAGCATTCCCCATGCCTCCACTTGTAATAGCAGTTGCATCAATCGGCACTTTTTTAAAATCCACATATGTCGATAATTCATCGAAGTAACGATCACGTTCATCGTATAAGTCGTTTGGCAAGACGCCAATCGGTTCAATTTCGTGAATTTGTGTATTGACGTTATAGATTTTCTGAAGGAGATCATTTACTTTTTTCGTCGAGACGTCTAGTTCATTCTTTAAGTCCCCTTGTACCTTCGTCAAAGAAGTCGCTAAGTAGTTGAATGTCTTTGACACGGTATCCGCTTGCTGCCGAACGACGCTTCGCGCTCCCGAGTCTTGCGGGTTCTTTGACAATCCTTGTAACGATGCCCAAAAACTATCGAGTGTTTTCGCAAGCCCCGTTTCAGACGGTTCGTTGATGATATCTTCCATTCGCCCGAATGCTGCTGCTTTCGTTGAATAGTACGCATACTTCGTCGATTCATCGCGATATTGTTTATCGACCATTACGTCACGTAATCGCTCGACGAGTTCTCCACGGACACCGGTTCCGAATTGAACGTTTTTTCCGCCGCCTAGGGAGACCGAAAGTTGTTCCGTCGTCGCTTGGACGAGACGCTGTCTTGAAAATCCTGCTGTTCCGGCATTTGATACGTTATTTCCTGTCGCTTGTAACGCCCATTGACTCGTCGTCAGCGCACGACGTCCCGTTTCAAGCCCCATGAATGTTGAACCCATTCGACTTCCTCCTTATGCATTTCGATTGAAGTGTGTCCGGTCAAACGTCGATTGACCATATGTAAAGTCATCCGCTTCCGGTACGAGCAATTGCAAATGCCATTCGATGTAATGTAACGATTGTTCTAATAACTCTGCGTTCAGCGCGTTCGCTTTTCGCAGTTGCCCCATCGTCGATAAGAGAGCTCGAAGCGTTTCGACATCTTCAGGGTGCGACGCGATCCACTCCGTCATCGTCACGGTTCCCATGGATTCGATGCGCTCTTGCTCTAATGTCGCGATGCGTTTTAGCAAAACGGGTTCTTCCTTGACGATTTTCGAAAGGCGACTCATGTCGTTTTGAATCAATGCCTCTTTTTTCGAAAAGGCGAGCGCTAATAATGCTTCATGCGCCTCCGTCAACTGTCGGATGATTTCCATATCGTGTTTGCTCCTTTTATCATGAGTCCGACTACTTTACTACCTTGCTATCGTTTCATATAAAAAGCGACCCGCGCATCCGTGCCCCGAGTCGCTTCTAATGTCAGTTTCATTCACCTTATTACAAGTTCAAGAAACGTTCCGCGATTTTGTTCGCATCCGGTTTATAGGTTCCATCCTGAATGGCTTGTTTAAGGGAGGCAATTTTATCTGCCCGCGATGAAGTCGTTCCTTCGAAGCGCACGCGTGCTTCTTTTGAAATCGTCACTTCGTCTGTTCGATTCATTCGTTTTGTTTCTGTTCCTTCTACGGGTTGATTTCTTTCATACGTCTTGGGCATGTTCACCCATTTAGTCGAATCAATTCGCATGTGAACACCTGCTTTCTAGATTACGAGATTCTTGATTTAAGTTCGATACGTTCTCGGTTTCGAAGGGTCCACAGAATCTTGCATCGCTTGGGCGAGGTCACGTCGCAATTTATCACGACAGTCAGCACAAATCGTCCCTTCATGAGAGGGTTTTCCGCAACTCTCACACGTGATTTCCATTTGAGAAATCTCAGAAATCAACAAGCGCCCTTCCTTGATATAACGAAAGACGGTTTCGCGTTTGACTCCTGTTTGCATCTCGACATCATTCGGTGAAGTTCGGACTTTTCGCCGCTCTCGCAAGAATTCGCGTACCTTTTCGAAATTCAGATGATCTTGACGCATACACGTCGGACAAAGATCAGAAGATTGTTTTACAAAAATTTTCCCGCAAGATTTGCAGTTTACTACATCCATTTCCTTCACCTCATTCAGAGTATCGGCAGGAATGATGAAATATTAAATACTCCGAAATAAAGTTACTGCAGAAATTTCACTTGCGCCCGCTTCCTTGAGACGCACCATCGCTTGCCGGAGTGTTATTCCTGTTGTGTAGACATCGTCGACCAGCAAGATATTTTTCCCTGCAACTTCTTTCGTGACATGAAATGGATTCGATCGTTTAAGACGTTCTTCTCTTGATTTCCTACTCTGCGGTGTCCCTTCGTCGCGCTTTAATGCTAAGGTGACCTTCCCATTCATTCGTCTAGCGATCTCTTCTGCTTGATTGAATTTTCGTTCAGACAAGCGGTCACGGCTAAGCGGAATCGGAACGATCCATCCTCTTCTCATTTTTACCTTCTTCAACTCATCAGTAAACATCCGAATTAGGACAGTATCTCCTAAAAATTTATAACGATACATGAATGTCTTTGCTTCTTCATTGTAAATATACATCGTACGGGTATGAAGTGGTAAACCGAGATTTTGCCATCGTCGACAGTCCTGACAGAGCTCGATACCTGGTTTGCCACAGTCCACACATCCACCACTTTTTACAAATTTCATTTTACAGGGATTACAAATGTTTTGGCTAGTCCACATATTACTCAGTTCCCAGTTAGGTATAAAGTCATGCTGACAGCATAAACACTTCATGAAGTCGTCCATCGATTCGCTTTTTGAATCTGATGGATGGCATAAAATAGGGCATCCGACCGATCATTGGCGAAAAATGAAATATCCCCGTCCGGGTAAGCCGCATCTCGTCCGACACGACCACTGATTTGAATCAAGGCTTTCGTACTAAACCCTTGATCAGCATCCAGGACGGCCACTTGTACGTTAGAGATCGTCACGCCACGCTCTAAAATCGTCGTCGTGAGCAAAATACCGTTCGTCGTACGAAATGCTTGGATTTTCTCAATGCGGTCCGGATCTTCCGCATGGACGGTCGTCACATCAATACCGACTTCTTTCAATCGTGTTTGCCATGCTTCGAGCGCTGCGATTCGGGGGACGAACACGAGACGCGGTTGCTGTTCATACTGATGCAACCACTCAACGATCGACTGCATCGTAAACGGTGACTTCAATCGTGGAACCGGTAAGGGATGTCCATGATAACGCCGCATTAATCGTACTGTCGGATAGCGACGATGCCACATCGATGGCGTCGCACTTAATAAAATCAACGCTGCTTTTTGCGTCATCGCCCGTTTGACGTATCGATGTAGCGTCCAGTTCATATGAAACGGAAAGGCATCGACTTCATCTAATAAGACGACATCAAAACAAGACCGGTAATGAATCAGTTGATGTGTCGTGCTGACCGTGATTTCACCTAAGAGAAGACGATCCGCTGATCCACCATATAAAGATACGACGTGAGCAGTCGGAAATGCCTGTTTGATATGATGCGTCAATTCACGGACGACATCCGCACGTGGCGCCGTCACAAGAACACGCTTTCCGTTCGCCAATGCTCTTTCGATACCGGGGAAGAACATCGGTGTCTTCCCTGCTCCACAAACCGCGTGAACTAGCAACCTTCCACCACGGAGAATCGTCTGTTCAATTGTCCGCGCGACAGTCGTTTGAGCAGGTGTCAAACGAACCGGTCGATGCTGAGCGGGGCGTACGGGATCGAGCGTACGGGTATCCGTAATGAGCTGATCACATGTGCGCAACTTCCCATAAGCGATGCATTGTCGACAATAATAGCAACGTTTTCCGCACGTGCAAGGGCCTTTGACCGGAAAGGCTCCACACCGCTGACACGTAAACGTCACGGCTGGAATGAGTTGATGCGTCGACAATCGGGTTTCCATCTGTTTTGCTGAAATCCATCTCCCGCGTATATCCATTGCTTCACTTCCTTCGTTTCCCATTTGCTTCATCTTGACGGACGAATGGGAAAATCGACAACGTATGCTGTATAAGAGATGTATGGATGGAATACGCAGTTTCTCAAAAAATAGTTTTGCTACCTCATATATCTGGACAAGAAAAAACACATTGACGATAGACTCCATCAATGTGTTTTCATCTTATTTTTTGTACCATGTGATACCGATTGCACCCGGTCCGAGGTGTGTACCGATGACAGGACCAAATACACTCATCTCGATTTGCGCATTTGGAAACTTCGTCTGTAAGGACGCAATCTCCTGTTCTGCTTTCGTAGAATCTTCTGCATGAATGACGCCGATCGTATACCCGGTTCCGTCTCCCTCGATATCTTCGTGCATCATCTCTTCGATTCGGTTGACGGCTCGCTTGAACGTTCGAATTTTTTCGAACGGAACGATTTTTCCGTCAACGAAATGAAGAACGGGTTTAATCTTTAAGAACGAACCGACGAATGCTTGCGCGACACTGAGACGACCTCCGCGTTGGAGGTGTTCGAGATCATCCACGACAAAATACGCACGAATGCGTTCTTTTAGTTCCTCTAAATGATGGACGATCGTTTCCGCCGTGGCTCCTGCATCTCGCAAACGAACCGCTTCTTGGACGAGAAACGCTTGCGGCATACAGGAAATACGTGAGTCGATAGGATGGACGTTCACATGATCAATCATCATATTGATCGTGTGCAACGCTTGATATGTCCCACTGATCCCGCTTGAAAGGGTGATGCCAATGATATCCGTTCCTTCTGGCAGTTGTTCAAACGTCGCAACGAGATCTCCAATATTCGGCTGTGAAGTCGTCGGAAGGCTACCCGTCCGAATCCGTTCATAAAAATCAGCAACCGAGATATCAAATCCTTCCCGATAAGCCTCCCCTTCAAAGATGACGCTAAGCGGTGCGACGTGCACTTGATGTTCTTCACAATACGTTGTTGGCAGATAGGCAGTGCTATCCGTTACGATCACAATCTGACTCATCCGTGATTTCCTCGCTTTTATAGTTCCGTCGTGACGTATACTTTCATACGTCACAATCGTTTATAAGTGTAGCACTTCTGAGTGGATAAAAAAAGGAAGATGGGAGTCCTGCTCCCGTCTTCCTATCCGTTCATACGACGACGACCCATCCACGGCGAATCGCTTCGACGACCGCACCGGTGCGGTCTGGAACGTTCATTTTCCGAAGAATCGAAGATACGTGGTTTTTAACTGTCTTTTCACTGATATATAATGTATCGCTAATCGCACGGTTCGAGAATCCATCTGCCAGTAGCTGCAAAACTTCACATTCACGCCGTGTCAATACGTGCAGTGGTGCTTCAGCCACCTGACGTTCAACGGGTTGTGACGCCATCGTTTGTTTCATCTTCATGAGACGTCTGTATTCCTGAAGTAGATTTGGTGTCACTTTCGGGTGTACATATCCACCTTCACGATAGACGGAACGAATCGCGTTGACGAGTTCATCCGTCGCCATCTCCTTCAATAAATATCCGACGGCTCCCGCTCCTAAGGCGTGCATGACATATGTCTCATCATCATGGATCGATAAGATGATGACCCGAACTTCCGGGTGTACTTCCATTAAACGTTTCGTTGCATCGACACCGTTGACTTGTGGCATATTGATATCCATCAATACGATGTCTGGTTGGTGTGCTTCGACGAGAGGAATGACATCTACGCCGCTCTCTCCTTCCGCTACGACTACGAACTCTTCCTCGAAGTCAAGAATTCGTTTTACTCCCTCACGGAATAACTGATGATCGTCAATGATGACTACTTTCACTTGCTCGTTGTTCACAGTGTTTCCCCTCTCGCTTCGGATTCCTCGATCGGAATCTTTACCTTGATGACCGTCCCGCCCCCAGGGTACGTTTCGACCTCGAATTCTCCATCGATCAATTCAATGCGTTCACGCATCCCGATCAATCCAAACGACTCGTCATGTGAGTCGACGATCGAGTCGAAGTCGAATCCGACTCCGTTATCCTTTACGTGAATGCGAATGGAATGTTGATATTGTTCTATGATAATACGAATGTCCTTTGCATTGGAATGCTTCACGGCATTTTGGACAGCTTCTTGAACGATCCGGAAGACCGCGACCTCATAGGTGGAGTCAATCCGTTCGCCACCGCCTAGATATTTAAATTGAATCTCAATATTCGAAATTTCTTGCATATGTCGTAAATACCGCTCAAGCGTCGGGACGAAACCAAGATCGTCCAACGTCATTGGACGGAGATCATAAATAATGCGACGAATGTCCGCTAATCCGTCTCGAATCAAGACACGAAGACGATGAATTTCCTCAAAAGCAGCTTCTGCTCCATTGTGTTGATGAATTTTTTCAATCAGATCCGCCCGAATTAATACGTGCGCCAATGTCTGCGCTGGACCATCATGCATTTCGCGAGATAACCGCCGTCGTTCGTTTTCAGCAGATTGAAAAACTTTTAAGCCCATTTCCTGTTTTTGCATCGCTTTTTCGTACTTCTCATTCATGACTTGCATATCGTCCGTCAAAAAATTCAAGACAACGGATACACGTCCAATCAGCATATCCGCTCGTTCGATTGTTTCGTCTAACTGAATGAGACGACGTTCCAACTCATCACGCCGCTTCCGGCAATTCATCTCATCCCGTTGATTGATAAACGACTCCAGTTGTAGTGAGTTCGCTGTTTCATAGGCTTTCCGAACATCTTGCTCCGAATAGTTTTCGAAATTTTTGCTGACGATGACTAGTCGTGTCTTGGCATCCTTAATATGACGTTCTAGTCGCTCTGCTTCTTTTATATAATCATGGACACGAACTTTCAAGTCGCGCAATTCTTGCTGGATTTCAGCATATTGCTCTCTCGAATCCTCCGTGATCCGAACGATTTCTTCGCGACTTTCCTCTACGACACCAATGATGTTTTGTACGATATCATTCAACGACAGTCGCTCCTTCATTTCATGCGTCATCGTGACTCCCTCCGGTCCTTACCACTCAAATGGTTGTCTCTCTCTCTGAACGTCGTTATGCTAGAAAGAACTAGTCAACGAGGAGGACATTAATAGTATGACATTATCTCATTATTATACAGTAAAAGAAAACGGTTTCCACGAAATCATTATTCAAAAGTCTCGATTCATTACATATATTTCTCGCATTTCTTCCGAAACAGAGGCACAAGGCTTCATTGCGCAGATTAAAAAGAAGCATCATGATGCAAATCATAACTGTTCTGCGTATGTCATCGGGGAACAAAATCAAATCCAAAAAGCGAGTGATGATGGTGAACCTAGCGGAACAGCAGGCGTCCCGATGCTTGAAGTACTGAAAAAAAGAGATTTACGCGATACCGTTGTTGTGGTCACACGTTATTTTGGCGGCATTAAGCTTGGTGGCGGTGGATTAATTCGTGCCTATGGCTCAAGCGTCTCGGAAGCATTGAATGCAATCGGCGTTGTTGAACGGATTCAGCATCAAGTGTTAGAAGTGCACATTGACTATACGTGGCTTGGAAAAATTGAGAATGAACTTCGATCAAGCATTCATCCGATTGATCAGATTCATTATTTGGATCAAGTTCAAGTCGATGTCTTAGTCAAAACGGCAGATGTTCCTACCTTTATTGAATGGATGACAGATCTGACGAATGCGCAAGCCCACTTCCAAGAAGGTGCTTTTCGCTACCTCGAACGTGACATTCTTTCCTGACCTGCTATACTGATTGTAAAGATTCCGAAAGTTTTTTAATAATTCTGTTAAGTAAGGGGTACTTGAAATGGATGAACCGATACGATCACGGTCAAAGAAAAAAAAGAAGCGTTCTTGGTTCAAGCGTCTTGTTTTTTTATTTTTGATCATTTTAGTAACTGGCGGTGCAGCATTCGCTTACGTCGCCAACAAGACTCTTCAAACGGCTAATGAGACAAAAGTCGACTTAGCACGTGGAGACAAGTCAGAAAAACGTGAAGCGGCAGTCGACTTGACGAAGGACCATTTCTCCGTCTTGCTTGTCGGAACGGATGAACGTCCCGGAGACACTTCTTCTCGCGCTGATACGATGATCATCGCCACATTCAATAAAACAGATCAAACCGTAGACATGGTCAGCATCCCTCGAGATTCTCTCGTACAAATCCCTTCTGTCGGATATGAAGATAAAATCAACCATTCGTATGCTTATGGAGGAATTGATTCAACGATTGAGACAGTCGAAACGTTGTTTGATATTCCTGTAGACTATTACGCCTCCATCAACTTTAATGGTGTCGTTGCTATCGTCGATGCGCTTGGCGGTATTGATGTCGACGTCAAACTACCGATCGACACACTCGACTCTTCCGATAAACGAAACAGTATCAAACTCGAACCTGGTCAGCAGACACTCAATGGGGAAGAAGCGTTGGCCTACGCCAGAATGCGTTATGAAGACCCTGAGGGTGATATCGGACGTACAAAACGCCAGCAACAAATCGTACAAGCGATTATCGAACAGTCGACTTCCTTCGGTTCGATCACGAAACTCAATGACTTGATGGATGCTACAGGCGATAACTTCAAAACGAATATGTCACTAACGGAAGCCTTCCAGCTACAACCGTTCGTCAAATCACTCGGATCCATTAATCGTATTGATTTAACGGGATCAGATACGAAAATCAATGGCGTCTATTACTATCAAATCGATCCACTTTCACTTGCCGAAGCTAAAACAACATTAAAAGAACAGCTCAATTTACCTGCTGATGACGCTACTGACATGACGACATCAGAAGAGGCGACGGATGATACGACGACTACGATCAACTGATCATGCAGCTTTGCTAGAACTTCAACGTCTTGCTTATCGAATCGAAGCGCGTCTACTGGAAACAGTAGACTTTCCACCTTTATCGGAAACGATCGATGACATCGAAGCGGAGCAACCGAACGGGTTCGTTTATCTCTTGCATGATAGCGTAGTCGGTGCGATCACATATGTTGATGGAACGATCACGCGCCTCGTTGTGAATCCGGAATATTTTCGCCAAGGCATCGCCCAATCCTTACTGCACCACCTGCTTCAGCATGATCACGTGAAGCATGTCATGACAGGTGCGCGTAATCTTCCTGCCCTTACGCTCTACGCTCGTTTTGGCTTTACGGAAGTCCAACGTGAGTGGCGCCACGATATCGAACTTGTCTTTTTGACTCGAATTTAAAGCTTCATTAAGCGAAAACAAAGAAGCAGCAGACGCCTGTCTGCTGCTTCTTTGTGCGTTTTAAAAGAATAGGAGTCCGAGAACGGCTCCAATCAACACGATTCGTAACGGCGACTGTTTATAAAAACGAAGTAAACAGAACAAACCGAAGGCAATCAAGAAGTCAAGACCACTCTTGATGCTTGACGTAAAGATTGGATCATAAAGGGCAGCAAGTAAAATACCAACGACTGCAGCATTGACGCCGATCAAGATCCGACCGACCGATTGATTCTTCCGAATACGATCCCAGTACGGTAAAACACCGATGACGAGTAGGAATCCTGGTAGGAAGATCGCGAGCGTCGCAAGAATTCCTCCAGAAACACCAGAAACGATCGTACCGAGATACGTCGCGAACGTAAAGAGTGGTCCCGGTACCGCCTGTGCAGCGGCGTAACCAACAAGGAACGTATCCGTGTTCATCAATCCAGGTACGAGTGTCTGCTCAAGGAATGGCAAGACGACATGTCCGCCACCAAAGACGAGGGCACCGGCACTGTACATGATACTCGTCAGTTGGACGGTTCCCGTCGCAGATTGCGCGAGAAACGGTGTGACGGCAAGTAAGACGAAGAATAAGACGAGTGCCGTGATGCTAAGTAGGCGTGGTACGCGAATCGACAAGGACCCACCCGTCTCCGTCTCTTCTTTAAACCAGAAGAACGCAAGAAGACCTGCGAGCAACAAGACACCGACTTGTGCCAGTGGATGTGCGATCAAGAGTACGCCTGCTAGCGCCAGTAGCATCAACGTCATCCGTTTGACGCCTGTCGCAAGTTTCATTCCCATGCCAAGGACGGCGTCAGCAACAATTGCAACCGCAACGAGTTTCAAGCCATGAATGAATCCGGCTTCTGCGACATCAAACTGTGTCGCAAGAATCGCGAACAGAATCAAGGCGATACTCGACGGTAACGTAAAGCCGACGAAGGAAATGATCGCCCCTGCTACGCCTCCACGGATCAAACCGATTCCCATTCCGACCTGACTCGAAGCGGGACCCGGGAGGAATTGACAGAGCGCAACTAAGTCAGCATATGCTTTCTCATCAATCCATTTTTTCCGTTTGACATATTCTTCATAAAAATACCCGAGATGGGCGACCGGACCTCCGAACGACGTCAGTCCGAGCTTGAACGATACAAGAAAGATTTCAATTAAACGATGCATGTTTCACCTCCATCCTTCATTCTACATAAAAGATGTTAAGTTCTTGTGAACTTCAACGGTTTTTCTTTCCATAAGTCCCTTTTCGCCACAATTTCTCCATGGGACCTTGTGGATGAGACTGGAGATATCTGTTTGAAGCAACACCTTGTGCGATCAAAAGCAGGAAAACGAGTAACAGTCCTTGCCATAACGGTGTCGTTCCATGTTGTCCACTGAAGAAGACGAACACGGTAAAGACGACTGTATGCATCAAATAATTCGTCAATGCCATCCGTCCCAGTCCAGCAAACCATTGCATGCGTCCAGCACGAACGAGTAGCGCAACGGCACAAGCATAGGTGATCGCAAGCGTGCGTCCTGAGAGCCAGACGTAAAATAGATTGATGGATCCGTCTGGTACGTCAGCATGCGCCTGTATGATTCCTGCAAATGATGGAAGTGTCAGGAGTAAACTAATTCCAAGCGTCCACCACAGGAAACGATTCGTCGGTGGCGCTGCGCTGAAGCGTTCCATCAAATAGGCTCCAATCAAGAACAGGGATAAAATTTCTGGCCAAATGACACCAGAATTCATGAGGGCTTCCGGTAATTGAACTGTCGCGTGATGTGATAAAAATCCGAGGAGATCGCGCGATGCGACGAACGACTGAAGTGTCTTATCTAGCTCGACGACGGGAGTGTCGCCCAATTGACGAGCCCCAAAGAAAATAAGTAGGTAGAGCAAAAGAGCATAGATTTGAAATGCTGCCGCAAACAAGAGCTTCGTGATCGGCTTTGTTTTTATAAATAACAATAAGATAAAACCGGTCAACGCATACGTATGTAAAATATCTCCCTGCCAAATACATAAGTGTAGTAGTCCAATGACGAGAAGAATCCCGAGACGTCGTGCAAAAATTGTCTTCGGTAATCCTTTTTGCTGCAAACGCTGGATGAACAGATAAAAACCTGCTCCAAACAAGACACTAAACAGCGTATAGAATTTTGTCTGGATGAAGAGGTCAAACACCAAACGAATCGCTTGATCGACGTCTCCCATCATCGCATTCGGTCGATCGCCAAGAAAACTTGGCATGTTGACAAATAGAATGCCACATAAAGCAAATCCCCTCAAAATATCCAAGTACTGAATGCGTTCATTTTTATTTATTTCTTGCATTTTCTCATCTCCCTTAAAAAAAGACCGCACATTGAGATGAGCGATCTTTTTAAATCATTTCGTTGTAAGACGTTCTAATAGTTTGAGAATCGGTCGATATTTATCCCCTAACAAACCCAATGATTCGACTAAAATATCTAGTACGATCAATAAGATAACGAGAGAAATAAAAGCACCGAGCGAATTCGTTTGCGAAAAGAGGATTGCCGTCATTCCGAACACACCACAAAGTCCATAAATCACTAAAACGGCTTGTCTCATCGTAAATCCTAAATCGAGTAAGCGGTGATGCAAGTGCTCTTTATCGGGTGCGAACGGCGGTCTCCCTTGTAACATACGACGCACGATAGCGAACAGCGTGTCTGAAATCGGAATCCCGAGCAAAATGACTGGTACAGCAAGTGAGAATAAAGTTACATTTTTGAATCCAAGTAGGGAAAGTACGGCCAGCATATATCCAAGATACAGCGAACCCGTGTCTCCCATGAAAATTTTTGCCGGATAAAAATTATGAAACAGAAAACCGAGCGTACTCATAAGCAAGAGGATCGCAACGATCGTCACGTAGACGTTCCCTTGAATCACAGCTAAACTGATTAGCGTCAACAAGACGATACTCGATACGCCAGCAGCTAGTCCGTCTAATCCATCAATCAAGTTGACGGCATTCGTGATACCGATGACCCACAAGAAGGTCAGTGGCACACTCCACCACCCGAGATACAGCTGTTGATCAAACGGCAAATTGATGAACTCGATTCGAATCCCACCATTTAAAACAATGACTGCCGCTACGATTTGTCCCATTAACTTCAGCCTAGCATTCAGTTGAAAACGATCATCCAACATACCGGTCATGATGATCACGAAACTACCGACTAATATATGAGTCGCATATGGACTCGATGGTTGTAAGATAAAGTATCCGATCATGAATGAGATATAAATCGCAAGCCCACCTAGACGTGGCATGATTCGAACATGTACTTTTCGTGCATCCGGACTATCCACCGCGCCCACTGCAATGGCAAAACGTTTGACAACGGGGGTAATCAGCAATGCAGCGATGAAACAGACAATGGACGCTGTCCATAACATAATAACATCACGCTCCTGCGCGAATTATACCACATTCTTCTTCCAAAAATCGTTCGTTCCCATTCTGTAAACAAAAAGCATAGGCTTATGCTTGTGCGACTCGGAATTGCAACACGTCTTGGTCTTGCCACTCCGTCACGTCTAAGAAGACTTTGATTGCAAGGGTCGTTTTAGCTTCGATTGGGGACGTTAACGGTACCTGCAATGTCTGCAAGATTTGTTCCCCGTTCATAAGTTGTAACGGAAGCGTTCCGAGTTGAATCGCCTGTTCATATCCGTTTCGAATCAAAAACAATCCTGTCATCCTATTTTCGTTCTTCTCGTTCCAAACATTCATGACATTGACTTCTTCATTCTTCAACGTCGGGGTTGAATAGAATGTCTGACGTACACGTCGCGCTTCAGCATCAAGGAAGTCCGGTGGAATCTCGAGATCATGCGTCTCTTCTAAACTAAATAAGAGACGAATCTTTTCCGGGAAATTTTCTTCTTCCGTTAAGAAAAGTTCTTCCTCGGAAAAATCAAGCCAACATGGCATACTACTCATCGGTACGAACTCCGGAATATCTTCCGTCGTCAAAACCTTTCTGCCAATCAGACGATTGGCTTCGTCTAACACGAGTAATGGAAGACCATCTACATGAAAACTATTTTCTAATGTATTTCGAAACAACGCGACGATTGAAATCGGCGAGGAGGATAGGTCCACTTGCAGCGCTTCGACGGACAGTTGATTTAACTCCAAGTCTGGCAATTGATTAGCATGGTAACGGAAAAGATATTCATCTTCTTTCTCGATCAACATATCTTCTGTAAAAATCAATCGAGGCTTATACAGTCCTGTATTTTCTGGTGTCTCTGCTTCTAAAATGATTTGTTTTCTGCGATTAAACATCTAACTCCATCTCCTCGATTTCTTCATCTAGCATGATATATTCGGACAATCGTTGTAAGACATAGGCAACGGGATACTCGATTTCAGCAATCGTGTAGTTAAAGATTTCAAAGCCTTCCTTTTCGTACATCCGAACAGGCTGTTCCTGACCGTAACTCCGAAGATGAATGCCTTCTTTTAGCGTATTCATCGTCGTCAAATGTTCCGTCCAGTGCTCTTCGATCGATGCCAATAGCTGATCTCGGATCAGCTCGTCTACTGCAGGATTCTTTAGTTCCTCTATCCATTTTTCACGACGAGCGGAAACAATGTTCACATAATACGCTTTGACCTCTTCCGGCTGTTCTAAATCATCTGGAAGTGGTACTTCGTCGTTTAGTAATTCGTCCATCGCGAACTGGAACTCTTCCTTTGGCCACTCTTCCGGTACGAGTTCTGCAGAAAGATAACGATCCACGATACGTTCGATCGTCCGCTCGACCATTGGTAGTACCATATCTTGAATGTCTTCCGCATCTAGTACTTGGTTACGGATCGCATAGATGACAAGACGGTGCTGATGAAGGACGTCATCGAGTTTAACAAGTTCCTCTCGAATCGAATAACCTGTCCCCTCGCATGTTTCTTGCGCATAGCTCAATAACGCTTGTGCTTCTTTTAACGTAACCGGTTCATGCTGACTCGTCTTCACTTTTTTCAAGACTTTCTCCAGTCGATCCTTTGCAAAACGCCGGACGAGGTCATCTTCGAGTGATACGATGAATTGACTTTTACCTGGATCTCCTTGACGTCCTGAACGTCCTCTTAGCTGGTTATCGATCCGAACCGACTCATGACGCTCGGTACCGATGACAAACAACCCACCTGCTTCTTTCGCAATCTCATCCAACGTAATATCTGTCCCTCGTCCTGCCATGTTCGTCGCGATCGTGATGCGTCCGTGTTGCCCGGCTTCACGAATGATGTCAGTTTCTTGGTCGACCGTCTTTGCATTCAGGATTTGATACGGTAACTGATGTGTATCTAAAGCTTCAGCTACGGCAAATGATTGTTCGATGGACGTCGTTCCGATCAATACGGGTTGCCGTCTTGCATGTGCTTCCTTCGTCGCACGCGCCACAGCTTCATATTTCTCCTCTTTCGTCGCGTAAATGATGTCAGAAGAATCTTCACGGAGTTTCGGGCGATTGGTCGGGACTTGTACGACATCCATTCCGTATGTCTTCAGAAGCTCTTGTCGTGAAGTTTGTGCCGTACCTGTCATGCCTGAAACGAGCTCGTACATCCGGAAATAATGTTGGATCGTAACTTGGGCCGTCGTTTTATTTTCTTCCGTGATGTCAATGCCTTCTTTTGCTTCAATGGCTTGATGGAGCCCATCCGACAAACTTCGTCCTTCCATGATGCGTCCTGTAAATAAATCAACCAACTCGATTTTCCCATCTTTTACGATGTAATCAACGTCTCGTTTCATGACGACGTGAGCACGCAAGGCTTGAACCATGTAATGATAAAGTACTTGATGCTCAGCTGCGAAAAGATTATCGATGGCGAAGTTCTCTTCGATGATCGAAATTCCTTTATCCGTAAGCGAAACTGCTTTGATCTCTTCGTCGTATTCGTATGCATCCGCAGGAAACTTTGATACGATCAGCTTCGCGACGGTTTGTAATCCTTCGTGCACCGAGCCCTTACCTGCCATGATGAGTGGTGTTTTCGCTTCGTCGATTAAAATACTATCGACTTCATCGATGATGGCAAAATGATGTTTTCGTTGTACACGGTCTTCCTTCCGATTGACGAGATGATCGCGCAAGTAGTCGAAGCCAAATTCTGTACCGACTCCATATGTAATATCTGCGCCATAGGCAGCACGTTTCTCATCAGGTGAAAGATCGGGAACATTTAGTCCGACTGTTAAACCAAGAAAACGGTGAATTTCTCCGATCTGATCCACGTCTCGTCGTGCCAAGTAGTCATTGACGGTGATGACATGAACCCCTTTACCACTTAAGGCTTTTGTAAAACTCGGTAACGACGCGACTAATGTTTTTCCTTCCCCCGTCGCCATTTCTGCGATATGACCGTCTAGTAATGCAAGACCACCGATCAATTGAACATCGTAATGACGCATGCCTAACGTACGAACACTTGCCTCTCGGACAAGAGCAAATGCCTCCGTCTTCAGTTGATCAATCGTCTCACCAGCTTCGATGCGTTCCTTCAGGTGGATCGTTTGATTTTTTAATTCATCATCCGTCATCGCTTGATAGCGACTTTCTAACGCATTGATTTCTTTTACGATTTTCATATAGTTCTTCAGTCGCTTAGACTGTTCGTTGAATGTATTTTTTACGAGTTGAAGCACTGTTTTTCTCCTCTCCCCACGTCCACGTGACGTCAGGTCCGACAATTTTTTCATCTACGTATCCATTATATCAGTTAAAAAATGGAACAGAAGAGATAAAACCCATTTTTAAGAAAATCATTTACTTATTTTAAAAATAAATCTTTATTTTGGAATTCATTCAACAAAAAAAACGCCTTTCTTTAAAAAAGAAACGACGTTTTTTGAAAAAACTACATAAAAATCGGAACTTCTGCCGATGAATCATATGTATAGATTCCACGACCCACTTTTTGAATCGCCGGGTTTGCCTGTTCAACTTTTGCCATGAGCTGATAAATGTTACTGATTTGGTGACGATAACGAAGTTCGAGTTCCATCTGAATATCTCGTGCTGACATCGACTCGCGTTCGCGCATCAAATCACTGATTTGGTGTACGTAAACTTCCAGTGGATACCGCTGATTCACTCTTCGTTGTTTCAATGGACGCTCTAGTGCAACAGAAACTTCCTGTGCATGATCTTGATTCGTTCGACTTAATTCAGCTACTAAGTACTCTGCTCTTCGTTGAAGACGGCGATATTCTTCTTCGATTTCCATCAGCTCTCTGTAAATATGTTCATTCGGATCCATACTTTTTACCTTCTTTCTTGTATTGATGACACAATAATATTTCAATTATGTTTCAATTGTATGTTTTTTGAAATAATATTACCATTTATTTACCTTTTTGTTATATGATTTCTATGTTATTTTAATTTTTTTGTAATATTGGCAATTTTTTATCTGTTGCTGATTTCCATTTTTATCTTAACAGAAAGGAGCGAACCTAGAACATAAAATTATTGTTTTTAATATATAATTTTAAATCTTTCTTCATTTTGTCATTTTTATATCCTGTTTTACAATACTAAATTTAAAAGGAGAGCACACTATGCCTACTAAAACTTCCGTCTTGATCGCAAGTATTGCTTCGGCCGTACTTTTCACGGTAGCCGCCCCAACACCCGAGGCATCTGCTGCTTCTATCACGAAAGCTACTTATCAAACAACAGATGCATTGAATCTTCGCGCTTCTGCTACTACTTCCTCTAAAAAATTGTTGACGATTCCTAAAGGAAAATCAGTCGTTTCTTCGTATAAAACAGGAAACTGGTACAAAGTCTCTTACAGTTCTAAGACGGGTTATGTCTCAGGAAGTTACTTGAAGAAGAAAGCGGCCGTTAAAGCTAGTACTGTCGGTACATCCTTTACGAAGACGAACTACACGACGACGGATTCGTTGAGCCTTCGTAAGTCTGATTCTGCTACTTCGACTAAATTATTGACGATTCCTAAAGGAACAACACTTTCCTCTTCTTACAAGAAGGGAAGCTGGTATAAAGTATCTTACAAATCAAAAACCGGTTATGTTGCTGGTTCTTACTTGAAAAAGAAAGCGGTCGTCACAGCAAGTGCTACCGGTACGACATTCGCGAAAACGAACTACATTACGTTGGACGCATTGAATTTACGTACATCGAATTCTGCTACCTCAGCTAAACTACTAACGATTCCTAAAGGAAAGATCGTTACCTCTTCGTATCGGAAGGATAACTGGTACCAAGTGTCTTACGGTAGTAAAAAAGGCTATGTCTCAGGAAGTTACTTGAAGAAAACGACGTCTTCTTCTGCTTCTTTACCACCTGTCGGATCTGCAGCTGATTATTCAGGTACGACGATGTATGTTCTCGTTCCTTTTAATGATTCATTGACATTACGGTCTGGTGCAAGTTCGATCAGCCCTTCTATCGGTACACTGCCACGTGGTTCCGTTGTTACGGTAACGAATGCTTTACATAAGACAAAAGGATTCGTCGCTGTCAAAACATCTGATGGACGTTATGGATATGTCGAAGCGACGTATCTCTCGCTCTTCCAGCCTTCTATGTCTGCTCGTCCACTCGTCGTCTTAGATCCTGGGCATGGTGGACATGATGTTGGTGCCGCACGATACGGTATTTATGAACGTGATATCGTCATGTCAGTCGCTAAACTCGTAGCCGAGCGCCTATCTAAAACAGTCGATGTGAAGTTGACACGTTATACGAATGATTACTATCCTTCGTTAACAGATCGTAGCGTCATCTCGAACGCCCATAAGACAAACATCTTCGTCAGTATCCATATTAATGCTGCATCTTCAACAAGTGCTTATGGCGCTGAAAACTTCTATTACAGAGGTAATGCATCTGTTGCTCTATCACGAAATCTCCAAAACAATCTTGTTAACTCGATTGGATTACGTGATCGTGGTATTAAATTCGGGAACCTCGCTGTTCTTCGCGGTACGAATGCACCCGCTACATTAACGGAACTTGGTTTCCTATCCAATGCTAATGACCGGGCGAAACTCGTTTCTCCTTCTTATCAGCAACGCTATGCTGATGCAGTAGCAAACGCGATTCTTTCTTCCCTCTAACCAAAAAATAACGCTCAGCCGAATCATACGGCTGAGCGTTATTTTTTTGAAAAAGAAGAGATTCAGGGAAATCACTTCTTTTTCTGACACATAAAAGAAAAGAGAGGTTGATTGCGATTCAATCATCAGGGAATGAATGAATCTCAGTTAGCGACTAGCGAGGATTTGCTCAAGGGAAAGCAAATCTGTCGAATCGACACGATAGTCTGCCTCATGGAGCGCCGACTCCGGTCCTACACCGACGGCATACATACCGGCAGCGTGGATGGCAGTGATGCCCGCTGTCGCATCTTCTACACCGATGCAACGGCTTGGTTCGACGTCGAGCGCTTCCGCAGCACGGAGAAACACTTCAGGGTGTGGTTTCGATTGTGCAACAGTTGCAGCATCTACGATGTCATCGAAGTAATGTCGAACCTTTAATGCCTCGACGACCATCAGCGCATTTTTAGAAGCGGACGCCATCCCGATTTTCAGCCCAGCGTTTCGGATTTCATCAAGGAATGCAGTGATTCCAGGAAGAAGATCCTGTTCAGAGATGTGCTGGATCAATGTGACATAGTGTTCGTTCTTCTTCGCAGCGAGTGCTAGCTTCTCGTCTTCCGAAAAAGCATCCTGTTTTCCACCAAGCGCAAGGATACGCTCGAGTGAATCCATCCGGCTGACACCTTTTAATGTCTCATTGAATTCCCGGTCGAACGGGATATCCAAATCCTCTCCTAATTGTTTCCACGCTAAGTAGTGATACTCTGCTGTATCCGTGATTACGCCGTCTAAATCAAAAATGACCGCTTCGATCGTTGGTGCCATCCGACATCCATCCTTTCATACATCGTCCATGAAAGGCAAGAAATCGAATGACACGTTGTGCAAACGATTGCACTTGCCTCACAAACAATTTTACTAATTCTCTCATCTCTTTGCAAGCGTTATCAAATGTTTTACTTAAAAAGAAAAACACCTTGCGATTTCAGCAAAGTGTTTTTCGTCCTGTTATCCTTTTAAGAGACCAATCACTCGGACGTTGATTGCTTTCGGTTGGAACGCGAGCATGTTCTCCATGTCTTGCGCAATCCGTTCCTGCACTTTCCCCGCCGTCTTGATGATCGACATTCCGTACTTGATATGAACAGACAAACTGATCGTAATCTCGCCGCCGACATCCTCGACCTTCACGAGTTTAACCATCTGTTTCTCTTGCAGTTTTGAATCATCTGCTGTGAAGGCGATCCCTTCCGTTTCTTGAACGGCTACGCCTGCGATGACCTCGATGACTTGTTGCGAGACGTTCACGACACCGTCTGCGTTATTTAAATTATATGACATTCCTTCCACGCCCTTCGTCTTGTAATCCATCTATCTTAAAGTGTAAAGCATTCCGTCTTATTTTGAAAGGTCTTCCCGTTTCTCGACGATTGGACGAATATCAATCTCAATCAAAGGACGGAGGACACGAACGACGAGCGGGTGTATGATGATACCGACGATCAGCAAGGCAACGCCAATCATGATCAGTAACGCTAGCCACGGTTGCGGTACGAATGCTTCCGTCACATACTGGCGCCACGCCATGACGAAAAAGACGTGAAGCAAATAGACATAGAGGCTGAGTTCCCCCGCCCGTGTGATGAGCGGAAGGCGACGCATCGGAATCAACATCATGAAACCAAGGGAAGCCGCAATTGACAAGAAATAAATGACACTATGTTTGATGACACCTAACCAGGCATCGCTATCGTATTGATCAACATAAGGGAAACGATGCTTGAAGGCATTCGCGAAATCAACGATCTCTTGTGGTGTGTCACGCCACGCTTCAAATAACAAAAAGCCCATGACGGCCACAAATGTGATCCCACCGATTAAGCGGACGTTCATCCGTCGTTTAAAGTTTTTCGGCATTTCAAAGATCCGGATGAATTCGTGTTCTGATAAATAGTTTCCGAGTAAGAAGTACGGATAGAACATGATCAACTTACGAAGTGCTAAGAAGCCTGTATTCTCAAGCTCAAAACCATATAATAGAGCGAACGCGAGACCGAACCAGACGTAGCCGCGTAAATGGACGACATAAGGCGTCACGATATACCAGACGACCATGACGAATAAATACCAAAGTGCCCAGTATGGCCGTAATAGATGCGTTCCAATGTTTTCTCCTGAGAAAATCGGGTTTCCTTCCCCGAGTGTCGCCCAAGATCCGATCAAGATCTGCCAGACACAATACACCGCGAAAAGCTGGATGACACGTAAATACTTGTTTTCGCGGAAGAAATAACCGCTTAAAATAATGAATAATGGCATATGAAACGAATAAATCAATAGATAGACCGTTTCGAGTAATTTTCCATCATAATCAAACCGTAAATCTGTCAGCATGTGACCGATGACGACGAAAATGACAAGAAAACCTTTAATATTATCAAACCACGGATTCCGATTCATGTTACACTACCCCTTATACTCCCTCGAAAGGAACGAATGTTTATGAAAAAGACACTCCTGATTCTATCCATCGTCTTGAACGTCGTTCTCCTTGCATTGTTACTGGGACGTAAACCGCTCGAACTGTTCGAAAGCGTCTTACCTGCAACGAGTACGACTCCAGTCACGACATTCCAATACGATAAGAATCCGAACTATGTCCGTTTGAATAGTCTATTCCATACTTATCAATACCCAAAATCAGCGAACGCTGTCATGTTAGGTGACTCGATGACGAATTTTGCCGATTGGCGCATCTTGATGGATGATCCGACAATTATTAATTTCGGGATTCCTGGCGATACGACAGAAGGCTTTTTGACTCGTCTCGACCTGATTCTCGAGATGAAACCAAAACGCGTCTTCCTGATGGGTGGTATTAATGATATCCGTCACTATACGCCGATTCCACAAATTACCGAGAACATGACGACGATCGTGACGACACTTCGAAAAAATAACATTGACGTCGTCGTTCAGTCAACCGTTCCTGTGGCACCGAAGTATTCAGACTCCGTCCGAATCAACCGTGATGTCGAAGCGTTGAACCGGAATTTACAAAATCTCGCTCAATCGCTTAAGGTTCCATTCGTCGACTTACGACCTGTCTTGACGAATAAACAAGGATATCTTCAGAATCGCTTGACGTATGATGGATTACATCTCGTCGGTGGCGGTTATCTACGCTGGAGCGATGCCCTGAAACCTTATGCATTGCAAGCAGATATAACAGCAAACAAATAATCGATGGCACATCAAAAAAACGGCTCATCCCGATGATCAGGATGAGCCGTTTTTCGATTCTTAATCTTCTTGGTTCTTGACACCCATGTACGCTGCGACACTCGATGCTGAGAAAACCGCAACGGCAACGATACCGACAGCAATCCAAATCACTTGATCCATCATTTCTTTATATCCCCCTTTATGTAACCGCTCACTTCTACATTTAGCGTACACGAATTTCGTCAAGAAAGAAACACATTTTCCATGTCTAATGACTAGACGATTCGGGAAAAAGTAACTATAGTAGAAGGACAACTACAAATTGTCAGAAAATTCGATTATTTAACAAGGAGGTGTTTCTGATGGCCACTTCATTGCTTACGCCGAAAGTGACGTTACGACATCGAAGTACTCTCAACTTTGGATATTGGCTTGTCATCGGATGCATAGGATGGGGGATGCTTGCCCTCGTCACGAATGTTGGTACCGTTCTTAGTCGTCTTCCTTTATATGAAAGCATTCCCCTCGCCATCCTTGTACTTGGCCTCACAGGTGTCGTACTAAAAATGGCGCGTGACGAGTGGTGGATTCGTTATCTCGAACGTCAGACCCAGTATTGCATCGGACACGAGACCGTGACCGGTTGGTGTACGACGATTGATAGCATGTGGCTGATCCGTAAGACGATGCGCCGTGAACTTCGCTTGCTCTACCGACAACTTGCCAAGACGAAAGCATCGGAAGAAGTGAAACAGACGCTCGCCCTCCAGCTCGTCGAGCGTGGTGTGCTCATCGTCTATTCTCGACCAAAAAGTGATCATCCTGCTTGAAACGAAAAGAGGACTGCCCCATCATCTTCTATGAAAGAAGTAGATGGGACAGCCCTTTTTTTACTGTTTCAGCCAATCCGTTGCTGCTTCAATCGTTGGCATGACGAGTTGGTGACCATAATTCGACCACGTGACGTCGACTGATGCACCAGCTTGTTTCAAGAGCGCTGATAACTCTTCCGTTTCCTGAGCCGGACAGATCGGATCATTACTACCTGCACCGATGAAGACGCGTACGTCCGATAGGTCAGGTAACGTCACACCACGACGTGGTACCATCGGATGCAACAGAATCGCTTGTTTGAACAAAGCTTCTTCGAACAACATGTTCGCCGCGATGTTCGCCCCGTTCGAGTATCCGACTGGAATCAGACGATCGAGATCAAAACTACGCTCTGCTGCTTGATCACGTAAAAACTGAATTAAACGCGCTGTCCGTAAAGCGAGGTCTTCTTCATCGAAGACGCCTTCCGCGAGTCGTTTGAAGAATCGTGGCATCCCGTTTTCCGAGACCTCCCCGCGGACGGACAAGTAGCCTGCTTCCGAATCGAGCAACGAGACGAGCCCGACGAGATCTTGTTCCGTTCCACCTGTGCCATGTAAGAATAAAAAGATCGGTGCGTCTGCTGTTTTTGGTGCTTGGTATAAATGAATCATACGAGTCTCCCCTTCGGTACAGTAATAGGTGTTACATGATTTGTGATCGCACTGCGATGTGCTTCGAATTGTTCCGGTAACTTCAAGTCTTCTCCGAGCATCTCGAACGCTTCATCGATTGCGAATCCTGGATTGTCGGTCGCAATTTCATGGAGAATCCGACCGCGGTCATGAAAATAGATCGATGTGAAGTAATGGCGGTCCTTCACTTCAGTCGTCAGTAAACCGAACGCGTTGATGGCATTCATCCAGTCGAGTTGTTCCTTTTGATCCGTCGCCCGCCACGCGATATGGTGAACCGTTCCCGTTCCCGGACGACCGACTGGCATTTGACCATGAACGACGTCAACGACATTCCCGAACTCGCCTTCTGCGATGTACCGGTCAACGGTTTCCGTCCGTTTGCTAAGTGTCAGCCCGAATGTGTCTGTCAGTAATTTTGCTGTATCTGATGGATCCCGCGACAGTAACGTCGCTCCGGCGAATCCTTTGATCGCGACTTCACGTGTGATGCCGTCGATTTCATAGCGACTGTCTGATCCCGCCTCGCGTTCGACGAGTTCAATTTGAAGACCATGTGGATCTTCGAAGGCGATCTGTTGTTCTCCGAAACGAACCGTCTCTACAAACGAGACGTTTTTTTCTGTCAGCCGCGCTTTCCAAAAATCTGCTGCACCGACCGGAATCGCGTACGCTGTCGTTCCGACTTGTCCGGCACCGACTTTCCCTTTTGCCATGCCTTTAAACGGAAAGAACGTGATGATCGTTCCCGGTGCTCCGGATTCGTTTCCAAAATAGAAGTGGTATGTTCCTGGATCATCAAAGTTGACCGTTTTTTTGACGAATCGTAGTCCGAGAATGGTTCCGTAAAAATCGAGATTTTCTTGTGGATCGCCGACCATTGCTGAGATATGATGGATACCTTGCGTTTTCATATGATGCGTTCCTCCTTCAGTCGTATCTATTAACACAATAATAGTAACTAAAGAACAAAAAGTAAACTAATAAGTCTTTCCTCGTTTTTTCTGGAACCTTTATCCAATTTAAACCGTAGGACACTAGGTAACAATGGTACACTTGTCGTGCAACAGACGTCTTTAAAGGAGGTTCATATGTTAGAAATCAAACACATCACGAAGCGTTTCGGCGATTTTACAGCCGTAGATGCTCTGACGATTGAGGTGCCACGCGGGCAAATCTTTGGTTTGCTTGGTGCGAACGGTGCCGGGAAGACGACGACCTTCCGGATGCTGCTCGGTCTACTGCAACCAACTGAAGGCTCAATCACCTGGAACGGAGAGCGCATCCCGACTTCAAAAATCGGATACCTTCCGGAAGAACGGGGCTTGTATCCAAAAGTCCGCGTCGACGAACAACTTTTGTTCCTCGCAGAACTCCGCGATATGAAACGGAAGGATGCGAAACGAGCGTTGACAGAATGGCTCGAGTATTTCCAAATTCCGCAGTATGAAAAAATGCGCGTCGAACAACTCTCAAAAGGAAATCAACAAAAGATTCAGTTGATCTCTGCCGTCCTACATAAACCTGAACTGCTGATTTTAGATGAACCGTTCAGCGGACTCGATCCGGTCAATGCGGAGCAATTAAAACGTGCTGTCAAAAAATTGACCGTCGACGGAACGACGATCGTCTTCTCAAGTCACCGGATGGATCATGTCGAAGAACTCTGTGAACATGTCGCCATTCTCGATCATGGTAAGCCGGTCGTTGCAGGATACCTCCCTGACATCAAAGCGAGCTACGGAAAAACCCGGGTCCTCTTAAAAACCGATGCACCACCTCTTTTATGGGATAGTTTACCGGGGATCCTCCAAGTCGAGTCGGATAATAACGGGTATGTCGTCCAAGTTTCTTCAAAAGAAACCGCTGATCAACTTCTTCAACATATCGTCAGCGAAGGACATCACGTCGATCGTTTCGTCTGGGATCAATTATCTCTACAGGATATCTTCATCGAGGAGGTCGGCAAACGTTATGAATCGTAAATTCCTGACTTTATATCGCTTCAATCTATTGCAAAAATTACGTGCTAAAAGCTTCTTGATTTCGACAGTCCTGATGGTCCTGTTCCTCGTCGGCTTCGGTAACATCGAACGGATTCTTGACTGGTTCTCCGGTGACGATCCAAAAGTCGCTCTCGTCAGTGAACTATCGACCGATCTTCGTCCTGCCTTGAAGAAGGCTGGTGTCACTTCAGACATCACGACGAAGGACTATACGGTCGCACAAGCACGAAAGGCCGTCGACCGCGGAACATTCGATGCCGTGGCAATCGTTCAGGATTCGTATGACGTGACACTCGTCAGTGCTAGTCCTGAGTCTGAATTACAGTCACAGGTCGCGACGGTCGTCAAACAAGTCCGTGACCAAGCCGTCATCACGGATGCTGAAATCGATCCGAACGTCCTCGCCTCACTCGCTGAACCTGTTCCTGTCAAACAGGAGTTGACGTCGACGGGTGGGAAAAGTGAGGATGAACTCTTTGCTGCCTCGGCGCTCGTCTATGTCTTGCTGTTCTTGATGTACTTCACGATTGCGATTTACGGTGGGATGATCGTCACGGAAATCGCGAACGAAAAATCATCACGCGTCATGGAGTTACTGATTTCAGCAGCGAGTCCGATTCAACATATGCTGGCGAAGATCCTCTCGATCGCTACGGTCAGTCTCGTACAATTATCGATCCTCGTCGGTGTCGGCTACTACAGTGCTCAAAACAGCAGTTTATTCGATCAGTTATCACTCGATTCCTTGAGTGCCCGGACGATCATTTATCTGTTCGTCTTCTTCCTGCTCGGATACTTCCTGTATGCGACGCTCCTCGCGGCACTCGGTTCACTCGTCAGCCGGGTCGAGGATGCACAGCAAGTGACGTTACCAGTCATCTTGTTGATCGTCGCTGCTTTCCTGATTTCGATGTTTAGTCTGAATGCACCGACGAACCAAGCTGTCGTCGTCCTGTCATTCGTTCCGTTCTTTACACCGATGGTTATGTTCCTGCGCGTCATGTTAACCGATGTACCGCTATGGCAAGTGTCGATTTCGCTCATCTTGATGTTGATCAGCATCTCGCTTGCCTTATTCGTCGGAACAAAATTCTATCGGGGTGGTGTTCTGTTCTATGGATCGAATCCACTCAAACAACTCCGTCGGATCTTAAGCGGTCGCCGGTAACAGTTTACAAGACGAATCGTTTCCGCTATCGTTAGGTGAGAAAAAGCCTTTAGGAGGAACTACGTTATGCGGTCTCGTTTTTGGGCAGCGATCCTTTTCACAGCTGCTGCCATGGTCTCGTCACTTGTCATGTTCACGAAATTTCCGCAGGCGAGTGCGACATGGGAACTCGTCCTTGCTTACGGTGGGATGACGTTCGTCGCCAGCCTCTTTTGCTGGTCCTTCGTTGCGGTTCGCCGTCAGTCTTCTCGCTTATACGGAAGCTGGGTTGGTGTCTTCATCGCTGGATTGACGGTTTTACTTGTCTGTATCGCACGCTTCGTCTTGCGTGGTGATTTGATGATGATTTTCAAATGGCAAGCGATGCTCGGTAGCTTAACCCTCAATTTCGGCTATGTCGGTTGGGTACTCGTCATCGCGAATGCAATCATTGGATTCATCATCGGTCGGACACGTATTAAGAATCCACGTTTACGTCAGATGTCACAAAACAATACACGTTAAAAAAAGTCGCTGTCTTCTGAACGTCAATCAGAAGACAGCGACTTTTTTATTTGCGATGATAACGTGAGCGGCTTTTCCGGTCACTATAATCCGCGTAATATGTCGAACGAGCTAACGATACACCATCTGTCATTCGGTCGAGATACTCGTCGAGTTGCATCATGGCTGGAAGTTTATCCTCAAACAGTTCAAACGTCTCTTCTGCTTGATCGCGTCGTAACTCTCCTGCTTCCATCACAGCATCAACCAGTTCATGAAAGATGCGTTGCTCGGTTGCGCTCATCGTCTGTTCGATCCGTTTGACATCTTCGTCGTACATCAGGTCAAACAGGCGCATTCGCTCTTCAAGCTGCTCTTCGACCCATGTCCCGTCTTGTCCGAGCGTCTGCTCATAAGCAAGCTTCATCTCTTCAAGTGGCGTCTTCTGTTGCATGATGAACTTCAAGGATTCTCCTGTCCAGATATGACGGGCCAAGTAACTCGCATCGATGTTCAAAGCGTCAGCCAGTGCCTCGATGTACGCTTTTGTTGGATAGACTTCGCTGAGTTCCGTTCGGCGAATGAAGTACGGTGCGACACCGAGTCGTTCTGCCAGCTGTTCGATCGTAACCCCGGCACGCTCTCGTAAAATCCGAATTCGGTCACCGTAGCCTCGATATGGTGAATGGTCTAGCATACGTTTCCCTCCCTTGTTCCTATGGTATCATCATACCCTTGAATTTGGTGTTGGATACATCGAACTTTCAGATGATTTCCGGAACAGATGGCGCGGGTACCGTAGCCAAATCGGTAAGACACTTAAGAAGTATCCAACGGTGACGATACTGATCCAAAACACAGCGAGATTAAGAAAAGGTTTCATTTCCAGTCCCGCCTGTGTCACGACGACTTGGAACAACAAAAAGGCATGAAAAACGGAAATCAGATACGGAATAAGTAAGACCGCACCATATTTCATAAGCAAGTAGCGACGGATGTTTCCGGATCCAAATCCGAGCGCAAACAATGTCTTCATCCGTTTTTGTTCCTGTTCCGCCGTCATCTGCATCCATACATGCAGGAAACTCGCATTGATGACGAACAACCAGATCGTCAGAAGGATGACGACGAACGTGACGAGTCGTACGATCCGGATTCCGTCGATCTCATCTTCCGTCTCATTGATCAACTGATAGGGAACCGGCTGCTTCTCATCCAGCTTGGCTGCGGATTGAATATTGCGAACGATCTTCATCCACTGCTTCCAGTCCCTCGTTCCATAATCATGATACGCCGGCGTATCGAAGACGACGATTTGCCGAACAGGTTTTTTAAGTGTCGGGAAGACAGCATCGCTGACGACGAATATCGTCTCGATCTGATAGTTATAGCCAAACACTAAATCATGGGAAGACGGCGAGAGCAGCTTAAACCCTTCTCGTTTCATCGCCTGTTCTGCCTTCTTCATCGTTGGTGTATTCTCTTCGAGTTGCACCGGTCGCGCGGGTACGAAGAAACTCTGTCGACCGGTCGCCTTCCGCTCCTCAAGGTGCAATTGACGCATCATCTTGTTGTAGGCAGAAATCGGTAAAAAGATACGCTTCCCTTCTGCCTTCACTTCAATATCTTGCTGATAGCGATCCGGAAATGCGTCCGTCATCGTCTGTTTAATATCCTTCAATCGCTTCGTCGGCTGAGCGGATTCTTCATAATAGACGAGACCAAATTGATTTTGGGACGAGAGATCGAGTCCGATCAATTGAAACAAGAAGACAAGTCCGACTGCCGTCAGCGCACATGACGTCAAGATCGTCCCGAGGGCAATCAGCGTACTATTCGTTCGTAACTGATTGGCGATCTCCGAAACGATCAGTTTCCGAAGAGACAACCGACATGGACGATATAGCTGGATCAACCACGGTAAGATATAGCGGCAAATGAAAAAGGAACCGATGAAGATGACAAGCGGGAATAACATATAAAATCCATACATTCGAACGAACGCGAGGACATATCCGTAAATCAAGAGCAATAGAGCGAGGACTTGTGTCAGAATCCAAACTCTTCTTCGAAAAAGTGAACGGGAACGGACCGGTCGATCCGGACGAAAACGGTAAATCGCCAGAACGGTCGCGATCAGTAAAACAAGGAAGGCGCCACCAATCAAGGCAAGAATCGCATAAAACGACAGCTCAAACTCGATCGGTGGCAAGAACATGATTTTGACGACAGAAAGTAACAGCATCTTCGTCAAGACATTTCCAAGTATCATCCCCGCCGTGATCGCTAATCCGCCGACGATCAGAACCTCAATCAAAAAATACTTCAAGAAGTGCGATAATCCACTACCGAGCGTCCGCATCGTTCGGAGATCGTTCTTCCGGTGCTCAAGCATCGTATAGGTCGTCGAATAGATGAACAGGATACTAAAAAATAGGATGATCAGTTCTGCGATGAAGACGAACAAGATCGTCATCTCGATGACTTGGTTCAATTGGCTGAGTATCTTGGCGACGTTTTGAAACGATCCGTTCGTCAGCAAGTTCCAGTAACTCGTCACGATCGTCATCGCGATGATGATCGTCAAGGCATACCCATAGTACAACCGCTGGTAGCGCCGGATATTACGTAGGGCGTATTGCAGATAATTGATGCTCATCCCCTCCTAACAACGATAACGACTCAATGACACGTTGAAAGAAGATCCGTCGTGGCTCATCACGGAATAACTCGGTTTGCACGCTACCGTCCTTTAAAAACAAGACATGATTACAATACGAAGCGACTTGCGGATCATGCGTCACGATGACCATCGTCATCCCCGTCGCGTTCAGTTCTGCTAATACATCCATGACATGTTTTGTCGCTTGAAAATCAAGCGCTCCGGTCGGTTCGTCCGCAAGTATCAGACGCGGCGTATGAATCAAGGCGCGACCGATCGCTGTTCGCTGCCGTTGTCCACCACTTACTTCGTCCACCTGCTTATCGAGCAAATCATCAATCTGAAGGCGACGAGCCAACTGCTCCATCTCTTCACGCGCCAGTTTTGCTTTTTTCCCAGACAACATCAATGGAACGAGCATGTTCTCACCGAGCGTCAAGGAGTCGAGTAAGTTGAATTCCTGAAAGATGATCCCAAGTGTCTCGCGTCGGAAGCGTGTCATCTCTTTTCGCTTAAACGTCGCTGTATCGACGCCATCAATCAGAATCGATCCCCAACTTGGTTCGTCGAGTGTCGCAAGCAAGTTGATCAGTGTCGATTTGCCACTACCGGACGGTCCCATGACTGCGACCATCTCGCCTTCTTCAACTCGGAAGTTCACATCCGTCAACGGCTGTTCCGTCACCTTTCCGGGATAGACCTTTCCTAATTGTTTCACCTCAATCATGTGCGCGACCTCCTACTAAACGAATCCGACATGTCGTCCCGATGCCTTCCTCACTCTCAAGTTCAATCTCGTGTCCGAGTTTCATCGAGACCTGCTGGACGAAATACAGTCCCATTCCGGTCGATTCCCCGTAACGTCGCCCATTCTCACCGGTAAAGAACGCATTAAAGACGCGTGGGACATCTCGTCTTGGAATCCCGACGCCGTCGTCTCGAATCGACAAAACGACCTGCCCATTTATCTCCTCCGCCTTCAAGACGACTTCTCGTCCGTGACCTGTCGTATATTTAATCGCATTCGTCACAAGCTGTAAGACGAGGAATCGAAACCACTTCGCATCCGTATAGACGTACATATCCTCCGCGATATCGAGTTTCGGAAAAACCTGATTTTTGACGAATAGTCGTTTTTCCTGATTAATGATGCCGGTAATAAGTGGCTTTAAGGATAACTGCTCTGCCTTCAGATCCGTCTCGATCGCTTCTAGACGTGACGAATAGAGCATCTGGTCGAGTCCACTGCGCAGCCGATCGACCTCTTGGCGCAAATCAGCTTGATAGTGCTCCCCCGGATGTTCGAGAATCAGTTCGATGACGGATAACGGCGTCTTCATTTGATGAATCCACTGGTCGACATACCGATGCCGCTCTTTTTCCTTCCGTCGCTCAGCAAACAGACTGTTTCGAAACAAGGTCTGTTGCCGTTCTAAAAATTGTTCGACAGCGACGGAAATCGGTTCTTCACTATCACTGCGAATCGGTTCTGCGACCGATTGGACCGGCTGTTGCATCCGTCGCAACAACGGAAGCATGCTGAAGAAACGATAACTGAGATAAATCAAGAGACCGATACTGTTCAAGAGCACGATATAAAAGAAGGCTGCTGGGCGATAAAGATCGTAGAGCCATAAGACGGCATATAAAATCAGCATTTGTCCAGTAAAGAAGATGATACCTGGTATCGCGTGCCGTAAAAAGAGCTTCATGGTTCAAGAACCAGTTTATAACCGACGCCTCGCACCGTCTCAAGTCCAGCGACACCGATTTCGGCAAGCCGTTTGCGGACACGCGTGATATTGACGTTCAACGTATTCTCATCGACGAATGCTTCGTCATCCCAAATCCGTTCAAGTAGATCGCCCCGACTGACGATTCGTGGACTTGCCGTCAGCAACATCTCAAGGATCAGTCCCTCTTTTTTTGACAGCTCGATCGACTGTTCCCCGTATTCGACGATATAACGGTCCAAGTACAGCGTGACCCCTTCTTTCGTCACCGTCCGCTCATCCGTCTCGTTTGAAAGCGTGCCATAGGCCCGGCGAATCTGACTTTTAATCTTCGCGATGACGACCGCTCCTTGGAACGGCTTGACGATGTAATCATCCGCTCCGTATTCAAGCGCCATGACTTGATCCATCTCCCCGACCCGTGCCGAGATGAACAGGATCGGCGCCCGTGTCTTCATCCGCAATTGCCGACACCAATAGAAACCGTCAAACTTCGGCAAATTGACATCTAATAGAATGACGTCTGGATTCGTCTCTTCATAGACGGCGACGACATCTCCTCGTCCATCTTCAACGACGACTCTAAAATCATAGCGTTCGAGTAGTTCTTTCAATAATGTGGCAATCTTCATATCATCTTCGACTAATAAAATCGTATGCATCGTTCCTATCAACTCCTTCTCCCTTTATCATAACGAACTCAAAAAGGACTGGAAACGATTATTCCGTTTCCAGTTCTGTGTACCCCTATTTAGTTCATCACGTGACGATGCGGCGGTACGCACGGACCGTGACGATATAGTAGATCAGATAGACGATCGTATAACAAACAATCGCAAGTAATGTCGGACGAACGATGTTGTAGTTCAACAGTTTCTGCAAGACTTGCATCGCAACTAAACTATGAACAAGTCCGAGCGCGTACGGTAAGGAGAAGACGAATCCGACAAGGAGACGGATGATGCCCGTCTGTTCTTTCTCATCGACACCGATTTTCTGGATGATGGCAAACCGTTGTTTCGATTCTTCTGCTTCCGCGAGCATCTTGAAGTAGATGATTGAACCCGTCGCAAGCAAGAAGACGAGACCAAGGAAGCCGGCAGCAAACGCGAGCAAGCCGGTCGTTGCTGTCGTCATCGTATAGACAGGATAATACGCCGCCATCTCCGTGTCCGCTTGTTTTCCATATAGTTGTGTCAACTGTTTCATCAATCCATCGTCATGACGTTCATCTGAGAACTGATAATTCGTCAGTGTGAAACCTTTTTCCGGCATCTTCGCGAACGTATCATCGTTTACGACGAAGGCGAGACGCTGTTTCTCATAAAGTTGAGCGATCGGTAGATTCGTCGCAGCGGTGATGCGAAAGGACTCATGAACGTCCTTGATTTCAACACCGACCGGCGATTTGACTTTCATCTTCAACAAATCGTTTCCTTTGAATGTCTCAAGGACGATTGCTTCGCCTTGTTTCGGTTCTTTGATGACCGTTTTCCCGTTCGCTTTCGCGAGCTTGACGTAGTCCGAATAGTTGACGTAGCTGAATTGTCCCGGCTGGTCTTCATACGCATACGTCGCGTAGTAGCGCGTGAACGTCAGCGGGTTCGGCAGATCGGTCATCTGATGGTCGACGTTCTTGACGTTGACCATCGTCCGGCTGTCGATCTTTTGGTCAGACTTTGCAATCAGTTGTTCCGCTTCAGATTGTTTACTCGCAATCGATAGACTGTACGGAACTTGCTCCTCGACGGTCTGATCGATGAAATAATAAATCGATGTCGCTGTACCGACTGTCGTCAATGTGACGGCAGTGATGACTGTGATCGTCGACAGCATGACGGCATTCGATTTGATTCGTGACAACAATTGCCCGTGCAGAATCAAATTTGTTCCTTTGAAGTGTCGCGCTTGATTACTTAAGACGCGCAATAAGAAGATCGTGAAGTAACTCATCGTTCCGAACGTTCCGAGAATGACGCAGAGCATTAAGAGTGGGGCAACGATCGTAAAGTGATCCATCAACGGTCGTCCGGTCAAATAGTATCCAACACCGATCAAGACGACGGAAAGCACGGCTAGGATCGGATGGACTTTCGGAAGCGATTCCGCTTGTTGTTCTGCCTTGAACAGTTCAATTAATGTAAAACGATAAATCGTCCGAGCCGAACGTAAAGCGATGATCAGAAAGATTAAAAGGAAAACACCGATTGTTTGCATGACGGAAGCTCCGCTGATCGTAAAGGTCGCATCGACTTGCATCGCCATGACGGAAGCCAGCAACTGAACGAAGTATTTCGAAGCGACGGTACCGATCGCAATTCCGAGAATCAGACCAATCACTCCGTACCCCATCGTCTCAAGGAAAATCAGGCGAGCAATCTGCCCTCGTTCTAAACCGAGTAATGCATAAAGCCCGATTTCCTTCTTACGACGACGTAAGAAGAAGTCACTTGAATACCAGATGAAGATAGCAGAGAAAAGCGCTAGAATGACACTTGCTCCGGTAAAGACCGTTCCTAGTTTGCCGTACAATTCGTTCGCCTGAAGCATCGCTTCATTCGATCGAATCGCGAGGAACGTGTAATAAATCAGAATCGCAAACGTGACCGCACCGAGGTACATCACGTTTTGACGGATGTTCTTCAAATTTTGAAACGCCAGTTTAGACAAGCTCACGGACGGCACCTCCGAGTTCACGCTGAACTTCCATGATCTGTTCGAAGAATTCCTTCTGCGAACCAAAGCGATGGACTTCCTTGAACAGCTCTCCGTCCTTGACGAACAGAATCCGTTCCGCATAAGACGCTGTCATCGGATCATGCGTTACCATTAAAATCGTCGCGCCTTCGTTGTTGAGCGACTGCATCGCTTCGAGCAATCCGGTCGCTGACTTCGAGTCAAGTGCACCGGTTGGCTCGTCGGCTAAAATGAGCGACGGATCATGAATGATCGCACGCGCGGCAGCCGTCCGTTGTTTTTGTCCACCCGATAGTTCGACTGGACGTTTATCGAGTAAGTCGTAGATACCAAGTTGACGCGCCACACGATCGACACGTTCTAAAATTATTTTTTTATCGACGTTCGCGAGTGAGAGCGGTAAGGCGATGTTTTCCCGGACCGTCATCGTATCGAGGAGATTGAAATCCTGGAAGATGAAGCCGAGTTGTTCCCGGCGGAAACGAGCCAATTGTTTTTCCTTCATCGCCGTCACGTCTGCTCCATTGATTAAAATCGAGCCGTCCGTTGGCTGATCAATCGTCGACAGCAGGTTAAGTAATGTCGATTTCCCGGCACCGGATGGACCCATGATACTGACGAACTCTCCTTCGTGGACACGGAGCGTCGTCGGACGCAGTGCTTCGTGGCGCGCTGTTTTCGTTTGATACGTTTTTGAAATCTGTTCTGCTTGTAAGATTGCTTTCATCTGTAATGCCTCCTGTGTTTGATTCGTTACACTCAGTCTAGCCCTTCCCTGCTTTTCTCAAAATGGACTTTGCTTTCACTTCTCTTACAAAACGGTAAGACACGGGAGGAGACGACAAAAAAGCCCCCATCCGCAAGGAATGGAGGCGTATCGTATCTTATTTGTGTGTTGCTTTGAAGAGCTCTGTATCGCCTGCGACAACAGAAGTTCCTTCCGCTGGTACAGCTGAAAGCGTGAATTGATCGTGGTTCGTTACGATGATCGGTGTGATCGTCGATGGTGCGTTCGCACGGATGTAGTCAAGGTCGAACTCGACGAGGACGTCTCCTGCTTTGACTTTGTCACCTGACTGGACGTGAGCCGTGAAGCCTTCACCTTTAAGGTTAACTGTATCAAGACCAACGTGGATCAAAAGTTCAAGACCATCTTCACCTTTTAGACCGATTGCATGTTTTGTTGGGAAGATCGTTTCAACCGTTGCGTTGATCGGCGAGACGACTTTACCTTCAGTTGGCTCGATCGCGACACCGTCGCCCATCATTTTTTGAGAGAAAACTTGATCGGGTACGTTCTCGATGTTGACGATTTTACCTGTAAGTGCAGAAGCGATTTTCGCGTTTCCTGCGTCGTTACCACCAAACAATTTTTTTAAGAATCCCATGATACTATCCCTCTACTTTCTCGATCGTTTTTCTTCCGAATGGAAGTTTCGATTTTTTATAGGAGTAAGCTGTCAGACAGCTCGCTCACGTTCTCACAAAAAGCATACGTTTGTCCCTCTGGTTTTGCAAGTATTTTTGTGTGATAATAGTTAGAAATCATAAGGAGGCGCTTACATGTTACCATTTTCAGAAATTACATATGTCCGTCCTGACCTTGCCTTGCTTGAAACATCCATGAATCAAGCGATCGCTCGACTGACGGAAGCCACACAGGTAGATGAAGCAAACGCAGCCATCACTGAGATTAATACCCTCAGAAATCAATTTGAAACGGCAAGCCAGCTCGTCGAGATCCGCCACACGATCGATACACGCGATACGTTCTATGAGACGGAACAAGGATTCTTTGATGAAGCGAGTGCGATCTATCAAGGATATGTCTCAAGCTATTATCAAGCGCTGACGACGCACCCACTCCGCAATGAACTCGAACAGACACAAGGCAAACAGTTATTCCTGATTGCGGAAGCGAGTCTGAAGACGTTCTCGGAAGAGATCATTCCAAAACTCCAAGAAGAGAACCGTCTCTCAAGCGAATATACGAAACTGATGTCTTCTGCTCAAATCGAGTTCGATGGCAAAACGCTCAACTTGTCGCAGTTCGGTCCCTATCTTCAATCACCTGATCGTGATGTCCGTAAAGCAGCTTCTGAAGCACGCTACGGCTATTTAAAAGAACAAGGCGAAGCAATCGATACGATCTACGACAAACTCGTCCGCATCCGGACCGAGATCGCGAAGACACTCGGCTTCCCATCGTTCGTCGAGCTCGGATACGCACGGATGCTTCGCGTCGATTATAACCAATCGATGGTCGAACAGTACCGCGAACAAATCCGTGAAACGATTGTTCCGCTCGCGACACAACTCAAAGAACGCCAGCAACGACGGATCGGCGTCGATCAGTTGTATTACTACGATGAAGGATTTGCCTTCAAGTCTGGTAATGCGACACCGAAAGGCGAAGAGTCGTTCATCATCGAAGGCGGCAAAAAGATGTATGCAGAGATGTCACCGGAGACGAACGAGTTCTTCAACTACATGCTCGACCGGGAAGCACTCGATTTAACGGCGAAACCTGGGAAAGCCGGCGGTGGGTATTGTACCTACATCGCAGACGAAAAACTCCCGTTCATCTTCTCGAACTTCAATGGAACGGCAGGCGACATCGATGTCCTGACGCACGAAGTCGGACATGCCTTCCAAGTCTATGAGAGCCGTCACCTGACAGCTCCAGAGAGTGCTTTCCCAACGTATGAAGCGTGTGAGATTCACTCGATGTCGATGGAATTCTTCGCTTATCCTTGGATGGAAGAGTTCTTCGGTGAAGAGACAGCAAAATACAAATTCAATCACCTCGCAGGAAGCGTCACATTCCTTCCGTACGGCGTTGCGATTGACGAGTTCCAACACGTCATCTACAACCAACCGGAATTGACACCAGCTGAGCGTCGCGAAGCATGGCGGACAATCGAGAAGAAATACTTGCCGCATCGTGATTACGAAGCGAACGATTATCTCGATTCAGGTGCATGGTGGCATCAGCAAGGACACGTCTTCGGCAGTCCATTCTACTATATCGATTACACGCTCGCTCAAGTCTGTGCCTTCCAGTTCTATGCATGGATGGAACAAGACCGGGAAGCGGCTTGGAAGTCATATCTCGATCTTTGTCGTGCCGGCGGCTCGGAAAGCTTCCTTACGCTCGTCGAACGTGCTGGATTGAAGTCTCCGTTCGCACCAGGTACGGTCGAGGCAGCAGTCGCACCGGTCAAAGCGTATCTCGAACAAGCGGACGACCTCGTACTCGATCGCGTCTAATTATTCGATTTCCTCAATTTATCCATTGAAAAAGGTGAGTTTCCGTCCGGAAACTCACCTTTTCTATTTTAAGAGACCTCAATCTTTAGACTGTAACTAGTGATTCATTCAGATAAAAGCGTTTCATGATACTTTCCGTACCAGACGCGGAACTCGTCTGCCGGGATTGGTCTTGAATAATAAAAACCCTGTGCATACTCGCAATCTAGCTGTTGCAGATGATTCGCCTGCTCCAGTTCCTCGATGCCTTCGGCGACAACATCATATTTCAATGTATGCGCCAGTTTAATGATCGTCTCGATGAGCGGTGCGTTCGAACAGGCATCCGGACCGCTGATGAACGAGCGATCGATTTTCAGTCGCTGAATAGGCAATCGACTCAAGTAGGACAAAGACGAATAACCAGTACCAAAGTCATCGATCGCCAGACGATAACCCATTTGGTGTAACGTCTGAAGCGCCTCGAAGACACGTCCGTCCGAAAAGACACCGAAAGATTCCGTGATTTCGAGTTCCATCCGGTCTTCAATTCCAGGATGAATTTCTCGGACGCCCGTCAGGTAATCCACAATCCGACCAGAGACGAGCTCTTTTACGGATAAGTTCGCTGAGACGCGAAGCGATCCGAGCTCCGTTTCTTTCCACGCCTCTACTTGGCGAACCGTTTCAGCGACGACCCACATCCCAATTTCTTCGATGAGCATCGATCGCTCGGCAATTGGAATGAAGACTGCTGGACTGATCATGCCACGTTCTGGATGGAACCAGCGCAAGAGCGCCTCACAACCGTCCACCTGCCGTGTCGCAAGGTTGATTTGCGGTTGGTAGAACAATTGTAACTCGTTCTTTTCAATCGCATCCCGTAACTCCCCTTCCAATACGACCGATTCCAGATATTCCGCACTCATCCATGGTTCGAACCAGACCGGTCCACCTTCTGTCTGTTGTTTCGCATGCTGCATAGCGATATCGACAGAGGATAATAACGAAGTGACAGCTACTGCATCGTCCGGATAGCGGACCATACTCATACTGATGCTGACGTTCACGAATTCTCCGTTAATTTCATAAACATGTTCGATGACTTGCTTTAATTTCTCGTAATCGACGATATCCTGTTGCGCGACTAACACAGCGAATTCATCCCCACCAATACGTGCCGCTTGCCCGGTTCCGATGAAATGATGCTTCAGTCGATTCGCGAGATCCTTTAAAATCTGATCTCCTGCCCCATGACCGTAGATATCATTAATTCGGCGGAATTGACGAATGCTGATAGTGACGAGCTCGCCTGTTTGTGGTGCTCTCAGTGCATCCTGCATCTTTTGTTCAAATCCATTTCGATTCAGTAACCCCGTCAACATATCAAAAAGCGCAAGTTGTGTAATGCGTTCTTCTCGCCGAAACTGATCTGTCTCATCATGACAAGAGAGATATAAGGCAACACCTGTTTCATCCTCTTTGTTCGGAACGTGAATGATGTTGACGAACATATTTAAAATATCTTCGTCAAATAACATTTTACAGCGAATCGTCTGACTGTTCCCTTCGATGGCTTGTTGAAGCGCTCGTCGCATTCGATTCAAATCAGCTGGATGCACCAATTCTTCAATCGTCCAACCCGAAGTGGCATGCGTTAACTGTCGAAAACGATCATTTCCATTTAAAATCGTATAGTCCGACGATAAAGCAAGAATTGGATCTGTATTTTGAGAAAAGAGAGATTCGATTTCGGCTTTCTTCTGCTTGATCTCTTTTGTATTCGCATCACTATGATCGAGTAATCCAGCTATGATTGCTGTCATCGTCCGGAAGGCTTGAACGACTGGCTTGAAGTCATTTCTTTCGTGTACATGATACCCAGATTGCCGTCGATCCTCAGCAAACGTATTCGCTTCGTTTTGTAGTAAGGAAATATCTTTTCGAAAAGCACGTAATAATAACCAATTCAATATTAATAATGCCGCAATGACAAGAATGATTGTTGCAAATAGCAGCCAAGCATTTTGAATGATCTGCGATCCTCGGTGCTGCATTTCTTGTTGTACCTGTTTTAACTTTTGATCATATATCTGGTACATGCTTGTTTCATATTGTTTAGACTGATTAGCTAGTTTCGCATAGTTTTGATCGTTTGATGTACTCAACAGTTCATCTAGCGTTTCTGTGTAATTTCGCATCTGACTTCTCATGTTTGCAATTTCTTGGCGCCCTGTATCGTCTTGTAACGAAATTACCTCGTACAAGGCATTCATGAGCGATTGTTGTCGAATGGGCAAGTCGATCCGCATTTGTTGGATGCGTAATCGATCAATCGAACTAATTTCGTTGTCCCGACGTGCTTCTCGTAGAATCTGTGCCGATTTCCCAAGTTGCTCTTCCATCATGATAAGATGCGAGAACACATCGTAATATGAACCAGTCTCTTTACTTAAGACGAGTTGATTAAAAATCACTTCACTTTTAAAATTCGTAGAGGCTGTGAAAAAGCGATGATTGGACTCGTATCCTTGACGCTCTAATTTCGTGAGTTCTTCCAACAACTCTTTACGTGCTGGTCCAGTCGCTTGCTCTTCCTTTAGCTGTTCATATAAGTGGAAGAGAGAGGTCTCTGCTTGTTTTGTTACTTGTGGTTCCTCAACCTGTTTCTCTAAGGAAGCAAGATAATAAGATGTTAAATCTTGAGTTGCATGATTTGCTGGGATCACGATGTCAATCGCTTTTGCCGCCTCTTCGAAACGTTTTCCTTCTTCGAGTGTTTTGTTCAATTGGTGTAACGCAACGATAATCGCAAGTAGACCGATGACTGCAATCATCCACGAGAACGTTTTATAGTAGGATCGTCTTCGAAAAGCTTCTTCGATGAAGACTGGTGATAAACGTCGCAACACATCGTCCTCCCTAAAATGTCATTATGCTTCTATATCGTCTCTTTTTGCTGTATGTTGAAGTCGATTTAAGTCAATAAAAAGCACTTCTTCTCACATTTCGTGAAAATAAGTGCTTTCTTTACTAGTTTTATATTTTTTAGTAACTGACATTTTCGCGCGCTACTTTTTTCGCGAAATAATCGATGATATCCCGACGACGAATGATTCCGATAAAGTGCTTTCCATCATCGATGACAGGAACGAAGTTTTGGTCCGTGATGACCTCAATCATCTCTTCCATTTGCGCAGTAATCGAGACTGGTTTATAACGAACACGTTGTTTAATATCCGTTAACCGTGTTTGCAAGACGTGATCGTAGTCTGCATGCTCTAGATTAGCCTCGAGCGCCCACAAGACATCCCCTTCCGTTAATGTCCCTGCGTATTTACCTTTATTATCGACGAGCGGAACGGACGTAAATCGATGATGTTTCATCTTTTCTAATGCCTGTCTGACCGTCGATTCAGGATCTAAATATTTCACCTCATCTTTTGGTAGTAAGAAAAAAGCAATGTTCATTTCTGTTCCTCCCTAGCCACTCTGTGACACCTTCTTCATTTTATCACGAAGCCTCACTGGATTCATTTCTCAAATGATGAAAATCTCTACATAATTCCTTCATATTTATCCGTACCCTTCCGATAGTCAGAATAGACAGATTTTAAAGACTATTTAGGATAGGAGAATTCATCATGCGCCTCCCGATCACCCGTCGTTTGTTCATCGGGCTTATTTTGTTGCCTGCTCTTACTCTCGGTGTTTCCACTTGGTTTTCGTATGACCAAACAAGCCGAACTGTCGATCAACTGGTCGACTCGACATCCCAAACTGCTTTAAAGCAACTCGAACAATCGTTTTCCCGCATCATCGATGATACTAAAAAAGATACAACACTCCTTGCCGGACTCCCTTCCAACCGTGAAGACGGTACTCTACCGAACTACATAGATACAACCAAACAACCCGATGCTTCGGAGGCTCCTTCTCAAAAAGCAACAGATATCTATAATGTCCTTGAGAAATATGGCTCCTCAAAAATCGAAAATTCATTTATCCAATACGCTGATACGAAAGGCGGCTATCTTAACTGGCCAAAACAAGACGTCGCACCTGGATACGATCCTCGAAAAGAGATTTGGTATAAACAAGCGCTGGAGAATTCAAGCACTGTCGCCATGAGCGAGCCTTACTATGATAGCGCGACGAAATTATCCATCATCGGTTTCTCTAAGGCGACACTAGATGCTCAAGCGAACATCAAAGGTGTATTGTCTGTTTATAAAAGCATCAATCGTCTTGCTGAAGATATGAAACGGATTGAAATCGGACAAAAAGGATTTGTTTTCAGCTACACACAAGACGGTAAGGTCGTCACGCACCCGAACCGAAATTATTTCTTCAAAAAAATCAATCAACTACGTGAAGACGGAAAAGCATATTTCTCTGCTCCAAAGTCCATGTTAGAGCAAGAATCCGGTACGAAGATCATGGACGTCGCCGGAAAAAAATCGGTCGTCATTTGGCAAACTTCTTCGAAAACAGGATTCAAACTAGCCGTCGTACTGGATTACGCTTCCTTGTATGCGCCTAAAGAAGCCATGCTCAATCAGTCATTGATCAATTTCGTCGTTGCGATCGCCCTCGCGACATTGATCGCTTGGTTGATCGGGCGTTCGATCAATCGCCCGCTGTCGATGCTCCGTCGTGAAGCATTAGCAATCGCATCAGGTGATTTGCGAACACAGCATCGTCCTAAACGATTCATCCGGGATGAATTAACGGACCTCAGTGCAAACTTCGACGCGATGCGCGCGCGCCTGCGACAAACGATTCTAGCGATGACTACATCCGCTACGACCGTTCGCGATGCGTCAGAAGAGCTCTCAAACAATGCGACTCATGTACAAAAGGCTTCACGTCATATCGGACAGACAATGGAAGAAATCGCTGCTGCTGGTGAAACTCAAACGAAACAAGCCGAACGTTCTTCCCATGCTGTATACGGTGTCAAGGAACGTTCTACAGCAATGCAACAGGTCGCGTCCACGACACTTTCTGAAGTCGCTTCCGTCGCTTCCGCTGCGACACGAGGAAGTGACGTGACGAAACAGACGATTTCTGATCTATTGAGCCATTCGGACTCATTGGAAAAAGAAATCGAGAACACTTCTGATTTCTTAGGCAAACGTTCTGATGAGATCGGAAAGATTCTTGGAACGCTGCAAGCCATCTCGAGTCAGACGAATTTACTCGCCCTCAACGCAGCAATCGAAGCCGCACGTGTCGGTGAACAAGGACGTGGATTTGCTGTCGTCGCGAGTGAGGTAAGAAAACTGGCCGAGGAGAGCGACGAATCCGCTAAACAAATCAAACAGCTCCTCGATAATATTCAACAAGAAACACATACTGCCATGAGTGCGATGCACCATGTCATGAGTGATTTGAAGCTGTCTCTTGAGTCTGTCAAAACGACAGGCGATGACTTCGAGCGCATCGCAGGATCCGTACATCATGTCTCGAATCGAACAGAAGTATTGACTGGTGACATCGAGGCGCTGACGCTTGCTACGGAAGAAGTATCCGATGCCATGGGAACCATTCTTGCTTTAACGGAAGAGAATGCAGCAGGTCTTGAGACAAGTGCTGCAAGTATTCAAGAAACGAACGCAACACTTGAATCCGTGACGACGGCAGCGGCTCACCTCGCTCACATCGCAGGTGATCTCCATGCGATCACATTGGAATTTCAGTTAGACGAAACCGTATCTGACGAACATTCGATCGAAGAACAAGAAGACGTCCTTTCATCAGAACCCGACACAAGCCATTCTGCAGACGATGCCTACGCGGAAGTCGCAAGCACAGAATTGACGGAGCACGATATCGAAACGAATGATCTTGAAGTCGAGACGGGGCACGAGGAGGATCCAACACCTGAGTCCTCTCCGTCTCCTACGAATCCATAAGCCTATCGATCCGGAGTCTTGAAGAAAGACTTCGGATTTTTTCATTCCCTACTCGACTATCGATTGCCGAGCACATACACTAGATACAATCGATGCATCATTCGAAAGGAGTCGCTTCATGAATCCCTTAAGCCCCTCAGACTTGACACAAATCGCGGAACATTTGTTTGGGATGACTGGTTTTTTTATTTCCTATCAAGATCAAGAGCACGTCTCAATCGAGTTACGTCCTTCCGCACCCAAGCATCCAGCTAATCTATTGATTGAAGATACGTGGCCTACTTTAAAAAATCATCGCCCTCTACTTCATACCTTAAAAGACGGAACGGCTTATCTGTTCGTAAACGTTCCTGACCAAGGCATGTACCGGATCGGTCCCGTTCTCTTACAGTCAGCACTTTTTCGGGCTCATATTCAAGATGAGACCTATCATCAATTTTATAAAGTTCTACCCCGAACGACGGAAAATCGTCTGATCGACTGTGCCCATTTGCTCTATCGCCTTCTACATGGTGAAGGATTGTCCTCTCGTGACATCGATCATGTTTCAGATATACAGGAAGAGGAAATTCCTTTAGTGTCTGAAGCCCCTTCGCACACAGGTGTGACCGCCTATCGAAAAGCTTGGCAACGCGAGCAACAAATCATCGACTGGATCTCATCCGGACAGAGCGAACGGTTGGCGACGACCTATTCTCTTCCCGCATACGGTGAGTTCGGAACACTCGCACGTCACCAACCACTCCGAGCAGAAAAGAATCTACTTCTAGGAACGGTTCTTCTAAGCGCACGTGCCGCTATTCGTGGGGGACTCGAACCAGACGAAGCCTTTTCGCTTAGTGATCGGATGATTGAGACGATCGAAGCTGCGACGAGTATTGCAGAATTGCGAAATCGTCACGTTCGGATCACGGTATCTTTTGCGGAAGCCGTCAAAGAAATACAGGCGTTGCGTCATTCGCCACACGTCTTAGCTGCCATTCGATACATTCAGCAGCATCTCTATGATCCTTTATCGGTCTCGTCCATCAGTCAGGCGATTCACGTATCCTCCAACTATTTATCCGTTTTATTTAAAGATGAAACGGGTTTACCGCTGGCTCGTTACGTCATTCGTGAACGGATTCGCGAAGCGAAAAGATTGCTACGTTCATCTGACGACTCGCTATTGACGATTTCAAACCGACTGCACTTTTCAAGTCAAAGTCATTTCAGTCAGGCCTTTAAACAAATCACAGGCGAGACACCTACTCATTACAGACAAAAGACAGATTTTTAGGAACACTGCTACCTTTTTCAGATTTGTGATATTCTATTCAACAGAATACAATTTTGCCGAATCGAATCTTTTTCGATTCTTTCATCAAAAGGAGAGTCAACATGAATTCAATTAGTGTGATCATTCCAGTCTATCAAACCGAGTCTCAAGCAAAAGCTGCGATTCAATCCGTTCTCGACCAACACGTTTCGATTCCTGTAGAAATCGTCGTTGTCTTTGATGGACCAAGTTCTTATGTCGATGATATTCGTGCACTATATCCAACGTGTACCATCATCGAACAATCACATCAAGGTGTGTATGCGGCTCGACGTAATGGAGTTCAAGCTGCTTCAGGAGACTATGTCATCTTTTTAGATAGTGATGATATTCTTGCTCCCCGTGCGCTTTACACATATATCAAGGCATACGAGAAGTCTCGTGGGGAAGTCATCATCGGTAAGATCTCCCCTGTCTATAATAAGAAGAAATGGCTGATGCCGATCGATGACGATCGTTACTTCTTTTACTCGCGCACGAAGTTTAATTCGCGTCACTTGACGACGATCCATGGATGGATGATCAAAAAAGAATTGCTTCAGACATTGCCTAGCCTCGAAACGACATGGTTTGCGGATACGCTCATCGCCCATACTGTCATTTCGCAGTTAACGAACATTACTTCCGTCAACTACATCGTGTACGGACGGAATTCAAGAAGTACACCACTAGATGGTCAATCGCTCTTCCAACTACGTGACATTACGACACTCTCAGATATCTCTCGAATTTATGGCATATTATCAGCAGAGACAAAAGATGAAGAAGTCCAAAAATTCTTAAATACGTGGTATAAACGGTTCATTTCAAAACGTGGACGTACATTACTCGAACGGAGTTCATCTAATACTCAACAAGCAGAAGTCTTCAACCATGTCGCTTACGACTTAAAGCGGATGCCATCAAAGAGTAAATATCTACAAGCTTGGTCAACGGGATCGTACGCGATGTTCAAGCTGTACATTACTGCTGTCAAAACAAAACGTTCCTTACGTACGGCGCGTCGTAAAAAAATTAAAAATGGTCTTATGCTATATCGACTATTCCAGAAGATGCCGATCAAAGACAATCTCGTCTTATTCGAAAGTTTCTTAGGGCGGAGTTACTCTGACAATCCGAAGGCACTTTACCTTCACCTAAAAGAAAAACATCCGGAACTAGAACTTGTTTGGATTTTCGCTCAAGAACCTTCTGATGAAGTGAAGGAAGCATGTCCGAATTGGGTACTTCGAAACAGCTTTACGTATTATCAATACATGGCTCGTGCGAAATACTGGATTTTCAACACGCGTCAGCCGCTCAGCTTGAAAAAACGCGAAGAAACTATCTATCTTCAAACATGGCACGGTACGCCATTAAAACGACTCGGTCTTGATATGGAAGATGTGCATATGGCTGGAACGAATGCGATTCGCTATAAAAAGAATTTCTATAACCAAGCGCAAGAATGGAACTATCTGATTTCGCCAAACGCATACTCGAGCGAAATCTTCAAGAGCGCATTCGGATTCCAAAATACGATGCTTGAAACGGGCTATCCTCGTAACGATCTCTTATATGCCGATAATCAAGCGGGTCTCATCAGTGAAATCAAAACACGCTTAAATATTCCGGCTGATAAAAAGATTGTCCTTTATGCACCGACATGGCGAGATGATGAGTTCATCGCGCGAGGAAAATACCGATTCGACTTGCAATTGAATTTAAATGAGATGCAAGCACGCCTCGGTGACGAGTACGTCGTCCTTTTACGGATGCACTACTTGATTGCTCAAAACATGGATATCAGTGGACACGAAGGATTCGCTTACGATGTCTCTTCATACGGTGATATCGCTGAACTCTACCTGATTAGTGACATTCTGATCACGGACTACTCATCTGTGTTCTTCGACTATGCCCACTTGCAACGTCCAATGATCTTCTTTACGTACGATCTAGAGAAATATGCTTCAACGTTGCGCGGATTCTACTTCGATTTCGAAGAAGTCGTCCCTGGACCACTTCTGAAGGAAACAGATCAAGTCATCGATTATATCGAACAAATCGATACGAAGTCCGTCGCTTACCAAGAAAAATACGATCGCTTCCTCGAACGGTTCTGTAGCTTAGATGATGGTACGGCGAGTGAACGCGTTCTTGCTGAATTGTTCCCAAGTACAGCACAATCGACGGTCGAGGATGAATCAACAGAAACGGAATGATAAATCAAAAGTGCCTCCTTCCTTAACTGGAAAGAGGCACTTTTGATTTAGTTACGGACGAACAAGGCAACGCTTTCGACGTGTGTCGTATGCGGGAACATATCAACAGGCGTCACTTCGACGAGTGTATACCCGAGCTCTGTCAATAGCTTCGCGTCACGCGCTTGTGTCGACGCATTACATGAGACGTAGACGATCCGCTTCGGTGCGACATCTGCTGCAGCACGTAAGAACTCCTCGTCACAGCCTTTACGTGGTGGGTCGACGACGATGACGTCTGGTTGGATACCGGCTTTAACGAGATCTGGCATGACCTTCTCAGCTGCACCATACTCGAACGTCACGTTCTCGATGCCGTTCGCTTGTGCGTTCCGGCGTGCGTCATCGATCGCTTGCGGTACGATTTCGATGCCGTAGACGTGCTTCGCTTGTTTAGCGAGTGATAAAGAAATCGAACCGATCCCACAGTAAGCATCGACGACTGTCTCATCGCCTGTCAACTGAGCGTACTCGAGCGCTTTCGCGTAGAGTTTCTCTGTTTGCAACGGATTGACTTGGAAGAACGAATGCGGTGAGATCTCATACGTCAATCCAGCGATTTGATCGCGGATGACGGACGGTCCATATAAGACGACGTTCTTTTTCCCGAGAATGACGTTCGTATCATCCGGGTTGATGTTGTGCTGGATCGACGTGACGTTTGGTAACGCCTTTAAGATGCCTTCAACGATCTTATCAATCCCACGCAATTGTTTGACCTTCGTGACGAGCACGACCATCAACTCGTTCGTGTGATACCCATGACGTGCCATGATATGACGGATGACACCTGCTTTTTTCTTCTCGTCGTACGCTGGGACTTTCAAATCAGCGAGGACTTTACGAACCGCTTGGACGGCTTCGTCGTTTTCTTTGTTTTGGATCAAGCAGTAGTCCATATCGATGATCCGGTGACTCCGTTTTTGGTAGAAACCAGCCATCAATTTGTTCGATTGGAAGGCGACCGGTACTTGTGCTTTGTTGCGGTAACCCCAAGGATCTTCCATCCCGATCGTCTCGTGGACGGGAATTTCAAGACCTGCTAGGCGCGCGAAAGCGTCACGGACACGATTGTGCTTGAACTTGAGTTCTGCATCGTATGACAAGTGTTGCAATTGGCAACCGCCACACTGGTTGTAAACCGGACAAGGTGGCTCGACACGATCGACACTCTTCGTCTTTTGACGGATGATACGACCGAACCCGTAAGACTTCGTCGTTTTCGTGATCTTGATCTTGACCTGCTCCGTCGGCAATGCGCCCGGGATGAAGACCGTATAGCCATCGATGCGTGCGACCCCTGATCCTTCATGTGTCAGGTCGACGATCTCGACGACGTGTTCATCGTTCTTTTGTACTGGAATCATGAATATCCTCCTTAAAAACCTCGCTTCACGCGAGGTTCGTTTCTGCTTCTTGTAGTTGTGTATTGATTTGTTCCATCTCTTCGATCCGGAACTTTGGTGTCATGACTTCGAAATGAGAGCGAAGATTCGTCATCTCGCCTTCGCAAATGCCGCCAAACTCACCATCGATGTTCAAACTCATCTCTGATGTATTCTTCATGCGGACGAATGAGGTCGTGACATGCTCGATGCAAGGGTCCGAGAAATGATCCCCTTTTAAGGCAAGACGCATGACACGAATCAGTTCGACGAGGTTACATTTCTTGAGAATGAAGAGATCGAACCGACCATCATTGAGTGACGCGTTCGGTGACAGCTTCTCGAACCCACCGACGGAGTTCGTGTTCGATGTCAAGAACAGCATGACTTCTCCTTTGAATATACCCTTTTCATGCTCCAGTTCGACATATGTCGGTCGGATTTGTGGAAGTTTCTCCATCCCTTTGACGTAGTACGCGAGCTGTCCGAGTGCCGTCTTCAGCTTCGAAGGCACTTCGTACGATAGTTCTGTCATGATGCCACCACCAGCGATGTTGATGAAGTAATGGACGCCTGCCGATCCTTCAATCTTACCGATATCGACCGGCATCGTATGTCCCGTGCAAATGACATCCATCGCCCCTTCGATCGTCAATGGAATACGCATCGCCCGACCAAAGTCATTCGTCGTTCCAACAGGTAATACACCAAGCTTCGGACGTTTGTTGTAGGCAGCCATTCCGCTGATCACTTCGTTCAACGTACCATCGCCGCCTGCTGCGACGACGAGATCAAAGTCTGCTTCGCATGCTCGTGCTGCTTCATACGTCGCATCGCCGACCGCTTTCGTCGAGTAGACAGATGTCTCATAACCCGCTGCTTCGAGTCGGTCGAGGATATACGGTAAATTTCGTTTAACCATCTCTTTCCCGGAAGTCGGGTTATAAATCACGCGCGCTCTAGGTCTCATAAGATTTTCTCCTTTTTGACTCAACCGTTCATTTGATACATAACTGTTTTATTTTACATGAACTCTCGAGACATTACAAAGCCAAAAAAGACAGCGTCCGTTTCCTCGCAGAAGTAAAGGAGGAACGAACGCTGTTTGATCAGGTACTTATTTTAATTTTTCAAGCTCTTCATAGAAGAGTTGATCCAGGAGGGCAGGATTCGCCATTCCTTTTGTTTTCTTCATGATTTGACCGATGACGAAGCCTTTCTTCCGGTCACGTCCACCGAGTAATTCCTCGACGACGGCTGGGTTCGCTTCGAACATCTCGACGATGAGACCACGTAGCAATCCTTCGTCTGAAATTTGTGCAAGACCGTTTTCTTCGACGTATGCACGTGGCTCGACACCTTCTTCGATGACGGCTGTGAAGACTTGTTTGGCGATTTTCGAAGAAATCGTACCGCTTGCGATCAAGTCGATCATCTCTGCCAGACGAGCTGGTGTCATCTTGACTGTTTCGAACGTTTCCGTCGATTTATTCAAGTGACCTTGGATCTCACCGATCGTCCAGTTGGCTGCTGCTTTTGGCTCTGCGCCTGCTGCCAGTGTCGCTTCGAAGTACTCTGCCATCTCACGTGTAACTGTCAATTGCTTCGCATCATACGCCGAAAGACCGAGTTCTTCTTGGTAACGAACGCGACGTGCATCTGGAAGTTCCGGGATACCGGCACGAATCGCTTCTTTCCAATCGTGATCAAGTACGAGCTTGACGAGGTCAGGCTCTGGGAAGTAACGGTAATCCGACGCCCCTTCTTTGACACGCATGAGAACGGTTTGTTTTTTCGTCTCATCGAAGCGAAGTGTTTCTTGACGCATCACACCACCTGCAAGCAATAGTTTGCGGTGACGATCTTCTTCGAACTCAAGACCTTTTAAGACGTTTCCGAATGAGTTCAAGTTTTTAAGTTCTGTTTTTGTACCGAACTTCTCTTGTCCGTATGGGCGAACGGAGATGTTACAGTCACAACGAAGTGATCCTTCTTCCATCTTGACGTCCGAGACGCCTGCATATTGCAAGACTTCCTTGAGACGTTCGAGGTAGGCGACTGCATCTTTCGGTGAACGCATGTCCGCTTCACTGACGATCTCGATGAGCGGTGCACCTGTCCGGTTGAAGTCGACGACTGAGTGATTCGCACCCGTGTGGTTCATCTTACCAGCATCTTCTTCCAGATGGACACGTTCGATCCGGAAGCGTTTTGTTTCGCCATCGACTTCCGCATCAATGTAGCCATCGAAGCCGATCGGTTGATCGAACTGTGAGATTTGATACGCTTTTGGCGTATCTGGGTAGAAATAGTTCTTCCGGTCGAATTTCGTTTGATCGGCCACTTGGCAGTTAAGTGCCATGGCTGCACGCACAGCAAGCTCGACGGCTTTTTCGTTGACTTTCGGCAAGACACCCGGATGTCCAAGACAAATCGGGCACGTTTTCGTGTTCGTCTCCGCGCCGTATTCCCGCGCACAACCACAGAACATCTTCGTGTTCGTGCTCAGCTCGGCGTGGACCTCGATCCCGATGATCGTTTCAAAGTTCATGATACATTCGCTCCTTATAACTTCGGAAGCGCGAATCCACCTGTCGCAAGCTCAAACGCATGCGCAGCACGATAGATTGTCGCCTCATCGAAATGTTTTCCAATGATTTGTAAGCCGACCGGAAGACCGTCGACGAATCCAGCTGGAACCGAGATGGCTGGAACACCTGCTAAGTTGATTGGAATCGTCAAAATGTCATTCGCATACATCGTGACGGGATCATCGAGCTGTGCACCGAGTTCGAATGCTGGTGTCGGCGCTGTTGGTCCGATGATGACGTCATAGTTCGCGAGGACATCGTCGAAGTCCTTTTTGATCAACGTTCGAGCTTGTTGTGCTTTTTTATAGTAGGCATCGTAGTAACCTGAGCTGAGCGCATACGTTCCGAGCATGATCCGGCGTTTGACTTCGTCTCCGAATCCTTGTGAGCGAGAATACTTGAAGACATCTTCAAGTGCGTCCGCTTCCGCACGGACTCCATAACGAATACCGTCAAAGCGCGCGAGGTTCGATGATGCTTCTGATGAAGCGAGTAAGTAGTACGTCGCAAGCGCATATTTCGAGTTCGGGAGTGATACCTCATCGACCGTCGCACCGAGTGCTTCGAGTTTTTGGATTGCTTCACGGATGTTAGCTTTGACACCTTCACTGACACCCTCACCGAAGTATTCTTTCGGAACAGCGATCTTCAACCCTTTGATATCACCTGTCAACGCTTGTGTGTAATCTGTTGCGGCGACATTCGCAGACGTCGAATCCATCTCACAGTGTCCTGCGATCGCGCTCAAGAGATACGCGTTGTCTTCGACTGTTCGTGTCAACGGACCGATTTGGTCAAGCGACGACGCGAACGCCACAAGACCGAAGCGTGAGACGAGACCGTATGTCGGTTTCAACCCGACGACACCACAATAGGCAGCCGGTTGACGAATCGAACCACCTGTATCCGAACCAAGGCTGAACAAGACTTCGCCTGCTGCGACAGCTGCTGCTGAACCACCTGAAGAACCACCTGGAACGTGTTTCGTATTCCATGGATTGCGAACCGGTTTGTACGCTGAGTTCTCGTTTGAAGAACCCATCGCGAACTCATCCATGTTCAATTTCCCGATTGTGACCGCCCCTGCTTCATGCAGACGCTCGACGACCGTCGCGTCATGCGCTGGTACGAAGTTCTCGAGGAATTTCGAACCACATGTCGTCGTCATCCCTTTTGTGACGATGTTATCCTTGACACCGATTGGAAGACCAAACAATGGATTCGCTTCGTGTTTCGCGACATCATCCATTCGTTTTGCTTGCTCGAATGCTTCTTCGTTCAATGAAAGAAACGCACCGATTTTTCCATCGACGCGGTCGATTTGATCAAAGGATTCTTGGACGAGTTCAGAAACTTTGACTTCGCCATCCTGAATGAGTGTGTGTAGTGTTTTGACACCATGTTCAAAAAGTGACATCGGGTCATTTCCTCCTTATTCGAACACCGCTGGGACGCGGACTTGTCCGTCTTCCCAATCGGGTGCGAGTCGTTCTACTTCCGTACGAGGAAGTGATGGACGTACTTCGTCCTTACGTAGGACGTTCTTTAAATCGAGGACATGAGTCGTCGGTTCGACGCCTGTCGTATCGAGTTCATTTAATTGTTCAGCGAACCCAAGAATCTTCTCGAGTTGTCCTGTGAATTGTGCTACTTCTTCATCTGTCACGGCAAGGCGTGCCAAATGCGCCACGTGGCGGACTTGCTCCTCATTAATCTTTGCCATGTCATTCCACCTCCGGAACTTTTGCGATATATTTTACACTATTTCTAATCATAGCACTTTTCGTCCAGACAAAAAAGACGATGGTGCATCGGGGGGAGGTCCGCACCATCGTCCTATAGGGGTAGCAAAGCTTCCGGGCGGAAAGCTTCTAGTTATGAAATACCCGCTTTAAATCAGACGAAACAAAAATACTGAATATTCATACTAATACATCGAAGAGCAGATAGACATTGAAGACGATGACGATCGAGACGATAATCCAGGCCAACGTGTTCATGAACCGACTGTTCCGATGTTCCCCCATGTACTGTTCACTCGCTGTCGCCCGAATCAAGGGAATCAAGGCGAACGGAATCCCGAACGATAAGGCGACCTGACTAAGGACAAGTGCTCGTGTCGGATCAAAACCGGAGAACAGCAACAAAATTGCCGGCAACATCGTCACGGTCCGGCGAACGAACAGTGGCAGTTGAAGATGAAGAAAGCCGCGCATGATCGCGTCCCCTGACATCGTCCCGACGCTTGAAGAAGCGAGACCCGAGACAAGTAAAGCAATCGCAAACAGATACGGTGCGCTACCACCGAGCGTGACATGAAGTCCCTCGTAGATCGCTTCAAGCGAACCCGCTTGATACGTCGTGCCGTAAAACACACTGGCGGCGATGACGAGCATCGCTCCGTTGACCGCTCCAGCAATCAACATCGCTCCCCAAATGTCGAAACGCTGAATCCGTAACATCGACAATTTATTCGCAACGTGTCCCATCCGGCGTTTCGTTAAATCGGAATGGAGATAGATTGCATGCGGCATGACGGTCGCTCCGAGCATCCCGGCAGCGAGGACGATGCTCGACGTACCTTCAAATCCCGGTAACAATCCTGCCGATAGATCACGAAAGACCGGATGAACTTCAAATACTTCAATCGCAAAAGCAGCGGCGATGATTAAGACGAGTACGGCGATGACAGCTTCGAAATGCCGGAGTCCCTTCTGCTCGAAGCCGAGGATGACGAACGACAAGACTGCCGTCAATAATGCTGCCATCCGTAAATCGATTGCAAACAGTAAATGAAATCCGAGTGCGGCCCCGACGAACTCTGCGAGATCGGTTGCCATCGCGACGAGCTCCGCTTGTACCCAGTAGAAGAAGCGCGTGACCGGCGATAACTCCTCCCGGATTACTTCCGCTAAACTGAGATTGCTGACGATTCCAAGCTTGGCTGACAGGAACTGAATGACGACCGCCATCAAGTTCGAGGCAACGATGACCCAGAGCAACAAATATCCGTACTGGGCGCCTGCCGTCATGTTCGTCGCGAAGTTTCCCGGATCGAGATACGCGACGGCAGCAACGAACGCCGGTCCGAGATATGTCCGTTTTCTTGGTAAATCTTGTGTAAGTGGCTGTGTCGCCATCTCGTTCACCTCACTTTTTGTTTTCATTATACGCTCATTTTGCACAAGAGCAACAAATATGTTTATGGTAAATAACAACGTATGAAGTGAATTAAAAAGGGATGTCTCCTGTAATCAGGAAACACCCCTTTTTGTTAATTAGACGATCTTCCGCTCAGGCTCCGCACCTTTTAGCTGCGCTTGCACTTGATCGAATTCATCATAGATCGCTTGACTCGGTTCCTTCGTCACGAGACTACCGACGACGAGCGCAACAGTCGAAGCGAAGAAGGCTGGAATCATCTCGTACATCTCAGAAATGTAGAATGGCAACCCTTCGACATTTTGTTTGATGAGAATCCAGGCGATGACGACGACAGATCCCGTAATCATCGAAGCAAGTGCTCCTGTCTTGTTCATCCGGCGCCAAAGCAAGCTGAACAGAACGACTGGTCCGAACGCGGCACCGAAACCAGCCCACGCATAACCAACGAGAGTCAAGATCGACTTCTGTGCACCGAACGATAAGAGAATCGCTAGAGCAGCGACGACAAGGACCATCACGCGCCCCATGACCATCAATTCACGATCCGAAGCATCACGCTTGAAGAAACGTTGATAGAAATCATTCGTTGCCGCACTCGAAGAGACGAGTAGCTGTGTCGAGATCGTCGACATGATGGCAGCAAGTAAGGCTGCAAGCAACAGTCCCGTAATGAAACCAGGGAAGAGATCGCGTGATAATTGAATGAAGACATTCTCTGGTTCTCCTAAAGGACTATTTTGTTGCGTGAAGTAGGCATATCCGATCAAACCTGTCACCATCGCTCCAACGATTGAGAACGTCATCCAGATCATCCCGACGCGACGTGCTGACTTCATCTCGTGTAAGTTCCGAATCGCCATGAAACGAACGATGATATGCGGCTGACCAAAGTAGCCGAGTCCCCATGCGAGTAGCGAGACGATTCCAATGACCGTCGTACCTTTGAATAACTCGAGCTTTGAACCGTCCGTCGACCGAATCGTTTCGAGCGTCTCGTTGATCCCACCGCTTAAAGCGAGGGCAACGCCTGGTACGATCAGCAACGCGATCACCATGATCATCCCTTGGACGACGTCTGTCCAACTGACGGCAAGGAAACCACCGAGGAAGACGTATGCAATGACGACGCCCGCTAGAATCCAAAGACCTGTCGTGTACTCGAGACCAAAGACTGCTTCGAACAAACGACCACCCGCGACAAAGCCACTTGATGCGTACATTATAAAGAATATTAAGATAACTCCAGCTGAAACAGTACGCAAGACACCACTTTTATCGTGGAATCGTTTTTCGAAGTAATCGGGAATCGTGATCGCATCCCCTGCATGTGCCGTATACGCACGCAGACGCGGCGCGACGAGTAACCAGTTGGCGTATGCGCCAAGTAACAATCCAACGACGATCCACCCACTGGACAGACCAGTTGCATACATCGCACCCGGTAATCCCATCAACAGCCAGCCACTCATGTCACTTGCTCCAGCAGAGAGCGCCGTGACGACTGGACCAATCGTACGTCCCCCAAGCATGTAGTCATTCATGTTCTTCGTCCGATAATACGCAATGACGCCAAGTGCGACCATCAGTCCGAGATACAACAAAATCGCAAACCACATTCCGTTCATCCTTGCTCCCCCTTTTTCCATGATATAAGAAAAACGGGCATGCAGGTCGCACACCCGTTTCATCTATTAAACACCATTTCAGAACATTTCTGAAGTTGTTTTTGCTTGAAGATGTAAAGTCAAGTAATCTGGTCCGCCCGCTTTCGAATCCGTTCCAGACATGTTGAATCCACCGAATGGTTGGTAGCCAACGATTGCGCCTGTGCACCCACGGTTGAAGTAGAGGTTACCGACGTGGAAGTTCGCACGCGCGTACTCTTGGTTCGTCCGGTCTTGCGTGATGACAGCACCTGTCAATCCGTATTCCGTGTTGTTCGCGATGTCGATTGCTTCTTTGAAATCTTTCGCTTTCGTGAACGCGACGACTGGTCCAAAAATCTCTTCTTGCATCAAACGATCCGTTGGTTGAACGTCCGCGACGACTGTCGGTGAGACGAAGAATCCTGTTGAATCATCTGCCGTACCACCTGCGACGATGCGTCCTTCTTCTTTTGCGACGTCGAAGTACGACGTGATTTTCTTGAATGCTGCTGCGTCGATGACTGGTCCGACGTTGTTTGAGACATCCGTCGGGTTACCGATGCTGAGTTTGTTCGTGTTCGCGACGACTTTTTCGAGCAACTCGTCATAGACAGAGTCGAGTGCGACGACACGTGAACAAGCTGAACATTTTTGACCCGAGAATCCGAATGCCGCTTTCGTGATCATGTCCGCTGCGTAATCGAGGTCGGCCGACTCATCGATGACCATCGTATCTTTTCCGCCCATTTCCGCGATGACGCGTTTGAGCCAGATTTGACCTTCGTTTAGTTTCGATGCCCGCTCGTTGATGCGAAGACCGACATCACGTGATCCCGTGAAGCTGATGAAACGTGTTTTCGGGTGATCGACGAGGTAGTCACCAACTTCTGCCCCTGAACCTGGTACGAAGTTCAAGACACCAGCTGGAAGACCAGCCTGCTCCATTACTTCGACGAATTTCGCTGCGACGACCGGTGTCGTCGATGCGGGTTTCAAGAGGATCGGGTTCCCTGCCACGATTGCTGCGACAGCTGTTCCAGCCATGATCGCGAGTGGGAAGTTCCATGGTGAGATGATGACACCAACACCGAGTGGGATGTAATCGTAACGGTTGTATTCGCCTGGACGACTCTCGACTTTTTTACCGTCTTTTAAGACGAGCATCTGACGTGCGTAGTATTCGAGGAAATCGATCGCTTCTGCTGTATCAGCATCCGCTTCATTCCAAGGCTTCCCTGCTTCTTTAACGAGGTAGGCAGAGAACTCATGCTTCCGCTTGCGGATGATGTTCGCTGCTTTGAATAGGACGTCCGCACGTACAGAAGGATTGACGAATTTCCATGTTTCGAAAGCTGTGACTGCTGCTTGCATCGCTTCTTCTGCATGTTCCTGTGTCGCTTTCGAGACACGTCCGACGATCTCTTCTTTGTTAGCCGGATTGACGGAGACGATTTTATCTTCCGTCGTCACATGTTTTCCACCGATGACGAGCGGATAATCTTTGCCGAGTTCTTGCGTGACGAGTGCAAGTGCCTCTTCGAACGCTTTCTTGTTTGCTTCTTGTGAGAAGTCCGTGAATGGTTCGTGTTTGTACGGAATCATCTCTATTCCCCCTTTAGTCTCTACTTTAAATCGCTTACATTCTCCATTGTACAGAAGCATGAGTCCGCTTACAATTATTCTAGTCAAAAAAATAGAGGAGCGACCAAATTGATCTCTCCTCGTCTCTATTTATTCCTTCGCTTGTGAAAAGACGATCTCTTCGTGTTCAATTGAAACTTTGACGTCTTGCCCTTGGAATAACCAATCATCTTGATCCGAGACGACGAAGTGGATGCCGTCGACGACCTCTTCGACCGCTGCCCGCTCGACTTCTTCCATATGAACACCAACCGAGAAACCTTGTGTTAAATCCGTTGAGCCACCATATTTTGCGAAGAAGCGAATCGTATCGCCTGATTTTGCTTCCATCTCATCTTTGAAGTATTGTAATGCCTCATCTGTAATATGAATTTTCATATCTATCACTCCCCTTTCATTTAGTGTACCGATATCCTACTCAAAAAAGCGAATTTCCTGTATGGTAGAGACAAGATTAGCTATGGAAGCACCATGAAACATTCATCTTAGGAGGAATTCGAATGAAACGATCGCTCGTAGTGCTGCTTGCGACCAGTCTCGTACTCGTCGGTTGCGGAAACGATTCCCCGTCTTCTACAGATACCAAATCCCCGAAGACGACGGAAACGAAACAACAGAAGGCTGAACAAGCCGTTCTTGACGTCTATCAAACATACGAAAAAACGCTCGGTCAATCCGGACGAGCAGATGCGAAGGATCTCGCATCGATTGAATATACGGCTGACGCAAAACAACTTGAACCGCTTGCCGTTGGTGCGAAGAACTTGAATGTCGTTCCCGGTAAGGTCGTCAAGTCGTTCCAAAAGGGCGACGTCGCCTATATCATCCACGAATTCAAGGATGCGAAAGGATCGATTCTCCCAAACCGGGGATCGAAACTGTTATTGAAGAAAGACGATGAGTGGAAAATCGTCCTGACACCGACGACATTCGATCCGTCCGTCTTCTCGACGCTTGGCGATATGTTCACTGGATTTAACGCTGATGAATATGGTGTCAATGCGAAGGCGGCTGATGAGATCGGAAAAACCGATGAAAAAGAGCAGGATGCCGTCTTCTCTCGTGTCAATGCGCAAACCGATTATATGGCGCTTGAGATGAACAGTAACATCCTGATGATTTACGGTGAGGCGCTCAAGAACGAAGGAAATCCTGAAACGCTCGTTGATTACTATCAAGACTACGCAGACTGGTATGAAGAAGAACAGCCACTCCTCATGAAGACAGCGAAAGCCGGTTCGGATTATGAGAAGTACTTGATTGCCCTCGATCCATTAAAAGAGAGTCTTCAAAAGAAGCTTGAGAAATATGCGGATCAATTAAACATGGAATTAGGATAAGGAGGAATTTTCATGCAAGCACCAACATTCACCCTTCCGAACGCACAAGGAGAACCGATTTCCCTCGAGGATTATCGCGGAAAAAAAGTCGTACTCTATTTCTATCCGAAGGATTCAACGCCTGGTTGTACGACCGAGGCATGTGATTTCCGTGATGCGACGCAAGCGTTCGAAGAAAATAACACCGTCATTCTCGGTGTTTCTGCTGATAGTCAGAAACGGCATCAAAACTTTATCGCAAAATACGAATTACCGTTCCAATTGTTATCAGATATCGAGCATGAAGTGTGTGAGCAATATGGCGTCTGGCAACTGAAAAAGAACTACGTTAAGGAATATTTTGGAATTGTTCGTTCAACTTTCCTAATTGATGAGTCTGGTGAAATCGTCAAGGAATGGCGCAGTGTGAAAGTAAAAGATCACGTCGCAGAAGCACTTCAGTACGTCCAAGAGCAGAAATGAGTTCAAGAACCAGTTGTTTTATACAACTGGTTCTTTTTGTATTAAACCCTTTTAAAAACTCCTAATTTTATCCTTCAAAAAAAATAATTTAATAAAAAAACCATTGGTATTACACACAAATTTAATGATTTTGAAATAATCTGAAAATATTCTATTGATTTTTCTGAATATTGTATTTATTATTGATAACAAGTTGATCCGGTGCTTTCCACAGCTTAAGAATAAAAGGCGATGACCCCTCTTATTTTTAGTCGGACACCGGATCGCTATCCTATCGGTTCTTATCGTTTCACCAGATATATCTATTTCTTTTGGGAGGGATTTACTTTATGAAGAAGAAAAAGGCACTTGCACTCGTTGGAGCACTGACAATCGCTGGATCAAGTCTTGCGGCATGTTCGACGACAGATGAAGGTAAAAAAGAAAGCGGTTCGACATCTGGAGAGAAATCTTCAGACAAACAAATCTTAAATTTAACGAGTGCTTCAGATATTCCAGCACTTAGCCCAACCGTCGCAACAGACTCTGTTTCCTTCACAGTGTTAAACAACGTCCAAGAAGGTCTATTCCGTCTTGATGACAAACAAGAAGCTACACCTGGTGTTGCTGAAAGTGTTGATGTTTCGGAAGATGGACTTACATACACGTTCAAGCTTCGTGATTCGAAATGGTCGGATGGCAGTGATGTCACAGCAAAAGACTTCGAGTATGCATGGAAACGTGTTCTTGATCCGAAAAGTGGTTCGCAATATGCGTATATCATGTATCTCATCGATGGCGCAGAAGCGTATAACACAGGAAAAGGAAAAGCTGACGATGTTGCAGTCAAAGCTGTTGACGACAAAACGCTCGAAGTTAAGCTGACACAACCGGCTGAATACTTCAAATCATTAACTGGTTTCGGTTCATTCATGCCACTGAAACAAGAGTTCGTCGAAAAACAAGGGAAAAACTTCGCGACGAAACCAGATACATTCCTTTACAACGGACCATTCGTCCTATCAGACTGGAAAACAGAAGTCGGTTGGAGCTACAAGAAAAACGATCAGTACTGGGATAAAGATAACGTTAAACTCGAAGAGATCAACTACAAAGTCGTTAAGGAAACATCGACTGCAGTTAACCTTTACGAAAAAGGTGATATCGACCAAGTTGGTCTGACAAGCGAATTCGTGGATCAGTACAAAGATAACGAAGACTTCGATACACGCCTTGATGCATCGATGTACTATATCCAAATGAACTTCAAGAATGAACTCTTGAAAAATAAAGACATCCGTAAAGCAATCGACTCTGGGTACGATAAAGAGCAGATGGCAAAAGTTCTCTTAAACAACGGTTCAATCCCAGCTTATTACTATGTCCCGAAAGAATTCGCAAAAGGTCCAGACGGTAAAGACTTCCGTGATGGTAACGAAGGCTTCGGTTCATACGATGCTTCTTCTGCAAAAGCATCGTTCGAAAAAGGATTGAAAGATATCGGTAAAAAATCAGTCAAACTCGAGCTTCTTTCATACGATGATGATAACTCGAAGAAAATCTCTGAATACCTTAAAGGCGAGTGGGAGAAAAACCTTCCAGGTCTTGAAGTCACGATCAAACAACAGCCGTTCAAGAACAAACTTGAGCTAGAATCAAAAGGTGAGTTCGAACTATCATTCGCAGGATGGGGACCTGACTACCAGGATCCGATGACGTTCCTCGATATGTGGGTAACAGGTGGACCATACAACCGTGGTAAGTACTCAAGCGATAAATATGATTCACTCATCAAATCAGCTCAAAAAGAAGTAGATGCTGAGAAACGTTGGCAGGCACTGAAAGACGCTGAGAAAACTCTCCTTGAGGACGATCAAGCGATCTCTGTTATGTATCAGCGCGGAGCTTCCTTCTTACGTAAGCCGTATGTCAAAGGAATCGTCAACCATAAAGTAGGTGCCGATACTTCATACAAATGGGCATCAATCGAAGGAAAATAAGTTACACCAAAAGACCAGATTCGCTGACGAGCGTGTCTGGTCTTTTTTTCCACCTGTGTCATTTGTCCTATTTTTCTGAATAGCATTAAAATTTCGTGTCATTCTGTTTTCATTTTTATATCTTCGTTTTATACTATCAAAGAATCCGATTCACTATATTTACAATAATTCATTAAAATTATTCATAATTAATGGAAATGAACCGATATATTTACCACAGAGGACTTTTGCCTCAATACTCTACTTCACTAGGAAGGAGGACTCACTCATGAAGCAACGCGTACTTACAAATCAAAAGAGTTATACGGAAGAACAACTCGAGATGATCGAAGCGATTCGCGCAGTCGGTGAACTCATCCAGGATCGTCCAAGGCGTACAGTCTACCGTCGTTATGCGCTCGTCAATGACTGGCCACAGCCAGAGAATATCGTTCGTCAATTCGGGTCTTGGCCTGAAGCTTTATCTGCAGCAGGTTACGAATGGAATGTAGATCAGCAACCCGAAGAACTCGAGCGGGCGCCGAAGTATACAAAAGATGAGATTTTAAAATCGTTTCATCGCTATGCGCAGGATGTCGGATCGACAATCACCTTGAAAAAGTATCAAATGTGGCGAAAATCCGTTCACCACGCGCCGAGTCACTATCACATCGTTAAGATGTTCGGATCATGGCATGATGCCTGTACGGCAGCAGGTCTTGAAGCCAGCGTGACCTATTCTAAAGCAGAGCTCGCTGCATCGCTTCGTCAAGCCATCGAAGAAGTCGGATTTTCTCTTTCATTTGAAGCCTATCGAGAATGGGCGAAACGGAACAATAAACCCTCGACGAAAGCTCTATTACACCGATACGGCTCTTGGTCGGCTGCGATTCATGCGATTGAAAATGAGATCCGTCTCAACAAACAACAAGCTCAATGAACTCATCCATTCTTCAGTCCTTTCCGATCTTCGAGACGGAAAGGCTTTTTTTCATCAAAAAAAAGATGACGTTTCCGCCATCTTTTTTTGGTGTGATTCAAATGACTTTCTCTTTCCATTCATGATACGCTGCGACACGATCGCGTCCTTGGAACTTCGCACCGACATACATCGCACGGTCCGCGTTTCGGATCAAACTGGCTAGATCGCCCAGTTCCTTCAGCGTATCTATCCCTATGCTCGCTGTAATCTCAAGAGTATGACCCTCGACTACTATCGGATTAGCATGCAACGTCTCACGAATTCGTTCTGCCACGATGCGGGCGGACTCTAGATCCGTATTCGGAAGCAAGATGACGAATTCTTCCCCACCATACCGAGCCACGAGATCCGTGATTCGCGTCGCTTGCATCAGCAACTTAGCTACTTCAAATAGGACGACATCGCCGATTTCATGACCGTACGTATCATTGATTTGCTTAAAGTGATCGAGATCGATCATCAATGCGGAGAAAGGATACAGATCGCGTTGTTTGATTCGACGATCCCCCCACTCTTGTAACGCACGATAATTGGGTAATTTCGTCATCGCATCCGTCCGGCTATCAATCAGCAATCGCTCTCGTTCATGTGCGCGCTCTACAGCCCATGACAGGACACGCAACGCGCGATACAACTCGTACCCAAAGTCTTTCGTAAACTCTCCACTGGCTTCAGAGGCAAGTAAGAGTGAGCAATTGATCGTCTCCGTTGCTTCAGGCTGTATGAATAAGACGGATTGAATTTCCTCTGGTAAACAATCATACAATCGAATATCCCACTCCTGTTGCATACCATAGAGTAAAACTTCCTCTTTTTCAATGATTTCCTCTATGACCTTCCCTTCTACATGGTCCGCCTTTAATTTACGCCCATCCTTTAAGGAATAATAGACACTTTGTTGTCCCTCTTCGAAATCGAATTTAATCCATGCAATATCCGGTTTGACGAATTGATTGAGTTGTCGCAGGTATCGTTCGATGATAAATTGCGCGTCACCGTCTTTCCACGCCGCTTCTTTTAAACGTTCAATTTGTTCCCAATGCTCAATTCGGTCCGATGCTTGGACCGAACTACCGAGAGAACGCTTGATGATGAAAAGTGCAAACGCTGCCATTACAAGCCCGCTATTCCCGTTTCCTTGCACGACAAGTGTACTGAAAATACCATAGAGTAGTTCTGCCGTGATGACGACTGCTTCGAAGCGTAGCAGCTGAAACATGACATCACTTGGAATATTTTCACCCAAAAGAAATCGTGAAAGTTGGTATTGCAGCAATAAGACAATCCATAAAATAACGACCATCGCAAGCAACGGGATGATGTTGTCAGTTAATTGAAAGGCATCACCATGCGTCCCACCTAAGAGATTATAAGCTAGACCTGCTGGTACGATTAAGAAAAGTTCTAGCGCCACATTAAACGGATAGTTATGTAGCATCCGTCGTCTTCCGACTGGTGTATGAATCGTACGTAATTGATAAATCAACATGGTGACCTGTCCTACACAAATAGCAGAAAGCATGCCATACGTTAAAAATGTGAACAATACAAAACCAAAATGAAACGTGAAGCTCATATGTCGTCGGCGAACCGGATCGACGACAAAAATAGTGGATAATGCGGCAATCAATAAAAACGTGAACAAGTCGACGCTGAGGCTATAATCCTTAGACTTCGCAAAAAGATCGATGCCAATCACGATTAAGAAAAATACGACCCAGCTTCGAAGGAGATATTGTTGAAAACGGCGCACTCGAACTTCCCCTTCCTGTTTAATCTATTTTTTAAAATTGTAATAAATTGTTAATTCTATTATTCAATTTTTTGAGCAAAATGTCGAACTTGAATCGTTTCATTTGATACACTCATTAAAGAGGTGATCTTTCATGACAAATACGTTTACTCAATATGCTTTTGACACGTTTCACATTGATGGTCTTGATTCACGAATGCATGCCATTCGCGAGCGCATCCAACCGATTTTTCGCGATATCGGACAAGAAATCACGCCCGACTTGACCGTCGCGATCGAAGAGGACATGCACGTCCATATCGCACAACATGCTAGACGCAAAGTAAATCCGCCACAGGATACATGGATGGCTTTTTCACCAGATAAACGCGGCTATAAAAAGCATCCTCACTTCCAAGTCGGACTGTTTGATGACCATCTGTTCATTTGGCTCGCCTATATCTATGAGTTGCCGAACAAACAACAATATGCCTCACAATTACTAAAGCATACGGATTTACTAACCACACTCCCTGAAGACTTCGTCATTTCATATGATCATATGAAAAAAGATGCTGTTCCCGTACACGAGACCGACATCCATTCAGGGTTAGAACGCTTCCATGATGTCAAAAAAGCAGAATTCCTCGTCGGTCGTCACATTTCAGCACAACAAGTGAGCGAATTGACACGCGAGGAGTTGTTAGATGTGATTCGAAATACCTATTCGCATCTCGTACCACTCTATAAAACGATTAAATAAAAAGGATGGCCGAATCGGTCATCCTTTCATTAGTTATATTTTACTAGAATTGACATGACTTGTGTACGGTCAGAGTTTAAATTTAGATAAATGTTGACCTGTTTTGAGGAAACGGTCATGACATTGAACGTTTTATCGAGTTTAGCTGTCGAATAGGCTTGTTTGACTTCCTTGACTGTAACCGTCCGTTTGACTTGTTTCGGATCATAAACGATGGCACTGACTTTCGCTTTTGCATCCTTCACACCATACGTTGAACAGTAGTGAAGGGCACGATCTGCTGAAGCAAGACCATTTCCACTTTGACACCAGTTCGAGCTCTTTTCGCCTTTGTACGCTTTATGTACTTGCGCAAGTGTCGTTTTTTCAAGAACAACTTTTCCATCGAGGGAATGTGCTTGTTTTGCTTGCGTCTGAATTTCTTGAAGCCATTTTACATCAGTTTGTTTTGTTGCTTCGACCGATTGATTATATGAAGTGCCTGACACGATGCTGACAGTGAGTGCGGCAGTTAAGATGATTCCTAAGACTTGTTTCATGCTAATGTCCTCCTCGGCGCCTATATAAAGCGTTGATAATAAACTGATTCCCCTATTTCAAAAAATTATTCAGTTTTTATAGTTTTTTTATGGAAGTTTATTTTTATTTTTTATACATGCAAACAAAAAGAACCTAGTGTCGGCGGGACACTAGGTTCTTCCTCATTTCTTATGCATCTTAAACTCTAGGAACAACTCATTGTAATGTGCGAGCATCTTCTTCCCGAGGTTCTCATAAACTTCAAGTGTATCGGTGACTTGTTTATCAGGATAGAATCGCTCATCGGTCCGAACCGATTTGTCGAGCAGTTTTAAGCCTTCTTTGTTTGGTGTCGAATAACCGACGTAATCCGCATTTTTCGCTGAAACATCTGGACGCAGCATGAAGTTGATGAACTCATGTGCCCCCTCGACGTTTTTCGCGGTCTTCGGAATGACGACATTATCGAACCAGACGTTTGATCCTTCTTTTGGAATGACGTAGTCAAGATTTTCATTCTCGCTCATGATCTCGTTTGCATCACCTGACCAGACGACACCGAGCCCCGCTTCTTCATTCGCGAGCAATAACTTAATCTCGTCTCCGACGATTGCCTTGACGTTTGGTGTCAGGCGCATCAAGTTCGCTTTTGCTTCCTGTAGTTTCGACTCATCCGTTTCATTTAACGAATAACCGAGACTATTCAAGCTCATCCCCATCACTTCACGGGCACCGTCAGCGAGTAGAATCTGATTCTTTAGCTTCGGATCCCAGAGATCCTTCCAGCTCGTCGGTTTCTTCCCATCAATCAAGTCTTTATTGTAGACGATACCGACCGTTCCCCAGAAATACGGAATCGAGTACTTGTTGTTCGGATCGAACGATAAATCTAAAAAGCGCGAATCGATGTTTTTGAGATTCGGGATTTTTTGATGATCGATCGGAACGACGAGCTTCTCATCGATCATCTTCGCAATCGCATAGTCGGACGGAACAGCGATATCGTACGTCGTTCCTCCCTGTTCGATCTTCGTCAGCATTGCTTCGTTTGAATCGAACGTCTGATAGACGACTTTGATGCCGCTCTCCTTCTCAAACTGTTTGATCAGTGCTGGGTCGATGTAATCGCCCCAGTTGTAGATGTTCAGGACATTTTTCCCTGAATACCCTTGTGTCTCATTTAACTGATTCAAGGTGAATAAAATGACACCCGAGATCAGGAAAATCGCAGCAAATAATTGAATCAATTTTTTCAACGGTCATTTCACCTCCGGTCGCGAAAGCTTCGTAGCAGCTCGTTGGTTCAAGAAGTAGTAGCCGATGACGAGTAAGAACGTAAACAAGAAGATGACGGTCGACAAGGCGTTGATCTTCATCGAAATCCCTTGACGGGCAAGTGAGTAGATCTCAACGGACAACGTCGTAAAGCCGTTTCCTGTCACGAAGAACGTCACCGCAAAATCATCCAGTGAGTACGTCAATGCCGTAAAGAAGCCAGCGAAGATCCCCGGTGTGATATACGGCAAGATAACTTTCGTCAAAACATCCCAACGGCTTGCGCCTAAGTCGCGCGCTGCATCAACGAGCGTTGGACTCATCTCCTGCAACTTCGGCAGGACGAGAATGACGACGATCGGTACCGAAAACGCGATGTGGGACAGTAAGACTGACGTAAAGCCGAGTTGGATGCCAAGTAGCGTGAAGAAGATCAAGAACGATGCCCCAATGATAACATCCGGACTGACGATCAAGATGCTGTTGAGCGTCAACAACGACGTCTCGACCCGTTTCTTACGGACGGCTTGAATCCCAATCGCTCCGAATACGCCAAGAATCGTCGAGATTGCAGCTGATAACAAGGCGATGACGAGTGTGTTCAATACGATGATCAACAAACGTGAATCTTGGAAGACTTCCTTGTACCAATCCCACGTGAACGAATCGAAGTTCGTCATGTTGTCAGCACTGTTGAACGAATAGAATGCCAAGTAGAATATCGGAGCATACAAAATGATGAAGACTCCGATCAGATAAAGATTTGCTAGTTTCAGACGTTTCATCAAGTCGTCGCTCCTTTCTTCCGTTTCGTACTCGTCAAGGCAAGGATGATCGCCATCGCGATGATGAGGAAGACAGCGATCGTCGCTCCCATGCCCCAGTTCTGTGTCACGAGGAACTGCTGTTCAATCGCTGTACCGAGCGTGATGACGCGGTTCCCGGCAATCAGACGCGTAATCATGAACAGCGATAACGCCGGAATGAAGACGAGCTGACAGCCTGACTTCACACCATCGAGCGTCAGCGGGAAGACGACACGCCGAAACGTCGTGAAGTTCGACGCCCCAAGATCACGTGCAGCGAAGACGAGTGACGGACTCAGTTTTTCAATCGCATTGAAGATCGGCAGGATCATGAACGGAATGAAGATGTACACCGAGACGAAGACGAAACTAAAATCGGTAAAGAGAATCTGTTGTCGTCCAATTCCAATCGCTTCAAGCGTTTGGTTCGCAAGACCATACGTACTGAACAACCCGATGAAGGCATAAGCTTTCAACAACAAGTTGATCCACGTCGGTAAGATGATCAAAAGTAGCCACAGCTGTTTATGCTTCGTTTTCGTCAACAAGTAAGCGGTCGGATAACCGATCAAGAGCGAAAACACTGTAATCAAAAAGGCATACCAGAACGAGCTGAGTGTCATCGTCAAATAGGTCGACGTAAAGAAGTTCTGGTAGTTCTCAAATGAGAAGTTGCCGTCCAAATCAAGGAATGAATAGTAGACGACGAGTACGATCGGTGCGATGACGAACAAGGCAATCCAGAATAGATACGGGATGAGATACCAGTTACGTGATTTTTGCATCATAACACCCCGTCGTAGGATTCCAGACGCTTATCGAATTCTTCTTCCGTCTCGTTCAGTCGCATGACGTGAATCGCTTCCGGATCAAATGTCAGTCCGATCTGCTCACCAACCGTCGCTTTTTTCGTACTGTGGACGAGCCATTCGTTACCGACTTCATCCATACAAGCGATCTCGTAATGCACGCCACGGAAAAGTTGCGAATCGACGGTGACTTGTAGTTTCCCCTGTGTCACGTTCGTGATTTCGAGATCCTCCGGACGGATGACGATCTCGACCGGTTCGTTCAATTCAAGACCACGGTCGACACATTCGAATTCCTTTTCTGCGAACCAGACCCGATAGTCTTCCACCATGCGCCCTGGAATGATGTTCGACTCACCGATGAAGTCCGCGACGAAGCGGTTGATCGGTTCATCATAGATATCCGTCGGTGTGCCCGATTGTTGAATGACACCGTGATTGAGGACGAAGATTTCATCTGACATCGCCAGTGCCTCTTCTTGGTCGTGCGTGACGAAGATGAACGTGATGCCAAGACGACGTTGCAAGTCGCGGAGCTCATACTGCATCTCTGTCCGTAATTTCAAGTCGAGCGCTGACAGTGGCTCATCGAGCAAGATGACTTCCGGCTCATTGACGATTGCCCGAGCAATCGCGACACGTTGCCGCTGTCCACCTGACATCTCGGTGATTTCTCGTTTCTCATAACCGGACAAGTTGACGAACTTCAACGCGTCCGTCACACGTTTAGCGATTTCTGCTTCTTTCACCTTCTTGATGCGAAGACCGAAGGCGATGTTCTCGAAAACGTTCAAGTGCGGGAAGAGTGCATAGTCTTGGAAAACCGTATTGACTTGACGTTTGTTCGCCGGTACATCGTTGATCCGTTTTCCGTTGAAGATGATGTCCCCTTCTGTTGCTTCCGAAAAGCCAGCAATCAGTCGTAAGATCGTCGTTTTCCCACAACCCGATGGTCCGAGTAACGTATAGAACTTCCCGCGTTCGATTTCGAAGCTGACTTGGTCGAGGACGGTCTGATCGTCGTATCGTTTCGTAACGTCCTTGAATTGAATGATCGTAGTATCTGCCAATCTAGTTCCTCCTTTATAAGTATGAGTCAGTCGCAGTCACGAGGACCTTCGTCTCTTGTGTTGACTCATTGCGTAGTTGATGGATTTCTGAAGCCTTATAGTAAAGTGTCTCTCCTTGTTTCGCTACAAAAGACTGACGTCCGAGCGTCAGCGTGACGTTTCCTACGAGCACATAGACGAACGTCTCGGCACCTGATGGTTCATACGTCTTGAATGCTCCCCCTGGCGCGAGTGTGAGCAGGACCGGTTCCATCTCTTTTTCATTCGATTCCGGAATGAGCCACGTGACATGATACCCCTGTTCCTCATCGGCATATGTCGTGACATCCTCTTCCCCATAGACGACTTTTTGATTGAGTGTATCCTCATCAAAGAAATCCTTCGGTGAGATGCCAAGGACTTCGAGGAGATGAAACAGCGTCTCGATCGACGGTGAACTGATTTCCCGTTCGAGTTGCGAGATGTACCCTTTACTCAGGTCTGTTCTTTCCCCTAGTTCCTCTTGCGTCAATCCCTTTTGAAGACGGAGGTTCTTGATTTTTTGACCGATTGAGTACAATCGACGTCCTCCTCTCATCGGCTTAGTTTAGTATAAGATGACTAAAAGTTTACTAATCACGTACCGATTATAGCGTATTTCATTATTTAATCAACTAAAACGTTCGATATTTTTTAATGTTCATTTGACAGCGAGAACGCTTACACCTACAATTAATATCAGGTACTAATTTAAGGAGGAACTTGTTATGCGGATCGCTTGGATCACTGATAGTACAACGATTTTACCGGATACGATCGCTCAGCGCGATGATCTTTCGGTCGTCCCTTTACTTGTCATGAAGGATGGAGAAAGTTTCGTCGATGGTGTCGACGTTGATGCGGAGACCGTCTATAGCTGGATTGACTCAAAACACAAGGTAACGACGAGCCAACCTTCAATCGGAAGCTTCACCGAGCATTATGAACGGTTGAAAGAGGATTACGACGTCGGCTTCGCTGTTCACTTATCGAGCGAACTGAGCGGAACGTACAACGCTTCCGTTCAAGGGGCAGAGATTGCTGGCTTTCGTCTGATTGCGATTGATTCCCGTTGTGGCATTTACCCGGCTGGTCAACTCCTAGCAGAAGCGATCGAACTCGTCGAAGCGGGACACTCGATCGAATCCGTCGAACAGATCATTCTCGAGCGTCGTTTCGATCATCACATTGAATTCACGGTCGCAAACCTCGATCAATTACAAGCAGGTGGACGGATCTCTTCGACGAAGGCATTCGTCGGTAACTTGTTGCAACTTCGTCCGTTGTTCCACTTCGAGGAAGGAAAGATCGTTCCTTATCAAACCGTCCGGACGTTCAAAAAAGCGCATTCGAAGATTTTTGATCACCTTGTCGCAATCATTGAACGGGGACAGGTCACGGATATTTCACTATTCCACGCGACAGCGTATGACCTGGCACTCGAGTGGAAACAACGCCTCGAATCGCAATACGATGTGCGTGTCCGGATCGATGACTTGACACCGGTTCTCGGTTCGCATACAGGAAATCCAGCGATCGGGATGTCCTTTTTGAACCCGACGCGCCGACCGTGATGACTAATGAATTTGATTTTTGGGTAAACCTTCTTTAGAGAATAAAGGAGGTTTTTTGTTTGAAAAATAATAAATGGATTTGGCTCAACTGGGTCGGCTTCATCTTCACGATTGCCGTGAACGCCCTTGATGGTGGAAAGACAGGACGAATCTCTGATTCGATCATCACATTGTTCAAACCGGCTGGGTATGCGTTCTCGATTTGGGGATTAATTTATACGATTCTACTCATCTGGTTGATTTTACAATCGATTCCGAAGTTCAAGGAACACGAACTGGCGAAGAAAATCGGACCGTGGTTCTTGATCAGCTGTCTGTTTAATGCTGGCTGGATCGTTTCCTTCACGTTTGAACTGTTCGTTGTCTCCGTTGTCGTCATCGTTGGTCTCTTGTTGTCCTTGATCGTCATCTACTCAAAAATTGACCGTGAGACGAAAGGATTACGCTTTAAGCTACCGTTCTCGCTTTACCTCGGCTGGGTATCGGTCGCGACGATTGCCGACATCTTCCTGACGATCAATGCAGAAGGTGTAACATCTTGGCTTGGAATTGGAGATGCGGGTTGGACGATGATCATACTCGTCGTCGGAGTCATCATCGCTCTTCTCTTCATGTTTGCGAACCGTGATCCGATTTATCCGCTTGTCTTCGTCTGGGCGTATATCGCGATCAACTTCGAGTCCGATAATGGTCTCGTCGATACGACAGTTCTCGGTAGCGTCGTCTTATTGTTAGCCGGTTATATCTTCCTTCTCGTTCGGATGCGCCGCCAAGTCAGCGTGAGCAAGTAACGTTCCTTTCTCGTTCAAACGGCGTATAATAAGGGAAAGGAGTGAATGACCATGAACATCACATTTACACCGTCTGCTCAGGAGCGAATCCGCCAATTACGCGGTGAAGTATCCGGTCAACTGCATCTCTATTACGATACAGAGGGTTGTGGTTGCGGAAACTCTGGTATTTTCAGTATTCGCATCGTCGATGAAGCGACACCGGAAGACATGACGATTGATTCAAACGTCGGTCCTGTTCTCGTCAAGCGGTGGTCGAGTCATTTCCTCGATCAAGAAATGACACTCGATTACAACGAGGAGAAAAAAGCGCTCATCTTAAAAAGTGATGGCCAATATTTCAATACGAATGTGCTCGTGACGGATCAAACAGGCTGCGTCCTGACGGTTCGCTCATAAGCGCAAATGAAAAAGGCAACTTCCGTCGTGGAAGTTGCCTTTGTTTGTGTTCGAACAGACAGGTGCTGCGTCGAAAGCTAGATGGTCTGAGTATGATTGAATGTACTAGATGTCTGTCTGCGTCGTGCACGAGCTGGTAATATCCCAGCGCTTTGCGTCCCCCCAGACGTCGCATGCATCATCCTCGCATGCTTATCTAGTATACGAACGAAAGTCATGTTTGGATTGCCTTATCCGACATTTAGAACGGTCTCTTCGATCGCTTGCTGATTTAAATCCTTCACATGCATCGGTCTACTATAGTAATAGCCTTGTCCATAATCACAACCGAGGCGTTTCAAGAAGAGATGCTGTTCGAGCGTTTCGACACCTTCTGCGACGACTTCGATCCCAAGACTCTTCGCAAGCTGGATGATCATTTCCGTAATCGCTGTTCCCCGTTCGTCATGTGGGACTTCATCGATGAACGACTTGTCGATCTTTAAGATATCGATCGGCAAATGCTTCAAGTGCGTTAGCGACGATAGACCCGTTCCAAAATCATCGAGAGCGATTGTCAGACTAAGCTGTTTCAATTCACCAAGCATCGTCATCGCCCGGTCCAGATTCTCCATAACGGACGTTTCCGTTATTTCGAGTTGTAGTTGCAATTCACTTCCGTTCTTCAAGGAATGATGAACGATTTCTTTAATCATCATATTATGCGACTCCGATCGGAAATGCATCGCGGATAAGTTCACCGAGACTTGGCGAATGAAATAATCTTCTTTCTTCCAAATCTCCATCTGTGCAACGGTCTCCTTCAACACCCACTCGGTCAAACGATGAATTAAACTATACTTTTCAGCAAGTGGAATGAATTCCGCCGGTGAGATGAAACCGAACTTCGGATGATTCCAGCGAATTAGAACTTCCGCCTGATCCACCTTGCCTGTCGCGAGTGCGATCTTCGGTTGGTAGACGAGAGCGAACTCCTTGAAATCCGTCATCGCCCGGCGTAAGGAACCGACGATCAATTGCTCTCTTTTGTCGGAATGCAGGGAATCATCGTACACGATGAATCGATCTCTTCCTTCGTTTTTGCCGACCCGGAGAGCACTTTCCATTTGACCAATTCGCATTTCTAACGTTTCTCCCATATCCGGTAAGATGACACCCATCGTTGCTGTCAAATGGATTGGTTGATCATCTAAGTGAATCGGTTGTCGAATATCTTCTAAAATTTGTTCGAAAGTACGAAGTAATGCATCAGTAGGTACTTTTTTGATAAGAAAAAACTGCGTTCCATTATAACGAATACATGCTTCATCTTCCGATAAGGACGCACGCATCCGATCTGCAAACTCACGAATGACGGCATCTCCTTTATCAAAACCAAACGTATCATTGACCCATTTGTACCCGTCCAGGTCAAGTATAGCCATCGCCATCTCGTCTTTAGACTTTCCGTAATGCGCATCTACTTTTATCATATGGTGATCTAACCATCTACGGTTATGCAAACCGGTCAAATGATCAGTATATGCCATCATCTGTAAGGCACGTCGTTCTAAATGAATATAGAGTCCAGCGATTAAGATCAAAATCAAAAATACCGGAATGGCTACATCGTTTAAAATATTCGATGTAATAGGACCATCACCAATACGTCCTGCTTGATCAATCGGGATACAAAAAGATGTTCCTAACATACCTACATAATGCATGGAAGAGATAGCAAAGCCCATTACAATCGCAATGGGAATAAGAATTCTTTTCTTATCAACATGTCGTAGACGATGTAAGAGTAACAAGGCAACATATGCTACAGTGATCGCAATTAGGATGGATAGAGCGAACAACCCTGTTTCATAACGAATCGCGCCACCAAAATCCATTGCCATCATCCCAAGATAATGCATCATCGCAATACCTACGCCCATCAAAGAACCTGCTAAAATGACTTTGTTTCGTGTAATCGCTGATGAGTAGAGTAGATAAAAGGCGATGAAGGCAGCTAAAATAGCTGGAATGACGGATAAGAACATTAAAATCCAGTCATAACGAACCGTGACGGGTAAAGCGAAAGCACCCATACCAACGAAATGCATCCCCCAAATCGATAGTCCCATCGTCAAAGAAGATAAGAATAACGCTCGTTTTTTCAAAGAAGTCGCCTTAGCCAAACGTCGATTTAATTCAAGCGATCCATACGATCCAATGATCGCGACGAGTACCGACAGTACAACTAAGCCCACTTCATAGTGCTTTGTTAAAATAATCCATTCATTCATTGTATGTGGCCTCTCCTTATAGAACTGACTTTCTTCTTAGTATCGACGGTTATGAAGTATATTTTCAGTCGAAACTTGCATTTCATGCGATTTAATTGATATTTTCTACTTTTTAGTCTTTTTTTCTTAATGTAAAACGCACAAAAAAAACGAATTCGTCGTAGACGAATCCGTTCGTATTTTTTAAGTTAAAGTGCAACTGAGGCCACGATTTCTCCCGTAGGTTTCGCTAAATCCGGCTCGGGTTCGACAGTGATTGCTACAGCATCGACGTCACCATTACCTTTGAGTTGAAATACCGCTGCTGCTTCGCCGTCTTTTTCAATAATACCGTTCGCAGTCGGTGTCTCACCTTTGATGGTCCATAATTGATACAATTCTCCTTTTTTCAATGGAGGCAGATCTTTCAATTGAACGAGCATATACGACTTATCGTTTTGTGTAAATACCATGCTTGATCCCTTGATCGACTCGTTGCTTTCAAAGTTTCCCATTCCTTTAATTTCATCCATCGCCAGTGTTTCCGGTGTATCTGTACTTTCTTCCTGTGACAAAAAGTAGGCATTCGCACCAAGTGAAAGAATAAGGGCGGCAGCAATGCTCATCAACCAGCCAAGTGGGACACTCTTTTTCTTCGTTTGTTGCTGACGTGCTTGTTTAATGTCTACTGGAGTAGTCATCGGTTCTTCTTTAGGAGACTCCGTCTCTGTTGAACCAAGAACTTCTCCAAGAATACGTGCTTTCATTCCTACAGGAACAGGACGCTCCGGAAGCGATTCAGCGATGGGAAGCATGAGTTCTTCCATTTCTAAAAGTGCTTCGCGACATTCTTCGCACGTCGCAAGATGCGCTTCGAACGCGTCGCGATCTGCTGAAGAGAGTGTTCCATTGAAGTAATTGATCAAGTCATGACAACGTTCTTCCATCTCGTTCCCTCCCATCTAATCGTTTTCTTAATGCTTGAATCGCACTTCTGATACGTGTTTTGACTGTTCCGAGTGGTAAGTCAAGTTGATCTGCGATTTGTTGTTGAGTTAGTCCCTGAAAATAGACTAGTTCGATCAAATCCTGTTGTTCTGATTTTAGTTCACTTACGGCGCCCCGCACTTCCGCTGCAGTTTCGCGTTGCATGACGGTCCGCTCAACAGGTTCATCATATCCGCCATCTCGTTCTTCAACTTCAATCGTCGGTTGTCGTTTTTCACGACGTAAACAATCAAGAGCCGCATTACGCGTGATCGTCAAAATCCAAGATGAAAACTTTCCTTTTTGTGTATCAAAATCAACACGACCATTCCAAATTTTCATCCATACTTCTTGAATGACTTCTTCAGACAATCGATCATTATTCGTAAAGCGATAGGCGAATGAAAATAACAATCGCTCGTACTTCTCATACAAAGTCTCGAGTGCCTGTTCATCACCGCTACGCATCAGATGATAAAGCGATTCATCGGATTGAGTATGCATCCTTTTCCTCCTCCTGATATCAGCTTCATCATATAGTATACGAGAGCTAACACCAAATCGTTTTAGTTTTCATCAATTTTCTAAGTAAATTCCTCACCACATCCATATTCCCTGATTTCAAGAAAAGTATATCTTAAAATTCGATAGAATTGACAGTAATACCGTTATGGGCATAGCATAAAGGTATTACTCAGACGTTAGTTCTACTATGAAACGGAGGAACATATATGGATTATGATCGCAAAATGAAAAATCGCGTCAGCCGAATCGAAGGGCAATTACGTGGTATCCTTCGTATGATGGAAGAAGGGCAAGACTGTCGAGATGTCATTACTCAACTTTCCGCTGCTCGCTCCGCGATTGATCGTACGATTGGTGTCGTCGTAAGCTCCAATTTAATTGAGTGCGTAAGAGACGCCGAACAAAATGGTGACGGTCAGACAGAAGAGCTTGTGAAGGAAGCTGTAAATCTTCTTGTCAAAAGTCGCTAATTACTATAAACCACCCGTCAGAGTAATTTTTATCTGATAAAAAAAACAGGGTCAAGATTTCATTGAAATCCGATTCCCTGTTTTTTTTTAGGTTTAGTATAAAACTTTGAGTTGATCCAAGTACACCTTACTCTTAATGGTTGTTCCTTTTTTCAATGTATCCGTTTCAACAAAATACAACGATTCGATTTTAAGAGGTGTTGGCCACGTCGGATCGAGTGTCGCTTGTACCGTTTTAAATCCTTTCCAATCTACCTTCTTGACGAAATCCACGACATGTCGATTTCCTGCAGCATCTTTGACTTCTGAGCGAAGCCAAGGCGCGCGTCCATCTCCATACACATCCATCGTCAATGCACGGGCAGGAGAAGGAATGATCCATGATGCTTTTTTAATGTACATGGCTCCGTTTTGTTTCTTCCACCCTGAATAATCATATGTCATTTCAAGCGATTGTTTGCCACTGGATTTCTGTAAGGAACTGAGACGGACAGTATAACTCGAAACATAAGGAGATTTCGCTTCGTAGACTCCCTGTTCGAAGGAATCGATGACTTCCTCTTTTTTCATAGCAGAGACGGTGACCGGTAGTCGAACCGTCTTCCCTCCAGATGAGACAGTTAGTTCTGTCTTCCCGATTTTCTTTGCAAGAATATTCCCTTTTGTAATCGATGCGGTCGCTCCGTTTGCAACCTGGTAATTGAGTTGCGAAGCAGGGATTACGACACGTCGTCCGTTTAGCCATCCTTCTGATGAAATCGCGAGGCGTTGTCCTACTTTCAACAAGATCGGACGCCCTCCATTGACTGTAAGACCGGTCAAGCGATTCGTGACTGGAATCGATACGGTTCGTTTAGCACGATCAACTTGCATCGTACCTGTCCATTTTCCAGGAGTCAGCGGTGCCGCGACTTGTAAGCCTTTGACACCTGTCCCTTTCCAAATAATCGATTTCTTCGTTGCATCTACAGGCTGTCCATTTGCATCCGTCAGCTTTAATCCAAATCCACCTTTTTCACCTACATATAATTCTTTAGGGGCAGTCAATAAAATCGTCGTCGCTACATTCGATGGAACATAATGAGTGGCTAATATTAAACCGTTCGTAATAGAGCGACTTCTTCCATCTGCCGGTACATTCGCTGTTTTAGGTAAAAACTCTCCAGCGCGTCTGACCATTATCTCTGTCGATCCCCCACCATCAAATGCGAGGGCCGACGTTACACCTAAACGCTTCATTTGCTCCACTGCCTCAAGCATCGTAATCCCTTTTGAATCAAGACGAGCTTGGTCCACCGTAATGATTTGAACTGTCCCGTTTGACGTTGTACCGATAAGTGTCCGCGCCTTACGAGCGAGCATCAAAAAGCGGTCATGGTTCAATGCTAGGCTGTCTAAACTATATCCAACTCCATTTTGAATCAACCAGTTATATCCAGATACAGCTTCTTGAATATCGTTACGCATTTGAAGATTCGATAATTGAACTAGATTTAATTGTGTTGATAACAGACCATTTGATTTTTCTTCTGCTGCTTTCACAAGTGAGAGTAGTGCCGCTTTTTGTTTTCCGAGACCAACGAGGACAACTCCAGCATCGGGTAAGCGAATTTCTTTACGGAATGTCGTATCTACCGATTCAACGGTCCATTGATAGTTCTTCCCGAGTGTAAACGCCGATGTCGCTGTTCCTTTTAAATAGACGATAGCAATTTCTTTTTTCATCGCTTCTGACGGCTCAATTAGCTTCAGCATTTTTGAAGCATGATGAGCTGAACTAAAGATACCGATTCGATTCGCTAAGTTCTCGTTACGGTTAACTGAGTGGATCGTTACCCGCTTCGTATCAGTCGTCGCAGATCCGATGATACCGAACGACCCGATCTCTGGTTTCCCTTGTCCGTTGATCATGAATGATGGGAATTTTGTCGCAGAATCTTTTACACTATGACTAACCAGTACTTGATTTTGCTGAATTTGAAGTCCAATCGGTAACCCCGAAGCTACTCGATACATATCGGCATTGATCGCTGTTACGACACGCCCCCCGCTCGCTGTCACGCGACTAACTTGAGAAGGTAAAGATTCTGTTGCTAATACACGATCTCGTCCTTTCGTCGTCATCCAGTAGTTACCGGTATCGGGCTGAACCGTTATATGTCGAAATAACTGTGGTGTACCCGAAAGTGTTTCTGATTTTGTCGTATAGGTCACACCTTTTGAAATCGTTTCTGCCTGAGTGGTAGAGACAGATTGAAAAAGACAAAAAGTTGTTAATAAAATACAAATTTTCTTGAACATAACACACCTCCGTTATATATTATGCCTTTTTTAGTAAATAAATGACATAATTAATTTAGGAGAGGTTTATTTTTATTCATAACAGGTATAGAAAGTAGTTAACTAATTCCTTTTAAGCCACATATGTTGCAATCAACATATGAATCTATTCATACATGATGTAGGAGGCCTTTTCATGAGTGTATCTGTATTTATTGATGTCGCGTGTAAGACAGGTGAATCTCCTGTCTACGATGCGAAAACAAAACGCTTTTATTTTGTCGACATTCCGAATCAACTTCTTTTTTCATATGACCTTGCCACAGAAGCACTCAAGCCGTACACGTTACCAAGCGCCATCACATCAATTGCCTTGACGGACGCTCCAGACTTATTACGTGTCACGGCTGAACACGGATTTGGGACGTTTGATCTCAAGGAAGGTCATCTGTCTCTTGAGCATCAACTGTCACTGCCCGATTCTGACCGAATGAATGACGGAAAGCTCGATCCGACTGGACAATATGTCGCTGGTAGCATTAATGAAGAAGACGGTAAGACTGCTGGATTGTTCCGTCTGCGTCATGACGGTTCCATCGATGTCTTGCACGAAGACTTGACGAACTCGAATGGACTCGTCTGGTCAGAAGATGGCAAGACGCTCTATCACATCGATACACCGACAAAAAAAGTCTATGCCTTTGACTACGCTCCGGACGCACCACTTTCCAATAAACGTGTCGCCGTTGACCTTGAAGAAGAAGAAGGGTTCCCGGATGGTATGACGAAGGACGCGGAAGGTCATGCTTGGATCGCGCATTATGCTGGATCATGCATCACCCGTTGGAATCTTGCGACTGGTGAAAAACTCGATCATGTCGACTTCCCTGTTTCGAATCCGACGTGCCCGATTTTCTATGAAGATCGATTGCTCGTCACGACGGCTGCCGACGGAGATGATGCACCACATGCCGGTGCCGTCTTCGCTGTGACATTTGAATGATTCATAGAAGAGGGATCATCTTTTTACAGGTGATGCCTCTTTTTCCACATAATGCGTCTAGACGCATCTAAAAAAACAGACGATACTAAAGAAGAAAACTATTCATTTTTTTGAAGGAGTGAAGCCGATGCGTGTCACGACAATCGAACGTTTACACCAACTGCAGACGACCCCATCCTTTTTCCCGGTCAACTGCTACCTGTTTGAAGAAGCAGACAGTTTGACATTGATTGATGCCGGCCTCGGGATCAACGCAAAGGCGCTCTATCACTATATTCGAAAGCAAGAGAAACCGCTTGGTGCAATCATCCTGACTCATGCGCATGCCGATCATGTCGGTTCGCTTGATTTCCTTGCGAACGCCTTTCCTCTCGCTCAAGTCTGTATCAGTTATCGCGATGCTGCATTGCTCAGTGGGGACGAGACGCTACGCGAAGGCGAAACGACACCTTTAAAAGGTGGTATTCCGAAAAACATCAAAACACGTCCGGATCGCTTGCTCGAGAGTGGTCAACAAGTCGGAAGTCTCAGTGTCATTGCCTCACCCGGTCATACACCTGGTTCGATCTCACTTTGGCATGAAGGAAGCCGGACGTTGATCGCCGGAGATGCTTTTCAGACGCAAGGAGGACTCGCCGTCTCCGGTGACGTCCGCTGGCAATTCCCGTTCCCTGCACTCGCAACATGGGATCCGGACGTCGCCCTTCGCTCGGCTGATCAACTGACGGAACTGTCTCCGGATATACTCGCTGTCGGACATGGTCCGCTCTTTCTCGGACCGAGTTATGAGATGCGCCAAGCCGTCGATCGATTCTCTCACGTCTTACAGACGAAAAAAACATCACCTTTCAAGTAATGTACGCATATGAAAAAACATCCGCGAACGTGTTCCTGACATGTCCGCGGATGTTTTTCTTTTCAACAGACGACTCACGTCTGTTCTGTAACAGCATAACGATAGACGCGTGCTTCGTAAGGACGCAAGATATCCGGGCTATCCGGATAGTTTGATATGAGCAACTTTTCCTGTGGTAAGACGAGGGCGGTCTGCATCGGTTCATCATGTACGTTGAGGACGATCCGCCAGACTTCTCCCTCTAATTCCCGCTCATAGATATAGAGATACGGATCATGAAGCGCTAAGTCTCGGTATGTACCGTAGACCATAATCGGATGATCCTTTCGCATCTGAATCAGCGACTTGTAAAAAGCAAGCACGGACGATGGATCTGCTTCTGCTTGCGCGACATTGATGTCCGTATAATTCGGATTGACCGCTAACCATGGTTTACCACTCGTAAAGCCAGCTGCATGTGTATCGTCCCACTGCATCGGTGTACGGGAATTATCGCGCGCAAGTAACTGCATCGATGAGAGCACGACCTCTGGGTCCTCTCCGCCAGCGACGCGCTCCGCGTATCGATTTCGAAAGGCGACGTCCTGATAAAGCGACGGATCCGAGAAGCGAATCCCCGTCATCCCGATCTCTTCTCCTTGATACACGTATGGAATGCCCGGTAACGTATGCAACATCAAACCGAGTAGTTTCGCACTCTCAACCCGGTATCGTTCACTGCCGAAGCGCGTCACTTGTCGTGTATGATCATGGTTGTTGAGGAACTGTGAATTGACACCTAATGGGTATAAGACGTCGTACCAGCGTTTTTGAATCTCCTTGAATCGTAAGAGATCCATCGCTTCCATGTCGTCCGCGATTTCGAAGTGAAACAGTGTCCGGAGTTCTTTTCGTTCGTCACTGACATATAACAGTCCATCTTCTGGACCGACGAACGGAATCTCACCAACTGTAAACAAGTCTTTACCAGCGAGAACATTCGCATGCATCTCCTGCAAGAAGTCATGCACACCTGGCTGATTCCCAAGGTACGAGAGATCAAACGGATTGGCGACATCCTCGAACGACCGTTTTTTGATCAAGTTGATGACATCCATCCGGAAGCCGTCGATCCCTTGAGCAATCCACCAGTTCATCATATCGTAGATTGCTTGCCTCACAGCTGGGTGCTCCCAGTTCAAGTCCGGTTGTTCTTTGGCGAAGGAATGAAAATAATACTGCCCGCGCTCTTCACTCCACGTCCACGGACTTGGCGCAAAGTACGAGCGCCAGTTGTTCGGAGGCGTCTCTTTCGTGCCGTCTTTCCAGATGTACCAGTCATCCTTATCGTTGATCCGCTCACATGACTGACGGAACCAGGCATGCTGGTCACTCGTATGGTTCACGACTAAATCGAGAATGATCTTTAATCCACGGGCATGAGCAGCCGTGATCAACTCCTGGAGATCTCCCATCGTTCCCGCTTTTTTCATGATCTCGTAATAATCGGCAATATCATAGCCGTTATCGACGTCCGGGGAACGATAACATGGATTCAGCCACACGACATCGACACCAAGTGAAGCGATGTAATCAAGCTTCTCGATGACACCTCTTAAATCACCGATCCCATCCCCGTTCGAATCTTTAAAGCTACGCCAGTAGACTTGATAGACGACTGCCTCTTTCCAGTTAGCTCGCTTCATCTTCCCACTCCTCTCCCTACTCTTTATTCCCGCTCCACTTATCTGTACCTGTTTATCCGACAATTTTTTTAAATTTCGAAAAAGTTCTTTTCTTTTGACTGAATATTCGTTATCCTTGACGACAATACCACGAAGGAGGCATTCATCCATGAAACATTTCGCTCCATCCATCGCCATTGATCGGCTTCCTGCTCCCGTCTTCGCTGAACTTGCGAACCGAATCGGTGCTGTAAAAGCTGCCGGACATGATGTCATCACACTCGGTCAAGGAACACCCGACCAAACGACGCCTGTACATATTCTCGATGCCTTAAAACAAGCCATCGACGAGCCAACGAACCTTCAATATCCACCATTTCGTGGACATGATTTTCTAAAACAAGCTGTCGCAAACTTTTACGCGACTGAATTCGGTGTCACGATCGATCCGGCAACGGAAGTCGCGATTCTCCTCGGCAGTAAAGCCGGAATCGTCGCCTTACCGCAGACGATCGTCAACCCTGGAGAAGGTGTCATCGTCCCGGATCCAGGATACCCGGATTACCTGTCTGGTGCAGCACTTGCTGGCGCTTACCCGATTACGCTTCCGTTGCTCGAGAAAAATGATTTCTTGCCGGATTATGACTTACTTGATACGACGGACGTTGAGCGTGCCCGGATGTTGTTCCTCAACTATCCGAGTAATCCGACGGGTGCGACCGCGACGGCAGAAGCCTTCGAACAGACAGTCGCTTTCGCCGATGCCCATGATATCTGTGTCGTTCATGACTTAGCATACGGCGGTATCAGTTTCGATGGTCCGACGCGAAGTTTCTTGCAGACGGAAGGTGCAAAAGACGTCGGGATCGAATTGTTCTCACTCTCGAAACGCTTCAACATGTCCGGCTTCCGGATTGCCTTTGCCATCGGAAATCCGTCCGTCATCTCAAGCATCGAAACGTACCAAGAACATCTCTACGTCAGTGCCTTCACACCGATTCAGCATGCGGCGACCGTCGCCCTCACGAGTGACCAGACGTGCGTCCGTGAGTTAAGTCGCTTGTATGAAACACGACGCGATGCGTTGTTCGCAAAACTCGATGCGATCGGTTGGAGTGGACCACGACCGGGCGGTTCCTTCTTCGTCTGGCTTCCTGTTCCGGAAGGTTATACGTCCCAAAGCTTCACCGATCATCTACTTGACGAAGCACATGTCGCTGTGACCCCTGGATCCTTCTTCGGCGAATACGGTGAAGGCTACGTCCGGATCAGCTTGATTGCTGACGTTGAACGTCTAGAAGAAGCCGTCGATCGAATCGGAACGCTCAACCTGTTCCGGACACCTGTTGCGGAATAATTCTGAAAAAACATTTGACAGATGGGAATCATTTCCGTTAAAGTAAGTCCCAACAGCATAACTACTTATCGAGAGCGACCGAGGGATTAGGCCCAACGACGTCCGGCAACCACCTGTAAGGAACGGTGCCACATCCTACAGAATGATTTTCATTCTGAGAGATAAGTTACGAAATCTTACACTTTCGTCGCTTTTTTCTGGTTGCTCCGCTACTAGGAAAAAGCGACTTTTTTTGTATGAGGAGATGAGCGGATGATTGAATTCAAACATATTACAAAACGGTTCGTTCGAGATCGGACCCCGATTTTTGCATTACGGGATGTCGATTTGACGATTCAAAAAGGAGAAATCTTCGGAATCATTGGCGAGTCTGGTGCCGGTAAAAGTACGTTGCTTCGCCTAATCAACGGGCTCGAGCATCCGACACAAGGAACCGTCAAGGTCGACGGTGTCTCGCTCGGCGGGATGTCAAAAACAGATTTGCGTCAACTTCGCTTGCGGACAGGAATGATCTTTCAGCATTTCCAATTGATCCAGTCGCGCAACGTCGCGGATAACATCGCTTTTGCGCTCAAGGCCGCTGGCGTCAAACGAGCAGATTTCCCGGAGCGGATTCGCGAACTCGTCTCGCTCGTCGGACTTGAAGGATTTGAGACGAACTTCCCGAGTCAATTAAGCGGTGGGCAGAAACAGCGCGTCGGGATTGCCCGGGCACTCGCAAACAATCCGACCGTCTTGTTATGTGATGAAGCGACATCCGCTCTTGACCCCGTTACGACACTACAGATCCTTGAACTGCTGAAGGATTTGAATGAACGACTCGGGTTGACGATCGTCCTCATCACGCATGAGATTGATGTCGTCAAACAGATTTGCCATCGTGTCGCGGTCATGTCGCAAGGTGAAGTCGTTGAAGTCGCCTCAACCTATGACTTGTTCAGTCAAGCTAAGCATCCGGTGACGCAACATTACGTCGATACGGCACTACAAATCGAATTGCCGGAACGCATCTTACAGGCAACCCCAGGCAAGATCATCCGCTTGCAGTTCACGGGCGAGAAGACCGGTGAGAGTACGTTATCAGAAGCGATCCGCCGTTACGATATCTCAGTCAGTATCTTGCACGGCAAGGTCGACTATATTCAAGACGTCGCCTTCGGTGTCCTCATTGTCAGCTTGACGGGATCATCCGATCAAATCGCTCCTGCCCTCGACTGGCTCGCGACGGAACTTCATGCACTCGAGGTGATTCAGGATGTGGCTTGATCGTATTCAAACGATGTTACCTGAACTCTTGAAGGCACTCGGCGAGACAGCATGGATGGTCGGAATTTCACTTGCTTTCGCATTGGTCGTCGGGATTCCGCTCGGAATTCTCTTGTTCGTCACCGACCGCGGATTATTTTTTCAAAACCTTGCCGTCCGCCGTGTTCTTGACTTCGTCGTCAACATCGTCCGGTCGCTACCGTTCATCATCTTGCTGGTTGCCCTCATTCCGTTGACGAAGTTCTTACTCGACAATACAATCGGTCCGACGGCAGCGTCCGTCAGCCTTAGTGTCGCAGCGATTCCGTTTCTCGCACGCCTTGTCGAAACATCACTCCGCGAGATTCCGCCTGGTTTGATTGAAGCAGCAGAAGCATGTGGGGCGAAACCCTTGCGGATCATCGTCAGTGTCCTCTTACCGGAAGCACTCCCTGGCATCATTCAGGGCATCACATTAACGACGATCAGCTTGATCGGCTTCTCAGCGATGGCTGGTATCGTCGGCGGCGGTGGTGTTGGTGACCTCGCGATCCGTTTCGGTTACTATCGCTACGATAATCTCATCATGATCGTGACGATCGTCGTGCTCATCGTCATCGTTCAAAGTATTCAAGCACTTGGCAATCAACTGGCGCGAAAAACAGATAAACGCTAATCATACATGCAAAGGGAGAGTGCAATCATGAAAAAACGATATGCCTTTTTAGCAACAGCCTTACTCGGTGCAGGAGTCCTCGCAGGATGTGGAGACAGCAGCGCTGATGAAAAAGACAAGACGATCAAGATCGGGGCGACGAGCGGTCCGTATAGCGACATGGTCAAACAAGCGATCCAGCCACAACTCGAAAAGAAAGGCTACAAAGTCGAAATCGTCGAGTTCAGCGATTACATTCAACCGAACATCGCCCTCGGTAGCGGCAATATCGACGCCAACTTGTTCCAACACTCGATCTATCTCAAGACGTTTTCTAAAGAAAAGAATCTCGACTTAAAAGGACTGATCACGGTTCCGACAGCACCGATGGGACTATACAGTAAAACAGCGAAGACACTTGACGACGTCAAGACAGGTGCTGAAGTCGCGACGCCGAATGATCCGACGAACCAAGCACGGGCACTGAACTTGCTTGCGGAACAAGGGTGGATTGAACTCAAGCCGGATGCTGATCCTCTGACCGTTTCAGAAAAAGATATCGTCAAGAATCCGAAGAAACTCGTCATCAAACCACTCGAAGCGGCTCAACTGCCACGCGCTGTCGAAAGTGTCGATATCTCAGCCGTTCCAGGGAACTTCGCACTTGCTGCGAAATTCGACTTACTTGATGCGTTAGCACTTGAGACGATGGACGAACAATACCGGAACCTCGTCGCTGTCCAAACGAAAGATGCGGACAAACAAGTCGCAAAAGACTTAAAAGCAGCCGTCGAATCGGACGCCTTCAATGAAGTTATCGAAAAATCATTCAAAGGCTTCAGCAAGCCTGAATGGGCAAACTGATACAAAAAATGACCGGAATTCAAGGAGAGATCATCTCTTTGAATTCCGGTCGTTTGGTGTTAGAACCGATACCACATCAGTTCTTCATCATGATAGGTATCATCGATTTTCAGCGCCCGTGGTTCAATCGCGTATGATTCAAAACCAAGCGACCGGTACAACGCTTTAGCAGCTTCGTTCGTCCGGACGACGGAGAGATGGACTTGCTCAATTACAGGATGCTGCTTTAATGTACGTAATGCCTCTTTTACAAGGTGTCGTCCGACCTGTTGTTTTCGGGCGCGTGGCGTGACGTACATCGCAAATACATTCGCTCGATGTCGCATCTTGAACGGCTCGGAGCAGACGATAGTGACGACACCGACGAGTTCATTTTCATGAAACGCACCAAACGTCATCGACTGTTCGCTTTCAAGACGAGTTGCGTACCGTTCGACGGATCGATCTTTTTCTGATTCATAATCAGAGCCAAATGCCTCAGGATGGTTTCGTAAGGCTTCTAATCGCAACGCTTTATAGAGTACTGCATCTTCTGGATTCAATCGACGGATTTCCAACATCCCTACCTCCTGCCTTTAGTGTAAAACACATCGCTTCATGAAAAAGAGGACGACATCGTGAAATATCGTCCTCCATTTTTCTATTTTAAGGTGTTCGGAAATTAATCGTGAAGTATGGCGCGTTACTCCGGAAAGCCACACCGATGTCAGCTTGTTTGTACTCTTTTTTCAAAATATTTTCTCGGTGCCCTTTTGAATTCATTAAGCCCCAATGTGATGCAAAGACATTCGGATAGCCCATTGATAGATTTTCACCAGCATAGCTGAACCTGATTCCTTCACGCTTCATCCGGTCGAACGGATCACGCCCTTGCGGATCCGTATGTGCGAAGAAATTATTCTTCGCCATATTTTCGCTATGACCGCGTGTCACTGGCTTCAGTGCCGTGTACGGAGCCAACGGATTTAACTTGTAGTCAGCCCGTTCCCAGTTCATCAATCGTAGCATCAGCTTCTCATCCGTCGTTCGTAACGCATTCGAAGCCGTACCATAGAAACCCTTTTTCTTCGCTTCGACGTCTTTCGGAATCGACAGTGTCGCTTTCACCTTATTCCCATCATGTTGGTCGAAGAAATAGGTGACGTAATTCCCCTTCTTCTCATAGACGGCTGCATGATCCAGGTTCAACATGTAGTTCGTGTTGCCTTTACGGTAGGACTTCACTGCGGTCCATCCTTTTTTCTTCAGCGATGATTCCGTATCCTTGTTCAAGACTGCCCCTTGCGTTGTTATACCATTTTTAAATCGGTACTTCCCGTATTCCTTACCGTCCTTCGTCAACGATACGAATTCTTCGCTGGACGTCCGCCTGACTTCCCAGTCGTAACCTGGATATTCACTGCTATATCGATCAATCAGCTTGCCGCCACTTTTCGGATAATCGGCTTCTGCCTGTTCCATTGGAATGTTCTCGTAGCCGAAAAAAGCTACTGCTGCTACTCCGACGATCAACCATTTTTTCATATCTTCGTTTCGCCTCCTTTAATCATTACCTTTATTTTAAAAGAAAATGATTCTTTCGAACAGTCATTGGCTCTTAATTGTCTAAATCACATTTTCCGTTCACAAATTAGACACGTTTTATGAGAACGTTCTCATGTTATTAAAATGCTTTCGTTAAGAGGATTCTTAAAAGTATTTAGTACATATACTAAACCATCTTTCCCTTTTCTTAAAATGTGTGAACATTCTTTTATTTCATCATTCGAGATTTTTGATTGCTCTCGGAATTCTTACTCGGTATCATTAGAATTCGTAAGCCAAACTTTCAATGCTTTTCCAAATAACATAATGAAATGAAGGAGTTGACCTATGGTTTTACTGTATTTCATTTATGAGTCCATCGCCTTTTTACCGATTCAGCAATATTTATTTTCTGGATGGATGATTCTCGTCGTGTTGACGGTTTCATTCAGTTTAGCGAATGCACACGAAGATGTACGATTGAATCAACGACTCGGTTTTGAGTTACTCGTTCCTGGTTCCGGTATGTTGCTTTCCAAACAATTCATTCCTGGTCTCGCCATTATCCTATTTTTGATCATGGTACACTTCACGTATATGTTCCGCGTCATTCCTCTTCCTGTCGCTTTAATCTCGACACTTTCGATTAGCACACTTTCTTTTCTTTCTCTCTTTTTCCCGTCACGCAAAAAAGCGGACCGTTAAGTCCGCTTTTCATCATTGATATTTCGTTGTTTCTTTCAAACGATAAAAATGAGAAAGTTCTAACCAAATCGTTTTCCCTTTTTTCGTCTTCACTTGAATATATGGTCGATCTTGCGATACACGCAGTGCGAGCAACTCACCTTGTTGCTCTCCAGTTGTTCCGCTCGCTTTTAACCAATGACGACCTAATTTCCATTCGAGGAAGATATGTTTTCCTTTTTGAACGGCACGCCATTTTCCGATTTCTGCGATGCCTTTGACCGGAACGGCTGTCTCTGCACCTTGAATCGAGATGATCGCCGGATCGTGGTCACTCGCGCTACCGTCTGCTTCCATATACTCCGAGTTGATGTTGACGATATCAGAAGACGTATAACGTTTTAAGTTGTTCGAGATCAAGATGTGATCGAGCACTTGAGCATTTCCGTTATAGACGTAAGAGTATCGCTCGGATTCTGGAAGATCATCGACTGTATTCCAGAGGTTTTTCCCTTTCAGGATATTTAGCGTTTCTGAGAACTGGAAGTCGTTCAAGTCACCGAGAACGACGACATTCGAGTCTTTGACTTCCGTTTTCAATTCAGAGACAAAATCTTGGACGATGTTCGCGATCGCATGACGCTGGACTTCACTCTTACGTACGACCGGTTGGTTCTTACCGAAGTCAGCTCCGTCGCCACCTTTTGAGTTGAAGTGGTTGACGATGACGTGATACGAATCACCGTTGAAGAGGAATTCCGCGACGAGTGGTTTTCGAGAACTGGCGAAGTTCGGATCCGTCGGCTGGATGCGACCCGGGTTTTTCGTCAGCTTGCCGTTCTCCACCGCAACAGCTTCCGTTGCACCACCTTTTTCACCTGGTGCGAGCGATACACGCGCCGGGTTGTAAAGGAATCCGACACGGATGTTTCCACCCGGCTGTCCACCGTCTTTCTTATCTTCAGGCGCGATGTCCGTATAGGCATAGCGGACACCTGTTTTTGCTTCGATTGCTGCAATCAATGTCTCGAATGATTTTGATGCGTCGACTGTTCCGCTATCCGTCGCACCATCATTATCCTGCATCTCTGTCAAACCGACGATGTCCGGCGTCTTCAGGAATGTCGCGATGCCTTCTGAGACACGATCGACTTTTCCAGCGTCTGCCGTTGAGGCGAAGTTCTCGACGTTGTACGAAGCAACCGTCAAGCGTGATTCCCCCGTCTTGATGTTCGTAGGTTGACGCTCCACTTCGCTCGTGACAAGTTTCGGAAGGTCCGCTGCTTTGGCGAGTACTTTATAGGCCGAATAGTTATAGCTCATGACGCCTTCGATTGTTCCATCGAATGTATCACCAGCTTTCGCACGGTACGACGAGCTGCCCATCTCGACAAAGAGACGTTCTGGGTTGACATTATCCTTCGTCAGGATTGGTGTGCCACGTTTTGTGTAGACCTTGTTTGCGTCTGTTTGTGTCCGAACTGGGATTGTTCGGTTTGCTTGCGGCCCTGTGACGATTGCGTTCGGTAAAGCGACACGCATACCTTCTAAGCTTTCGTATAAATCGATCGCATCTTCTTTTGGATCAAACTGCGCGAAGGAATCATTGTCGACGACTTGCGTCGGAATCAAGACCCCTTTATCACCAAGAACGATACTTGCTGGTAAGCCTTCATTAAGCGCCCCCTTCACGAGATTGACCGTACTGATTTCCGTGACAGCAAGGTCTGTATCTGCTTTATCGCTGTATCCGCCAAGTAACCACTCTTTGACATATCCTGTCGTCGCGATCTGTTGTCCAACAGCAGCACCATGGTTTTTCGCATAGACGAGAATCCCTTCCGATGTCCGGCTGTCGTTATCCGGATTCGGATCTTGCATGTAGAAGTTGTTCGCATCGACGACGTACGTGACGACACCTGTCGTCCGGACGAGTTGATCTGCGTAAGGCGACGTATGCGCAATACCTTGGATGTTGCTGATTTTCGTGATTGGTGGTGCGATATAGTACTTGAATGTCGAAACCGCTGACGTTTTACCGTCCTTGACGGCAACTGCTTGAATCGTCACTTCATCGTTGATTGTAATCGGTGACGTGTACACCGGACTGTCGACAGTTGGTGTCGTGCCATCGACCGTATAATGAATCGTTCCTTCACCTGACAATGTCACTTGATCTCCACGTTCAACTTCACCGACTGGAGAAGCTGTAGGTGCTGCAAGAACGTCGCCCGCTTCTGTCTGATGACTGCCGAGATTCGTCAGTGTATCGACCGGGAAGCTCGTCCACTGTGATGGTTCGTACGTTTTAGCACCAGACGTGACGCCGGCATTCCGGACGAGTGTCGTATCTTTTGCGAAATCCGTTGATGAACCGAGTGGTCCGATGATATCAAGAACAACATCACCCTTTTTCAGTGCGATGGGATCATTTCCGTTGAAGTTCAATGATCCCGTCGTCAATTGTGCTTTTGCTTTGATGTCCGCATTCGCACTCGAATTCGCGATGACGAACGTCTTCCCTGGATCCACTTTCCCCGATAGTGTGATTTTCGCTTCTGACGGTCCACCGTTCGTATATTGAACGAGTGTATAGTCTGCTAAATCAATGATTTGCCCCGACCCATTGTATAGCTCGATAGCCTTATTATTACTTGTTCCTTCTATGTATTCAGACAAGATGACGCCTTCGCCTTCTGCCCCGACAAGACCCGCTTGTGGAAGGATTCCTGCTGTTAATACTCCGGCCAATGCCCACTTTCCAAACGTACTGCCGTATTTCATGATGAGACCCCCTATTGAATTTTCTGACACTTCTTCATAATATCAGATTATATTCTCAATAGTGTATATTTTTCGTAAAAAAAGATACCATCCTTCGTAAATGAAATGAATGGTATCGCTTACAAATTTTTATTGTTCGTCTTTGTGACTTTCGTACCATTTTTCAGCTTGCGATGTCGCGATCGGAATGGCGCGTCCCTCTTCATAGCCGTCTTTTAATAACGCGTTCGCGATCTCGATCGCTTTTTTTCGAAGTGGCGGATCAAAGTTCTTGAATGACTCCGGATAGTCGTTCTCATTCCATGGCATGTCGTCACCCCCTTCTTTCAGCATTACCCGAAAAAAGGCACAAAAAAAACGCCTCATCAGCGTGTCGTTGTTTTTGGTTGTCATGAGAATCGAGGATTACAGGTGATCAAAACACCTGAAACGACGAAAGCCCTACCTCTCTTTCGTTGTTACGGCTCCTTGGCCGCGCCAGCTGAATCAAGCATTTTAGCAAGAATCGTGATGCGTCTGCAACGGACGCATGATACTGGGATTTTTAGAAATAGCTCGGGAATGAGCGGAAAAGTATCGATTGGAAGGTTTATCTTGCTGGGTCAACTTCTCCTCGTAGTATGAAGAAGGACAAAATAAAAGCGATGACTTATGTCTGACTCATTTGTCAGTAGCGGTCTAAAAATCCTGACCTGTCGATTTAATTGTATGATATGGATTGAAGATTCTCACATGAGTGATCATCCCCGATTCATGACTTATATTAATCTATCACACTTTCTTTTATAAAGTCAATCTTTCTTTTTAAAAATCGTTTTCTCCTGTCTCAGAATTGGAGTTGCACCTGCCGTAAAAGCCGAGTATCGTGAAGAGGACTTATTATTATAGAAGAAACGAGGGAAATCCATCATGTCGAATCGACTTATCCATGAAACGAGTCCCTACCTATTGCAACACGCTCATCAGCCTGTCGATTGGTACCCGTGGGGCGAAGACGCCTTCACTGCCGCTCGAGAAAGCGGCAAGCCGATCTTTTTATCGATTGGTTATTCGACGTGCCATTGGTGCCATGTGCTGTCTCATGAGAGCTTCGAAGATGAAGAAACGGCACGACTCTTGAACGAACGCTACATCGCAATCAAGGTCGACCGGGAAGAACGTCCTGACATCGACCATGTCTACATGACGGCGGCTCAAGTCATGAACGGACAAGGTGGCTGGCCACTGAGCGTCTTCATGACAGCGGACCAGCAACCATTTTACATCGGCACGTATTTTCCGAAGACGCCTCAGTTCAACCGCCCGAGTTTTCGTCAGGTGACGCTTCAGCTCAGCGAGCAATTCCGCCGTTCACCAGAAAAAATCGCACAAGTCGGTCAGAACATGTCGCAGACGCTTCGCGACGTATTGCAGCCTACGACGTCTACCCATACTTGGAATGAATCCATCATTCACGAGACCTTTGATCAAGCGATGCGCCAATTTGACCGTCAACACGGTGGATTCGGCGAGGCACCGAAGTTTCCGTCGCCTGCCCTGCTTCGTTTCTTGCTTGATTATTATCAATACGCGGAAGACGAGACGGCGCTCCAGATGGTCATGCGGTCACTGATTGCGATGCGTGACGGCGGGATGACGGATCAAGTCGGCTACGGTCTGTTCCGTTATACGGTCGATGCCAAATGGGAAATTCCTCATTTCGAGAAGATGCTGTACGACAATGCTTGGTTTGCAACCCTATGTATCGAGACGTACCAAGTGACCGGACAAATCCGCTTCCGGCGCTACGCGGAAGAAGTACTGACATTCGTAGAGCGTGAGTTGTCTGCACCGGACGGCACCTTCTACGCTGCACTGGATGCGGATAATGAAGGAGGCGAAGGACATTATTATACCTTCACGGCAGCTGAACTGACGGACTTACTCGGACCAGACGCACTGTTCCCGCGCTTCTACCATGCCTCCCAGTCCGGGAACTTCGAAGGAAGGAATGTCTTTTACCGGACAGGACAAACACTCGAGATGTTCGCACGTGAAATCCACTTGTCACCTGCTGAGACAGCAGCGCAACTCGAACGCGAGCGACAAATTCTTCTTCGTGCGCGAAGTGAACGCCCGCGACCATTTTGTGATGATAAGCGCCTGACATCGTGGAACGCGATGATGATCTCGACGTTCGCTAAAGCCGGTCGTGTCTTTGGTGAACCGCATTATACACGTGTCGCCACGCGTGCGATGACATCACTCGAGCGATTCGTCCGCACGGAGAATCAACTTGCTGTTCATTACCGAGATGGACAAGCGACCGGTCACGGTTTCCTCGATGACTATGCGTACTTGATCGATGCACATCTTGAACTATTCCAATCAACACGACGGGCGCTTCATCTAAAGGAAGCTTTAGCATTCGCAGATGTGCTGCAGGACCAGTTTCAAACAGCAGATGGTTATTTTTATCTGACTTCGTCACGCTCCGATGAGCTACTCGTTCGCCCACTCGATCTGTATGATGGCGTCACACCTGCTGGAAATAGTATTGCCTTAAACGCTTTCTTCACGCTTAGTCGTCTGACCGGGCGTCTCGTTTATCAGGAAAGTGCCGAACGGGCGCTCACAGCTTTAATCGAAGAAGTCGAGCAACAACCGACCGGATTTGCCTCCCTTGTCAGTACCTTCACCTACCGGCAGATGGAACCGAAGGAATTGATTATCTTGATTCCAGAAAACGTAGACATCCCGGTCGAAATCGAGCAACTGCAACAGTTACGCTTACCGGAAGTTGCGTTGTTAATTGGTACGAAGCGTGACCTTTTGCCGCACGTCTCTTTGCTCGCGGATTATCCAGAACCAGAAGAGCCAACGGCGTATCTCTGTCATGATTTTACTTGTGAACGCCCGACGACGAATTTAACAGAAATCCTCGCACGTCTCACTATCTGATCCTATTCCCTCTTGTTTAAACAAACAGGAGGGTTTTTCAAAAAACTAAATCCCTTTTTTCAAAAAAACCCAATATTTTCTTCATAAAAATCCGATATGGTCGATAGTAGGAATAGGCATAAGTACGTACACCTTAGACCAGACATCCTAGAAGCCGATTCCGTCCGCTTGGACGAATATCTACTAGGAGGAAAGATACTTTGAATACGACATCCATCTCGAAACCTTTGAAGGTGTTCGCGAGTCTTCTTATCGTGTTTAGCATCATTCTATCATCTCTACCGATAGTGAACGCAGCAACAACGAAAGTAACGGCTTATCGTCTATCGGCAGATACGGATCTGTATGATAAGACGACATCTTCACGGAAACGCTTGTTGACGATCAAGACCGGAACGGTCGTTTCATCCGCATATGATGCCGGAAGCTACAAAAAAGTAACATATGGCGGAAAAACGGGATATGTCGCTTCAAAATATTTAGTGTTGTATGAGAAAAAGCAAACGATCTCTGGACAACGCTATATCGTCTCTACGAATACGGCGATTAAAAATGCGGCACGCACGACAGCAACGACAATTGGTACCTTGCAAAGTAAAGATGTGTATTATACGACACAACGGATTACCGATCCATACGGCAAAACGTGGTATCGCCTGAACTACGCAGGAAAAACAGGATATGTCCTATCTGGTGCCACTCCTGTTTCCTATCAGAAGATTGCGAACGAAACATCACGTACGACGGATACCTACACGCTACATACTTATGCAGGAACGGGTTATCCAAAAGTCGAATCGATTCCAGTTGGGACAAACGTTGAAGTAGTCGGAAAAATCGACGGCTGGTATAGCGTTCGTCACGGCAAAAATAGTGGATACATGCACCGTGACGCTTTTTTACAAGTCTCTAAACAAAGTGTCAAAACGATTCCTACTACACGTGTTCTCTTGAAGAAATCCGTCGAAATCAAAGCATCTGCCTCTTCGACGAGTAAAACGATTGCTTCTTTAAAAACAGGCGATGCGTATTACACGACGACACTTGCAACGGATTCTCGAGGTAGCACGTGGCACAAAATTAAAAAAGACGGTCAAACCGGTTATCTTTTAGCGAATCAAGGAACGATCGTGAATTATGAAAGCCTGAAGAACGTCTCTTTCGTCACAACAGCTAAAACGACACTTCGCTCTTATGCAGGCAGTTCGTATGCAGGAATCAAGTCGATTCCGGCCGGTGCGAAACCGCTCGTCTCTGGTCGAATCGGTACATGGTATCGTGTCACGTACGATGGTGTAACAGGATATGCGTCGGCTTCGACGTTTAAGACAGCAGCCCTCGTCCAAACCATTTCAGGTACACGTTTCGCCGTCACATCATCCACCGATATCTTAGTCGCTCCTGAAGCAGATGCGTTTAAAATCGCTACGCTTCAAGAGGGTGATATCTATTACACGACACGTCTCGTCACACTTGGTTCTAAAAAATGGTATCAGATCAAAAAAGACGGAAAGACCGGTTACATCGCTTACGGAACAGGAGAAAAAGTCTCCTATCAAGCGGATGCCGTGACGATGAAAACAACCGACGCTACAGGATTAAAGTCTTATGCTGGCGTATCTTACGCTTCCATCAAGTCTATCCCAAGCGGTACGAAGGTATCCGTAACAGGGTCTATCAATGAGTGGTACCGTGTGACGTATGCAGGAAAAATCGGATATGTTCATCAGGATGATTTGAACGAATATATCGTAACGTCTACGATCTCAGCAGCGCGTTATGTATTAAATACATCCATCGACGTCAAAACGACGTATCAGGCGGATGCCGATACATGGAAGACGCTAAAAAGCGGAGATGTCTATTACACGACGCGCCTTGTCACGAACGGTCACGGTCAGTCGTGGCATCGTATTTCAGTAGACGGGAAAACAGGATACATCCGAGCGAATCAAGGAAGTCCGATTTCATACCGTAAGATTTCAGCCCATCGCTATAAGACGGTACAAACGACTTCTCTGAAGTCATATGCTGGTCCGACATACAGCGAAGTCTCATCGCTTACGAAAGGAACAGTCGTACAAGTGAATGGTTCAATCGGGACATGGATGAACGTAAGTGTTAATGGAAAAACAGGGTATATCGATGGCGCTCTTTTAACACCTTATACAGAAACGAAAAAGATTAGTGGCGCTCGTTTCCTCGCGAACGAGAACTTAATCATTCGAAATTCACCTTTAGAAGAAGCAACAGCACTTACGACACTAGCTAAAGGAAACGTCTACTACACGACTTCACTGATTACGTCACATACGAATAAACAGTGGCATAAAGTAACGATCAATGGAAAAACAGGGTATGTCGATACGAACGCATCTACAAGTAAGATTGACTATGTATCGAAAGATTCGTTATACGTCCGAGCTACAAGTCCTACTCCACTTCGCTCGTATGTCGGAAGTTCCTATCAAGTCGTGACGACGATTCCTTCGAACGTCGTCGTCAACGTCACCGGACAAATCGGCCAATGGTATAAGATTTCCTATCAAGGTAAATCAGGCTATGCGTATAATGGAACACTTGTAACGACATCTTCAAAACTAAATGTCTACAACTCCATTGCGACACCGTATACATTTGATAACTTCATCAGCACTCAAATGAAGTTAAATCCTTCACCTCAAACCGATTTGTATAAAAATAAGATGATGTATGTCAGCTCGATGTATGTTCGATTCGGTGGATCAGAAGACCCAGTCAATGGTACACTCGCGACCGTATCGTCAACGACACCACTCAACATCCGATCGGGTGCGGCGACGGATAGCCATATTTATGGACAATTCCAGCCGAAACAGATGATTAAGGTCTATCAACGAATCGGTGATTTCTATACGACGTATCCGCGTGTTTACACGTCTTCCACTGGATACTGGACACTCGGTTGGTTGAATGCACTCGAGTCCGATGTCCGGAACGTCGCTGACCCATTAAAAGTCAGCCGCTCTTCAAAGGAATTCTTCCAATTCCTTGATTTATCGAAGACGACAGGCGCATCTGCCGCAACATTAGATAAGATCATCAGTACAAAAGGCATCTTTGGTAAATGTACGACTGGAAGCTGTGGACAAGCATTCATCGACGCTGGTACAGCCTTTTCCGTCAACGAAATCTACTTGATCTCCCACGCGCTACTTGAGACAGGAAATGGAACGTCAACTTTAGCGAATGGAGTCATGTGGAATGGAAAAATGGTCTACAACATGTACGGCATCGGTGCTATCGATTCAGATCCAATCAACGGTGGAGCAAGGACAGCTTACGAAAAAGGATGGTTCACACCGGAAGCAGCCATCATGGGTGGAGCCGAATTTATTGGAACCCAATATATTCACCATGCATACAATCAAAACACACTCTATAAAATGCGCTGGAACCCAATGAATCCTGGTCGTCATCAATATGCGACAGACATGGGATGGGCAGCGAAACAAACGACTCGCATCTATGATTTATATCAACAAATGGATAGCTATACAGCTGTCTTCGATATTCCAGTCTTCGCTCGTTGAGGAAACGATGAAGCCGAGTCTTTAAATCATTGAAATGATTCCAACAAAAAAAGGAAAGACCGTTCTGGTGACTTCACTGGAACGGTCTTTCCTTTTTGATTGATGTAGAACGAAAAATGTCATCCTCCACTCCTACAGGATCAGAAAGCGCACGCGGCGCTTTCGTCAGGGTTAGGTAAGACCCGGCAGACCGCATCAAATGCAGGGATGCCGCGGCTTACCTCCCGCCCTGAGGACAGGGAGAATGACCGACTCGTTCGTCTTGTGAAACGACAAACTTCGAAGAGAACCCCTGCATTTACGCGGAAGGGCTCCCCTAGCGTTCCATGTCATCGGCAACGATTTGGATATCGATCCCACGGACATGACGCATGATTTCATTGATGATCGACCCGCGCCGGACTTCCTGCCAACGGGTCCGTGCAGATTGACCGAGGACGATTTGAGTGATGCGATGATGCTTGGCAGCTGCCGTGATCGCTTGGGCGATCGAGCGCTCGCCTTGGATTCGGATTAGAACTTCTGCTCCGAACAAGGAGCCGCTCTCGCGTACCATCGCTAAGACTTCTTTCTGTTTCGCATTCAATTGATTTTCCGCTGCCGGTAAAATCGTTAGGACATACAGTTCTGCCTTCAATCGACTTGCCATGCGAAAGCCGCGATAGATCAACTTCCGCGCGTTGTCGTTGAGTTGGATACAGACGAGAATTCGTTCTTGTAGCGACGCCGGATCTTTTTCGATCAGCAAACGTGATTGATAGACTTGATCGTCGACTTCGTCCGCGACCTGACGCAGCGATAGCTCACGTAAGCTCGCAAGATTCTGAAGCGAGAAGAACGAATTCAAGCTCTGTTCAATCTTTTCTTTTTTGTAGATCTTTCCTTGCTCGAGTCGTTCCCGTAACGTCTGTGGCGTGACGTCGACGAGTAGAATCTCATCGGCTTCCCCGAGAAACGGATCCGGGATGCGTTCCCGCACTTCGACACCCGTCACTTCCTTGACTTTAAAGAGCAAGCTTTCGAAATGCTGGATGTTGACGGCCGAATAGACATTAATTCCTGCTTCAAGAAGTGCTGCGACATCTTGATAGCGTTTCTTTCGTACCGATCCTGGCGCATTCGTATGCGCCAGTTCATCGATCAGAACGATATCGGGGCGACGGGCAATGATCGCGTCCACGTTCACCTCGGGGAATGTCTTGTCCTTGTAGACGACTTCAAGTAGCGGGACTTGTTCGAGTTGCCCGACCATCTCCGCCGTCTCTTTTCGACCGTGCGTCTCAATCAGACCGATGACGACATCCTTGCCTTCAAGCATCAATGTTCGTGCATCGGCAAGCATCTTATACGTCTTTCCGACACCAGGAGCTGAGCCGATGTACAGCTTCAGCTTTCCTCGTGTCATGACTTACTCCGATCAAGGGCTAAGTTCAAACGCAGGACGTTGACGTAATCATGTGTTCCTGCTTCCTTCGTGATCAACTTCCGTACTTCTTCACGCGACAGGTCGCGCGCGGTTGCGATACGCTTCGCCTGAACCAAAGCATAATCGACTGAGATGTGCGGATCGAAGCCAGAACCGGATGTCACGAGGGCATCGTCCGGAAGCGAAGCGCCGTCCACTTGGTTCTGTTTCTGTAATTCCGCCATCTTCGTGCCAAGCTCCGGGTTCGACGCTGCTAGGTTATCCCCAGCAGACGCTCCCGCTAATTGATCGACCGCTGATGGACGTCCGTGAAAATACTGTTTCGACGTGAACGGCTGGGCAATCAATTCCGATCCGATGAATTTTCCGTTTTCTTGTACTAAAGAACCTTCAGCTTTATCCGGTACGAGTAGTTGACCAAACAGGGTCAATAAAGCGGGAAAGACGATCCCGCATAACGCCGTGACGAAGACCGTCACACGAATGGCTTGTTTCATGATTCGTTTTCTCCTTAGAGGATGCTTGCAAGCAAGACATCGATGATTTTAATCCCAATGAATGGAACGACGACACCGCCAAGACCGTAGATCAGTAAGTTACGACCGAGTAATTGATCCGCCGTCATCGGTTTATAGGTAACTCCTCGCATCGCAAGCGGAATCAACATCGGAATGATGATCGCATTGAAGATCAAGGCAGACAAGATCGCGCTCGTCGGGGAATCAAGACGCATGATATTGAGTACTTCCATCTGCGGGATTGCGACCATGAACATTGCCGGGATGATCGCAAAATATTTCGCGACATCGTTTGCGATCGAGAACGTCGTCAACGCTCCTCGTGTCATCAAGAGCTGTTTCCCGATTTCGACGACTTCGATGATCTTCGTTGGGTTCGAATCAAGATCGATCATGTTCGCCGCTTCTTTTGCGGCTTGCGTTCCGCTGTTCATCGCGAGTCCGACATCGGCTTGAGCGAGTGCCGGTGCATCATTCGTTCCGTCTCCTGTCATTGCTACGAGGTGACCGGCTGCTTGTTCCTGCTGGATGACACGAATTTTATCTTCCGGCTTACATTCCGCGACGAAATCATCAACGCCTGCTTCGCGGGCGATCGTTGCTGCCGTCAACGGGTTGTCACCCGTACACATGACCGTCTTGATCCCCATCTCACGCAACCGATCGAATCGTTCACGCATGCCCGGTTTCACCGTATCCTTCAAATAGATGACGCCAAGGATCGTTGCGTCGATCGCTACGACAAGTGGTGTTCCACCAAGACGAGAAACTGCATCTACTTTCTCTTGCAAATCATTCGGAATGGTTCCACCTTGTTCCTTGACCCATTCTTGAATCGCTTGCCCCGCCCCTTTCCGTACGCGGCGACCATCTCTTAAGTCGAGTCCGGACATCCGTGTCTCTGCGCGGAACGGTACGATCTCTGCTCCATCTAACCAGTGTTGTTCCACCGGCATCGCGCGAAGTTCAGCGAGTTCAAGAACGGAACGTCCTTCTGGTGTCTCATCAGCGAGTGAGGCGAGGATTGCCCCCTCGAACGCCTGCTCAGCAGTGCGTCCACCGACTGGCGTGATCTCCGACGCCATCCGGTTACCGAACGTGATCGTCCCTGTTTTGTCCAGGATGATCGTCTGGATATCGCCTGCTGCTTCGACCGCTTTCCCGCTCATCGCGATGACGTTGAAGCGGGTAACACGGTCCATTCCGGCGATTCCGATTGCTGACAGTAAGCCACCGATCGTCGTCGGGATCAAACAGACGAGTAAGGCGATCAAGATCGGACCTGACAGATCAAATCCAAGGTAGTTCGTAAAGACAGGTAGTGTCATGACGACAAGTAAGAAAATCAATGTCAAGCTCGTCAAGAGCGTTGATAACGCGAGTTCGTTCGGTGTCTTTTGACGACTTGCGCCTTCAACGAGGGCAATCATCTGATCGAGGAATGACTCACCTGGATTACTTGTGATCCGGACTTCGATCTCGTCACTGACGACGAGTGTGCCGCCGATGACCGATGAGAAATCACCGCCTGCTTCTTTGATGACGGGTGCGGATTCACCGGTGATCGCCGATTCATCAATCGAAGCAAGTCCTTTGATGATTTCACCGTCACCCGGTACATACTCTCCTGCTCGGACGAATACGATATCGCCCTTCCGAAGTGTCGCGGACGAAACGCTTTGAATCAGTTGTCCGACACGTTTACGTGCCATGACATCCGCTTTTGACGCTTTCAGTGAGTCCGCCTGGGCTTTCCCGCGTCCTTCCGCGATCGATTCCGCGAAGTTCGCGAACAAGACCGTTAAAAAGAGGATGATACTGACCGTCAAGTTAAAGCCACGCATCTCATCAATGAAGATCGTATAGCCGATTGCGAGCAAGCAGCCGATCCAGACGACGAACATGATCGGTTGTTTGACCATGTTGACGGGATTTAATTTTTTAAAGGCATCGATCGTCGCTTGACGCGCGATCGAGCCACTGATTGCTGATTTGGATTGGTGTTCCGGCTCCCCGTTCGGTTGGTGTTCCTCGGGCGTCGGACGCATGATTCGTTCCATCATATGCTTTTATCTCCTGTTCACATCGTCAGCCAATCCGCGACCGGTCCAAGTACGAGCACTGGCAAGAATGTCAATGCACCGACGAGTACGACCGTACCGAGGAAGACTGTTCCGAAGAGTGGTGTGTCTGTCTTAAACGAAAATTCATCTTGCGGAACCGATTGCTTCGCTTTAAGCGAACCTACGATTGCAAGCATCAAGATCAATGGGATGTAGCGTCCGAAGAACAACGCGAATGATGTCGAGACATTCCAGTAGACGTTTGCGTCGCCGAGTCCTTCAAAACCGGATCCGTTGTTCGCTGTCGCGGACGTGAACTCATACAAGACTTGCGACAGTCCGTGATAACCTGGGTTCGAGATGCCGGCGACGCCTGGTGCGACGTACATCGAGATCGCCGTTCCGACGAGAATCAGGAAGGGCGGCACGAGTAGCGCGATCGCGATCATCTTCACTTCGAACGTCTCGATTTTCTTCCCGAGGAACGTCGGTGTCCGACCGATCAAGAGACCTGTCAGGAAGACTGCGACGAAGGCATAAAGTAAGACGTTCAGGAATCCTGCACCTGCTCCACCGTAAACGACGTTGAGCATCATATTGCCGAGTTGGATCAATCCTGCGAGCGGATGCAGTGAGTCGTGCATCGCGTTGACCGCACCAGTTTCAGCTGCCGTCGTAATTGAACTGTAGAGCGCCGTTCCGATTTGACCAAATCGTAATTCCTGACCATGCGCTGTTGGATTCGCAAGTAAGCTCCCTGCCATCCCGACCGTCATCATGATGAAGAGAAGCGTCATGACACTAAGGAACAGTCGCCCTTGTTTCGCTGAACTGATGATTTTTCCGTAAGCGATCGGAAGTGACATCGGAATCAGTAGCATCAAGAACATCTGGATGAAGTTGACGAACTGGTTCGGGTTCTCGAATGGATGCGCTCCGTTGGCACCAAAGAAACCACCACCATTGTTTCCGAGCTGTTTGATGACTTCAAAAGCAGCGACTGGTCCGCGGTAGATCAACTGTTTTGCTCCTTCGAGCGTCGTGACGCTGACTGCTCCTCCAAATGTCTGAGGTACACCGAGTAGGATCATCGCTAAACCGAAGACGAACGAAATCGGTAAGAGAATTCGGAAGATGAAGCGGAAGAAGTCGGCATAGAAGTTACCGAGTGGTTTGTTCGCAAGACCACGAATGACAGCGATACAGACCGTGAATGCCATCGTCGGAGCGACGAACAACATCGTTCCGAGGACGAACGTTTGCGAGAGATACGAGAGTGCCTCACCCGAATAATGTTGTTGATCGGTATTCGTCATGAAGCTGATCGTCGTATGCAGCGCCGTAGACCAGTCGAGATTCACAGCATCGTTCGGATTTAAAGGTAGACTGCCTTGGAAGCGAAGTAACAAATATCCACCGATGAAAAATAATAGGTTAACGAGCAAGAGGCTCTTCGAATAGCCGACCCACGATTGATCGTGTTTCTTTTCATCGACACCGAGTAATAACAACAGTCGTCGTTCGACCTTACCGATTTTATCGACCCGACGCTCTGCGACAGGTGCGAAGTATACTCCGATGTAGCGACCAAGTAAGACCGCCGCACAAAGTGCGATGACGAGTAGGATCCAAAATTGGATCATGAATTGAGTCCACATGTTTTTCTTTTCTCCCTATGCGATTAGAATTTTTCTGGATACATCAGACAATAACCGAGATACAAGAAGACGAGGCAGCCCGTCGCCAGTAAAAACCATGTCATTTGCGGTCACCTGCTCTCCACTGGACGCGTTCGATCAGATGAATCATCCCGAACGTCGTGCCGAAGAAGAAGGCAAGCAGTAAGATACTCCACAGCTCTCCCATTATGAAATTACCCCCATATTATTCAATATTTTTACAATTAAACACGACAAAAAGGCGATGTGAGGCGAAAAACGGCCCCAGCATCGCCTTAATAACTTGGCATACTGAAAAAGAGTCGTTCCCTCCTAAAAACGCCTGCGAGGTTAGCTGTCGGATTCGGGCATACCTAGGAATTAGCCCTACCTTTCCCGTTCGGAAAGGATTCACCCCGTGTCACGGTTCGTGACGGTTGGGTCCCCCGCTTCAATCATGAATTCGGCGTACTTTGAGATCGAAGCATTAACATGTTAGTGTTCGTTGATGAGATGGATATTACTCCGATTTTTTAAGGTTGTAAATAGAAAAGTTGAAAAAAAAATAGTCTGATTTTTTAATGACTTACTTTTGAAAAATAGTGTTTTTCGTCCCTATGCTATAGAAGAAAAAAAACCGCAGAAATCGATTCCTTCATCTAAAATGGAGGAGCTCCATTTTAGCGAGAATCGTTCCGCGGTTTCATGAACAAACAATGATTATGATTGCTGATTCATTTTGGCATGGACCGTCAAAGGAGCTAGCATCGTCACCCATAGGGCAACCACTCCAGAAACAAGAATCACAATATCGCGTTCGAATCCAAGCGTCAGTAAGGTAATACAACTTCCGACGAGGACGAGACAAAGCGTCGCGATCATGACGAACCGCGATTGTTTCAACATTTTTCTCATGTGGCATCTCTCCTTTCCTTCCATATTCCTTTTCATCGTAACAAAGATTCGTCGAAAAAGCGTCGCTGACACCCGATTGTGATGTTTCTGTCATCTCGCAAGTAGCGATAGAAGACGACGGGAAAACGGATTTGTTACACTGGAGAAGTACTTAAAAAGGGGGAATCGATATGTTACAAGATCATTCATTTCAACGCGTCGACGGAACATCGTCATCCTTAAGTGACTACCCAGCTCAAGCATGGCTGATCGTCAATACAGCCAGCAAATGTGGCTTGACGCCACAGTTCGAAGGACTCGAGCAATTGCATCAAGATTACCGTTCACAAGGATTGACCGTACTTGGTTTCCCATGTAATCAGTTCGCGAACCAAGATCCGGGAACGGACGAGGAGATTCAGTCTTTCTGCCAAGTCAACTACGGCGTGACGTTCCCCGTCTTTTCAAAAATCGATGTCAACGGTGAGCAAGCACATCCGTTATTCGAAGAACTGAAAGCACAAGCACCAACGACGGACGGTGCAACAGACATCGAGTGGAATTTCACGAAATTCCTCGTGACCCGTGATGGAGAAGTGACGCGGTTCTCTCCAAAAACGAATCCAACTGATTTGACGGCAGCGATCGAACGATTGCTCGTTCAAGTCTAAAAAATAAGCTTCCCTCCTTCTATCTTGAAGGAACGGAAGCTTATTTTCATGTTGTCCCCGGCTCGAGATGACGACTGATCATCTCTTCCGCCAATCGTTTGACGTCATCGATATCGCGCATTTCCGTGAACGGATGCCCCCAGACGATCAGCTCTTCGATTTCTTCAATCGGTTGCGTCGTATAGCGTGTACCATCGGCAACGAACTCTTGCGCAATTGTGGATTCAAAGGCAGCATATTTTAGGAGCCACGGCTTTTCACTTAAGATCTTTTGCGCATGTTTCGCTTGCTTGAACGAAACATCGCCGACGAGGACGACCGGATCGAATCGTTCGTGGAGCGGATGCGTATATTGAACAGAGATCAGCAATCCATGTTGATTCGTTTTTTCTTGTTGCCGGACATACGTCCGTGTTAAAAAGTGCGGCACGAGTGACTCCGCACTCTCCTTTGTCTGATGGATGCTCAGACCATGCTCCGTTTGGACGACTTCCGGGAGAACCGGTTCGTATCCACGGTTTGCTAATTGTTGATCAAGCTCTTTAAATAATAGCAGGGTATGTTCGACCAATGCTCGAACTTGGCGAAACGATAATTGAATCGATTGATTGATCATACGATGACCTACCTTCTCTAAAAGTATGGCAATATACAGTTATTTACCCAAACTTTTCCGACTTCATCCCTGTTCCCGTAAAAGTTCTTTTAGCCAGATTGAGGTCTGCTCTGTTAAGCGAGCAAATGTCTGCTCTTTGTCTAACGTAACGGGTCGATCGACATGAATCGATCGACAATCCAGCGCACCGGGTATCTTTTCTTCGACGATACCCGCAAGAATAAGACATGGAACTTGAGCGATTCCAGCAGATCGCACGATTTCTCCTGTTATTTTCCCTAATTGACTTTGGTGATCGACTTTCCCTTCACCAGTCCAGACATAATCTGCTTTCCGTAATCGTTCTTCGAATCCTATATACGTAAGGATGGACTGGGCACCGGATACGATCGTTCCCCCGACAGCATGAATCGCACCACCCAGTCCACCTGCGGCTCCTGCACCTTGAATATTTTCTAGCTTAAGAATCGTTTCCATTTCTTTCAATCGTTGATCTAAATATTCAATCTCATTTCGTCGCAACCCTTTTTGGGGTCCAAATAGATATGCTGGACCGTCTTGACCAGAGTAATGGGAACGAACATCGACCAATGCCTCCAACGAAAATGAAGCGTCTATACATGTCAGCCGTTGCGTCTCGACTAGCGGATTCGTGTGAAACCGAATCGGACGATCTTCCTCATCTCGTAAAGAACATCCCATTTCATGTAAAAAACCAAGCCCGCCATCTGTCGTTCCTGTTCCTCCAAGAGCGACTCGAATCTTTGTCATGCCTTTTCGGCGTAACGTCTGGACGAGATGACCGACTCCTTTGGTGTGTAGCAAAAACGGATCGTCTGTTTCATGTCTCATCGATAATCCGCATATCTGTGCGACTTCAATGACGGCTTCTTGTCCATGTTGCGCATACATCACTTCACAAGGGCGTCCGGCTAAGTCCATCGTCCACTCCGTCCGCATCTCATAGCCCCCTGCCGCGTACACGGTGAGTGTTCCTTCTCCTCCATCAGCGACAGGCGATTGATCGATGATCGCGGATGGATCCCGTTGAAGAATACCTGCAGCGACCGCCTCTGCCGCTTCTTTCGAAGCGAGGCTTCCTTTGAACGTATCCATTAAAATCAAATGACGCATTCTTCACACCTTCTTTATAAGTTAATCCGCCTTTTTCTGTAACCACTTACATTTACTTTTATGGTATGTTATTGTGTGTTAAAAATACCATCTTCTTTTACACATATTAGGAGGTTTTGTTATGAATGTATCACATCTGTTTTTGAGAATGGCACGGTCCGGTAAAACGATCTTACCGAAACGCTCTTCTTCTAAAGAACGGAAGACTAGCAAACAGCAGATCACTCTTATGTCGGACGAACATGCTTTATCCTTATCGGGTCATTTGACCGATCCGGATTTAGTCGTCGAGTCCCTTTGTATTTATGACCGGAATCAGCTCCTCGTCACGGAGCTCGTGAATCATCAAGCACGTTCAACCTTTTTCCGATTCGAATTCAATCCATCCCATATTCACCTTCTGATCGACCACCTCATTCAGCATCAAGACACTCACCTAGAACAAGAAGATTTTTTAGAAGAATCAGCTCTTACACCTGAGACGTTACTGCCTCATGGTCGATTTTCCCTATATCTCAAATATCGTAAACCGCTTGCGGCCATTCCACCGGAAACACTTGAGAAGTGGCAAGAGAGCGGTCTTCCTTCGCGATCGACCATTACTAATGAGTCATATGTACGAGAAATTACATTAGGTCGTTTCTTACGTACTACTATTCCTTCACCACTCTCGCCTCTTTTTGATGAAGCGAAGCAACATCGCGTCTTTTTTTACACAGACTTGAAAGGAAACATCCGATTATTGCTCAACAAGGAACCCGTCATTAAGTCACGGCTTCAGATTGATCGGATCGATAAAAAACACTCTCACGAAACACATATCGAAGGGAAACTTTTTTCACGTCATTCTTTTTTAAAGAAAGGACAGCTCATCCTCGTCCATCGTGAAACCGGAGATCGGATCGCACTGCCTGTTGATTGGTTCTATGATCAAGAGGCAAGTCAACGTCGGTTTGGTCTATATCGCTATACGTATCGCACACAGATTGATTGGTCCGCCTTACAATCGGAACGTCTTCTCCATGAAGGCATCTACGATAGCTTCATGGAACTGACCTACTACCATCGTCTGATCCCTCGCCTCGTCCGACTCGGAAGAGCTCGTTACATCACACGTCATCTCACAACGGAACTCACTGGGCGCAACGCGACACATACGATGCATGTCACACCTTATTTCACTGTCGGTCATCGGAATCTCTCGTTTGAATTAAGTGCGTTCACGAACGAAAATTATCGTTACCTTGAGCATATGATGACGTTTGCCCCTCTCTATCGTCTCTTTGCTGACCGAAAAACATGGTTGATCGGGGAAAGACCTTATAAAGCACAAGATAACGGGTATCACTTTTTCCGGTTCATGCGCGAGCAACGTGCAGAACATCCTGCTTACTACGTGATTGATCCAAATTCACCTGAGTATGATAAGGTCGCGATTCTTGGAAATACCTTGCCTTTCCGTTCGAAAGAACATATTTATCGTTCGTTCATGGCAAGTAAATTCGTTGGAACCCATCATGCCGACTATCTTTATCCCCTTCGCTCACCGCGATTCAAGCGAAAAATGAAAGCCGACCGGATCTTCATTCAACATGGAGTACTGGGCGCTAAAAATATGGAGAATCAGTACGGCAAATTCGCGTTATCGTTCGATACCGATCTCTTTTTAGTGAGTTCTGAACGGGAACGTCGATTGGTCATGCAGGATATGGGCTATCGTCAAGACGAGATTCGAATTACGGGGCTCTCACGCTTCGACGCCCTCTTGAACGGTGACACGCCCGTCAAACGGCAAATCTTGATCATTCCGACGTGGCGTTCGTGGTTGCAAACACCTATTCAGTTCTTGGAATCGGACTATTTCGCACAGTACTCCGCTCTTTTAGAACACCCGCGCCTCCATGAACTCGCACACGACCATGATTTGGAGATTTTGTTTTGTCTACATCCGAATATGCAACAGTACGCGAGCCATTTCGAGCGTTTCCCAGTGACCGTCATCTATCAAGGCGAACGGGATGTCCAAAGTTTGTTGAAGGAGAGTCTCTTACTCATTACAGACTACTCGAGCGTCGCCTTTGATTTTAGTTTCTTAGGACGACCGGTTCACTATTTCCAATTCGATGCTCGCAGATTCATCGGTCCGGTCGGTTCGCACCTTGATTTAGCGAAAGAGTTACCCGGTCCCATCTCGACTACAGTCGATGATTTAATCGCTGACCTCGAAGCGACGGCCTCACGTGATTTTGCGATGCTTCCATCTTACAAGGAGCGGGCTGCGGTCTTCTTAAAACCAACAGAACAGTCTTATTCCGAAGATATCTACCAAACGATTCTTGATTACAAACAGCAGCGCCATGTTTGGGAAACGATACAAACAAAAGAAGCATCACTCGTGTTATTCCGACTTTTCCGTCGGAGTCGCTTCTATTTCCCAATCATGAAAATCAGCTATCGCTTGATGAAAAAATTACCGGTACAAGAAAATAAAATCGTGTTCGAGAGCGGGCTCGGTAAACAGTACGGTGATAGTCCCCGTTATATCTATGAAGAATTGCGTCGCCTCGGCAGCACCCATCAAGTCATCTGGGTGCACAATAAACGACTCTATCTCGGGGATGATCATGTTAACGTCATCAAACGTCTGTCACCTCGCTACTTTTATCATTTAGCGACGGCCAAGTACTGGGTGAACAATCAAAACTTCCCTCATTACATGACCCGACGTAAAGAAACGACCTATATTCAAACATGGCACGGCACACCACTGAAAAAGATGTTATTCGATTTAGAGGAAATTCATGGTCGAGACGCCGGTTATGTCGACCGCGTCACCCGTTCGATCCAACAATGGAGTGTGCTTCTTTCGCCGAGTAGTTATGCGACAGCGATCTTTAAAAGTGCTTTCCAGTATGAAGGAACGATCCTTGAATCCGGCTATCCACGTAATGACTTATTCTTTGCAGATGCTACGAAAAAGGTCGACGACCTACGAGCACAACTGAACATTTCGCCGGATAAGAAGGTCATCTTATATGCTCCTACGTTCCGGGATCATCATGCATTAGGAAACGGAAAATTTTTCTTTGATTACCCGTTCGAATTCAGTCGTGTCGCTGAAGCACTAGGGGATGACTATGTATTCCTCATTCGGACCCATGTACTCGTGACGAAAAAACCGAAAATTCCAAGTGAGTATCGAGAACAGTTCCTCGATGTCACCAACTATCCCGACATCCAAGAACTCTATTTATTAACTGATTTATTGATCACTGACTATTCATCCGTCTTTTTTGATTTCGCCAATCTTAATCGTCCAGTCCTGTTCTATGCTTATGACCTAGAGCTCTATCGCGATACGTTGCGCGGTTTCTACTTGGACTATCAAAAGGACTTACCTGGTCCGATCATTGAAGAGGAACTGTCCTTTTACGAGGCACTGGCGACGATTCCGTCTTGGTCGAAGGATTATCAAATAAAGCTCGATCATTTTCGGGAAACGTTCTGTGCGAAAGAGGATGGACTTGCCGCTAATCGCGTAGTACGCACCTACTTCTTGGATGATGCTCCACTCGAAGCGTCCGAGACAGCGGAAGGAATCTTCGTAACGGATCCGTTGAAAAGTACGTAAATGAAACAGTAAAGAACTCATCCATTATCAAGCTGGATGAGTTCTTTTTCATGCTTTGATTACGTTTTCAATTAATGATAAGATGGAAATGATTTCAATAAATAAGATACCGACAAGAAATTGAATTTCATACACTTAGGAGGACTTGTCTTATGGAACGTTGTTCACTTTGCGGAACACCTCTAGGCTACGAGGATGACGCGTGCTCCTATTGCCAGCATCCCGTCATCGCACGGAAGCGTCCTGAAACGGAACCGACTTCATCTGCATTTCGTCCTGTTCTACTATGCATAATCATTTTTTTCGTCTTAATGACCTCGAGTTTATTTTGGTATATGACGAAAGATGCCTCTTCTTCAGAGGTCGTACCTTCTCCAGTCCAGACATGGAGTCTCTCGGAATGGTCAGATGAACAGGTTGCCTATAATCAAACCTATTCGAAAAATAAACCGCCTACATCGTATGATGTATTACGTTTCGTCCGTCAGTATACAGGAACCGTCCCTGAACTCATCACCTTTTCAACACGTTATGATTCGATCGAGACATTCTCTTCGATTCAATATATGTCTTCTCGCGCATTCAAATCTGAACTTCAGGCACTGACCGCTCTACGCCAAAAAGCAACTTCTGCTGCACCACCCCGCATTCACACAGTTGAATTCCAGGATTTTTCATCCGATGGTTCCATCTATGAACTTCGTACGCTAGAAACGTATCAAACGACACAAGGAAACGAGCCTTCATTTGTCACCTATCGCGTGCAGTATCGTATTCAACTGCATACGGATCATCTCCAAATCACGCACACTACACGAACTGAGGTGAAAACATGAGATATACATGGATGCTTCTTTTCTGTTTGATTTTATCAGGTTGTAAAGAGACACCCTCTAACGTTCAAAGGGAAATGGAGAACGATGCCTACACTCAAGTCGTCGAGCGCGCGACAACTGAGCAGGATAGTCAAGCGGCTCAAACGATGGTGAAGTTGGAGCAACAGTTCGCTAGCTATCATTTCAAAGAAGTAATCCGAACTGCCCGTACGATTGAACAGTCTGATTTAGCACCGGATCACCCGATTCGTGAACGGGCTCAGTTGATTGAACAAACCGCTCAAGAGAAAATCAAGCAAGTCCGGCAGTTTGAAGGAACGTATGAAGTGGAGCGAAGTACTTTCGAAAATGAACCGTTTGAAGGGAGCGGTCGTATCCACGTTTCGTTTGATTCACGAAATACCTTTGTCGCATCCCTTCAATTCGATCACTTCGGAACAGCTGGATCTTTTCGAAACGATACAGAAGTCATTCGATTCGAGCCTGACCTTTCAGCTCGCCTTTTCTTTTCAGAAGGAAGTGTGACCTATCGATTCGTTCGTTCCTCGCTTCGTCTGACCTTCGAAGGACCAGGCGGAAAAAAGACGTATCAGCTTTATGAGGTGACGTGATGGTAGAAGACCCATTCCTCGATTCCATCCATAGAAAAGCCGTACTCTTCTTGATTCCAGAGTACGGCTTTCGTTCATCTCATCACATGTTGATAGATGTGATGACAGAGTTCATGAGTTTCTAAACTATCTGAAGCCGTGACGGACGCAGACGGCTCACCCGCTATCGTTTTCAAGAATGCATCAATCAAGGCAATGAATCCTCTTCGACTCAATGTCGATTCCCAGTTATCTAGCGGATAGACAAGCGTTCCTTCACTCGTTTGTCGTTCGTGCATCGTCACGTCTGTAGCGATCCGCTTTTCATGCGGTCCCATCACTTCTACCCGCTCTTCCGTGACACCATTGTTCCGGTTCATCACTCCGATGGCAGTAATTCCATTTGATTCGAATTGAATCGTAACGTGATGCAACCCACTCGTATCCTGCTTACTCCGGATATGCAGGTTTTCGATTTTTCCACGTCCCGTCAAATAGCGCAGCGTATCCGCAACATGGATGAAATCATCAAACAAAAAAGGTTGCGCGCCCTCAACAGAAGGCGTTCGATTTTTTTGCATGATGATCATATTCGGGGATTCAACTTCTAACAGGCGACGATGTGCGGACGCGAATCGTCGATTGAATCCTGTAATGAACGGGACCTTCTTTTCCTCTGCCAATTGAACCAGCTCCCGAATTTCCTCGATGTTCATCGAAATCGGCTTATCGACGAATACAGGCACCCCTGCTTCAAGTGCTTGCTTCGCTTGTGTTGCATGCGCTTTTGTTGCGGAATGAATCATGACAGCATCCATTCCCTCTGACAACGCCGCTTCTAAAGTCGGAAACGTACCTGAAAAACGATACATCGATTGCCATTTTTTCGCTTTTTCCTCTTCGCGCGAAATCAAATGAATGTCCACGTCTTCTCTTGCGGCATATACAGGTAAGTATGCTTTTTGTGCGATATCTCCGATACCTACTACGGCTAATTTCATCTACTATCTCCTCCATTCATCTGCTCCATTATTCCCTTTTCATCACTATTATATTCGAATGCATCAATTTTTTTGAAAACAAGTGAATTTCCTTTTTTTGTTTTATGATGAATCTATATTTTCAAAAAGGAGGGAATGATTTTTTATGAAGCCATTTTTTCGAATGAGTCTGATACTCCTGATCCTGTTTACACTTTTCCTACCAGCTTTACCGGCGCAAGCTGCCAGTTATCAAGTCGTCGTCACATCCAAATCCGGAGGAAATATTCGTTCTAAACCAAGTACGAGTTCCTCTGCAACTATCGTTCGCCTCGCTGCGTATCAATCGAAATTCACAGCAGTATCGTATTCGAACGGTTGGTACAAAATCAAAGATGGCGGCACCTACCGTTATCTGTCCAATCAAGTCGCAAAAAAAGTGACCGGTCCGAGTACATATGCTCTCGTCGTCACCTCTAAGTCTGGCGCGAACATTCGCTCCAAACCAAGCACGTCCTCTAGTAAGACGATCGTTCGGCGTGCTGCTTACAAGAGTGTGCTACAAGCAGTCTCCTATTCCAAAGGATGGTATAAGATTAAAGACGGAGGAAAGACACGCTACGTTTCCAATCAAGTCGTCCGAAAGAAAACAGCAGCTAGTAAATACCCGGTTGCCTCTTTACGCTATTTTCAACTCGGTTCTACTTCCTATATTACGACGAAACAAAGTAATGTCCGACGGTATCCGGCAAGTACGACCAAGTTGTTGACTGCCATCGTCGGATACGAAGTAGCCGCTCGAAACGGTACACTGGATCAACCTTTTACGCTCACGTATTCCATGATTTCAGTACCGTATGGTAGCAGTGTGGCGAGTTTACGCTCGGGAGATCGTGTCACGATGCGCCAACTCTTGAATGGCATGTTGATTCGCTCGGGTAATGATGCCGCTAAAGCGATTGCCGTTCGGACCGCGGGTTCTGAATCAAAGTTCGTTTCGTTAATGAATAGTCGTGCTCAAGCACTCGGCATGACAGCAAGTCATTTTTCTAATCCACATGGTTTTCATGAATGGAATCACTATACGACAGCTGCCGATATGCAAAAACTCGCGAACACATACGCGAATTATAGCTACCTGATTACAGTAAGCGGTCGAAAATCATATAAAGCAAGCATCAAAGGACCTTACGCTCGGACGTTAAAGTGGTATCACACGGATAAAACCTTACCTAAGGAACCTCGTATTTATGCGAGTAAAACGGGATATACTCCTGAAGCGAACAATACGCGCGTCTTTTTCCTTAAAAAGGGGAATGTCCGTTATGGATTGGTCACACTCAAAGGTACTCCCACTCAAACGGAAACGACACTCCGCTCTGTCTTAAAACAGTAATTGCTCAATCAACAACCTGATTCCCTTTCCGGGAGTCAGGTTGTTTTTCATTTTGTCTCTAAAATTATGCTTGCGCTGAAAACGAATTCATCTTAGAGTTAAGTTTAGAATCAGACGTCTGACGTCTTAATGAAGGAGAGTTTTACGTGGGAAATGTCAGTTTGTTATTTGGGGGCGTCGCGCTCTTTTTAAATAGTTTGACCTTGTTCGGAAAAGTCGATCTCCGTAGCGCGGGTGTCTTCAGTCTCATCACCGGTTTATTGCAGACGTTCATCGCAACCTATCTCGTCATCGGTGCCGCTGGCGATCCAGCGTTGACGTTCGGATACGCGAGCATCTATCTGTTTGCCTTTACGTACGTTTACGTCGGGATCACGTTCTTGTTTAATCTCGACGGGAGCGGGGTCGGTTGGTTTTCCTTGTTCGTTGCGATTGCCGCCTTGTTTTATGCGTTCGTCAGTTTCACGACGAATGACATCATCGTTGGTGTGACGTGGTTGTTCTGGGCGTTGCTCTGGAGCCTGTTCTTTCTCGGAATGGGAATGAATCGCCCGATTGATGCAATCACTGCCCGTGTCGCCCTCGTCTTGAGCTGGTTGACATTAATCGTACCGGCACTGATCGGGCTTCGATTCGGCTACTTCAGTTCAGCATATCAATGGTTATGGAGCGGTGCTGCCCTTCTGACTACCGTCTATTTCCTCTATACGATGATGAAATTCTCGATGCTTCGGATGATCCGGTCGTCGTGATACGCTCATCGATTCATCAAAAAAAGATGTCCATTTTCGGTTATGAATCGGAGATGGACATCTTTTTTTGTTTTATTTGTAGTATACGTCAAACGAAAAGTAAAATAATTTGTTCGCTCGACATCGCTTCCTAGGGAAAAACAAGCAAGAGTGACCCTGCAGCGAAGCGGTACGATGCTTGTCCCAGGAAAACGATGCGAGACGAACAAAGCATACGCTCGTTCTTGCCTCATGTCATTCCAATGCTTCCTTTAGTTGAGCTTGAACTTCTTTCAACGACTTGTCCGTCGGATGCCAGTAGTAGATTCCGTCCGATTCGATTCCCCCTTTCCCGTCGAGTGATAAGGTCTCGACATTTCGTAAGGCATCCCGGTAATCCGTCGCGACGGTCCGGGCAACGGAAAATGGTACGTTCGTCTTGACGTTTTTCCCGAGTGCGTCGAGGACAGCATTGAAGCGACGAATCGAGAAGTCCTCCGTCATCTTATCGGTGACCGCCTGAACGACTTGCCGTTGACGGATCTGTCGTCCAAAGTCACCGCGTGGATCATCATAGCGCATCCGCGCATAGGCAAGTGCTTCTTTCCCGTTCAGCGACAGTTCCCCTTTTGGAAATTGCATCTCATAATATGAGAAATTGATATCGTTCTCGACGGTGACACCATCGACGGCATTAACGAGATCCGTGAACCCTTCTAAATTGATTTCTGCGAAATAGTCGAGTCGGATATCCAGCAGATGACTAACCGTGTCGAGTGCCATCTGTGGACCACCGAAGGCATACGCATGATTGATCTTATCGTTCGATCCATTGCCGATGATTTCTGTTTTCAAATCACGCGGGATACTGATCATTTGGCTCTTATTCGTCTTCGGATCAATCGTTACGACGATGATCGTATCACTGCGTCCTGTCTCGTTTTTTCGTTGATCGACGCCGAGTAATAAAAAGGAGAGCCCTTTTTTCTGTTCGACGGCTTTCTCTGTCTCGACGCTCGCCTTGACTGGCACTTGGACTTGAACTTCTTTCATCGTCTGGCTCGCTTTATGGTACACATACCCGCCTGAACCGAAGAGAAGGAGCAGGCATATCCCCGTCAGTGTCAACACGATCCATTTCCACTTCTTCATCATCCATTCCCCTTTTCTTCGATCTGAATTCAGGACGGTCTCTGCGCTTCAAGTACGAGCAACGCATTGCGCCAGCTACCGAACAAAGCGGTGATGACGCCGATGCTTGGCGCATCACGTCCGATGCTGAACCGTTGGTAACTTGCGATCGTCAGATGTTCCGTTTCTTTTGCAGCTGCGGCGAGCACGTCGAGTACCTCCTCTTCCCGCCAGCGTTTTCGCGGAAATTCGATGCCGATGATTTCAAGGGCGTTTGACCAAGAGCCGTACCGGCGAGCAATCGTTGCGACGGTCGGACGATTTTGACCAGCCGCCCACTTCGTGTAGGTCTGGCTCGTCAAGACCGGCAAGGCACCTTGCGCTTCAAGTAATGACTCGATGATCCGTTGTTCCATTTCCTGGATGCGTTCCTTTAAGATATCCGCTTCTGACAATGCCTGCTGCCACGAGTTGAATTGATGGACGATATCCGTCAGGCTAGGTGCTTGCTTTTGTTGCGCCCATTCGCGGTACGTCGCGCTCGTGAAAGGATCGAGTTCCTCCCGTGCCTGACGCAAGGCGTCAATGATTTCCGATTTCGTGAACGTCAAGCGGGCTTGTCCGATGCCAGCTCGTTCCAAGGCGATCTGCCACGACCCAAACAGCATCAGGATTTCCGCGACGCTTGGATGAGTGGTGTTCAATTGCCAGCGGAAATAGGTATTGGCCGTCAATTCATTCTTCCCGTTCGCAGCGAGACGGAGTGCGTGGATCGCTTCCTCCATATCGCGCATGACGATGTCCCCTTCCCATATATTCATGACTGGACGTTCCGGCGTACGTTCGTCTGTAAGGTATGACGAACGTTTCGGATGACGACGGCTTGTTCGGTGAACGTCATTTGTGAAGCAGACGGGAGGCAGATGCCGTCTTCAAACAGACGACGGCTGACATCCATCCCTTCTGCTGTGATGAATGGTACGTCGCGATAGACGGGCTGCAAGTGCATCGGTTTCCAGACCGGACGGGACTCGGCATTCGCTTGTTGTAGCGTCTGGATCATCGCATCGCGTTGCACTTGACCACCTGGTAAGAGAAAAGCACTGAGCCAACGGTTGGCGAATGTTCCGGTCTGCTCGACTTGCGACGTGACGCCGCCCGGTGCAAAGGCACGTTCATAACGATCAAAGATCTTCCGCCGCGCATCGACGCGTTGATCGATGACTTCGAGTTGACCGCGTCCGATCCCAGCAGCGACGTTGCTCATCCGGTAGTTGTAGCCGACTTCCGTATGCTCGTAATGGAGGACCGGTTGTCTCGCCTGTGTCCCGAGATAGAAGGCACGTTCGATCAAGGCTGGATCATTTGCGACGAGCATTCCACCACCTGACGTCGTGATGATCTTGTTGCCGTTGAAGGAGTAGATCCCGAACGTCCCGAATGTCCCCGTCATCCGCCCGTTGACGCGTGTTCCAAGTGACTCTGCCGCGTCTTCGATCAACGGAACATCGTACTCTTCACAGAGCGCAGCGATCTCCTCGATTTGTGCCGCGACTCCGTATAGATGAACGACGATGACGGCTTTCGGAAGTTTTCCTCGCGTTGCCGCCTGGATCAACGCGCGTCGGAGTGCGACAGGTGACATGTTCCATGTCTCCTCTTCCGAATCGATCAGGACGGGACGAGCACCGACGTAACGAATCGGATTCGTCGAAGCGATGAACGTCAAGGACTGACAGAAGACGTCATCCCCCGTCGTGACACCAAGCGTCGCGAGTGCCAAGTGAATGGCTGCCGTACCACTGCTCGTCGCAAGCATTGCGCGAGCTCCCGTGTAGGCTTGCATCTCTCGTTCGAAGGCGTCGACGTTCGGTCCAAGCGGTGCGACCCAGTTCGTCTCGAGTGCTTCCGTGACGTAACGTGCTTCTTGACCACTTAAGTGCGGGATGGAGAGCGGGATGTGTTTCATGATGTTTCCTCCCTTCGAGGTGACAGCTGACGGAGCGGCGTCCGGTAGATCGGGAACCACTGTCCTGTCTCGATTTCCGGATGTTGTTGTTTGATTTGTCGCGCGAGCCGGTCATAAATCGTCGGATCAAGAATCGATGTCCCGAGTCCAAAAAATGTTCGATTTGCTTCACCAAAGGATCGTTTGTAGGCGAGTAAGCTATCTGCATCGGATCGTGTCGTTCCGCCACCGAGATGTAACGCTTGAAGACCAGCTTGTTTTGCCCAGCGAATCATCTCCGCGAATAATAGATGATTCGGGCGAAGCGACAAGTAGGCAGGATCTGAAGCACCGAGATGATAATGTGCGAACTGGCGACCCGTCAGGACGATGCACCCAGCGATGATCCGCCCCTCTTGTTCAGCAAGCAACAGGATATTTTTGATCCGTCCTTCAGCGAAGTGATCGAAGTAGGTCTGATCAAAATAATACCGCGCATCCGCTTGATGTTTGTCCATCGTCATCTGATAGAGACGGGCGAAGTCCGAGTACTCTTCCGGACGTCCGAGGCGAATCGAGACGCCTTCGCGACGTGCTTTCCGGATGTTACGTCGCGTCATTTGCGAGAATCCACCTTCAATCGTCTCGAACGGATCCGTCAGCTCAAGTGTCACCGTCGGCTGCAAGATATCCGTTTGATGGCACCAGTGTTGACCGAGTTCCTGATTGTGTAGCAAAGGGTGGAAACGAACCGTCTCGGTGACGATTCCGGTTTCACGACAGTACTGTTCGAATCGCGCGCGGGCTTCGCGAATCTGATCAAGTGACCAGATACCCATGAAATAAGGACCACCATAGCCGTACGGCGTCGTGATGTCCTCAAAGCGTGTGCCTGGAATCGGTCGCCGCAAGTACGGATAGATCAACGTCCCAAACTCCGTCGGATAATAAAATAATTCAGGAATCTCATCGGGCCCCTTCGCAAGTTCGAAGTAAGCATGTTCGTAATAACAATCGAGTTGATAGGTCGCGACGAGTGCGTCCCATTCGCGTGGATCCCGAATCAACCGTTCATCGCTTAGCGACATCATGGGGAACACCTCCGTCGAGACCCTTGAACTCACCCATGCCGGTCTGGTGAGCCGTCGAGTTCCCTTCTGACGAGATGACCATTTTGAACGTCTTGAATAGGATGTAGAGATCCAGTCGGAATGTATGATTGGCTGCATACCATTGATCTTGCTCGAGGCGTTGCTGCCACGTCGTTGCGTTGCGACCGTGAATCTGTGCCCAGCCTGTCAGACCAGGTAAGACATCGTGTCGTGCCATCTGCTCCTTCGTATAATGGTTCAGATAGCTGACGAGTAACGGACGCGGTCCGACGAAACTCATCTGTCCGCGGAGGATGTTTAAGAACTGCGGGATCTCATCAAGGCTCAAGCGACGAATCCACTCGAGCGATGCCGGAATCCGGTCCGCATCCGGAAGGAGTTTTCCTTCGTCATCCGTTTCATTCGTCATCGTGCGAAATTTATAGATTTTAAACAGCTCGCCCTTGTAGCCAGGGCGGACTTGATTGAAGAAGATCGGTCGTCCGAGCTTCGTATAGATGACTAAGGCGACGACGGCGTAGACAGGAATCAGGATGAGGATGGCGATTAGACTAACCGTGAAGTCAAATGTGCGTTTCATGATGACGTCCTCCTTTTACATAGCTGAAAAGAGATCAAGTTGTCGTTTGATGACGTCGGCTTCGTTGAAATGTTTCATGGCACGGTCAAATCCATTCCGTCCCATCTCATTGGCACGGTCCGGTTGTTCGACGAGGGTATTCATCCGGTTGGTGAGCTTCGCGATGTCGTGGACTTCAACGAGATACCCCGTTTTCCCCTCGACGACCTCTTCGCGGCAGCCGCGGATGTTTGTTGCAATGACGGGCTTTGCGCTCGCCATCGCTTCGATGATCGAACGTGGGACGCCTTCGCGATGCGACGGTAAGACGAAGGCATCGACTTGTTGGAACAAGCTCGGTATGTCTTCGACGAACCCAAGGTAATCGACATTCGGAATCTCGCGAATCCGTCGTAAGAATAAGTGTTTCGTCGTCTGATCCCGCTCGCTTGCCATCATCTCACCAGCGATGACGAGACGGGCTTCCGGGTGGCGATAGACGACGTCCTCGAACGCATCGAGCAGTTCGAGAATCCCCTTTTCTTCGACGATCCGACCGATGAAGAGGAACGTAAACGGCGCTCCGGCTTCACGTGGTCGTGGGTAGAAGCGGGTCAAGTCAATCCCATTTCCAAGGTGCATCAGGCGGGTATTCGCCTTAAAGCGTTTGCGCTGAGCGAGTTGATAATCTTCTTCGCTTTGGAGGAGAAGGTAATCGGTCGCGAAACGAGCTAGCCACTTTTCAACGGAATACGTCAGCTGGTACGTCACCCGCCCCATCTTCTCGTGGAAGTAAAAGCCGTGTGCCGTGTAGACGATATGCTTCGTTCCGGCCCGTTTTGCGGCGACGCGTCCGAGGGCGGCAGCGACTGGTGTGTGGACATGGACGGCGTCGTAGCCGTCCTCCTTCAAGATTCGTGTGATTTCTTGGATCGTCCGCCAGTTACTCGTCCAGTCGATCCGGCGCTCGATCGGGATGTCGTGCATCCGGAATCCCTTTGCAGCCAGTTTCACCGAGGCACCGGTGTCGGCACAAGCAATGCCGACGTCGTGCCCGGCGTTTTGTAAAGCGAGTAAGAGCGGCTGTAACATCGTCTCTGCCGTCGTATCAAGGGCACAGACCTGAAGAATTTTTAAAGGCGCCATACGTGGACCCCCTCTGGCTGTTCTGACCGTGGCAACATGCCTTTGATGTCGACGACGATTCCGCGTCCGACCTTCAGTAAGTGTTGCGCTAGATTCCAACCGCCTTCGACGTATTCTTCGTGTGAGACGGCGAAGATGACGACGTCGGCTGGTTTGAGTTCGCTCATCTCGAGCAAGTCGATGCCGTACTCGCGTTTCGCCTCACTCTTTTCGACGAGTCGATCCGTCACTTGGACGTCAATGCCGAACTCTTCGATTTCGCGGACGAGGTTCGCGACTTTCGAGTTCCGGATATCGCTGACGTTCTCCTTGAATGATAAGCCGAGGATCGTGACACGAGCACCGAGGACCGGCATGTTCTGTTTAATCAGGTTCTTGACGAGCGCTGTTGCGATGAAGCGCCCCATCGTATCGTTGATCCGGCGTCCGGCGAGGATGACTTCCGGGTGATAGCCGAGCGACTCGGCTTTCATCGTTAGATAGAATGGATCGACGCCGATACAGTGACCACCGACGAGACCCGGGCGGAACGGAAGGAAGTTCCATTTCGTACCGGCTGCTTCGAGGACTTCGAGCGTATCAATGTCCATCCGGTCGAAAATGATTGCCAGTTCGTTCATCAAGGCGATGTTGAGGTCGCGCTGTGTGTTTTCGATGATTTTTGCGGCTTCTGCAACCTTGATCGACGAAGCCCGGTGGACACCGGCTTCGACGACCGCTTCGTAAACTTCCGCGACGATATCGAGTGTCTGTTCATCCTGAGCCGAGACGATTTTTTTGATCGTCTTGAACGTGTGCTCGTGGTCACCCGGATTGATCCGCTCCGGTGAGTAGCCGACGAAGAAGTCGACACCAGCTCGTAAGCCGGATGCTTCTTCAAGGACCGGGATACAATCTTCTTCCGTCGCTCCTGGGTAGACCGTCGACTCATAGACGACGATATCGCCTTTATTGAGCTGGCGACCAACGAGGTGTGAGGCGCGTAAGAGCGGCGTCAAGTCTGGTTGATTCTGCGCATTGATCGGTGTCGGAACGGCGATGATGATGAAGTCACTCGCTTGCAGTGCTGATGGATCCGAGACGTAGTCGACGGTTGCGTTCTTCAACGTGAACGGACTCAGTTCGAGTGTCGCGTCGATTCCTTCTTGCAGTTCTTGAACGCGTTGTTCCTTGATGTCAAAGCCGACAACGGCTGTTTTTTCGCCGAAGGCGACAGCGACGGGAAGACCGACGTATCCGAGTCCAACGACGGCAATCGAACGGTTGGCAATGGGAAGTGAACCAGTTTGGGCTGCTGTCGTATCTACGATGTGTTTGACTGCCTTGTTCATGGTGGGTTCCTCCTATTTCATCGACTGTTTGACGATCAACGTTTTTCCGTTCGGTTCCTGTTTGACTTGTTCGACAGGCTCAAGGACGATTTTCATCTCGGATCCGAGCAACTTGCGCATCTCGTTCAAGAGGATCTGCTCGTGTTTTGGACGGAAACGCTTCGCATCTGGAATATACCGAAGTGTCACGTGATTGAGCGCGTGCTGCTCGACTTGGAGTCGCAAGACGGAGTTCGGAAGTTCTCGGGCAATCGTCGTGATATCCCCTTCGAACACCTTGCCCCGCTTTTCGCTGACGATATAACTCGTTCCCCGTCCATCGATCGAAGCGATGACTGGTCCGTTTAGTCCACAGCTACAGGTCTCGTCACTGAGTGTCATCCGGTCACCGATCCGGTAACGAATCAGTGGTGTGCCGCGTGTCGTAAAACACGTGACGACGACTTCGCCGTCCTCTCCATATGGTTCGATGATGCCCGTCTCATGATGGAGATGAAGTTTTCGATGACTGCATTCTGAGATGATTGGTGCGCCTTCTGAAGAACCATATTGATCGAAGACCGGTGCGTTGAAGGCTTCCTCGAGAACCGAGCGCATCTCCTCCGTCACCGTTTCCGATGTCGGGAAGATGGCGATCAGCGGGATATCCAGCTTTATATGATGCTTCAGCATATAGCGGGCGATTTCGACCATCGCTGTCGGTGTGCCGTCAAGTGCTTGCGGCTGGAATCGATTCAGCTCCTCGATGTAGGCCGGGAAATTCTCTTCCTTCATGTGAAAGATCGAGACGAGCAACTGATTGAGTGGTCGGTTCATCCGCCAGAAGATTGGTTTCTTTTGATCGACAGCTGTCAGCGTCCGTCCGGTGAAACTCGCTCGGCGCATTCCGGCGTGGAAACCATGACGTTCTTTGAAGTAATCGAGATGTGCCATCCGTTCCTGGACATCCTCGCGCATGAACGCCACTTGAAGTGACTTCCCGCTCGTCCCCCCCGTCCGCCCTCGAACCGGCGCATCGACGCGGGACATGAAGGCGTCATTGTTTTGACGAAGTGTTTCTTTTTCAAGGATTGGAATTGTCTTCAGTTGCTCGAGTGACGTGAACGGTAATTGGATATCATGTTCGTGAAAGAGTTGCGCGTAGTATGGCGTATGCGTTGCAACAAAAATGAGAAAGGCATTCAAGCGATCGAGTTGTTCCGCTTTATAATCCTGCGTCCGATCTTTTTTCCGGAGTTCCTTCATCTTCTGTTCATAGAGGGGACCGTATCGTTCTTGCATTAACTTCCGACCGTATAAGGAGGTCAGCCAATTTTGGATAAAGATTGGGGACCGATAGTAGAATTCCTCTTTAAGCGCCATCTTGAATTTCCTCCTTCAGCAAGTAGTGACTCTCGTACCAGTCGATGAATGCATTGACGCCCGCTTCGACCGTCGTCTGTGGACGGTAGCCGATCGTCTCGAACAGTGATGAGACGTCAGCAAAGCTTTCTGGAACATCGCCTGGTTGAAGCGGCATCCCGTTTTGGATTGCCGTCTTGCCAAGGCGCCGCTCAATCAAAGCAACGAATTCATTGAGACGAATCGGGCTGTGACTGCCGATGTTATAGACACGATACGGAACGTTGCTGCGGTCCGGTAAGGGATTTGAGGCATCGAACGATTCATCGACTTCCGGTTCAGTCTGGAACAGGCGGTAGATGCTTTCGATGATGTCGTCGACGTAAGTGAAGTCCCGCCCCATCTCACCGTAGTTGTAGAGGTCGATTGGTTTGCCTTTCGCGATTGCTTCCGTGAACTTGAACAGTGCCATATCCGGGCGTCCCCAAGGACCATAGACGCTGAAGAAGCGAAGGCCTGTCGTCTTGATGCCGTAGAGACTGCTGTAGGTGTGTGCCATCAGTTCATTCGCTTTCTTTGAAGCGGCGTAAAGACTTAGCGGATGATCGACGGCATCCGTCGTCGCAAACGGCATCTTCGTATTCGATCCGTAGACGGAACTTGAGGAAGCGTAAATCAGTTGTTCGACTGGGTAATGCCGACACGCCTCAAGAATCGAGAGAAAGCCGACGATGTTTGACGTCATGTAGACGTCCGGTCGATCGATGCTATACCGTACCCCAGCTTGTGCTGCCAGATGGAGAACGAGATCGATCGATTCCTGTTCGAAGATCCGCGCGACGGCTGCTGTCTCTTCGAGTGAGACCCGGTAAAACGTGTAGTCCGTTCCAAGTTCAGTGAGCCGGGCTTCTTTTAACGTCGGGTCGTAATAGTCGTTCACTTCATCGAGTCCGATGACCCGGTAACCCTCCCGGATGAAACGACGTGCGGCGTGAAATCCAATGAAGCCTGCGATACCTGTAATTAAGATCGTTTTATTCGGCACGGTGTTCGACCTCCTCGAAGTAGTGGCGCGCTTGCCAGCGCATGTAGTGAACGGATGTGTAGACGATGAGTAACATCGGGAACAACTTATACCGGTGTCGGATGGCCGTTCCGACATTGCCGGTTCCAAGACCGAAGATGACGGCGTTAAGTGCAAAGAGAAGGAAAAAGAAGAAGAGGACGCTGCCGAACGGATGCTGACGGATCAGTTTAAAGGACCGGACGATCGCAAAACAGGCGATGAAGTAGAAGACGGCGTCAAGGAAGAAAATCAGAATGTTCATGACGCTCGACCATTGCCACGGGAACGGTGAGAACAGGAAGTAAATCGTTCGAATCGGCGAGTAGAGAATCATGTCAGCTGGACCTGTCACCGTCAATCCGTTCAGATAAGCGGAGCCGCCACGGTCGTAACTCATCCCGCTGAACAACTGACCGTTTTCTGAGACGTGGGTGAACTTTGCAAACAAGACATCCTGGAAGCTGTAGACGATGAAGCCGACGATCAGTACTTGAAAGATTAGTCGCCGCACCTTCGTCGGTTCAAAATCCATTCGTCGTGTCTCATGGCTATAAAACGAGAAATAGACGAGTAAGACGATGATGCCGACTGCAAGTCCGGAGTGGAACATTGTACTAACGAAGTAGCCGAGATACGCGAGCGTCATATACCATCCGGACTTCTCTTCCGTCCAGCGCACCATGTAGTAAAGTGTGTAGACGATGCCCAGAGCGACGATCTGGTCACGCAAGAGAATCGGTGAGAGCAACAATCCTTGTGGGAAAAATGCGAAGATTAGTGTAGCTGCGAACACGTATCGTTCCGGTAAGCGTAACCGTTGTAGCGTCTTCGCTAGGATGACGACAGCGACGACGCCGAGGATGACGTTGAAGAACTGAGCGAGAATTCGTTCCGGACCGAACATCAGGTAGAAGATTCCGAGAAACTTGGAATAGGTGCCGCGAACGACATCATTGAAGGTCGACGGATCGGTGAAGATTTGGACACCTTCGAGATGAAAAGCTTCCGTATCGTCCCCACTGTGTGGCGGTAAGCGAAACAGCTCGAGATCGATGAACATCAGAACCAGTCGGACGAAGAAAGCGGTGATGAAGATGAGAAAGAGTGGCGTCGTCTCTGCCTGACGGAGTAGATAATAGAGAAACAACACCGAGTTGATGAGCAGCAAGGCGGTCACGTAGGTGTCCGGGAAGAGCGACCGGGCGAATTGACAAACGAGCGCTTCGATGACGATGAGTAGTAGGATTGGTCGCATCTTCTTCCCTCCTTAGCTGCTTTGTTCGACGACGAGCGTGACGTCCCGTGGATACAAGGATCGATACAGTGCTGGTAACAATAGGACGATCTGAGTAACGGCGCAGAGGGTGTAAGCGATCGTCGCACCGTATAGACCATACAGCGGAATCAACAGGCTGCAGGCGATCAGGTTGACGACGACACTACCGAAGATCGAGATCGTCTGGATCCGAAATTGCTGGAAGCCGGTCAAGAGTGCCTGAATGACGGTCGAGTTGTAGAAAAAGAGTGAGGCGACCATCATCAAGACGAAAATCAAGTGGTATTGAACGAACGACGCGTTATAGAAAATCGTCAAGCCCCACTTGCCGAGGAAGATCGCTCCGACAATCAACAGGATGCCGACGACGTTCGTCATCAGTAACATCGAGCGGGTCAGCTTGCGCAGTTCCGGTAAACTTTGACGTTCACCCGTCTCAGACGAGAAGTTCGGTAGTAAGACGGCGATCAAGGAGTGGATGAACAGACTGCCAAGTACGAGTAGATAGGCGATGCTAGCGTAGTAACCGAGCTCTTCCGTTCCGATTGCGTGACCGACGAACAATCGTGGAATGTTTGCGTTCAAGGCGATTAGAAGAGCGACGAAGCCGAGTGGCATCGCTTTAAGGAACAGCTCCTTGCCTGACCGGTACCGTAAGTCAAGCGCTTGATTGTCAAAGCCGCGACCAATGCGGCGAATTGTCGGTAAATCGTATGCGAGTAGCATGATCAAGTTTCCAGCGATCAAGGCGAGTACGAATCCGTGGATTGAATGGGTCGTAAAGAGGACGAGTGCTGCGCCCGAGACGTTCAAGAGACTCCGGAAGATTTTCGAGACGGCGACTTCCTTGAAGGCAGTATGTCCTTGCAAGAAACCGTAAGCGAGATCAGCGAACGATTCCATGTACTTATTCAGGTAGACAAGCAGTGTCAGGAGTAAAATGTCCGCTTCACCGAAGAAATAATAGACCCCAAGGAGGACGAACACACCTGCCGAGAGGAGTGAAAAACGAGTCTTGATGAAGAGCCAGAAGTTCGTCAGTCCAGCCCGTTCTGCCGTCAGGATCGTACTGGCGTTCAGCCAACAGAACATGACGATCGGTGCGGTGATGGCAAGGGCGTAGTTGAAATAACCGATGTTGAGCGGTGTGCTCCATTTGATCAGGAGCGTCAAAATCATCCATTGATGGAGCGAATACGCCGTATCGGCAATGAAGATGAGATTGAAGCGGGACAGCCGGGCCGTTTTCATCGTTTCCCCTCCTCTCTATTTGCGAGCGATCCGCATCGTCGGTGCTACCGGGTCGGCATCGGTTTCGTTCGTGACGTCTAACAAATACTGGCGGAGTACCTCGTCCTGACCGAGCGCTTGGGCGATCTCACGCAAGTACGGGTCGACGGATCCAAAAGGTCGTGTCTTACCGACAAGGATCTTGTCGAAAACGAGTTCGTCATGCACTTCATCACGAGCGAGCAGTTCCTCGTAGAGTTTCTCGCCTTTTCGAATGCCGCTGTAGACGATTGGGATCTGCTCTTCCGTGAATCCACTCAAGTGAATCAAGTTCTTCGCGAGTGTCGTGATGTGGACCGGTTCACCCATATCGAGGACGAACACTTCGCCACCTTTTGCGAGGACACTCGCTTGAATGACGAGACGACTCGCTTCCGGGATTGTCATGAAGTAGCGTGTCATCCGGGGATCGGTGATCGTGATCGGTCCGCCTTTCGCGATTTGTTCCTTGAACAGTGGAATGACGGAACCGCGGCTCCCGAGGACGTTTCCGAACCGGACGACGGCGAACGTCGTCTCGCTGTTACGTGCCATCTGCTGGATGACCATCTCGGCGATTCGTTTCGTCGCCCCCATCACACTCGTCGGATTGACGGCCTTATCGGTCGAAATCATGACGAAGCGTTTGACACCAGCCGCTTCCGCCGCTCGAGCGACGTTGCGTGTGCCGTAGATGTTGTTCTTGACGGCTTCGCTTGGGTTATCCTCCATTAGCGGCACGTGCTTGTGGGCTGCCGCGTGATAGACGAGATCCGGCTCGAACCGTCGCATGACTTCAAGCATCCGATCACTGTCTTGCACATCGGCGATGACGGATTCGAACTGGATGTCCCGACTGAGACACTCGAGTTCCCGGCGGATCAGATAGATGCTGTTTTCGCCGTGTCCGAGAAGGATGAGCCGTTCAGGACGGAAGCGAATCAGTTGTCTGCAAATTTCGGAACCGATCGAACCACCAGCACCGGTGACGAGGACGGTCGCGCTATGAACGCTTCGTTCGATTTCCGTAATATCGAGTTCGACCGGTTCGCGACCGAGTAAGTCAGCGATCGAGACTTCACGAATTTGTTTGATCGAGACCTTTCCGGACGCCAGTTCGACGAGCATCGGTAACGTATGCGCTTCGACTTGGGTTTGTTTAATCCGGTTCAGCAATTCAACCCGCTGCGGATACGGTAACGATGGGATCGCGAGAACGACTGCTTCAATCTTTTGTTCCTCGATGATGCATTCGAGTTGGTCGATTGCTCCGATGACGGGAACACCGTGAATCCGCATCCCGCGTAGTTCAAGCGAATCATCCAGTAATCCAACGACGTTTAAGATATGCGATTTCTTTTGTTTCAGTTCTTTTGTGATCATCTGACCGGAGGCACCGGCACCGATGATCAGCGTTCGTTTGCCGAGCGTCTTATTGTCAGGAACGAGTCTTAAGCTACGTCCGCGAATCAACAACCGGACGAATAAGATACCGTTTAAAACGAGTCCGGTCTGCAGGAAGATCGCTCGTTCGACCGCGAAGTCGAACAATGCGTACTCAAGTCCTAGTAAGACGAAGCTGCTGGCGAGGACGACGACGAGGAGAACGGCGAGATCACGAAGGCTTGCGTAACGCCAGATGATTTGATAGAAGCGCATCCAGTGTGCGACGAACGTGAGGGCGACCCACTGGATGAGAGCGATTTCGAGTGCATCCTGCAACTCGAAGTTGACGGTGAGATGGAGCGGATTAAAGAAGTAGAACGTAACGACAGTCGCGAGTGCGATGATTCCGGCGTCGATCAGGCGAAGGAGTCCGATCTTCAACTGCCGACGGTACGGGGTGAGCGGGGAATGCTGCATGACGGTGTCTCCTCTCCTCTCTCATGAATGGGTGCGGGGAATTGCTTTCGGATAACTATCAGTGGATTCACGTGTCGCTTCCTTTTTGCTTAACGAGCGAGAATAGACGATCAGGAGTCCGAGCATCAGACCAAGGACGCCACCGATCCCTGTATTCATCAGAATGTTCGGTGATACGGGGTTCGTTGGAATCCGTGCACTCGAGAACACTTCCGTCTTACTCGTATTAATCAGTTGCGGGAGATAGTCCTGGAAGACTTCCGTCATCGTATTCGCTTGAATCGCTGCCTGCTCCGCCGAACGATCTGTGACGGATAAGGCGATGACTTGCGAATCGAGATTACTCGAGACCGTCAGACGATCCGTCAAATCGAATAACCGCTTGTCGGTGACGTTCATCTTTTGGGCGACCTGATCGACGACCTCTGGGCTTCGTAAGATATCTTGATAGGTACTGACGAGTGTCGGCGTCGATGTCGCCTCAGCGTTCGCTTGAGGAACGACGAGGATGTAGGCCGTCGCCTCGTATGTCTTTGGAATGACATACATGCTGAGTGCATATCCAGCACCCGCGAAGAGAATCATGAAGAGTGCGAGTAGCCACCAGCCGCGTCGGAGCGTCGTCAAATGATCTCCGAAGGTTTTTCTTTGATGCATCGAGCTCACTGTTGTTCACCTCTTTCTGACTTGACCGAATGGATGGACATTGGTTATATCTACACCTTATTTCCAATCGAATCCCAAAACAATTAGAGCTTGGTGGAAATGATTATATTTTTTTCGGTAGCTATCTCGCTTGCGCAACACTAGTTCACCGTATGAATTCATGTCACGAAAAAAACGCGATTCACGAAAAAATGATCACGTTTTTCTTAATCTTTTTTCATTTATCTGCATGATGTTTTGAAAGATAAGGGTAAATACCAATTTGATGATTAAAAAGTGTTCAAATCGGTAATAAGTCCTATATGAAGGGTGGATAGTCTTTAGAAATCATGTTAAAATCAGCCAATATACCCACATCGTTTGCCTTATCCATCCTAGTCGCTTGGATCATGCTCGATGCTTGGATTCGTCCCTTATCCTTCACGGACGAAGTGTTGCCGAAACAGTGGTCTCTTTGGTTGCTTCCGGTCTACATCGTTCTGTTCAGCGTCTGTTGGCTCATCTTACGACCGTTCTATCGCGCCAATCGGGCGAGAGGACATCAAATCGCACTAATTTTTCTGATTTATCTGACATTTCATATCGTTTTTTTCTTCTTTAACACGAATACGGATCGTATTCTTGCTTCGCTTTACCTCATCTCGACTTGGCTGTTCGTTGGCATCGTCTCTTCGCTCTCGCGTACATCAATCGAACAATGGCAACGGCTGTTGTGTCACTTTCTTTATGGACAAGCCGTCTTTCTCGCTTCCTATGCCCTCATCGTCTCATTTGGTTCAGAGTATGTTCCGGTCGAAAACCTGCAATGGCTTCGGATCGGTCCTTTGTCATTTCCTCAACTGTACGTCGGGGAACAAGGTTCATTCCTTCGCCTCGCTGGTCTGATGAACAATCCGAATACGCTTGCAGCATGGCTTGTTCCAGGCGGACTGTTTGCTTGGTTCTACTTGCTCAAACAGTTCCCGCGTCGGCAAAGCTTTCTGCACGCCGTCCTCCTCCTTCTCATCATCGTCGCGTTACTCAGAAGCGGTTCGCAGACAGGAATCTATTCTTTTCTCCTCCTTGCCCTGCTGACGAGTATTCGAATGGTTCCGGGAACGAGACAGCGGGTGCAGGTGACAGCATGTTACGTAACGGGCAGCTTGATCCTCCTAGCCGTCTTTACGTTTCAAGGACTGCTTCCCCGTTTGCTCAGTCTCAACGGACGATTGACGCTTTGGCAAGCCGGATGGCGCGCTTCCGCTGATTCGCTTTGGTTCGGGCACGGGATCGGAAGTGCCCCACGCGGACTGGAGGAACAACTGAACGAACAAGTTCTCTATACGTTCCACAGTACACCGATCACTTATCTCTATGAATTTGGACTCATCGGTTGTTTGCTGTACGGCGCAGTCTTTCTGTATCTGTTCTATCGACTGTTTCGGATTCAGACAACGGATCTCGCGTTTCTCGCACTGTTGCTTGCAAGCTGGCTCGGACTACTTCAATTCACGGAAAGCATTCTCGTTAGACCGAGTGGATTTTATTTTATTTGGCTCAGCCTTCTCGCTTATACGTCGCTTCGTCGACTTCCACCTCACGACAGTACCCACACCTAGAGCACCTACATGAAAGGGGTATGACATCATGAAGAAATGGACAGAACAACAAGTCATCGATAGCCTAATCGAAGCTAGTATCGAATATCCCGCTCTCGACGCAAAGACGTATGCGCGCTGGTCGGTCGGAAAAGACATTCCATCGATCACGACGATCATCAATGTATTTGGCTCTTGGCGTGAAGCACTCCAAGCGGCTGGTCTCTCATCAATCCGTCCGTACTTTTCAGATGAAGAGATTCTTGCTTTCATCAAGGAAGCATCGACACGCTTACACCCGTTCCATAGCAACAGCTACCGGGAATGGGCAAAGGCGAAACATGGCCCCTCCTTGACATTGATCAACTTACGCTTCGGTTCTTGGTCACGTGCACTCGAAGAAGCACACATTGAAATGACACGTTCTATCTCGATGACAGAAGAACGTATTATCACGGCACTGCTCGAAGCTTCAGATGTCCTTCCACGTCTGACGACACAGACGTATGCGATTTGGGCACAAGAAAACGGACATCCGACAGTCGCGACGATTGCCCGTAAATACGGTTCATGGGCAGATGCCCTCGCTTGCCTCGACATCGCACCGCCTCGCCGGAAATGGGTCGAAGAAGATGTCCTTGAAGCACTGCGGCAGGCACAAGAAGAATTACCTTCCCTCAGTATCATTCATTACCGGAAATGGGCAGAAGGTCGCTCGGTTCCGAGTACCTCGACGATCAACGCTCTCTTCGGTAGCTGGACCTCCGCCGTGCAATGCCTCAAGCGTGCACGCGTCTCTCTTTCTTGATTCTGCTCTTCTACCTAAAAGGAGTGGTCCAGTCTCGACCGGATCACTCCTTTTTCGTGCCTATGATTTTTTGATTTGCTCAAGCAGCGAGGCAGGCAACAGCGTCACCGTATCGTGCTTCAATAAATAGATGTCTTCCACATACGCTCCGATGCGTCGGGGATTACGTTGCCCGTGGAGATTGTTTTGAATCGCTTTCGGAAAATTGACGCCACATTCATACGCATGCGGGTACCCCCCACCGAATCGCGGATTGATCTCTGATAGGTAGAGCGTTCCGTCCACATCGAACAGGTCAAAATCAAGCGGACCGATAAGACCGGTTCCATCTAAGACCTGCTCGACCAGTTCAAAGACATCATCGCGTTTAACGGAACGACTCTTGTCAGTTTCTCCTGCACGCATGACGAGTTTCTCCTTGATGAAGATATCGGTCACTTCATGCGTCAGCCAGTCGACATAGACATCGACACCGAGCTCTTGTCCTCTTAAGTATTCTTGAATCAATAAATCGGGATAGGTAGCGAATAATCCTTCGACGACCTCAAGTGAAGAAACCGCCTGGACATGGAGACTGGCACTCCCATTGCGTGGTTTGACGAAGACTGGGAACTGGACCTCCCCTTGCGCAAGTGCGCTCCGGAATGCTTCGAGCGTCACGTATGTCCGCGCATGCGCGATCCCTTCCGCGACACAATACGTATACATCGCGTACTTGTCGAAACAGAGACGACAGGCATCCATCGGTGAGACGAGGACCGTGACACCGATGGCTTCAAACTGTTCCGTCGCCGCTGCAAGTAACTCCAGTTCAGGATCAATCAATGACAATAATGCTGTCACCTGTTCCCGCTGGCACAATTCAAGTAAATGCTCGATATAATCCGGTGCATCGATCCGTGGTACGAGATGATGGCGTTCCGTCATATAGAGACCCGGTGCAAGTGGACTACAATCCGCGGTACTGACATGACCGTTTGACATCTCACGGACAAAATACTCGACCAGTTTCGTCCGACGACCAACGCTCGTCATCAATAAATGGGAAGTCTTCATAAGGCAGTCTCCTTCGTTAAAAGTGATGCCTGTTCTTTTCGTGCTGGAAGGAAAGACTTCCTGCTTGGCGTCGTACTTTTTTCCTATAGACGAGTAGATAACATCCGATTCCAATTAATGCCCCCATTCCATCGAGTAAGACATCTTGAATGAGTCCTGTCCGGTCCCCTGTCAAAATCTGATGAAACTCATCAAAGACCGCTACCGTGATTGCTAACGAATAGGCAAACAAGACGGCCAGTCCTGTCGTTAGGCGACGACGCGTCAAATCAATCAATCCCACACCTAACACAAGAAATGTTGAGACGTGAGCGGCTTTTCGAATGAAAAATTCAATGAAGCCACTCCGTCCGAGGGCAGCGACACTGACTTCTCCGTGATACGAGAAAGAAATGAAACGCAGATGATCGACGAATCCTAACGGAATGAAGCGCGATAACCTTGGTTTGATGGATTGTGCCTGGTACGGCATCGAACTTGAGATAAAGAGGACTAAGAGAACGGCGAGGACAACATAGCCAGACCATGTAATTTTTTTCATGAAGACACTCCTTTTTTTCACATACACCTTAGAATAGCATGTGATTTACCTCAGCATGACTATCGTTTTAAAAGCCAAATTTAGTATTTCACTATCTTTTTATTTCCTTATTCAAACGTTTTTTACATTTCAAAGGTTTCTCCCGTACGATAAGTGGTTAATTAGTACTATACACGATGACCTGAGGAATAGGAGTGAAGCGCTATGAATCGCGCACTTGGAAAAAAAATCATGCAACTACGAAAACAGCACAAGTACACCCAAAAGCATCTAGCCGAAAAATGCGGTGAAACTGCGACGACGATTTCCGCATATGAACGCGGACAACGGATGCCAACTCCCCAATCCCTCGAACGCTTAGCACTTGCTTTAAATACAACAATCATTGATTTGATTGATCCAAAGCATGTTCAGCACCCATCTCTGAATGAATTCATACAACAAGCGCTCGAACCGACGAAACCTCTTGATTTGAAGCTCGTATTAGAGGATTTACTTGTTCACTTGAGCTTATCTAAAGAAATTTATTTCGATGGTAGACTGATCTCAACTACAGTTCGAGAAGAGATGGCGACTTCGATTGATCATGCGTTAAAACGCGGATCAGCATCGATCGAAGCCTAAAAAGATAAAAGGCATGGGGCGTAATCGCTCCCATGCCTTTTTTTTGGATTAATCGGTTTTTACGACATGATCGATGTACAATTGATTTTCTTCATATGTTGCCTCCAACAGCCTTCGGAAAAAAGTGTTTTGTTTAGTTTTCTCCGAAACAAACACACGATCATATCGTTGATGTGTCTGTTTGAGAAGACTGAATTTTAGCGTTCGAAGTTCTGAAGAAAAAAACAATTGAATACCGTGATGTCCGAAAGCATCCATTGCTCTCGATTCTTCTAAGAAGTGAAAGGATTCGTCTGGAAACAAAGTCTCAATGAACGATAGACAGCTTTTTTGAAAGGTAGTTTCGTTCTGATTTTCCATGATGGTCCGGCTCCTCTTTCTCATGATGTACTTTGAATCGTAATACAAAACTTCTGTATCTCAATACCCTGCCTTTAGACCTATTCAAACTAAACTAGGAGATATATTTTTAATTTATTCTCCTTCTATTCTATCAAAAGCTTATTGTTTATTGAATTCAAGAACGACAATTGTTTTTCCTTCATATATTGATCGACCTTCATAACGAGAGAGTTTCGCGAATTCAAATAAGGTTTCAGGTTTGTATAAGTAATCGATTGCATAGCTTACTTTTTCTTCGCTACCTGATTTTAAATACGCATTAAATAAGAGTCGTTCGCCATCTACATGATGACCAAAGAACATTAAAGTATCATGTATCCGTCGAGTCGAAATGGACTGCTCTGATTCTCTTAGATAAGGAATATCGTGCAACGAAACGAGCAGTTTTCCATGTACACCTAAAAGTTGACGTATGTTCCGAAAGAATAATAGCAGTTCCCCACGGTTGTAATGCATGATGGTCGTACCAGGAAGAACGATCCGATCAAAGAATTCAGGACCTACGACGTCTGTCACATCATGGCTCCAGCCATATACTTTATGACGGTACGGTGTATCGATTTGATGTGTCCGAATCATTTCTGACTCGATCAAATATAAATCGTATCCTTCATCAGATAAGAGATTAAAGAGTTTTGGATCGAACGTGCCGTAAAACAGAACCTTCTCTTCTTTTTGTAGATAGCGTCGATAAAACGTCAATTCATCAATTTCTGTGACTTGCTTCGCTTCTTGATACAGTTGCCCAAAACGTTCATCCGCATAAACGTGATCGAGTACTTCAACACGTGAATAGCTTCCCTTTCTTAAAAATGGACCAAATAATACGTCACTCATGATACATCAACTCCTTATAGTATCGAATCGCTTCTGCATAGTCTGCTCCAAGTCGTTCTGGTAATACATCAAATTGTTCTTTTTGATCAGCTTCAAGAATCCACAAAAATGCTTCGTTCGTTTCGAATAGTTGCATCGATGTTAAATCGAAAGCGAAATACCCCTCTTCGTTTTGAATACCAATCAACGTGAGTGGACCGATACGCCCAATCGTTCGTGGTAATTCTAAATCTGAATAGGGTGTAACAAATCGACTTTCACCTGAAAATGATCCTGCGAGTTGATAGAGTAACGGAAATAACTCGAGTTCCTTTGGTGTGGCCATCGCCTCTAACTGCCCTGCTCTTTGCTCAACCATTAGAGAAATGTCCGAACTCAACCGATCGGTTTTCTGTCGATCCGCATAGATACCATCTTCAAAGAAAAAAAGACGGTGTGAACTGTTCGATCCAGCTTGTGTCGCATAATCCAATATACCGGCGAATCGTTCGTTTTGAATCCACCCGGTATCCTTCCAGCGCTCCAACTGATGAGCGAGTTCTGCCCGAGATAAAACATCAAGTCGTGTTTCAAGCGGAGGGGACAAGGTATCAACGAAAGCAAGAAGGACTGGCGTCCGACTCATTAATTCAATGATTGGTAGATCGTGACGCATCGGATGATCGAAATACACGATACTATTCACTGTCATCGATGTGAAAAAAGATGCCGGAATACGATTCAACAATGAGCTATCTTCGATATAGACATGCCGCAGCGGTTGTGGTTGGAATAGTGAAACATATCGATGAACGCCCGTCATTAAAGACAATAACTCGTTTTGAACGATGGGAAGCACTAACTTTTCATCCTCAAATATGAGAGGTAGTTCTAAACCATTTAGAAAATCGGGTTGTCCAAATACGATACCACCTTCCGCTCGAATTAAATGAAACTGAACGTGAAGCATCTGCTGCTGCAAATAAGCAACCAGTCGTAATGTACGTTCTCCTTCACCCTGTAGAATAAAGAGATAATGTTCATATTCTTGAAAATCCATATAATCCAGTAAATCCTCGAACGTATGCATGTCGTAATCAAAAACATCTAAAGAAAAACGATGGGTTTCACAAAAGTGTCTCATCGCTGAAGAGGGACGTGAGCGTTGTAACCAACCATCCTGTTCTGATACGATCGTAATTCCTATCATGTGATTGCTCCTTTCTGATGAAAATCATGCAAAAAGGACTTCATCCCACATACGAATGAAGTCCTTAGAATGATTCAAGCAGTCTTGTTTCTATCTTTCTTAGACTTAGCAATGGTTTGATCCATTTCCCGATGAGCCAAGGGGGCGACTGAGACGGTAGCAGCATTGAGACACCAAGCGCAAGAAGTCATGTTACGTCGCGTTTCTTTTAAGATGAGTGTCATGGGTGTACCCCTTTCTGAATCAAATACGGCGGGCGATGAAACATTGATATGAAATCAAGTAAATCTATGGTATCCCTTTGCAATCACTTCTATAATAGAAATGGATACTGAGTAACAGTTCAATTTTCATGAAAGGACGAGGATCCAATGGATCATTTCACGTCACCGCAAATTGGTTTGGCGTTACGCCGTCTGCGAAAAAAACATAATCTAACGCAAAAGGATTTAGCAAACGGTATCTGCAGTCAAGCAGAAATCAGTAAGATTGAGAGTGGCACACATTCCCCAACAATCGAATTGTTATATGCGCTATCCCGAAGGTTACAAGTTCCGATTTCTGCGTTTCTAGATCCCAATCGTCAACAAGATTCATTAAAGACGATCGATGAAGACTTACTACATCGTTTTAGAAATCAAGACTTTGAGTCGATCTATAAAGAGAGTCAAAAGATTTTAGAGCAACATGATTCTTCTTTTGAGTTTGTACTACTGTACAAATACTACTATTACCTTTGTTCGTATCGGCTTCAAAAAATTGATTATCGAACCTGTATCGTTGAGCTTCAAAATTTATCAGCAGATTATCTAACTTCTCATTATTCACCCAGTATGCTGATTCGTATTAAGTCAGCTATCGCGAATCTATACTCTGAAAATAAAAGTTATCAGCATAGCATTAATGTTTATGAGGAAATCCTCAAATTAAATTTTGATAGCGATGATTTAGTAACAGAAAAAATTAGAATCACCTATAATTTTTCTAAAATCTTATTAGATTTCTCTAAATATGAACAAGCTCTGCAATTGATTGATGAAGCAATTGAAGAAAGCCTTAATTTTAAAGACATGTCGGTATTAGGACAGTTATACGCTCAAAAGGGAGATTGTCTTGAGAAGTTGGGCGCGACTAAAGAACAAATTATTGGTGCCTATGACAAAGCGTATTTTTTGTTCGAACTACTCAACATGAATCAGTATAAAAAAATCATTTCTTCTATTCGAAGTGATTTTTTAAAAAATATTGTTAGTCAAAATAGTTAATTATGCTCGTGTTGTAGAATATTCAAGTGGAATACGTTCGATCGCTACGTCACGTTTGACTGAGTACTCAAGTGGAATACGCTCGATCGCTACATCACGTTTGACTGAGTATTCAAGTGGGATACGCTCGATTGCTACGTCACGTTTGACTGAGTACTCAAGTGGAATTCGTTCGATTGCTACATCACGTTTGATCGAATATTCAAGTGGGATACGTTCGATTGCTACATCACGTTTGACCGAATATTCAAGTGGGATACGTTCGATTGCTACATCACGTTTGACCGAGTATTCAAGTGGGATACGTTCGATTGCTACATCACGTTTGACCGAATATTCAAGTGGGATACGTTCGATTGCTACATCACGTT